>CAWEYT010000017.1:0-328577 GCA_963813375.1 uncultured Acidimicrobiales bacterium | reverse complement strand
CAACCGCGCCACGCGCCGCCGTGGTTGCTGGAGGGGAGGGTCGTCAGGCGGTCAGCCCGGCTCGTCGGGGTGTTGTTGCTCTCGGAGGAAGGCGTCGAGCTCGGCGGCGATGTCCCCTTCGTCGGTCACGGTCGCCTCGAGGCGTTGGTCGTGGACGACCTCCAACTGGCGGACGTACGCGGGTGCGTCCGCGTCGCCCTCAACGGCCTCACGGTGGCGCTCGTCCCACAGCGCTACCTCATCGGCCAGGTCGGCGTGGGCGGTGGGCACGCCGAGCACGTGCTCGAGGTGCTGCAGCAGCGCGACGGTGGACTTGGGGTTGGGCGAGCCGGCCACGTAGTGGGGCACGGGTGCACGGAGCGAGATCGAGGGGGTGCCGGCGCGATCGAGTCGCTCGTGGAGCACGCCGACGACGCCGGTCGGTCCTTCGTAGCGGGGGCGGCTCAGCCCGAGCCGGGACGCCAGCGCCTCGTTGGTCGAGCTGCCGAAGACGAGGGGAGTTCGGGTGTGGGGTTGCGCGTCGGCGACGGTCCCCAGCGTGACGACCATCTCGCAGCGGAGCCGGTGCACCACCTCCTGCACCAGCCCGACGAAGGTTCCCCAGCGGACGTGCGGCTCCTCGCCGGCGAGCAGGACGAGGTCGTGCGGGGGCGCGCCAGGTCCGCGGCGGAACTCGTTGCGGGGCCAGGACAGCACCCGGGTGCCCTGCTCCAGCGCCACGGTGGGACGGCGGGCGGTGAAGTCGAAGAAGCCGTCGGGATCGATCATGGCGACGAGCTCGCCCGTGTCCCCGCCCAGGTGGCGCACCGCGCTCGTCGCACCACCGGCGACGTCGAACCACCCGGTGAACGCCATCACCAGAACCGGGCGATCGAGGTCCGGCGTCGACTGCCAGATGAGCTCGTCGTTCACGAGAGCTCGACCACGACGTGGTCGATGCACCGGGTCAGCGCGGCGACGTCGTCGGGTTCGACCGCCGGGAACATGCCGATGCGGATCTGGTTGCGGCCCAGCTTGCGGTACGACTCCGTGTCGACGATCCCGTTGTCCCGCAGAACGGCGGAGACGACACCCGCGTCGACCCCCTCGAGGTCGATCGTCGCCACGACCGTCGACCGCTGCGACACCTCCTCGACGAACGGCCGGGCGAACGCCCGCTCCTCCGCCCAGCCATAGAGGATGTCGGCCGACCGCTGACACCGGCCGACGCACCACTCGAGACCACCACGGTCCAGCATCCAGCGCACCTGCTGATCCAACAGGAAGAGCGTGGCGAGCGCGGGCGTGTTGTAGGTCTGGTTGGCACGGCTGTTCTCGAGCGCCACGCGGAGGTCGAGGGACGCCGGCATCCATCGGCCCGAGGCGGCGATGCGCTCGATGCGCTCGATGGCTTCGGGCGAGCAGCAGGCCAGCCAGAGCCCACCGTCGGAGGCGAAGCACTTCTGCGGCGCGAAGTAGTAGACGTCCACCTCGGCTGGGGACCAGGGCAGTCCACCGGCGGCCGAGGTGGCGTCGACGAGGACGAGTCCGTCGCCAGGTCGCGTGAGCGCCATCATCACGCCCGTCGACGTCTCGTTGTGCGTGAGGGCGTAGGCGTCGACGGCGTCATCAGGCTCCGGCCGAGGGTGGGTGCCGGGTTCGCTGCTGACCACGAGAGGCTCGTCGAGGTGGGGAGCCCGCCGGGCCGACTCGGCGAACTTGGACGAGAACTCACCGAACACGAGGTGCTCGCTCCGCCGATCGATGAGCCCGAACGTGGCGATGTCCCAGAACACGGTCGAGCCGCCGTTCCCGAGCACCACCTCCCAGCCGTTCGGGAGCCCGAACAGCTCGGTCAATCCCTCCCGGATCGAGCCGACGACGTCGCGGACGGGCGGCTGCCGGTGCGATGTACCGAGCCAAGTCTCGCCAGCAGCGGCCAGCGCCGCCACTGCCTCGGGTCGCACCTTCGACGGCCCACAGCCGAAGCGCCCGTCACCCGGCAGGAGCTCAAAGGGGATGACGATCCGGGGGGTCACTGTGCCAGCATGAGGCATCGTGAGTCGCATCTCCAAGCGCATAGGGTCGATCACCGAGTCGGCCACGCTGGCCGTCGATGCCAAGGCCAAGGCCCTCAAAGCAGCCGGGGAGAACGTGATCGGGTTCGGTGCCGGCGAGCCCGATTTCCCCACCCCCCAGCACATCGTCGAGGCGGCTGTGGCGGCCTGCCGCGACGAGAGGAACCACCGCTACACCCCGGCCGGAGGGCTGCCCGAGTTGCGGGAAGCCATCGCGGCCAAGACCAAGCGGGACTCCGGTTTCGACTGTGGAGCGGCAAACGTGTTGGTGACGAACGGTGGCAAGCATGCCGTCTACACGGCCTTCGCCACGCTCTGCGACCCCGGTGACGAGGTCATCTGCCCGGCGCCGTACTGGACGACCTACCCCGAGTCGATCACGTTGGCCGGAGGCGTGCCGGTGGTGATCCCCACCGACGAGTCGGCCGGGTTCCGCGTCACGGTCGAGCAGCTCGAGGCGGCCCGCACAGAGCGCACCAAGGTGCTGCTGTTCGTGTCGCCCGACAACCCCAGCGGGGCGGTGTACCCGCCCGACGAGGTCGAGGCCATCGGTCGCTGGGCCGTGGAGCACGGCCTGTGGGTCGTGACCGACGAGATCTACGAGCACCTCGTCTACGGGCCGAACGAGTTCACGTCGATGCCGGTGCTGGTGCCGGAGCTGGCCGACACCTGCCTGATCGTCAACGGCGTGGCCAAGACGTACGCCATGACCGGGTGGAGGGTCGGCTGGATGATCGGCCCGAAGGACGCCACGGCCGCGGCGATCAACTTCCAGTCCCACGCCACCTCGAACGTGGCCAACGTGTCCCAGCGGGCCGCGCTGGCCGCGGTCTCCGGCGACCTCGAGGCCGTCGCCATGATGCGCTCCGCCTTCGAGCGCCGTGGGCGGATCATGCACCGCATGCTGACGGAGATCCCCGGCGTCAGCTGCCTCGAGCCCGAGGGTGCCTTCTACTGCTTCCCGTCATTCGAGCGCCTGCTGGGACGGGAGATCGGCGGGCAGACGGTGTCGTCGACGCTGCAGTTGGCCGACGTGGTCCTCGGCGAGTCGAAGGTGGCGCTGGTGCCCGGCGAGGCCTTCGGCAGCCCCGGATACATGCGGCTGTCGTTCGCGCTCGGTGATGAGGACCTGGTGGACGGCGTTTCCCGGCTGCAGGAGCTGCTCGCCTGATGGCGCGCATCGTCGTCACGGAGGAGATCGCGGACAGCGGGCTGGAGGAGCTGCGCGCTGCGGGGCACGACGTCGATGTGCAGCTCGGGCTCACGCCGGAGGGCCTGCTGGACGCGGTGACCGACGCGCACGCGCTCGTCATCCGTTCCGCCACGCAGGTGACAGCGGAGGTGCTGGAGGCGGCATCCGAGTTGATGGTCGTCGGGCGGGCGGGCATCGGGCTCGACAACGTCGACCTCGATTCGGCGACGCGTCGGGGCGTGATGGTGGTGAACGCACCGCAGTCGAACATCGTCTCCGCGGCCGAGCACACCATGGCCCTGCTGCTGGCGCAGGCCCGCAACGTCCCGCAAGCCCACGCCGCACTGAAGGCCGGCCGGTGGGAGCGGTCCCAGTGGGAGGGCGTCGAGCTCGACGGCAAGACCCTCGGGATCATCGGCCTCGGGCGTATCGGCAAGCTGGTCGCGCAGCGGGCGCAGGCCTTCGGCCTGCGCCTCCTGGCCTACGACCCCTTCGTCGGACCCGAGCGGGCCCGCCACATGGGGGTCGAGCTGGTCGGACTTGGAGCAGGTGGTGGCCGAGAGCGACTTCCTCACCATCCACCTCCCCCGTACCAGGGAGACGGCGGGCCTGGTGGGCAAGGAGTTGCTGGCCCTGGCCAAGCCCACCCTGCGGCTCATCAACGTGGCCCGCGGCGGGATCGTGGACGAGGAGGCCCTGGCCTGGGCCGTCCGGGAAGGGGTGATCGCCGGTGCCGCGCTCGATGTCTACGCCACCGAACCGACGACGGAGTCGCCGCTGTTCGAGCTCGACAGCGTCGTGGTCACGCCCCACCTGGGGGCCAGCACCCGCGAGGCCCAGGACAAGGCCGGCGAGACCATCGCCGAGATGGTGTTGCTGGCCCTGGCCGGCGAGTTCGTCCCCTTCGCCGTGAACGTGAACGCCGCCGAGGCCTCCGAGACGGTGCGGCCGTTCCTCGCGCTGGCCGAGCGGCTGGGCCGGCTGTTCACCTCGCTCGCCGAGGGGGTGCCGTCGACGGTGGAGGTCTGCTACGAGGGCCAGATCGCCGACTACGACACCCGCATCCTGACGCTGGCCACGCTGAAGGGTCTGTTCGGAGGGGTCAGTGAGGACCCGGTCACCTACGTCAACGCGCCGACCCTGGCCAGGGAGCATGGTGTCGAGATCCGCGAGGTCAACTGCAACACCCCGGTCGACCACATGAACCTGATCACCATCCGCGGAGGCGACCACGACATCGCCGGGACCTTGGGCGGACGCCGCGGGGAGGCCCGCATCGTGACGCTCGACGGCCACGCCACCGACGTTCCCCCGGCCACCAACATGCTGGTCGTGCGCAACGACGACCGGCCGGGGATGATCGGGGTCGTCGGCACGGCCCTCGGCGAGGCCGGCATCAACATCGCCGACATGGATGTCGGCCGCACGCCGACGCCCGGCTCCGCGCTCATGGTCATCGCGACCACGGCTCCCGTGCCGTGGTCGCTCATCGATCAGCTACGGGGCACGCCCGGCATCATCTCCGTGCATCCCCTGTCCGGGGACTAGCCCGCCAGTTGACTAGCCCTCGATCGTGATGGCACCCGTCGGGCAGAGCTCGGCGGCCTCCGTCACCTTGGACCGCAGCTCCTCGCCTGGCTCCTCCTGGAGGACGTAGAGGTAGCCGTCGCTGCGCACCTCGAACACCTCGGGGCACACCTGCATGCAGGCGCCGGTGCTGGCGCACACGTCGTAGTCCACGACAACCTTCATCCGATGACCTCCCGTCGAGCGGGGCGCTCAGCGCCGGGCGGGACGGTAGCCGTCCGCTTCAGCGGCCTGCGGATCGGGGTAGCAGCGATCGGGCACGGTGCGCTCGTAGAACTGCCCGCCGGGCACGTGGAAGATGCCGGAGCGGTTCGCCTTGACGGGGTAGCCGTCAGGGCAACCACCGTCGACCGGCTCGACCCACGCCGCGACCTCCTGGGCGACGACACCGTCCGCCTCGACGGGCGTGAGCGGCGGCCAGCTCGGCCCCGCATCGGGCGCCGGCGCTCCTGCCGACACCGTGGCCCGCCGTGCCTGCAGAGCTCGCACGGCGGCGCCGAGCGCCGCCGCGAAGAGCGCGAGGACGAAGAGTCGTCGCAGCAACCGTCCCATCCGGCCAGGTTAGGCCTGACGCTGGCTCAGGATCGCGGACACCACGGCGCGCAGCGACGCCGTGATGATGTTCGGGTGGGCGCCGACGCCCCAGCGGATGACGCCGCTCGACCCGACGGTCTCGACGTACGCGACCGCGGTGGCGTCCGCGCCCGCGCCCATGGCGTGCTCGGCGTAGTCGACCACGTCCACCTCGAGTCCCAGCCCTTCCCTGACGGCGTGGACGAAGGCGTCGATGGGCCCGTTGCCCTCGCCCGTGATGGTCCGGTGCGCGCCGTCGACGACGAGCTGGGCGGTGATGGCGGTGCGACCATCGGCGTCCGAACGCAGCTCGTGGCTCTCGAGGACGATCGCGGGGTCGGGCGGGAAGTACTCGCGCTGGAAGGTGTCCCACATGACGCCTGGGGCGATCTCGGTGCCGGTGTCCTCCGCGATGGCCTGGATGGTCTTGGAGAACTCGATCTGCAGCCGGCGGGGCAGGTCGAAACCGTGCTCGGCCTTCATGATGTAGGCCACGCCGCCCTTGCCGGACTGGCTGTTGACCCTGATCACGGCCTCGTAGGTCCGGCCGACGTGGGACGGATCGATCGGCAGGTACGGCACCTCCCAGGCCTCGTAGTCGGCGGGCAGGGCCTCGATCCCCTTCTTGATGGCGTCCTGGTGGGAGCCGGAGAAGGCGGTGTAGACGAGATCACCCACGTACGGATGACGTGGGTGGACGGGCAGGCGGTTGCAGTACTCGGCGACCCGGCGCAGGGCGTCGATGTCGCCCATGTCGAGCTCGGGGTCGATGCCCTGCACGAACAGGTTCATGGCCAGGTTGACGATGTCGACGTTGCCGGTGCGCTCGCCGTTGCCGAACAGCGTGCCCTCCACCCGGTCGGCACCGGCCATGACCCCCAGCTCGGCCGCCGCGACCCCGCAGCCCCGGTCGTTGTGCGGGTGCAACGACAGCACGACCGAGTCCCGCCGGGAGACGTGGCGATGGAACCACTCGATCACGTCCGCGTAGATGTTGGGGGTGTACATCTCGACGGTCGCCGGCAGGTTCAGGATGATCGGCCGCTCCGGTGTGGGCTCGATCACGTCCATCACCGCCTCGCACACCTCCAGCCCGTAGTCGGGCTCGGTGCCGGTGAAGCTCTCCGGCGAGTACTCGTAGCGGAGGGCGGTGTCGCCCATGCCCTGCTCGAGCTTGCGGCACAGCTTGGCCGCGTTGACGGCGATGTCGGTGATGCCGGCCCGGTCCAGGCCGAACACCACCCGCCGCTGCAGGATGGAGGTCGAGTTGTAGAAGTGGACGATGGCCCGGGGTGCACCCTCCAGGCACTCGTAGGTCCGCTCGATCAGGTCCTGCCGGCACTGGGTCAGGACCTGGATGGTGATGTCGTCGGGGATCAGGTCCTCCTCGATCAGCACCCGGACGAAGTCGAAGTCGGGCTGGCTGGCCGACGGGAACCCGACCTCGACCTCCTTGAACCCCATCGCGACGACCGCCTCGAACATGCGGCGCTTGCGTTCGATGTCCATCGGGTCGATGAGCGCCTGGTTGCCGTCACGCAGGTCGACGGAGCACCACAGCGGGGCCTTCTCGATGCGGGCGTCGGGCCAGGTGCGGTCCGGGAGCCCGTGGCTGAACGGGACGAACGGCCGGTACCGCTCGAACGGCATCTTCCTCGGGCTCACGGGCTGGGGAGGCATGGGATGGGTTCCTTTCTCGAAAACGGAAGAACCTCCTGGCCAGAGGCGCAGGAGGTTCGGCGAACGCGATATGGGGCGTACGCCGTCACATAAGGAGGAGGTCCAGGGCGGCGCGCGGCATCGGCTCAAGTCTGACGGGCCTGCTCCGCGCTGTCAACGGGGAGGGGCACGCGGCGGAACCACCGCCAGAGCACCAGGTCGTAGGCCGTCTTCAGAACGCCGGCCACGACGAACCCGGCGCCGATCCCCACCGCCTGGAGCGGTGCGTCGACCAGAGGGGCCACCGGCCGAGCGATGTAACGGGCCGTGCCCGTGTAGGCGGCGGCCGCGGTGCGCTCCTCGGGATCGACCAGGGCCATCACGTAGGCCTGGCGGGTGGGGACGTCCATCTGACCGAGCATCGCCCTGACCAGCAGGAGCGCCACCGCCACCGGCAGGTTCGGCGCGAAGGGCAGAGCGATCAGGCACAGATTGGACGGGATGTGGGTGACGACCATGGTGGCCAGGAGACCGATGCGGCGGGCGATGAACGGCGCGGTGAGGAACGAGGCCGTCTGGATCAGCCCGACGCCGAAGAACAGCAGACCGAGTTGCTCGGCGGTGGCGTCGAACTGCCGGCTCAGGAACACCACGACCAGGGTCTGGAGCACGAAGCCGCCGGCGAACGCGTCCACGGCGAAGAGGAACGACAGTCGGGTGACGACGACGCGTGAGCGCTGGAGTGACGACCGGGGAGCGTCTCGCTCGCCGTGGTCGACCTCGACGTGGCGGCTGAGCGACCGGGCGACCAGCGCGCCCAGCACCGCGACGGGGACGAAGACCAGGAACAGCCGCGGGTCGTGGGGCGGGCCCGGGAGCAACGACTGCAGGAGACGGGGTCCGCCGGCCAGCAGAGCGCCCACCGAGCCCGCCATGGTGGCGGTGGCGTTGTAGACGCTGAAACCGGCGGCCAGGCGGTGCTGCCGGAACTCGCTGGCCAGCATCGCCTGCTCCAGGCTGGTGAACGGGCCGCTCTCGACCACTTCGGTCGAGAGCGCTCCCGTGAGGGCCAGTGGCAGCAGCAGCTCGAGGCGGCCGGTCGTCGCCAGTGCGACGCCCACCGCGCCGAGCGCCACGAAGAGCGCGACGTAGCACCGCCGGCGCCCCAAGCGATCGCCGTACCGCCCGACGAGCACGGTCATCAGCGCCAACCCGGCGACGGCGGCGGTCAGGAAGACGCTGATGCGGGCGGTCGACCAGCCCCGTTCTTCGAGCACCAGGCCCAGCTGGACCGACCCGAACCCGTAGGCGAGCGCCCGGAGAGCCTGGGCCAGCAGCACCTTGCGGGCGTCCGTCGACAGCTGCCGCGCCCTCGTCGTCCCCGTTCGTCCACGGCCGTCAGCGTGCCACCGGCCACGCCCGGGTTACTCTCGCCGGACGGCCCAACAGCAACTGGTACGGCGGCAACGATCCGATCTCGTCGTCATGATCCGGCGCGTCGGGCTCGCTACCTCGGTGGCGATCCTCTGCGGGGTGGTCGTGGGCGGGATCGGCGGCCGCATCGCCATGTTCGTCCTGCGGGTCACCTCCTCCTCCGGCGTCATCGGCGTCGAGAGCGATGACGGCTTCGAGATCGGCCGGATCAGCTTCTCGACGCTCATCCTGCTCGCCATCACCGGCATCGTCGGGGCGGTCGGTGGCCCGATCTACCTCCTCCTCCGCCAATGGGTGCCTGGCCGGCTGCGGGTGTCGGCGACGGCGGTGCTGGCCGGCGTGATCGGCGGGACGGGATTGCTCAATCCTGGCGGCGTCGACTTCACGCTGCTCAGCCCCCTTTGGCTGGCCGTGGTGCTCTTCATCCTCATCCCGCTCGTCTACGGCGCCGTGCTGAGCGTGTTCGTGGAGCGGGTCCTCGCGCGGGAGTCCGCCCGGGCGGTGCCCTGGTGGGCTTTCGTGCCGAACCTGGTGCTGTTGCTCTTCGCTCCGGCCGCCCTCATGCTTGCCGCGGTGGTGCTGGGCGGTTGGGCGCTCGGCCACTTCGTGGAGCCGGTCGGACGGTGGTGGCGGTCACCGGTCGTGGTGTGGCTCGGTCGTGTGGTCCTGGTGGTCGCGCTGGTCCGTTTCGGCCTCGCGCTCGTCGACGACGTGCAGGCGATCCTCTAGCAAACTCGCTCGTCGCCGGTACGGCGCGGCGGCGACACTGTTCACATGCCTGGGGACGTCGTGCAGCTGCGCGCGCTGACGAAGCGCTTCCGGTCCGTCCTCGCCGTGGACGCGCTGGATCTCACGGTGCCCGCCGCGGCGCGCGTCGGACTCCTCGGCCCCAACGGCGCCGGCAAGACCACGACGCTCCTGATGCTGCTCGGCGTCATCCTCCCCGACGCCGGCACCGTGCACGTCGTGGGCAAGCAGCTGCCCCGCCACCGTTCGAAGGCGATGGAGCAGGTGGGGTTCGTGGCCGGCTACCTGCCGCTGCCCGAGAACCTGACGGTCCGGGAGTCGCTGGAGATCTTCGCCGGCCTCTACGGCATCCGTCGCCCGGGCGCCGTCGTGAGCGCGTCCATTGAGCGCTTCGGCGTCGGACCGTTGGCCGGGCGACGCGGCCAGGAGCTGTCCTCGGGCCAGCGCACGCTGGTCGGCATCGTGAAGGCGGTGCTGCACCGGCCTCGCCTGCTGGTGCTCGACGAGCCGACGGCCTCCCTGGATCCGGACGTCGCCCGGCGGGTGCGGACCGCGCTGCTCGACGTCCACCGGGACGACGGCACGGCCCTCCTCGTCACCAGCCACAACATGCGCGAGGTCGAGACCTTGTGCGAGCGGGTCGTGATCCTGGCCCGGGGCCGTGTCGCGGCCGACGGCACCCCGGCCGAGATCGCCGAGCAGTTCGGCACGGCGGACCTCGAAGGAGCGTTCCTGGAGGTCGCCGGCCAGACCGTCGCTCCGTCGGCTCCCGAAGGTGGGGAGCCGTGAACCTCCACCGCGTCGCCGTCATCGTCCGTCGGCACTGGCTCGTGCTCTGGCGCTCGCCCCACCGGTGGTTCGAGGTCGGCTTCTGGCCGCTCATGGACGTGATCCTGTGGGGGTCGCTCGGCGTGTTCGTCGCCGCGCAGGACTCGGGCAGCCGGGCGGGCACCGCCTACCTGCTCGCCGGCATCGTGCTCTTCCACGTGCTCTTCCAGGTGCAGATCACCGCCACCACCGGCGTCATGGAGGAGACCTGGACCCGCAACCTCCTCAACATCCTGACCACACCCGTCACCGAGCTCGAGTACACGGTGGCCGTCGGCTTCTTCGGGCTGCTCAAGACGCTCCTCGCCATGGCTGCGCTGACCCTGACGACGATCGTGCTGTTCGGGTTCGACCTGAGC
This sequence comes from uncultured Acidimicrobiales bacterium, assembly GCA_963813375.1. Lineage (GTDB taxonomy): Bacteria > Actinomycetota > Acidimicrobiia > Acidimicrobiales > Ilumatobacteraceae > DASTFY01. The sequence continues at coordinate 318,141 of CAWEYT010000017.1, read as the reverse complement.
GAGGTCGGCTGGTCGGTCATCCCCGTCGCCTGGATCCTGGTCCTCAACGGGTGGGCGCTGGCGCTGGTCGTGATCGGCCTCATCCTCCGGTACGGGCAGAGCGCCGAGATCCTGACCTGGGGCCTCAACTACGTGGTCATGGCCCTCTCAGGGGTGTTCTTCCCGGTCGAGTCACTGCCTCCAGGCCTGCGCCGCGTGGCGTCCCTCCTGCCCACGACATGGGCCTTCGCCGAGCTGCGTGACGCGCTCGACGGTCAGCCGTTCGACTGGCCGGGCTTCTGGATAGCGCTCGGCAGCTCGCTCCTGCTCATCGCCCTCAGTGGCCTCTTCGCCACCCACCTGCTGCGGGTCTTCCGCCGCCGAGGCTTCGTCACCCGGTACTCCTGATCCCCTCCGGCTGCTGGAGCGGCCCTCCGACCGCTCCGGGAGGCCCCTCACTACACTGGACCGGTGCCCCGGATCGCCATTGGCTCCGATCACGCCGGCTACCTGCTCAAGCAGCACTTCATCCCCCTCCTCACCGACGAGGGCCACGAGGTGACCGACCTCGGGACCGACAGCGAGGAGCCCGTCGACTACCCCATCTACTGCTCGGCCGTGGGTCGGGCCGTGCGGGACGGGCAAGCCGATCTCGGCATCGTGCTCGGCGGCAGCGGCCAGGGAGAGCAGCTGTCGGCCAACAAGGTGCGCGGCGTGCGGGCGGCCCTCTGCAACGACCTCTACACGGCGCGGTTCGCGCGGGCCCACAACGACGCCAACGTGCTGGCGATCGGCGCCCGCGTGGTCGGCTTCGGTCTGGCGGAGCTGATCCTGCACACCTTCCTCACCACTCCGTTCGAAGGCGGTCGCCACGTGAAGCGGCTGGCCGAGATCAGTGCCCTGGAGGACGAGTTCTGATGGCGCCCCCCGCAATCCCCCCCGCAATGTGGCCCTCCGACAGCGACCCGGACGACGAGCTCTTCGCCGTCATCGCCCGGGAGGAGGAGCGCCAGAACACCACGATCCAGCTCATCGCCAGCGAGAACTTCACCTCGCCCGCGGTCCTCCGGGCCACCGGTTCGGTGCTGACCAACAAGTACGCCGAGGGCTACCCGGGCAAGCGCTACTACGGCGGGAACCAGTTCATCGACGAGTCCGAAGCCATCGCCATCGAGCGGGCCAAGCAGCTCTTCGGTGCGGAGCACGCCAACGTGCAGCCCCACTCCGGCGCCAACGCCGAACATGGCGGTCTACCTGGGCCTGCTGGAGCCAGGAGACACGATCCTCGGCCTCTCGCTCGACCACGGCGGGCACCTGACGCACGGCTCGCCGGTCAACGCCAGCGGGCTGCTCTACCACTTCGTGTCCTACAAGCTGAGCCCGAGCGACGAACGCATCGACCTCGACCAGGTGCGCGACCTGGCCCTCGCGCAACGCCCGAGAATGATCGTTGCTGGTGCAACGGCCTATCCCCGCCGCATAGACGCCGAGCCGTTCCGAGCCATCGCGGACGAGGTCGGCGCGCTGCTCATGTTCGACATCGCGCACATCGCCGGCCTCATCGCGGGCGGTGCGCACCCGAGCTCCGGTGGGCATCGCCGACGTCGTCACGCTCACCACCCACAAGACGCTGCGGGGCCCGCGCGGCGGAGCCATCCTGAGCAGTGCCGAGCTCGGTCCGCGGATCGACAAGGCCATCTTCCCCGGCCTCCAGGGCGGACCGCTCGAGCACGTGATCGCCGCCAAGGCGGTGGCGTTCCGGGAGGCGATGCACCCGTCCTTCCGTGACTACGCCCACCAGATCGTGGCCAACGCCGCCGCCCTCGCCGAGGGCCTCGCCGCCGAGGGCTTCCGCCTGGTGTCGGGCGGCACCGACAACCACCTCATGCTGGTCGACCTGCGCACCTTCGACGCCGAGCTGACGGGCAAGGAGGCGCAGAACGCCCTGGACCAGGCCGGCATCACGCTCAACAAGAACACGATCCCGGACGATCCCCGCTCGCCCTTCGTCACCAGCGGCGTGCGCATCGGCACGCCGTCGGTCACCACCCAGGGGATGCGCCAGCCGGAGATGGCCGCCATCGCCGAGCTGATCGCGCGGGCGCTGCGTCATCGGGACGACCCGGGCGAGCTGGCCGCCGTCCGCGAGGACGTCGCCGTGCTGTGCGGCAAGTTCCCGCCCTACCCCGCCTGAGCTCCCGTGCCCGATCTCGCCGGCTACGCGTTCGTGGGCTTCGTGGCGGCGTTCGTCACGATGGTCACGACGCCCGTCGTGCGCCGGGTGGCGTTGCACTTCGGTTGGGTCGTCCCGCCCGACGACCGGCGCGTCCACCCCGAGCCCACGCCGGCCCTCGGCGGGGTGGCGATGTTCCTCGGCCTCGGCGCGGCCATGGGCGCGGCCTGGCAGATGGACCGCTTCTCGACGCTGTTCGACGGCAACTCCGAGCCGCTCGGGGTGATGCTGGCCGCGGCCGTGATCTTCGCCGTCGGCCTGCTCGACGACCTGCGCCCCATCTCGGCGCCCGCCAAGGTGACCGGCATCGTGGTCGCGGGGGCGATCCTCGCCTGGTTCGGCGTCACGATGTTCTACTTCCGCGTGCCGTTCTCGGACGTGTACTCGATCGGCGCCGACTGGGTGCCGCTGATCACGGTGATCTGGCTGCTGCTGATGGCCAACGCCGTGAACCTCATCGACGGGCTCGACGGCCTGGCCGCCGGCATCGTGGCCATCGCCTCGGGCACGTTCTTCCTCTACAGCCAGCAGCTCAACGACGCCGGTCGGCTGGAAGCGCCGAACATCGGGCCCCTGCTGGCCGCCATCACGCTGGGCATGTGCGTGGGCTTCCTGCCCCACAACTTCAACCCGGCCCGGATCTTCATGGGTGACGGCGGGTCGCTGCTGCTCGGGCTCATGATGGCGGCCTCGACCAGCGTCGTCGGTGGGCGATCCGACCCCAACGAGGGGTTCAGCGGTCAGACCTACTTCTTCCTGGCTCCGCTGGTCATCCCGCTCGTCATCCTCGGCGTCCCGATCCTCGACTTCCTGTACGCCGTGATCAGGCGGGCGGCCGGCCGCTCGGGTCTCACCGTGGCGGACAAGAACCACCTGCACCACCGGCTCATGCGGCTCGGCCACGGCCAGCGACGCAGCGTGCTGATCCTCTGGCTGTGGACGGCGCTGCTGTCCGGTCTCGTGCTCTACCCGACCTATACGGGCGAGGGCGACGCCTTCGTGCCCCTGGGGGTGGCGGCACTCGGACTCATCCTCTACACGGTGCTGCACCCGGAGGCCAGGCGGACCCGCGAGGACTTCGGGTCCTGAGCCGGCCTCGGCCGGTCCCGTCGGTCACTCGGCGCGGAGGGCGAGGGCCGGCTTGCTACGCGCCAGCGTCCGCGCCGGCAGCAGCGCCAACCCGGCCAGCAGCAGGCAGGCCGTTGCGCCGGCCGCGACGATGGCCGGCCACGGGACGTCCACGGTGACGACCACGCCCAACGACCGGGCGACGAAGCGCCAGAGGACGCGTCCGGCGACGACGCCGAGTGGGACGCCGATCAGGATCCCGACCAGGGCCAGCGTGCCCGCCTGTACGGAGAGGGCTTCGTAGACGCCGCGCCTGCCGAGGCCCATGGCCCGCAGCACGGCGAGGTCGCCTCGGCGCCGGTGGGAGGTGACGAAGATCGCGTGGGCGATGGCCATGAGTCCGACGGCGACGAGGAACGCGGTCAGCAGCCACGGGAAGCCCTCGACCTCCCGCACCCGCTGTAGCTCCATCGGTTCTTCCGCCACTTCGGCGTCTGCGCCCAGCGCCGCGAGCCGCTGCTCGAAAGCGGCCCGGTCGGCCCCATCAGCCAGCGCGATGACGGCTCCGTCGGAGCTGTCGCCCTCGGTCCCGAGCTCCTCGAGCTCCGCCAGGGGGATGGCAGCACCCCAGCTCGCCTCGGGCGCGTCGAGAACACCGGCGAAGACCGCCTGCCCGACGACGCGCAGCTCCTGCTCCGCGAGCGAGCCGGAGGCGACGACGGTGTCGCCGATGCCGACCCCGAGATCGTCCATCGTCCGGGCCCCGAGCACCACCTCCCCGGCCTGCGCCGGTCGCCCCTCGACGATCAGCAACGGGAGCTCGCCCTTCAGCGACGCGATGCCACGGGTGGTGACGGGCTTCCCGTCGATGGTGATCGGTGATGCGTTCACGAGTCCCACGGACTCGACGGACGGGTCGTCGGCGAGGAGCTCGGCGACGCCGGACTCGGTCGTGTAGTCCCAGGTCCAGCCGAACAGCGCCGGGGTGCCGACCAACCGGTCGACGCTGGCGCCGAGCACGAGGGCGCCCACGCCGGCGGTGGTCGCAATGGCCACACCGGCGATGGCCGCGCGGCTGGCGCTACGGCGGCCGCCGCGCCCCGTCCCGAGCGCGAGGTCGACGCCGCAGAGGGCACCCACGGGGAGGCGCCGGCGCGACAGGCGGGACACGATCCCCGCCGGTGTCGAGGCCCCGCCGGCCCGCGCGTGGACATGCGCCGGGCGGCGATCGCCCCGGCGAGGCCCAGGACCAACAAGCTGGTGACGGCCGTCCCGGTCACGACCACCGGTGCGTCGATGACGATGCCCGGGTTCGGCTCCGCTCGCCGCGCCAGCCCGAAGGGCACGAACGCGCTGACGGCGACGGCAACGGCGAGCGCCAGCACGCCGGAGGCGGCGACGGCTGGCATTGACGCGATGGTGGCGGCCCGTGCCCGGTCACCGCCCGTCATGCCGAGTGGGCGCAGGGCATCCATGTCCTCGGCCGCCCGGGTCATGGTGCGGGCCATCAGGAGACCGGCCGAGGTCAGCCCGCCCGTCGCCACGGCGGCGGCGAGGGCGATCATGGCCCCGGCCACGAAGTCCAACGTCGTCATCACCGGCCCTCCGCCCTGTTCCCCGGCGTCCTCGAACGCGGCCTGCGGCCCCACGATCGGACGCACCGCCTCGGCTGCGGCCGCCACCTCGTCGGGGCTCGGGCTCACACCGAGATCGATGGCGATGAAACGGAAGTCGAACTCCCCGACCTCACCCTCGTGGGGCTGCCACACGCCGGGTGGGAGGGCGGTGAAGAAGGCCAGCGGGTCGTTGCTCGCGAGGTCGGTCGGGTGGCGGCTGATGCCGACGACCCGGAGCTCGAGCGTGGGCCCCAGGAACGTCGGCTCGGCCTCCTCCGCCACCTCGTCGGCCAGCATCGCCGCGACCTGCTCGGGCGACCAGGAGTCGAACGTGACGACGTCGCCCACGTCCACGCCGAGGTGGTCGGCCACCGATTCCCCGAGGACGATCTCGTCCGGCGAACCGGGGTCGGGTGCTCGCCCTCGTACGATGCGGGCCCGGTCGTGGTCGACCCCCCAGTGCCCGTCGACAGAGGCCACGATGTTGAGGAAACCGGCATCGCGTGGGAACAACGCCAGGCCCGACAGGAGCGACGCGGCGTGCACGCCGGGGAGCCGGCGCACCTGCTCAGCCTGCTCCGCGGTGAGCGCGGGATCCGAGACCATGACGTCGAGGACGTGGGTGTCGTCGACGAATCGCTCGGCGGCGGTGGCCGTGCGGGCCGCGCCCGCCACCAGGCCGGTGGCGATCCCACCAGCGACTCCGGCGACGAGAGCGATGGCGGCGAGGGACCCGCCGAGCCGTCGCCGCAGCGTCCCCGCCACCATCCGCCGTGCTTCCATTGGGTTGCATCCTGCCGTGCCGGCGCGGGCTCGGGCCAGGGTGGCACCCGAACGCCGCAGGAGGGTGCCACCACCCGGACCGCGGCAGACCGCGCGGCCACCCTCGGTCAGGTCACCTCGCGGAGCGTGCCGTCCTTGACGTCGTACACGAAGCCCCGGACCGAGCCTTTGCGGGGGATGAACGGGCTGGCCTGGATACGGGCGATCGACTGGCGGACGTCCTCGTCGAGATCGGCGAAGGCTTCGGCCGACCACGGCGGCTTGATGCCCACGTCGTCCTGGACCGAGCGCTTGAAGCCGTCGTCGGTGAAGGTCAGCATCCCGCAGTCGGTGTGATGGATGAGGATGATCTCTTCGGTCCCCAGCAGGCGCTGCGAGATGGCGAGCGAGCGGATCTCGTCGTCGGTGACGACGCCGCCCGCGTTGCGGATCACGTGGGCATCACCCTCACTCAGGCCAAGGAGGCCGTACGGATTGAGGCGGGCGTCCATGCAGGCCAGCACCGCCACCTTTCGGCCCGGTGGGAGGGGCAGGTCCCCCTTGTCGAAGCTCTGGGCATAGGTCTCGGCGTTGCGGAGCAGATCATCAGTCACAGTCACACGGCAATCCTTGAAATGTTGATCGGTCTTGTCAAGTTTTGCGGACGATCAGTGGAAACTGACTCCACAAAATGGAATACTGCTGCGAGAACCTGACCGGTGACGAAGGGACCACGTCCATGGCGAGCGTGCAGGCCACCTACCGAGTCGGACCGTCCTCGACCGAGCTCATCGACCTGACCAGACCGCCCGAGCCCGGGCTGGTGCGCCGCTTCGGCTGGGCTGTCGCGCTCGTGGCGGCGGGCGCCGGGCTGCTCGGCTTCGTCATCGCCGGACTGTCCGAGCCCGGCTACACCGCCACCGCCTACGTCGAGCTCTCGCCGGACACGCCGGCCGAGGCGGCTGCCGTGCGCGACCTGCTCCGATCACAGGAGGTGCGCTCGGCCGTCGCCACCGAGTTGGGCAGCAGCCTCGGCCGGCTGCGCCCGATCTCGGTCGTCGACGGTCCCGAGCCGGGCACGGTCGGGGTCGAGGTGTCCGGTCGCAACCGGGACCGCGTCCAGACGATCGCGGTCGTGGCCGCCGGCGCCGCCGCGGACCTGCGCATCCAGCAGGCGTCCGTCACCCACGATGTCGTGACCGGCGGGGTCCGGCGGCTCGGCCTGGAGCCGGCCCGGACGGCCTTCGTGGGGGCGGGCACGGGCCTCGTCGTGGCCCTGTGCGTCCTCTTCGTCCTCGCCTACCTGGGCCTCCTCGACCTGCGGCCTTCGATGAGGCCGTCCGGCGGCGTGTCCTCCGGGTCGGCGGAGCGACTCTGACGTGCCGACCGTCCTCCACGTCTGCACGAGGTACCTGCGCGGTGCCTCCGAGCGCCGTCTCCTCGACGTCATCCGCGCCGTACCCGACGCCGAACACCACCTGGTCGTCGGCGGGGACTCCTGGCCGGCGCTCGCCGACGCACGCGTCCCGGTGGCGAGCCTGACCATCGAGCCCAGGCTCGTGCGGCGCGTCAGCCTGATCGATGACATTCGAGCCGTGCTCCGGTTGGCCCGGATGATCCGTCGCCTCCGCCCCGACCTCGTCGTCACCCACCAGTCGAAGAGCGGCGCCATCGGCCGAGCGGCGGTCGTCCTGGCCGGGCGGCCGCCGACCGTGCACGTGGTCTCGATGACCAGTCCCGGTGGCGGATCCTCGCGCCGGGCATCACGGGTCTTCGGTCTGTTCGAGCGGTTCCTCGAGCCGGTCACCACCCGGTACACGACCGTCGGCTCGGACCTGGCCGACCGCTACGTCGCGCTGGGCATTCCGGCGGACAAGATCCATGTGGTCCGGTCGGGGGTGGACGTCGGTCGACAACCGGCCTCAGCGGCGGCGCGCCATCGTGTGCTGGAGCGCTACGGGTTGCCGGAGGACCGCCCGCTCGTCATGTCCATCTCCAGCCTCGAGACCCGCAACGGGACGTGGCGGCTCCCGGAACTGGCGCTGCGGTGGCAGGACGTGACCCCGCGCCCGTTCCTGGTCGTCGCCGGGAGCGGTCCGCTCGACGTCCCGGTGCGAAGGCTCCTCGAGGAGGCCGGCCTGGCCGACGACAGCGCCGTCATCGGTCACGTCGAAGACGAGCGTGACCTCGTGGCGGCCGCCGACGCCGTCGTGGCACTGTTCCGGGACGGCGGCCTCCCGGAGGTGCTGGTGCACGCCGCGGTCGCCGGCATCCCGTTCGTGGCCTACGACATCGACGGCGCCGCCGAGCTGGTGGCCATGGGCGCGGCCGGGACCGTCGTCCCGGTGGGCGACGTGGTGGCGGCAGCAGATGCGGTGGCCGAGGTCGTGCGCTCCGGTCGACGAGGTCATCCGCTCGATCCCGCGCCCTGGTCATCGGCCGAGGTGCAGGCCGGCTTCAGGATCGTGGTCGACGAGGCCCTGGCCTCCTGAACCCCCGTGGCTCCTGATCCCGTTCAGAGGGACGGGAGCGGGAGCTCGACGGCGATGGCCTCGGCCGCCGCCACCACCCGCTCGCCCAGCTCCGACAGCCGCCGGTCGTCGAAACGGTGGCTGGGACCCTGCACGGCGACGCTGGCCCGGGCGGTGCCGGCGGCGTCGAGCACGGGTGCGCCGACACCGCACACGCCGTCGTGACGCTCCTCGCGGTTGACCGAGTACCCGCGCTCGCGGGTGTTCACCAGGTCGGCCACCAGGTCGGACCGGCGGACCAACGTATGGGAGGTGAACCGCGGCAGGGCCCCGAGGTCGGCCACGGTGGATCGCGGTTCCGGCCCAGCGAAGGCCAACAGCGCCTTGCCCATGGCCGAGGCGTGCAAGGGGACCCGAGCGCCGTGGGGACGGTCGAAGCGCAGGGGCTGGGTCGACTCGGCCCGGAGCACCACCACGACGTCGTCGCCGTCGCGGACGCCGAGGCTGGCCGCCTCACCGGTGATCCGGGTCAGGTCCTCCAGTTGGGGCCGGACGAGGTCGAGCCCGTACCGCGCCATGGCCGACTGGCCGAGCAGGGCCAGGCGGGGCCCGAGGTGGTAGCGCTCGGTCCGCGCATCCTGAGCCAGCAGCCCGCCGCGCACCAGGGCCCGCACGATGCGATGGGCCGTGCTCACCCGTAGCCCCGTGCGAGTGGCGATCTCGCCCAGGCCGAGGTCGGGCACGTCGGAATCGAAGCAGGAGACGATGGCGATGGCCCGCTCGACGGCCTGCGCCCCGGTCCTCGACTCGTGCGCCTCCGTCTCGCCCGACCACGGTCACAGTCTGCCAGTGGACCGTCCCGGCCTACCGTGCCTTCAGTGACCACAGGCAGTTCCAGTCCCGGCCGGCACGCCCCGCCCCTGCCCCGGCCGGACCAGGCCGACGTGGTCATCGATCCGCCCGGGACCGGTCCCGGCTATTGGGCCGGCGCACCGAGCGCCGTGGCCGTCGACGGCGTCACCTACCTGGCCTACCGCCTGCGCCGGCCGGTGGGCGACGGCCGGGGCTACGCGGTCGTGGTGGCCCGTTCGGAGGACGGGGTGGCCTTCGAGACGGTGACCGTGCTGGAGAAGGAAGCGCTCGGCACGGAGTCGCTCGAGCGCCCGGCCATCGTTCCCCTGCCGGACGGCACGTGGCGGCTGTACGTCTCCGGCGCGACACCCGGCACGCTGCACTGGTGGGTCGATGCGATCGACGCACCTGATCCGGCCTCGTTCGCGCCGCACCGGCGCCGGCCGACGATGCCCGGTGACGCCATGACGGCCATGAAGGATCCGGTCGTCGTCCGGGTCGGCGACCGTTGGCAGGCGTGGGTGTGCTGCCACCCCCTCCCCGATCCGGCGGAGGCCGACCGGATGGACACCCACCACGGCACGAGCACCGACGGCCTGACCTGGCGGTGGGAGGGCATCGCCCTCGCGGGGCGGCCGGGTCGGTGGGACGAACGGGGCGCGCGCCTCACGAGCGTGCTGCAGGGCCCGGATGGTTGGATCGCCTACTACGACGGGCGGGCCCGCGCGGCCGAGAACTACGAGGAGCGCACAGGCCTCGCCGTCGGGGACGGTTCCGGCCGGTTCACGGCGCGGGGCGATGCCCCCGCCGCGGTGTCCCCCAGCAGCTCGGGCTCCCTGCGCTACATGAGCGTGCTGCCGGTCGCCGGCCGCGGCTACCGGCTGTACTACGAAGCGAGCCGAGCCGACGGCTCCCACGACCTGCGCACCGAGCTCGTCCCGGCCGGCTGACGCTCGCGGTCGCGCCGGTCAGGTCAGGAGGGCGACGACCCGCAGGGCGAGGTCGGACGCATCGGCCGAAGTCGTGTCGAGCACGAGGTCCGGCTGGAGCGGTGGCTCGTAGGGGTCGTCGATGCCGGTGAAGCCGGTCAGCTCCCCGGCCCGGGCCTTCGCGTAGAGGCCCTTGGGGTCGCGCTGCTCGCACTCCTCGATGGGCGTGTCCACGAAGACCTCGACGAAGCGCAACCCGGCCGCCTCGTGCAGCTCGCGCACCCTGTCCCGGCCTTCGCGATAGGGCGAGATGACGGGGACGAGCGCGGCGATCCCTGCGTCAGCCATCAGGCGGGCCACCTCGCCCACGCGGCGGACGTTCTCCTCGCGGCTGGCGCGGTCGAACCCGAGGTCGCCGTTCAGGCCGAAGCGGAGGTTGTCGCCGTCGAGCAGGTAGACGGCCCGCCCGCCGTCCACCATCAGCCGCGCCACCTCGTTGGAGATGGTCGACTTGCCCGAGCCCGACAGCCCGGTGAACCACACCGTCACCCCGTCGAGGTGACGGACGGCCCATCGCTCCGATCGGGCGATGATCGTCGGGTGCCAGACGACGCCGGGCGAGATCGCCCCGGGACGAACCGTGCTCACGGGATGGTGCTGGCCTCGCCGAGGATCATCCCACCGGCCACCGTCTCGTTGGTCCCCTCGTCGACGAGGATGAAGCTGCCCGTGTGGCGGTTGCGGCGGTACTCGTCGAAGAAGAGCGGCGCGGTGGTGCGCAGGCTGACACGGCCGATGTCGTTCATGGCGAGCTGCCCGGCGTCGTCGTCGCGGTGGAGGCTGTTGATGTCCAGCCGGTAGCTGAGCTCGCGCACCATGCAGCGGGCGCTGCGGGTGGTGTGCTTGATGGCGTACGTGCTCCGCGGGCTGAGCGGCTTCTCGCTGAACCAGCACACCATGGCGTCGATGTCCTGGCTGACCATCGGTGCGTTGTGGGGCCGGCAGAGCAGGTCGCCCCGGCTGATGTCGATCTCGTCGGTGAGGCGCACGGTGACGCTCATGCCGGCGGAGGCCTCGTCGACGGGCCCGCCGAACTGCTCGACCGCGGCGACGCTCGTCGTGAAGCCCGACGGCAGCACGAGGATCTCGTCGCCGGCCCGGAACTGCCCGCCCGCGACCTGGCCGGCGTAACCCCGGTAGTCGTGGTGGTCCTTGGACATCGGCCGGATGACGTACTGCACCGGGAAGCGCGGGTCGATGAGGTTGCGGTCGGAACCGATGTAGAGGTTCTCGAGGTGCCACAGCAGCGTCGGGCCGCCGTACCACGGGGTGTTGGGCGAGTGCTCGATGACGTTGTCGCCGAGCAGCGCCGAGATCGGGATGAACGTGAGGTCGGCGAACTCGAGCTTGCCGGCGAACTCGGTGAACTCGGCCCGGATCTCCTCGAAGACCTTCTCGTCGAACTCGACCAGGTCCATCTTGTTGACGCACACGGCGAGGTGCTTCACCTGGAGCAGGGAGGCGATCACCGCGTGACGCCGGCTCTGCTCGGTCATGCCCTTGCGGGCGTCGACCAGCACGAGGGCCAGGTCGGCCGTCGACGCTCCCGTGACCATGTTGCGCGTGTACTGCACGTGGCCCGGGGTGTCGGCGATGATGAACTTGCGCTTCGGGGTGGCGAAGTAGCGGTAGGCGACGTCGATGGTGATGCCCTGCTCCCGCTCGGCCCGCAGGCCGTCCGTCAGGAGGGCGAGGTTCGTGTAGTCGAAGCCCCTGTCGCGGCTCGTGCGCTCGACGGCCTCGAGTTGATCCTCGAAGATCTGCTTCGAGTCGAGCAGCAGGCGGCCGATCAGCGTCGACTTGCCGTCGTCGACCGAGCCCGCAGTGGCGAATCGCAGCATCTCCATCACAGGTAAACCTTCCCAATCGAACCTTGAAACATGGTGACGACTTCCGACAGGACCGCGGGGGTCCCCGCCGGAAGCTCTGCTTCCGGTGGGGTCATTCAGAAATAGCCTTCCTTCTTGCGGTCCTCCATGGCGGCCTCGGCGAACTTGTCGTCGGCCCGGGTGGCGCCGCGCTCGGTGATGCGGCTGGCGGCCACCTCCATGATCACGTCGTCGACGTTGGAGGCGGTCGACTCGACGGCGCCCGTGCAGCTCGCATCGCCGACGGTGCGGAACCGGACCGTGCGGTGCTCGACCGCCTCGTCCTCCATCACCGTCACGAAGGGGGTCACGGCGAGCCACATGCCGTCGCGCCGGAACACGTCGCGCTGGTGCGCGTAGTAGATCGAGGGCAGCTCGATCTCCTCGACCTTGATGTACTGCCACACGTCGAGCTCGGTCCAGTTGCTGATGGGGAAGACGCGGATGTGCTCACCCTTGCGGTGCCGGCCGTTGTAGAGGCTCCACAGCTCGGGCCGCTGGTTCTTGGGGTCCCACTGGCCGAACTCGTCACGGAAGGAGTACACGCGCTCCTTGGCCCGGGCCTTGTCCTCGTCCCGGCGCCCACCGCCGAAGACGGCGTCGAACTCGTGCTGCTCGATGGTGTCGAGCAGGGTGACGCTCTGCAGCCGGTTGCGGCTGGCCTTGGGGCCCTTCTCCTCGGTGACCCGGCCGCTGTCGATCGACTCCTGCACCGAGCCGACCACGAGGCGCACGCCCAGCTCCTCGACGCGACGGTCGCGGTAGGCGATGACCTCGGGGAAGTTGTGACCGGTGTCGATGTGGAGGAGGGGGAAAGGGATGCGCCCCGGCCAGAACGCCTTCTCGGCCACCCGCGCCATCACGATCGAGTCCTTGCCACCGCTGAACAGCAGGCAGGGGCGCTCGAACTCGGCCGCCACCTCCCGCATGATGTGGATGGACTCGTCCTCGAGGGCGTCCAGGTGGGTCCGGTAGGCGCTGGGCATCGGCATCCTCGGCTCCTGTGCGATGGAGATGTCGGCGGCGGTCATGATGGCCCGCCGAGCGCGGAAAACGACCAGGGGGTAGCGGACATGGCTGCCATCCTGCACCACGCTCCGTGGCCGACCACCGGTCAGGGACGCAAACCACGGCGATCGCCGGCGGCGACCGGGCGATTCGCCGAATTGCGTGGGCGTTTCATCACCGAGCGTGCGATCCAGGGCCTCGTTGACCCCGCTGGGTGAACATCGCGGGGGTTGGTGCAATCGCCCGACCGGGCGGACGTTAGGACTGGCGTATCGACGGACACGGTCTGTGCTCCCGGCTGCAAGGACAGGCGGAACTTGGGGCGGGTCGGTCTCGTTGACACACAGGCCCCCTCAGCACGTTTTCACCACAGCCGGACCGGCGGGCCGGGTCGGCATCGACGGGAGGATCCCCCAAACCATGCGTACGAAGACCCGACTGCTGCTCCCCGCCGGCGTGCTGGCCGCAGCCCTCATCGGCACGGCGGCTGCGGGCCGCCGCCGCCGCCCGATGACCCGCCGCCCGCCGCCGCCGCCCACCGGGTGCCCGGCCGTGCCGGCCTCCGGCGTCGCCGGCCCCGACACCCAGAACCCGATCCCCGCGCACCTGGGGCGTCGACGGCCGGGCGCTGGCCACGGCCGTCATCGGCAACCGCGTCTACGTCGGCGGCACGTTCAACGACGCCGTGGCCCCGACCGGCGCCCTCGACGCCCGCGACCAAGCTGGCGGCCTTCTGCCTGGCCAACGGCAAGCTGGACACGACCTTCGTGCCCAACCTCGGCGCCACCACGATCACCTCGGTGAACGCGCTGGCGACCGACGGCACCAACCTGTTCGTCGGTGGCGACTTCGTCGCCGGCGGCCGCTCCGCTGCACCTGGTCAAGGTGAGCGCCGACCGGTGGCCGCATCGCGCAGTTCGCCCCGAAGGCCCCGCAGGCGCCGGTGCTGGACATGCACTTCGCGGACGGCGTCGCTCTACGCCGGCCGGTGAGTTCGGCAAGCATCGGCGCTCCGCCGGCCGGCAACCAGAACTACGTCGGCAACGCGGCCGGCTTCAACCCGACCACGGGTGCCTGGACCGGCTGGTTCGCGGGTGCCAACTCCAAGGTGGAGTCGATCACCGTCAGCCCGGACAACACCGCGGTCTACATCGGCGGCAACTTCCCCGAGGTGAAGAAGCCGAGCCAGGCAGGCGCTGGGCAGGCTCGTGACCGCCTGGCCCGGCTCACGGCCACCGAACCCGGGCAACCTGGTCGCCGGCTTCAACGCCGGTGCGCTCGGCGCCCGCCCGTACGACCTGGCCGTCTCCGCCAACAACGCCAGCCTCTACGCCGCCATCGGCACCGGCCCCGGCGCTGCGGGCGCGGGCAACCGCATCATCAACTTCAACACCGTCGACGGCACGCAGGCCTGGAACAACAACAACCTGCAGGGCAACGGCGAGGCGGTCGAGGTCATCGGCACCACCTGTTCGCCGGCTTCCTGGGCGGCTACAGCAACGCGGCGGCTCCGCTGCCCCTGAACCCGAACAACTACCGTCTGCTGGGCATCAACCCGGCCAACGGCGTGAACACCCAGATCACGGCCTTCCAGCCGGCGGTCGCTGCCACCGGCGGGGTGTTCGACCTGGCGCAGGGCAGCAACCGGATGGTGGCCGTCGGTGACTTCACCGCCATCGGCACCACCACCAACCTCCGCGGCCTGGCCATCTTCGGCTGACCGGACCGCACACTCTCACCACGTTCCGTGGTGAACGGGCTGGGGACCTGCCGGCAACGGTGCCGGCAGGGCCCCGGACTGGGAACAAGCAGACCACCACAGCGTGACTCGGGCGGGCAGGGCCCGAGTCACCACGCGTAGAACCCGAGAGGAACCATCCGCCATGGCCTTCAAGGCTCGAGTGCTCGTGCCCTTCACGGCAGTCGCATCGGCGCCATCCTGCTTGACAGCGTGCCCGCCGCCGACCGGCCCGCCCCCGCCGCCGCCCACGCCGACGCCGCCGCCGCCGAAGCCCGCCTGCCCGGCCGCCGGCACTGACGCCACCCCCGGCCCGAACGGCTCCAACCCGATCAGCTCGTGGGGCGTGAACGGCACCGCCTACGCGGTGGTCGCCATCGGCGACGTCGTCTACGTGGGCGGCACGTTCACCCAAGCGGTGTCGCCCAGCGGCCAGAAGGTCAACCGGTCGAACCTGGCCGCCTTCTGCATCAAGGACGGCTCCCTGCTCTCGACCTTCGACGGCGACACCAACAACCGGGTGTGGGCCCTCACGACGGACGGCACCTATCTCTACGTCGGCGGCGAGTTCACGACGTACGACGGCCAGCCGTCCAACCGGCTGGTCAAGGTGAACCCGACCAACGGAGACCGGATCACCACGTTCAACCCGCCGACCATCCCGGACGACGTCCTGGCCCTCGGCTACCGGCCCGCCAACGCCAGTGTGTACCTCGGCGGCGACTTCGACATCGCCGGCCCGGGCCGGCGCAAGGGCGCCAGCGTCAACAAGGACACGGGCGCACTCACCGGCTGGAGCATCGACGCCGACAGGAGGGTCGAGGCGCTCGAGATCAGCTCCGACCAGCAGAACGTCTACATCGGCGGCAGCTTCGACTTCGTCAACAACGCGGCCCACAACGCGCTGGCCCGCACCGACGCCAACACCGGTGCCGTCGCTCCGGTCGTGTTCAGCCGCGCCAGCCTGCCGGGGTCGGGGCTCATCCAGGGCCGGGTCTTCTCGATCGCCATCGGGACGGACAACGTCACCCCCTACGTGGCCATCGGCCCGGCCCGCCCGGGCGGCACGAACGGCGGGAACAAGTTCGCGTCGTACAACCCGACTCGACGGGCGACGCACGTCTGGGAGCAGAACGGACCTGACGGCGACGCCCAGGCCATCGAGCTCATCGCCGGCAAGCTCTACGGCGGCTTCCACGGCGGCTGGAACGGCGACACCGCCAAGCGCCTCGAGGGCATGAGCCCGGCCAACGGCGCCACGACGGGCTTCGCCCCCAACAGCGGCGGCATCCTCGGCGTCCGCGGGCTCGCCCAGGACCGCGGCCGGCTGTTCGCGGTCGGCGACTTCAGCTCCATGGGGAGCACCAACAAGCTCAACGGCCTGGCCATCTTCAACTGACGGGAGACGACAAGCGTGAGGCGGAGCACAACGAAGCTGCTGGTACCGGCGGGCCTGCTGGCCGGGGCCCTCCTGGCGGTGGCCTGCGGGCCCCCCGAGGTGGTCCCGCCGGGTGGCACGACCACGACCACGACCACGACGACGTCGTCGACGACGACGACGACCGTGTTCACGAGTCCGCCCTCACCTGTACGCGGAGAGGCCGCTCAACGGTTGGGGCCAGGACGGCATCGCCAACTCCGTCGACATCCAGGGCAACACCGTCTACATCGGCGGCGAGTTCGACGAGGCCGTCAAGGGCGGTCAGTCGGCGCCCCGCAGCAACGTGATGGCGGTCGCTCGCACGCACGGGTGACCTGCTGCCCTTCGTCGCCGACACCAACGGCATCGTGCGCGTCGTGCTCTCCGATGGGGTCAACACCTACATCGGCGGCGACTTCACGACCGTCAACGGCGTGCCGAGGGCGCGGCTGGCGAAGGTCAACGCGGTCACGGGCGCTCTCGACACGTCGTTCAGCCCCAGCATCCCGACGTTCGTGACCGACCTGGTCCTCGTCGGCAACAAGCTGTACGTGGTTGGCGAGTTCGGCCAGGTGAACGGCGTCCAGCGGCGTGGGGCGGCGCTGCTCGACAAGCGCACGGGCGCGCTCGATCCCACCTTTGCCCCGAACGCCCAGTCCCGCGTCAACACGGTGGCCATCAGCCCGGACGGCACGACGCTCTACCTCGGCCTGGCCGGGTGCGGTGGCGCCGTTCCTGCTCGACGTCAACCCGTAACGGGCGCCCCTCAGGGCCCGAACTTCTCGTTGCTCAGCGACTACATCCGCGACGTCACGGTGGGTCCGGACGGTACGATCTACGTGGCCGCTGGCGGCAAGATGAACAGCGCCATCGCCATCAACCCGGCGACAGGACGGCAGCGGTGGCGGCAGCGGGCCGAAGGCGACGTCCAGGCGGTCAAGGTCAGCAACGGTTACGTCTTCTTCGGCTTCCACGACGGCTTCACCATCAACGGCGTCCGGAGCTACACGCTGCGAATCCTGGCCGCCGACCCGGACACCGGCGAGCTCGACCCGGGCTTCATGCCCGAGTCGTGCTGCTATCCGGGCGTGCTGACCATCGATGCCGACGGCACGTTCCTCGCCGTCGGAGGCCTCTATGGCCGCATGGGCGGACGAGCAACCAACGGCGTCTCTATTCACCCCTGAGCGGAGCAAGCAAGAAGGAGAAAGAGGATGAAGGCGGGCGGGCGGAAGCTGATGACCATGGTGGCGGCGAGCGCGGCGGCGCTCGCTGTCGCGGCCTGCGTGCCCCCGACGGTCGAGTCACCGTCGGGGTCGCAGCCGAGCGTGCCGGCAACGGGTGGTCCGTCCACCACGGCCGGCCCGGGGACGCCGACTTCGACGACGACCACGACCACCACGACCACCACGACGACGACCACGACCGTCCCCGTGCCGAGCCAGCCCAGGCTGTACTCACCGACACCGCTGAACGGCTGGGGGATCGCGAAGGACACGCCCGGCGCCTTCACGGAGTACGTCGACGAGGTCGAGATCGTGGGCAACACGGTGTACGTGGGTGGCGACTTCGCCAACGCGGTGAAGGGACCGCAGACCGCTCCCCGAGCCAACTTCATGGCCGTCAACATCACGAACGGTGAGCTGCTCCCGTTCGTGGCGGACACCAACGGGCCGGTCACGGCCATGGCCTCGGACGGCACGTCCCTGTTCATCGGGGGCGACTTCACGATGGTCAACGGCGTGCGCCAGGACTCGCCTGGCCAAGATCAACCTGGCGACCGGCGCCATCGATCCCACGTTCCTGGTCACCGTCGGTCGGGTCCACGACATGGTGATCGTCGGGCCGCGCCTCTACATCGTCGGCGAGTTCAACACCGTCAATGGCCAGACTCGCAACCGGGCGGCCGCCGTCAACACGACGACCGGTGTGCTGGATCGCGACCTTCACCCCGGTCATCGATGCCCGGGTGCTGGCGGTCGCCGCCAGCCCTGACGGCTCGAAGCTCTACATCGGGGGCAATTTCCTCAACGTGAGCTCCTTCCCCCGGGACTACATGGCGGAGATCAGCCCCATCACGGGCGAGGTGCAGGGGCCGGACTTCCGCCGTGCCCGGGCCCTCGTGCTGGACATCGACGTCAGCCCCGACGGCTCGAAGATCTACGGCGGCACGCAGTGGAACATCGCCATGCAGTGGGACGCCCAGACCGGAGCGAGGACTGGGCCGTCGAGGCCGACGGCGACACCCAGGCCATCCTCCTCAGCAACGGCTACGTCTACCAGGGCTTCCACGACGGCTATCTCGATGACACGACGCAGCGCGTGCACGCCGTCGACCCGGCAACAGGCGCCGTGCAGGCCGGGTTCCGGCCGGCCTCGAGCAGCCACCCGGGTGTCTGGACCCTCGACGCCGACGGCCGCTACCTGGTGGCCGGCGGCTACTTCGCCAACATGGGCGGCGTCCCTGTGAAGGGCCTCGCCATTTTCCCTGCATCGTAATGATCGCGTGTATTTGGGCGTTTACCATGGGGGCCGTCTGATTGGCGGAGTCCGAAAGAGGAGATCAGTCATGAGCGGTTGTCCACCCTTGAAGGAATCGGCTCGCGGCTCGTCGCGGCCCTCGTCGGTGCTGCCATCGCCGCCGCACTCGTCGTGGTGACCGCCGCGCCGGCTGGCGCCGACGCCGGCAACCCGTACCGCCAGAACGACCCCTCGACCTCTGGGGACAGACGGGCACGGCCTACGCGGTCGAGATCGTCGGCAACACCGCCTACATCGGCGGCACCTTCACCCAGGCGCCGGCGTTACGGCGTTACGGCGCCTCGGCTCAACATGATGGCCATCAACATGGCGGCCATCCCTCCCAGCCAGAGCCTGAGCGGGTTCACGGCCGACACCAACCAGGGCGGCACCGTGCGCGCCCTCGCGTCGGCCGTCGACGCCGCTGGACGACGTGGCTCTACGTCGGCGGCGACTTCACATCGATCGGCGGCGTGGCCCGCAACCGCCTGGCGCGATCGCAAGCTCGACCCCGTCCGATGGCAGCGCTCAGCCCGGCCAGGTCGACCCGGGTTCGGCTACAACGTCAACAACCCGGTGCGGGACCTGCTGGTCGTCGGCAACACCCTCTACCTGGTCGGCGACTTCACCAGGTCGACGGCACCACCCGGAGCCGGGCCGCCGCGATCAACCTCACGACCGGCGCGCTGACGGGCTTCAACCCGAACCTGAACCGGCGGAAGACGTACGCGGTCGCCTGACAGCGCGGCCACGGGCCAGATCCTACGTCGGTGGCAACTTCACCATCGGTCGGCGGGTACGCCCGCGGAGCTACCTGGCCGAGGTCAACCCGACCAGCGGAGCGGTACTGGGCGCCGGCGTTCAGCCAGCTCACCGACGCTCGTGCTCGACCTCTGACCGGCGATGCCGGACGGCCAGCGGGTGTTCGCCGGCGGCGGCGGCGGCATGAACAGCGCGGCGGCGTGGAACCCGACGGCGGCAACCGCATCTGGCGCCAGCAGGCCAACGGCGACGTCCAGGCCGTCGATTCAGCAACGGCAACGTCTACTTCGGCTTCCACGACGGCTTCAACGGCGAACACCACCCTGCGGCTGCTGGCCGCCGACGCCGAGCGGCGACGCAGTCGAGCTCGGCTTTCCAGCCGGTCTCCGGCGGTGGCGTCGGTGTGCTGGGGTATCGACGCCGACGGGGACTACCTGCGCCGTGGTCGGCAAGTTCCCGAAGATGGGCGGCTTCAACGTCAAGGGCGTCTCGATCCACCCTTGACCGCATGAGGCGCAACTGACCCGACAGCCCGCCAGCACGCGCCAGACCAGCAGCGGGTGGCAGGGGCAGCCGCAAGCCGACGTCCGGCCGAAAGGCCGGCGGCGGCGCGGACTGGCGCCTGACAGGACCCGCTGCGGAACCCGGTCTCGTGCCAGCACGATCCTGCCTGTCGGGTAAGTTGCGCCGGCCATCCCCGGCTCAGTAGATTGTGTTTACATTCACAAGCGCTCCGGACCTTGTTGCACGAGGCCGGACGAGTCCCGACGAGGGCGCCATGGATCTGCTGCGCGAGCGGCGAGAACTGAACCAGGGTCTGGGTGACGCCTTCGCCACCGCCTTCGAGTTCGCGGCCGTCACGGCCATCTTCCTCGGCATCGGGTGGCTGCTCGACCGGTGGCTGGGCACGGCCCCGTGGTTCATGGTCGGGCTGACGCTGTTCTGCCTCATCGGCAAGTCGATCCTGCTCCTCGCCACCTACAACGAGAGGATGAAGCGCCACGAGGCCGAGCGGGCCGAGCGCCTCCGGGGTGCCCCTCGATGACCACGAGCCGCGCCCCGCTCCCGACCGTGCGGGTCAAGGACGCCAAGGTCCTGACCGGCGATCCGAAGCCGGAGCGCACCGTGGCGCGTGACCTGGTCCGCCACGGACTCGTCCTCGGGCCGCTGCTCGTCCTCGTGTGCGGCGCGATCTGGGGCATCAGCGGCGCCATCTCGTCCGGCTACGCGGTCGGCATCGTCCTCGTCAACTTCGTGCTGGCCGCGGCGCTCATCACGTGGTCGGCGCCCATCTCGCTGCCCCTCCTCATGGGCGCGGTGATGGGCGGCTACGTGATG
Source organism: uncultured Acidimicrobiales bacterium (assembly GCA_963813375.1). Lineage (GTDB taxonomy): Bacteria > Actinomycetota > Acidimicrobiia > Acidimicrobiales > Ilumatobacteraceae > DASTFY01. The sequence continues at coordinate 297,517 of CAWEYT010000017.1, read as the reverse complement.
CGGCTGGGCCTCATCTTCCTGGCCGTGTTCCTCGTCCGCGACGCCAGCTGGTTCGAGCCGCTGCCGCTCGGCCTCACCATCATCGTCACCCACCTGGCGCTCCTGATCTGGGAGCTCCGCTACGTCTCTGCCTCGCTCGCCTTCCCGAGCCTCAAGCCCGCGCCCCACGCGCCGACGCACTGAGGAGCCCGATGTTCGCCCTTGAGTTCCCGCCGATCAACGAGGTCATCCGTTGGCAGGATCTCTTCCCGACGTTCAACAAGATCGCGCTCATCGCGGTGCTGGCCACGCTCATCACCGTGGTGCTGTTCTGGGTCGCCTCCCGCCGTGACCCGCTGAAGGCGCCCAAGGGCGTCCGCAACATCGTCGAGGCGATCATCGACTTCATCGAGGGGATCGTCATGCAGACGATCGGCCGGGACGGGCTGGGGTGGACCCCGTTCCTGCTCTCCCTCTTCATGTTCATCTACCTCTGCAACGTGCCCGGCATCATCCCGCCCCTTCTACATGCCGGCCACCGCCCGCATGGCCATCCCGATCTTCCTGGCCATCGTGGTGTGGTTCATCTACAACGGCGTCGGCATCAAGCACCAGGGCTTCTTCGGGTACCTGAAGTCGACCGGCTTCCCGCCCGGCGTGCCCAAGCCGATCTACGTGCTGCTCACGCCCATCGAGTTCATCTCGGTCTTCATCGTCCGGCCCTTCTCCCTGGCCATCCGACTCTTCGCCAACATGCTGGCCGGCCACCTGCTGCTCGTGACGTTCGCCCTCTTGACCGACGCCATGATCAACGCGGAGACCAAGCAGGCGATCCTCATCCCGCTCGCCGTCCTGCCCTTCGGCATGCAGATCTTCCTGACCGCCTTCGAGGTGCTGGTCGGCTTCCTGCAGGCCTACATCTTCACGATCCTGGCCGCCGTCTACATCGGCACGGCCATGCACCCCGAGCACTGACCCACACAACAGGAGACACCCAAGCCCATGGAAGCAGCAGCCATCCTCGCCCAGGCCGGTCTCGGAGCCGACGACGCCAAGGCCGCCAACGCCGCCATCGGCGCCGGCTTCGCCTACGGCCTCGCGGCCATCGGCCCCGGCATCGGCATCGGCTACGTGGTCGGCAAGGCCATCGAGGCCATGGCCCGCCAGCCCGAGGCCGCCGGCATGGTGCGGACCACGATGTTCCTGGGCATCGCCTTCACCGAGGCGCTCGCCCTGATCGGCTTCGTGGTCTTCATCCTCCTCGGCCTGTAGGAGCCCGCCCGTGCCCACTGTCACCATCACCTACTCGGCTGCCGGCCAGCTCCAGGTGATCCTCCCGGCTCAGGCCGAAGAGGGAGGCGAGGCCGAAGAGCACGCCGAGGAAGAGCTCGACGAAGGCCCGAGCCCCATCCTGCCCGAGGGCAAGGAGCTGCTGTGGGGCGCCGGCGCGTTCGTCGTGCTCGCCATCCTCGTCCGGCTCTTCCTGTTCCCCAAGCTCAAGAAGGGCATGGACGCCCGTCACGACCTGATCCAGGGCGACCTGGAGACAGCCGAGTCCACCCGGGCCGCGGCCGAGGCCGAGGTCGCCGACTACCAGGCCGAGCTGGCCAAGGTGCGGGCCGAAGCGGCCAGCCGTGTCGACGCCGCCCGCCAGACCCTCGAAGGTGAGCGTCAGGCCCGCCTGGCCGAGGTGAACGCCGGGCTGGCGGCCGACCGTTCCGCCGCCGCCGCCGACGCCGAGGCCGCCAAGTCCGCCGCCCGCTCGCAGGTGGCCGACGCCGGCCGCGCAGGTCGCGGCCGTGGCCGCCGAGCGGGTGCTCGGTCGCCCGGTCGAACCTGCGGCCGCCCGCGCCGCGGTCGACTCGGCCCTGAGCGCGGAGGTCAGCTGATGGCGCTGTTCGGTCTCGGTGGGATCCTCGCTGCTGAGGACCCGTCCCAGTCGCACCATCCGATCTTCCCGGAGACGCCGGAGCTCATCTGGGGCACGCTGTCGTTCCTCGTCGTGCTCTTCCTGCTCTGGAAGTTCGCGTGGCCGGCGATCAAGAAGATGATGGCCGACCGCACCGCTCGCATCCAGGCCCAGCTCGACGAGGCCAGCACGGCCAGGTCGGACGCCGACGCCGCGGCGGCCTCGATCCGCCAGGCGAAGGGCGACATCGGCGCCGAGCGCCAGCGCCTGCTGGCCGAGGCCGACGCGCAGGCCGAGCGCCTGCTCGTGGACGGTCGTGCCCGCCTGGACCAGGAGGTCGCGGAGCTGCAGTCCAAGGCCACGAGCGAGGCCGAGTCCATGCAGGGCCGGCTGCAGAGCGAGGTGCAGGCCGAGGTGGCCGCCGTGGCCGCCCGGGCGGCCGAGTCCCTGGTGGCCGATTCGCTCGACGACCAGCTCCGCCAGGAGCTGGTGGAGCAGTACATCGCCAGAGTGGGAGCCAGCGCATGAGTGACCTGGGCACCGGCTCGGGCCGGATCGACGGGTACGCCAAGGCCCTCCTGGAGATCGCCAACGCCGAAGGCACGCTGGACGAGGTGGAGGACGAGCTGTTCCGCTTCGCCCGCAGCGTCGAGGCCTCCGACTCGCTGCGCAACACGCTGACCGACGAGCAGATCCCGGCCGCCAAGCGCCAGGCCATCGTCGAGGACCTGCTCGGCGGGAGGGCCACGTCCACCACCACCCAGCTCGTCTCCCTGGTGGTCGGGTCGGGTCGCGGGCGCGATCTGCCGGCCATCATCGACCGGCTGGTCGAGCGGGCCGCCGCGAGCAAGGAGCGGGCGGTGGCCGAGGTCCGCTCGGCCGTGCCGCTCAGCGACGAGCAGCAGCAGCGGCTCTCCGCGGCGCTGGCCAACGCCACCGGCAAGCAGGTGGAGCTCAAGGTGGTCGTCGATCCGTCCGTGCTCGGCGGGCTCGTCGCCACCGTCGGCGACACCGTCATCGACGGCAGCATCCGCAGCCGCCTCGACCAGCTCAAGACCCTCCTCTGACCCCTCCCCCTCCCCTGCGCACGCACGAGAACGACGAAGGACGACCATGGCAGAGCTGACCATCTCCGCAGCCGACATCACTGCGGCGCTCACCAAGAACCTCGAGGGCTTCGAACCCTCGCTCGAGGCCAAGACCGTCGGGCGGGTGACCGAGGTGGGCGACGGCATCGCCCGCGTCGCCGGGCTCCCCGACGCCGCCGTCAACGAGCTGCTCGAGTTCGAGGACGGGACGGTCGGGCTGGCCCTCAACCTGGAGGAGACGTCGATCGGCGCCGTCGTCCTCGGCGAGGCCGAGGGCATCGAGGAGGGCCAGACGGTCCGCTCGACCGGCCGCATCCTCTCCGTCCCCGTCGGCGACGCCCTCCTCGGCCGGGTGGTCAACGCCCTCGGCGAGCCGGTGGACGGCAAGGGCGCGATCGTCGGTGGCATCGACCGCCGGGTGGAGATCCAGGCGCCCGGGATCATGGGCCGCAAGCCCGTGCACGAGCCGCTCCAGACGGGCATCAAGGCCATCGACGCCATGATCCCGATCGGCCGCGGCCAGCGCGAGCTGATCATCGGCGACCGCAAGACCGGCAAGACCACGGTCGCCGTCGACACGATCCTGAACCAGAAGGGTCAGGACGTGAAGTGCATCTACGTCGCCATCGGCCAGAAGGGCTCGACGGTGGCCAACACCGTCGAGACCTTCCGGGAGTACGGAGCCATGGAGTACACGGTCGTGGTGACCGCCCCGGCCGCCGACCCCGCGCCGTTCAAGTACCTGGCGCCCTACGCCGGGTGCGCCATGGGTCAGCACTGGATGGAGAACGGCGAGCACGCCCTCGTGGTCTACGACGACCTGTCGAAGCAGGCCGAGGCCTATCGCCAGCTCTCCCTGCTGCTGCGCCGGCCCCCGGGCCGCGAGGCCTACCCGGGCGACGTCTTCTACCTGCACAGCCGCCTGCTGGAGCGGGCCGCCAAGCTCTCGGACGAGCGCGGCGCCGGCTCGCTCACGGCGTTGCCGGTCATCGAGACCAAGGCCGGCGACGTGTCCGCCTACATCCCGACCAACGTCATCTCCATCACCGACGGGCAGATCTACCTGCTGGACCAGCTCTTCAAGTCCGGCGTGCGGCCGGCCGTGGACGTGGGCATCTCGGTGTCCCGCGTGGGCGGCGCCGCCCAGATCCAGAACATGCGGCGGGTGGCGGGCACGCTGAAGCTCGACCTGGCCCAGTTCCGCGAGCTGGAGGCCTTCGCCACGTTCGGCTCCGAGCTCGACGCGGTGTCCAAGGCCCAGCTCGAGCGGGGCTACCGCCTGGTCGAGCTGCTCAAGCAGCCGCTCAACAGCCCGATGGTGGTGCAGGAGCAGGTGGTCTCCATCTACGCCGGCACCAACGGCTACCTGGACGACGTCCCGGTGAGCGATGTGAAGCGCTTCGAGAGCGAGCTGCTGGAGGCGTTCCGCACCCGCTACCGCGACCTGCTCGACCACATCGCCAAGGAGAAGACGCTGCCCGACGGCATGGCCGACGCGGTGGCCGAGTTCAAGCAGGGCTTCCAGGTCAGCGCCAGCGACGCCCACGCCGTCGATCCCACCGCGGTCGCGGCCGACGCCCTTGGCGAGGCCGAGAGCGCCAAGACGTTGGCCACGGAGTAGGGGAGCAGGAACCCGCCATGGCTGGAGGCCAGGAACGCATCCTGCGGGACCGCATTCGGACCGTGCAGGCCACCAAGAAGATCACGCGCGCCATGGAGCTCATCGCGGCATCTCGAATCGTCAAGGCCCAGCAGCGGGTGCGCGCCGCGGTGCCCTACAGCCAGCAGATCACCCAGGTGGTCAGGAACCTGGCGGCCGCAGGCGCCAGCTCGGACAGCCCGCTGCTGTCCGGCCGGCCCGAGGAGCACACGGTGGCCTACGTGGTCATCACCGCTGACCGGGGCCTGTGCGGCGGCTACAACTCGGGAGTGCTGCGGGCCGTCGAAGGGGAGATCAAGGAGGTCGCGCTCGCCGGCAAGGACCACCTGGCCGTGGCCGTCGGCCGCAAGGCCGAGAGCTACCTCCGCTTCCGCGGCTACAAGCTGGACCAGACCTTCAGCGGCTTCTCCGACAACCCAGGCTACGAGGACGCCCGCCACATCGCCGAACACGTGATGGGCCTGTACGACGAGGGCCGGGTCGACCGGGTGGAGCTGGTCTACACCCGCTTCGTCTCGGCCGGACGCCAGGAGGTCGTGCAGCGGCCGCTCGTCCCGCTGGAGCGCGAGCTCATCGCGGCCGGCGCTCCCGCCGCCGGGGCCGCGGGGACGGGACCGTCCGCGGACTACGAGTACGAGCCCTCGCCCTCGGCCATCCTGGAATCGCTGGTCCCCCGCTATGTGGAGGCGAGGACCTACGCCGCCCTGTTGAACGCCGCCGCGTCCGAGCACGCCTTCCGCCAGCGGGCCATGAAGGCGGCCACCGACAACGCGGACGAGCTGATCAAGACCCTCTCCCGGGTCATGAACCGGGCCCGCCAGGACTCCATCACCACTGAGATCATGGAGATCGTCGGCGGCGCGGAGGCGCTCGGCGCGGACGAGCGACACGACGACAGCGCCACCCACATCCTCGAGCTACTGGACCCCCAGGGAGTCTGACCCATGACCATGACCGAACCCGACACCAACCTGAAGGAGGGCCGCGTCGTCGGCATCGCCGGCCCGGTGATCGACGTCGAGTTCCCCCGCGGCTCCCTGCCCGAGATCAACAGCGCCGTCGAGTTCACGGTGACCGTGGACGGCAAGGACATCGCCGTGCTGGCGGAGGTGGCGCAGCAGCTCGGCGGGCAGCCGGGTGCGGGCGGTCTGCATGAGGCCGACCGACGGCCTCCAGCGGGGGACCGCGGTCCGCAACACCGGCCACGGCATCACCGTGCCCGTGGGCGAGAAGGTGCTGGGCCACATCTGGAACGCCTGGGGTGCCCCACTCGACGTCGCCGAGGACTACGCCGAGGGTCTGGAGCGCTGGGAGATCCACCGCCCCGCGCCCCCCTTCGACGAGCTGGAGCCGTCGAAGCGGGTGTTCGAGACCGGCATCAAGGTCATCGACCTGCTCACGCCCTACCTGGCCGGCGGCAAGATCGGCCTGTTCGGCGGGGCGGGCGTGGGCAAGACGGTGCTCATCACGGAGATGATCCGCCGGGTGGCCCAGCAGCACGGCGGCGTGTCGGTGTTCGCCGGCGTCGGTGAGCGCACCCGTGAGGGCACGGACCTCCGCATCGAGATGGCGGAGTCCGGCGTGCTGGAGAAGGCGGCCCTGGTGTTCGGCCAGATGGACGAGCCGCCGGGTGTGCGCCTTCGGGTCGCCCTCTCCGCCCTGACCATGGCCGAGTACTTCCGGGACGTCCAGAACCAGGACGTGCTGCTGTTCGTGGACAACATCTTCCGCTTCGTGCAGGCGGGCTCCGAGGTCTCCACCCTGCTCGGCCGCATGCCGTCTGCCGTGGGCTACCAGCCAACCCTGGCCGACGAGATGGGCCAGCTGCAGGAGCGCATCACCTCGACCAAGGGCCGCTCCATCACCTCCCTGCAGGCCGTGTACGTGCCCGCCGACGACTACACCGACCCGGCCCCGTTCACCACCTTCACCCACCTGGACGCCACCACCGAGCTGGCCCGTCAGATCGCCGCCCTCGGCATCTACCCGGCGGTGGACCCGCTGGCCTCGACGTCCACCATCCTCACCCCCGAGGTGGTGGGGGAGCGGCACTACCTGGTGGCGAACCAGGTGCAGCAGCTGCTGCAGCGGTACAAGGACCTGCAGGACATCATCGCCATCCTGGGCCTGGACGAGCTGTCCGAGGAGGACAGGCTCACCGTCAACCGAGCGCGCAAGGTGCAGCGCTTCCTGTCCCAGCCCTTCTTCGTGGCCGAGGTCTTCACCGGCCTGGCCGGCGAGTACGTCACCACCGAGGAGACGGTCAACAGCTTCGAGGCCATCATCAACGGCGAGCTGGACGAGACGCCTGAGCAGGCCTTCCTGAACGTGGGTGGCATCGAGCAGGTGCTGGCCAAGTCCAAGCAGCTCCAAGCGGAAGCGGCCTGACCCGCCCATGGCGACGATGCAGGTCGAGGTGGTGGCGCCCGAGCGGGTGGTCTTCTCGGGCGAGGCCACCATGGTCATCACCCGGACCCTCGACGGCGGCGACATAGCGTTCCTCCCCGGCCACGCGCCGTTCCTGGGCGCGCTCGTGGAGAGCCACACGCGGGTCCACCTGCCCGACGGCACGGTCGAGGACATCGCCGTGCACGGCGGGTTCGTTGAGGTCAGCGAGAACCGGGTATCGATCCTGTCCGATCTGGCCGAGCTCGCCAGCGAGCTCGACGTTGATCGGGTTCGCCGGGAGCTCGAGCACGCCGAGGCCAAGCAGGCTCACGAGCACGACGCCGATGTCGCGGCCAAGATCCGGCGTCAGCACGCCCGTCTGAGCGTTCTGGGTTCCTGACACCGGCCCGTAGTAGGAAGTCGCCGGGGCCTAACCTCGCGGCGTGGCCTCCTCCCGCTACCCCTTCACCACTGCGCTGGTCACGGGCGCCTCGAGCGGCATCGGCGACGCCATGGTGCGCCGGCTGGCCGCCGCGGGCGTGGCGACGACGGTCGTCGCCCGCCGCAAGAAGCGCCTGAGCGCGCTGGCCACCGAGCTCGCCGACCAGCCCGGCCCGATCGAGGTGCTGGCCGCCGACCTGACGACCGATCAGGGCCTCGCGACCGTGGAGGAGCGCCTGACGGACACGGCGCGCCCGATCGACCTGCTCGTCAACAACGCCGGCTTCGGGACGTCGGGCAAGGTGGCCAGCATCGAGGCCCGGCGGATGCGGGACGAGATGGAGCTCAACATGGTCGCGCTGACCTTGCTGACGAGGGCCGCGCTGACGCCGATGCTGGCGCGGCGGCGGGGATGGATCCTCAACGTCAGCAGCGTGGCCAGCTTCCAGCCCGCTCCGCAGCTGGCCGTGTACGCGGCGACGAAGGCCTACGTCACCAGCTTCACGGAGGCCCTGCACGAGGAGCTCAGGGGCACCGGCGTGCAGGCCACCGCGCTGTGCCCGGGGCTGACGCGCACGGAGTTCATCGAGGTCAGCACGGGCACGGACGTGGCCGACCGCTACCCGGGCGCAGCGTGGCTGTCGGCGGACGAGGTGGCCGAGGAAGGTCTGCGCGACACGGCCCGGGGAAGGGCCCTGTCCGTGCCCGGGCTGCAGTACAAGGCCTTCGTCACGACGTCCGGATTCATCCCCCGGAGTCTCATGCGGCGCATGAGCGGTCTCGTCGCCTCGTATCGCTGAGGCCGCCGAGCGGTCCGGCGGCCGCGGTCGCTACTGTCGCCCCATGCACCGGGGTGGGTGGCGGTGGAGAGGGAGCCGCGCGGTCGTGGCCGTCGTGGCCGTCGCAGGTGTCTGGCTGCTCGTCGCCGGATGCGGCACGCCCGCGGCCGTCGAGGTCTCACCGCCCGTCGAGCCGGCGCCCGCGACGGCGACGCCCGGCACCGGCGCGCCGACGCATTCCGAGTCGGGTCAGGCCCCGCCCGAGATCGGCGAGTGCCGCGGCCCGGTCGACCTGCAGATCATCGACGCCGCAGCCGACACCCGCTCGACGGTCGAGTGCGGGAGCGGCCACGGCTCCGAGACGTTCTGGGTGGGCGAGATGGATCCGGCCATCGATGCGTGGCCGGGGGCCGACGAGCGGGCCGGCGAGCTCCTCAGCGTTCGGGTCGACCAGGAGTGCAGCGGGCGTCACCTGGAGTACCTCGGTTTCGATGCGACGGCCAACCCCAACCTCCCGCCGGATCGGTTGCAGCTCTTCGCCTACTACATCCCCACCGAGGCCGACTTCGCCGACGGTGCCCGGTGGTTCCGCTGCGACGCGCTCGTCGAGCCGCTCAACGCCGCCGAGACCACCTCCATCGACGGGACGCTGGAGGATGTCTACGGGTCACCGCTGCCGGTGTCGTACCGGTTGTGCGAGGGGCGCCTCGGCCTGACCGTCGGCTGCGATGAGGTGCACGAGCTGGAGTACCTGGCGTCGGTCGTGCTCGACGATCTGACCGCCTACCCGGCGCAGCGCGGTGACCCGCGAGTGACGGCGGCTTGCCGCGTGCCGCTGCTGGAGGCCCTGGGGCTCACGCAGGAGCGGCAGGACCTGGTGTTCGGCTACCTGCTGCCGACGGAGGCGGCGTGGAGCTCCGGCGCCCAGGGTGCCACCTGCGTCGTCGGCGCGGCCGACGGATCCGAGCTCAGCGGCACCCTGGCCAGCCTCGGCCCGGACGCCGACCTCCCCCTGGCCTGATCGCGCCGGTCTTGACGGCGGCGGGCGACGACCATGCTGCGCCTGACCCGGTGCGTCCGGCTCGGCCGGCGCACCGCAGCCCGGCTGGAGGCATTGCCGAGCGGAGCGAGTAGGAGCCAGCCGGGGCTTGCGCCGGAGGCGACGCAAATTCAGTTGTAATCGATGGCGGCGAAGCCCTGGAGCTTGTCGAGGCGGTGGCGGGCGGTGATGAGCCGCACGGTGCCCGAGCGGGAGCGCATCACGAGGGACTGGGTGCTGGCCCCGCCCGGCTCGAAGCGCACGCCTTGGAGCAGCTCGCCGTCCGTGATGCCGGTGGCGGCGAAGAAGCAGTTGTCGCCCTGGACGAGATCGTCGGTCGTGAGGATGGCGGACAGGTCGTACCCCTGCTCGATGGCCTGCTCCCGCTCGCCGTCGTCCCGCGGCCAGAGCCTCCCCTGGATCTCGCCGCCCATGCACTTCAGCGCCGCTGCGGCCACGACGCCCTCCGGCGTGCCGCCGATGCCGAAGAGCACGTCGGCGCCGGCGCCGGGGGACGCGGTGGCGATGGCGCCGTAGATGTCGCCGTCGCTGATGAGCCGGATGCGGGCGCCGGTGCTGCGCACCTCGTCGATCAGCTCGCGGTGGCGGTCCCGGTCCAGGATGACGACCGTGAGGTCACGCACGCTCTCCCGCTTGGCCTTGGCGACCCACCGCAGGTTCTGTGTCGGCGAGGCCGTGATGTCGATGGAGCCCACGGCGTCCGGGCCGACGGCGATCTTCTCCATGTAGACGCAGGGTCCCGGGTTGAACATCGTGCCCCGCTCGCTGACGGCGATGACCGACAGCGCGTTACCCCGGCCGAGCGCGGTCAGGGTCGTGCCGTCGATGGGGTCTACGGCGACGTCGCAGAGCTGTGTGGTGCCGTCGCCCACCTTCTCGCCGTTGAACAGCATGGGCGCTTCGTCCTTCTCGCCCTCGCCGATCACGACCACGCCGTCCATCGGCACGGTGGCCAGCACCGTCCGCATGGCCTCGACGGCGGCGCCGTCGGCGCCGTTCTTGTCGCCCCGGCCCATCCAGCGCGAGCCGGCGAGCGCGGCGGCCTCGGTGGTCCTCACCAGCTCGAGGGCGAGGTTGCGATCCGGGCGCTGGGGACCGACAGGTGTCGACATTGACATGAAGCGCACCGTAGTGCCCGGCGGATCGGGGGGCGCCGGGCACCACGGTGGCGGGGGGTTGTGCTTGCGAGTGGTTGGGCCGGGCCCCTCAGGGCCCGGCCCGCTGCTGGCTCACCGGCCGTGACGCCGGCCAGCCCGCTGGACCTGGCGCCGCTGGCGGGCATATCGACCCTGCTCGACCACTCGCGCGGCCTCACGGTGTCGATCGGCGACCAGCTGGTGCAGGACATCCGGGTGGTTGAACATGATGACTCCTCAGTCGGTGGGTGGTCAGGGGGTCGACGGACCGTGGGCGGTCCGTCAGGGCGGAAGAACGACCGGGCGCTCGAACTGCGGAGGACCGGCTGGGTCAGACCAGGCCGGTGAGCCCGAAGCCGGGGCCGGAGACGATGGCCGGCGCGCCCACGGACGTGCCGTTGCCGTTCTTCTGCGGGGTCTTCACCATCGTCACCTCCTCTCGTGCTTCGTGCGTACGTCTGGATTCCTACCGTCCAGAGCGCGCAGGGGGCAAACGAAATACGTCCGGGGTGGGGTTAGGGTGCGCGGGTGGCCACCTACTCCCGTCGCCGCGACGACGAGTCCGGCGAGCCCGTGGACGATGCCGAGGGCGGCGGCACCCCCCACGATCCCCGCGACGACACGGATCCGCTCGACCTGCCGGAGGAGGAGCAGCTCGTCTACGACCTGAGTGGCTGGCCGACCAGTCGGCCCACGCCGAGGTCGTCGAAGCGCTGGCCGATGCCGGTATCGGGCACGCCTGGCTGGGGACCGACCTCGTCATCCACGAGCGCCACGAGGACCGAGCCGACCTGCTGCTCTCGGAGATCGAACGTCGCCACGGCCTGCCGGGCGACGAAGACGGCGACGCCGACGACGCCCCGGGAGCCCGGCAGCGAGGTCGAGTACGACCTGGCGGACTGGGCGGCGCCGGCCCGGGCACTGCTCACCGCGCAGCTCATCGAATCCGACATCGCGTTCCGGTGGGAGGGCGGCCTGCTGGTGACGTCCGCCGGCGCCGAGGAGCGGGTGGACGCGGTGCTCGATGGTGTCGAGGACACGATCGCCACCGACGGTCTGCCCGAGGGCGAGGGCGACCCCGGCGAGAGCGCCTTCTCGGCGTTGTTCGTAGCCGTCGACGACCTGGCCAGCCATCCGAACGATCGCGACGCCATCCTGCGACTCAACGAGCTGTTCGAGCGGACCGAGCCCGGCCCGGTCCCGTTCGGCGTCCACCCATCCGCCTGGGACCGCATCCTGGACCAGGTGTCCGACCTGCTCGACCTCTCGCTCGAGTCCGACGAGGCCGGCGATGTGAAGGCCGAGGCGATCGAAGTGCGTGAGGTGCTGCGTCCGCTGGTCTGAGTGCCCGGCCGGTACCGTGACCGGCCGTGACGTCGCCGGTGCTGGCCGAGCTGGAGATCTGGCACTCGCGTCCCGTCACCCCCACCCGCCGGGTCGCGCTGGGCCATCTCATCCTGCCCGTCGATCCTGCGCCCGGCTTCGGGGGTCTGCTCCTCGGCGCCGTCGTCGCCACCCACCTGCCGGGGGTGGACGAGGAGTTGGTGCCCGACATCTACCGGCTGGTCAACGAGGTCGAGCGGGGCCAGCGGGTCGTGCAACCGCGCCTGCGCCACCGGTACCAGGTCGATCGCCACGGCCTCGCCCGCAGCACCCATCGGCTCACCGGCCAGGGCGAGGCCATCAGCTTCCAGCTCGAGGACAAGGGCTCACCGCTGCAGCAGAGTCCTCGGCGCGATCTACGCCGCCGAGCGGCTGGCGCCCGACGCCCGCCACGTCATCGCCGCCGTGCTCCACCGGGCGCTGCGCTGGAACGGCCCGGCCGGCCCGGCCCTCATCGCCCACCTGGCCGGCGGAGCCGGGCGGGGCACGACGCTTCTCGGCCTTCGTCGATCCCGGTGGCCTGGGCGTTCGAGGTGCTCGACTTCCCGCCCGGCACCGTCGGCCCGTCGAAGCGCGAGGTGCTGATCCAGTACCGGGCCCGGCTGATGGCCGTCCACCCGGATCACGGCGGTGACGAGATCAGCGCCAGCAAGGCGATCGTTGATCTGGCCGAGGCCCGCCGGATCCTGCTCCGCTGATGGCCGGTCGTCGCGATCGCGAAGGGTCCGCCGGCCGGGTCGGAGCCCTGCTGCTCGCTCCCGGGCGCTGGATCGAGCGCGCAGCACCCGAGCCTCGTCGCGATCGAGGCGGCGGTGGCGCCCATGCCGGTCCAGCGCATGGACTTCCCCTATCGCAAGGCGGGCCGCAAGGCGCCCGATCGGGCGCCGGTGCTCGTCGCCGCGGTGCGGGAGGAGGCGGCGGCACTGCTCGAGCGCGCCGGCGTGCCGCCAGCCGGTCTGGCGCTCGGCGGGCGGTCGATGGGCGGGCGCATGTGCTCGATGGCCGTCGCCGAGGGCCTGCCCGCCGCCGCCCTCGTCCTGATCTCCTATCCGCTCCACCCGCCGGGCAAGCCCGACGCCCTGCGGACCGCCCACCTGCCTCAGCTCGACGTGCCCTGCCTCTTCGTCCAAGGAACCCGGGACCCGTTCGGCACCCCGGACGAGCTCGAGGCGGCGACGGCCACCATCCCCGGGCCCGTCACCCACGAATGGATCGACGGCGGCCGCCACGACCTCAAGGGCGCCGACGCCCACATCGCCGCCACGGTCGCCGAGTGGCTGGCCGGGCTCAAGGCCGGGGGACGGTCGAGCGGTCTTCGGGGTTGATGTCGTCGAGCGAGCGGCGGGCCGTCTCGGGGTAGGCGACCACGACCAGAGCGGCGTAGACGAGAGGACCGAGGGCCAGGATCGCCATCACCGTCCCGTAGGTGGCGCCCTGGTCGAGCAGCAGCCCGGCGAGGAGCAGCCCGGCGATCGAGCCGACGATCGAGAGCGCCGAGATCCCTCCGTTCGCGCCGCCCCGCCGTGACGTGGGGAAGAGCTCGGCCGCGTAGACCCCGAGAGCGGGCACGGCCATGGCGGCGAGGATGGTCGTGATCGTCTTGGCCGCCCACAGCCCGGTGCCGGTCGTCGAGAACACGACCACGTTGCCGACCGCCACCGCCAGCAGCGCGATCGTGCCGACCAACCGGCGGCCGCGCACGTCGGCCAGGCGTCCCCCGGCCACGATGCCGATGGCGCCCGGCGTAGCGGTGACCAGCGTGTACACCGCGATCAGCGTGGCCGAGTACCCGCGCACGTCCTTCAGGTAGCGGTTCTCGTAGAACGTGGTCGGCGCGATGAGGATGTTGTAGAGGAACGCCGACGCGCCGAGCAGGAGGAACCGCCGCCTGGGCAGCGGGGCGTGCTCGGCGTGAGGGAGCTCGTAGCGCCGGCTCTCCGGCACGCCGCGGACCAGGCTGCGGCCCACCAGCAGGTACACGAGCCCCACCGCGAACACCAGCCGCCAGCCGCGCTCCCCGAGGTCGGCCAGCGGGAGGACCCACACGCAGGTGCCCGCGCCGAGGGCGTAGGCCAGCCCGAGGAGGCTGACGGCATAGGCCCTGCTCCCCGGGGGCATCTCCTCGGCGGCGACGATCGTGATCACGAGGGCCAGGGCCAGCGAGAGCGGCCGGGCCAGTGTCTGGATGGCGGTGAGCCCGGCGAAGGACGGCGCCAGCGCGCCGGCTGCCGCGCCGATCGGTGCGGCGATGGCGCAGCCGACCAGGATCCGCCGGCGGCCGATGCGATCGGTCAGCGCCAGGAGGACGACGCTGAACACGATGCCCAGGCGGATGATGGAGCCCGCGACACCCTGCGCGCCCTCGCTGGCGTCGAACTCGTCGGCCGCGAAGGCCACCGTCTGGCTGAACAGCGTGCTGCAGAAGCCGGCGATCACCTGCCCGGCGGCCAGCAAGCCGAGCACGTGGGCGGCACGGGCATCGAGGCGCTGCGGCGGCGCCCACCAGGGCTGCCGGCCGCCGTGGGGCCGGTGGGTGGGCGGGCGGAGCAGACCGCGGCGGGTCGGGAGCGCGAAGACCCAGCCGAACCAGGGGATGACCAGCCGGTAGGTGGTCGTCTCGGCGACCTCGCCACCCTCATCGGTCTGCACGATCCGCTCATAGGACGAGAACGGACCTTCCTGCTGGGCGAACCGGCCCGGCGCCACCTCGGTCTCGAGCACCAGGTCGGATCGGGGCTGGAAGAGCGAAGGATCCGCCTCCGCGCCCGACCAGCGCGCCTCCAGCCGGGGCATCGGGCCGAGCATACTGACGGCATGGGTTCCATCACCGTGTGCCCGGGGGGCCCGTTGGCGGGCACGGTGACCGTCGGTGGAGCCAAGAACTCCGTGCTCAAGCTGATGGCGGCCACGCTCCTGGCCGAGGGCGAGTACGAGCTGACCAACGTGCCCGGCATCGTCGACGTCGAGCTCATGCGGGAGCTGCTGACCCCACTCGGCGTCCGCTCGGAGCGGGCGGCCGACGACGCTCGGACCCTGCGGCTGACCAGCCCGCCGGACCCCGGCTGCGTGGCACCCCCCGACCTCGTGCGGCGCATGCGGGCGTCCACCGCGGTGCTCGGCCCGCTCCTGGCCCGCTGCGGTCGTGCCCGCCTCGCCCTGCCCGGCGGGGACGACTTCGGCTCTCGGCCGATCGACCTGCACATCGCCGGCCTCGAAGCGCTCGGCGCCCGCTTCACTGTCGGCGCCCACGAGCTCGACGCCGTGGCCGACGACGGCCTGCGGGCGGCGGACATCGTCCTTGACTTCCCGAGCGTCGGCGCGACCGAGAACCTCATCATGGCCGCCACCGTCGCCAAGGGGACGACGACGCTCGACAACGCGGCTCGCGAACCCGAGATCGTGGACCTGTGCCACTTCTTGATCGCCATGGGCGCCCAGATCGAGGGGGTGGGGTCACCGACCGTCGTCGTCCACGGGGTGCCGCCCGGCGAGCTCCGTGGAGCGAGCCACCGCGTCGTGCCCGACCGCGTGGAGGCCGCGACCTATCTCGCCGCGGTCGGTGTGGCGGGGGGCGAGATCACCGTGCGCGAGGCCCGGGCCGAGCACATGGAGGTCCTGCTCCGCAAGCTCCGCACGATGGGGCTCTCCGTGGACCCGTCCCCCGACGGGGACGGGCTGCGGGCCGCAGGCCCGATCGGGCCCGCGCGCCTGTGCTCCACTGACGTGGCCACCCTGCCCTACCCGGGGGTGGCGACGGACTACAAGCCGCTGATCACCGCCATGCTCTCGGTCGCCGACGGCGTCGGCATCGTCACCGAGAACCTGTTCGCCGGACGGTTCCGCTACGTCGACGAGCTCCTGCGCATGGGGGCCGACATCCGCACCGACGCCCACCACGCCGTCGTCCGCGGTGTCCCCCGCTTGACCGGCACGTCGGTCGAGGCGTCGGACATCCGGGCCGGGGCGGCGCTGGTCGTCGCGGCCCTGGCCGCCCGGAGCGAGACCTCCATCGACGGCGTCCACCACGTGGACCGGGGGTACGAGGACCTGGTCGGCAAGCTCCGGATCCTGGGCGCCGACATCGTGCGCCAAGACTGAATCTTCGTCGCCCGGCCCCATTGATCAGCAGGGGCGGGCTCCTAGTCGCTTCGCTCCGCAATGCGTCGAGCATCGCCGCCGCGCGCCGGCGAAGCCGGACGCGCTGATGCCAGACGCCCGCCGAGGGCTACGAGCTGGAGGGCTCCTCGGGCTCGCCGTCCGTCGAGCCATGGGGCAAGCGGTCGGCCCGCCGGCGGGCCAGGGCCAGCAGACCGGCCAGGACGGCGATCGGGATCAACACCATCAGGATCTCATCCCATCCGCCCTGGTGGGCCAGCACCTGTCAGCTCACCTGCAGGATGGCGAGGATGGCTTCGGTGGTGTGGCTCTCCACCTCGAAGTCACCGGCCTGATCGGCGGTGAACTCCATCGTGGCCTCGACCCCCGCGGCCGCCTGGGTCTCGATGTCATAGCCGTGCACGTGGTACTCCTGGTCGGTGTCGGAGAGCAGGCGCAGGACGACCGTCTGCCCCAACCCGATCGGCCAGGTCTTGCCGATCTGGGCGGGGTCGTCCACGTCGATGATGATCTCGACGGCGTCACCCTTCGCCGGTGCGTCCGTCGCCGGCACCGTCGAAGCTGTCGTCGGGGTCGCGGGCGCCGTCGTGGTGCCGGCCGTCGTGGGCGGAGCGCTCGTCGTCGCCGTCGTGGTGGCTGCGCTCGTGTCGGATCCGCTGTCCGAGTCGCTCCCGCAGCCGGCGAACGCCAGGGCGGCGACGGCGGGAACAACGAGCCACTTCAGGGGGTTCGACATGATGGACAGGGTATCGATGGGCCTGCTTGACTGGCCCGCGGCCCACCCGGCGACCAGCCGGGGAACCGCCCGACGACAGGACGTGTGACAGGTGCGACAGCAGGTCGAGGAGACGATCGAAGCGATCCGTCCGGCCCTCCAGGCCGACGGTGGTGACATCTTCCTGCGCGAGGTCGACGAGGACGCCGGGGTCATCACCGTGACACTCGTCGGCGCCTGTGGCACCTGCCCGGCATCGACCGACACCCTCAAAGCCGGGATCGAGCGGATCATGAAGGACCGGGTCGACGGCGTCACCGAAGTCGTGGCGGTCTGAGTGGCGGGGCGGGCCCGTGAGCCCGGCCCCCTGCTCGAAGCGGCCCGAGCCGGTGACCGGGCGGCGCTGGCCCGGCTCCTGTCGATGGTCGAGCGGGGTGGGGAACCGGCGAGGGAGCTCGGCCGGCTGGCCTACCCGCTGACCGGGCACACCTACACGGTCGGGATGACCGGGGCTCCGGGCGCCGGCAAGTCGACCCTGACCAGCGCGCTCCTGGCCCACCTCCGCTCGCAGGACGAGCAGGTGGCGGTGCTCGCCATCGACCCGACGTCACCGTTCAGCGGCGGCGCCATCCTCGGCGACCGTGTCCGCATGCAGGACCACGCCACCGATCCCGGCGTGTTCATCCGTTCGATGGCCACACGCGGTCACCTCGGGGGTCTGGCCCTCGCCGTGCCCGAGGCCGTGCGCCTGCTCGACGCCGTCGGCAAGCCGCTGGTCATCGTCGAGACCGTCGGCGTGGGCCAGGTGGAGGTCGAGATCGCAGGGCAGGCCGACACGGCGGTCGTCGTCGTCAACCCCGGGTGGGGTGACGGCGTGCAGGCCAACAAGGCCGGCCTCATGGAGATCGCCGACGTGTTCGTCATCAACAAGGCCGACCGCCAGGGTGTGGCGGAGACGCGGCGTGACCTCGAACTGATGCTCGACCTGTCCGAGCTGGGCGACTGGCGTCCGCCGATCGTGACGGCGGTGGCCACGGACGGGACAGGGGTGGTCGATGTCTGGGAGGCGGTGCTCGGCCACCGTGCCTTCATGGACAAGAGCGGAGCCCTGGAGCAGCGGCGGTCGACGCGGACGCGCCGTGAGCTGCGCCAGATCGTGACCAACCGGTTGGAGAAGCGGGCCCGC
Organism: uncultured Acidimicrobiales bacterium; assembly: GCA_963813375.1. Lineage (GTDB taxonomy): Bacteria > Actinomycetota > Acidimicrobiia > Acidimicrobiales > Ilumatobacteraceae > DASTFY01. Next base: position 279,677 of record CAWEYT010000017.1, on the reverse strand, counting down.
GAGCTGTGCCGCGGCGTCACGTACGACGAGCTCGAGCAGTCGGTGCTGGATCGTGACCTGGATCCGTGGGCCGCAGCCGATGTCCTGCTCCGCGAGGTCGATGCGTAGACCGCTCGCGGTCGCGGCCTAGCGTCGCACCCCATGGCTGACGAACTGGTGCACCTGGAGCGGCGGGACGACGGGGTGGCCGTCGTCACCCTCGACCACCCGAAGGTCAACGCGATCTCGAACGAGCTCCGGACCCAGTTGGCCGCGGTCGTCGCCGACCTGACCGCTGACCCGCCCGGCGCGGTCGTCGTCACCGGCGGCGAGCGGATCTTCGCCGCCGGCGCGGACATCACCCAGTTCGGGGGCCCGGACGAGGCCGAGGTGATCGGGGCGGACTTCCACGCCACGTTGGACGCCGTCGCCGCGATCCCGCGGATGGTCATCGCCGCGGTCGGCGGCTACGCCCTCGGCGGAGGGTGCGAGCTGGCGCTGGCCTGCGACTACCGCATCGCCTCCGAGAAGGCCGTGTTCGGGCAGCCGGAGATCCTGCTCGGCATCATCCCGGGCGGGGGCGGCACGCAACGGCTGGCCCGGCTCGTCGGCCCGTCGAAGGCCAAGGACCTGGTCCTCACCGGGCGGCAGGTGAACGCCGAGGAGGCGCTGCGGATCGGGCTGTGCGACGAGGTCGTCGCGCCCGAGGCCCTCCACGAGCGGGCGCTGGCCCTCGCCGCCGAGCTGGCCAGGGGAGCGGTCCTGGCCCAGGCACTGGCCAAGCGGGCCGTGGACGAGGGGCTCGACCGCGAGCTGGCCGGGGCGCTGGCCTTGGAGCGCGAGCTGTTCGTCGAGGTGTTCCGCACCGAGGACAGCCAGATCGGCGTGAAGAGCTTCCTGGAGCAGGGCCCAGGGAAGGCCGCCTTCACCGGGAAGTAACGAGTGCGGTCTACGGCGAGGTTTCGCCGGCCAGCACCAGTTCCCCCGACGACGCCTGGTCGCCGTCCGGCGCCTCGATGGTGACCGTCAAGGTGGGGAAGTCGGCGGGCGAGCTCCCCGACCACAGCGTGATCCAGCTCCCGTCGCCCTCGCTGAACGTGCCGACGGGGATGGCGCCGGACGGGCCCTTGAGCCAGGCCTGGTAGAAGCGGCCGCCGTCCAGGGGCGGCAGATCGTTGGCCCGCAGCTCCACCCGGAAGCCGGCCGAGTCCTCGAAGATCTGCACGTCCCCGCTGGCGTCCGGGGCCAGCTCGGTGCCGGCCAGCGGACCAGACGCGAACGAGTCGGGCCGGTCGTCGCTGTCGCGACTGAAGAAGACCACCGCGGCCACGATGGCGGCGGCCGCGGCCAGGCCGCCCAGCAGTGGCCGCACCCACGACCCTGTTGCCCTGCCGCTGGAGGTCGCCCAGCTGTGAGTCGGCGCGGGCGCGGCCGCGACCGAGGCGACCACGAGGTCCTCGAGGTCGGGCGCGGGCTCCTCCCAGGTCTCGGGGTCGGCCAAGAGCTCGGTCCAGCGGGCCACCTGCACGAGCTCGTCCGGTTCGAGCGCCTCGAGCGGGCGCCCGGCCAGGAGGGCCCTCCGCTCGTCGTCGCTCGTCATGGCTGCTCCTGTCGCGCCCGTGGGACCGTCCGCCGCCCGTGCGGGGTGCACAGGAGTCGGCCCTCATCGATGAGTACGACACCGGCGGGCGATCGGTTCACCGTTGCGTTCACGGTTCCATCCCCTCCCGCAGCGCGCTCAGGGCCAGGCTGAGACGCTGATGGGCGCGATGGGACCGGGACTTGACGGTACCGGCGGGGATCCCGAGCTCTTCGGAGATCTCGGTGTGGGTCATGCCCTGGAGGTGCTGCAGGCGGACGACCTCCCGCTCGTCCGGCGGGAGCGCGTCGATGGCCTGACGGACCTGCCAGACCTCGTACCACTGCTCCAGCCCTGCCGGCATGGTGATGACCGCGGGATCGGCCGGCGGGCACGCTCCTCCAACGAGGTGGTGGGGCGCCGGGCCTCGCGGCGGTGGATGTCGATCGCCACCCGCCGGGCGATGGTGGCCAGCCACGGCGCCAGCTCCTTGTCGGACTGGAAGCGGTCGGCTGCCTGCCATGCCTGCACGAACGTCTGCTGGGTGGCGTCCTCGGCCAGGTGCTTCTGGCCCAGGGCGCGCAGCGCGACCGCGTACACGAGGCGCCCGTACTCGCGGTAGACGGCACGGACGCCGGCGTCCTCCCGCCGACGGAACGCTTCGATCTGCGCGGCGTCGAGCATCCGCGGGGCACCTTACGCGTCGGCGGTCCCCACCGAATCGATATCGATTCGGTGGCACAGCGGTGGCGGGCAGTCAGGCCCAGGTGACACGGCCGTCAGGCCCAGATGACACGGCCGTCAGGCCCAGGTGACACGGCCGTCAGGCCCAGGTCACCAGGCCCAGCTCGACTGGGGTGGCCAGGTCGGCGTGGTCGGGGACCACCCGGACCGTGAAGCCGTAGCGCCCGGCGCGGCCGCAACGGATCGACCCCGTCCAGCGGGCCCGGCCGGCCTCGTCGGCCCCGGCCGGAGCGAGGTCGAGTCGCTCGGGCTGCTGGATCTCGTCACCGCCGCCGACGGGACCGTGCAGGACCTGCACGGCGACGTCGGCCGGCTCGAGCGCGCCCAGGTCGACCGTCACCGCGATGGCCCGCTCCTCGCCCAACCGCGCCGGGCTGCTGTCGGCGTCCACACCGGCGACCTTCACGCCCGCCCACGCCGCGCTGACCCGGGCTCGCCATGCGGCCAGGGCCCGACCCCTGGCCGCGCCGTCCGCGCCGACGGCGTCGGCCGCCGCCGCGGCCGGCTCGTAGTACTCCTCTACGTAGTCGCGCACCATGCGGCTGGCCGTCACCCTCGGGCCGAGCGAGGCATAGGCGTCCTTGACCCGGGACACCCAGCCGACGGGCACTCCTCCCGGACCGCGGTCGTAGAAGAGGGGCACGATCTGGCTCTCCAGCAGGTCGAACACGCTCTCGGCTTCGAGCTGGTCCCGCCGGTCGAGGTCCGGCTCGTCCTCGGCCGAAGTGATGGCCCAACCGTTCTGCCCGTCGAAGCACTCGTCCCACCAGCCGTCGAGGATCGAGCAGTTGAGCGACCCGTTGAGCGCGGCCTTCATGCCGCTCGTCCCGCACGCCTCCTGGGGACGGCGCGGGGTGTTGAGCCAGACGTCGGACCCCTGGTACAGGGCGCGGGCGACCGCCATGTCGTAGTCGTCGAGGAACACGAAGCGGTGCCGCACCTCGTGGTGCGCGGCGAACTGCTGGATGTGCTGGATCATCTCCTTGCCCGGCTGATCCGCCGGGTGGGCCTTGCCGGCGAAGACGAACTGCACCGGTCGTTCCGGATGGAACAGCAGAGCCGCGCAGCCGGTCCGGTTGGGAGAGGAGGAGCGTGGCCCGCTTGTAGGTGGCGAAGCGGCGGGCGAAGCCCACCGTCAGCACGGACGCGTCCAGGACGCCGTTGGTCCAGGTCACGTCGCTGGCCGAGAAGCCCTGGGCCAGACGGGAGCGGCGCAGGTGCCCGCGCACGAACGTGACCAGTCGCTCCCGGCCCTGTTGCAGGGCCCGCCACAGCTCGTCGTTGCCGGCTTCGTCGACCCGGGCCCAGTCGGTGGACGGAGCGCCGTCCCATTCCGGCAGCACCCGGCGGGTGAGCAGGTCGTCCAGCTCGGGCGAGATCCACGTCGGCGCGTGCACGCCGTTCGTCACCGAGCCGATCGGCACCTCGTCCGTCGGCACCTCCGGCCACAGACCGGCGAACATGACCCGGCTGACCGCGCCGTGCAGAGCCGCCACCCCGTTGCGCCGAGCGGCCAGCCTCAGCCCCATCACCGCCATGTTGAACCGGGTCTCGCCCGGCTCGTCCGCGCGGCGCCCGAGGGCCATGAGCTCGTCGAAGCTGACCCGGCACTCGGCGGCGAAGTTCGTGAAGTAGCGCTGCATGAGCTCGACCGGGAAGCGGTCGATCCCGGCCGAAACCGGCGTGTGGGTGGTGAAGACGCACCCGGCGCGCACGGTCTCCACCGCCTCGGCGAACGTCAGGCCATGGCTCACGAGCTGCCGGGCCCGCTCCAGTCCGAGGAACCCGGCGTGCCCCTCGTTGGAGTGGAACACCTGGGGATCCAGGCCCAGCGCCTGCAGGGCGCGCACACCGCCGATGCCGAGGAGGATCTCCTGGCGGATGCGGTGCTCGGTGTCGCCGCCGTACAGGCGGTCCGTCACCAGCCGGCCGTCCGGGGTGTTGCCCTCCACGTCGCTGTCCAGCAGGTAGAGCTGCACCCGCCCGACGTCGGCTCGCCAGACCTGGGCCTGCAGCGGCTCGCCCGCGAGGTCGACGGTGACCCGCACGCCATCGCAGCGGGTCAGCGCCAGCGCGTCGGGATCGAGCTCGGAGAAGCGCTCCTGCTGCATCCCGTCGACGGCGAGGAGCTGGCTGAAGTAGCCCGAGCGGTAGAAGAGCCCTACGCCGACGAGCGGGACGCCGAGGTCGCTCGACGCCTTGAGGTGGTCGCCGGCGAGGACACCGAGACCGCCGGAGTACTGCGGGAGGGCCTCGGAGATCCCGAACTCCGGGGAGAAGTAGGCGACCAGCCGCAGCGCGCTGGGCTGCACCGCCTCGGCCCGGGTCTGGAACCAGCGGGGCGCGGTGAGGTAGCGGTCCAGGCTGCTCTCGGCCTCGTGCAGGTAGCGCAGGAACCCGGGGTCGGCGCCGAGCTGTTCGAGGCGTTCCGGCGGCACCTGGCCGAGCAGCCGCACGGGATCGTGGGACATCGCCTCCCACGCCTCCTTGTCGACCCACCGGAAGAGGTCACGGGTGGGCTCGTCCCAGGACCAGCGCAGGTTCATGGCCAAGCGCTCGAGCGGGGCCAGCTCGGGAGGCAGCGCCGGTCGCACGCTGAAGCTCTGGAGGGAACGCATGGATGCGGACCGTAGCCGTGCCGGCGCCGGCGGTCCGTGGCGGCAGCGGGCTCGGCGGCCGCCCGCAGTCGGGTGACGATCAGGCGGCGTTCAGGTGGTTGCCGGCTCCTCGGGGGTCTCGGTCACAGCCTCCTCGGCGACGTCCCCAGCGGTGTCTTCGGCGGTCGTGGGCGCGTCCGGTGCGTCACCGTCGGGCTCGGCCGACGGCTCGGCGGGTGACGCGTCGTGGGCAACCTCACCGTCGTGGGTGTGGCCGGTCTCGTTGCCGCGGATCGAGCTCCTCGTTCTTCATCGCCCAGAGGCCGATGAGGACGACGCCGCCCAGGATGCCCACGAACACGGCGACGAACAGCGCCGCGCCGATGGCCGCGCCGGTGCCCCAGTCCGGCGCCTGCGTGCGGGCCACCAGGAACCCGAACAGGCCGAAGACCACGATGCCCGACCAGGTAGCCACTTGCCGATCGGTGCTGAAGAAGCTCCGCTCCAGCGGGTCATGGGTCCACTCACGGTCCTGGGGGTGTTCGTCACCGGCCACGGCGGCAGCGTAGCGAGACTGCTCCGTACGCACGGTCCCCGACGCAGGTCGCCACTACGCTCGCCGTCGGTGCGGATCACGGCCAAGGTCGACTACGCGGTGCGGGCCATGTGCGAGCTGGCCGGCCAGGGCGGCGGCCCGGTGCGGGGCGAGCGTCTGGCGTCGGCGCAGGCCATCCCGCAGAGCTTCCTCGAGAACATCCTGCACGAGTTGAAGCGGGCCGGGCTGGTGGCCACCCAGCGGGGTGTGGACGGCGGCTACCGGCTGGCGAAGCCGGCCGACGAGATCACGGTGGCTGACATCATCCGCGCCGTCGAGGGCCCGCTGGCCGACGTGCGGGGCTCCCGTCCGGACAGCCTGGCCTACGAGGGGAGCGCGTCGTCGCTCGCGCGAGGTGTGGTTGGCCGTCCGGGCCAACCTCCGCGCCGTGCTCGAGCTGGTGACCGTCGCCGACATCGCCGAGGACCACCTGCCCGAGCTGATCCCCGAACTCCTCGAGGATCCGGAGGCCCTCCGCCCCCACTGACCGAGCGGTTGGTCGCAGGGGGCGGAGGCCTGAGTTACGTCTGGTCGAGACCCCAGCGGTGGCGGAGACGCTTCTCGATCTGGGCGAAGAAGAGCGCGTCCACGAGGATGCCGATGGCGAGGATGACGATCATCGTCGCCATCAGGCCCGGTGCGTCGACGAGCTCACGGTTGGAGGCCAGCAGGAAGCCGAGCGATCGCTGGTTCGCGATGATGACCAGCAGCTCGCCGGCCATCAGGCTGCGCCAGGAGAAGGCCCAGCCCTGCTTGAGCCCGGCCGTGAACGACGGCAGAGCGGCGGGCAGGATCACGTGGCGATAGGCCGAGAAGCCCTTGGCCCCCAGCACGCGCCCGGCCCGGAGCATGATGGGTGGCACGTGGTCGACGCCGTGGATGAGGCCGTTGGCGATCGAGGGTGCCGCGCCGAGCACGATCACGAACATGATCGCGGCGTCGGTCAGCTTGAACAGCAGGATGGCCAGGGGGAACCAGGCCACCGACGGCATGGTCTGCAGACCGGTGATCAACGAGCCGACGGCGGCCCGGAGCACCCGGGACCGCGACACGGCGAGACCGACGGCGACGCCGATGATCAGCGCCAGCGCATAGCCCTTGACAGCCCGCTGCATCGTGACGTTGATGGCCGTCCAGAACTCGGCGGTCTGCATGTCGTCCCACAGCCGCTGGAAAACGGTGAAGGGGGACGGGAGCACGAACTCCGGCTTCCACCCGCTCATGACGACGAGTTGCCAGCCTCCGATCACGATGACGATGGCCATCACCTTGGGCCACAGCATCGCCCACAGCCGCGAGGCGAACGACGGTGTGGACTCGACGACGGTCTCGAGGGCGTCCAGCCCGGCCAGCTCCTGCTCCTGGCGCTCCTTGAGCTGCTGTTCAGCGACGGCCATGGCGAGCCACCTCCTCGCGCAGACGGCCCGTGACCTCGGCGGTCAGGGCGGAGACGTCGGGCGCTTCGATGCGCCTCGGGCGGGCGATGTCGACCGCGAACTCCTGCGCCACCCGGCCGGGCCGGCTGGTCAGGAGCACGATGCGGTCGGCCAGCCGTCCCGCCTCCCGGACGTTGTGGGTGACGAAGAGGATGGTCGAGCGGGTCTCCCGCCAGATCCGCTCCAGCTCGTCGTGCATCACGTCACGGGTCATGGCGTCCAGCGCGCCGAAGGGCTCGTCCATGAGAAGGACGTCGGCCTCCTGGGCGAGCGCCCGGGCCAGGGCGACCCGCTGGCGCATGCCACCCGAGAGCTGGTGGGGCTGCTTGTCGATGAAGCCTTCGAGGCGCACGAGCTCGAGCAGCTCGACCACGCGGGTCTTGCGTTCCTTGCGGGGGACGCCACGCAGGCGCAGGGCGAGCTCGATGTTCTTGCCCACCGACAGCCAGGGGAACAGCGCCGACTCCTGGAACAGCAGCGAGGCCTTGCCGCTGAGGACGACCTCTCCGGAGCTCGGGTGGTCGAGTCCGGCCACCAGGTTGAGGAGGGTGGTCTTGCCGCAACCCGACGCCCCGACCAGGCAGACGAACTCGCCGGCCTGGACCTGGAGGGAGATGCGGTCGAGAGCGAGGACCCCGTTGTCCCCACTCCCGAACCGCTTGCTGACTGCGTTCAAGGCCACCCGCGGTGCCCCGACCCCGTTCCTGCTGGGGTTGGCGTGCGAGCCTTCGGGCACGAGGGTGGTGGCGGTCACAGCTGGGAGACCTCCGGCTGACCGGCGGCGGCCAGGACCTGGTTGAGGATGCTCAGGTCGTAGATGCCCTCGAGGTTGTCCACGGGGTCGAGCAGCCCGACGGAGATGGCATCCTCGGCCGAGCCGATCAGCGACGAGGCGATCGGGTCATCGGTGAAGGTCAGGTTGGGCCAAGCGGCGTCGATGACCTCGGCGCTTGAGCGGCTTGCCGGTGATCTTGCCGATCTCGTCGTTGGTGAGGGTCTTGGCCTCGTCGGAGTTGGCGTTCACGAACTCGTTCGCCGCGACCTGACCCTCGAGGAACTGCTGCACCACGTCCGGGTGGTCCTCCAGGAACTTCGTCGCCACCATGATGTGGGTGGTGACGTACTGGCCCTCGGGCCACAGGTCGCGCTCGTCGACGAGCACCTTGCCGCCGCCCTCCTGGATGAGGCGGGTCGCCCACGGCTCGGGCACCCAGGCCCCGTCGATGTCGCCGGAGACGAAGGTCTGCAGCGTCTGGCTGTTCTCCTGCGGGGCGATGCTCACGTCGCCGCCGCCCGCCTCGTCGGTCTCCAGGCCGTTCTCCTTGAGCCAGGACCGCAACGCCACGTCCTGGGTGTTGCCCAGGCTGGGCGTCGCCAGCGTCTTGCCCTTGAGGTCCTCGACGCTGTTGATCTCGGGCTTGACGACCAGGAACGCGCCGCCCGACGTGGCGCCCGAGATGACCCGCACGGCCTCGCCGTTGGACTTGGCGTAGGCGTTGATGGCCGGGTTCGGGCCGATGTACGTCATGTCGATGGCATCGGCGAAGAGGGCCTCGGAGGCCTCGGTGCCGGTGCTGAACGTGCTGGTCTCGAGGGTGACGTTGTCGCCCAGGTGCTCCTCGAAGATGCCCTTGCCCACGCCGACCAGCGCCGTGGCGTGGGTGACGTTGGGGAAGTAGCCGAGGCGGAGCGTGACCGGCTCGGTCGAGGCGGGGGCCTCGCTCGCCGGGCTGCCGGTGGAGTCGGCTGGGCGGCGGCTTCGGTCCCGGCGGCCGCGGTGGTGTCGGCGGCATCGCTGCTGCCGTCGCTACCGCAGGCACCGAGCACGGCCAGGGCCGCGAGTCCGAGGGCGGCCAGCCGCCCACGCCGGAGCCGACGGGGGGTGGGGGGGTTCAGTGTGTCGGTCATGTCGATCGACTTTATGAACAATTGGCCGAAGTCGCAAGGCAAGCCGGGCTGTCGTCGACGTCCAGCGACATGCGAGGGAGGACCGCCGCCTGCCGCGGTGAGAGCGGCACGGGGGGCGGTCGGGCCGGCCCGGAACCGCCCCACGGGTTCTCGCGGCGTTCCGTCTCGCCCTGCGAGACCCGCACGCCGCGAGAAACCCTCCGCCGAATCGATATCGAATCGGCGCGTGTGACCGGCGTCACGTCCGGCGAATCGACGGCGAATCGCCGGACGAGCGCGATCGGCGCCGGTCAGGCGGGGTGGTGGGCGAGGGCGGCGGTGTAGACGGGCACGGTCCTGGCGGCGACAGCGTCCCAGGTGTAGCCGTCGAGCAGCTTCGACGCCGCGGTCTGCTGGTCGGCCAGCGCGCCCGGGTGAGCGATCATCCGCCGCAGTGCGCCGCTCAGGGCCGCCGCATCCCCCGGCGGGTACAGCACGCCGGCGCCCGTCCCGTCGATGACCTCGACGAGCCCGCCGGACGCCGCGGCCACCACGGGAGCGCCCGCCGCCATCGCCTCGAGCGCCACGATGCCGAAGGGCTCGTAGAAGCTGGGGATGACGGCGCACCGTCGCCTCGTGGAGCAGGCGCTTGAGCTCGTCGTCGGGCACGAAGCCCGGGAACGCGCAGATGTCCTCGACGCCGACGGCGCGGGCCGCGGCGTGCAGGTCCGCCAGGTACGAGCCCTGCCCGGCGACCACGGCCCGAACGCCGGGGATGGCCTGGCGCACCTCGGGCAGCGCGTGGACGAACGTCTGGAAGCCCTTCTCGTACTGGACCCGGCCCCACGACACGAGCAGCGGCTCGTCGCCGCCACGACGCCCGTGCTCCTGCGCCGGGGCCCACTCCTCCGGGTCGACGCCGTTCGGCACGACGTCGACCTTGTCGCCGGGGAGCTGGAACGCGTCCATGACCTCGTGGCGCATGAACTGTGAGCAGCAGATCACCCGGGTCGCGGTATACGTGAGCCACCACTCGACGCTGTTGATGGCCGAGGGCTGGCCGGACCCGAGGTGGCCACCGCTGCGCCCCCGCTCGGTGGCGTGGATCGTGGCCACCAGCGGCGCGTCCCACCAGGTGCGCAGGGTCTGCCCGGCCCAGGCCACCAGCCAGTCGTGGGCGTGCACCACATCCGGCCGCCAGTCCTTCAGCCGGGCGGCCAGCGCCACCAGGTGGTGGTTGGAGCCCGCCATGTGGGCGACGAAATGGTCGTCCGGGAGCCACGGGAGCTCGGCCGTCGCCCGCAGCACCCGGACACCGTCGACCTCGGCGTCATCCGGGACGTCGGGGTGGTGCAACGTCAGCACCGCCACGTCGTGACCGGCGCGGGCCAGGGCGCGGGCCAGACCGTCGGCGTGCGCCGAGATGCCACCCACGACGAGGGGCGGGTACTCCCACGACACCATGGCCACGCGCACGACGGGTCAAGGTAGCGGCACGGGTCGGAGACCAACGGGGCCGCGCGTAGAGTCGGCCGCGTGCCGGCCTCCCCCGCCCGCCCGTTGCTGGGTGACGTCGACCTCCACCTCATCGGCGAGGGCCGCCACTGGCGCCTCTGGGAGGTGCTCGGCGCACACGTCCAGGACGACGGCGCCACCTTCGCGGTCTGGGCGCCGAATGCCCGCGGCGTCTCGGTCGTCGGCGACTGGAACCACTGGCGGATCGGGGCGGACCGGATGAGCAGCCAGGGATCGTCGGGCGTGTGGGCGACCCGCGTGGCGGACGCCGCGGTCGGCGCCCGCTACAAGTACGCCGTCGAGGGCGTCGACGGCCAGGTGCGGCTCAAGGCGGACCCGATGGCCCGCCAGTGCGAGCATCCGCCGTCGACGGCGAGCATCGTCACCGCCAGCAGCCACGAGTGGGGCGACAAGGACTGGATGACCGCCAGGGACGCCCGCGATCCGCGATGCCCACCACCCGATGCGGATCTACGAGGTGCACGCCGGCTCGTGGCGTCCGGGCCTCTCCTATCGGGACCTGGCCGAGGAACTGGCCGACTACGCGGAGGACCTGGGGTTCACCCACGTCGAGCTCATGCCGGTCATGGAGCACCCCTTCGGCGGCTCGTGGGGCTACCAGGTCACGGGGTACTTCGCGCCGACGTCGCGCTATGGCACGCCCGACGACTTCCGCTTCCTCGTCGACCGCCTGCACCAGCGGGGCATCGGCGTCATCGCCGACTGGGTGCCGGCGCACTTCCCGAAGGACGACTGGGCGTTGGCCCGCTTCGACGGCACCGCGCTCTACGAGCACGTCGATCCCCGCAAGGGCGAGCACCCCGACTGGGGGACGCTGGTCTTCAACTACGGGCGCCACGAGGTCCGCAACTTCCTGATCGCCAACGCGCTCTACTGGATGGAGGAGTTCCACATCGACGGCCTGCGGGTGGATGCGGTGGCCTCGATGCTGTACCTCGACTACTCCCGGCCGGCCGGCGCCTGGGTGCCCAACGAGCACGGAGGACGCGAGAACCTCGAGGCCATCGAGTTCCTGAGGCAGCTCAACACCGCGGTCTTCGCCGAGCACCCGAGCACGGTGATGATCGCGGAGGAGTCGACGTCGTGGCCGGGCGTCAGCCACCCCGTGCACCACGGCGGGCTGGGCTTCAGCCACAAGTGGAACATGGGCTGGATGCACGACACCCTCGGCTACTTCGCCCACGATCCGGTGCATCGCCGCTGGCACCACCGGGACCTCACCTTCGGATTGCTCTACGCGCACAGCGAGCAGTTCGTCCTGCCCCTGTCGCACGACGAGGTGGTGCACGGCAAGGGATCGCTGCTCAACAAGATGCCGGGGGACGAGTGGCGGCGCTTCGCCAACCTCCGCGCGCTCCTCGGGTGGATGTGGGCCTATCCCGGCGACCCCATGCTCTTCATGGGCGGCGAGGTCGCGCAGTGGGGTGAGTGGAACGAGACGACCGGAGTGGACTGGGACGCGCTCGAAGGTGAGCGCCACCGGGGCGTGCAGGAGCTGGTGCGGTCGATGAACCGGGTGGCGGGCGACTGGAAGGCGCTCGGCGAGCAGGACCACATCCCCGGCGGGTTCCAATGGCTCGACGCCGACGACGCCGAGCAGTCGATGTACAGCTTCCTGCGCTGGTCGGCCGGCGGCCATGAGGTCGTCGCCTGCGCGGCCAACCTCACACCGATTCCGCGCGAGGGCTACCGCATCGGACTGCCCTGGGCCGGTGAGTGGCAGATCCTCCTCGACACGAACGCCACGTACTTCGGCGGGACCGGCTCGGGTGGGGCGCGGGCCGCATGGGCGGGGGACGACGAACCGCACCAGGGTCAGCCGGCGTCGGCCTTCCTCACCATTCCGCCGCTGGCCGTGCTCTGGTTGGGCTCCCGCCAGTCGTGACGGACGTCCCTCGTGGGAGGGCCGTCGTCACGGCCTCCCTGGCGCTCGGCGTCGCCGTCGGGCTGATCGGCGTCTCGTTCGGGGTGCTGGCGGTGGCCAACGACCTCAGCCTCGCCCAGACCTGTGCCATGTCGGTGCTCGTGTTCACCGGCGCGTCGCAGTTCGCGTTCGTCGGTGTGATCGCGACCGGAGGGTCGGCCGCCGCCGCGGTGGGCAGCGGACTGCTCCTCGCCGCCCGCAACGGCGTCTACGGCTTGGCGCTGGCGCCCGTGCTGCAAGGTCCGCTGGGGCAAGCGGCTCCTGGCCGCACAGTTCGTGATCGACGAGTCGACGGCGATGGCCACCGCGCAGCCCGACCAACCCTCCCAGGTGCGTGCCTTCTGGTGGTCGGGCCTCGCGATCTTCGTCTGCTGGAACGCCGGCACGGTGATCGGCGCGCTGGCCGGCGGCGCGCTCAGTGATCCGGCCGCGCTCGGCCTCGATGCGGCCTTCCCCGCCGGCTTCGTCGTGCTGATCGGACCTCACCTGCGGAGCCGGACCGGCCGGCAGGCGGCACTGCTCGCCGCACTGATCGTCCTGGTGACCACGCCCTTCCTGCGCCCCGGCATGCCCATCCTCGTCGCCGCTCTCGCCATCCTCGTCGGCCTCCGGCAGCCGGCGAAGGACCAGGAGGGGCGGGCGTGAGTTGGTGGCCGGTCCTGCTGCTCGGCGCCGGGGCCTACCTCTGCAAGGTCGCCGGGCTGGTGGTCGTCGGCGGCCGCCCGCTGCCCGCTCGGGTCCAGGCCTGCCTGGCGCTCATCCCGGCGGCGATGCTGTCCGCCCTCATCGTGGCCAACACCGTCACCCTGGGCCAGCAGCTCGTCATCGACGCCCGGCTGCCCGGCGTCCTCGCCGCCGCCGTCGCGGCCTGGCGCCGCTGGCCCTTCCCGGTGGTCGTCGCCATCGGTGCCGGCGTCACGGCGCTCGTGCGCCTCGCCGCGCCCTGACGGCGACAGGGCGCGATCAGGCGGCGATGCGGCGGGGATCCGACGGGCGGTCCCCGGTCTCATCGCGCCGAGCGACGATCCGGGCCAGCGCGCCGAAGGCCCGCTCCCGGGCGGCCGGCGGCTGTGCGGGATCGGACAGCACGTCGAGGAGGACCGGGTTGAGGCCGAGCGCTCGGGCCCACGTCACGGCGCGGGCGACTGCGGCTTCGTGGCGGCCGATGCCGTCGCCGTCGATGGCCCAGGCCAGCTCGTCGAGCGTCTCGGTCCCCGGGCCGGGGCGGGAGGTGGTGATGCCGGGTGGGAGGGTCATCGTGGTCATGAAGGCCACGGTACGGAGAGCGGTCGATGAAGTCCAACGATTGATTAGTGTCGAATCGATCGCCTATGCTGATCGGCATGTGGGAGCGTGAACTGGAACTCCGGCACCTCGTGGCGCTGCGGGCGGTGGCCGCCGAGCGGTCGTTCGGCCGGGCGGCCGAGCGCCTCGGCTACACGCAGTCCGCCATCAGCCAGCAGATCGCCGCGCTGGAGCGCGTGGTGGGCGAACCGGTCTTCGACCGCCCCGGCGGTCCCCGCCCGGTGGAGCTGACCCCGGTGGGGCAGGTGATCCTCGACCACGCCGAGCAGGTCTTCCGGCGCCTGGCCCAGGCCGAGGAGGAGGTCGCCCGCCTCCGCGCCGGCGACGGTGGCCGTCTCGTCGTCGGCACCTTCCAGAGCGTCACGGTCAAGGTCCTGCCGGCCGTCATCCGGGTGTTGAAGGCGGAACGGCCCCAGCTCGACATCCGCCTCTTCGAGGCCGACGACCACGAGACGATCGTGGAGCGGGTGCTGGAAGGGGACCTGGACCTCGGCTTCGTGGTCGGTGAGGGCTTCGACGAGCGGCTCGACCAGCTCCACCTCCTCGAGGACCCGTACCTCCTGATCTCGCCGCGCCGAGACCGCCCCGTTCCGGCCAAGTTCGCCACCGGTGAGCTGAGCGGCGCACCGCTGATCGGTGAAGCCGTCTCGAGCTGCCAGGCCGCCATCGACCACGGTCTGCGAGCCGCCGGTGTCGACCCGTCCTACGTGTTCCGATCGAACGACAACGGCGCGGTGCAGGCGATGGTCCGGGTCGGCATGGGCCAGGCGGTGCTGCCGGTGCTCGCCTTCGACGCCAGCGATCCGGACGTCGTGGCCCAGGAGCTCGATCCCCCCATCCCTCCCCGCCGCATCTCGATCATCCGGCGCCACGCCCGCACCCTGCCCCCGGCCGCCGATCGCTTCGTGGAGATCGCGGCCGAGGTGTGCGCGGAGCTGAGCGCCGCGGCGCGCCCGGTGCGGGCGGCCAGCTGAGGGTCAGGCGGGTCTCCCGGGGCCGCCCTCCACCAGCGCCTTGAGGCCGCGGAGGTTGCGGCGCCACACCGCGGCGAGCACGCGACCGCCGACCAACTCGCCGAGCGGACCGCCGAGCCACCACGGGAAGCGCAGCTCCTCGTCCCACGAGAAGGTGGTGCCGCCGCGCCCGTCGGGCCGCAGCAGGAACCGGCCGCTGCCCGTCACCACGCCGGTGTGCTCGACGCCCATGGCCGTGCCCGGCTCCCACTCGGTGATGGTCATGTGGTCGGTCAGGCGGAACGGCCCGACCTTGGTGTCGACGACGGTGCGCGTCCCGACGCCGCGGGTCTGGTCGGTGGTGAAGCGGACGGAGACGGCGTCGTGCATCCAGTCCGGATGGTCCTCGACCGGCTCGATGACGCGCCACACGTCCTCGGGCGGCGCGTCGATGTCGATGCCGACGGAGATGTGGCGCATGTGGCCCATCCGGTTACGGCGACGGCCGCGGGCGGCAGCTCGACGGCCGCTCAGGCGAGGGCGACCCGCGCCACCGAGCGCAGCTCCTGCGCCGCCTCCTCAGGCGGGGCGATGTTGATCATCACGCCCGTCCCCCGCTCGAAGCCGGCGACGGTCACGAGCTTGGGCCACAGGTGCACGTGCCAGTGGAAGGCGCCGTCGTGCTGGTGGGGAGCGGTGTGGAAGACGAGGTTGTAAGCGACGTCGCCGAGCCGGTCGGCCAGCATCGTCAGCGCGTCGCGGACCGCCCGCCCGATCGCGGCCAGATCGGCGTCGGGGGAGTCGTACAGGTGGGCCTCGTGGCGGGTGGGGATGACCAGCATCTCGTACGGGGTGCCGCTCCAGAACGGGCACACCACGACGACGTCCTTGTTGGCCACGACGACCCGTGACCCGTCGGCCAGCTCGGCCTCGGCGGTCACGCAGAGGATGCAGCCGCCCTCGAAGCGGGCGAAGGCCCGTTCCTCGTCGACGATCTCGCCAGGTACGAACGGCATCCCCAGGAGCTGGCCGTGAGGGTGGGAGAGCGACGCGCCGGCCTCGCGGCCCTGGTTGACGATGGCCTGCGTGTACCGGATGTTCGACTGCCGGGCCTGGTCGGCCATGCGGTTGCGCAGCGCGGCCATGACCATCGCCGCGGCCTCGTCGTCCAGGTCCTTCCAACTGGCGCCGTGGTCCGGCGTGATGATCATCACCTCGTGGATGCCGCTGGCGTCCGCCTGGACGTGCACCGGGCCGAGGTTGTGCACCGACATCGAGTCCTCACCCTCGAAGGCGGGATAGCGGTTGGGCACGACGCGGACGAGCCACGTTCCGTCGCGACCTTGCGTCTCGATGGCCGGCGGGGTGGCGTCCTCCGAACCGGGGCAGAACGGGCACGCCAGGCTGGGGTCCGCCTCGACCTGCATCGTCCGGGGAGCGAAATCGTACGGTCGCTCCGCCCGCTCGGCGACGATGGTGACCCACCGCCCGTTCAGAGGGTTCAGTCTCAGTTGGCTCACGGTGCACCCATCCTAGGCGTCGCCGCTCCCGGCCCGACGGTACAGGGACACGTGGTTCGTGCTGCCGGCGTCGAAGGCCGCGCCGGCCCAGGACGACCAGCGTGAGACCAGTTCGAGGCCGGCCGCCGCCGCCATGCGATCCAGCTCCGCTGGTCCGGCGTAGCGCAGGGACCAGGGTCGCAGGCGCACGCCACCGGCTTCCGTGAGCTCGACGAACTGGCCCTCGGCCCGCTGGAGGCCGGCGTCGTGCCGGCTCACCGTGAGCACGACCCGGTCCCTGCTGAGCGAGCGCACCTCGACCGCGCGACCCGGCGTCGATGAGCTCATCGTCGGGAACGAAGGCCTCCAGGGCGAACCGGCCACGCGGCGCCAGCCGGTCGACGACGTGGGCCAGGCAGCGCTCCTGCCGCGTCGGCGCTCGTCAGGCTGAAGAACGTGTTGAAGGCCACGAGCACCACCGCGAACGGACCGTTCGGCAGGCCGGCGGCCATGTCGCCGTGCACGAGCGTGACGGCCTCGGCGCCGGGCTTGGCCCGCAGGCGATCGAGCATGGCCGCGGACACGTCGATGCCGGTGACGTCCAACCCGGCGGCCGCCAGCGGCAGGGCCAGACGGCCCGGTGCCCACACCGAGCTCGAGGACAGGCCCGCCACCGGCCGCACGGACCAGCTCGACGACAGCCGCCGACGGTGGCGTCGGCGTCCGAGATGTCGGCGTACCAGTCGTCGTAGACCTCGGCCATGGCGTCGCCGTAGGCCTGCGGTTCGTAGCCCTGCACGGGCTCAGGTTCACACGGTCAGACGGCGAAGGACCAGAGGGCGGAGGAGAGGCCGCTGTGTCTGGGTCTTCGAGCCCTCGGCGACGGTCGACGAAGCTGCCGTCGTTGCGGGCGACGATGGCCTCGCCGTACCCGGGTGCCTTGGCCTTGCTGGCCGTGGCCACGGCGCACGGCGTGCGCGCCCAACGCGGTGGCGACGGTCGTTGGTCCGCAGGTCGTAGGCGTAGACGGTCGAGATGGACTTGACCAGGAGCATCGTCCCGTCCGGCGAGAACGACGCGTCCGTCATCGGTCCGTTCGACGGCGAGGCGGGTCGACCGCACGGCCCGGGCCGGCGTCGTGCCGCCCGACGGCCTGGTTCAACGCGGTGCGCGGTGGCCATGTACGAGTACGGGAGGGTCGAGTTCCGCGGCACGAACCACGCGTTGCCGGCCGGGTCGATGGCCATCGCCTCGACGTTGAGCTTCGTGCGCGTCGAGGTGGTGGCGTTGGCGTAGTACGCGAGCGGGATCACCTCCGCGGGGACGTCCTGCTCCACGTAGTCCTGCCCGGCCGTGACCGGCGGGCGGCGTGAACCGGTACAGCGCGACCGTGACCCGACCGTCGACGTTGGTCCCCGTGTCGGCCAGGACCAGCCGCCCCTGCGGGATCGCGGCTGATCGCTTCGGTGTCGAAGTACGGGATGGGCGTGCCGTCCGAGGTCAAGCGGAAGCGGGCGAGGGCCTGCCCGTTCTGCCCGATCGCCCAGACCGCCGCGTACTCGGTGTCCTCGTCGGACCCGGGCTGTCCCTGATCCCGCGGTCGTTGTGGGTGAACAGCACGTTCGGCGACGCGGCGAGCGACGTGAGGCCGGAGGCCTGCCGGAGCTCGCCAGCTGAGCTTGCCGGGGGAGGACGAGGTGCGGGCGACGCAGACGTTGCCCACCGCGCCGGCCGGGCCCGGCACCAGGGCGAACCCCGCCGCACCGAAGGCGACAGCCAAGCCCACCGCGAGCCACTTCACGTTCGCCTGCGCCTTCACCACGGGACCTCCTTCGTCCGGCCCACACCGTCGGCTCGCGCCTCTGGTCCGTGCCCCTCGTTGGTCGTCGCGCCGCCCCGCTCGTGACCAGGCTACGAGGCGCTACGGTCCGCCGCCATGCGTCTGGGGATCTTCAGCCGCTCGATGGTGGACGGGACGGTCGACGACGTGGTGGCCGAGGTGCGGGCCGCGCACGAGCAGGGCTTCGCCTCGTTCTGGGCCTCGCAGATCTTCGGCCAGGACGCGCTCACGGTGCTGGCGCTGGCCGGTCGGGAGGTCCCCGGCATCGAGTTGGGAACCAGTGTGGTGCCCACCTACCCCCGCCATCCGACCGCGCTGGCGCAGCAGGCGCTGTCCACGAACGCGGCCTGCGACGGGCGGTTGTGCCTGGGTATCGGCCTTTCCCACCAGATCGTGATCGAAGCGATGTTCGGCCTCTCGTTCGACAAGCCGGTGCGCCACCTTCGGGAGTACCTGTCCGTCCTGTTGCCGTTGCTGCCGCGGCGAGGCCGTGCACTTCGACGGCGAGACCCTCCGCATCCACGCCACGGTCTCGGTGCGCGGTGCCCCGCCGCCCTCCGTCGCGGTGGCCGCGCTGGGCCCCCAGATGCTGCGTCTGGCCGGCTCGATGACCGACGGGACCATCACGTGGTGTGTCGGCCCCAACACGCTGCCGCGACCTCACCGTTCCCACCCTCCGGGCCGCCGCGGACGAGGCGGGGCGACCGGCGCCGCGCGTCATCGCCGCTCTCCCCGTGTGCGTGACCGCCGACGCCGGTGCCGCGAGGGAACGGGCCGCCACCGTGTTCGCGGTGTACGGGCAGCTCCCGTCGTACCGGGCGATGATGGACCGGGAGGGCGTCGAGGGCCCGGCCGACCTCGCCATCGTGGGTGCGGCGGCCGAGGTCCGGGACCGGATCGGGGCCCTCCAAGAGATCGGTGTCACCGACTTCGTGGCCGCCGAGTTCGGCGCCACTCAGGACGAGCAGGCCGAGACGAGGGAGGCTCTCCGCGCGCTCCTCTGAGCCGGCGACGCCAAGCCGGTCAGGGCGCCAGCGCGTCGAAAGGTGCAAGTGGAACGTTCCTGAGTACGCCATAGATCATTGCGAGTGCAACCAGCGCCACCCAGGCCCATTCCGGCACTCGTCGCAGCACGACCAGGCGTCGCCCCGTCAGCGACGGGCCACAGGCTGGACAACCACAGCCAGCCGCCGAGGAGCACGACGACCGGCAGGAACAGGTTGGACCCGAGCGCCCCGGCGACGTCGCCGGTGAGCAGGTGGTGGAAGCCGCGGGTCATGCCGCAGCCCGGGCACCACCAGCCGGTCAGCCGGTGGAACGGGCAGGCCGGGAACACGCCGCCGCGCGCCGGATCCACCGCCCGGACGTACAGCGCTCCAGCCACCGCTGCCACCCCGACCCCGACGGGAGCCACCCAGCGAAGGGCCATCTCCTGACGGGCCAGCACGGGACCGACGCTATCCGCGCCGGCCCGGCGCGGCGGCAAACCACGCTCCGTCGCCCTAGCCTGTGTGACCCATGCCGCGGCCGACTTCCCCTGTGCGTGGTCGTGGTGCTGCTCGGCGCCTGCTCGGCCTCCTCCGCGGTCACCGTCGGACCGCCTGCGGATCTGTCCGCGACGGCCGGTGAACCGAGCACGTCGACGGCGGAGACGACCGGCTGCCGGGCCGGTGGCGCCCGTCGACTGGGGGGAGTGCGAGCCCTCGGACGACTACGACGTCACGGGTTGGGAGTGCGGCACCGTCGACGTGCCCCTCGACTACGCGGATCCGTCCGGGCGCACCATCACCATCGCGCTGACGCGGGCGCCGGCCACGGACGACTCCACCCGCATCGGCTCCCTCTTCGTGAACCCCGGCGGCCCGGGCGGTTCGGGGATCGAGACGGTCCACTACCTGGTCGACGAGCTCCCCGAGAATGTGCAAGGCCCGCTTCGACATCGTGGGGTTCGATCCCCGGGGCGTCGGCGCGTCGACGGCCGTCGACTGCGTGGACGACAAGGCCAAGGACGAGGAGGCCGATCTCGACCCGACGCCGGACACGCCGGCCGAGATCTCGGCCCTGGTCGACCGCCTGGCCGCGTCCGCGCAGGCCTGCGCGGAGGCGCAGGGCGATCTCCTGCCGCACCTCGGCACCGTCAACGCCGCCCGTGACCTCGACCGCCTGCGCGAGGCGGTCGGTGACGACGGCCTCACCTACCTGGGCTTCAGCTACGGGACGCGGCTCGGGGCCGCGTACGCGATGCAGTTCCCGGACAAGGTTCGAGCGCTCGTCCTCGACGGGGCCACGGATCCGACCGAAGGCGTCGACTCCAGCGGCCAGCAGCAGAACGGGCTCTACGCCGACGAGGACTTCGACGGGCGCCTTCGACCGCTTCGCGGCGGCCTGCGCGGAGGCCGAGGTGTGCGCGGCGCAGCCCGATGCCGAGGCGCTGCTCGACCGTGTCCGGGCGGACGTCGAGTCGGCGCCGGTCCCGGCACCGACCGTGGAGGCCGAGGACGGCCGCCAGCTCACAACAGGTCTCCTGGAGATCGGGGTGGCGTCCGCGCTCTACGACACCGCCTCCTGGCCGTTCCTGGCCGTCGCCCTTCGGGATGCCGCCGAGGGCGACGGCTCGGCCATGATCCGCCTGGCCGACAACCTCTACGGCCGGCAACCCGACGGCGACCTGGGACAACCTTCTCGACGCGCTCCGGGCCGTCAACTGCGCCGACTTCCCCGACCGCCCGACCGTCGCCGTCATCGAGGCCGCCTACGCCTCCGTGATGGGCACCGATGAGGACATCCCGGACAACGCCGACCCGTGGTGCGTCGACTGGCCGGCCACGTGCTGAGCCTCTTCTCCAGATCGCTTCCGCCGAGACCGAGACCCCCGTCCTCGTGATCGGCACACGAGGTGACCCTGCCACGCCGTACGCCAACGCCCCGGCCATGGTGGACCGGCTGCAAGACGCCGTGCTCCTCACCTGGGAGGGTGACGGCCACACCGCCTTCCCCAAGACGGACTGCGTCAACGACTGCCGTGACCAGCTACCTGGTCGACCTCGAGGTGCCGGAGGACAGGACGCCACCTGCCCGGCGGCCGACGACGGTCCTCGACGCCGACCGGCGGGCTCGGCATACGCCCTCGATCGCGAGATGCTCCGCGCGCCAGATCGAGGAGGGCTTCGAGCAGAGCGGGACCGAGGCCGGGCTCGCCGAGTGCATCGCCCGCCCGCTGGCGGAGGAGCTCGACGAGGACCAGATGGTCCACTTCTTCCTCGGGCTCGACGCGGAGGGCCTGGAGGCCAAGCTGAACGAGGTGGTCACCGGCTGCGGAGGCCAGCTCGGCAGCTGACGTCGGGCAGCCTGCGTCTGGCCTCAGCGGGAGATGGTCACCGGCTGGGTGATGTCGGCGAAGAAGTCGTTTCCCTTGTCGTCCACCACGATGAAGGCCGGGAAGTCCTCGACCTCGATCTTCCAGACCGCCTCCATCCCCAGCTCCGGGTACTCGAGCACCTCGACGGAGCGGATGCAGTCCTGGGCCAGGCGGGCCGCCGGGCCGCCGATCGAGCCGAGGTAGAAGCCGCCGTGACGGGCGCAGGCGTCCGTCACCTGCTGGCTGCGGTTGCCCTTGGCCAGCATCACGAAGCTCCCGCCGTTGGCCTGGAAGAGGTCGACGTAGCTGTCCATCCGGCCGGCGGTGGTGGGACCGAACGATCCGGACGCGTACCCGGCCGGCGTCTTGGCCGGGCCGGCGTAGTAGACGGCGTAGTCCTTCAGGTACTCGGGGAGACCGAGGCCGTCGTCGAGCCGCTCCTTGATCTTGGCGTGGGCGATGTCCCTCGCCACGATCATCGGCCCGGACAGCGAGAGCCGGGTCTTCACCGGATAGCGGGACAGCTCCGCCCGGACCTCGCTCATCGGCCGGTTGAGGTCGATCTCGCACCACGTCGCCGCTCAGGTCCCCGGGGGTCGTCTCGGGCAGGAAGCGGGACGGGTCGCTCTCGAGCTGCTCGAGGAACACGCCGTCGGCCGTGATCTTGCCGAGGGCCTGGCGGTCGGCCGAGCACGACACGGCGATGGCAACCGGGCAGCTGGCGCCGTGGCGGGGCAGCCGGATCACGCGGACGTCGTGACAGAAGTACTTGCCGCCGAACTGGGCGCCGATGCCCGTGCGGCGGGTCAGCTCGAGCACCTTGGCCTCGAGCGCGCGATCCCGGAAGCCCCGGCCGAGCTCGTTGCCCTCCTCCGGCAGCGTGTCGAGGTACCGGGCGGACGCCAGCTTGGAGGTCTCCACCGCGATCTCGGCCGACGTGCCCCCGACCACGATGGCCAGGTGGTACGGCGGGCAGGCCGCCGTGCCGAGCGCGCGGACCTTGGCGTCGAGGAAGGCGAGCATGCTGTCCTCGTTCAGCACCGCCTTGGTCTCCTGGTAGAGGTAGCTCTTGTTGGCCGAGCCGCCGCCCTTGGCCATGAACAGCAGCTTGTAGGTGTCCCCGTCGACCGCGGTGATCTTGATCTCGGCCGGCAGGTTCGTGCCGGTGTTGACCTCCTCCCACATCGTCAGCGGCGCCATCTGCGAGTAGCGCAGGTGGGAGGTGAGGTAGGTGTCGTAGATGCCGCGGGCGATGGCGGCTTCGTCGCCGCCGCCGGTGAACACGTACTGGCCCCGCTTGCCCTTGACGATCGCCGTGCCCGTGTCCTGGCACATGGGCAGCACCCCGCCGGCCGCGATGCCGGCGTTCTTGAGCAGATCGAGCGCCACGAAGCGATCGTTGGGCGAGGCTTCCGGGTCGTCGAGGATGCTGCGCAGCTGCTGCAGGTGGCCGGGTCGCAGCAGGTGGGCGATGTCCCGCATGGCTTCCCGCGCCAGGAGCGTCAGCGCTTCGGGGTCGACCTTGACGAACCGTCCCTCGGGCGTATCGAACGTGGACACCCCGTCGGTGGTCAGGAGGCGGTACGGCGTGTCGTCGTGGCCGGTCGGGAGCAGCTCCTGGTACTCGAACTCGGGCATCGCCGTCACGGTATCCGCGTCGTCAGCTGTGCTCGGAGGTCGGAACCCCGAAGGTTGAGACAGCAGTTCGTAGGACGTGCGGGGTCCCCGCCGGAAGCTCTTCCGTGGGTGCTTTAGCGTGGGTGGTCGTGAGCGACGAACGCATCGAGCACGACTCATTGGGTGAGGTCCGGGTCCCCGGCTCGGCGCTGTGGGGTGCTCAGACCCAACGGGCCGTCGAGAACTTCCCGATCTCCGGCGAGACGATGCCTGTCGAGCTGATCCATGCCCTGGGCTCGATCAAGGGGGTGGCGGCCACGGTCAACGGCCGCCTCCGGGTGATCCCCAAGGACGTGGCGGCGGCCATCCACGAGGCGGCGTCGGAGATGGCGGCGGGAGCCTTCGACGACCACTTCCCGCTCGACGTCTTCCAGACCGGTTCGGGCACCAGCACCAACATGAACGCCAACGAGGTCCTGGCCAGCGTGGCCACGCAGCGCCTCGGCAGCCCGGTCCACCCGAACGACCACGTCAACGCCTCCCAATCCTCCAACGACGTCTTCCCGTCGGCGCTGCGCCTCGCTGCCTGCTGGCTCATCGTGCGCCGCGCTGATCCCCGCGCTCGACCACCTGCACGCGGAGCTCCGCCGCCTGGCGCGGGCCCATGTCCGCACCGTCAAGGCCGGGCGAACGCATCTCATGGACGCTGCGCCCGTCACCTTCGGCCAGGAGGTCGGGGGGTGGGCCCGTCAGGTCGAGCTCTCCCGGGAACGGTTGCTCGACGTCCTGCCCCGCCTCGGCGAGCTCCCGCTCGGTGGCACCGCCGTCGGCACCGGGCTCAACGCTCCGCCCCGCTTCGCCCGCAACGTCATCGCCGTTCTCGCCTCCGACATGGGCCTTCCGCTGACCGAGGCCATCGACCACTTCGAGGCCCAGTCCGCCCAGGACGCCGTCGTCGAGGCCAGCGCCGCGGCCAAGGTGGTGGCGCTGTCGCTGCACAAGCTGGCCGGTGACCTCCGGCTGCTCGGCTCAGGTCCGGCGGCAGGGCTGGCCGAGGTGGCGCTCCCCGCGCTGCAGCCGGGCAGCTCGATCATGCCCGGCAAGGTCAACCCGGTCATCCCCGAGGCCGTCCAGCAGGTGACCTGCGAGGTGGTCGGCAAGGACGCAGCCGTGACCTTCGCGGCGACGCTCTCGACGTTCGAGCTCAACACGGCCATGCCGGTCATGGCCCGGAGCCTGCTGACGTCGCTGCGTCTGCTGGCCACGTCGGCCCGCCTGCTGGCCGATCGGGCGATCGTCGGCCTGGTCGTGGACGAGGCCAGGATGCGGCGGTACGCGGAGTCGTCGGCCGCGCTCATCACCGCGCTCAACCCCGTGATCGGCTACGAGCGGGCGGCCGAGGTGGCCAAGCGGGCCATGGCGGAGCGCCGCACGGTGCCCGAGATCGTGCGCGAGGAGGGCCTGCTCGACGAGGCCGAGATCGTGGCGCTGCTCGATCCGCTCGCACTGACGGGTGGCGGGGTGACCGCGAAGGTCAGGCCAACGCCAAGGTCCCGGCGTACGCCTGCGGATCCCCCGGAGCCGGGATGACGGCGCGCGTCCACGCCGTCGGCCTCGGCCACGGCCTCGGCCACGCTGGCGCCACTCCATGGCGTTCCAGCCCTCCGCAGCGTCGACCACCTGACCGTCGACCCGGAGGAACACGAACGCGGGCAGCCGATCGAGGCCGAGCGCCTTCACGTAGGTCCGTCCGGGATCGGCGAAGGTCAGGAACTCGTCGGCCAGCGGGCCGAGGAAGGCGGTGGCGTCGTCAGCCGTGCCGGCCACCACCCAGTTCACGCGCACGGCGGCGTCGGTGAAGTTCCGCATGATGCGCGCCGCGGTGTCGAGGATCCACGCGCTCTCGTTGGTGAACGGGTCGACGAGGACCGAGACGAGGTGGAAGGTGGTCAGCCACTGCTCCAGGGTGCGCCCCTCGCCCTGGATCGGTGTGAGGGTCAGGTCCAGCGGTGGGTTGCTCGCCACGGCGGGGGAAGGTAGCGCGGGCAGGGGTAGGGTCCGCCAAGTGCACCCGATCGAGCGGCTGCGCTACGTGGCGAGATCGTCTGGCGCCGATCCCGCGCTCGTGGTGAGAGAGACGGCGGGCGCTCTGGCGGGCCTGGGGCTGGACCCCGCCGGCCTGGTGACGGCGTGCCGCCGGATCGTCGAGCGCCACCCGACGTCGGCGCCCTTGTGGTGGCTGTGCGCGCGGACGCTCACCGCCACCGAACCCCTGGCCGAGGCCTGGCGCTGCGTCGAGGCCATCGAGTGCGACACGACGGCCGACGAGCTGGCCCTGGCCCTGCCCGAGGAGGCCACGGTCTGCGTCGTCGGCTGGCCCGACCTGGTGGCCCAGGCCCTGGCCCGGCGGGGAGACGTGTTCGTGCTGGCGGTCGACGCGGCCGACGGTGGCCCCTACGAGCACCGCGGCGGCCTGGCCCGCCGGTTGCGCCGGGCCGACGTGGAGGTGGAGGAGGTGGCGGCGGGCGGCCTGGGTGCCGCGGCCGCGGCAGCCGAGGTCGTCCTGCTGGAGGCGGAGGCCGTCGGTCCCGACGCCTTCATCGCTCCGGCCTCGTCCCACGCCGCGGCCGCCGTCGCCTACTGCGCCGAGGTCCCCGTCTGGCTCGTGGGCGGGGTCGGGCGGTTGCTCCCCCAGCCGTTGTGGGGCTCGGTGGTCAGCCGGCTGGAGAGTGCCGGCCGCTCGTGGGAGCTCGACCACGACGTCGCCCCGCTCTCGCTCGTGTCCGCGTTGTGTGGGCCGGCGGGA
Source organism: uncultured Acidimicrobiales bacterium (assembly GCA_963813375.1). Taxonomy (GTDB): domain Bacteria; phylum Actinomycetota; class Acidimicrobiia; order Acidimicrobiales; family Ilumatobacteraceae; genus DASTFY01. The sequence goes on along the minus strand of CAWEYT010000017.1, from coordinate 254,022 downwards.
CCGGAGGAGGTCGCCGATGGGCTGGGCCGCATCGATTGCCCGGTCGCGCCCGAGCTCCTCAGGGCCTCACCCTTCTGACGAGCCGACGCTCGGCCGCTGCCTAGGGTGGCCGGATGCCGAGTCGTCGCCAGCAGATCACCATGTCCCCGGAGGACGTCGACGCCTTCCTCGCCGCGACGCGCACCCTCAACGTGGCCACGATCGGGCCGTCCGGGCACCCTCATCTCGTGGCCATGTGGTACGGCTTCCTCGACGGGCAGGTGGCGTTCTGGACCTTCGCCAAGAGCCAGAAGATCCTCAACCTGCGGCGGGATCCCAAGCTGAGCGCGTCTGGCCGAGGAGGGCACGACGTACGAGACGCTGAAGGGCGTCGAGCTGGTGGGCCAGGGGCGGATCATCGAGGACCGGGACGCCATCATGGCCATCGCACTCAGCGTGGCCGGGCGCCACACGGGCCCGGCGGCGCTGACGGACGAGGCCCGCCCGTTCATCGAGGCCCAGGCCGCCAAGCGCCTCGGCGTGGTGATCGACGTCGAGCGGGTGGTGAGCTGGGACCACACGAAGCTCGGGGGAACCTATTGACGGTGCCGGCCGTAGCGTGAGGGCATGACCGACACCAGCACCACCACCAGCCGGGGCCGGGTGCGGGCCGAGCCGAGTGCCAAGCGCGTGCGGGCCGTGCTCGGCGGCCAGGTCGTGGTCGACACCCTCCACCCCTGGCTGGTCTGGGAGATCCCGTACTACCCCGCCTACTACCTCCCCCGCGAGGACGTGCGGGCCGGCCTGGAACCGTCCGGGCGCACGGAACACTCACCCAGCCGTGGGGAGGCCACCTACTACGACGTCCACGTCGGTGACACCGTCGCTCGGGACGGGGCCTGGGCCTACCTCGAGTCGCCGATGGAGGAGCTGCGCGACCTCGTCCGCTTCGAGTGGCAGGCCCTCGACGAGTGGCTGGAGGAGGACGAGCTGGTCTACGTGCACCCGCGCAGCCCCTACAGCCGGGTCGACGTCCTGGCCAGCTCACGCCGGGTGCAGGTGATGGTGGACGGCGTGGAGCTGGCCGACTCCACGCGGCCGCACATCCTGTTCGAGACCGGGCTGCCGCCGCGCTACTACGTCCCGCTCTCGGACGTTCGCACGGAGCTGCTCGTGCCCTCCGACCGTGTCACCCAGTGCCCGTACAAGGGCACGGCGACGTACTGGTCGGTCCAGGCCGGCGAGCGCCGGTACGACGACTTCGTCTGGATGTACCGCAGCCCGCTGGCCGAGAGCGCCAAGATCGCCGGCATGGCCTGCTTCTACAACGAGAAGGTCGACCTCATCGTCGACGGCGTGCCGCAGGAGCGCCCGAGGACCCCGTTCTCCTAGCCTGAGGGCATGTCCGAACGTTCACGGGACCTTCCCCGGCGCTCATGCCTGTCCATCCCCGGCTCCTCCGAGAAGATGCTCGGCAAGGGTCCCGGCATCCCGGCCGACATGGTGTTCCTCGATCTGGAGGACGCGGTGGCGCCGAAGGAGAAGGAGGCGGCGCGGGACAAGGTCGTGGCCGCCATCCGCGACCAGGAGTGGGGCGACAAGGTCCTGTGCGTCCGTGTCAACGACTGGTCGACGAAGTGGACGGCCTACGACATCATGGCCGTGGTCGGCGGGGCCGGCCCGCGCCTGGACGAGATCATGGTGCCGAAGGTGGAGAGCGCGGCCCAGGTGGTGGCCACCGACCTGCTGCTGGCCCAGGTGGAGCAGGCGGCGGGCCTCCCGGTCGGCCACATCGGGATCGAGGCCCAGATCGAGACGACCCGCGGCCTCATCAACGTGGAGGAGATCTGCGCCGCGTCGCCGCGGCTCGAGACCATCATCTTCGGCCCGGCCGACTTCGCGGCCTCGATGGAGATGCCGGTGCTGACCGGTGGCGTCCAGATCGCCGACTACCCGGGCGACCACTTCCACTACGTCTTCTCGAAGATCCTCATGGCCGGGCGCGCCAACGGGCTGCAGGTCATCGACGGTCCGTATCTCTACATCCGGGACAGCGACGGCTTCCGTGACTACTGCCGGCGCACCCGCACGTTGGGCTACGACGGCAAGTGGGCGCTCCACCCGGACCAGGTGACGATCCTCAACGAGGTCTTCTCGCCCACTCAGGAGCAGTTCGACCGGGCCTGGGACATCCTCGAGGCGTATCGGGAAGCGACCGAGGACGAGGGCAAGGGCGCGGTCATGTTCGGCGACGAGATGATCGACGAGGCCAGCCGCAAGATGGCCACCAAGTTCGTCTCCCGGGGCGAGCGGGCCGGCCTCAAGCGCTCCAGCGCCGACAGCGGCTAGTTGTCCCGACCGGCCTGCTCGAGCAGCCGGCGGGCGATCACCTTCAGGCAGAGGATCTCGTCGGTCCCCTCGAAGATCGAGAGGACCCTGGCGTCCACGAACAGGCGGCTGATGGGGTACTCCTCCGCGTACCCGTAGCCGCCGTGGATCTGCATGGCCTCGCGGGTCACCCACTCGGCGGCCTTGCACGCATACGCCTTGACCATCGCCGCCTCCATGGTCCCCTGGCCCCTGGCCATGAGCCGCGCCACCACGTAGGAGAACTGGCGGGAGGCCTGGATGACGGCGGCCATGCGCCCGAGCTTCACCCTCGTCAGCTCGTAGTCGCCGATCGGCTGGTCGAAGACGTTCCGGTTGGCCGCGTAGTCGAGCGCGGCCTCGTACGCGGCCTGCATCACACCGACGGCCCGGGCCGCCGTCTGCAGCCGGCCGTTCTCGAAGCCCTCCATCTGGTAGTAGAACCCGCGGCCGAGACCGCCCTCGCCGCCGATGAGGTTGGCGGCCGGCACCCACCACGAGTCGAACGCGATCTCGTAGGAGTGCATGCCCCGGTAGCCGATGGTGTCGATGGGCCGCCCCTCCATGCGGCCGCCACCGTCCTGCGCGAACTCGAAGCCGTGCCCCTCGCCTCGCGGCTTCGACACGACGAAGAGCGAGAGGCCGCGGTGCGTCAGGCTGCGGTCCGTGTCGGTCCGCGCCAGGAGCATGAGCACGTCGGCCCGGGCGCCGAAGGTGCACCAGGTCTTCACCCCGTTGATGGCGTAGCCCGGCTCGCCGTCAGGGCCCGCCGCAGGCGTCGCCGTGGCCTTGATCCCGCCCACGTTCGAGCCGTAGTCGGGTTCGGTGACGGCCACCGCGACCATGGCCTCCCCTGCGGCCAGCTTCGGCAGCCACTCCTGCTTCTGCTCCTCGGTGCCGCCCCTCACCAGGGCCCGGGTGAGGATCTCCGGCCGGGTGATGAGCGAGCCGCCGATGCCGAGCGATCCCCGGGACAGCTCCTCGGTGGCGACGACCATGCCCAGGTACTCGCTGTCTCCCCCCTCGGACCACCCGCCGTACTCGACCGGCGCCGACAGCCCGAAGGCGCCCATGTCGGCGAGGCCGGCGATGATGCTCTCGGGGACGTCGCCGTTGGTCCGGTGCACGTGCTCGGCGACGGGTGCGATCTCCTTGTCGGCGAAGGCCCGGAAGCTGTCCTGGACGAGCTCGAAGTCGGGATCGAGGTGACGGGCCCCGGCCGTCGTCGCCAGGTCCGCCTGGAAGTCCGGGTGCCGGTAGGCGTCGAGGAAGTCCCGGGCGCCGGCCAGCGGCGCGTCATCGTCCAGCCCCCACACCGCCTGGCGTCCGAGGAGACGAGTGCCGAGGTCGTGCAGCGCCTCGGCCACGAACGCGCAGGTGAGCCGGGCCTCGAGATCCCCCTTCGCGCCGTAGTCGAGCATGGAGCGCGCCATCTCGACCTCGGCCGCCGCGTGCGCCAGGTCGTAGGCGAGCGCCTGGTGGACCTCGGGCCCTCCGGCCTCGGCCAGCTGCTGCACCCCCCGCTTGACGACGTGGTGCGCGAGATCGACGGCGGCCGCGGCCGCATCCAGGTCCGGGGGAGTCATGGGCGCTGACGTTACCGAGCGGTAGCCGCCCCGTGTCAGGCGGTCGTGCCCGCCGGTAGAGGCCCGGTGAGAGGCCCGACCGCCGCCCGGTGAGACGTCTCGCGGAGATCCGTTGCGGATTTCGCAACTGTGCTCCGCGAGACTCGGCGCCGTGGTCCGGCTGTGCGTGTTCTGCGGGTCCAACGCCGGGGCCGCGCCCGGCTTCGCCGACACCGCGGCGCGGCTCGGGAAGGCCCTCGCCGGCAGGGGCATCGGCCTCGTGTGCGGTGGCGGCGACGTTGGGCTGATGGGCGTGGTGGCCGACGCCGTGCTCGACGCCGGCGGCGAGGTCACGGGCGTCATCCCCGAGTTCCTCGAGCGGGCCGAGGTCGCCCACCGCGGCCTGACGACGCTCCACGTCGTCGGGTCGATGCACGAGCGCAAGGCGCTCATGGCCTCGCTGTCGGCGGGTTCATCGCGCTGCCCGGTGGCTTCGGCACCCTCGACGAGCTGGCCGAGGCGCTGACCTGGACGCAGCTCGGGCTGCAGGCCAAGCCCGTGGTCCTGCTCGACGTCGACGGGTTCTGGAGCCGTTGGTGCAGTTCTTCGATGCCGCCGTCGAGCACGGCTTCGTCCGTCCCGCTCATCGCATGCTGCTCCAGCGCACGGTGACCGTGGACGAGGCGATCGCGCTCGCCACCGGCCCGGTGCCCGAGACGCCGCACAAGTGGCTGGACCGCGACGGCGCCCGTTGACGGGGTTCGCGTCAGAAACACGCCAGACGAGCGATACGCGACGAACACCAGCGGCGAACGCTCACGAAATGGATGTCTCCTAAACAGGAACCTGACAGGTAGCCCCCGTGGGTCCGCCGCGTGCGGCGGGGTCCGAGCGAGAGGAAGACCATCAGGTGAAGAAGAAAGCACTGCTTGCCGTCGTCGGCGGCGCGACGTTGTCGCTGCTGTGCGCCGGACCGGCCTTCGGGCAGGAGTTCGACCCCGCGGCGACGACCTCCGACGTGTACTCGCTGGCGGTGTCGACGAACCTGCTGTGGATCGTGATCGGCGCCGTCCTCGTGATCTTCATGCAGGCCGGCTTCGCGCTGGTCGAGACCGGCTTCTGCCGGGCCAAGCACGCCGCGCACGTCGTCAGCACCAACTTCGCCATCTTCGGCCTCGGGTTCATCGGCTTCTTCTTCGTCGGCTTCCCGCTCGCGTTCGGTGGCTTCTCCTACTCCCTGTTCGGGCTCGACGCCCCGATCGGCGGCTCGCTCGTCGGGTCGGGCAACTGGACGTTCCTGTGGAAGGGCGGCTGGGCGCTGTCGGGTGGAGGCATCACGCCGGCGCTCGTCGGCTTCTTCCTCTACATGGTCGCCTTCATGGACACGGTGGCCACGATCCCGACCGGCGCCATGGCCGAGCGGTGGAAGTGGAACAGCTTCGTCGTCTGGGGCCTGTTCTGCGGCGCCATCTACTACCCGCTCTTCGCGGCCTGGACGTGGGGCGGCGGCTGGCTGGCCAAGACCTGGGACACGATGAGCCTCGGCGCCGGGTATGTCGACTTCGCCGGCTCCGGCGTCGTCCACATGGTCGGTGGCGTGGCGGCGCTGGCCGGAGCGATCGTGCTCGGTCCCCGCATCGGCAAGTTCGCCAAGGACGGCACGCCGCGGGCGCTGCCGGGCCACCACATCCCGATGGCGATGCTCGGCACGTTCATCCTGCTGTTCGGCTGGTTCGGCTTCAACGCGGCGTCGACCCTCGCCTCCACCGACGTCCAGTTCGCCGTCGTGGCGACGAACACCGCCATCGCCGGCGCCTTCGGCTCGATCGTGGCCATGTTCTGGATCACCCGCCGGACCGGCAAGCCAGACCCGGGCATGATGGCCAACGGCATGCTGGCCGGCCTGGTCGCCATCACCGCCCCCTGCGCCTTCGTGGCGCCCTGGGCGGCCGCGGTCATCGGCTGTGTGGCCGGCGTCCTCGTGATCGAGTCCGTCTTCTTCGTCGAGCGCAAGCTCAAGGTCGACGACCCCGTGGGCGCGGTCAGCGTCCACGGTGTGTGCGGGTGCTTCGGCGTTCTGGCCGTCGGCATCTTCGCCAACGGCAGCTACGGCGCCGGCTGGAACGGCTCCGACTCCACCGGCGTCGAGGGCATCATCAAGGGCGACTGGGGCCAGTTCGGCGCCCAGCTGCTCGGCGCCGCGGTCATCGGCACGGTGATCTTCGGGATCGCCTTCGCCTTCTTCAAGATCCAGAACGCCCTCACGAAGGGCGGCATCCGCCCGACGCCGGAGGACGAGATGGCCGGCCTCGACCTGCCGGAGATGGGCGTCCTCGCCTACCCCGAGTTCCAGGGTTCCCACAGCGGCGTCGGCACGCAACGCACCGGCAGGCGCACAGGTCCCCCGGAAGGTCCCCGTCGACGCGTGAGCGTGCAGTCGGCCTCGGGGTCCGGAGTCGCCATCCGGACCCCGAGCACCGGCGCGTCGGGCCGGCCGTGAACGGACCAGCCGCCGGCCAACGGCACCGTTCCCGTCGGTCCGCCCCACTTGGAAGGACTCCGACCGCTTCGTCCCCCGGGCCTTCGTCCGGCCGGCGCTCCGCTTCGCTCAGGTGGAGGCCGCCGGCGGCGATCGTCATGCTTGTCGCCGCGCTCGCCGCGCTGGTGTGGGCCAACTCGGCGTGGCACGAGTCCTACGAACGCTTCCTGCAGCACGCCGTTCGACCTGAGCTTCGGCTCGCTCGTGCAGCTCGAGCTCGACCTCCACGCCGTCGTCAACGACGGCCTCATGACGCTCTTCTTCCTCCTGGCCGGGCTCGAGATCAAGCGCCAGCTCGTGACGGGCGAGCTGCGCGACCGCCGTGCGGCGGCGCTCCCGGCCATCGCCGCGCTCGGCGGCATGCTGGTGCCGGCTCTCATCTACGCCCTGCTCAACGCCGGCCACCCCGGGCGCGGGCGGCTGGGGCATCCCGGTGGCGACGGACATCGCGTTCGCGGTCGGCGTGGTGACGCTGGCCGGATCCCGCGTGCCGCTCGGCGCGCGCATCTTCATCCTCACGCTGGCTGTGGTGGACGACGTCGGCGGCATCGTCGTGATCGCCATCTTCTACGCCGACGACGTGCGCCTGGCCTGGCTCGCCCTGGCCGCAGTCAGCGTCCTCGTGACGCTGGCCTTGCGGCGTCTCGAGGTGCGGTCGATGGTCCCCTACGTCGTGCTGGGCGCCCTGTGCTGGTACGCGATGTACCGCTGCGGGGTGGAGGCGGCGATCGCCGGCGTGGTGTTCGGTCTGCTCACACCGACGCGACCGTTCCACGACCCGTCCGAGTTCGGCGACGTCGCCCACGGTCTCGTCGACCGCATCGAGACCAGCGACGAGGTGGCGGCCGAGGACCTGGCCCGCTACGCCATGGAGACGGCGTCCCCGTTGGAGCGGATCGAAGGACGGCTCAACCTGTGGGTCGCCTTCGGCATCGTGCCGCTGTTCGCACTGGTCAACGCGGGCGTCCGCCTCCAGACGGGCGGGCTCGACATGCGCGGTGACGCTCGGGGTCGTCGCGGGGCTGGTGCTGGGGAAGACCGATCGGCGTGTTCGGTGGGGCCTGGCTCGCCGTCCGGCTGGGGGTCGGCCGGCTGCCCGCGTCGGTCACGTGGCGGCACATGGTCGGGCTCGCCGTCACCGCAGGGATCGGGTTCACGGTGGCCCTCTACGTCACCGGCCTGTCGTTCGACGTGCCCGCGCTCGTGTCGTCGGCCAAGATCGGCATCCTGGTCGCCAGCGCAGCGGCCGGGGCCCTGGGTTTCCTGCTGCTGCGCACGGTTCCCGAGCGGCGACGGGAGGAGCCGGTCGGCGTGCCGATCCCGAGTGCCACGCCAGCAGGTGCGTCCCGCTGAGGGTTGGCGACCGGTACCGTCCGCGCCCGTGGGCGCAGACCCGCACGTGCCCGACGTGCCGCTGATCGACTGGCCGGCACAGGAGGACCAGCGGCGCGAGCTGGCGCGGGCGGGGCGACCTCGGCTGCTCGTGGTCGCGCAGGGGCACCCGCCGCCGGCGGATTGGGATGTGCTCGAGGACTGGGTGAGAGCACCGGTCGACGTGAGCGAGGTGATGGCCCGCCAGGCGACCTTGCGATCGCGGGTCCCACGCGACGCCGCGCCCCGGGTCGACGAGCACGGTCTGCTCTGGCTCGGGCGTCGGTGGGTGCCCATCCCGCCCTCGCAGGTGGCGGTCGTGGAGCAGCTCGTCGACCATGCGGGCCGGCTCGTCGGGGCCGACGCGCTGCGGGACATCTACGCGAGGACCGGTGGCAGCGCGGACTCGACGGCGATGAAGGCCGTGATGGGTCGGGTCGGTCGCCGGGTGCGGGTGGTCGGTCTGCAACTGCACAACGTCCGCGGCCGCGGCTACCTGCTCGAGGTGCCCCGGGAGCCCACCGAGCGCTGAGGCTCACCTCGGCGCCGTTCAGAGTCACGTCAGCAAGCTGCCGCTCTCGTGCCGATCATGTGCCGCTGACGGTAGAAGCTGTCCGTGCCCGCGACGTCCCAGCGGCGAAACAACCGCGAAACGAACGGTGGGAAATCTTTCGCCTATCTCACACATCGAGCGAAGGAGTGGGTGTGGATACAGGGCAACACCGCCTGGGTGCTGATCGCGACGGCCCTGGTCCTGTTCATGACGCCGGGATTGGCGCTCTTCTACGGCGGCATGGTCCGTTCGAAGAACGTGCTCGGGATGCTGATGCAGAACTTCTTCGCCATGGGCCTGCTCGCCATCCTCTGGGTGGCCATCGCGTTCAGCCTGGCCTTCGGTGACGCCGGCAACGGCGGCTTCATCGGGAACCTCGACTACGCGTTCCTGAAGGACGTCACCCCCGGCGCGGCACCCGGCGGGCCGGACAGCTTCCTCGGCTTCCTGACCATCCCCTTCGTGCTGTTCTGCGCCTACCAGATGACCTTCGCCATCATCACGCCGGCGCTCATCACGGGCGCCACGGCGGATCGGCTCAAGTTCAGCGCCTACGCCATCTTCATCGGCCTCTGGCTGATCCTCGTGTACGGACCCGTCGCCCACTGGGTCTTCGGCGGTGGCTTCCTCTACGAGTTGGGCGCGCTCGACTTCGCCGGCGGGGCCGTGGTGCACATGAACGCCGGTGCGGCCGCCGTCGCCCTCGTGATCATCCTCGGCGTGCGCAAGGGCTACCCGGAGACGCCCATGCGCCCGCACAACCTCCCGCTGACGATCATCGGCACCGGCATCCTCTGGTTCGGGTGGGCCGGGTTCAACGCCGGGTCGGCCCTGGCTGCCGACGGCATCGCGGCCCAGGCCATCATGAACACCTTCCTCGCCGCGTCGGCCGCCATGCTCGGGTGGTTGGTCGTGGAGCGGCTGGAGAGTGGGCACGCCACGACCCTCGGGGCAGCCTCGGGCGCCGTCGCCGGCCTGGTCGCCATCACGCCTTGCGCCGGCTTCGTCGGAGGGATGGCGCCCGTCTACATCGGTCTCGTCACCGGGGCGGTCTGCTACCTCGCCCTCGGCATCAAGCGGGCCTTCAAGCTCGACGACAGCCTCGACGTGATCGCCGTGCACCTCGTCGGCGGCCTGGCCGGTTCGCTGCTGCTCGGGCTCTTCGCCGACTCGGCCATCAACCCGGCCGTCGTCGACGAAGGGCTCTTCCTCGGCGGCGGACTCTCACTGCTCGGGGACCAGCTCGTGGCCTCGGTGGTGACGATCGCCTACTCGTTCGTGGTCACCTTCATCATCGGCATGGCGCTGCACAAGACGATCGGACTGCGCATCACGCCGGCCCAGGAGGAGGAAGGCCTGGACCTCGCCGAGCATGCCGAGGAGGCCTACGCCGCCTGATCGCCAGGCGCGGGCGGCTCATGGTGGACCGCCCTCCGGCAGCGGGAGCGGTCCGTGCTCCTCGAGCACGAAGACCGTCTGCGTGCTACGGACGTGCGCGATGTCGTGCAACTCGCCCAGCACGACGTCCCGCAGGTGGTGCACATCCGGCGCTCGCACCACCATCGCCATGTCGAAGGCGCCGCTGGTCATGGCCAGGTACGAGAGCCCGGGGATGGCGAGGAAGGCGTCCCGGGCCTCCCGCCAGTCGCTCTGGCGGACGTTGAGAAGAATGAGGGCCGTCACGCCGTAGCCGACCCGGGCGGGGTCCACGGTGGCCGTGAACCCCGTGATGACGCCGTCCCGGCGCAGGCGCTCGACCCTGCTGTAGGCGGTGGCTCTCGATACCCCGGCCCGGGCGGCGAGCTCGTTCATGGACAGCCGCCCGTCGGTCACCAGCTCACGGATGAGGCTGGCGTCGACGCCGTCGAGCTGGACGTCTTCTGCCATTCGACCATGCTAGTCAGACGATCGGAGAACTCTGGACACTCACTGAGCGAGACAAACGTCTGGATCTCGACCTGACGGCTGGATGAACGGTCCCTCCGCTGGTTGACTGGGGCCATGCGCACCACGTCGACCTTGAACGGTCCGGCTGTCGAGCTCGCCGCTGACCATCCGGGCGCGTCGGATCCCGACTATCGGGCACGACGGGACGCCATCGCGGAGGTCGGTGCCGCGTACCGTCCGGGCGATCCCATCCCGGACGTGGTGTACGCGCCCGAGGAGGACGCGCTGTGGGCGCTCGTGTCCCGGGAGCTGGCGGCCAAGCACGAGCGCTACGCCGTGCACGAGTACCTCGACGCCGCGGCGCGCCTCGACCTCCCCGGCGACCGCGTGCCCCAGCTTCGCGAGGTCAGCGCCCGTCTTCGCGCGCTGACGGGCTTCCGCATGCGCCCCGTGCCGGGACTGGTGCCCGACCCGCGAGTTCTACGGGAGCCTGGCCGACCGGACGTTCTGCTCGACGCAGTACGTCCGCCACCACTCGATCCCGCTCTACACGCCCGAGCCGGATGTGGTGCACGAGCTCGTGGGCCACGCCAACATGCTGGCCAGCCCGACGTTCGCCGACCTCTACCAGTTGGCCGGCGAGGCCTCGCAGCGGGCGGAGACCGATGCCGCACACGAGTTCTTCAGCCGGGTGTTCTGGTTCAGCTTCGAGTTCGGCGTGGCCTGGGAGGCCGGGGAGCTGCGCACCTATGGCGCCGGGCTGCTCTCCTCCTTCGGCGAGCTCGACGCGTTCCGTCGTGCCGAGGTCCGCGAGCTTCGACATCGTTGCGATGGGAACGACCCCGTACGACATCACGGTGTACCAGCCCCTGCTCTTCGCCGGGCGGTCCCTCGGGCACGTCGTCGACGAGCTCGGCCGCTTCCTGTCGAGCTACGACGACGATCGGTATCTCGAGCTGGTGCGCTGACCCTGCCCGGTAGCGTCCCGACGATGGGCGACGCGACCCGCAGCATCACACTCGAGTGGCGAGGGAGCTTCACCAACGACGAGGTGAACCGCCTCCACGCCGAAGCCTTCGAGACCCGCGTCTTCGACGAGTCGGAGTGGAACTGGCGTGAGCTCACGGCCTCGCACAGCCTCGGCTGGGTTTCGGCCCGCCGGGACGGCGAGCTGGTCGGCTTCGTGAACGTCCTCTGGGACGGCCTGGTCCACGCCTGGTTGCAGGACACGATGGTCGCCGCGAGCGTGCGCGGCGAGGGCCTCGGCCAGCAGGTCGTCGCGGCGGCCGCGGATGGGGCCCGCGTCGCCGGCTGCGAGTTCCTCCACGTGGACTTCGACGAGCCCTTGAAACCCTTCTATCTCGAGGCCTGTGGGTTCCGGCCGACCCTCGCGGGCCTCTTGGAGCTCCAGTCATGACCGACCTGGCCGGCGCCGTCGACGAGGTGGCGCGCGAGATCGACTTCTCGGGCGTGGTGCGCATCGAGCGGGACGGCGCGGTCGAGCTCGACGTCGCGTACGGGTGGGCCCACCGTGGATGGCGCATCGCCAACACGCCCACCACCCGGTTCGCGCTGGCCAGCGGCAACAAGGGGTTCACCGCCCTCGTCGTCATGTCGCTCGTCGACGAGGGCACCCTGTCGCTGACCACCACCGCCCGATCCCTCCTGGGCGAGGATCTGCCGCTGATCGACGACCGCGTCACCGTGGAGCACCTGTTGGGCCACCGGTCCGGCATCGGTGACTACCTCGACGAGGAAGGGGGGCGCGGCATCGACGAGTACGTGATGGGCGCCGTCCACGAGCTGGTGACGACAGAGGACTTCCTCCCCCGCCTCGACGGCTATCCGACGAGCTTCCCGCCCGATGAACGTTTCGCCTACAACAACGGCGGTTTCATGGTGCTGGCCCTGCTGGCCGAGCGGGCCAGTGGCGTCCCGTACCACGACCTGGTGGCGCAGCGGGTCTGCGGTCCGGCCGGGATGCACGACACCGAGTTCCTCCGCTCGGACGAACTGCCCGGAGGGGTCGCCCTCGGCTATCTCGACATGGAGGACGTGTCGCGGACCAACGTCTTCCACCTCCCTGTCCGCGGCAACGGGGACGGTGGCGTCTACTCGACGACCACCGACATGTCCGCGTTCTGGTCCGCGCTCTTCGAGGGACGGATCGTGCCGAAGGCCAGGGTCGCGGAGATGGTGCGACCGCGCAGCGAGTATCCGGAGGAGGATCGGCGGTACGGGCTCGGCTTCTGGATGTTCGAGTCCGGCGATGCCGTGTTCCTCGAGGGGTACGACGCCGGCGTCTCGTTCCGCAGCGTGCACGATCCCGGGCGTGCGCTGACGTGGACGATCATCTCGAACACCTCGGAAGGGACCTGGCCCGTCTGCCGGCTGCTGGTCGAGGCGCTGCCGCACTGACCGTCCTCCGGCGATGAGTTCGCGGACCGGCGGGCGTCCACATCCCAGTCCATCCACGAGCACAGGAGACAACCTCATGCCGACGAGAACCAGCGTCCCGGTCGGAGCACCCAGCTGGGTCGACCTGATGACGTCCGATCCCGACCGATCCCGTGCGTTCTACAGCGAGCTGTTCGGTTGGACGGCCGAGGAACCGAACGAGGAGTTCGGCGGCTACTTCAACTTCACGCACGGCGGTGTGCGCGTCGCCGGCGGCATGAAGGCCCAGCCGGACGCCGGGATACCGGATGTGTGGTCGATCTACCTCGCCACCGACGATGCCGCCAAGACCGCCGAGGCCGTGGCCGCCAACGGTGGGCAGGTGATCGTCCCGCCCATGCCCGTCGGTGATCTCGGCACGATGGGGTTCGTCACCGACGTCGGCGGCGCCGGCATCGGCATGTGGCAGCCCGGCACGTACCCGGGCCTGGAGGTCGTCGGCGAGACGTCGACGCCGAACTGGTTCGAGCTCCACACCCGCGACTACGACGCCTCCGTCGAGTTCTATCGCCAGGTGTTCGGCTGGGAGACCGAGGTGATGGGGGACACGCCGGAGTTCCGCTACACGACGGCGAAGGACGGCGAGGAGCAGGTGGCCGGCGTGATGGACGCCTCGGGGTTCCTGCCCGAGGGTGTCCCCGCGCACTGGTCGGTGTACTTCGGCACCGACGACGCGGACGCCACGATTGCCAAGGCGCTCGAGCTCGGCGGCTCGGTCATCCAGCCCGCCGAGGACACGCCGTACGGGCGGCTGGCGACGCTGGCCGACCCGACGGGCGCGGTGTTCAAGCTGCTCGGCCCGGTCACGGGTTCTCCCGCGCCGTAGCGCCTGCGGCTCGGCACGTCGCGCCGCTGGGGATCCGGGCTGGCAGGCTCTGGCCATGGACGATCTCATGGTCGAGCTGCCCGCCGGGTTCTCGTGCCACGTCGCCAACATCGGCATCAAGGACGAGACAGCGGACTTCACCGTCATCGCCGCCGCCCGGCCCTGCCCGGCGGCGGCGGTGTTCACCCGATCGCGCTTCGCCGGCCCGAGTGTGACGGTCAGCCGCCGGCACGTGGCCGACGGCCGGCTGCAGGCCTTCGCCGTCATCTCCAAGAACGCCAACGTCGCCAACGGTGCGGCGGGCGACGCCGACGCCGCCGAGGTGGTGGCCGGCGTCGCCGCCGCGCTGGGCGCCGAGCCGGACGACGTGCTGCTGGCCTCGACCGGGGTGATCGGGCGGCGCTACCCGATGGACCGCGTCCGGTCCCACCTCGGCGGGCTCGTGGCGCCGTTCGAAGGCCGGGACGCGCTGGCCGCGGCCCGGGCCATCATGACCACGGACACCGTCGCCAAGATCGCGGAGGCCCGGGCGGGTGCGGCTCGGGTGGTCGGCATCGCCAAGGGCGTCGGGATGATCGAGCCGGACATGGCGACGCTCATCACCCTCTTCGTCACCGACGCCGAGGTCGGGACGGCCGAGCTCGATCAGCTCTTCCGCCGGGTCATCGATCGGACGTTCAACGCACTCAGCATCGACACCGATACGTCGACCAGCGACACCGCCGCCGTCATGGCCAGCGGCGCCGCCGGCCCGGTGCCGCCGGCCGAGCTCGAGGCGGCGCTGCACACCGTCGCTCTCTCGCTCACCCGCCAGATCGCACGGGACGGCGAGGGGGCCACCACCCTGATCGAGGTCACGGTCGACGGCGCCGCGGACGACGCCCAGGCGAAGCGGGTGGCCAAGGCCATCGTCAACTCGCCACTGGTGAAGACCGCGGTGCACGGCGCCGACCCCAACTGGGGGCGGGTGGCCATGGCCGTCGGCAAGTGCTCGGACGACACCGACATCGACCAGGAACGCGTGGTCATCCGCTTCGGCGCGCAGGAGGTGTACCCGCGCCCCGTGGACGAGGACGGCCTGGCTTCGCTGGCCGGCTACATGAAGGGCGACGAGGTGCTGATCCACGTCAGCCTCGGTGTCGGGGAGGGTGCGTTCACGGTGTACGGCTGCGACCTCTCCGATCAGTACGTCCGGATCAACGCCGACTACACGACGTGAGCGCCGAGCGATTGGCGGCGGCGATCGCGGCGCGGCCGAAGGCCGGGCTGGCCACCCTGCCGACGCCGCTGGAGGAGGGGCCGCTCCTGCCCGGCGGTGCCCGCCTGTGGGTCAAGCGCGACGACCTCACGGGGTTGGGGATGGGCGGCAACAAGGCCCGCAAGCTCGAGCACCTGTGCGGGACGGCGCTGGCCGAGGGCGCCGACACCCTCGTCACCGTCGGAGCCGGCCAGTCGAACCACTGCCGGATGACGGCGGCCGCGGGCGCCCGGCTCGGCCTGGAGGTCCACCTGGTGCTGGGCGGCCCTGCACCCGAGCGACCGTCGGGGAACCAGCTCCTCTCGGCGCTGTTCGGTGCGCGGGCGCACCATCCCGGTACGGACGACTGGGGTCTGCTGGAGGAGGCCAAGGACGCGCTGGCCGAGGAGCTCCTGGCGGCGGGGCGCCGGCCGTTCGCCATCCCCATCGGGGGCAGCACGGCGGTCGGGGCCGCGGGGTTCGCGGCGGCGTTCGCAGAGCTCGTGGAGCAGTGCGACGCCGCCGGCTGCCGTCCTCGCGCCGTGGTGCACGCCACGTCCAGCGGCGGGACGCACGCCGGCTTGCTGGCCGGGCGGGCCGCGATCGCCGCCGGGGGAGAGGCCGTCCCCGACGTCGTCGCGTTCGCCGTGGCCAAAGGGATACTGCTGGCGGAGTCGTACACCGCGGAGCTGGCGGACGAGACGCTGGCGCACCTCGGGCTCGACGACGTCCGGGTCGATGCCGCGGACGTCCACCTGGAGGGCTCAACGCTCGGTGACGACTACGCCGTACCGACCCCGGAGGCCGACGACGCGCTCCTGTGGGCGGCCCGCCACGGAGGCTGGGTGCTCGATCGCGTCTACACGGCGAAGGCCTTCGCCGGCCTGCTGGCGCTCGCCGCCGACGGTCACTGGGCGCCGGGTGACGACGTCGTCTTCTGGCACACCGGCGGCCAACCCGCCGTCTTCGCGCCCGGCGGTCTCCCGCTCTGGCCTGAGTGCTAAATGCGTTCGAAGTAGCGGCGGAGCTCCCAGTCGGTCACGCAGCGGTTCGACTCCAGCCACTCCTGCTCGGCCATGTTGAGGATGTGGTGGTGGACCTCGTCGCCGAAGGCCTCACGCGCGACGTCGCTGGCCCGCCACAGCTCGATGGCCTCGACGAGGGAGGCGGGCACGCGGGGGAGATCGTTGCTTTCGTAACCATTGCCCAGGTAGGGAGCGCCGGGGTCGATCTTGTTGCGGATCCCGTGCAGGCCGCCGGCCAGGGTCGCGGCGAAGGCCAGGTAGCTGTTGGCGTCGGAGCCGGGGATGCGGCACTCGACGCGGGTCGCCTCGCCATGGCCGACCTTGCGGAAGCCGAGGGTGCGGTTGTCGACACCCCAGGCCACCGCGGTCGGCGCCCACGATCCTGGCTGGAACCGCTTGTACGAGTTGATGGTGGGAGCGAACAGCAGGCTCATCTCCCGCGCGGTGGCCAGCAGGCCGCCGAGGTACCACCGGAAGGTCTCGGTCATGCCGTGCTCGGCGTGGTGGTCGGCCAGCACTGATGTCCCGTCGGCGTCGCACAGGCTCGAGTGGACGTGGCACGACGAGCCTGTGTCGTCCCAGTCCCACTTGGCCATGAACGTCACCGATCGTCCGTGGAGGTGGGCGATCTCCTTGGCGGCGTTCTTGTAGATGAGGTTGCGGTCGGCCATCTCGACGGGCGTCGTGTACTCGAGGTTGATCTCGTGCTGGCCGCGTCCGGCTTCGCCCTTGGAGAACTCGACCGGCACACCGACCGCCTCGAGGTGGCGGCGGAGATCGCCGATCACGTACTCGTCCTTCGAGGTTTGCAGGATGTGGTAGTCCTCGAGGTACGGGCGCGTGGGGGCGCAGGTCGCGGAAGCCCTTCGCCCAGACCTCCTCCAGGCTGTCGTGGAAGAGGTAGAACTCGATCTCGCTGGCCACGTGGGCCGTGAACCCCATGGCGTCGGCGGCTTCCTCCTGGCGGCGGAGGATCTGGCGCGGCGACACCTCGATCGGCTCTCGCGTGTCGACGTCGAGCAGGTCGGCGAGGACGAGCGCGGTCTTCGGCAGCCACGGCGTCGACGCGGATGGTGTCCTCGTCAGGCATGGCCAGCATGTCGCCGTAGCCGAGGTCGTAGTTGGCGAAGCGGTAGCCGGGTACTGGGACGTTCTCCATGTCCGTGGCGATCAGGTAGTTGCAGTTCTCCGTGCCCGCGCCGTTGGCGACGTGTTCCAGGTAGAAGCGAGCGTTCGCCCGCTTCCCGACCAGCCGGCCCTGGAGGTCGGGGAAGACCACGAGCACCGTGTCGATCTCGCCGACGTTGATCTGCTCGGCCAGCTCTTCGGCGCTCACGCTCCGACGCTCGGACATCCCGCTCACTCCTCCCCTGGTCCCCGGACGCGACCCGGCGGCACCGTAGCCAGCTCAGGCGTTTGACCGGGGCGACCAGGCGCTGAGCGAGCCGATCGACACGAGCAGGATCCCCGCGGCGATGATGAGTTGCTTCACCGCGATGCCCGCGTTCTCGTCGAGGTCGGGTACGGCGAGCGCCACGAGGACCAGGCTCAGGCCGATCGAGGCCAGCGGCGCCCACCGCCAGTCCCGCAGCAGGAGGACCACCATGGCCACGACGCCCGCCACCACGAGCAGCACCCCGTCCCACCAGAACGGCCGCTTTCCGAGGTCGTAGCCCTGGTTCTCGGGGACGAGTAGGCCGACCAGCACGGCGGCCCAGGCCAGTGCCAGGCCGTAGCGCCACCACGGGTGGAGGTGCATCGCCGGCGAGGGACCCGGGAGCGGTTCGGGAGCGGTCTCGCCGTGCATGCGGTCTCGACGCTACCGGCGCCCTCCGCACCGTTCATGGCCGATCTCGCCGCCCCCTGTGCGGCCGCATCGGCCATGAACATGGGTGGACTCCGGTCGGGCGCGGCCGATCAGCCCAGCGCCACGAGGGCGGCGTTGACGATCTGGTCGGGCAAGAGGTCGAAGGCCTCGTACAGCTCAGGCACCGAGCCGGACTGGCCGAAGGCGTCGACGCCGACGGGGACGACCCGCGTGCCGAACACCGAGCCCAGCCAGGCCAGGGCGTGGCTGGCCGCGTCGTGGACGGTGACGATCGGCGCCGACCGTTCCGCCGCGGGGATGAGCCGGGCCAGGTGCAAGCGCTCGACGGCCGCTGGCCGGGCCTCACGGCCGGCGTCCCGGAGACCGTCGCGCCACTCCCGGTAGAGGCGGTCGGCACTGGTCAGGTCGAGGACGGCGGCCCGCAGGCCCTCGCGGCCGAGGAGCTCGGCCGCGGCGACGACCTCGGGGAGGACCGCACCGCTGGCGGCCAGCAGGACATCAGCCTCGCCGTCCGCCGGCTCGACCAGCCGGTAGCCGCCGGCCAGGACGTCGGCCCGGAGCAGGTCGTCGCCGAGGCGCTCCCGCGCCGCCTTGAACGGGGCTTGGTCCAGCGGGCGCGTCGACAGCCGGAGGTACAGCGAGTCACCGTCGGGCCGTGCCAGCCGGGCCAGGCCGTCGCACAGCAGCCAGTCGAGCGCGGTGGCGTAGGCCGGCTCGGCCAGCGTCAGGCCGGGCAGCTCGATCCCGATCGAGGGCGTGATGGTCGACTGGTGGGCGCCGCCCTCCGGGCGCCAGCGAGACGCCCGACGGGGTCCCGACCAGCACGAAGCGGGCACCGTTGTAGAGGGCGTAGATGAGGGCGTCGAGCCCCCGGCAGACGAAGGGGTCGTACACGGTCCCGACCGGCAGCAGGTGCTCGCCGTGCAGCTCGTGCCCGAGGCCCAGCGCGTGGAGGCTGAGGAACAGGTTCATCTCGCTGATGCCGAGCTCGATGTGCTGACCGGACGGGCTCTGCCGCCAGCGCAGGAGGCGGTCGGCGCCGAGGAAGTCCTGCTCCTCGGCCGGGCTGAACACACCCATCTTGTTGATCCAGCCGCCGAGGTTCGTGGAGACGCTCACGTCGGGCGAGGTGGTGACCAGCCGCGGTGCCGCCGCCGGGTGCGCGGCGAGGCCGTTCAGGAGCCGGCCGAAGGTCTCCTGCGTCGACACCGGCTTGGCGGTCGTGACCCCGACCTCGGCGGGCAGCTCCAGGACGGGACGCGGGTTCAGCGGCCGGTTCAGGATCGAGCTGCCCACGAGCGCGCAGAGCCGGCCCTCCGGCGAGTCCGCATCGAAGCGGTCCCACTCGCTGTCGACGTCGAGCCCGAGGTCGGCCCGGAACGCGTCGATCTGAGCTCGGGACAGGAGCGCGGCGTGGTTCAGCGGATCGCCGGCGATGGGCAGGCCCCAGCCCTTCACCGTGTAGGCGAACACCACGCTGGGGCGGTCGGGCTCGGCGTCGGCGGCGCGGTAGGCCTCGGCCAGCACCTGGAGGTCGTGGCCACCGAGGTTCTGGACCAACGGCGCCAGCTCGTCGTCGGGGACGTCGCCCAGGAACCGCACCAGCTCGTCGTCGGCTCCGGCCAGGAACCGCTCCCGCAGCGCCGCTCCCCGGTGGGCGAACAGCGACTGGTACTCCTCGTTCGACATGTCGTCGATGTGGCGGCGCAGGTGCTCGCCGCCAGGCCGGGCGAACGCCGCCTCGAGCAGGTGCCCGTACTTGGCCTCGACGACGTGCCATCCCGAGTCGGCGAAGAACTTCATCAGCTTGTGGACCTTCATGCCGGGGATGACCCGGTCCAGGCTCTGCCGGTTGACGTCGATGATCCACATCACGTTGCCGAGACCTTGGAGCGCGGGGTCGGCGATGGCCTCCCAGACGTTGCCCTCGTCGAGCTCGGCGTCGCCGACGAGCGCGATGAAGCGGGCCGGGCGTTGCGGACCGAAGTGGGCCTCGATGTAGCGGCGCGCCATCGCGGCGAACAACGGCGCCACCGCGCCCAGCCCCACGGAGCCGGTCGAGAAGTCGGCGACGTCCGGGTCCTTCGTCCGCGACGGGTAGGCCTGCAGGCCACCGAAGGCGCGGAGCTGCGTGAGGTAGGAGCGGTCGAGCTCGCCCGTCAGGTACTTGATGGCGTGGTACACGGGCGAGGCGTGGGGCTTGACGGCCACCTTGTCGTCGCCGTTGAGGTGGCCGAACCACAGGGACGTCATGATCCCGACCATCGACGCCGAGCTGGCCTGGTGGCCGCCCACCTTGATCTCGGCCGCCGGCCGGCCGTGGTTCGCCCGGTCGTGATTGGCATAGTCGACGATCCTCACCGCGAGCCACAGGAGGCGTTGCTGGATGGACTCCAGCGTCGTCTCGCTCGGCACCGTCGACATCGTCGACACAGTCGACACAGTCGACACCGTCGGCGCCGTCTGTGCCGTCATGTGGGCGGAGGTTACGGCGGCCCGGCCCGGAGCGCAGGTGGCAGGGGATGAACGGCCCTCTAGTCTGCGCCGCCATGGACGTCACCGGGGCAGCAGCGATCGTCAGCGGGGGAGCCTCCGGGCTCGGCGAGGCCACCGTGCGGCGGTTGCACGCGGCCGGCGCGATCGTGACCGTCGTCGACTTCAACACCGAGAAGGGCGAGGCGCTGGCGTCGGAGCTGGGCGTGAAGTTCGTGAAGTGCGACGTGACCGACGCCGAGCAGGTGGCCGAGGCCGTAGCCGCCGCCACCGAGGACGCCCCGCTGCGGGTGGGCATCAACTGCGCGGGCACGGGCACAGCCGTGCGCACGATCGGCAAGGACGGCACGCCCCACCTGCGCAGCGAGTGGGACCGGGTCCTCAGCATCAACCTGCTCGGCACCATGCTGTGCATGACGCACGAGGCGTCGGCCATCGCGCGCAGCGAGCCGGCGGCCGACGGGATGCGAGGCGTCATCGTCAACACCGCGTCGGTGGCGGCGTTCGACGGCCAGATCGGCCAGCTCGCCTACTCGGCGTCGAAGGGCGGCGTGGTGGCCATGACCCTTCCGGCGGCGCGGGATCTCTCCGTGGTCGGCATCCGGGTCTGCACCATCGCCCCCGGCCTCATGGACACGCCCCTCCTCGGGCTGCTCCCGGCCGAGGCCAAGAAGGCCCTCGGCGACTCGGTCGTGTACCCCAAGCGGCTCGGCCAGCCCGACGAGTTCGCCCGCATGGCCATGGCGATCGTGGACAACGACTACCTGAACGGTGAGGTCATCCGCCTGGACGGCGCCATCCGCATGCAGCCGAAGTAGTCAGCACAGCAGTCACCAGGCGCGGGTGCGGGGGCTGGGGGGCGCGGCGGCCTCCGCCACGAGCCCGGCCACGCGGTCGACGTCGCCGTCACGCAGGAGCCCGGACGTGACGCGGATGTGGTCGTGGCGGAGGGGTCGCCCGGGCACGAACGGTGAGCCGACGGCGACGCCGACGCCCCCGGCGGCCAGGCGGTAGGCCGCAGCCTGCTCGTCGGCCACCTCGACCCACAGGTTGATGCCCTCACGGCCGGTCGTCGCCACCCCGGCCGCCGCCAGTGCGTCGACCAGCTTCGAGCGACGCTCCGCGTACGCGCGGCGAGCGCGCGACAGCGTCTCGGTGGTGGCCGGGTCGACCAGCAGCTCCAGCAGCACCCCCTGCAGGAGACGACTGGACCAGCCGGCCCCGAGGAGCCGGCGAGCCACCAGCTCACCGACCAGGTCCTCCGGCCCTCCGACCGCGGCCAGGCGCAGGTCGGGCCCGAAGGACTTGGAGAAGCTCTGGACCAGCACCGTCCGGGCCGGCAGGTGGGTCCCGACGCTGACCAGCGGGCTGGTCGCGATGTCGCCGGCGTGGTCGTCCTCGAACACCCAGGCACCGGTCGGCTCGAGCAGCTTCGCGAGGGCCGCCGCCCGCGCCTCGGTCACGCTCACGCCGAGCGGGTTGTGGGCTCGAGGCTGCACGTACACGGCGACCGGACGCCGGGCGAGGGCCGCTCGCAGGGCGTCGGGCACCATGCCCTCGTCGTCCATCGCTACCGGGACGACCTCGGCACCGACGGTGTCCAGCAGGTCGAGCACCGGAGGGAAGGCAGCTTCCTCGACGAGGACGACGTCGCCGAGGCGCACGGTGAGCGTCGTGAGCCGATCGAGGGCGTCCATGGCTCCGTCGACCACGCTGAGGTGGCCGGGGCTGAAGGGCCAGCGGTCCTGCAGCCGCTGGGCCAGCTCGGGGAGGACGGGGTCGACGAGGTAGCCCTGGGGCAGCGGGCGCCCCGCCACGCGGGCCAGGGCCGGTCCCAGGTCCGGCAGGAGATCCGGGTCGGGCGTGCCCAGGGACAGGTCGAGGGTGAGCGGACCGGGGCCGGCGTTCATGCGGCGGTAGCGCTGCGGGCCGCGGCGGCCGGGCTCCGGGCGGACGTGGGTGCCGTTGCGGCCCCGGGTCTCCAGGACACCCGCCCGGCCGAGGGTCTGCCAGGCCTGGTTCACCGTGGTGGGGCTGACGCCGAGGGCCTTGGCCAGGGCGCGCACCGTCGGCAGGCGGGTGCCGGGGGCCAGCTCGCCGCTCGTGACCAGCCGGCTGATCGAGGTGGCGACGGCGCGCGACGACGCCCCGTCGATGCGCCGCGCCAGCGCGCTGGCCGCCACCGTCGCCGAGCCGTCCACACCGAGACCGTACCGCTTCTGGCACGGTTGTGACTGGTACAGAGCGTCGATTGCTGCGGATCGTTTGTGCATCTACGATCGCGACCTTCCGAGGGTCGCACCGACGAGAGCGAGACAGAGCGAGAGGGGGCCGCGAGATGGCCAACGTGATCAAGGCGGCGCTGCTGCAGACCGACTGGACGGGCGACAAGGCGTCGATGATCGACAAGCACGAGGAGGCGACGCGGGAAGCGGCCGCGCAGGGCGCCCAGGTCATGTGCTTCCAGGAGCTCTTCTACGGCCCGTACTTCTGCCAGGTGCAGGAGCCCGAGTACTACGACTACACCGAGGCCATCCCTGACGGGCCCACCACGCAGCGCTTCCAGTCCATCGCCAAGGAGCTCGGGATGGTGCTGGTGCTGCCCATGTACGAGGTCGAGCAGGCCGGCGTGTACTACAACACCGCGGCCGTCATCGACGCCGACGGCACGTACCTCGGCAAGTACCGCAAGCACCACATCCCGCAGGTGAAGGGCTTCTGGGAGAAGTTCTACTTCCGGCCCGGCAACCTGGGGTACCCGGTGTTCGACACCGCGGTCGGCAAGGTCGGTGTCTACATCTGCTACGACCGCCACTTCCCGGAGGGCTGGCGGGCGCTCGGCCTGAACGGCGCCCACATCGTGTTCAACCCCTCGGCCACGAGCCGAGGGCTGTCCGCGTACCTGTGGAAGCTGGAGCAGCCGGCCTCGGCGGTGGCCAACGAGTACTACATCGGCGCCATCAACCGGGTCGGCATCGAGCCGTTGGGCGAGAACGACTTCTACGGCACGAGCTACTTCGTCGACCCCGAGGGCAAGTTCGTCGGCGACACCGCCGACGACCACAAGCCCGAGCTGGTCGTTCGGGAACTCGACATGGACCTCATCAAGACCGTCCGTGACCGCTGGCAGTTCTACCGCGACCGCCGGCCCGACGCGTACGACGAGCTGGTGGCCCAGTGAGCGTGAGCGAACCATGAGCACAGCCACCACCACCCTCATCACCGGGGGCCAGGTCATCTCGACCAGCGGCGTCGTCCCGATGGACGTGCTGGTTGACGGTGAAACGATCGCCGCGCTCTACGCCCCCGGCACGGCAGCCGCGCAGGGGGTCAACGCCGATCGCACCATCGACGCCACCGGCAAGTACGTCGTGCCCGGCGGCATCGACGTGCACACGCACATGGAGCTGCCGTTCGGGGGCACGTTCGCGTCGGACACGTTCGAGACCGGCACCCGGGCCGCGGCATGGGGCGGCACCACCACGATCATCGACTTCGCCGTGCAGACCTACGGCGGCAACGTCATCGAAGCCCTCGGGCGCGTGGCACGAGAAGGCCGACGGCAACTGCGCCATCGACTACGGCTTCCACCAGATCATGGGCGGCGTCGACGACGACGCGCTGAAGGCCATGGACTACCTCGTGGAGAACGAGGGGGTCACCAGCTTCAAGCTCTTCATGGCCTATCCCGGGGTCTTCTACAGCGACGACGGCCAGGTCCTGCGGGCCATGCAGAAGGCCTCGGAGAACGGCGCCGTGATCATGATGCACGCCGAGAACGGCATCGCCATCGACGTGCTCGCCGCCCAGGCCCTCGCCCGGGGCGAGACCGATCCGAAGTACCACGGCATCGTCCGCCGCTCCGAGCTCGAAGGCGAGGCCACCAACCGGGCCATCGTCCTGTCGAAGGTGGCCGGCAACGTGCCCCTCTACATCGTGCACATGTCGGCCAGCGAAGCGCTCGAGGCGCTGGCCGCCGCCCGCCACGGCGGCGCCAACGTGTTCGGCGAGACCTGCCCGCAGTACCTCTACATGACGCTCGAGGAGCACCTCGCCGCCCCTGGCTTCGAGGGCGCGAAGTACGTCTGCTCGCCGCCCATCCGCACGGGTCACGCGCACCACCACCAGGACCTGTGGAAGGGGCTGCGCACCAACGAGCTCATCTGCGTCTCGACCGACCACTGCCCGTTCTGCTTCAAGGAGCAGAAGGAGCTCGGCCTCGGTGACTTCACCAAGATCCCGAACGGCATCGGCGGCGTCGAGCACCGCATGGACCTCATCTACCAGGGCGTGGTCAACGGCGAGCTGAGCCTCACGCGGTGGATCGAGACGTGCGCCACCACCCCGGCGCGCATGTTCGGGCTCTACCCGAAGAAGGGTGTCATCGCCCCCGGCTCGGACGCCGACATCGTGATCTACGACCCCAACGGCCGCACCGAGATCGGCCTGGGCAAGAGCCACCACATGAACATGGACCACTCGGCGTGGGAGGGCACGGTCATCGACGGCAAGGTCGACACCGTCCTCTCGCGCGGCACGGTGGTCATCGAGAACGACGAGTACGTGGGGCGCAAGGGCCACGGGCAGTTCCTCAAGCGGGGACTGTGCGGGTACCTGAACTAGCCAGCCAGGGAGGTCGGCACCATGCGACGCATCAACCACTGGATCGGCGGGCAGACCGTCGAGGGAACGTCCGGGCGTACGGGACCGGTGTGGAACCCGGCGACGGGTGAGCAGCAGGCCGAGGTCGACTTCGCCTCGGTCGAAGAGGTCGACCGCGCCGTCGCCACGGCGAAGGAGGCGCTGACCGGCTGGCGCTCCGCGTCCTTGTCGCGCCGCAGCGAGGTGATGTTCCACCTGCGGGAGCTGGTGGACGCCAACCGCAAGGAGATCGCCTCCCTGCTCACCTCCGAGCACGGCAAGGTCCTCGGCGACGCCCTGGGAGAGGTGGCCCGCGGCCTCGAGAACATCGAGTTCGCCTGCGGCATCCCCAACCTCATGAAGGGCGGGTACAGCGAGCAGGCCTCGACCGGTGTCGACGTCTACTCCATCCGCCAGCCGCTCGGCGTGGTGGCCGGCATCACGCCGTTCAACTTCCCGGCCATGGTCCCCATGTGGATGTTCGCCAACGCCATCGCCTGCGGCAACACCTTCATCCTCAAGCCGTCCGAGAAGGATCCGTCGGCGTCGCTGTTCATCGGCGAGCTGCTCAAGCAGGCCGGGCTGCCCGACGGTGTGTTCAACGTCGTGCACGGCGACAAGGTGGCCGTCGACCGCATCCTCGAGCATCCGGACATCGCCGCCGTGAGCTTCGTCGGCTCCACCCCGATCGCCCGCTACATCTACGAGACCGGAACCCGCAACGGCAAGCGGGTGCAGGCGCTGGGCGGGGCCAAGAACCACATGGTGGTCCTCGCGGACGCCGACATCGACATGGCCGCGGATGCCGCCGTCAGCGCCGGCTACGGCTCGGCCGGGGAGCGCTGCATGGCCATCTCGGTCGTCGTCGCCGTCGGTGACGTGGCCGATCCACTGGTCGACGCCATCAAGGCCCGCCTGCCGAAGCTGAAGGTGGGTCCGGGCAACGAGCCCGACAGCGAGATGGGCCCGCTCATCACCCGGGAGCACAGGGACAAGGTGGCCGGCTACCTGGACACCGCCACCGAGCAGGGTGCCACCGTCGTCGTGGACGGCCGCGCCGCACGAGGTGCCGGGTGACGGTTTCTTCCTCGGGGTGTCCCTCATCGACGATGTGGGCGAGACCATGGACTGCTACCGGGACGAGATCTTCGGGCCGGTGCTCAGCGTGGTGCGCGTCGACACGTACGAAGAGGCGCTCCACCTCGTCAACGACAACCCGTACGGGAACGGCACGGCCATCTTCACCCGCGACGGCGGTGCCGCCCACCAGTTCCAGTTCGACTGCAACGTCGGCATGGTGGGCGTCAACGTGCCCATCCCGGTGCCGGTCTCGTACTACAGCTTCGGGGGCTGGAAGGCGTCGCTGTTCGGCGATCTCCACATGTACGGGCCCGACGGCATCCAGTTCTACACACGGACCAAGGTCGTCACCTCGCGCTGGCCGGACCCGTCGACCTCGACGGTCGACCTCGGCTTCCCCCAGGTGCGCTGAGGCCGGGCGGGACGCGAGCGCATGGACCTGGGCGTCGTCCTCCAGACCACGCCGCCCTCGTGGCGGGTCGTGGACCTGGCCAAGCGGGCCGAGCAGTACGGCTTCAGCCACGTGTGGACCTTCGACTCCCACATCCTGTGGCAGGAGCCGTACGTCATCTACAGCCAGATCCTGGCCGAGACCCGCCAGGTCCTCGTCGGACCGATGGTCACCAACCCGGCGACCCGGGACTGGACGGTGACGGCGTCGCTCTTCGCCACCCTCAACGAGATGTACGGCAACCGGACGATCTGCGGGATCGGCCGGGGGACTCCGCGGTGCGCGTCACCAACGGCAAGCCGACGACCCTGGCCACGTTGCGGGACTCGATGCACGTCATCCGGGAGCTGGCCAACGGCCGGGCCGTCGACTACAAGGGCTCGACGCTGCGCTTCCCGTGGGCGGCCAAGAGCCGCCTCGACATCTGGATGGCGGCCTACGGGCCCAAGGCGCTGGCGCTGTGCGGCGAGGTGGCCGACGGCTTCATCCTGCAGCTGGCCGACCCCGACATCGTGGCGTGGACGGTCAAGGCCGTGCGGGAGGCGGCGGACGGCGCAGGGCGCGATCCGGCCGACGTGACGATCTGCGTGGCCGCGCCGGCCTACGTCGGGACCGACCTCGACCACCAGCGCGACCAGACGCGGTGGTTCGGCGGGATGGTCGGCAACCACGTGGCCGACATCGTGGCCCGCTACGGCGCCTCGGGCGACAGCGGCGTACCCGCCGCGCTCACCGAGTACATCAAGGGGCGGCAGGGGTACGACTACAACGAGCACGGGCAGGCCGGCAACCCGGACGCAGCCTTCGTGCCGGACGAGATCGTCGACCGCTTCTGCCTGCTCGGCCCCGTCGAGCGTCACGTCGAACGGCTCCAGGAGCTGAAGAGCCTCGGGGTCGACCAGTTCGCCATCTACCTCCAGCACGACGCCAAGGACGAGACGCTCGCCGCCTACGGCGAGCGGGTGATGCCGGCGATCGCCGAGCACCAGGCGGCCCGATCATGACGGCACAGCCTTGACGGTGGCGCGCTGATGGCAGACGGGGGAGCGGGGCGCCGGACCCGGCGCGTCGTGCTGGCCGTCGCCGGGGTGGTGGCCGCCATCGTCGCTGTGGGAGGGCTACAAGGCGCTCGGGCGGGCCACCGACGACACCATCGGCCCGATCACCCTGCCCGCCAAGTACCGACGACCTGGCCATGCCGCACGTGTGGACGATCGGCCGAGCGGTTCGCTCGACCCGGAGGTCCGCGGGCAGCGGCCGCACCGGTCGGCGCAGGTGGTGCTCGAGGGCATGTGGTTCACGTTCCGCGTCGCGATGGTCGGCTTCGTCGTCGGGCGTGGTGCGTCGGGCTCGCTGCTCGCCGTGCTGATGCAGCGGTTCCGCATCGCCGAGCGCAGCCTGCTGCCGTGCGTGATCGTCGTCCCAGACCGTGCCGCTCGTGGCGCTGGCCCCGCTGGTGGTCGGTTGGGGCGGCCAGCTCGAGGTGTTCGGGCGGGAGTGGCAGCCGTGGATGTCGGTGGCGCTCATCGCCGCGTACCTGGCCTTCTTCCCGGTCGCCGTCGGCGCGCTGCGCGGGCTGCAGTCACCGTCGCGCGGCGTCGGAGGAGCTGATGGAGTCCTACGCCGCCGCGCCACTGGCAGACGCTGCGGGTCATGCGCTTCCCGGCGGCCGTGCCGTACCTCGTGCCGGCGCTCAAGCTGGCCGCGGCCGCGGCGGTGGTCGGAGCGATCGTGGCCGAGATCTCCACCGGGACGCAGCGGCGGCATCGGCCGCCTGATCATCGAGTACGCCCGGCAGGGCACGTCGGACCCGGTCGAAGGTGTTCACCGCCATCCTCGGCGCGGCCGCGCTCGGCCTGGTCGTGGCCGGGCTGGTCGGCGCTGTTCGACACCTGGGCCATGCGCAACCGGCCCGCGGCGAGGCCGGCTCAGTCGGACCGCGGCTTCGAACCTGGCGGACCGGGCGCGACGGTCACCGGCGGTGCAGATCCGCGGCGTCGACATGGTGTTCAACGCCGGCCGGCCGAACGCAGGTCCACGCGCTCGACGGGATCGACCTGGAGATCAGCGACGGGCGAGTTCGTCTCGCTGATCGGCCCGTCCGGTTGCGGGAAGAGCACGCTGCTGCGGCTCGTCGCCGACCTGCTGCGGCCGACCGCGGGCGATGTGACGGTCAACGGCAAGCCGGCCCGCCAGGCCCGTCTCGACCACGACTACGGCATGGCGTTCCAGCACGCCGGGCCTGTTCGACTGGCGCACGGTCACCCGCAACGTCGAGCTCCCGCTCGAGCTGCGGGGTTGGTCGAAGGCGAAGCGGGCGGCCAGCGGGCCAAGGAGATGCTCGAGCTGGTCAAGCTGGGCGACTTCGCCGACCACCGGCCATGGGAGCTGTCCGGCGGCATGCAGCAGCGGGTGGCCATCGCCCGGGCGCTCGCCGCCGGCGCCGGCCTGCTCCTGATGGACGAGCCGTTCGGCGCGCTCGACGAGATGACCCGCGAGCACATGCAGGCCGAGCTCACCCGCATCTGCGCCGAGACCGGGGCCACGGTCGTCTTCGTCACCCACTCGATCCCCGAGGCCGTGTACCTCTCGGACCGGGTGGTCGTGATGTCGCGCTCGGCCCGGGCCGCATCACCTCGATCATCGAGGTCGACCTCGGGTCAGCGGACCGAGGACACCCGCGAGGCCACCGAGTTCTTCAAGAAGATCACCGAGGTGCGGGAGGCGCTGCGCGGCGTCGAGGGCGTGGGCGAGGTGGGCCCGCTCGGGCCGGACCGAGGACTCCCGATGAGCGAGCGGATCGACCGGTGACTCCGCATGACGTGGCCGCCGCCGGCTGCTCGCCGTCGTGCCGCCGGTGCTGTTCGGCGCTCGCGTTCCTGCTCCTGTGGCAGATGGTTCGTGACCGTGCGGGACATCAAGCCCTACCTGCTGCCCAAGCCCTCGGACATCTGGGACCAGATCGACGTCAACCAGAGCCAGATCCTCGGCAGGCCGCCCGCTACACGGGCGCCAACGCGCTGGTCGGGCTGATCTGCGGGACGGCGTCGTCGGCGTCGGCATGGCCTTCATCGCCAGCCGGTTCCGGGTGTTCAGCGAGATGGTGACGCCGCTGGCGGCGGCCGTCAACGCCATGCCGATCATCGCCCTGGCCCCGTTCTTCAACAACATGTTCTCGTCGACCAGCACCGTACCCCGACGCGCCTGGTGGTGACGATCGTCGTGTTCTTCCCGGTCTTCATCAACACGTTCCGGGGGCTGACCCAGATCGATCCCGTCCACGACGGAGCTGATGCGCTCGTACGCCGCCAGCGACTGGGCGGTCCTGCGCAAGGTCCGGGTCCCGGGGGCCCTGCCGTTCTTCTTCACCGGCCTCAAGCTGGCTGCCGTCGCTGTGCGTCATCGCCGCCATCGTCGCCGAGTACTTCGGCGGCCTCCAGAACGGGCTCGGCAGCCGCATCACGTCCGCGGCCTCGCAGCACCGCGTACGGTCGGGCGTGGGCCTACGTCGCGGCCGCCGTGCGTCCTCGGCCTCGTCTTCTTCCTCGCCGCGACGATCCTCGAACGGATCGCCACGCCGTGGCAGGTCCACCGGCGAACCTGACGACCGCGCACACGACAGCAACCACGACAACCAGAAGGGAGGAGCAACATGAGGAAGCTACGGAGCATTCAGCGAGCAGTCGACCGCGGTGCGGTCGCCCTCGCGCTTCATCGCCGTGGGCTGCGGCAGCGACGACGACAGCGGGAGCGACACGACCGCAGCGGCGGACACCGCGGCACCGGCGGCCAGTCGGAGGCACCGGCCGGGTCCGATGCGCGGAATCCGAGTCGTCCGTCACCACCGGCGACGCTGAAGCCGATCAAGTTGCAGCTCCAGTGGGTGACCCAGGCCCAGTTCGCGGGCTACTACGCCGCCGTCGACCAGGGCTACTACAGGGACGCCGGTCTCGACGTCGAGATCCTCGAGGGCGCGGTCGACATCACGCCCCAGACCGTGCTGGCCCAGGGCAACGCCGACTTCGCCATCGCCTGGGTGCCCAAGGCGCTCGCAGTCGCGCGAGCAGGGCGCCGGCATCACGGACATCGCCCAGATCTTCCAGCGCTCGGGCACGCTGCAGGTGTCGAGCAAGGCCGACGACATCGCCGACCCGGCCCGACCTGGAGGGCAAGAAGGTCGGCAACTGGGGCTTCGGCAACGAGTTCGAGCTGTTCGCCGGCATGACCCAGGCCGGGCTCGACCCGGCGTCGGACGTCACGCTCGTCCAGCAGGACTTCGACATGCAGGCCCTGCTCAGCGGCGACATCGACGCCGCCCAGGCCATGACCTACAACGAGTACGCCCAGGTGCTCGAGGCCGTGAACCCGGAGACCGGCGAGCTGTACACGCCCGGAGGACTGGACGGTCATCAACTGGAACGACGTCGGCACGGCGATGCTGCAGGACGCCATCTGGGCCGACACCGAGAAGCTGGCCTCCGATCCGGAGTACAAGGAGACGGCCACGGCGTTCGTCAAGGCGTCGCTCCAGGGCTGGATCTACTGCCGTGACAACCCCGAGGCGTGCGTCGACCTCGTCCTGGCCGAGGGCTCGCAGCTCGGCGCCAGCCACCAGCTGTGGCAGATGAACGAGATCAACAAGCTGATCTGGCCGTCGCCCGGACGGCATCGGCCATCATCGACCGAGGACGCTGTGGGCCCAGACGGTCGAGGTGGCGCTCAACACCAAGAACGCCGAGGGCTCGACCGTCATCACCGAGGAGCCCGACGCCGAGGCCTTCACGAACGAGATCGTGGACGCCGCGCTCGCCGAGCTGGGCGACGTGGACACCACCGGTGCCGACTTCACGCCCCTCGAGGTGACCCTCAACGAGGGCGGCGCCTAGGCGACCTAGGCGCTGACCGATGTCGCCGCTGGCCCCGCGACGGTTCGTCGCGGGGCCAGCAGCGCCAGCAGGAGCACCGCGGCGGCGATCTCGCTGGCGAGCGCGATCGCCGCTTCCGGTGAGGGGTTCCAGCCCGTCTCGGTGAAGCCGAAGATCCCCGGCCCGCGGGACAAGGCGAAGGCCAGCAGGGTCCCGTTGACGAGGACCAGGCCGGCGAGGAGCACGAGCAGGTGGCGGGTGACCACGAGGGCCACCGCGATGACGACGGACGCCGCCGCGTTCAGCAGGAACGAGCGGCCCAGGTTCTGGTCGGGCACGTCCTTGTAGCCGTCGTCGTACAGCTTCAGGTGGACGAGTCCTCCGACCAGGATCAGGGCCGCGGCCGCGTAGCGCAGCGCCCTTTCTCCGCTCCCGGCGGCTCGGGGCGGGCGCTCCGCCGGCATCAGACGCCGGTTCCCGCCATCACGGCCTTGTCGGTCACCTGGAAGGCGGCCGGGACCGGGTTCTGCGCGAGCACGCTGGCCAGTGCGGCCGCGTGCCGGGCCTCCACGCCGCCGACGCTCATGATGGCGGCGTTGAGCGCGGCGTCCTCGAAGCCGGCCACGTTGGACTGGTAGGTCTGGGCGGCGACGACCTCCAGGTCGTACGCGAGGGCCACCACGCCCATCTCGTCCTTCAGGCCGTCGATCGTCGGCTGGATGGCCTCGAGGATGGCCGGGTTCGGCATGGTGAACGGCTCGCCGCCGGCCTTCGTGGTGAGCGACTGGAACAGGCCCGAGTGCTCCCTGTGCTGCGCCTGGAACAGCATGGCCGCGTCGGCGATCGCGGCCGTCGTCACCAGGCCGGAATCGATGGCCGTCTGGTAGGCGGCGACGGCCAGCTCCTCGATCGAGGAGGCCGTGCGCAGGATGAGCACGTCCATGCTGGCCGTGCTCTCCGTGCCCGGCGGCATGGTGCTCGCCGCGCCGGTCGTCGGCGCGCCGGTCGTGGCGTCCCCGCCGGCCGTGGTGGTGCCGGCGTCGTCGCTGTCGCTCCCGCACGCCGCCAGCAGGGCGCCGCCCAGGATCGTGACGCCGCCGATCTGGAGGGCCCGCCGGCGGCTCACGCCGAGGACGAGATCCTGGCGCTGATCGGGGCCGAGCGAGTTGGGACGGTCGAAGACCCGGGACAGCAGCTGGCGCAGCCGGGGGAGCGCCTCCTCGTGGTCGACCTGCGAGGCGCGGGCCTCACGGCGGAGATGGTCGTGGGAGAAGTCCATGATCGGCCTTTCGTCGTTGGTCGTGCGTCGTCGGGGGCTGAGGTCGTCGAGGGGGTCAGCTGATCGGGTACTTGGCCGGGTCGACGGCGAGGTCGACCGTCTCGAAGCCCGGGATGAAGTCGGTGGCCGGCTTGCCCAGCACGGAGCCGAGGACCACGGCGTGCTGGGACTCGACGGGGAGGATCGAGGCGGTGAGCTGCAGCGCTTCCTTCGAGGTGAGGGCGCCGAGCGCGAAGAGGTAGGTGGCGGCCGCGGCGTTCTCCAGCCCGTAGGCGATCTCGAGCAGCGCCGCTTCGTCGGCCGCCGCGCCGAGCTGGGGGCCGACGGCCTCGAGCAGCTTGGCGTTGGGCTTGTTGGTCGCTGACGATCCGGCCGCCGCGCCGAAGGCCGCGGCGTGCTCGGTGTGGTGGCCGGCGAAGGTGGTGGCGGCCTCGAGCACGGCCGGCGTGGTGACCTTGCCGCTCGCCGCCGCGGCCTTGTACGCCTCGACGGCGGCCAGCTCGACGGACTCGGCGAAGGCGGCCAGGCCGGCATCGCCCGACTGTGCGTACGCCGGTGAGAACAGCGCGCTCAGGGGGACCATGGCGGCACCGAGGGCCACCGCCGCGCCGCCCAGGCCGACGCCCCGGGTCAGATCCTGGCGCGTGGGGCCCATCAGCCGGGCGCCCTCGCCGTGGTGCAGCTCGGCGATGTCGTCCGCCACCGTGGCCATGCCCTCGCGGTGCGCCTCGTCGACGGCTCGCACCATCGCCCGGAGCTCTCGCTCGCTCGTCTCCATGGGGGACTCCTCTCAGGGGTGGGTCGGATCAGGGCTCGACGACGACGGTGCCGGTCATCGAGTTGTGGATGCCGCACAGGTACGCGTACGAGCCAGGAGCGGCGAAGGTGGTGGTGAAGGCCACGCCCTCGTCCATGCGGCCCGAGTCGAACGAGCCGTCGACCGCCTTCACCGTGTGGGCGAAGGGGTCTTCGTTGGTCCAGGTGACCTCCTGCCCGACCGCGACGGTGATCGGCTCGGGCTGGAAGGCGAAGTCGACGATGGTGGCGGCCAGCGGTGCGGCCGCGCCGCTAGCGCTCGAGGTGCTGGGGGCGCTCGCTGAAGTGTTGGCGGCGGCGGGACCGCCGTCCTCGTTGGTCGTGACCGCGGCCGCGACGGCGGCGATCGACAGTCCCGCGGTCAGTGCCGCCGCGGCGAGGAAGGCAACCCGGGGGAGCGATCGCACACCGGGACTTCGGGCCGGCCCCGGGGCCGGATTGGTCGGTCAGCCGCTGGTGTGGCGGTCGGCCAGCTCCAGCGCCTCGTCGATGACGGAGATGCCGTGGCGCACGTCCTCGGCCGAGATCGTGCACGGCGGCACGACGTGGATCCGGTTGAAGTGCGAGAACGGCCACACGCCCTTGGCCTTGCAGGCCGCCACGACCTCGTTCATCGGTGCCGCCGCGTCACCCGAGGCGTTGTAGGGCACGAGGGGCTCGCGGGTCTCACGGTTGCGTACGAGCTCGATCGCCCAGAACACGCCCAGGCCCCGGACGTCGCCCACTGACGGATGCCGCTCCTGGAGCTCCCGCAGCGCCGGCCCGATGACGTCGGTGCCGAGCATGCGGGTGTGCTCGAGGATGCCCTCCTCCTTGAAGATGGTGATGGAGGCGACGGCCGCCGCACAGGCCAGCGGGTGCCCCGAGTACGTGAGCCCGCCCGGGTAGGGGCGCTCCTTGAACGTGTCGGCGATGGCCCGGCGTCATGACCACGCCGCCGAGGGGCACATAGCCGGAGTTGACGCCCTTGGCGAAGCAGATGAGGTCGGGGGCCACGTCCCAGTGGTCAACCGCGAACCACTCGCCGCAGCGCCCGAAGCCGGCCATCACCTCGTCGCAGATCATCACGATGCCGTGCTGGTCGCACAGGTCACGGACGCCCTGGAGGTAGCCGGGCGGCGGCACGAGGATGCCGTTGGTGCCCACGACGGTCTCCAGCACGATGGCGGCGATCGTGTGCGCACCCTCGACCATGATCACGTCGGCGAGGTGCTGCAGCGCCCGCTCGGATTCCTGCGCCTCGTCGGCCGAGTGGAAGGCGGAGCGGTACGGGTAGGGGCCCCAGAACTTGACCATGCCCACCGCGCTGGGCTCGCTCGGCCAGCGCCGCGGATCACCCGTCATCGTGATCGCCGCACCGGTGGCGCCGTGGTAGCTGCGGTACATGGTCAGGACCTTGTGGCGGGCGGTGTGCAGGCGGGCCATGCGGATGGCGTTCTCCGTGGCCTCCGCGCCGCCATTGGTGAAGAAGACCATGTCGAGATCGCCGGGGGCGAGCTCCGTGATGAGGCGGGCGGCCTCGCCCCGGTCGGCGTTGGCGAAGGACGGCGCCACGGTGCAGAGGCGTCCCGCCGCCTCCTGGATGGCCGCGATCAGCCGGGGGTGCTGGTGGCCGATGTTGAGGTTGACGAGCTGCGAGGAGAAGTCGAGGTACCGGTTGCCGTCGTAGTCCCAGAACCACGAGCCCTCGCCCCCGGCGACGGGGATGGGGTTGATCAGCCCCTGGGCGCTCCACGAGTGGAAGACATGGGCGCGGTCGTTGCGCACGACGCTGGCGCCGTCGGGCCGGGTCTCGACGCTGGTCATCGTCCAAGCGTAGGTCCGCCCATCGCCCCCGAACAATGCCCCATTCGTACCAGGTACAGACTGCTCACCGATTCGATGTCGATTCGGTGGGAGTGACGCCGGGCACGCCGGCGCCGCCGAAGTGTGACGCGAACGCACCGGAAACAGCGCGTCCGGGCCGCAGTTCGTCCGCGGCGAATCGCCGGCGATTCGCCGGACGAGCGCGCGGCGGCCCGACCAGGCGAGCGCGCGGCGGCCGACCGGCGGACCTACCTATGCCGGATGGCACACGGAAATAGGTAGGTCGTCCGATGGTGCCCGCCTACCTCACGGGCGCACCGTGGGGAGCATGTTCACGAACATGCAGTCCATCCAGATCGCCCAGGAGATCCAGGCCGACCACCGCCGCCGGGCCACCAGTTGGCGCACGGCCCGCACCCGCCGCAGGACCACGCCGGAGCTCCTCGTGACCCGGCCGCTGACCCTCGTCCGGGACCCGACCTGAGCGTCGAACCCCTCCTGCTGCCGGCACCCTCCGTCGGTAGCCTGCACGAGGTGTTGGGAGGGCGCGCCGGTCTCAGCCCCATCATGGTGGGACGGTCCTCCGCCCTGGCCCAACTCCTCGATCTGGCCCCGTCCGCCGGCGTCGCCGTCGCTGACCTTCCGACGGTGGCGCTGGTGGCCGGGGAGGCCGGCGTCGGCAAGACCCGCCTGCTGCGGGAGCTGGTGGCCGCCCTTCCCCCCGGCGTGACCGTCCTTTCGGCGGCCGCCGACCCGGACGCGCTGTCCCGCCCGTACTCGCTGGCCCGCTCCGCCCTCGGTGGGGCGCTTCCGCCCGCGCCCGGCGCGCTCGACGATCCCGACGTCGTCGTCTCGCAGCTCGCCGCCCGGCTGGGAGAACGGCCGGCCGTCGTCATCTTCGAGGACCTCCACTGGGCCGACGCCGAGAGCGCGACCGTCATCGACCGCCTGGCCCAGCTGCCCTCGGGGCGCCTGCTCCTGGTGGGCTCCTATCGCCCGGAGGACCTCAGCCGCCGCCTCCCGGGCGGCGACCTGCTCTCGCGCCTGGAGCGCCGACACGCCGTGGAGCGGGTGCGCATCGACCGGCTCGACCGCAACGAGGTCGGGGCGTTGGTGGCCGCCATCTCGGGTGCACCGCCGACCTCGGCCGTGATCGAGGCGCTCTACACCCGCAGCGGCGGCAACCCGTTCTTCATCGAGGAGATCCTGGCCGCCGCCGGATGCCGCGACGCCCGCCCGGGCGATCTCTTGGCCGCCCGCCTGCCGTGGTCGCTGGAGGAGGCGGTGCGCAGCCAGCTCGAGGGGCTGTCGCCGATCGAGCGGCGGGTGCTCGAGGCGGCGGCCATCTGCGGACCCACGACCCGCTTCGGCGTGCTCGCCCGGGCCGCCGACATGGATGAGACCGAGCTGCTCGACGTGCTCCGGGCGCTGGTGCGCGCCGGCCTGCTGGAGGAGGCGGCGGACGATCGCTTCAGCTTCCGCCACGCCCTCGTCAGCGACGAGGTCGAGCGCCAGCTCCTCGGTCGTGAGCGGCGCCTTCTCCACCAGCGGGCCCTCGACGCGTTGCTTGCCGCCGCCGACGACACAGAAAGCGGGGACAGCGGGGACACCGACGCGGGGACAGCGCCGCCACCACGGCCAGCGCGGCACGTCACGCGGCCGGAGCCGGCCGGTTCGACGACTTCGTCGTGCTGGCGCGTGACGGCGCGCAGCTCTACCTCCGCCAGGGATCCACGTTCCAGTCCCTGCGGCTGGCCGACGAGGCGCTGCGCGAGGCGCCCGAGGATCCGACCCTGCTGGCCGTCGCCACTGAGTCGGCCTGGCTGATCTCGCTCTACGACGAGGCCATCTCGTACGCGGACCGCTGGGCGGCGGTCGCCCGGGCCGCCGACGATGCCGAGGAGGAGGCCGGGGCGCTGCGCTGGCGGCTCCGGCTGCATCACGACATGGGACATCCGGACCGGGTGGACGAGGACCGCGATCGTCTCGCCGACCTGATCGGCGTGCTCCCGCCCGGCGGCCGCCGGGCGCGTGCGATGGCCGCCATGGCCCAGTCCCACATGCTCCAGGACCACCGGGAGCTGGCGGTCGAGTGGGCCGACCGGGCCATCGCGGCGGCCGAGGAGATCGGCGACACGTCGGTGGCGGCCCAGGCCCGCATCGAGCGCGGCAGTGCGCTGAACACCGGGCGACCGGGAGAGGACCGAGTGCTGCGGGCCGCCGTCGACGAGGCGGAAGCGCTCGGCGAGTGGGTCCTCGTCACCCGGGGCCTGAACAACCTCTTCGAGGCCGTCCCCGTCTTCACGCCGGAGGGTCGCGCCCTGGTGGATCGCTTCCGACGGGCCGCGGGCCGGGCGGGGTTCGACTCGATGAGCCACGCCATCGCCGCGTTCCGGGAGGGGGAGATCGCCTTCGGCGAGGGTGACCTGCGGGCGGCGCGGCGGGCCAAGGAGCGCGGGGAGGAGTGGTGGCTGCGGTGCGGGCAGGAGGCCGACTGGCTGTCCGTCCTGGACTTCGACCTGGCGTTCGAGGAGGGGCGTGCCGGCGACGCCCGGCAAGCGATCGATCGTCTCGAGCTGCCCAAGCACCACGGCAAGGCCAGCTGGCAGGCCCGCACCGAACTGCAGCTGGCCTGGTTGCAGAACGACGCCGCCGCGGTCCGCTGGTGGTTCGGCGAGTACGTGGTCTCGACGATGCCTTCCAACCTCTACTTCCTGCCCGGACGTGCTGACCGTCGTCGATCTGGCGCTCGACGGCGGGGTCGATGCGGTGACGGTCCGGACCGGCGTCGAGGCCGCGTTGGAGGGTCATCCGTCCGTCGACCGGGTGGCGTTCGTCCTCGACGGGCTCCTGTGGGCCGCCGAGGGAGCGCCGGCGCAGGCCGCTGAGCGTCTCGGCCTCGTCCTCGACGATCCCGACCCGACGTTGCCGAGGGCGGTGCTCGGGCACCTGCGCACTCGCCGCGCGCAAGCGCTGCTGGCGACGGGCGACCGGGGGTCGGCGAGGGACGAGCTCCACCGGGCGCTCGACTTCGAACTGGCCCGCTGGCCAGGTTGGCGGCGGGACCGCGCCGTTGCGCTGTTGACGCGACTGGAGGGCGGTGTACCTGCCCCGGAGGGCGAGCTCACGGCCCGCGAACGCGAGGTGGCGGCGCTCCTGAGCGAGGGCCTGACCAACGGCGAGCTCGGTCGCCGGCTCTACATCTCCCCGAAGACGGTGGCGGTGCACGTGAGCAACATCCTCACGAAGCTGCACCTCTCCAACCGGGCCGAGATCGCGGCGTGGGCGGTGCGCACCGGCGTCGTGCAGAACGCCTGAACTGCCCAACCGCTCGGCTCAGGCGGCGGCAGGCCGCTCCAGCAACGCCCGGAGGGCTTCCTCCAGCGTCGGATGGGTGAAGGAGTAGCCCGAGTCCTCGAGGACCCGCGGCAGCACCTTCTGCCCTTCGAACAACAGGTTCTCGGCCAGCTCCGAGCCGAGGACCAGCTTCGGCCCGAACGAGGGGATGGGCAGGAACGACGGCCGGCCGAGGACGCCGGCCAGCGTCTTCGTGAACTCCGCGTTGGTGACCGGATGGGGGGCCGTGAGGTTGGCCGGACCAGCCACCTCGTGGGTCAGCAGGTGGATGATGGCGCCGACCTCGTCCTCGATCGAGATCCAGCTCTGCCACTGCTCCCCGGAGCCGAGCTTGCCGCCGAGGCCGAGCTTGAACAGCGGGAGCTGCCGCTTGAGCGCCCCGCCGCGGGGCGAGAGCACGACGCCCGATCGGATCGTCGCCACCCGGATGCCAGCGTCGGCGGCGGCCGCCGACGCTGCCTCCCACGCCACGCAGATCTCGGGCAGGAACCCTGTGCCGGGCGGGCTGGTCTCGTCGAGCACCTCGTCGCCGCGATCCCCGTAGAAGCCGACGGCGGAGCCCGAGATCAGCACCGACGGGCGACTCGTGAGGCCGGCGAGCGCACTGGCGAGGAGCGCGGTCGGTTCGGTGCGGCTGCGACGGATCGTGCGCTTGTAGTCGTCGGTCCACCGGTGGTCACCGATGCCGGCGCCGGCCAGGTGGACGACGCCATCGACACCCTCCAGGGAGGCGGCGTCGATGGTCCCGGCCTCGGGGTCCCAGGCGATCTCGTCGCCTTGCGGGGTGCTGCGGACCAGACCGATCGGCCGATGCCCGGCGGATCTGAGCGCGTCCCGCAGTGCGCTCCCGATGAGGCCTGTGGACCCGGAGATGACGACATCCATGCGGCCGCAGGCTAGGAGGGCGTCGGTCATTCGACCAGCACCGGAACCGAGGTCACGACGGT
This sequence comes from uncultured Acidimicrobiales bacterium, assembly GCA_963813375.1. Classification (GTDB taxonomy): domain Bacteria; phylum Actinomycetota; class Acidimicrobiia; order Acidimicrobiales; family Ilumatobacteraceae; genus DASTFY01. The sequence goes on along the minus strand of CAWEYT010000017.1, from coordinate 214,653 downwards.
GTTCGGGCGGTACAGGAGCCGCGCCTTGAGGGCCAGCGCGGACTGGTTGTGCAGGAAACCGCTGGACCAGCCGGTCACGAACTCCGGGATGACGACGGTGATGATGTCGTCCTCCGACTCCGCATCGAGCTCGTCCAGATACTTGAGAACGGGACGGGTCAGCTCACGGTACGGCGACGAGATGGTGTGGAGCTCGATGGGCAGGTCGTACTCCGCCCACTCCCGCATGAAGTGCTCCTGCTCCTCGGCGTCACCCACGACGGTCACCGCGATCAGCCGGTCGGGTGCCAGCGAGCGGGCGTAGCCGATGGCATTGAGCGCGCCCTTGTTGACGCTGCCCACCAGCACCACGACGTAGTGGGTGTGGCGCGGCGCCCGGTACGTGGTGGGGACGTGCACGGCCTCGTGGACGCGGTCGTAGTGGGTACCGATGGCGCGCAGGCCGAGCACCATGATCGGAATGATGACGGCGGGGATCCACGCCCCCTCGGTGAACTTGGAGACGACCACCACGAGCGCCACCACGCCGGTCGTGAAGCTGCCCACGCCGTTGATCACGGCGTTGACGCGCCAGTTCGGCTCCTTGAGGCGGAGGTGGTGCCGCACCATGCCGGCCTGACTGAGGGTGAAGCCCGTGAACACCCCGAACGCGTACAGCGGGATCAGGGCGCTGATGTTGGCCTTGAAGATGATGATGAGGATCCCGGCCATGACGGCCAGGACGATGATGCCGTTGGAGAACACCAGCCTGTCGCCACGGTTGGCGAACTGCCGCGGCAGGAAGCCGTCGCGGGCGATGATCGAGGACAGGCGGGGGAAGTCGGCGTACGCCGTGTTGGCGGCGAGGATCAGGATGGCGAACGTGGCGATCTGGGTCAGCCAGAACAAGATGCCTCGGCCGTTGTAGATCCACGCGGCCATCAGGGCGATGCCGGTGGCGCTCTCCTCGCCCCGGTAGGGCTGGAGGTGGGCGGCGAGGATCGACACGCCGAGGAACGTGGTCCCGAGGATGATGGCCATCGTCATCAGCGTCCGGGAGGCGTTGCGGGACTCGGGACGCTTGAAGGCGGGCACGCCGTTGGACACCGCCTCCACGCCCGAGAGCGCGACCGCGCCGGACGAGAAGGCGCGCAGCAACATCATGAACGAGAGCGTCTGGTTCATCTCGGCCAGCTCCCGTCCCTCGATGGTGAGGTTGGGCAGCGGGCCGAGGTCGAAGATGTAGATGCGGATGAGCCCGGTCACGATCAGGATGACGAGCATCACCACGTAGAAGTAGGTCGGACCCGCGAACAGGCCGCCCGACTCCTTCACCCCGCGCAGGTTGGCGAGCGTCATCAAGAGGATGCAGACGAGGCAGAGGGGGACCGCCCACTGCCGGTCGAAGCCCGCGGCGGCTCGGATGGCGAGCACGCCACCGGCCACGGACACGGCCACGGTCAGCGTGTAGTCGACGAGCAGCGCCGAGCCGGCGACCAGCGAGGGGATCGTCCCCAGGTTCTCCCGGCTGACGATGTAGCTGCCGCCGCCGCTCGGGTACGCGTAGATCGTCTGGCGGTAGCTGAGGACGACGATGGTCAGCAGGACGCAGACCACGATGGCGATGGGCACCAGGTACTGCCACGCCTCGGCTCCGATGTGGGCCTGGATGAGCAGCACCACCAGGATCTCGTCGGTGGCGTAGGCGGTGGACGAGATGGCGTCGGACGCGAACACCGGCAGGGCGATGAACTTGCGGAGACGCTGGTGATGCTCGTCGGCGGACGGGATCGGGCGTCCGACCAGGAGCCGCTTGAAGGTCGAGTACATGGCGGGCGAAAGCATCGCGCAGCGGTGCTGCGCGCCCAGGCCTCGCGCCGTCGCGCTCCCGAGGTCAGTCCGGGGCGGGCTCGCCGATGTGGATCGGCACCGACGTCACGACGGTGTTGGGGCGGAAGAGCAACCGCGCCTTGAGCGCCAACGCGGTCTGGTTGTGGAGCACCTGCAGGTACCAGCGGTTGACGACGAACTCGGGGATGACGACGGTGATGATGTCGTCACGGTCCTCGGCGTCCAACTCGTCGAGGAACCGCAGCACCGGCCGGGTGAGGTTGCGGTACGGCGAGTGGAGGGTGTGGAGCTCGACGGGGATGTCGTGCTTGGCCCACTGCTCGGCCAGCTCGTTGGCCTCCTCGTCGTCCGTGACCACCGTGACCGCCAGCAGCCGGTCCGGGGCGAGCGAGCGGGCGTAGGCCAACCCCTGCAGCGTCCCCTTGTTGACGCTGCCGACCAGCACCATGACGGTGTGGGTGTGGCGCCGGGCCCGCCAACCGTCGCGCCACCTTGATCTCCTCGCGGACACCGGCGTAGTGGTGGCCGATGGCCTTGAAGAGGACGACGATGGCCGGGATCACCACGGCCGGCAGCCAGGCGCCGACGGTGAACTTGGAGACGACGACCACCACGAGCACGATGCCGGTGGCGATGGCCCCGACCAGGTTGACCGCCATGCGCAGCTGCCAGCCCTCGGCGCGCACCGCGGCGCTGGTATCGGACCATGCCGGACTGGCTGAGCGTGAACCCGGTGAACACCCCGACCGCGTACAGCGGGATGAGGGCCGTCGTCTGGCCGCCGAAGGCGACGATCAGCACGGCCGCCATGACGGCGAGGACGACGATGCCGTTGGAGAAGACGAGCCGGTCGCCCCGGTTCTTGAACTGGTGGGGGAGGAACTCGTCCCGGGCGATGATCGACGACAACCGGGGGAAGTCGGCGTACGCGGTGTTGGCGGCCAGGATCAGGATGGCGAAGGTGGAGAACTGCAGCACGTAGTAGAGCAACGTGCCCGAGCCGAAGACCTCGGTGCCGAGGATGGACAGGAGCGTCTCGTGCTCGGAGGCGGTCGGGTTGAGCCGGTTGGTCAGGAGGCCCAGCCCGAAGAAGGCCGTGCCCAGGATCACGGCCATGGTCGTCAGCGTGCGCGCCGCGTTGCGGCTCTCCGGCTTCTGGAACGCGGGGACGCCGTCGGCGATCGCCTCGACGCCGGTCAGCGCCACGGCCCCGGACGCGAAGGCCCGGAGGAGGATGAGGGCGCTGATGCCCGTGAGCGCGCCGCCCCCGGTGAGCTCGTCGATGGCCTCCTGGTTCGTCGGCAGGCGGGCCAGGTCACCCGTGTAGTAGCGGTACAGACCCAGCACGATCATGGCGAACAGGATCGTGACGTAGATGTAGGTCGGTGGGGCGAAGATCGTGCCCGACTCCTTCATCCCCCGGAGGTTGGCCACCGTCATGAGCGCGATGAAGCCCAGGCACATGCCGACCCGGTACCGGCTCAGCTCGGGAAAGGCCGAGGTGATGGCGGCCACCCCGGCCGAGACCGACACGGCCACCGTCAGCACGTAGTCGACGAGGATCGACGCGCCCGCGACCAGCGCCACCTGGGGCCCGAGGTTCTCCCTGCTCACGATGTACGTGCCACCGCCGCCGGGGTAGGCCATGATCGTCTGCCGGTAGCTCGTGATGACGATGGCCAGCAGGATGCACACCACCACGGCCAGCGGGACCAGGTAGTCGGTGGCGGCCAGGCCCACGGCCGGGATCAGGACGATCAGGATCTCCTGGGTCGCGTAGGCCGTCGACGAGATGGCGTCGGAGGCGAACACCGGGAGCGCCACCTTCTTGGGCAACCGGGTGTGGTGCTCCTCCGAGGTGGCGATCGGAGAGCCGAGCACCACCCGCTTCAACGCCGAGTACATCGGCCCGCACTTTCGCACAGCCGAGCCCATCGGGCCTGTCCGGACACCCTGGGTAGGATGCCGACCCACGCCAGCGAGCGCGGAGGAGGACGCCGAGTGCACGTCGTGATAGTCGGTTGTGGCCGGGTGGGCTCGGCGCTCGCCCGCAGCCTCACCGAAGGCGGTCACACGGTGGCGATCATCGACAAGCGGCCCGAGGCCTTTGCCCGCCTCCCGGCCGAGTTCAGCGGCCAGATCATCAACGGCATCGGGTTCGACCGCGACCGGCTCAAGGAGGCCGGCATCGAGCAGGCGGCGTCACTGGCCGCGGTCACGAACGGCGACAACTCGAACATCCTCATCGCCCGGGTGGCCCGGGAGACGTTCGGCATCGAGAACGTGGTGGCTCGCATCTACGACCCCCGCCGGGCGGCCATCTATCAGCGCCTCGGCATCGCCACCGTGGCCACCGTGGCGTGGACGACGGAGCGGGTGATGCGTCGCATCCTGCCCAGCGAGGCCGCGGTGGAGTGGATCGATCCGAGTGCGCGGGTGTCGCTCGTGGAGCGCACGATCGCCGGGTCGTGGTCGGGCCACCGGCTGTCCGACCTCGAGGAGCCGGGACGGGTGCGGGTGGCGGCGGTCGGGCGGCTCGGTGTGGCGCAGGTGCTCAACTCGGACCTCGTCGCCCAGGACGGCGACGTGGTGTACCTGGCCGTGGCCAGCGACGCGCTGGCCGACGTCGATGCCGCGCTGGCGGCCGGCCCGTCGCGAGGAGCCCACTGATGCGTGTCGTCATCGCCGGCGGCGGCTCGGTCGGGCGCTTCATCGCCGAGCAGCTCAGCGAGGCCAAGCACGAGGTCCTGATCCTCGACAACGACCCTGCGGTCGTGCGGTCGGCCGAGCGCTCGGGCGAACCGGCCGGCGTGTCCTGGCTGGAGGCCGACGCCTGCGAGGCCACCCGGCTGACCGAGGCCCAGGTCGACAAGGCCGACGTCGTCGCCGCCGTGACCGGCGACGACGAGGACAACCTGGTGATCTCACTCCTCGCCAAGCAGGAGTTCGGAGTCCCGCGTGTCGTTGCCCGTGTGAACAATCCGAAGAACGAGTGGATGTTCAACCAGCTCTGGGGGGTCGACGTCGCCGTCTCGACCCCCCACCTGATCACCGCCCTCGTACAGGAGGCGGTGTCGGTGGGGTCGTTCGTGCGGTTGCTGTCGTTCGAGGGCGGCAAGGCCCGGCTGGCCGAGGTGACGCTGGCCGAGGGTTCGCCCGCGGCGGACAAGGAGATCGTGGAGCTCGGCCTGCCGCGCGACGCGACCGTCGTCGCCATCGTGCGCCAGGAGCGGATCGTCGTGCCCCGGGGCGACACCATGATCCGCGCCGGCGACGAGGTCATCGTCCTCGTGACCAGCGAGTCCGAGGACGAGGTCAGGGCCATCCTCACCGGGGCCTGATCGGGCCCTGAGCCCCGGCCTACGTCGGCAGCAGCGTGTAGGCCGGGTTGAGCAGGACCGGCCGCCCTCGCTCCTGGTGGGCGACGCCCTCGAACAGGACGCCGCGCCCGTTCCCCATGCCACCGATGGTCCGCCGACCGGTGAACACCACCACGAGATCGCCCGTGCCGTCGCACACCACCACCTCGAGGGCAGGAGTGCCCGAGCGGGGCGTGATGCGCATCCGGGTGACCTCGCCCCCCACGCGGATCGGCGTGCGCAACGGGAGCTCCTCGATGGGCGTCAGCTCCTTGCCGACGAACCGTCCCTGCAGCCGGGCGTTGTCCAGCTCCTCCACCGAGGCCTTGAGCCGCTTGCCGATGTCACGCAGTCCCATCGACGACGAGTCTGCCAGGCGCTCGGTCAGGCTGCTGCGAGGGCCTGCAACCGCTCCGCGAGCTCGTCTTCGGCGAGGGCGCCCGGGACGACGTCCGCCGTACCGTCGGCCGACACGAAGACCCAGGCCGGCTGGTTGGTGACGCCGAAGTGGGCGAACAGCGAGCCGTCGCTGTCGCGAAGCGATGGGAACGTGAGACCGTGCCGATCCTCGAAGTCCTGCATGGACCCGTCGCTGCCGTACCAGGAGACCCCGATGATGTCGACCTTCTCGCCGTGAGCGACGTTGGCCTCCTCGACCGAGGGGGCTTCACGGTTGCACGTGCTTCAAGTGGGAGCCCAGAACCAGAACGCCGCGGGTCGGCCGGCCAGGGTCGATGCGTCGAACTGCCCACCCCCGACGATCGGCGCGCTGAAGCGCAGCACTTCGGGCCCGGCGCCCTGTGCTCCGATCGAGGCGTCCGTCGACGATCCCCTGTCCGCGGCGCCGCCGCAGCCGGCGAGGACGGCCACCGCCAGCACGGCAGCGAGTCGACGGACCACGCTCGGACTCTACGGTCATGGGGTCGGCGGTGCCGGGCGCCGTTCCGTATCCTCGCCACGCCGTGAGCACCCGCAAGCTGATCGTCGTCGCCCTCCTGTGCGGCCTGGCCATCCTGGTCGCCGGGGGCATCCAGCTCTTCCGCATCTCGGACACGGACGACCGCACGGTGGAGGTGCTGGCCGAGGGAGAGCCTGCCACCGTCGGCAGCGTGGCGGTCGTCATCGAAGCCAGCGAGAGGGACCCCTCCCGGACCACCGTCACCGTCGCCTTCCGTCTGGCTGTGCCCGAGCGAGAACCGACCACCGTCCCGCGCTCCGGTTTCACCCTGCTCGTCGGGGGCGACCTCGAGCGACCGGTTGACCCTGGCGACGCGACGTCGGCCTGCCCCGCGTCGATACCCGTGGGAGCCGAGACCACGAGGTGCGAGGTCGACTTCCCCGGGGGCAGCGGCACGGCGACGATCGGGTTCAGCCTCGACGGGGACCAGGCGTTGTGGCGCCTGGATCCCGAGGTCACCTGACCAGAACGGGCCGTCGTGCGGCGGCGCTACCCTGACCGCCGGTCCATCCACACCACACCGAACGAGGTGATCCCCACGGCCGAGCAGCTGGATCTCGTGATCATCGGCGGAGGCCCCGGCGGGTACGCCGCCGCGCTGTACGGGGCGTCCGCGGGGTTGTCGGTGGCGCTGGTCGAGAAGGGGAAGGTGGGCGGCACGTGCCTGCACCGCGGGTGCATCCCGGCCAAGGCCTTCCTGGAGACGGCCGCCGTCAACCGCCATGTCGCCCACGCCAAGGACTTCGGCATCGACGCCGGTTCACCGCCCGTCGACTTCGCCGTCAGCCAGGCTCGCAAGCAGACGATCGTCGAAGGGGTGTGGAAAGGCCTCTCCGGTCTGATCCGCAGTCGCAAGATCACCTCCTACGAGGGCACCGGATCGCTCGGACCGGAGCGCACGGTCTCCGTGAAAGGGGCGGACGGCTCGACCACCACGGTGCAGGCCCGCCATGTGATCCTGGCGTCGGGCTCGGCGCCACGACTGATCCCCGGCTTCGAGGTGGGCGGTCCGATCATGACCTCGGACGAGGTCCTGATGCTCGACCGCATCCCCCCTCGCATGGCTGTCATCGGCGGCGGTGCCATCGGCTGCGAGTTCGCCTCCGCGTTCTCCGACCTCGGGTCGAAGGTGACGATCCTCGAAGGTCTGCCCAAGATCCTGCCCGGGCTCGACAACGACGTCGCCAACGTGGTGGTGCGGGCGTTCAAGAAGCGGGGGATCGAGATCAAGACGGGGGTGATGGTCAACGGCCACACGCCGAACGACGAGGGCGGGACGACCGTCCACTTCGGCGAGGGCGAGAACCTCGAGGTCGACGCCGTCGTGGTGTCCGTCGGGCGCCGGCCTTACGCCGACGAGCTCGGCCTGACCGGGACAGCGGTCGTGGTCGACCAGCGGGGCTTCGTGGTGGTCGACGAGTACTGCCGGACGGCCGAGCCCGGTGTCTACGCACTCGGCGACCTGATCGACGGCCCCCAGCTGGCCCACGTCGGCTACGCCGAGGCCATCGTGGCGGTGAAGGACATGCTCGGCGAGAGCCCGGTGCCCGTCATGTACGACCGGGTGCCCTGGGCCATCTACTGCTTCCCGGAGGTGGCCTGGGCCGGTCACTCGGAGGAGTCGGCGGCGGCGGCCGGCCTCGACGTGGTCGTCGGCAAGCACCAGTTCCGGGCCAACAGCCGGGCCAAGATCATCGGTGACACCGAGGGGCTCGTGAAGGTGATCGCCAAGAAGACGCCCGAAGGTACGGCCGGTCAGGTGTTGGGAGTCCACATGGTCGGGCCGTGGGTGACCGAGCAACTCGGCCAGGGCTACCTGGCCGTGAACTGGGAGGCGACGGTGGCCGAGGTGGCGGAGTACCTCCAGCCCCATCCGAGCCTCTCGGAGCTGTTCGGCGAGACGATGCTCTCGCTCACTGGAAGGAGCCTGAACGTCTGATGGCCGACGTGACCCTGCCCCAACTCGGTGAGACGGTCACCGAGGGCACCATCACCAAATGGTTCAAGGCCGTGGGCGACTCCGTCGCGCTCGACGAGCCGCTCTTCGAGGTGTCGACGGACAAGGTCGACACGGAAGTGCCGTCGCCCATCGCCGGCACCGTGCTCGAGATCCGGGTCAACGAGGGCGACACCGTGTCCGTCGGTTCGGTGATCGCCGTCGTGGGCGATGGTGCTGCGGACGCCGCCGCGGACGGCGCCGGTGCCGCCGATGCCGCGACCGGCACCGCCGAGGCGCCGGCGGAAGCAGCCTCCGTCCCCACGCCGGAGCCCCAGCCTGCGCCGCAACCTGCTCCCGCTCCGCAGCCCGAGCCGCCGGCGCCCGCTCCGGAGCCCGTTCCGCAGCCCGAGCCGATCCCGGCGCCGGAGCCCGTTCCGCAGCCCCAGCCCGGCCCGGCCCCCGCGCCGCCCGGTCCAACTCCCGAGCCGCCGGCACCACCGCCGGCCCCACCCACGCCAGGGCCCGTGCCGGCGCCCGAGCCCATGCCGCCGGTCCCCCAGGCCACGGACGGTGCGTCCGACAACCGCCTGCTCTCGCCGGTGGTACGGCGCCTGGTCAACGAGTACGGCCTCGATCCCGGCGCCATCACCGGTACCGGTACCGGCGGCCGCATCACCCGCGAGGACGTGCTCGCCCACATCGAGCGGGGCGGAGGGGCGGCCGCGCCGGCGCCACAAGCTGCTCCGGCCGCCCAGGCTGCTCCGCCGCCGGCCCAGGCGGCACCGCCGCCCGCGGCTGCTGCCGCGGCCCCGCCTGCCGCCGCGGCTCCGGCGGCCCCCGCTCCCGCTGCCCAGGCTCCTGCGCCAGCGGCGGCTGCCGCACCGGCCGCGCAGGCGGCCTCCCGCGACGAGTCGGTCCGCCTGTCGAAGATCCGCAAGCTGACCGGCGATCACATGATCATGTCGAAGGCCGTCACGCCCCACGCCTTCAGCGTGGTGGAGGTCGACTTCGCCAACGTCGACCGCACCCGGTCGGCCGTGAAGTCCGAGTGGAAGGCGAGCGAGGGCTTCAGCCTCACCTACCTGCCCTTCATCTGCCGGGCCCTCGTCGACGCCCTCGCCCAGTTCCCCCACCTCAACGCCAGCGTCGGGGAGAAGGAGCTGATCGTCCACCGGTACATCGACCTCGGCATCGCCGTCGACCTCGACTACCAGGGCCTCCTGGTCCCCCTGGTCCGTGACGCGGAGACCAAGCGCCTGCGGGCCATCGCCCGCGAGATCAGCGACCTGGCCGGTCGGGCCAAGTCCCGGAAGCTGAGCCCGGACGAGATCCAGGGGGGCACGTTCACCGTGTCCAACAACGGCTCCGCGGGCTCGGTCCTCACGGCACCGATCATCAACCAGCCCCAGGTGGCCATCGTCTCGACGGACGCCATCATCCGCAGGCCCGTGGTCGTGGATCTGGCCGACGGTGGCGAGGGCATCGCCATCCATCCCGTGGGGAACCTGGCCATGAGCTGGGACCACCGCGCCTTCGACGGCGCGTACGCGGCGAACTTCCTGCACGAGGTCAAGACGACCCTCGAGACCCGGGACTGGAGCGCCGAGCTCTGACCGCCGTGCGGCAACGCAGCCTTGACCTAGCCGGGCCGTTGCGCGTCCGCTGGCTGGGGCGGGTGCCCTACGACGAGGCGCTGGCGCTGCAGCGGGGCCTGTTCGAGCACGGTCGGGAGCAGCACCTGCTGCTGCTGGAGCACCCGCCCGTCTACACGCTCGGGGTGCGGGCGTCGACGGACAACGTGCTGGCCGACCCCGCCGACGTCGGCGCCGAGCTCGTGCGGACCGACCGCGGTGGCGACGTCACCTATCACGGGCCGGGGCAGCTCGTGGGCTACCCCGTCCTGAGCCTGCCGCCCAAGCGGGGTTCCGGCGGTGGTCTGGCCGACACCGTGGCCTACGTGCAGACGGTCGAGCAGGTGCTCATCGACGCCCTCGCCGATCTCGGCCTGCCCGGTGCCGGTCGCCTGCGCGGGTTCCCCGGCGTGTGGCTCGATCCCGATGGCGACCATCCGCGCAAGGTGGCGGCGGTCGGGGTCCGTCTCAGCCGAGGGCGGACCATGCACGGCTTCGCCCTCAACGTCACCACGGACCTGTCGATGTTCGGCCACATCATCCCGTGCGGCATCGTGGGCAAGGCGGTGACGTCGCTGGAGGCCGAGGGCCTGCCCGTCACCATGCGAGACGTGGTCGACGCCGTGTCGGCGAGGGCGGCCGACGCGTGGGGTGGCGGGGTGACGGAGCGCCAGGACGTGGCCTGGCGGCACCGGCCGAGCGACCTGTCGGCGTTCTCGCGAGGCCAGGGGGCGGGCACCGTCGTGCGGGACGCATCCCAGCACCTGCAGGGTCGCCTGGAGCAGGCCGGCGTCGTCGGTGGGCTCCAGATCTCCACCCGCAAACCGGACTGGTTGCGGCCCAAGGTGCACCACGGGCCCGAGGTGTTGGCGCTGAAGCGCTCTGTGCGGGAGCTCGGCCTCGTCACCGTGTGCGAGGAGGCGGGCTGTCCCGAACCTCTCCGACTGCTGGGCCGACGGCACGGCGACGTTCATGGTGCTCGGCGAGCGCTGCACGCGGGCGTGCGGGTTCTGCCTCGTCGACACCCGGAAGCCGCGGAGCGGTCGACGAGACGGAGCCGGAGCGGGTGGCCGAGGCAGTCGACCGCCTGGCGCTCGATCACGCGGTGCTGACGATGGTGGCCCGGGACGACCTGGCCGACGGAGGTCTCGGTCTCGTGGCCGAGACCGTGCTCGCCATCCGCCGCCGGCGCCCGCAGGCGATCGTGGAGACGCTGATCAGCGACGCCAAGGGCGACGCCGTCGGCGCTCGACGTGCTGTTCGAGGTGCGCCCCGATGTGCTCAACCACAACCTCGAGACCGTGGCCCGCCTCCAGCGGGCGGTGCGTCCGTCAGCCGGGTACGCCCGCAGCCTCGGCGTGCTCGCCCGGGCCAAGGCGGCCGGTCTGACCACCAAGTCCGGGTTGATCCTCGGCATGGGCGAGACCGAGGACGAGGTGCGCGGCGCGCTCGCCGACCTGGCCGGCATCGGGGTCGACATCGTGACGCTCGGCCAGTACCTGCGGCCGACGACCAACCACCTGCCTGTCGCCCGCTGGGTCCGGCCCGAGGAGTTCACGGCCCTGAAGGCGGCGGGCGAAGCGCTCGGGCTCGGCCATGTCGAAGCCAGCCCGCTCACCCGCTCGAGCTACCACGCCAAGCAGGCCGCGGGCGCCGTCGGCATCACCACCGTCGCCCTCCACTGAACCCCGCCCCGCCTTCCGCTGGCCGCCGCCCCCGCCCTCTGCCCGTTCATGGCGTCATTCCGGGCGTATCCCGCCACATTCGGCGCCATGAACGACGGCGGTGAGACCGGCGGTGAGACCGGGCGGCGGGCTGGACGGTTCGTAGCATGACGGCGTGACCGAGGCCCGCTCGCCGGTGATCGCGGCCCGGCGCGAGCGGGTGCTCGACGCGGCCGAGGTGGTGCTGGCCGAAGTCGGGGTCACGGCCACGATGGACGAGATCGCCGAGGCGGCCGGTATCGGCCGCCGCACGCTGTTCCGCTACTTCCCCAGCCGGGAGGATCTGATCGCCGCGGCGATCGAGCGGCGGTACCAACGACTCGACCGGGAGGTGTTCGACGACGCGCACCTGGAGGCCGACGACCCGGACGAGTTGATCCGCCGCGTGCTGACGACGACCCACCGGGTGGCGGCCCAGATGGGCAAGGCGCACTGGCAGGTGGCCGCCGACCGGGAGGTGCTCAACGGGCTGGGGGCGGCTGCCGCGGCGCGCCAGCGGGCCCGGCGCAGCTACGTGCAGCGATTCACCGACCGCCTCTGGGAGCTGGCCGGGGGCCCTCCGCCTCCGCCAGCCTGGCTGGCCGATGCGTTCGGGCTCCTGGAGAGCCTGTTCACCTACCAGGCGTTGCGCCTGGACTTCGGACGGGACGAGGCCGACATCGTCGACCTCACCACGCGCCTGATGACGGACGCGCTGCACGCCGCCCTGGCGGACGCGGGGGTCATGAGCCCCTCACCTCGACCGCTATCGGGTGGATCTGGGCCAGGCGGACCGTCATCGTCGAGCGCAGAGGATCGGGCAGCACCTCGGCGACCGCCAGCGCGTCCATGAACACCGTGCCGGGGATGGCCAGGAGCTCGGTGTCCATCGTCGTCGTGACGGTGGCGGTGCGGGGCACGCGTCGCAGCAGGCCGATCTCGCCGAACCAGTCGTCGGCGTGCAGTCGGTTCACCTCGCCCATGGCCGTCGTGCTGACGGCGACCTGGCCGGACTCCACCACGTAGAGGTCGTCGGGCACGTCCCCCTCGCAGAACACGACGGACCCGCCTGGCACCGAGAGCGGTCGGGCGGCTCGGGCGATGCGCTCCAGCGCGCCCTGCGAGGCGTCGCCGAAGATCCCCAAGCGGCGCAGGCGCTGCACCATCGGGGCCAGCCGCCGCCGGTCGCCGTCGACCCGCACGGCCAGCCGGTTGAGCGCGGGCGCCAGCAGCAGGCTCGAGACCACGGCGACGCCGCCTCCGATGGCCAGCGACCAGCTGAGCCCGACGCCGGCGACCAGCACGGGCGCGGCGATGGAGCCCGCCATCTGCGTGCCGGCCGTCACCGAGTCCTGCAGGCCGTACACGGTGCCGAGGGAGCGCTCCGGGCAGGACCGCTGGAGCAGCGTGATGAAGAGCACCTCGGCCAGGATGACGCCCACGCCCTCGACGACGAGCACGACGCAGGCGAGGACAGCGCTGTCGATGACGGCGAGCGACATCATCGGCAGACCGAGGAGCACGCCGCTCAGGGCCAGGAGGCGGCCGCCGGCGCCGCCTCCGCCCAGCCGGGCGGTGAAGGGCGCGACGAGCAGGCCGCCGACCCCGACGGCGGCAGCCAGGACCCCGACACCGTTGGCGCCCATGCCCAGGTCGTCGGCCACGAGGACCTGGACCACCTCCTCGAAACCGAAGAGGAACATCGCGGCGGAGGCGAAGGCGATGAGCGCCACGAGCCCCGGTTCGGTCCTGACGATGGCCAGCCCCTGCGCCACGCCGCCCCACAGGCTCTCCGGACCGTCCGAGCCCACCAGCACCGCCACCTCCGCCGGCGCGCTCCCCGCCTCGCCGTGCACGCGGCCGCGCCGCCGCCGTCCGCCCCCCAGCGGACCGGCCTTCAGCACCAGCGCGGCCGAGACCAGGAACGTGAGGCCGTTGGCCGCGAACGCCGTGCCGGGGTCGGTGACCGCCACGACCAGCGCGCCCAGGGCCGGCCCTGCGAAGTACGAGATCTGGGCCACGATGCTCTCGGCCGCGTTGGCGGCGGCGAGGTCGTCCTCGCCCACGAGCGTCGGCGTGGCGGCGACGGTGGCCGGCCGGTACGGCACCGTGGCGACCGTGGAGGCGACGGCGAGCGCGATGGCCAGCGCCGGCGACGCGTCCGTCCACGCCACCACCGCCAGCACGATCATGAACGCCGCTCGGGCGACGTCCAGCCAGATGAGCAGCCGAAGGCGATCGAAGCGGTCGGCCACCACCCCGCCGAACGGGCTGAGGAAGACGTAGGCCAGCATGCGGGCGACGGCGGACGCGGCCACCCAGCCGGCGGATCCCGTGGCGTCGTACAGCAGGACGATGAGCGCGACGAAGTAGAGGAAGTCGCCCGTCATCGACACCGCGTAGCTGGCCAGCAGCCACCGCCACCGTCGATGTCGCCACGCGCCGCGGAAGGTGCCGGCCGTGCCAGTGGTCACCGTGGTGGCGCCCCGGACACCATCGGGCCGCAGCCTACGACGGCGTGCTCAGGCGTTGAGCTGGTCGGCGGCGAAGCCCTGGCGCAGCGTGTTCTCGGTGACGGCCACCGGGTCGCAGAACTGCAGCAGGTAGTCCGGCCCGCCCGCCTTCGAGCCGATGCCCGACAGTCCGAACCCGCCGAAGGGTTGGCGACCCACGACGGCACCCGTGATGCCGCGGTTCAGGTAGATGTTCCCGGCCCGCAGCACGTCGCCGGCGCGGGCCAACACGACCGGCGAGCGGCTGAACAGGCCCGCGGTCAGCGCGTAGTCGGAGGCGTTGGCCATCGCGAACGCATCGTCGATCGAGTCGGCGGCCCAGGCCAGGAGCACGGGCCCGAAGTGCTCGTCCACGGCAAGCGGATCGTCGGGTGCGATGCCGTCGACGATCATCGGCCCGACGTACCAGCCGCCGTCCGGGGGGTCGTCACGCCACCCACGCACCCGTCCCCGAGCGGCGGCCGTTCGTTGCACTTGCAATAAGCGCGCATGGGCGTCGCCATCGATGACGGGCCCGATGGCGACGGCGGGGTCCTGCGGATGGCCGAGCTCGAGGAGCTCGGTGTGGGCCACCAGCCGCTCGACGATCGGCTCGTAGACGTCGCGATGGATGATCAGGCGGGACGCAGCTGAGCACTTCTGCCCCGCGAACGAGAACGCGCTGGCCGCGATGGCAGGGACGGCCTCGTCCGGATCGGCGTCGGCATCGACGACGATCGGGTTCTTCCCGCCGAGCTCGGTGATGACCCGTTTGAGCTGGCGCTGTCCCGGCCCGACCCGTGACGCCGCGGCCAGGATCGACAGGCCCACCGGCCGAGAACCGGTGAAGGCGATCACGGCCACGTCCGGGTGCGCGACGAGATGGGCGCCGACGACCTCACCCCGCCCGGGGAGGAAGGCGAGGACACCGGGCGGGAGCCCTGCTGCCTCCAAGGCTTCCACCAGGCGGTAGGCGATGGCCGGGGTCTGCTCGGCCGGCTTGAAGCACACCGCGTTGCCTGCGGCCAGTGCCGCGGTGACCATCCCCGTGGGGATGGCCAGCGGGAAGTTCCACGGCGCGATCACGGCCGCCACACCGCGGGCCCGGTAGCGGAGGTCGTTGCGCTCGCCCGGTGGGGACTGGACGGCCCCACCGCCGTCGAGCCGCAGCGCCTCCCGGGCATAGAACTCGCAGAAGTCGATGGCCTCGCACACATCGCCATCGGCCTCCGGCCACGGCTTGCCGGCCTCGAAGACCATGAGAGCAGCCAGCTCGTCCCGGCGGGCCCGCATCCACGCGGCGGCGCGCAGGAGCACGTCGGCCCGCTCCGCGGCGGGCCGGCGGGCCCACTCGGCTCCCGCTCGGCCGGCCAACGCCACGGCGTCATCGGCCAGCGTGGGATCGGCGGCGGACGACGTGGCCACGACATGGTCGACGCGGCCCGGGTCGACCGAGACCAGCCGATCCTCGGTGGCGATCCGGCGTCCGCCGACCACGGCCGGCACCTCGAGATCGCGAGCGGCGGTCGCCTGCTTCTCGACGGCCCGGGCGAAGGCGTTGCGTTCGGCCGCGTCGTGCCAGCGCCGCACCGGCTCCGGTGCGTACGGCGGCAAGGCATCCGCCCGCTGTCACGCCGCCACCACCAGGTTCGGGTGCGACGGCACCGGCGCGGCCAGGAGCTTCGCCTCGTCGAGGTGGCGCGTGGTCTGGCGTACGAAGCTCTCGTTGGACGAGTTCTCGAGGAGCCGGCGCACCAGGTACGACATGCCGGGCACCAGATCGCCGATGGGCGCGTAGACGTCGACCTCGGGTCCGAGGGAGCGCACCGCGCCGGCCAGCCCGCCTTCCATCCCGTACAGCATCTGGAAGCGGAGCTCCGTCCGGGGCAGGCCGAGGTCGTCGGACACGGCGATGGCGTGGGCGATCGAGCGCACGTTGTGCGAGGCGAAGGCGGCGTGCACGGTCGGCGACGGTCCGGCGCGGTGCTCCAAGAGGCGGCGGGTGCAGCGCTCGTAGTTGGCGTCCGTGTCGCCCTTGTGCTCGTAGACGGGGACCGGCCAGCCGTGGGCTCTGGCGGTGACCGTCTCGGCATCCCAGTACGCGCCCTTCACGAGGCGCACGGCGAAGGGCCGGCCGGTCTGGCCGCTCCAGCTGACGAGCTCGTCGAGGTCGGCGGCGCTGTCGCGGAGGTAGGCCTGCATCACGATGCCGGCCAGCGGCGCCGAAGTGGGTGCGGGCCGGTCGGCACCGGTGACCATCGACCGGAACAGCTCCAGCGTCAGGTCCTTGACCTCGTAGTGCTCCATGTCGAACCACACCAGCAGCCCTGCTCCGCCGGCGTCACCCAAGATGGGCGCCAGCCGATCGCGCGCCTCGGCCAGGCCTGCACCTGCGGTCAGTGGATGCAGGCGAGGGGCGAGTGCCGTCGGCTTGATGGCGATGGCGCGGCGTCCGTGGCCGGCGTACGACGAGAGGGCTCGGACCAGCGTGGCGACCCGGTCCGCGTACCGATCGGCGTCGGCTTCGGTCACCGTCTTCTCGCCCAGCAGGTCGACGATCACGCCCAGGCCCGCGTCCCACAGCTGCTCGAAGACCGGGCGTGCATCGCGCGCGTCCGTCCCGGCGATGAAGCGGCTCGCCATGTGGCCGATGCCGACCCTGGCCGCGCCGGCCGCGGCCCGATCCCCACCGGGAAGCCGGCGGGCGGCCCGGACGGCGTGGCGGAGGTGCCCGGGCACCGACTCGTGGTCCAGGTAGCCGCTGATGTGGTCCACCACCTCCTCGCGCCGGCGCAGCGCGGGGTAGGCGTCGACGAGCTGGAAGAGCCGGGCGCGGGCCTGCGGATCGGCGATGACGAGGTCGACCAGACGCTGCTCGGCGCGCTCGCGCAGCCCCTGCGCGCGCTGCACGGCGACGTGCAGCTCATGACCGATGCGGGCGATGGCCGGCTCGAGGTCCCGGTACGGCACGGCTCCCTCCCTGCCCGGCAGAGGCGGATCACGACCGGGCGCCGGGGCGCACCCGATAATGGCACTCTACAGTGTCATTCTGTCGGGTGGCAAGGGGGCAGGCAGACTGTGCCCATGGCCAGCGCCTCCATCGACAGCAGTGTGTTCCTCGATCGCGTGGCCCGGGCGCGGGGTTTGATGGCCGAGCAGGGGATCGATGTCCTGCTCCTCTCCGTCGGCCACGACCTCCCGTACCTGACCGGGTACCTCGCCATGCCGCTGGAACGGCTCACGATGCTCGTCCTGCCCATCGAGGGCGAGGCGACGCTGATCGTGCCCCGCCTCGAAGCCCCTCGTGTGGTCGAGCGACCCGAGGTCTTCACCCTGCGCCCGTGGGGCGAGACCGAGGACCCGGTGGCCATCGTCGCCGAGCTGGCCGGCGCGCCGTCGACCGTCGCCGTCGGCGACCAGACCTGGGCCCGCTTCGTCGTCGATCTCCTCCCGCTCCTCCCGACCACGACCTTCCGGCGGGCCGTCGAGGTCGTCGGACCGCTCCGGGTGCGCAAGGACGAGGCGGAGGTGGCGGCGCTCGCCGCCGCGGCGCAAGCCGCCGACCGCGTCGCCGCCGAGCTGCAGCGCGGCGCCATCCCCCTCGTCGGCCGTACCGAGGCGCAGGTGTCCGCCGACCTGTCGGCCCGCCTGCTGGCCGAGGGCCACGACAAGGTGAACTTCGCCATCGTGGCGGCCGGCGAGAACGCGGCCAGCCCCCACCACCACCCAGGCTCCCGGGTGATCGAGCGGGGCGAGATCGTCCTCTGCGATTTCGGCGGGACGATGGACGGCTACTGCAGCGACATCACCCGCTGTGTCCACCTCGGCCCGCCACCGAGCGACATCGCCGACGCCTACGCCGTCCTGCACGAGGCGCAGCAGGCTGGCGTCGCGGCCGGCACGGTCGGCGTCCCGTGCGAAGAGGTGGACAGGGCGGCCCGACGCGTCATCGGCGACGCCGGGTACGGCGAGTACTTCGTGCACCGGACCGGCCACGGGATCGGCATGGAGGAGCACGAGGACCCGTACATGGTCGAGGGCAACACGGCCACGCTGGCGGACGGGCACGCCTACAGCGTGGAGCCGGGCATCTACATCCCCGGGCGGTGGGGGATGCGCCTGGAGGACATCGTCGTCGCGACCGCGGGCGGGCCGCAGCCCCTCAACCACGCCGACCACTCGCTGGTCGCGCTCGACGTCTGACCGCATCCGGCGTGGTCGCAGCAACCGCCGGGACCGCCGCGGCCTCGCGGCCGGCGGCGCTGGCCGCCGAGGACGAGGTGCGACGGCGCAACCTCGTCCGGATGAAGGTGGCGGCGACCGGACTGCTGCTGGCGGCGACCCTCGTCTTCATCGTGACCCGCACGCTCGAGGACCGCTGGTCGTGGCTGGGCTACGTGCGGGCCACCGCCGAGGCGGCGATGGTCGGGGCGCTGGCCGACTGGTTCGCGGTGACGGCGCTGTTCCGCCACCCGCTCGGGTTGCCCATCCCGCACACCGCCATCATCCCCAACCGCAAGGACCAGCTCGGCCGCGGCCTGGGCACGTTCGTCCAGACGAACTTCCTGGCCCCGGAGGTGTTGGCCGAGCGGCTGCGGGCGGTGGGGGTGGCCCGCCGGCTGGGGGTGTGGCTGGCCGAGCCCGAGCATGCCCACCGCCTCTCGGCCAACGCCGGCGCGATGATCCGGGGCCTCACCGAGGTGCTCGGCGACGAGGACATCCAGCGCGCCCTCGAGTCCGGGATCATCAACCGGGTGCGCCGGGCACCGGCCGCGCCGCTGATGGCCAGGGTCGTGGAGGCGGCGGCCGCCGGCCGGCACCACCAGGCGCTGCTCGACACCACCCTGTCCGGGCTCTCCGGCCTGCTGGACGAGAACCGGACGCTTCTGCGCCGGAAGCTGGCCCAGCAGTCCCCGTGGTGGGTGCCCGAGCCCATCGACGATCGCCTGTTCCGCAAGTTCTTCGACGGGGTGCAGGGCTTCATCGCCGAGGTCCGCCGCGATCCGGACCACGAGCTCCGGCACCAGCTCGACGCCCGCATGGCCGACCTGGCCGTCCGGCTGCGCACCGATCCCGCCCTCATCGCCCGCGGCGAGGAGCTCAAGGACGAGCTGCTGCGCCACCCGGAGGTGCAGGCATGGCTCGACTCGCTGTGGCGGACGACGAAGGAGTCGATCCTGGCGGTGGCCGACGATCCCGACTCGGACCTGCGCCGGCGCCTGGATGCGGGACTCGTGCGGGCTGGGCGCGCGCTGCAGGAGGACCCGGCGCTGCAGGCGAAGGTGGACGGCTGGGTGGAGCGGGTCATCACCTACCTGGCCGACGAGTACGGCCACGAGATCGCCGACCTCATCGCCACCACGGTCGCCCGCTGGGACGGCGCCGAGGCCAGCCGCCGCATCGAGCTCCAGGTCGGCCGGGATCTGCAGTTCATCCGCATCAACGGCACCGTCGTCGGTGGCCTGGCCGGGCTGATCATCTACACGGTGGGCCAGTTCCTGTAGCGCCCACGACACGAGCGCGCCGTCAGGCGCGGGTGTGTCACCTTCCCCGCACAAATCGCGCCTGGTGACCCACGCGCGGTCACTTCTCGCGATTTGTGCGGCAGAAGTGACGCCGGTGGGTGCGGTAGAGGTGACAACGGCCGGTGCGGCAGAAGTGACGCCGGTGGGTGCGGCGTGTCAGCGGGAGGTGGAGAAGTCGGCGTCGTCCGCGGTCGCCGCGAGATCCTCCAGCTGCACCGTGACCGCGGCCGTGTCCCACAGCGCGACCAGCCCCTCGGGCGTGGCACAGGTCCGCTCGTCGCCCTGGCCTGACGGAACGGCCACGCAGGTCGCCGGGTGCTCGGCGACGGTCTCGTTCGAGCCCACGGGCTCGCCCGTGGCCCGGGCCAGTGCCACCCGCAGCACGCGGGCCGGCGCCGAGGCGTAGAACTGCGAGGTCACGGCGGTGTCGCTCACCCTGGCCTCCTGCACACCTTCCTCACACGAGCCGGTGGTCAGGTCGCAGGTCTGCAGATTGCCGTCGTCGAGGAAGCGGATGTCGCCGATGGTGATGGACAGCCGATCGCCCGAGCGGACGACGCGAGCGGGACGCGTCGTGCCACCGAGCTTGGTCGTGATGGAGTAGTTGGCGGTGACCTCTCCCGGCAGGTCTCCCTCCAGGAGCCCGAGGACGTCGTCGGCCGCCGCGTTCCCGGTCGGCGCGCCGGGCTCGCCGCCGACCGCGCCCGCTTCCACCAGGGTCGGCCGCTCGCCCACGCCGCACGATCCGACGACGAGGGCGGCCATGACGACCAGACCGAGGACGCCGGACGCGCCGCGGTGGCCGCTGGTCATCGGTGAGCCCGCACGGGCGCAGCGTAGATGGGCCTGGGCCTGGGTCGCCCGCCGGGCGCAGACCTAGGAGGCCCGCCGGGCGCAGACCTAGGAGGCCCGCCGGGCCCGCACCTAACCTCGGCGCCCGTGATCAGCCTGGACGCCGCCACCGTCCTGCTGCAATGGGCGACCGGGGGTCTCCTCTTCACCTGGGTCACGACTCGCCATCGCGAGGTCGGCCTCGGCTACGGCTGGTTGCTGCGAGGCACGTTCATCGTGGTGGCGGCCGGTGCGCTGGCCTGCGGACTGGCCTTCGGCCCCGTCCCCGTGCGGGAGGCGGCGACGGCCGGCGTCATCGTCGCGGCCTTCGTCGCGCTCGTGGTCTCCTGGGTTCGCCGGCGAGCGGGTGTGTCCGGTCAACGCGCCGAGCACGACCGCCGCAGCGCCCGTGTGGCGGCCATGACGGGCATCGAACGGACCGCCGGGGCGGTCGCCGCCGTGATGACGCCGGCCGACGCCGATCCGGTCGCGGCGGGACCGGAGTTCCCGCCGGCCCTCGACCTCGTGGCCCCGGCGATCGGCGCCATCGGGCTCGTGGCGGCCGGTGTGGACGCCGGCGGCAGCACCTGGTTGTCCGTGGCCCGGGTGCTGGCCGGGGCGGCGTTCCTGGGCGCCATCACCGACGCCATGCTCCTCGGCCACTGGTACCTGGTGCAGCCGGGCCTGCCCCGCCGGCTCCTCAACGAGCTGGTGCGGGCCACGATGATCGTGTGGCCCATCGAGGTCGGGCTGCTCCTCGTGCGCCCCGGGATGATCCAGGTGCTCGACGGCTCGATCGACGACGGGTGGGACGGGGTGCTGGGCTGGTTCTGGGTCGCCTGTGCGGTCACGACGCTCGTGCTGCTGTTCGTGACCCGGGCCGCGCTGCGGGAGCGGGCCTACTCGGCCGTCATGGCGGCGACCGGCCTGCTCTACCTGGCCATCCTCACCGCCTTCGGGACCGATCTGGTGGCCCGCGCCGTGCTGGCCTGAGCGGTCCGTCGGGGCGCCCCGGGTTTCACGAGCGCACGAACTGAGGAAGAATGGTGCCATGCCGCGTCCGGTCTGGAGCGGGACGATCAGCTTCGGGCTGGTCACGATCCCGGTCAAGCTGTTTCACGCCGTCAGCAGGAAGAACGTGTCCTTCAACCAGCTCGACGATCGTTCGATGAGCCGCATCCGCATGAAGAAGGTTTCGGCGGAGACGGGCGAGGACGTGCCCGACGAGCACATCGTGAAGGGCTTCGAGATCTCGAAGGGTCGCTACGTCGTGGTCGACCCGGACGAGCTGGAGCCGTTCATCCCGGTGGCCACCAAGGCCATCGACCTCGAGGAGTTCGTCGACCTGGCCGACATCGACCCGGTGTTCTTCGACACGCCGTACATCGTCGCTCCGGACAGCGCCGCCAAGCCCTACATGCTCCTGACCAAGGCCATGGAGGACGCCGGCAAGGTGGCGGTGGGCACGTTCGTCATGCGCAGCAAGCAGTACGTCGCCGCGCTGCGACCGGTCGACGGCCGGCTCATGCTGTCCACGATGGCCTTCGCCGACGAGGTGGTCGACCCCGCCTCCATCGACGAGCTGGCCGACCTCGAGGACGTCAAGATCAGCTCCAAGGAGCTGGCCATGGCCGAACAGCTCGTGGAGTCCCTGGCCGGCGACTTCGAGCCCGACCGCTTCGCCGACAGCTACCGGGAGCAGGTGTTGGAGCTCATCGCCAAGAAGGCGGCGGGTGAGGCCTTCGAGGCTCCCGAGCCGGCCGCGGCCGCGCCGCAGGTGATCGATCTCATGGCCGCGCTCGAAGCCAGCGTGAAGGCGGCCAAGGACGCACGCGGGCGCCATCCCGCCACCGTCAAGGCCGTTCCCGATGCGGAGGCGGACGAGGCCGAGGAGGCCCCGGCGCCCAAGAAGACGGCTCGCGCCCGGACCCGCAAGTCCGCCTAGGCCGCCCGGCCCGTGGCCGCCCCGCGGCAGGTCGTCATGGTCGGCGGCCGCGAGTTGTCCCTCAGCAACCTGGACAAGGTGCTCTACCCGGCGACGGGGACCACGAAGGGCGAGGTGATCGAGTACTACGCCCGCATCGCCCCGGTGATGTTGCCGCACCTCGCCGGTCGCGCGCTCGACGTTCAACCGGTTCCCCAACGGGGTCGAGGACAAGGGCTTCTTCGAGAAGCGGTGCGCCAAGCACCGGCCGGAGTGGTTGCCGACGGCGCCGGGCCCGGGGGACCACAACGGGACCATCGAGTACTGCGTGATCGAGGAGCCCGCCGCGCTCGGTCTGGGCGGCCAACATGGCGGCGCTCGAGCTCCACGCGCCCATGGCGCTGGCCGAGGATCTCGAGACCCCGCGCATGGTCGTGTTCGATCTCGACCCGGGCCCCCCGGCCGCCATCCGGGAGTGCGCCCGGACGGCGCTGGCCATCCGGGACGTCCTCGCCGCCGTCGAGCTCGAAGCATGGCCGAAGTCCAGCGGCTCGAAGGGCCTCCAGCTCTACGTGCCTGTCAACACACCGTGCACCCACGACGCCGCGGCGTCGTTCGCCCTGGCCGTCGGGCAGCTCCTCGAGAAGCAGGACCCGGCCAACGTGCTCACGTCGATGACCAAGGCGGACCGGAAGGGGAAGGTGTTCGTCGACTGGAGCCAGAACGTCCGTCACAAGACGACCATCGCCCCGTACTCGATGCGGGCCCGCCCGCACCCGACGGTCTCGACCCCGGTCACGTGGGACGAGGTCGAAGCGGCGGCCGACGGAGCCACCGACCTCCGCTTCCTGTGGAACGAGGTGCTCGAGCGGGTGGACGACGGGGGCGACGTGTTCGCCCCCGTCCTCTCGGTCGAGCAGGTTCTGCCTGGCGCCCGCTGACGCGTCAGCGCTGGCTGTCGAGCCACTCCTCGAAGGTCGGCCCGGCCAGGGTGGCGCTGGGACCGGGCAGCAGCACGTCGGTCGTGTACAGCTCGTGGTCGGGGTCGGCTGGATTGTCGACTCCCTCGATCTTCAGCGGATCGCCCCACCGGCCGGCGAGCAACGTGGCCATGGCGACCATGCTCTCCTCCCGAGGCCCGGCGACCTCCAGGATCGGTGCCTGGGTGGACGGCGCCGCCCAGACCGCATCGTCGGCCGTGGCCAGGCCGGCCAGCACCTCGGCGACCGCGCTGGCCGCCACGAGTTGGGTCCGCATCTCCTGCACGTAGCTCACGTCGCCCTGCCGTCCCCACTCGATGAGCATCGGGACCAGCTCGTGGAACTGCGCCGAGCGGACGATCCTGACGGGGACCGGCCCGGCCAGGGCGGCCTGCTCGTGGGCGAGCTTGGCCGCGTTGTAGCCCGCGGTGAAGCGGTCGACGCCGATGATCGAGACCACCACCATCCGCCGCACGCCAGCGCGGTGACCGGCCTCGTGCAGGTTGCGGGCGGCGGTCGTGAAGAAGGTCGTGGCGGTCTCCTTGTCCGGTGACGGACCGGTGGCGGCGTCGACGATGACGTCCACCCCGTCGAGGGCTTCGGCCAATCCCTCGCCTGTGATGACGTCCACGCCGGTTGAGCGGGCGATGGCGACGATCTCGCAGCCGCGGGCCCGGAGCGCGTCGACCAGGTGGCGGCCGACCCGCCCGGTGGCTCCGGCGACGGCGATCTTCATCGTTGCGGACATGTTGGGTCTCCTCTCGTGGTTGGTCACTGCTATGACACGGCCGAACGAGGAAACGTGACCGATGGATGACGACGACCTGCTGGCCGAACGGTTCGAGGAACATCGCGCCCGCCTGCGCGGTGTGGCCTACCGGATGCTGGGCTCGTTCAACGCCGCCGACGATGCCGTGCAGGAGACCTGGTTGCGGCTGGCCGTGTCGACACCGGCGAGATCGAGAACCTGGGCGGGTGGCTGACGACGGTGATCGGGCGCGTCTGCCTTGAACGTGCTCCGCTCACGCCGATCGCGTCCCGAGGAGCTGGCGGGAGCACATGTGCCCGATCCCGTCGTCATCGGCGACGACCAGGCCGATCCCGAGCGGGAGGCGGTGCTCGCGGACTCCGTCGGCCTCGCCCTCCTGATCGTGCTCGATGCACTCACCCCGCCGGAGCGGGTGGCGTTCGTGCTGCACGACATGTTCGGCGTGTCCTTCGAGGAGATCGCCCCCGTCGTGGGCCGTTCCGTGCCCGCCACGCGACAGCTGGCCAGCCGTGCTCGCCGGCGGGTGCAGGTCCCGGCGAGCATCCCGGACGCCGATCTGCCCCGCCAGCGCGAGGTGGTCGACGCGTTCTTCGCGGCCGCCAGAGGTGGCGATCTGGACGCGTTGGTGTCGGTGCTCGACCCGAACGTGGTGCTGCGCTCGGACGGCGGGCGGGTCAGGGTGGCCGCGACCGTGTTCGTCGAGGGGGCGGTGGCCGTGGCCAGCCGGGCGATCACGTTCGCGATGCCGTCGGCGGCCGTGCGGCCTGTGCTCGTGAACGGCGCCGCCGGTGTGCTCGTGGTGACCGATGGGGGCCCGCTGTCGGTCATGGCGTTCACGGTCCGGGACGGGAGGATCGTCGAGATCGACATCCTTGCCGACCCCGAACGCCTGGAGGCGCTCGACCTTCCGGACGGACCGGCCCAGCCCGGCTGAGGCTGACTCAGCGCCAGCCGAGCCAGTCGATGATCTCGCCGACCACCGCGCCGATCGGCCGGTCGTTGGGCACGAGGAGTTCGGGGACGACGGCATCGTCCCGCTGGGAGTCGAGGCCGCCGCTCTGGCGCGCCGCCTCGTGCAGGTCTTCGGCGCGCCCGGCCGTCACAGCGGTGGAGAGTCGCCGTTGGATCTCCTCGAACGGGAGTGTGAGTTGCACGACGCGAAGGGTGAAGGGCAGCACGGCCCGGATGGCGTTCAGCTCCGGCCCGGACCACACGGACCCGGCGAGGACGAACTGCTCGACCCCGGCGGTGAGGTAGTTGCGGACCATGGTCGACAGGTTCGAGAGGGCGACCGGGTCCAGCCACTCGTCGTCATGGGACTGGTCCGCCGTGGTGGCGTACCAACCCAGCCAGTCGAGATCGATGGCGCCGTAGGGCTTGCCCGCGGCCTCCAGGAGGTGGGCGATCTCCTCGCACACCGACGTCTTGCCCGTGCCGTACACGCCCACGATCAGCACCCCGGCGGCATGGCTCACCGGCCGGGATGCTACGCACGGGTCACGAGACGGACGCCGATCCGTCAGGCCGCTCAGTCGGACCGGCGCCGTATCTGCTCAGGCGATGACGCCGGCGGTCCGGAGCTCGGCTGCGTCGAGCCCGAGCGCGGTGACGATCTCGTCGCTGTGCTCGCCGTAGGTCGGCGCGGGCGTGCCCGCCTCCTGCGACGTGGCCGAGAAGCGGGCCGCCGGACGGGGCTCCCGCATCGGCCCGGCCACCGGGTGCTCGCGCTCGATGAACACCTCGTTGTGAAGGACCTGCGGATCCTCCGGGAGCGTGTCCATGGAGTTGATGGCCGAGGCGGGCACGTCGTGCTCCGCGGCCAGGCGCAGGAAGTCCTCCACGCTCGTCTCGACGGCGTAGCCCTTGAGCAGCTCGACCATCTCGGTGGCGTTGGTGAGGCGGTCGACCACGGTCGCGAAGCGGGGATCGTCGGCCACCTCGGGGTGGCCGAGCGCGGTGCACCAGCCCTTGAACTCGGCGTCGGTGACGGCGGAGCCCGAGCAGTACCCGTCGGCCAGGGGGACGACGGCGTAGTTCTGGGCGATGGTGGGCGCCCGGTGCGCGTCATCGGCCAGCAGTGCCTTGTCCATGGCGGCGTCGGGCCACAGGAACGCGATCGAGGAGTCCAGCATGGCGACCTCGATCTGCTGCCCCTGGGCCGATCCCCGCTCCCGTGCCAGCAGCGCCGCCGTGATGGCCTGCGCCGTGGTCCAGGCCGTGACCTTGTCGCACACCAACGTGCGCAGGAGTGAGGGCACGCCGGTCGCGGTGTCGGCCTGGATCGACGCGAAGCCCGACGCGGCCTGGATGACGTTGTCGTAGACGCGGCGGTGGCTGTTGGGCCCCGTCTGGCCGTAGCCCGAGATCGACACGTAGACGAGGCGAGGGTTGACGGCGGCCATGGCCTCGTAGCCGAGGCCGAGGCGTTCCATCGCCCCGGGCCGGAAGTTCTGGATGAACACGTCGCTCGTCGGCCACGAGACGGGTGAGCACGTCGACGCCCGCCGGTTGCTTGAGGTCGAGGACCAACGAGCGCTTGCCCCGGTTGTTGTTGGCGAAGATGCCGGTCATCCCGCCCCGGCTGGTCCCGAGGAAGCGCATGATGTCGCCGAGCCCCGGCGACTCGACCTTGATCACCTCGGCCCCTTGGTCGGCCAGGATCATCGTGGCCAGCGGGCCGGAGATCATGACCGACAGGTCCAGCACTCGTACGCCCTGCAGTGGTCCCGGCATGGCGGGACAGCCTGCCACGGCCTCAGGTGGTGGCGGCCCGGACCCGGGGCGCGAGGCCGGCGCCGAGGAGGGCGATGGCCGACGCCAGCAGGAACACGAGCGCGAGGGCCGGTCCGAGGTCGATGACCCCGCGGTCGGCCGCCCCGACCAGGCCGCCCCCGATGGCACCGATGGTCGCGAAGCCGAGCGCGTCGGCCACACCGAGCTGGCTGCCCACCAGCCCCTCCCGCCCCTTCGGCGCCTGGCCCATGGCGGCCACGGACGTCGTGTTGAACACCACGCCGATGCCGAAGCCCGAGAGCGCACAGGTGAGGAACGTGACCCACAGGGGGATCGCGGCCACCGTCACCAGGATCGTGCCCGCCGTCCCGGCGGCCAGGGCGACGAAGCCCAGCCGCGCCGCGCGGGCTGCGGGCCAGCCGACGCGGGCGGAGAAGATGGCGCCCACCGTCCAGACCAGTGAGCCGCCGATGATCACTGAGCCGGCGACGAGGGTCGAGGCGCCGTGGAGTCGGGTGGCGGCGAGAGGGACGAAGGTGTCGCAGCCGAAGAAGGCGATGTTCACGCACAACCTGGCGGCGACGGCCGCGGGGATGCCGGGCCGCGCCTGCAGCGTCCCGTCCGGGAGCAGGCGCACCAGCGCCGGCCCGGCCAGCGCGATGCCGGGGACCAGGAAGGCGGCGGCAGCCAGCAGCGAGCCCGACTGGAGGGCGGCGAGCACGAGCGCGCTCCCGATGGCCAACCGCACGGCGAAGGGCCAGCGGGCCTCGGGCGTCGATTCGCCACCGCCGCTTCCGACCCCGGGTGACACCCGTCGCTCGGACGGGGACGGCGGGCCGAGGGCGATGAGCGGCCGGGCGGCCAGCAGCAGGAGCACCGGCACCAGCGGGAGCAGGCCGAGGAAGACCCAGCGCCAGCCCAGCTCTTCGGTGATCCATCCGGCCGCCAGTGGCGCCACCAGGCTCGGCACGACCCACGCGGTGGAGAGGAGCGCGAACAGCCGGGGTTGCTGGTCCGTCGGCCAGGCTCGCCCGATGCCCACGTAGGCCACGCTGGCCAGGGCGCCTGCCCCCGCGCCCTGCAGCACACGTCCGGCCAGCACGACGCCCATCGAGGGCGCGAGGCCGGCCACCACCAGGCCGGTCGAGAAGATCCCGACTGCGCTCAGGAACGGAACGGCCGGGCCGCGGCGGTCGGCCTGCTCACCGCTGACCACCAGCGCCACCAGGCTGGCCAGCATGTAGGCGCTGAAGGCGGCGCCGTAGAGCCGGTCGCCGTCGAGTTCCTCCGAGATGGCCGGCATGGCGGTCACGACCGCGACCGCCTCGAAGGCGTTGAGCGTGACGGCCATGATGAGGCCGGCCGCCAGCGCCCGCTGCGAGGAGGCCTGGCGCATGGTCAGCACCCGCTCACATTAAACGAAGTATGAGCTTCTGTAAATGGTGGGCGTCAGCAGGGTGCTCCCGGTGCGACGAGCGGCCAGGGGCGGGTGCGCTCCATGACGAGGGCCACCTCGAGGAGCAGCGGCTCCGTGAAGTGGGGGCCGATCACCTGGAGGCCGATGGGTAGCCCGTCCAGCGACCCCGCCGGGATCGAGATGGCCGGGCACCCGTGGAGGTTGGCGGGGAACGTCAGGCGTCCGTTGTTCCGCGCCCCTTCCTCGATCCCGCCGAACGACGAAGGGAGTGGGCCCTGGGCGGCGAACGCGACGTCGGGATTGGAGGCGGCCATCACGAGGTCCACCTGCTCGAAGATGCGGGCCATCGCCTCGTTGAGCGCAGTTCGCCGCGCCTCGATGCGCCCGCGCGCCTCGGTGCCGTACAACCCCTGCGTCTGTTCGACGGCGTAGCGCATCTCCGGGGTGAGGTCGGCGGCGCAGCCCGGCCACCGCTCCCCGAGCTCGTTCAGCAGGCTGACGGTGCCGCTGATCGACCACGCCGCGCCCATGCGCGGCAGCGACGTGTCGACCCCGTCGACGCGCACCAGCCCGGCGGCGGCGATCACGTGGTCGGCTGCTTCCTCGAGCTGCTCCCACATGGCGGGCGAGACGACGGCGCCGCCCCAGTCCGCCACGACGGCCACGCGCCGTCCTCGGAGGTCCTCGGCCAGCGTGCCGAGCCCGGCTTCCCAGCCCTCGACGCGTGGGAGGCTGAAGGGATCCCTGGCGTCGTGCCCGTTGGCGACGTCGAACAGCCGGGCGGTGTCCCTCACCGACCGCGTCAGCCCTCCGGTCGTGGTCGTGTAGTTCCCGATCTCGAGTTGCGGGCCCCGCGGGATCCGGCCGTAGGTGGCCTTCAGGCCGACCAGACCGGTGAAGCCGGCGGGGATGCGGATCGAGCCGCCGCCGTCACCGCCGGTGGCCAGCGGGACCAGCCCGCCGGCGACGGCGGCGGCGCTCCCGCCCGACGACCCGCCCGGCGTCCGCGAGAGATCCCACGGGTTGCTCGTGGCGCCGTGGAGGACCGTGCGGGTGAGGTTGACGCCGCCGAACTCGCTGGCCGTCGTCTGACCGGCCAGCACGGCACCTCCGGGCTCGACCAGGCGGCTCACGAGGGTGGACGTGAAGGTCGATCGTTCATCGGCGAACACGACGCTGGCGTCGGGTGTCCGGCCAGCCCTCCACGTGGTCGAGCTCCTTGACGCCCACCGGCACACCGCCGAACGGCAATGAGACGTCGGCGTCGCGCCGCGGCCGACCGGGCTTCGTCCGTGGGCTCGTAGCAGAAGGCGTTCAGCCGGCTGGCGGTGATGGCCTGGAACGTCGCGTCGAGCTCCTCCAGCGGCGAGCGCTCGCCGCGCCGGAACGCGTCGACCAGCGAGCAGGCATCTCCCGTCCACGGCGTGTCGCCCACGGGCCGGACCCTAACCCCGACCGTCCCCTACGCTCGGCGCCCCATGGACTCGCGTGCCTTCCTCGGCCTCCGGTCCAGCCACAACCCGTTCCGCTGGTCCCTGGAGGTCGGGCCCGGCCTGATCACGCACGGCGGGTTCCTGTTCGGCGGGTGCGGGCTGGGCGCGGCCATCTCGGCCATGGAGGCCACCAGCGGCCGGGAGTGCGTGTGGGCGACGGCGCAGTACCTCGACTACGCCCGGCGCGGCGAGGTGGTCGACGTCGACGTCACGATCGCGGTCGAGGGCAACCAGATCACCCAGGCCCGGGCCGTATGCCACGTCGGCAACCGGGAGGTCCTCACCGTCAACGCCGCGCTGGGCCACCGGCCGTTCGCGCTGGCCGGCCAGTGGGAGCAGCTGCCTGACGACCTGCCCCGACCGGAGGACTGCCCGCCGCGGCCGCAGCGGATCCCCGTGGACGGCACGATCGCCGCGCGCCTCGACCAGCGGCTGATCAAGGGTCGGGACCTGGACCAGCTCGACGGCACGTTCGGCGACGGGCGCGTGCTGATGTGGACGCGGATCCCGGACGTGATCGAGGGCGTCGACGCCACGCGCGCTGGCGATCCTGGGCGACTTCGTCCCGATGGGGGTCGGGCAGGCACTCGGCATCGCCGGCGGCGGCAACAGCCTGGACAACACGCTGCGGGTCGCCCACCTGGTGCCGACGGAGTGGGTGCTGCTGGACATCCGCGTCCACGCGGTGGAGCGCGGCTTCGGCCACGGCCTCGTCCACATGTTCGCCGAGGACGGCACGCTGCTCGCCACCGCCAGCCAGAGCTGCATCGTGCGCTTCTGGAAGCCACCGCCGCCGGCGAAGGAGCCGGCCGTCAGCTCAGGTCACCGCGCCCGCCCGGTGACCACGAAGGAGGAGATCCGCTCGTGACCGTCCCCGTCCGACCCGGCATGACGGTGCCGCTCCCCGGGCCGCTGCACACCCACGCCGCCGGCCTCGCCGAGCTGGCCGACCTCGGGTACACCGACATCTGGTCGGCCGAGGCCGACTCCGCCGACGCCTTCACGCCGCTGGCCCTCGCCGCGGCGTGGGAGCCGCGGCTGCGGCTGGGAACGGCCATCGTCCCCGCGTTCACCCGGGCCCCGGCCTGCCTCGCCCAGAGCGTGGCCTCGATGGCGGATGCCGCGCCGGGACGGTTCGCGCTCGGCATCGGCTCGTCCTCGAACGTCATCGTCGAGCGGTGGAACGGGGTGCCCTTCGCCGAGCCGTACCAGCGGGTCCGCGACGTGGTCCGCTTCCTCAAGGACGCGCTGAGCGGCGAGAAGGTGGCCCAGAGCTACGACAGCTTCACCATCCAGGGTTTCCGCCTGGGCGTGCGGCCCGGAGGTGCCGCCCACGATCCTCGTCGCCGCGCTCCGTGAGGGGATGCTGCGGCTGGCCGGCCGCGAGGCCGACGGCGCCATCATCAACTGGCTCTCGGCCGACGACGTCAGCCGGGTGGCGGCCATCGTCAACGCCCAGGGACCGGACAAGGAGATCGTCGCCCGGATCTTCGTGTGCCCGAGCGAGAACACCGAGGTCGTGCGGGCCGCCGGTCGCTTCGCCGTGGCCGCCTACCTCAACGTGCCGGTCTACGCCGCCTTCCACGAGTGGCTGGGCCGGGGCCCCGCCCTGCAGGGCATGTGGGACGCCTGGAAGGCCGGCGACCGCAAGGCGGCGCTGGCGGCCATCCCCGACGAGGTCGTCGACGAGCTGATCGTCCACGGCTCGCCCGAGCAGTGCCGGGCCACGATCCAGCGCTACTTCGACAACGGCGTCACGACCTCGGCGCTGGCGCTGCATGCCGCTCGATCCGGACGTGGACTACTGGGACGCCATTCGCCAGCTCGCCCCACGCGAGGCCTGACGAACCCTCTACGCTGCACAGGTCGCCGGTGCGGACCGGCAGGAATGGAGCGGGCATGACCGTGCGCACGAGGACGAAACTCGCCCTGGGACTTGGCGCCGTGGCGCTCGCCGCCGCCGTCCTGCCGGGTGCAATCGCATCGGGACAGAGTCAACCAACGATCACGGGCGGCGGCGTGCTGCGCCTGCACATGAACCACGACGGTGACTTCTTCCGCTACCTCCCGCCGACCGGCACGGGCGGCGCCACCGCTCACCCAGACGATCAAGGCCAAGAGCTGCGTGGCGTCGCTGACGCCGTCGCCGTCGTTGGTGACCCTCCAAACCACGAACCCGCCGGCGGCGGCCGTCGGGCTGGTCGGGCTGGTCGACGACGGCCTCGGCGTGAAGACGAAGGGCGAGGGCATCGGGACCCCCTGCGGACGGGTCGACGGCACGGCGCAGGCGCTCACGCTCGCGCTGATCGGCCGGCGGCGCCCTCCAGAACAAGCTGATCGACTTCGCGGAGCTCGACATCGAGGCCAAGTTCGACGTCACCGTCCTTGCCCGGGCCCTGCTGGGCGGCCGACGGTCTGGACCGACACGTTGCCGACCGGTAACGGGTCCGACTCCGGTCCGGACTCCGGGGACGGTGACAACTACCGGTGGCTGATCGACCCGCCGTCGTTCGACCAGCTCGTCCTCACCGTCGACGCCTCGACCCCCAACGGGAGCTTCTCGCTGGAGGGCGGCGAGGACGGCACGGCCCGCGGTCCCGGGCGGTCTCGGCGAGCCGCTTGGGCACGAAGCGACACCGGTGTTCCAGCTCACCGACTTCACCGGGACGATCGACTGCGGCGAGACCGCGCCGACGGTCGGTGGCGGCGACTCCCCGGAGGCCACGTTCAGCCGGGGCCAGAACGACGGACTGCGAGCCCATCCCGTACCTGCTGCGCAGCGAACCCGAACAACTCGGTCCTGCTGCAGAAGGACGCCAGCGGCCAGCACGGCGCCAACTTCCTGCTCGACATCACCTGGGAGCCGGAGCCGAAGCCGGCTGGGACCCGCTCCGGCTCACGACGATCGACTACGACGGCCCGGGCGGCGACGATCCGCGGCCGGTCCTCTGGTGCGTCGGCACCCCGGAGGCACCCCAGCTGCCCGCCGAGGCCACGCCCGAGGACACCTGGTGCCTGGCCAGCCAGAGCGTGGCGCTGGCCGGCGACGCAAGATCCAGGTCACGCGAGACCTACTACGGGGCCGGCGACCCTCGCTGGGCCCGCTGATCCGAACGCTCGGGGACGCGGCAGCCCAGCCGCTCGAGAAGCGCAGTCGCTTCAGCGAGCGGGCCTGAGCCGCCGCCGTCCCCCGAGCGGGCGGCCACATCGGCTGACGCCAGCAACAGGAGCGCCAGCTCGTAGACCAGGTTCTGGCGGCGGGCCTCGGCCACCCCTGCCGCGTTGACGGCCCGGGCCTGATCGAAGAGCTCGAGCCGGGCCAGGATCATCGTCTCGACCTCCGCCACCTGGACGTCGTACAGCGCGGCGTCCGCCTTGGCGGCCCGCTGCGCCCGCCGGAGCGTCTCGAGCGCCGCGCCCGGATCGTCCCGGAGGAGGTGGCAACGGCTGAGGTGGATCGCCGCCTCCAGGGCCGAGCCGTGCCGGCCCACGGCGGCGGCGTCCTGCTGCGCGTGCGTCAGGAACCGCTCGGCGCCGGCCAGGTCCCCCCGCTCGATGGCGACGCGCCCGAGTTGCAGGTCGGTGAACTGCGCGGCCTCGGAGCCTGTGGCTCGCAGCACCCGCCGGGCCTCGAGCAGGACGGACTCGGCTTCGTCGAGGCGACCCTGGTTGACGAGGATCTCCCCCTGGTTCATGGCCGCCACCGCGGCGAGGGCTTCGTTGCCCGAGCGCCGTGACGCCTCGCGGGCGCGGTCGTAGTAGTCGCCGGCGACGTCCCATCGACCCTCGAAGTAGGCCGCGGCACCGAGGTTGTTCAGTGCGGCGGCCTGGCGGGGCAGGTCGCCCAGCTCCTCGTAGATGGCCAGCGCCTTCGCCATGAACACCGCTTCATCGGCGCGTCCGAGCACGATGAGCGCCCAGTCGGTCACGGCGTAGGCCTGGGCCAGCGCGAACCGCTCGCCTGCCTCACTCGGCCTGCTCGACCGCCCTGCCGGGCCACGACCAGCGCCTCCTCGGGCAGCTCCTGTCCCTGGCGGACGATGGCCTCGAAGGCCGTCAGCCTCGCCTGCCATCGGCGGGCCAGCTCCGTGTCGAGCGGACCCAGGCGCCGGGCCGCGGCCCGCACCTCTCGGAGCGCCGCGGTGTAGAGGCCCGTCTGCTCTCGTGCCCTGCCGCGCCGCAGCGCCAGGCGGGCCCGGGCCAGGGGATCGTCCCGCACGAGCTGGGCGGCGCGGCCGTACGCGTCGAACGCGGCGTTGAACATGCCGAGCTGTTCCCGTACGTCCCCCAACCCGGTCCACATCGCCACCTTCTCCTCGTCGGGCACCTCGGGCAGGCGTCGGGCGGCGTCCAGGGCGGCCTCGTAGTGCGTGGCGGCTTCGACGTTGGCGTAGGAGCCGCGGGCCCGCTGCGCCGCCAGACCAGCCCAGTGCCAGGCCTGCTCGTTGTCCTGGGCGGCGCCGTAGTGGTGGGCCAGCAGATCGGCGACCTGATCGACCCGCCCCGCGGCCATCTTCTCGGTGACGACGCCGGCCGTCCGGTGGAGCTGGCGGCGGCGGCGGAACGCGAGGCCCTCGTAGGCGACGTCGCGGGTGAGCGCCTGGCGGAACCTCCAGCGGTCCTCTCCGTCCGGCTCGAGGAAGGGCGCAAGGTCCGTGGTGAGCGTGTCGCCGGGATCGATCCCGTCGCCTTCCAACAGCAACCGCAGCGTCTCGTCGCGGAAGCTCTGGCCGAGAACCGAGGCGCAGCGCAGCACGCGTCGCGGACGCGGGTCGAGCGCGTCGATCTCGGCTCCGACCACGCTGTCGAGCGAGTCGGGCAGCGCGGCGGTGCTCCCCGTCTGAGCCACGAGGCGGAGGATCTCGTGGACGAAGAGAGGGTTGCCGTTGGCGCGACTCACGACCGCGGTCACGTCGTGGTGCCGCAGCGGTGACGCGTCGGTGGCCGCCCAGACCAGGTGCTCGGTCCCCACGCGCGAGAGCGGTCGCACGGGGAGCTCGGCGCCGTCGGGCCGGAACCCGCCGGGGCCCGGCCGGCGGACGGCCAGAACGAGCCACGGCCGGGGGTCGACCGGATCGGTCGCCGCCGCCACCAGCCGGCTGAGCAACTGGGCCGAGGCCTCGTCGACCCAGTGGGCGTCGTCGACGACGACGGCCAACGGGCCGTCGGGCCGGGTCGCCAGCAACCGGACGATGGCGTCGGCTG
Organism: uncultured Acidimicrobiales bacterium; assembly: GCA_963813375.1. Taxonomy (GTDB): domain Bacteria; phylum Actinomycetota; class Acidimicrobiia; order Acidimicrobiales; family Ilumatobacteraceae; genus DASTFY01. Next base: position 179,864 of record CAWEYT010000017.1, on the reverse strand, counting down.
TGCGGTCCCGGCGGAACCGGGGCTCGATCTCGTCCACCTCGACCGTCGATGGCACGTGGATGTGCGCCACCTCGCCCACGAGGGGCGCCAGCGGCAGCAGGTCGGGATCGATGATCCGCAGGCGTCGGAGCAGCGATCGAGCCATCATCGCGGGATCGGTCCGCTGGACGCCGAGCAGGTCGCGCACGGCGTCGCGCACGGCGCGGTAGGGGAAGGCCGTGCCGTACGGCTCACCGCGGACGGCGATGGTCGCGAAGGGCGACGTCGATGCGAACGCCTCGTCGACCAGTCGGGACTTTCCGACCCCTGCGCCACCCTCGATCAGCAGGGCGCCCCCTTCGCCGCCCGCCAGGGCCTCGAGACGGTCCACCAGCGCAGCGTGCTCCTCGTCACGGCCGACGAAGGGCAGGAGGTCACCGCCGGCCGCTGTCCGGGATCCGGTCTCGGCTCCGACGGCGAGGGCGGCGACGGGCGCCGCCTTGCCCTTCACCTGGAACGGCGGGAGCGCGGTCGTGGCGAACGTGGTGCGCGCCCGCTCGACGACGGCCGGGGTGGCGTAGATGGCGCCCTCGGGCGCCGCGGCCATCAGGCGAGCAGCGAGGTTGACCGTGTCACCCATCACCGTGAACGTGGAGCGGAACCTCATGCCGACCGCGCCGCTGAACACATGGCCACGGTTGACCCCGATGCGCACCGGAAGGGCGCCGGACGTGTCGGCGATCCGCCGGACGGTCCTCAGCATTCGCCCGTCGTCGTCCTCGCGGGTGGCCGGGACCCCGGCGGCCAGGATGAGCTTGCCCCCGTTCTCGTCGATGTCGGTGGCGAGGAAGGTGACCAACTCCTCGTCGACGGCGGACTGGACGACGGTGACGAGCCGGTCGAGCATGCCGGCCGCCGCTTCGGGACCGTCGTCCTCCACGATCCGGTCGATGCCCGAGTAGCGCACGAACCCGACGGTGGCGGCACGGTGCTCGGGCTCCAACGCGCGTGTCGCCGAGGTAGGCGCGCAGCCCCACCGGGATGCAGTCGGCCACGGCCTCGGCCGGGACCGGTCGGGCGGCCACCGGCCCGGGCGCGCTCCTCCGGGGCTGCCTCCACCCCAGCCTCCACCCCGGCCCGCTCTGGCGATCGGCGGCGCCGGGACCGAGCAGGGCGCGGGTGGCCGCGCTCACCACGATCTCGCCCGGGCCGGCGGCGTGCTCCATGACCGTCGTCGTGGTGGCCGCGGGACCCGCGATCACGAGCTCGCGGTGCGACCGGCCGACGAGGAAGAGGTGGACCTCACCGCTGTGGATGCCGACCGACATCCGTAGTGGCACCGTCCCCACGGAGGTGGGGATCGTCGCTGCTTCCCGCAGCGCGGCCCGCATCTCGACCGCCGCGCTGGCGGCCTGCCCGGCGTGGTCGTCGCCCCGGAACAGCAGCAGGAGAGCATCACCGCCGAACTTGACGAGGGAGCCCGTCCGCTCGTAGGCCAGCGCCAGCATGGTGGCGAAGACGCGGTTGAGGACCTCGGTGAGCTCCTCGGCACCGATGCGGCCCCGGCGGGCGAGCCGCTCGGCCAGGTTGGTGAAGCCCGAGATGTCGACGAAGCACAGCGAGGCGTCGAGCGACTGCCATTGTCGCCCCGGCGCATCGAGGTCCCACTCCGCGGCGAGGCGGGGAACGTAGCGGCCCAACCCGCGGGTCGGCCGCGTGGTCTCCGTCACAGTGGCGGGGGGCCCAGGCGGCACGTGAGGAGAACCTACCCGGCGCTCTCCCATCAGGACCGGGTTGAATCAGCCCGGCCGGCGCGGGATCAGGCGGCGCGTGGGGGTGCGATGTGGTCGGCCTCGGCTGCGGCTTCCCGGCGGCGGGCGGCCTGATCGGCCAGGATGGCCCGGGCCATGGCGATGCCGGCCAGACCGACACGGCGAGTGCGCTGGGACAGCCGGACCTGCGCGGGCACGTCATCGGCCGGGAGGAGCGCGAGCTGCTCGATGGTGCGCGCTGCCCTCCGGCGGGCCCGTTCGCCCGCCTCCACCGAGCGCTGGAGGGTGGTCGTCGTGGTCATGTCACCACATTCAACGATGGGTGCTACAGAGTTGTTCCCGCTCAGCGGCGGGTGGCTTTTCTCCCCCGAGCGCGTAGAGCACGAGCAGCAGGAGGCAGGCACCGAGGAAGGCGATGACGAAGGTGCCGAAGTTGAACTCGCTGATGCCGTCACCCACTCCCGGCTGCGGCCGACAGCGCGCCGCCGATGAGTGCACCGAGGACGCCGATCACGAGGGTGTAGAGGCAGCCCTGGCCCTTCGACGGCACCACGATCCTGGCCACCGCGCCCGCCAACAGGCCCATGACGATCCAACCGAGAATGCTCATGCGCGCACGTTAGGACGGGTCGCAGGGGTGGTCCGCCACCCCGGCTCGCCGCCGACCCCTCCCGGTAGCCTCGCCTGCATCGCGTGAACGGGATGCGAGAGGGAGGTTCATTGACGACGACGGGCCGTCGGGACGGCTGGCGGCTGCTGCGCACCACGCTGGCCGCGCAGCGCAAGGGCATCGCGCTCGGCGGCATCATCGGGCTGCTGTGGAGCGGCACGAAGGTCATGGTCCCCCTCCTGGTCGGTGGCGCGATCAACGGCGCCGTCGACGGCGACGACTCGCTCGTCGTGTGGGCCCTGGCCATCGTGGCCCTCGGTCTGGTGGCCGGCATCCTGAGCGCGGCGCGGCGATACGTGGCGTTCCGGGAGGCCCGGTGGACGGAGACCTGGTTGCGGGAGCGGCTCTTCGCCCACCTGCAGGCCCTGCACATCGGGTTCCACGACCAGACCCAGGCCGGTCAGCTCATGAGCCGGGCCAGCAACGACCTGCAGCAGGTCCAGATGTTCGTCGTGATGATCCCGCTGACCATGTCGAACGTGGCGCTGGCCGCGGGGGTGGCGATCATCCTGCTGGTGCTCAACCCGGTGCTCGCCCTGTGCGCTCTGGTGCCGCTCCCCTTGGTGAACATCCTCGCCAAGCGGTTCTCCAGCCGCATCCACCCGGCCGTGATGGCGGTGCAGGCCCGGTCGGCGGACCTGGCCACGGTGGTGGAGGAGACGGTCTCGGGGGTGCGGGTGGTGAAGGGCTTCGGCGCCGAGCCGGTGCAATCGGCCCGCTTCGGCGAGCGCGCCGAGGAGGTGCGATCGGCATCGCTCCAGGCGGCCGGCGTGCGGCGCCGCTTCCTGCCGGCCATGGACCTGGCGCCGTCCATCGGCCTCATCCTCGTGCTCGGCGTCGGTGGGCACATGGTGGTCGACGGCACGCTCACCATCGGCGGGCTCGTGGCCTTCAACGCCTACGTGGCCATGTTGGTGTGGCCCTTGCGCACCATCGGCATGACGGTCTCCTGGGGACAGCGGGCGGCCGCCGCGCTCGAGCGGGTGCACGAGGTCCTGGCCACCGAGCCGATCGTGGCCGATCCGCCCCATGCGGTCGCGCTGCCCGCCCGCGGCACCCGGAGCGGCACCGGCCGTGTGCGCTTCGATCATGTCCGCTTCGGGTACGACCCTTCCCACCCCGTGCTCGACGACTTCGACCTGTCCATCGAGCCGGGCACGTCCGTGGCGTTGGTCGGCGCCACCGGCAGCGGGAAGTCGAGCGTCGCCCGCCTGCTGGCGCGCTTCTATGACGTCGACGCCGGCGCCATCGAGCTCGACGGGGTCGACGTGCGGCGGCTCCGCCTGCACGACCTGCGCCGCAGCGTCGGCATCGTCTTCGAGGACACGTTCCTCTTCCACGACACGGTGGCGGCCAACATCGCGTTCGCCGATCCGGACGCACCGCCGGATCGCATCGAACGGGCGGCGGCTCTGGCGGGAGCGACCGAGTTCATCGACGAGCTGCCGGAGGGCTACGGCACGCTGCTGGGTGAGCGCGGGTTCTCGCTCTCAGGCGGTCAGCGGCAGCGCATCGCCATCGCCCGGGCCATCCTCGCCGACCCGCGGGTGCTGGTGCTCGACGACGCCACCTCGGCCGTCGACCCCTCGAAGGAGCACGAGATCCGAGGCGCCCTCGCGACCGTGATGGACGACCGGACGACGATCGTCATCGCCCACCGGCCGGCCACCATCTCGCTGGCCGACCGGGTCGTCCTGCTGGACGGCGGACGGGTAGCGGCTTCGGGCACCCATGCGGAGCTGCTGGCCTCGAACACCCGGTACGGCGAGGTGCTGGCGGCGTGGGCGGTGCGCGACGCGGAGCAGCTCGAGACGGCTGACCTCGATGCCTCCCTCGATGTGGCGGAGGTGGCCTGACCGATGTGGAGCACCGCCGCCGTCGCACCGGAGGATCAGCTCGACCGCGCCGCGGCCAAGAAGGTCCTGCGCCGGTCCCTCGCGTTGGCCCGACCAGTCCGGCGCGACGTGCTGGTGTCCGTGGCGCTCATCGCCGTGTCCACCGTGTGCACGCTGGCTGGGCCGACGCTGGTGCGCTTCGCCATCGACCATGGCCTGACGCCGCCGATGGACATCCGCGCCGTCAACGTGGCCGTGGTGGCCTACGTGGCCGTGGTGATCGTGGGGTACTTCCTCGGCCGGGCCCAGCAGCTGACGATCAACCGGGCCGGCGAGGGGTTCCTGCGCGACCTGCGGGTCCGCACGTTCGGGCACCTGTTGCGGCAGTCGATGTCGTTCTACGACCGTGAGAAGGCGGGCGTCCTCGTGTCCCGGCTCACCTCCGACATCGACTCGATGAGCGAGCTGGTGCAGTTCGGGCTCCTCCAGTTCGTCTCCGCCACGCTGCTGCTGGTCCTGACCCTGGCGCTGCTGTTCGCCATGTCGGTGCAGCTCACGCTGATCTGCCTCGTGGTGCTGCCGGTCATCATCGCCGCCTCGATCCGCTTCCAGCGCCAGTCGAACCGGGCCTACCTCCACGTGCGGGACCGCGTGGGCCAGAACCTGTCCGCGCTCCAGGAGTCGATCACCGGCGTGCGCGTCATCCAGGCCTACGCCCGGGAGGACGAGCAGATCCGCCGCTTCGAGAGCACGAACCGGGCGCTGTACGACGCCCACATGAGCTCCGTGCGGGTGTCGGTGTGGTACTTCGGGCTCGTCGAGTGGGCGGGGGTGGCCGCCGCCGGCGCCGTGGTCGGGGTCGGAGGCTGGCTCGTGCACCAGGGGAGCGTGTCGGTGGGCACGGTCGCCGCCTTCGTGCTGCTCCTGTCCAGCGTGTTCGAGCCGGTGGCGATGCTGTCGCAGCTGTTCAACAGCGTGCAGTCCTCGGGCGCCGCCCTGCAGAAGCTGTACGACCTGCTCGACGCCGAGCCGGAGATCCGGGACCAGCCGGGCGCCGTCGATCTCCCCGCGACGGGTGAAGTCGAGGTCGACCGGGTCTCCTTCGGCTACGCCGGGAGCACCCGGCCGGCACTGCACGACGTCAGCCTCACGATCGCGCCCGGGGAGCGCCTGGCCCTCGTCGGTCCGACCGGGGCCGGCAAGTCGACGCTGGCCAAGCTCATCGCCCGCCTCTACGACCCCACCGACGGGGTGGTGCGCTTCGGCGGCCTCGACCTGCGCCGGGCGACGGTGGCGTCGCTGCGGGAGCGCATCGTCGTCGTGCCCCAGGAGGGGTTCCTCTTCGCCGGGTCCATCCGGGCCAACCTGCGCCTCGCCCGGCCCGAGGCCACGGACGAGGAGATCGATGGCGCACTCGCCGCCATCGGCGCCCTGGAGCGCTTCGCCGCGTTCCCGGACGGCGTCGACACCGAGGTGCGCGAGCGCGGGACACGGCTCTCCGCCGGCGAGCGCCAGCTCGTGTCCCTCGGTCGGGCGGCACTGGTCGACCCCGCGGTGCTCGTGCTCGACGAGGCCACGTCCAACCTCGACCCTGGCACCGAAGCGGCGGTCGAGGCCGCGATGGAACGGTTGATGGAGGGCCGGACGACCATCGTGGTCGCCCACCGCCTCTCGACCGTGCAGCGGGCCGACCGCATCGCCGTCATCGACCGCGGCGGCCTCGTCGAGCTGGGCACGCACGACGAGCTGGTCGCACTGCCCGGCGGCCGCTACGCCGCGCTGGCCGCCGCCTGGGCCGCCGGCCAGCCCACCGCTCGCCCGCTGACCCGCCGCAACCAGACCCGAACAGTCTCGCGACGGCGTCTCGGCCGGCGTCGCAGTTTTCGGCATCTGCATCCCAGAACGCCTCGTCGCGTGACCGGCGAAGAGACGTCCATGCCTCAGCGGAAACCGTGCGACACCCCCGCACCACGCTGGCGGCCCATGAACGACGCCGACCGACGCCTCGCGGCCATCGCCGCCCTCCAACGCCAGGTCGTCACCAGGGAACAGGCCCTCGCCGCCGGCTTGAGCCGCTCGGGTCTTTCGCGGCGCGTGCGCAGCGGGCTGCTGGTCGCCCACGGGCCGCGGACGCTCCACTTCGCGGGATCGTCGCTGGACTGGCGGGGCTGCCTGCTGGCCGGGCTGAAGGACCTGGGTGACGGCGCACTGGTGAGCGGGCGATCGGCGGCCGCTCTGCACGGGCTCGACGGCTTCGAGGAAGGTCCGCTCGAGTTCCTCGTCCCCTCCGCGGTGAAGGACCGTCGGATCGTCGGCCGGGTGTCCTCCACGCCGTCGATCGGTCCGCTCGATCGCGCGCACCGTCGACGGGCTGGCAGTCACGTCCGGCACGCGGACGGTGCTCGAGCTCATCGGCCGGGTCAGCGAGCGCGAGCTCGGCAACGCCCTCGACAGCGCGCTGCGAAAGGGGCTGACCTCACCGGCCATGCTGCTCCGCCGGCTCGACGAGCTGGGAAGGCAGGGGCGAAGGGGCGTGACCACGTTCGACCGGGTGATGGAATCGGCGGGGGTCCAGAGCTGGCTCGAGCGGCAGTTCCTGCTGCTCGTCGAGCGGGCCGGCCTCCCGCGCCCGACGCTCCAACGCACGTACCGGCACGATGGCCGCCACGTCGCCAGAGTGGACTTCGACTTCGAGCCGTGGCCCGTCCTCGTCGAGGTCGGCGGCCGGCGGGGCTACCTGAGCGCCGACGAACGCCGCCGGCAGGAGCATCGGCGCAACGAGCTCCAGCTCCTCGGCAAGGTCGTCTACTTCTTCACGACCGAGGACGTGACGGACGCCGGTGCCTACGTCATCGCCACCGTCCGCCAAGCTCTCCAGCAGGCGGCGTGAGCGGCACAGGACCCGATCGGTTCGAGGCGTTCACCTCCCGTGCCGGAAACCGCAACCAGGGCGAACAGTTGCAGATGCACCCAGCAGCGGGGCGGGCTGCAGGCGTCAGCGGGCGACGAAGTACTTGGCGCGGGGGTGGTGGCTGATGATGGCCGAGGTGGTCTGCTCGGGCTGGTACTGCCAGCCGGTCTCCTCGCTGACCTCGATGCCCAGGCGCTCGGCGCCCAGCAGGCGGGCGACGGTGGCGTTGTCCTCCAGGTCGGGGCAGGCCGGGTAGCCCCACGAGTAGCGGCCGCCCCGGTACTGCTGGCGGAAGAGGCCGCCCAAGGAGGGGCCGTCCTCGTCCACGAAGCCCCACTCGGTGCGGATGCGGTGGTGCCAGTACTCGGCCAGGGCCTCGGCCATCTCGACGCCCAGGCCGTGCAGGAGGAGGTACTCCTGGTAGCGGTTCTCGGCGAACAGCCGGGCCGTCGCCTCACTCACTGCGCCGCCCATCGTGACGATGTGGAACGCCGCGAAGTCGACCTCGCCGGCGCCACCGTCCCACGGCCGGAAGAAGTCGCTGATGCACAGGAACGGGTCTTGCCGCTGGCGCGGGAACCGGTACCGGCCGAGCTCGGACTCGCGCGCCTCCGAGTCCCACACGATGAGCTCCTCACCGTCGCCGTTGACGGCGAAGTAGCCGTAGACCACCTGCGGCACCAGCACGCCGCTGGCCTTCGCTTCGGCCAGCTGCTGGCGGAACATCGGGCGGATGCGGGCCTTGAACTCCTCGTCGTTCTCGCCGCCCTCCGGACGGAACTGCCACTGGTTGCGGAACAGGGCGGTCTCGTTGACGTAGGCCGCGATCTCGTCGAGCGACAGGCCCTTCACGACGCGGCTGCCGACGAACGGCGGCTGGAACACGGGATTGTCGACGACGACCTCGGGCGAGCGCGCCGGCAGCTCGACGTCGTCGGATGCGCCACGGCCCGACCTCTCCGGCAGCACCCTCCCGGTGGGCACGCGGCCGAAGTCCTCGTCCCAGACGCCGCTGCGCTTCATCCCCATGAGCTGCTCGAGGGTGTTGAGCCCCTCGAAGGCGTCCCGGCCGTAGAAGACCCGGCCCTCGTAGACCTGCCGCAGGTCGCGCTCGACGTAGCTGCGGGTGAGGGCCGCCCCGCCGAGCAGCACGGGGATGTCCGTGAGACCGAGCGCGTTGAGCTCCTCCAGGTTCTCGCGCATGATCAGCGTCGACTTGACCAGGAGCCCGCTCATGCCGAGGGCGTCGGCGTCGACCTCCTTGGCCTTGGCCACCATGTCCGAGATGCCGACCTTGATGCCGAGGTTGTGCACCTCGTAGCCGTTGTTGGTGCAGATGATGTCGACCAGGTTCTTGCCGATGTCATGGACGTCCCCCTTGACGGTGGCCAGCACCAACCGTCCCTTGGCCGAGCCGCCGCCGACCTTCTCCATGTGCGGTTCGAGGTGGGCGACCGCGGACTTCATGGTCTCGGCCGACTGGAGCACGAACGGCAGCTGCATCTGGCCGGAGCCGAAGAGCTCGCCCACCACCCGCATGCCGTCGAGCAGGACGTCGTTGACGATGTCGAGCGCCGGCAGCCCCGACCCCATCGCCTCGTCCAGCTCGTCGGTGAGGCCGTCGCGCTCGCCGTCGATGATGCGGTGCTTCAGCCGCTCCTCGACGGGCCAACCGGAGCGGTCCTCCCGCACGGCCTTCACGCTCTTGACGTCGGCGAAGACCTCGAGGAGGTGTTGCAGCGGGTCGTACGGCGACCCGTCCTCGCCGACACCGCGGCGGTCGTAGATCAGGTCGAGGCAGACGTCCCGCTGTTCGTCGGCGATCTTGGCCAGGGGCACGATCTTGCCGGCGTGGACGATGGCGGAGTCCAGCCCCGCCTGCACGCACTCGTGGAGGAAGACGCTGTTGAGCACGTGGCGGGCGGCCGGCGACAGGCCGAAGCTCACGTTCGACACCCCGAGCGTGGTGAGCGCGCCCGGGATCTCCGCCTTGATCCGCTTGATGGCCTCGATGGTGTACATGGCGTCGCGCCGGAGGTCGTCGTCGCCGGTCGACAGGGGGAACGTCAGGGCGTCGAAGATCAGGTCGCTGGCCGACAGCCCGTAGCGCTCTGAGGCGATCTGGTGGATGCGGTGGGCGATCTCCATCTTCCACTCGACGTCGCGGGCCTGGCCCCGCTCGTCGATGAGCAGGCAGATGACGGCACACCCGTACTCCCGGGCCAGCGACATCACGCGGTCCAGCCGGCTCCCGGGGAGCTCGCCGTCCTCCAGGTTGGCCGAGTTGAGGATGGCCCGGCCGCCGATGTGGCGCAGCGCCGCCTCCATCACCTGGGGCTCGGTCGAGTCGATGACGAGCGGCACGCTGGCCTGCGTGGAGAACCGGCGGGCGATCTGGTCCATGTCAGCCGTGCCGTCGCGCCCGACGTAGTCGACGCACACGTCGAGCACGTGCGCGCCCTCCCGGATCTGCTCCGTGGCCATGCGGGTGCAGTTGTCCCAGTCCTCGACGAGCATGGCGTCGCGGAACGCCTTGGACCCGTTGGCGTTGGTCCGCTCGCCGATGATCAGGAAGCTCAGGTCCTGGCGCAGCGTGACCGGCGAGTAGATGGAGGTGACGCTCGGCTCGTAGGTCGGCGACCGGCGGGCGGGCTCCAGGTCCTTCACGGCCTCGATCACCGCGGCCAGGTGGGCGGGCGTGGTGCCGCAGCAGCCGCCCACGATGCCGATGCCCAGGTCGGCGACGTGGTGGCGGTGGAAGCGGGCCAGCTCCTCGGGCGTCAGGTCGTAGTGGGTGCGCCCGTCGACCACGCTCGGCAGCCCGGCGTTGGGCAGCACCGCGATGGGCACGGGGCTGTGTTGGGACAGGTAGCGCAGGTGCTCCTGCATCTCCGCCGGGCCGGTGGCGCAGTTGATGCCGAGCACGTCCGGCTTCATGGCCAGGAGCGAGGTCAGCGCGGCGCCGATCTCGGAACCGACCAGCATCCGGCCCGTCGTCTCGATGGTCACCTGCACCTGCAGCGGGACGGCCCTGCCCTCGGCCTTCATGGCCCGGCGGCAGGCGATCATGGCGGCCTTGGCCTGCAGCAGGTCCATGCAGGTCTCGATGATGAACAGGTCGACGCCGCCCTCCAGCAGACCGCGCGCCTGCTCCTCGTAGGCGTCCCGCAGAGCGGCGAAGCCGATGTGACCGATGGAGGGCAGCTTGGTCCCGGGGCCGATCGAGCCGGCCACGTAGCGTGGCCGCCCATCGCCGGCCCACCCGGAGGCGACCTCCTTGGCGATGCGCGCCGCGGCCACGTTGAGCGCGTGGGTCTGGTCGGCGATGCCGTACTCCTGGAGCACCGTGCTGAAGGAGCCGAAGCTGGCCGTCTCGACCACGTCCACACCGACGGCGAAGAAGTCGTCGTGCATGGCCGCGATGACGTCTGGCCTGGACAGGCACAACATCTCGTTGCAGCCCTCGAGCTCCGCGCCGCCGAAGTCGTCCGGCGAGAGATCGAGCCCCTGGATGAACGTGCCGAAGGCGCCGTCGAACACGACGAGGCGGTCATTGACCGAATCGAGGTAGTCCTGGACCGGCATCCGGTCAACGCTACCCGGGCCCGGGCGGACCGGACACGGTAGCGTCGCCCGCCGCATGGCCCGCGACCGCATCTACACCAGGACCGGCGACGACGGCACGACCGGGCTGTTCTACGGCGGCCGGGTGCGCAAGGACAGCGAGCATCCCACGGCGTACGGCACGGTCGACGAGGTCCAGGCCGTGCTCGGCCTGGCCCGGGCCAGCAGCGACGATTCCGAGCTGTCCGAGCTGCTCCTGGTGCTCGAGCGCGACCTGTGGGTGGTCATGGCCGAGCTGGCCACCAAGCCCGCCAACCGGTCCAAGCTGTCGCCCGGCACCTCGCTGGTGACGGCCGAGATGGTCGAGCGGCTGGAGCGCACGATCGACGACCTCGACACCCGGTTCGATCCCCCGACGGAGTTCGTGGTGCCGGGGGAGACCATGGCCGGCGCCTGGCTCGACCTGGCCCGGGTCGTGGCCCGCCGCGCCGAGCGGGACGCGCTGCCCGTCGCCGGGCCGCCGTCCGAGGCCGGCGTCTACCTCAACCGGCTGTCCGACCTGCTGTGGACCATGGCCCGCTGGCAGGAGAGCCGGTCCGGACCGTCGCGGGCCTCCCGATCCATCGCCAACCCAGAGGAGCAGCAGCAATGACCCCATCACCAGGGCTGGCCATCGAGGTCGGCAGGCAGGCGCCCCGCGCGACGTGGACGTCATCGGAGTGCCGGTGGCGTCCACCGGTCCCGTCCCCCGCCAGCTCGGGCTGTCCCGGGCCCGCCTCGCCGAGCTGGGCTTCGAGGCCAAGCCGGGTCAGACGCTGGCCGTGCCCTCGCCGTCGGGACCGTCCCTGGTGGCGGTGGGGCTGGGCGCACCGGCCGACATCGGCGCCGGCGTGCTCCGATCCGCCGCGGCCGCCCTGGCCCGCGCCGTCGGCACCCGGGCGAGCCTGGCCACCAGCCTGGCGGATGTCGACGCCCGCGGCCTGGCGCCGGCCGCGGCCGCGCAGGCCGTGGCCGAGGGCTTCGTCCTCGGCACCTACCGCTTCTCGGCGTTCAAGAGCGAGGCCCCCAAGCCCGGGCTGGCCCGCGTGGTGCTCACCGCCGCGGCGGGGGATCGGGCCGCCATCGCCACCGGCGCGGCGCGTGGCGTGGCGGTCGGTGAGGCCGTCGCCCTCGCTCGGGACCTGGCCAACACCCCGCCTGACCACCTCAATGCCGCCGACCTGGCCGAGCGGGCCATCGCCATCGCCGCCGAGCGCAGGCTGGACATCGAGGTGCTCGACGAGTCGGACATGGCGGAGATGGGCCTCGGCGGGATGCTGGGCGTCAACCGCGGCTCGACCGCCCCACCCCGCATGATCAAGTTGACCTACACGCCGCGCCGCGCGGCGGGCACGGTCGCGCTGGTCGGCAAGGGGGTCATGTACGACTCCGGAGGCATCTCGCTCAAGCCGTCCGACGGCATGCACGTCCTCATGAAGATGGACATGACGGGTGCCGCCGTGGTGCTCGCCACCATGTCCCTGCTCCCGGCGCTCCGGCCCAAGGTCAAGGTCATCGGCTACCTGTGCTGCACGGACAACATGCCGTCGGGCAGCGCGCTCAAGCTCGGCGACGTGCTCACCATCCGCAACGGGAAGACGGTGGAGATCCACAACACGGACGCCGAGGGTCGGCTGGTGCTGGCCGATGGGCTGTCGCTGGCGGTCGAGGACGAGGTCGACGCCATCGTCGACATCGCCACGCTGACCGGGGCCGTGCTCGGCGCGCTCGGCAAGAAGCTGGCCGGGGTGTTCGGCAACGAGCAGGCCTGGGTGGACCAGGTGCTCGCCGCCGCCGGGCGGAGCGACGAGCGGGCGTGGCAGCTGCCGCTGGTCGACGACTACCGCAAGCTGCTCGACTCGAACGTGGCCGACATGAAGAACGTCGGCGGTCCGTACGGCGGCGCGATCCTCGCCGCGCTGTTCCTGCGGGAGTTCGTCGGGAACGTGCCGTGGGCGCACCTGGACATCGCCGGCGTCATGGACAGCGACGCCGACGACGGGATCTTCACGAAGGGCTCGACCGGCTACGGCGTGCGGCTGTTCGCCGAACTGCTGACCAACTACTCGCCGCCCCGCTGACGCCGACCGGTCAGGCCGGTGTCGGTTCCGGCGCGTAGCTGGTGGCCAGCGCGGTGCGTATCGCGCCCGCGGCGACCGGTGGCGCGACGCCGAGCAGCGCCAGCTGGCGCTCCACGAGCTCCGGTTCGTCGCCCGCGCTCAACATGGCGTGGGCCAGTGCCTCCGCTCGCCAGCGCACGTGCTCGGGGAAGGTCAGGGCGGTCGCTCCAGCCCAGTCGGCGTGAGCCGTCCGCAGGTCGGTCGGCAGCTGCGCCACCTGGCGATGGCTCAACGGCGGGATCCGGCGCCGCACCAGCAGGCCGTGACTGTGGTGCTGCGCCATGCCGAACAGGACGGTGCGCTGGAGGGCGTTGGCGAAGGCGGCGCCGCCGCTGTCCTTGGAGCTTGATGCCGAGGCCGCGGGCCAGGTCGGGCACGTCGAGCTCGTAGCCGTCCGGGTAGGACTCCAGGCCGTCGGCCAGGCGGCGCAGGAGCAGCGTGGCCGTGGGCCCGAGGACCCCCAGCCAGAACAGCTCGACGTAGCGGGAACGGGGGTCGTGGCCGATGGGGTCGATGATCGGATCGGCCCACGGCAGCACCACGAGGGTGGCCGGCACATCCATGGCGGTCCTCCAGGTGAGAGGTGGAGGGGGAGGCAGGAGGAGTGTGTGCCCGAGCGGGGCCGGATCGGAAAGCCGGATCGGAAAGGCGGCGGTACCTTGCCTGGTGTGAGTTCAGAGCCACTTGTCGCCGTGGATCCCACCGTGCTGGCCGAGGCACAGGGATGGGTCCGCGACGCGCGGCGCATCGTGGTGTTGACGGGTGCTGGGATCTCGACGGACTCGGGCATCCCCGACTTCCGCGGCCCGAACGGCGTGTGGACGAAGAACCCGGCCGCCGAGCGGGCTTCCACGCTGAGCCACTACCTGCACGAGCCTGAGGTCCGCCGGGCGTCCTGGCAGACCCGTCTCCACTCGCCGGCGTGGGCCGCCGAGCCCAACGCCGGCCACCTCGCGTTGGTGGAGCTCGAGCGGCAGGGCCGGCTGGAGGCGCTCGTCACGCAGAACATCGACGGGCTCCACCAACGCGCGGGGCACCATCCGTCGCTGGTCGTCGAGGTGCACGGCACCATGCGGCGCTACCAGTGCTGGGGCTGCGGCGACACGGGGCCGATGGAGGTGATGCTGGAGCGGGTCCGGGCCGGCGAGGAGGATCCCGCCTGCCGGCTGTGCGGCGGCATCGTGAAGTCGGCGACGATCTCGTTCGGTCAGTCGTTGGTGCCTGAGGTGATCGACGCCGCGCTGGCCGCCGCGGACCGCGCCGACCTGCTGCTGGCCGTGGGTTCCACCCTGCAGGTGTACCCGGCGGCCAACGTGGTCCCGAGGGCGAGGGCCGCCGGAGCCCGCGTGGTGATCGTGAACGGCCAGCCGACCCAGATGGACCGCTACGCCGACGCCCTGCTCATCGGGTCGATCGGCGAGCTCCTGCCCGCGCTGGTGGCGCCGCCCCCCTGTTCCGAATCCCGACCCGACCGGTAGGCTTTCACCATGGCCAGCTTCCGAGACCTGCTCGCCCGGACCAAGGAACAGATCACCGAGGTCGACACGGCCGAGGCCGATCGGATGCGGCACGAGGCGGGCACCGTCGTGCTCGACGTGCGGGAGCCGGACGAGTACGACCAGGGCGCGATCCCCGGTGCCATCCACATCCCGCGTGGCCACCTCGAGAGCCAGGTCGAGGGCCGGATCCTCGACCACGACGCGCCGGTCCTCGTCTACTGCGCCGCCGGCGTGCGCAGCGCCTTCGCTGCCCAGACCCTGGCCGAGCTCGGGTACACGAACACCGCCTCCATGGCCGGTGGCTTCGGACGGTGGAAGGACGAGGGCCGGGAGTGGAAGAAGCCCGTCGGCCTCAACCCGGACCAGCGTGACCGCTACCAGCGCCACCTCCTGCTGCCCGAGGTGGGCGTCGAGGGGCAGGCGAAGCTGCTCGCCTCCAAGGTCCTCATGCTGGGCGCGGGCGGTCTCGGCTCACCGGCCGCGCTGTACCTGGCCGCGGCGGGGGTCGGCACCATCGGCATCGTCGACATGGACGAGGTCGACGCCTCCAACCTGCAGCGCCAGATCCTGCACAACCTGGACCGCATCGGCGACCGCAAGGTCGACTCGGCCAAGAAGACGCTGACGGCGATGAACCCCGACGTCGATGTCGTCACCTACGACACCCGGCTGTCGGCCGAGAACGTGCTCGAGCTCCTCGCGGGCTACGACGTCGTGATCGACGGCGCCGACAACTTCCCGAGCCGGTACCTGCTCAACGACGCGTCCGTGAAGCTCGGCATCCCGGTGGTCCACGGCTCGATCTTCCGGTTCGAGGGCATGGTCACGGTGTTCGATCCCCGACGAGGGCCGAACTACCGCGACATGGTCCCCGAGCCGCCGCCCGCGGAGCTCGCTCCCTCGTGCGCGGAAGCCGGCGTGCTGGGCGTGCTGCCCGGGATCATCGGGTCGCTGCAGGCCCTGGAGGCCATCAAGCTGCTGCTCGGGCTCGGCGATCCGCTGATCGGGCGCATCCTCAGCTATGACGCCCTCGAGCAGAGCTTCCGGGAGTACAAGCTGCGGGTCGATCCGACCAACCCCGTGACCTTCGAGAACCGCGACAAGATCCAGATCCGCGAGCTGGACGGCCTCTGCGCCCCCTGGGTCGAGGACCACTAGGGCACGAGAGCACCACCTGAGTCGGGTCAGGTTCCGGGCGGGGCAGAGGACCCGGGCGGGTCGTTCTTCCCGCTCGATGGTGGCTCGCCCTTGCTGGAGTCCGGAGGCGGCTGCCCTTGACCAGAGCCCGGGGGCGGCTCGCTCGGCTCGGGAGCGTCGGTGGGCGGAGGTCCGCCGGTGGCGGGTGGAGGGTCCGTCGCCGGCGGGGCGTCGGTGGCCGGCGGTGGTTCGCTCGAGCCGCTCTGGGCCACGGTCGTCGTGGTCCGTCGTGTGCCGCCCGAGCCGGAGTTGCCGGAGTTGCCGGACCCGCTGGACCCGGTCGAGTCCCTCAAGGTGGTGCACGACGGCTCATCGGGGACCCCGCCCTGCCCCGGCGCCGAGCCCAGCGCGGCCGCCATCACGGTGGCCAGCGCCCGTTGTCCCGCGTCGGTGAGATGGATGCCGTCGCGCTGGATGGCGTCGTCGAGGTCCTCCACGGCGGCGTTCCAGTCGACGAGCTGCAGGCGGTCGTCGGGCCCGCCGTCTCCGTCGACAGCGGCGATCTCACGGAGGACGTCGTTCATCCGGTCACGTCCCCGCTCGAACTCGTAGTTGGTCAGCAGCAGGATGCGACGGGCGTCCGGGACGAGGGCGATGAGCTGGTCGATCCGGTTCCGGTAGCTCTCCGGGTCGACGCCGTCGTTGTGGCCGATGAGCACCATCACCGTCTGCCCGACCCGCTCCTGGTTGGTGCGCAGCGATCGCACCGCCTGATCCGTCCGACGGCCCTGTACCGCGTCGACCACCACGTCCCAACCCAGCGGCCCCAGCGCGTCACAGATCAAGCCGGAGTAACGGGACGCGATCGACTCCGTGATCGAGTCCCCGATGACGAAGACGCGGTTGTCGGTCACCACGGGATGGGGCGGCGGCGGGGCCGTGCCGACCGCAGGGTCGTCGACGGTGTTCGGTAGCGCCGGTAGTCGGGTCGACCGCCACCTCCTCGAGGCTGGTCGCCGGATCGGTCCCTGCCGCGGCCCCCACGCTGGGGCCCTCGCCGGCCGCCGAGGCCGCGCAACCAGCGCCCAGGAGCGCCAAGGCGGCGAGCAGCGAGGGAGCGGCGCGCATCGGAACAGTCCACCGACCTGGCTCCGATCATGCAAGTCACATGCTCTGTGCAGGGCATCATCGGGGGGTGAACTCGCCGGTCGCTCCTTCCACCATCGCCCCGCCCGCCGCGAACTACAGCCATGCGGTGCTGGCGGTCGGCGCAAACCGCCTCCTGCACACGTCCGGGGTGGTGCCGACCGCCCCGGACGGGACGGTGCCGGACGGCGTTGCCGAGCAGGCGGAGGTGGTGTGGGCCAACCTGACCGTCATCTTGTCCGAGGCCGGGATGGCGATGACCGACGTGGTCTCGATCACGACCTATGTGGTGCAGGGCGAGGAGCTCGGACCGGTGATGGCCGTGCGGGACCGGGTCATGGCCGGCCACCGCCCCGCGTCGACCTTGGTCATCGTGCCCGCGCTGGCCCGGCCCGAGTGGCTGGTCGAGATCGCGCTGGTCGCCGCCCGCTGAGACCGGTCTCGCGGAGCACCGTTGCGAAATCCGCAACGCATCTCCGCGAGACCGCTGCTGGTCGCCGACTGGGCGTCGCTTCGCCACCGATTCGATATCGATTCGGTGGCGATGGGGCGGGGTCTCAGGCGAGGGCGGCGATGATGCGGCCGAAGCGGGTGATGGACTCCGGGTCCTCGACGTCCGGGAGGCTCACGATGGCGGTCTGCACGCCCGCCCGTCCCAGTTCCTGGAAGCGGCCGATGTGCTGCTCGACCGTCCCGGCGTTGACCCGCTGGGCGAAGCGCTCGGCGCTCATCCGCTTCGGCCGCAGGCGCTCGACCGCGGCCTCGATGCCGGCGCGCTGATCGCCGACGAGGACGGTCGACAGTTGGGTCACCTCGATGGTCGCCGGATCCCGCTCGGCGGCGTCGCAGTGCCGTCGCAGCACGTCGACCTTCTGGCGGATGGTCGGCGGCTCGCCGAACAGGTTGCAGGCGTCGGCGTAGCGCGCCACCAGCCGCAGGGTCCTCCGCTCGCCTGATCCTCCGACGAGGATCGGGATGCGTTCCTGCAGCGGCCGGGGGTAGCACATGGCCTCGGGGACCTTCAGCACCCGCCCGTCGAAGGCCGGCGTGCCCGGCCCCCACAGGAGTGGGAGCAGTTGGAGCGCGTCCTCCAGCAGGTCGTAGCGCTCGGCACGGGACGGGAAGTCCCAGCCGTACGCCATGTGCTCCTGCTGGAACCACGCCAGCCCCAACCCGCAGACGGCACGACCGCCCGACAGCACGTCGAGCGTGGCGGCGATCTTGCCGAGGTGGGCGACGTTGCGGTACGTGATGCCGCTGACCAGCGTGCCGAGCCGCACCCGCTCGGTGCAGGCGGCGAGGTACCCGAGCGTCGTCCAGCTCTCGAGCATGTCCTCCCACGGCTGGCCCATCCCCGGGATCTGGCGGAAGTGGTCCATCACCCAGAGGCTGGAGAAGCCGGCCTCCTCGGCGGCGACGGCGATCGCCCGCAGGCGCGGCGCGAGGTCCTCCGGTCCGCCCGGCCAGGTGAAACGGGGCAGCTGGAGCCCGAAGCGCAGCGAGACCGGCGGGCCGCCCACTGGGGTTCCGGAGGCCAGCGCGGCCGGGACGAGCGTCACCGGCCCGGCCGGATGGACGGCGGCGAAGCCCTCGGTGCCGAGCCCGTCACGGACGCCGGGCCAGGCGGTCAGCTGGGAGCTCACCACGGGCGGAGGGACCACGGCACTGCGCGCGCGGTTGCGGGCCCTGATCTCGCTCGCCGGTACGTCGAAGATCACGGCGAAGCAGGGCAGGCCGGCGGCGGTGGCGAGCTCGCGGTACCGGGCCCGCTGGCCGGCGTCGAGTCCGACCGTGTCGATGACCGTCGTCAGGCGCCGCCCCAACCGCCGCTCCACGACCGTGTCGAGCAGCGCGAACGCGTCCTTGGAGGCCGCCATGTCGTGCTCACCCTCGCCGACCAATGCCCGCAGTCCGTCGCTCGACACCACCTGGTGCGGTGCGAACCACCGCGCGGCCCAGGTCGACTTGCCCGCCCCCGCGGGACCGACCAGCACGACCACGCAGGGCGAGGGGAGCACGATCGGCCCGGCGCTGGAGTCGGCCATCGCGCTCGCACGTTAGGCCCGCCCGGGCATCGGTCGTACGCTCGCGCCGTGGCTGGCGATTCTGCGAACGGCGCGGCGAAGTACACGGACTCCGGCATCGAGGTGAGGTCGCTCTACACCGACGAGGACCTGGCCGGGTGGGACGCCGGCGCGCGGCTCGGGCGCCCGGGCGAGGCGCCGTACACCCGCGGCATCTACCCGTCGATGTACCGCGGACGGCTGTGGACGATGCGGCAGTACGCGGGCTTCGGCACCGCCGAGGCCACCAACGAGCGGTTCAAGTTCCTGCTCGGGGCCGGCCAGACCGGGCTGTCGTGCGCCTTCGACCTCCCGACGCAGATGGGCTACGACTCGGACCACCCGCGCGCCGAGGGCGAGGTCGGCAAGGTCGGCGTGGCCATCGACTCCATCGAGGACATGCGCCTGCTGCTGGCCGGCATCCCGCTGGACAAGGTCACGACGTCGATGACCATCAACTCGACGGCGGCCATCCTCCTCCTGCTCTACGAGCTGGTGGCCGAGGAGCAGGGGGTGGCCGCGGCCGACATCGGCGGCGGCACCATCCAGAACGACCTGCTCAAGGAGTACATCGCCCGCGGCACGTACGTGTACCCGCCCCGGCCGTCGATGCGGATCATCACCGACATCTTCGCCTACTGCCGCGAGACCATCCCCCGGTGGAACACCATCTCCATCTCCGGCTACCACATCCGCGAAGCGGGTTCGACGGCCGTGCAGGAGATCGCCTTCACGCTCGCCAACGCCATCGCCTACGTGCAGGCGGCCATCGACGCCGGGCTCGACGTCGACGACTTCGGCCCGCGGCTCTCGTTCTTCTTCAACGGCCACAACAACGTGTTCGAGGAGGTGGCCAAGTTCCGGGCCGCCCGCCGCATGTGGCACCGGATCATGACCGAGCGCTTCGGCGCGCAGAAGGCGGCGTCGACCCTGCTCCGCTTCCACACCCAGACCGGCGGGTCCACGCTCACCGCGCAGCAGCCCGAGGCCAACATCGTGCGCGTCGCGGTGCAGGCCATGGCCGCGGTGCTCGGAGGCACGCAGAGTCTCCACACCAACGGGTTCGACGAGGCGCTCAGCCTCCCGACCGAACGGGCCGCCCGCATCGCCCTGCGTACGCAGCAGGTCATCGGCTACGAGAGCGGGATCGTCGACACGCCGGATCCGCTGGCCGGCTCGTACTTCGTCGAGTCCTTGACCGACGAGGTCGAGCGACTGGCGTGGGAGTACATCGAGCGGATCGACGAGATGGGCGGTGCCGTGGCCGCCATCGAGGCCGGCTTCCAGATGGACGAGATCGAGCAGGCCGCGTACGAGTACACGAAGTCGATCGACGACGGCGAGCGGGTCGTGGTCGGCGTCAACCGCTTCACGGTCGAGGACGAGGTCGAGCCCGACCTCCTGGCGCTCGATCCCGCCCTGCAGAGCGGCCAGGTCGAGCGGGTCCGCCGCTTCAAGGCCGACCGGGACCAGGCCGACGTGGCGCGTCGCCTGGAGGACGTCCGGGCCGCGGCGCGGGGCACCGACAACCTGCTCCCGCCCATGCGGGCCGCGCTCAAGGCCCACTGCACGTTGGGCGAGGTCAGCGACGCCCTGCGCGACGTGTTCGGCGTCTACCACCCCGGCCGCTGAGGGTTCCCGGTCAGGTCGCCTCGGGCCGCAACGTCGGGAACAGGATGACCTCCTTGATGGTGGGCACCCCGGCCAGCAGCATCGCCACGCGGTCGACACCGATGCCCAGCCCGCCCGTCGGCGGGAGGCCGTACTCGAGCGCGCGGAGGTAGTCCTCGTCGACGCTGCCGGCGCCGAGGTCGCCGGCCTCCTTGGCCCGCTGCTCGTCCTCGAACCGCTGCCGCTGCTCGACGGGGTCGTTGAGCTCGCTGTACCCGTTGGCCAGCTCCCGTCCCCCGACATAGAGCTCGAACCGCTCGGTGAGGTGCGGGTCGTTCCGGTCCACGCGGGCCAGCGGGCTGATCTCGACCGGATGGCCGGTCACGAACAGCGGCCCGGTCAACCCGTCCTCGACCGCCGACTCGAACAGCTCCTCGATCACCTTGCCCGGGCCCCAGTGAGGCTGCCACGTGATGCTGCGGGCATCGGCCAGGTCCCGTAGGCGCGCCACGGGCATCGACGGGTGGACCTCCTCGCCGAGGGCCTCGCTGGTGAGGTCGGTCATCCGGGCTCGCGGCCACGGCCGCGCCAGGTCGACCTTCTCGTCGCCGATGCTCACGATCGTGGTACCGAGCGCGTCCCGCGCCCCCTGCGTCACGAGCGTTTCCGTGATGGCCATGACGTCGCTGTAGTCGGCGAAGGCCTGGTACAGCTCGAGCATCGTGAACTCGGGGTTGTGCCTCGTGGACAGTCCCTCGTTGCGGAACACCCGCCCGATCTCGAAGACCCGCTCCAGGCCGCCGACGATCAGCCGCTTGAGGTGCAGCTCGAGGGCGATGCGCAGGTGCAGGTCGAGGTCGAGGGTGTTGTGATGGGTCGTGAAAGGACGGGCGTGGGCCCCGCCCGCCTCGAGGTGGAGGATGGGCGTCTCCACCTCGACGAAGTCGTGCGCGGCCAACGTCGAGCGGAACGACGTGACCAGGGCGTGGCGCACCTCGAACACCTGGCGGGCCTCGTCGTTGACGATGAGGTCGGTGTAGCGCTGCCGGTAGCGGGTGTCGGTGTCGCTGAGGCCCTTCCACTTGTCCGGCAGCGGGCGTACGGCCTTGGCCAGCAGCTCGAAGCCGTCCACCTTCACGGACAGCTCGCCCTTGCGGGTGACCATCACCGTGCCCTCGGCGCCCACCCAGTCCCCGAGATCGAGGCGATCGAACCCCTCGTGGGCCGCGTCGCCCATCACACCCCGGGATGCGAAGAGCTGCAGCTCGCCCGAGCGGTCCCGCATGGTGGCGAACGTCAGCTTGCCCTGGCGGCGCAGGAGCATGAGGCGGCCGGCGACCCGCACCCGGTCCTCGGTCTCGGCCCCCGGCTCCAGATCGGCGTACCGGGCCCGCAGCTCGCCCAGGGTGTGGGTCCGGTCGAAGCGGTACGGGTACGGATCTGTGCCGCCCTGCCGCAGCGCCTCGAGCTTGGCCAGGCGGCGCGCCTTCTCCGCTGCCAGCCCGTGCGCGTCTTCGGCGCCCTCGTCGAGCTCCGGGCTGTCGTCCTGCTCCACGGACGGTTCACGCTAGCGACCCCGCCCTGGCCCGGCCCGAAAGATGACGATATGGTTACGAACCTTGCCTGCCCTCCGTAGCCCCCTGGCGGTGGTCGGGGCCCTCGCCGTGGTCGCCGTAGCGACAGCCTGCGGGCCGCCCGCGCCCAAGCTCACCGGCAAGCCCGGTCCCGTGACCGAGCGGGTCACGGTGTCCCAGTTCCGCGACCTGGAGCCGGGCGTGCAGTACGCGGCCTTCAACGCGGCGTCCGAGATCAAGGCCGGCGCCGCGCTCCTGCACGGTGGCACGGTCGGGCTGCGCGGTCTCTACCGCAACGGCGCGGCCTACGTGCTCGCCCCCGTCAACGGGCAGTACCCGATGGGTTCTGCCGCCGTGGATCCGGCCTCGGCCACCGAGCTGTACGGGGCCGATGTCGGTCGCTTCCTCGCCACGGGCTCGATCGTCCTCGCCGCCACCTCCGCAGGGTTGTTCGGCGCCAAGGTCGGCGACGTCGCCGAGGTGCGGCGCTGGAGCGACGGCGGCCTGACCCGGCTCACGATCGCCGGGATCGTGCCCGACGAGCGGCTCCCGGCGGAGATGCTGTTCCCGACATCGTCCGCGTCCGCCATCGGCTTCGTGCGCCCGACCAGCGTCCAGATCTACGGGTACAAGTCGGTCAAGGCGGTCGACGACGCCCTCGCCAAGCACGGGCTGAGGCGGTCCGACGTGCGCATCGGCCATCCCAATTCGGACCCGTCGTCACCGGACTCGACGCTGGGGCTGCTGGAGACCAAGGTCAAGCTCGGGCAGTTCTGGTACGTGCCACGCGGCAACGGCGCCGTCACCATCGATCCGGCGTGGGCGCAGGCCAACCTGGTGCGAACGGCCTTCACCGGGGTGGGGGTCGTGGCCACCTGCCACCGGGTGATCGTCCCGTACCTCCAGGCGGCGTTCACCGAGATCGCGGCCGCCGGTCTGGCCGGTGCCATCGACACCGCCAACACCAACCGCTACGGCGGGTGCTACGGGCCCCGGGAGGTGCGGGCGTCGGGAGGCACGACGGGCGGCAACCTGTCCCGGCACACCTGGGCGATGGCCCTCGACACGAACACGGCCACCAACCCGATGGGCGCCACGCCCACCATGGACTGCCGCGTCGTGCGCATCTTCCGCAAGCACGGGTTCGCGTGGGGAGGCAACTTCCTCACGCCCGACGGCATGCACTTCGAGTGGGTCGGTGAGGACCGCAGCAAGATCAGCTACCCGTCCCGCTTCTGTCCGAACATCGTCGGCGGTGCGACGGGTGGCGGTGCGGCCGCGGCCGAAGCCGTGCCGACCAAGCCTCCGACCATGCAGGAGCCCTACGAAGAGGAGTAGGGCCCGCAGTAGCCTGCGCTCGTGACCGTTCGCTTCGTCGTCATCGGGGGAGGCCCGGCCGGCAACACGGCCGCCACCCACGCGGCGCGGCTCGGCGCCCGGGTCACCCTGATCGAGCGGGACATCGTGGGCGGCGCCGCCCACCTGTGGGACTGCATCCCCTCCAAGACCATGATCGCCACCGGGGGCGCCATCAGCTTCGCCCGCCGGCTCGGCGAGATGGGTCTGGAGACGGTGACGGCCGAGGTCGACCCGGCCGGTCTGAAGGACCGGGTCGACGGGATCGTCAGCCGTCTGAACACCTCGATCACCGGCCTGCTCGAGAGCCAGCGGGTGCGGTTGATCCGGGGGACGGCCAGCTTCGTCGGACCGCACGAGGCGGAGGTGACGACGGTCGACGGCAGCGAGGTGATCCCCTTCGACGCCGCGCTCATCTCCACCGGGTCCCGACCGCGCATCCCGGGGTTCTGCACGCCCGATGGCGACCGGGTGCTGACCACGCGGGACTGCTACCCGCCGAAGGTGATCCCCGAGCATGCGGTGGTCATCGGGTCCGGCGTGACCGGCGTGGAGTTCGTGCACATGTTCGCCTCGCTTGGGGTCGCGGGTCACGCTGATCGTGTCCCGCCAGCAGGTGCTGCCGTCCAAGGATCCGGAGGTGGCGGCCGCGCTGGAGGTCAACTTCCTCGAGCGGGGGGTCGCCCTCCTCAAGGGCGCGAGGGCCAACGCCATCGAGCGCACGGAGGACGAGGTCACGGTGACCTGTGACGACGGCCGGGTGGTGCGGGCCAGTCATGCGGTGCTGGCCATCGGTTCCGTGCCGAACAGCGAGGACCTGAACGTGGGGGCGGCCGGAGTGGAGCTGGATGCTGGCGGCTACGTCACCATCAACCACCACTGCCAGAGCAGCGCGCCCCACATCTACGCCGCCGGGGACGTGAGCGGGAAGCTGCCGCTGTCGTCCGTGGCGGCCATCCAGGGTCGCAAGGTGGCCGAGCACGCCATGGGACTCCACACGGTCGAGCACCGCCACCTGGACTACGACAAGGCGGCCTCGGCCATCTTCACCGAGCCGGAGATCGCCGACGTCGGGCTGGCGGAAGCGGAGGCCTTCGCGCTCGGCCGCAAGATCCGCGTGACCAAGGTGCCCTTCTCGGTGGCGCCCAAGGCGCTCATCAACAACGACGCCCGGGGCTTCGTCAAGATCGTGTCGGACCCCATGACCGGTGTGGTGCTGGGCGGCTCGATCGTCGGCCGGCACGCCGCGGAGCTGATCAGCGTGATCGCCCTGGCGGTCACCGCCGGCCTGCGGGTCAACGACATCGTCGAGAGCCTGCTCGTCCACCCGTCGCTCTCGGAGGCGCTGGCCGAAGCCGCGGAGTAGCCGGCTCGGGTCGTTCGAAGGCCCGCGCTGCGTGCTGACCAGCCGACCGATCGTGGGATCCCGGGCGATTCACCGCCGGACGATGGCTGCCGCCACCGAACAGCGTGGGGTTGCCGGTTGCCGTCCGTACCGTCGACCTGTCGAGGCCGAAGGAGGACGACGGAATGCGAGTCGGACGTGGGGTGGGCGCGCTGGTGGCCCCCCTGTTGGCAGCGGGCTTGCTGGCCGGCGGATTGGCGCTGACCGTTGCCGCCCCGTCGGCCGGCGCGGCGTACGCGTCGAACGGCGAGCCGGTGTGGATCCCGCGGAACGCCGCCAACGCAGCCGACCAGTCGCGGGCCGACAACCGTGCGCTCGCCCGCGTCGGAAACACGATCTACCTGGGCGGTGACTTCACCGAGGTGGCGCCGGACCTCGGAGCACCGGGTGTCGCCGTCGCCCGCCTCGCCGCCTTCGACGCCACGACGGGAGCCCCGTTGGCCTCGTTCCAGCCCCAACTGGACGGCAAGGTCTACGCCCTCGTCTCCGACTCGAGCACCAACACCCTGTATGTCGGCGGATCGTTCACGGGCGGGTTCGCCATCCTCGACGCCACGACCGGAGCGCGGAAGGGGACGCAGCTCACCACCGACGGCGAGGTGCGTGCCCTCTATCGGGATGGCAACGACATGTACGTCGGCGGCCAGTTCCAGCGCTTCGGGGGGAGCGGCAACCGCAAGATGATGGCCCGCTTCAACATGGGCACGCTCGCCGTGGACGGCTTCGCGCCGCAGTTCACCGGGGGCATGGTGGCGGCCATCGACATGGCGCCGAACCGGAGCCGTGTCTACGCCGGCGGGCGGTTCTCGGCGTTGAACGGGGCGACGGTGGGCAAGGTCGTGGCGCTGAGCCCGGCGACGGGCGCGCTCGATACGTCCTTCGCGCCGCCCATCAACACCACGAAGCAGCCCGTCGAGGACATCGAGGCGCTGAACACGAAGGTCTTCGTGGCCTTCGGTGGCGGCTACAACCGCCTCGTCCAGTTCGCGGCCGGGGGAGCGCAGGAGTTCGGCTCCTGCGGGGACGGCGACGTCCAGGAAGTCCATCTGGTCGACGATCCGACCAACAACCGGACCGTCCTGCTGGTGGGCGGCCACTTCGCCGGGAACCCGAAGAAGAACTGCACCCTGGCCACCATCCCCACCCCTCGCATCGCCGAGTACCGGGTCGACGACGTGGCCGGCACTCTCCCGGTCGTCGTGAGCCCGACACCGTTCTCGAACGTCTACGCCAACGAGCTCGGTGTCTGGGAGTTCCTCGGGACCTCGATGACCGACGTCTGGGTGGCGGGGGACTTCCTCAAGGTGTCGTCGCGGAACACGGGAGGCCTTGCCCACTTCTTCGACGGAACGACCTTCGCCGACGGCCAGAACCCCTCGGTGCCCGGCAACGTCCAGGTGTCCGGAGCCACCCCCGGGAGCCTCACGGTGAGCTGGTCGGCCTCCACCGACAACAAGCGGGTGGCGGGCTACTACCTGCTGGTCGGCGGGACGCGGCGGGCGACGACGCTCGGTACCACGGGCGTCGTGGCCGGCCTCGAGCCTGGCACGACGTACGCCATCCAGGTGCAGGCCTTCGACGTCAAGCTCAACACCTCCGGCCTGTCGACCGCCGTGTCCGGGACGACCACGGCCGATGCCACGCCCCCGTCGGCGCCGACCAACGTGAGGGTCCTCGACGGGAGCACGTCCGATCTGTCCATCGGCTGGAACGCTTCCTCCGATGACGGGACCGTCACGGAGTACCGCGTCTACGCCGACGGGAGCCTTCTCGGGACCACGGCCGGACTGAGCCTGCGCCACAGCGGGCTGGCCGCCGGCAGCTCGCACACCTACGAGGTCGTGGCCAGGGACGCCGGAGGGAACCTGTCGACGCCGTCGGCCACGCTCACCGCGCGGGCCTACCGCGTGCTGCTCCCGGCGAGCGCGGCGTGGCGCTACCGGGACCAGGGAGCGCTGCCCGACTTCACGTGGCGCGAGCCGAACTTCGACGACTCGACCTGGGCGTCGGGCCCGGCCCCCCTCGGCTACGGCACCTCCGGCGTCGCGACGCCGATCGGGTGGGGGCCGAGCAACAGCAACCGCCACCTCACGTCCTACGCCCGCACCACGTTCGATCTGAGCGACGCGTCGACGGCCACGGGCCTCACGTTGCGCATCCGCGGCGCGGACGGCGCCGCCGTCTTCGTGAACGGCCAGCTGGCCTACAACGACAACCTTCCCGCCGCGCTGGAGCCGGATCTCGGCGCGCTCACCGCCCGCGACACGGCGGCGAAGGACGTGGTCCGCGAGTTCCGGGTGCCGGTCAACCCCGGCCTGCTGGTGAACGGGACCAACGTCGTGGCCGCCGAGTTCCACAAGTACGCCCCGAACGCGGCCTACCTGGCCTTCTCGGCCGAACTGAGCGCCGACGCCACGTTGGGTGTGGCCGCGCCCCCGGCGCCGCCGGCCAGCCTCACGGCGACCGTGGCCGGCACCGGGGTCCAGCTCGCGTGGGCTGCATCGGCCCTGGCGACCTCCTATGAGATCCGGCGGGACGGGACGCTGATCGCGACCGTTCCCGGCACGTCGTACACCGATGGCGCCCCGGGCGTGGGGACCTTCGCCTACGCCGTGCGCGCCGTCGGTGCCGACGGCCAGGCTTCGGGCGATTCGCCGACCGCGATGGCGACCGTCAACCCGCCTCCGCCTCCCACCGACACGACCGCCCCCTCCGTGCCCGCCAAGCCCGTCGCCGGCGCCGTCACGTCCACCACGGCGGCCCTCACGTGGCCCGCCGCGACCGACAATGTGGGCGTCACCGGCTACCGGGTGGTCCGCAACGGCACCGCCATCGCCACGACGCCAGTGCCGTCGTTCACCGACAGCGGGCTCAGCCCGACGACGGCGTACACGTACAAGATCAGCGCCTACGACGCCGCCGGCAACGAATCAGCCCGCAGCACCGGGCTCAAGGTGACGACCACGGCGCCGGCGGGGACGAGCGTGCTCGGCACGGCGACCGCGTGGAGCTTCACGGACACCCGGGTCGACCTGGGCACGACCTGGAAGGATCCGGGGTACGCGACGGCCGCGCCACTCTGGCGCTCGGGCGTGCCGCAGTTCGGCTTCGGCGACGGCGACGAGGCCACCGTGGTGGGCCGCGGCGGCACGACGAGCTCGACGGGCGTCATCACGTGGTACTTCCGGGCCACCTTCGACGTCGCCAACCCGGCCGCTGTCAGCGCGCTCGTCGCCGACCTCGTCCGTGACGACGGCGCCGTCGTCTACGTGAACGGGGTCGAGGTGTTCCGCAGCAACCTGCCGGCAGGACCGGTCGGGTTCACGACCAAGGCGTCGGCCAGCCTGGGCGGAGCGGACGAGCGCACGCCGGTGTCGTTCTCGGTGCCGTCCAGCGCCCTCGTGGCCGGGACCAACGTCATCGCCGTCGAGCTCCACAACGTCGGGCCGACCAACAGCGACGCCAGCTTCCAGCTCACCGCCACCCTGACCTGACCGCGGCTCCCGGCTCGAAGCTTCTCGCGGAGTTGTGTTGCGGTATCCGCAACTGAGCTCCGCGAGAAAGGGCGAGGAGGGTCCGAACGGGCCCGACCGGCGTGGCTGGGGTGCGGAGGGCTAGGGCTCGATCACGACCACGATGTCGCCGGATCCCACCGTGTCGCCCGGCGCCACCTTGACCTTGGTCACGGTCCCCGGGATCTCGGCCTGGATCTGGTTCTCCATCTTCATCGCTTCGAGGATGACGACCGGCTGGCCGGCCTCGACCTTCGCGCCTACCTCGACCAGGACCTTCACGATGGTCCCCTGCATGGGCACGGCCACCTCGCCGTTCCCGATGGCGGCGGCGCCGCCTCCGGACGAGGCCCGTGCGGGCTTGCGGGCCGGAGCCGCCGCGGCCCCCGAGGCTCCGGCCAGCACCGGTGTCGCCTCCGGCACCCACATCGTCACGGCGAAGCGGCGGCCGTCCACCTCGACGGTGGTCGAGCGCTCGACGAGAGGCGCCGTGCCGTCCTCGGACGACGGGGCGCCAGCCGGAGCCTTCGTGGACTCGACCCCGGCGAGGTCCAGCGACTCCTCCACCCACTTCGTGGAGTGGGTGACGTCCTGGAAATCCGGGTGGCGGAGGATGGCCAGGTCGGCGGGGATGGTCGTCGCCACACCCTCCACCACCATCTCCTCCAGTGCCCTCACGGCCCGGGCGATGGCCACCGGCCGGTCCCGGCCCCACACCACGAGCTTGCCGATCAGGTTGTCGTAGAACTGGCTGATGGTGTCGCCGCTCTCGTAGCCGCCGTCGAAGCGCGTGCCGAACCCGTCGGGCGCCGTGAGCCGGGTGATGGTGCCCGGGCTGGGGAGGAACCGGCCGCCGGCCGGGTTCTCGGCGTTGATCCGGATCTCGATGGCGTGGCCTCGGCGTTGGGCGAGCACCTCCTCCTGCGACATGGGCAGCGCCTCGCCCGAGGCCACCCGCACCTGCCACTCCACCAGGTCGATGCCCGTGACCATCTCCGTCACCGGGTGCTCCACCTGGAGGCGGGTGTTCATCTCGAGGAAGAAGAAGTCGCCGTCCTGGTAGATGAACTCGACGGTGCCCGCGTTGTAGTACCCGACGGCCTTGGCCACCTTGACGGCCGCGTCGCCCATGGCGTGCCGCAGGTCGTCCGGGAAGTTCGGCGCGGGGCTCTCCTCCACCAGCTTCTGGTGGCGGCGCTGCGCCGAGCAGTCGCGATCGGAGATCCAGACCACGTTCCCGTGCTTGTCGCCCACGATCTGCA
This sequence comes from uncultured Acidimicrobiales bacterium, assembly GCA_963813375.1. GTDB lineage: Bacteria > Actinomycetota > Acidimicrobiia > Acidimicrobiales > Ilumatobacteraceae > DASTFY01. Next base: position 150,409 of record CAWEYT010000017.1, on the reverse strand, counting down.
TCTCGATGTGGCGCGGCCAGGTCAGGTAGCGCTCCAGGTAGATCTCGTCCCGACCGAAGTACGACTTGGCCTCTCGCCGGGCGGACTCGACGGCCGAGTCGACGTCGTCGGGCGACCGGACCACCTTCATGCCGCGGCCCCCGCCGCCGTACGCGGCCTTGATGGCCAGCGGCCAGCCGTTGGCCTCGCCGAACGCGCGCACCTCCTCGGGATCCGTGATGAACTCGGTCGTCCCCGGGACGCAGGCCACGCCGCCCCGCATGGCCGCGAGACGAGAGGAGACCTTGTCGCCCATCTCGACGATGGCCTCGGGCGGCGGCCCGATGAACGCCACACCGCCATCGGTGATGGCACGGGCGAACTCGGCGTTCTCCGAGAAGAAGCCATAGCCGGGGTGCACCCCGTCCGCGCCGCTCTTGGTGATCGCGTCGAGGATGGCCTCCGTGTTGAGATAGCTCTCGGCCGCGGTCTGGCCGCCGAGTGCATAGGCCTCGTCCGCCAACCGCACGTGCAAGGCGTCCCGGTCGAGCTCGGAGTACACGGCCACCGACCCGATGCCGAGCTCGCGGCAGGCGCGGATGACCCGCACCGCGATCTCGCCGCGGTTGGCGATGAGGATCTTCTGCAACATCGAGGTCGTATGTTGGTGCGGTGAGCGCACCGGCCGCCACCCCGTCTTGGACGGGAGAGTGGCCGGAGCCCTTCGTCGTGACGTGGGTGGCGGAGACCGGATCGACGAATGCTGACCTCGTCGTGCTGGCCCGAGCGGGGGCTGCGCACGGCGCCGTGCTCGTTGCAGACCACCAGACAGCAGGCCGGGGAAGGCTCGGGAGGACCTGGCAGGCGTCGCCCGGGAGCGCCCTCCTGTGCTCGATCCTGCTCAGGCCGGAGCCCTCCGCGGTCGTCCACGGGGCCGTGTGGGCCGTGGCCCTCGCCGCGCAGAGCGCGGTCGCCGCGCTCACGGGCGTGACCCCCGAGCTCAAGTGGCCGAACGACCTCATGGTGGGCGAGCGCAAGCTGGCCGGCGTCCTGGCCGAGGGCGTGATCGACCCGGACGATCCCCTCACGCTGTCCGGCGTGGTGGTGGGGATCGGCCTGAATGTCGGTTGGACAGAGCCCCCGGCAGACGTCGCGGCCCGGGCGATCACCGTGGAGGAGCTCGGAGCGCACCCGGTCGACCGGCGCGCCCTCCTCGGCCGGCTCCTCGCCGACCTGGCACCGCTGCTCGACCTCTGGGCCCGCCACCCGGACGAGCTCCACGCCCGGTACCGAGCCCGTCTCGACACGCTCGGTCGCCGCGTGCGGGTCGAGCTGGGCGACCGCGAGCTCTCGGGTGTCGCGGTCGACGTCACCCCCGACGGCCTGGCGGTACGCCTGGCCGACGGCACGGAGGAGGTCGTGCTCGCCGGTGACGTGGTCCACCTCCGGCCCGCCTGAACTGCGCGGGGTGCGCCACCTTCCGCGCGGGGTGCGCCGCTAGCCTGAGCGGGCCGTGTACACCCCCATGTCCCGTCCGGCGCGCCTGCGCTCCACCGTGCCGCGCCGGCTGCTGGCCGGCCTCGGGGTGTTCGCGGTCACCACGCTGGCGGTGGGGACGGCCGGAGTGGCCAACCTGTCGGCCACCCTCGCCACGGTCGAGCGGGCCGAGACCGGCACCGCGCTGACGAAGAAGGAGACCCCGCAGACCACCGAGAACTACCTGCTGGTGGGCTCGGACACCCGGGAGGGGGCCGATCCCGCGGCCGCCGACTTCGGGTCCATGGGCACCGAGGGCGATGCGCCGGGGCGTCGCTCGGACACGATCATGGTGATGCGGTTCGACCCGAAGACCGGCAACGCCGCCATCCTCTCCATCCCGCGCGACCTGTGGGTGCCCATCGCCGGGACCGGGGACTCCAATCGCATCAACTCCGCCTACTCCAAGGGCAACGACGTCCTCATCGAGACCGTGGAGCAGAACCTCGGCATCCCCATCCACCACTTCGTCGACGTCGACTTCTACGGCTTCAAGGACCTCATCGACGCGCTGGGCGGCGTCACCATCTACTTCGATCTCCCGACCCGTGACAAGAACACCGGGCTGCGCATCCGCGAACCGGGCTGCGTCACGCTCGACGGCACAGCCGCGCTGGCCTACGTGCGGTCCCGGCACTTCTCGCAGGAGATCAACGGCCGCTGGCGGGAGGACGAGTCGTCGGACTTCGGCCGCATGAGCCGCCAGCAGGACTTCATCCGTCGCGCCGCCGCGAAGGCCTTTGCCACCATCAACCAGAACCCGCTGGCCGTGTCCGACCTGTTGAAGGCCGCGCTGCGCTCGATCCATCCGGACGCCTCGCTCGACCTCACGTCGCTCGCTGACCGCCTGGCGTCGCTCGGGACGGCCGACATCGCCACCTTCACGTTGCCCGCCAACCCCGACACCGTGGGGGACGCCGCCGTGCTGCGCATGGACGAGGGGAAGGCGCGGGCCCTGCTGACCTTCTTCGGTGGCCGGCCGCCCGAGGCCGCGACCACGAGTGTCGCCCCGCCGAGCACCAACGCCGACGGCTCGGCGATGCCACCGGCGCCGGGGGTGCCGGCCGGCCAGGAGGCGGCTGCGCTGACTCCGCCCACCTCGACGGCCATCGGCACCGTGCCCGACCCGAACGCGGCCTGCGGCTGAGGCGTCGGGCCGCAAGCAGAGCTTGCGCCGAGTCCTTCGTCCCCGTCAGTGGGGCGGGCGTTCGGCTTCTTCGCGGTTGGCCAGGTACCAGTCGATCGTCCGGCGCAGGCCGTCCTCGAACGACATCTGGGCCCGCCAACCGAAGAGGTGCTCGGCGCGGGAGGGATCGACCCTGCGCCGGGGCTGACCGTCGGGCTGCGTCGGATCCCACACCAGGTCACCGTCGAACCCGGTGAGGGCGGCGATGCGCTCGGCCGTCTCCTGGATCGTGATCTCGTGGTCAGTGCCCAGGTTCATCGGCTCGCTGCCCTCGGTGTGCTCGGCCGCCAGCACGATCCCGGCCGCGGCATCGTCGACGTAGAGGTACTCCCGGCTGGCCCGACCGGTGCCCCACACCTCGATCTTCCCGGCTCCTGACTCGACGGCGTCGACGCACTTCTTGATGAGCGCAGGGATCACGTGCGAGATGCTCGGGTGGAACTTGTCGCCCGGGCCGTACAGGTTGGTCGGGATGAGGTAGGCGAAGCGCTGGCCGTACTGCGCGCGATTCACCTGGGCGTGGATGAGGTGGGCCTTCTTGGCGATGCCGTACGGCGCGTTGGTCTCCTCCGGGTAGCCGTCCCAGAGCGAGCTCTCGGCGAAGGGCACCGGCGTGAACTTCGGGTACGAGCAAACCGTGCCGAGCAGCACGGTCTTGCTCACGCCGTGCCGCCGGGCGGCCTCGATGACGTAGGTGCCCATGAGGAGGTTGTCGGTGTAGAGCGATGCCGGCTCAGCCTGGTTGTAACCGATGCCTCCCACCCGCGCCGCCAGGTGGACGATCTGGTCCGGAGCAGCCGAGCCCACGGCGGCGTCGGCCTGCGCGGGATCGGTGAGGTCGAACTCAGCCTGGCGGGGGGCGGTGACGACGGCGCCGGCGTCCCGCAGGCGGGCCACCACGACCCGGCCCAGGAAGCCCGAGCCTCCGGTGACGAGGACGGGCCGGCCGGACCAGAAGTCGCTCATGGCGGCCATGCTACGAGCGGCGCGTGCGCCAGCATGGGCGGGTGCGCGTCGCCTACACGCTGGAGCAGTGCTGGCACGACGTGCCCGGCGGGACCGCGGTCGCCGCCCTGGCGCTGGCCCGCGAGCTGGCCCGTCGACCCGACGTCGAGCTGATCGGCGTCTCGGCCCGGCACCGTGGGCCCGCCGTCGAAGGCTTCGAGCCGCCCATCCCCGTGCGGGCGCTGCCGCTTCCCCGAACCGCGCTCTACGAGGCATGGCGGCGGCTGGGGTGGCCACCCGTCGAACGAGCCACCGGTGCGGTCGACGTCGTGCACGCCACGACCATCATCGTCCCGCCACGGGCCCAGGTCGTCGGCGGGGCGCCGCTGGTGGTGACGCTCCACGACCTCGCCTTCCTCCACGACCCGGGCGCGTTCACGGCCCACGGTGTCAAGGCGTTCACCGCCGGCCTGGACCGCATACGCCGCGACGCGGCCGCCGTGCTCTGCTCGTCGCAGGCGACACTGGACGATGCCGTGGCCGCGGGCGTGGCCGCCGATCGCCTGCGCCTCGTCCCGCTGGGCCTGGGGCCGGTCGACCGTCCGGCCCCCGACCAGGTCCGGGCCACCCTCGCCCGCCTGGGCCTTCCCCCGCCCTACCTGCTGTTCGTGGGCACGCTCGAGCCCCGCAAGAACCTCACCCGCCTCCTCGAGGCGCACGCCTCGCTGTCCTCGCCGCCGGAGCTGGTCGTCGTCGGTCCCCGGGGCTGGGGCGAGCAACCGCCGGCCGGGCGCGTCCGCCTCCTCGGGTTCGTGGACGAGGCGACCAAGGCGGCGCTGTACGAGGGCGCTGAGGCACTGTGCTACCCGAGCCTGCGCGAGGGGTTCGGGCTGCCGGTGCTGGAGGCGATGGCCCACGGAACGCCGGTGGTGACCAGTCGGGCCACGGCCACGGCGGAGGTCGGTGGTGATGCCGTGGTCCTGGTGGATCCGCTCGATCCCGCCGACATCGCCCGCGGCATCGTCGAGGCCCTCGACCGGCGCGACGAGCTCGCGGCGGCCGGTCCCTCCCGCGCCGCGCGCTTCACCTGGGCGCGCACCGCCGACGCCGTCGTCGCCGCCTACCGGGAGGTGCTGCCCTAGTGCCGGCCGTGGCCGTCAACCTGCTGTGGTGCCTGCCGGGCGAGGTGGGCGGCTCCGAGGAGTACGTCACCCGTGCGCTGGCTCCGCTGGCCTCGGTGGCGCCGGACCTGGCTCTGACGCTCTTCGCGCTCCCCGCGTTCGCGGCCGCCCACCCGGATCTGGCCGAGCGGTACGAGACGGTCGTCGCCCCTGTGTCGGGCGATCGCCGCAGCCTGCGCGTCGCCGCCGAGCGGACGTGGCTGGCCGCCCAGGTGCGGCGTCGGCGCCCGGCGCTGCTGCACCACCCGGGCGGCACCGCGGCGCCGGGGTCGGGGTCCGTCCCCGTCGTCCTGTCCATGCACGACATCCAGTACGTGGCCTACCCGGAGTACTTCAGCAAGGTGAAGCTGGCCTGGTTGCGGCACGAGCTCCCGTCGAGCCTGGCCCGGGCGCGGATCGTGACCGTGCCGACCGAGTTCGTGGCTGCGTCGCTCATCGACGCCCACGGCGTCGATCCGGACCGCCTCGCCGTCGTGCCCCACGGCTTGCCGGCGGATTTCGCTGCCGCCCCGTTCGACGAGGAGCGCCTGCGCGCCCGGTACCGCATCCCCGGGCCCTTCCTGCTGTACCCGGCGGCGACGTACCCGCACAAGAACCACCTCGTCCTCCTCGATGCCCTCGCCCTCCTCGCGGACCGGCCCGAGGTGCGGCTGGTCCTGACCGGAGCTCCGGCGTCCGGCGAGGAGGCGCTGCGCGACGCCATCGAGCGTCGGGGTCTGCACGACCGGGTCGTGCGACCCGGACGGGTGCCCGACGCCGACCGGGACGCCCTCCTGCGCAGCGCGGACGCCCTGGTGTTCCCCAGCCGCTACGAAGGTTTCGGTGCCCCCGTGGTCGAGGCCATGGCCGTGGGGACGCCGGTTCTGGCGAGCGGAGTGACCGCGCTCCCGGAGGTCATCGGCCCGGCCGGGCTGCTCCTCGACCCCGACGACCCGACCGCCTGGGCCGACGCCATCGGACGAGTGCTCGACGACGCCTCCCTTCGCGCCGGCCTCGTCGCCGCCGGGAACGAGCGAGCCGCCACGTTCACGGCCGAGCACTCGGCGCAGGCGCTGGCCCGCGCCTACCGTCGGCTGCTCCCGTGAAGCTCACCGTCCTCTGCCCCCACTTCGCGCCCGACCCGGCACCGACCGGGGAGGTGATCACGCGCATCGTGCTCGAACTGGCCGAGCGGGGCCACGAGCTGCACGTCGTGACGGCCCTGCCGTGGTACACGCACCACCGCATCGAGGAGGGGTGGGGCGGGCGGCTCGTCCGCCGCGAGGTCACGCCCTGGGGCTCGATCACCCGGGTGCACCCGTTCCCGTCGGACAAGACGAGCCTGGCGCTGCGCTCCGTCTCCTTCGCCGCCTTCTCGGCCCTGTCGGGAGTCGCCGCCCTCGGCGGTGGGCGGATGGACGCGGTGCTGGCCATGTCGCCGCCCCTGCCCATCGGGTTGGTGGCGTGGGCCGCCGCCGTGTTCCACCGGTGCCCCATGGTCTTCAACGTGCAGGACGTCTTCCCCGACGTGGCCGTGGACCTCGGCAAGCTGACCGACCCACGGCTCGTGCGGGCTGCTCGCTGGCTGGAGCGCACGACCTACGCGCGTGCTGCCGCCGTGACCGTGCTGTCGGAGGACCTGAGGGCCAACGTCGCCGCCAAGGTCCGCCCCGACCACCGTGACGACGTCCGCGTCATCCCGAACTTCGTCGACATGGACGCGATCCGGCCGCTGCCCCGGGCCACCGCGTACCGCCGTGAGCTGGGGATCGGCGACGACCAGACCGTCGTGCTCTACGCCGGCAACGTCGGCTTCTCGCAGTCGGTCGACCTCCTGGTGGAGGCGGCCCGGCGACTGGTCCACCGCCCGGAGCTCGTGTTCGTCGTCAACGGCGGCGGGTCGGGCCTGGCCGAGATCCGGGAGTCGGCGGAGCACCTTCCGAACGTCCGCTTCGCCCCGTACCAGCCCAGGGAGCGGCTCCCCGAGGTTCTGGCCAGCGGTGACCTCCACGTCGTCCTGCTGCGCGCGGGGCTCGCCACGGCCAGCGTGCCGTCGAAGACGTACTCGATCCTGGCCGCCGGCCGGCCGCTGCTGGCCTCCATCGACCCGGGGACCGAGGTGACCCGTGTCGTGGCCGCCGCCGACTGCGGGGTCTCCGTCCGCCCGGACGACGCCGACGCCTTCACGGCGGCGGTCGAGTCCCTGGTCAGCAACGACGACGGCCTTGCCGCCATGGGCAGCCGGGGTCGGGCCTGGGTGGAGCGGTGGGTCTCCGCCGCCGCCGTGGCCGAGGCCTACGAAGCCTTGTTCGACGAGGTGCGCCGGCAACATGAGCCCAGGCCACCGCGACGCGCCCGGTGAACGGACGTCGCAGGCCGGTAGTCTCTCCCCTTCGTGGGCAAAGCATCCTCGGCGAAGAAGGCGGCGCGCGTCGCCAAGTCCTCCAGCGGGCGCAAGGTCAGGTCCCAGCAGGGTCTGGTCTTCCCCGTCGCGCTGGCGGTCGTGCTCACGCTGGGCCTCGCCCTCGTGGTGTACGGACGGGCCACCAACCGGGAGGACCTCGGTGCGCCACAGCTCAACACCGCCAGCCAGCCCGGTGACCACTGGCACTCCGCCTACGGGGTCTTCATCTGCGGCGAGTACATCCCGAACATGAGCGTGGGGGTCGAGCCCGATCCGGGCGGCATCCACACGCACCAGGACGGCGTGATCCACATCCACCCGTTCCAGACCGCGACCACCGGGCGCAACGCCCGCCTCAGCGACTTCTTCGGTCAGACCGGCCTCGAGGTGACGTCGTCCAAGATCCAGCTCCCGGAGGACCCCGCGCTGGGCGACAACAGCGGCAAGACCTTCGAGAACGGGGACGAGTGCTCCGAAGGCGAGGAGGGCGTGGTGAAGGTCCTCGTCTGGGAGGACGCCGCCGGCACCGACGATCCGAAGGTGTTCATCGCCGACATCGACCGCGTCCGGTTCACCAACAACGGCATGGCCTTCGCCTTCGCGTTCGTTCCGGCGGACCTCGACGTCAGCACCATCCCCCGCCCGCCGACGGCGGCACAGCTCGAGGAGCTGGGCGCGCTGGACTCCGGCGCCGCGGCCGAGTCCGACGCCAGCACGACGACGGTCGCTGGTGCGACCTCGACGACGACCGCTGGCTCCGCGACCACGACGGCCGCCACGCCGACCACCGTGCCTGCGGCCACCACCACGGTGGCCGGCGGCTAGCCGCCGGCGAGCACGGGCATGCGGGCCGTCGTCCTCGTCGGGGGGTTCGGCACCCGTCTGCGCCCCCTCACGGAGGACATCCCCAAGCCGTTGCTGCCCGTCGGGCAGCGCCCGATCATCGAGCACGTCGTCCGGTCGCTGGCGGCTGGTGGCGTGACCGAGGTGGTGCTGGCGCTGGGGTTCCGGCCCGACGCGTTCTCGGCCGCCTACCCGGACGGCATGTGTGACGGCGTGCCGCTGCGCTATGCCGTCGAGCCGGAGCCGCTCGACACCGGTGGGGCGATCTCCTTCGCCGCCCGGGAGGCGGGCATCGACGACACCTTCTTCGTCGTCAACGGAGATGTCCTGACCGATCTCGACGTACGGACGCTCCTCGCCTTCCATCGGGAGCACGGGGCGGAGGCCACGATCCACCTCACACCGGTCGAGGACCCCTCGTCGTTCGGCGTCGCCGCGCTCGAGGGCGACGGCCGCGTGCTCCGGTTCGTGGAGAAGCCGCCGCGCGACGCCGCGCCCAGCAACATGATCAACGCCGGCACCTACGTGTTCGAGCCCTCCATGATCGACCGCGTGCCGGTCGGGGGAAAGGTGTCGATCGAGCGGGTGGTGTTCCCGGCCGTCGCCGCCGAGCAGCGGTTGTACGCCTTGTGCACGGACGACTACTGGATCGACACCGGCCGGCCCGAGTTCTACCGGCAGGCCAACCTCGACGCCGTCAGCGGCTGCCGCCGCAGCGTGCTGGAGCCCGGGCTGGGCGAGGGGGCGCGGGTCGACGGCGCGGTCGACGGTTCGGTCCTCGGCGCCCGCGCACAGGTGGCCGCCGGTGCCGACGTGCGGACGAGCGTGCTCCTGCCCGGCGCCCGGGTGGGCCGCGGTGCGGTGGTCGTCAACTCGGTCCTGGGCCGGGATGCCGACGTGGGCCCCGGCGCCGTGCTGGAGGACGTGGTGCTCGGGAGCGGCGCCGTCGTCGAGGCGGGTGAGCGCCTCTCCAACGCCCGTCGCCCCGTCCCCACATGAGGAGCCTGGTCGTCGGTGGAGCCGGATTCGTCGGCTCCCACGTCGTCGACCGGCTCCTGGCCGAGGGCCACACCGTCGATGTGGTGGACGATCTGTCCACGGGCTCGCTGTCGAACCTGGCGACGGCCCGGGCCGAGCACGTCGGTTCGCTGAAGTTCCACAACGTCGACGTCCGCCAGCCGGAGCTGACCGACCTGCTGGGCCGACTGCGGCCGGAGGTCGCGGTCCACGTCGCGCTGCCGTCGTCGGGTTCGCCGGCCCGCGTCCTGTCGACGGCGCTCGGCGGTACGGCCAACCTCCTGGAGGCCGCCGTCGCCGCGGGCACGACGAAGGTGGTGGTCGGCCTCGATGCCATCGCCTACTACGGCGCCGTGCCGCTCCGCGAGCTCCCGATCAAGGAGGGCACGCTGGGGACCCCGGGCTCGAGCGCGACGATCGCCCAGCGGGCGGTGGCCGACCTTCTCGCGCTCTACCGCGAACGTCACGCGCTCGAGTACACGGCGCTGGCGCTGGCCAACGTGTACGGCACTCGGCAGCGGCCGGACGGCGGCGTGGTGGCCGCCTTCGTGGCCGCCCGGCAGGCCGGCCGACCGGCCGAGATCCAGGGCACCGGCCGCCAGACGCGGGACTTCGTGGCCGTCGACGATGCGGTCGACGCCCTCGTCCGGGCGACGACCCGCGGGACAGGTCTCGTCGTCAACGTCGGCACCGGTGTGCAGACCACGATCGCCGCGCTGCACCAGCAGGTGCTGGGCGTGCCGCTGGAGGCCGCCGGGCGCGCACCGGCGAGGGAGGGCGACGTCGAGCGGTTCGCGCTGTCGCCGGTCCGTGCCCGCATCCACCTGGCCTGGGCGCCGTGGACGGACCTGGCCACCGGCATCGGCCAGCTCCTGGCCGAGCTGGCGGCCCCGCATGTCGAGGGTGGGGCTCCGCGCCAGACTCCGGCGCCCGAGCCGTCAGGCCGGGAGCTTGCGGACGGTGTCGCCGGCTCGGACGACGCCGCGCTCGACGACGCGGGCGTTGATCCCCCGCAGGTGGAGCTCCCGCCCGACCGGTGAGTTCACGAACCGGAGCGCGTCGCCCCCGAAGCGCGACGAGAACTTCTGGCACCCGGTGTGGGGCTGGTCCGTGATCTCGATCACCGCCGTGCCCAGTGCCAGGCGGGTGCCGGCGGGCAGGTTGGCCTCGCTGAGGTCGAGGTCCAGGTAGAGCTGATCGCCGGCCAGTGCCCAGCGGTCAGGCGAGCCGGCCAGCAGGCGGATCACCCGGGCGTTCATGACGTTGAGCTGCATGTCCGGATGGGGTGAGCCGTCCTCGGTCCGGCCGCTGGCCCGCTGCGACCAGGTGTCGCCGACGAGCCCGACGCGCTCGTCGAGCTCGCCCTCCTCCAGCACCTCGCGCTCGTCGACCGCGGGACGCCGCACGATCAGCTCCACCACTCCCTCGTCGGCCGGGGACCGGCGGATGTCATCCAGCCCGGCCTCCAGGTCATGAGTGCTGAGGTGGACGGGCTCGGTGGTCGCTTGCTCCATCACCCAAGCATGCCCCGCCGCCCACGATCCGGGCGAGCGCGTTCAGCGGATCGGGTCCTCCGAGAGCGGTCTCGCGGAGCACAGTTGCGGATTACGCAACGGATCTCCGCGAGACGTGTCCCGACGGGCTTCTGGCGGCCACCTGGCGCCGCCCACCAGCGCGTTCAGCGGAAGAGGTCCTCTTGGGGGTCCCGGATGAGCTCCTGCACGCTGGCGTCCCGCAACCAGCTGGCGTCGAGTCCCCGGACCACGGCGACCGGACAGCCGCTGGACTTGCCCATGACCAGCTCGGCCGCGGAGGCCACCTCGTCGGCCACGGCGACCTCGGTCACCTGCATCGGGCGGCCGAGCGCGTCCTCGGTGCCTCGCAGGTCGACCACCCCTGCGATCCCGGCCACGCCGATGGCGACGTCGGTCAGCCCCTTCCGCCACGGGCGGCCGAACGTGTCGCTCACCACCACGCCGACGGTGACGCCGAGCCGCGCCCGCACGATGTCGCGGACCCGGCGGGCCGAGCGGTCGCTGTCCAGCGGCAGGAGCGCCGCCTGCCCCCGCTCGACGTTCGACAGGTCGACCCCGCTGTTCGCGCACACGAAGCCGTGGCGGGTCTCGGTGATGACGAGATCGCCGCGCCGGCGCAGCACGCGGGCGGCTTCCTGCTCGACGAGCGCCTTGTGGCTGAGGGGGTCGTCGGGGTCCACCGGCACCAGACGTCCTTCGGCCTTCGAGACCACCTTCTGCGTGACGACGAGGACGTCGCCGTCCTCGAGCGGGCCGTTCGGTGGCGCGGCGCAGGCGTCGGCGACCAGCTCGCCGAGTTGGTCGCCCGGCCGGACCTCGCCCATCCCCTCCACGGCCCACACCGAGAGACGGTCTCATGGCCGCTGCTCACCACGATCCGGTGGAGGCGAGGATCGTGCGGCCGAGAGCCGCCGACACGTCGGCGGTGCGCATGACCGTGTCGGTGACGATGCAACGAACGCCCTCCGCCTCGACGTCACCAGCCAGCTCGCGATCCGTCTCGTCGATGACGAGGGTGCCCGCCAGGTCCCGGTACAGCCGGGCGATGCCGACCGCGCTCACAGGATGCCCGAGCTCGGCCAGCATGCGGTCGGCCGGTCCCTTGAGCGCGCGGCCGCCGACGATCGGTGACACGGCCACGACCCGCGCGCGGGCCTTCTCGATCAGCGAGCGGACGCCTGGGACCGCGAGCACCGGCCCGATCGAGACGATCGGGTTGGACGGCGCGATCACGACGACCTCCGCCGCCGTGAGCGCGTCCGCCGCCTCCGGCGTGACGTTCGCCGCGTCCGCGCCGTCGAAGCGGACGCCGGTGATCGGCACCTGGTGGCGCCGGCGCACGAAGTAGTCCTGGAACCCGATCTCGCCCTCGCCGGCCACCTGCACCATGGTCCGCAGGAGGTCGTCCGTCACCGGCAGCAGACGGACGGCCACGCCGTATGCCCGCGCCACCTCCGAGGTCACCTCGGTCAACCGCGCCCCCTCCTCGAGCCGGTGGGTGCGGTAGAGGTGGGTGGCCAGGTCCTGGTCGCCCAGGCCGAACCAGGTGCCGCCGGCGGAGGAGCCTGGGGGGCGCACCGTGCCGAACCGTTCGAGCGCCTCCATCGTGCGCCACGTCTCGCCGGCCAGCCCCCACCCGCGTTCGAGGTCGATGGCGCCGGCGAGCGTGTAGGTGATCGTGTCCAGGTCGGGACTGATGCTCAGCCCGTGCAGCACCGTGTCGTCACCCACGTTGACGACAGCCGAGATCGTTGCAGGATCAACCACTTGCTGCAGTCCGGCCAGGAGCCGAGCCGCCCCGACGCCGCCCGACAGGACGGTGATCACGACGGCGGCCCCTCCGCGGCGAGGCGGCGGTAGAGCGCGGCCATCTCCGTGGCTGAGCGCGTCAACGAGAAGCGCTCTGTCTGCGCGTGGCCTCTCGACACGAGCTCGGCTCGGACGGCATCGTCGGTCACGGCCGTCTCCAGCGCGTCCGCCATCGCGGACGGGTTGCGGGGGTTGACCAACAGGGCTGCGTCCCCGCAGACCTCGGGCAGCGAGCCGGCGTCGGCCGCGACAACGGGCACCCCGGCGGCCATCGCCTCCAGCGCCGAGTAGCCGAACCCCTCGTCGAGGGACGGATAGGCGAGCGCGGCGGCGCCGTGGAGGATGGCGTTGCGGTCGCCATCCGTCACGTAGTCGATCATCAGGATCTGATCCGCCGCGTCGCGAGGCTGGCGGGCGATGGCGGCATCGATGTGATGCTGATCGGGACCCTCCGGGCCGAGGAGGACCAGCGCCAGGTCGGGTTGCCGGCGGTGCAGGAGCCCGAAGGCATCGACGAGGCGGGGCAGGTTCTTCCGGGGCTCCTTGGCCCCGAGGGCGAGGATGTAGGGCCGCCCGTCCAGGCCGGCCAGGTGGATCGGAGGCCCCGGCGAGAGCAAGGTGGGTGAGCCCAGGGGCACCACCGCCACCCGTTCGGCGCCGAGGAGCTCGCGCACCTGCGCGGCCGTGTGCTGCGAGGGCACGTGCACCGTCACGCCTCGCCGCACCGCCCGGCGCAGGACGACCCCGAAGTGCTGGACCGCGCCGCCTACCTGGTCGGGACGCTGGAGGAACCAGCAGTCGTGCACCGACACGACGGTCGGCAGGCGGCTGGGCGGGACGATGTAGTTGGGGCCGTGCACGACGTCGCAGCCGGTCAGGGCCCGGTCGGCAGTCGGGTGGTCGCTGCGACCCCACGCCCGTAGGGCCGCCATGGCCGGCCAGCGAAGCCGCCGGACACCCGGCGAGAGCTCGGCGCGGAACGACAGGACGTAGCGCTGCATGTCCGGGGGGTCGTCCAGTGCCGGCCAACCCGTCCAGCAGGCGGCCCACGAAGTGGCCGACGCCGGTCTGCGCGCCGTGGAGGGAGCCGACGTCGATGGCGACCGTGGGCCCTGTCACCTGCGGTTCCGGCTCAGGGGGTCTCGAGGGGGTGGTCGGTGATGGCGTCGATGATCGAGACCGAGTCGACCTCGGCCCCGCTCTGCAGGCGCTGGTGCAGGGCGTACGCGAACACGGCCATGGCCACGGCCGGCGCGCTGACCAGGCCGAGCTCCACCCGGAGGAGGAGATCCTCACTGGACACGAGGGTCACGACGACGAACGTGACGAGCCCGGCGACCCAGCCGAGCGCCGCCCAGGCGTGGCCGTGGAGCGCGATGACGGCCTGGGCGATGCCGAGCGCCACCATGTACATGGCGCTGCCGAGGGCGAGGAGGGTCAGCGTCCGGCGCCCGATCTCGGCGTCGAACACGATCTCCAGCACGGTCGGACCGATCGTCGCGGCCAACAGGACGCCGCCGACGCCGACGGCGCCGACCACGGTCATCAGCCGGCGGAAGCCGTGCTTGAAGTCCGTGAACTGGCCGTGCGCGGCCAGCCGGGCCAGCTTGGGCAGCAGGGCGGCCTGGATGGCCTGGAACATGAAGAGCGGCACCCGCGCCACGAGGACCGCGTAGCTGAACTCGGACACGATGACGTCCTGGTCGGACGAGGCGAGCAGGTTGGCGGCGATCGGGCCGGCGTTGATGAGCGCCGCGGCCGCGACGGAGCCGATGACCAGCCAGCCCAGGTTGGGCGTGATCTCGCTCCACTCGGCCGGTGGGCCGTCCGGTGTGAGGTGGTAGTCGCCCCGCAGCGCGATGGCGATGGCGAACAGGGGCGGCAGGCCCACCAAAAGGCCGTAGGCACCGACGGCGTTCACGCCGGCGAAGACCAGCAGCGCGCAGGCCGTCACCCTGATGACGCCGTCCGAGCCCATGAAGAGGCCGTACTGCCGGAAGCGGCCGGTGCCGGCCAGGCTCCCCCGCAGGAAGTGGCCGGCGGCGTAGCTGGTGAAGGACAGCAGGAGGCAGCCGAACAGGACCCAGCTGCCGTCGAACAGCTCCGACGTCAGGAAGGGGCTGATGAGGACCAGGATCGTGCCGACGATGCCGAGGAGGCCGAGGGCGAGCAGGCTGGCCTTCTTCAGGACCGGCAGACCACCTTGTCCGAGGGCCCGGCGGTGGGCCAGCGCCCGCCCCACCTCCTGCTCGACGGGCAGGAAGAAACCGGGGGCGAGGATGAAGGTCGCGAACCAGAGCTGGTTGACCGGGGTCGAGGCGTCGGTGCCCAGGCCGTGCCTGGTGAGCGACAGGAATCCGTACGCGGCCAGGCCCGTGACGACGAGGCCGATGGCGACCGGGACCGTCCCCTCGGGCACCAGGGTCCGGAGGTTCCTCGGCATGCTCCGGGACGCGACAGATGACTCGGCCAAGGGGCCTCAGGCTAGTAGCTGTGCCTTCCGGCGCAGCGTGCACGGGCGATCTCCGCAGCGCGCGCACGAGGGCGGACGCAAGGCGCCCGCCCTCGTGGTGGGGGGAACACGCAGCGCCGTGAGGCGCCGGACAGCACAGCCGTGAGGCGCCGGAAAGCACAGCCGTGAGGCGCCGGAAGCACAGCCGTGAGGCGCCAGTCAGACAGCCGTCCGGCGTCGCTCAGGCGGCGGCGGAGCGGACGAAGCCGGCCAGCTTCTCGCCGGTCTCGGCGGCCGTCCGGCGGGCGTCGGCCGAGGCCTTGCGGGCCCGGGCCAGCGCTTCGCCGGCCTGCTCGGGCAGGCGCCCCTGCACGGAGTCGAGCAGCGTGTCGAGCTGTCCCTCGAGCACCTTCACGCGGTCGTCGACCGAGCGCAACTGCTCCTCGACGGTCTGGACGAGCTGGGCGATCTGGTCCTTGCCGACACCGAGCTGGGTGCCGAACCGGTCGGACAGTTGCTCGGTGACCTGACGGCGAAGGCCGTCGAGGTGCTGCGCGGTCAGCACGCCGGCGCCGACGGTGGCGTAGAAGGCGTCCTGCAGGGCCCTTGTGATCTGGGCCGTCATCTTTGCGGTGACGTCGTCCCGGTCGGCGGTGGGCATCGTGGGTCTTCCTTTCGGGGGTCTCGCGCCGGCCGCTCTGATCGGCTGGGGCGTGTGCAAACAGTGTACCTCGTTGTGCTAACTATTGCAAGCACTCCGGGCTCTGCTGCCTTCCCCGGCCAGCGTGGTGCCCAGGCAAGCCGGCACCGGGCCAGTAGCCTCCGCGAACCGTGACGATGGACGACTCGGGCACCGAACAGCCCTCGGCGCCCCTGCTCGGCGTGGTGGATGCCGCCGTCGACGCCCCGCCGGTCGTCGCGGTCATGGTCGTGCACGAGCCCGGACCGTGGTTCGACGAGGTGCTCGACTCGCTGGCCCGCCAGGACTACCCGAACCTGCGGTTGCTCTTCCTGGTCACCGGCGCGCAGCCGGCCGTGATGGCCCAGATCGGCCAGCGGCTCCCCGATTCGCTCATGCGGGCGCTGGAGGACAACCCCGGATTCGGCCCGGCCGCCAACCAGGCGATGAGGCTCGTCGAGGGCGCCGGGTTCTTCTGCTTCCTGCACGACGACGTCGCCCTCGACCCGTCCACGATCAGCGAGCTGGTGGCCGAGACCTACCGGTCGAACGCTGGCATCGTCGGGCCCAAGCTGGTCGACTGGGACCGCCCGGGCGTGCTCCAGCACGTCGGCCTCAGCGCCGACCGCGTCGGCGTCACCCTGGAGACGGCCGAGGTCGGGGAGCTGGACCAGGAGCAGCACGACGCGGTGCGCGATGTGTTCTGCGTGCCCACGGCGTGCCTCCTCGTGCGGATCGACCTGTTCCGCGAGCTGGGCGGCTTCGCCCAGGACATCGACTTCTACGGCGATGACCTCGACCTGTGCTGGCGGGCGCACCTGTCGGGCGCACGCGTGCTGGTGGTCCCCGACGCCCGCGTGCGGCACCGCCAGCACCTGCCGGAGCGCCGCCCGGACCTCGACGCGCTCGCGCTGTCGGAACGCCACCGGCTGCGCACCTCGCTGTCGGCACCCACGGGCTTCCACCTCGTCGGCCTCTCCGTGCTCCATGTGCTGTACACGCTCAGCGGCACGGTCGTCGGGCTCCTGAGCGGGCGGGCGCGCGAGGTGCGGGCCATGCTCGGCGCCTGGGTCTGGCAGGTCATCCGGCTCCCTGCGCTCGTCACCCGCCGTCGCCGGTTCCAGGGCGCCCGCCAGGTGTCGGACGCCGAGGTGGCCAGCCTCCAGGGCGTGCGGGGCTCGGCCCGGTTGCGCAACTTCCGCCGCCAGCGGGCGGCCGAACGCGAGGGTCGTGGTGACCGCTTGGCCGAGCTCGGCGGAGACCTCCGCCAGCAGCTCGGCGGTGACGACGCGCGGGCGAATGTCGTCGTCTGGGCGCTCGTGCTGGTCGTGCTGCTCGTCGGCAGCCGGGAGCTGATCCTGCACAGCGTCCCCCAGGCCGGCGAGCTGCTGGCCTGGCCGGCCGGACCGGTCGTGCTGGTGCGTGAGTACCTGAGCGGCTGGTGGTCGCAGGGGCTCGGCGGCACCCGGCCCCTCCCCACGGGCATGGGCCTGTCGGCCGTCCTGGGACTGCTCACGTTCGGGGCCAACGGCCTGCCCCGCACGCTGCTCGTCGTCGGGCCGCTGTTCGTCGGCGCGTTCGGGCTCTGGCGCTTCGCCCGCGCCATCGCGCCGAGCGCGGCGGCCGCCGCGGCCCTGGCCGTGTACGTCGCCGCCCCGCTGGCCGCCAACGCCGTCGGCACCGGGTCCCTGTCCGCGCTGCTCGTCTACGCCGGGCTGCCGTGGACGTTGCACGCGCTCGCCCGCATCCACGCCGCCACTCCCTTCGTGGCGCCGGTCGACCCTCGCCGGGCCCGGCGGCTGCGGGCCGCCGACGTGGTCGTGCTGGGCGTCATCGCCGCCATCGTCGGCGCCTTCGTTCCCGTCTACCCCGCGGTGATGGTGGCCGCCGCCCTGGCCTTCGCCGTCGGGTCGCTCGTGGCCGGGGAGCGGGCGGGGAGCGGGCGGATGGTGCTGAGCAGCATCGTCGCCGCGCTCATGGCCGCCGTGCTCAACCTGCCCTGGCTGCTCGACGCCTTGCCCTGGTCGACGCCCCGCTGGGCGAACCTCGGCGTGCCCCCCCGCCTGCCGACCGAGCTCGGCCTCCCGGCGCTCGCGGCCTTCGACTTCGGCCCCCACCGCCTGGCGCCGCTGGCCCTCGGGCTGACGCTGCCCCTCCTCGCCGCGCTGGTGGCGGCCCGGTCGTACCGCCTGGCTTGGGCGGGTCGGGCAGCCGTGCTCGGTGTGGCCGGGCTCGGTCGCGGCCTGGCTGGTCGACCGAGGCACCCTCCCGGCCAGCAGCTGGCTGATCCCGGTGTTCCTGGCGCCGTACGCCATCGCCCTGGCCATCGGGGCCGCCTGCTTCATCTCCGGCTTCGGCCAGGACGTGCGGGGCACCACCTTCAGCTGGCGCCAGCTCGTCGGCGTCATCGCCCTCGTGGCCGCGCTCGTGGGTCTCGTCCCGCTCGTGCCCGCGCTGGTCAGCGGGCGCTGGGAGCTCGTCGACGACGAGCGCACCGCCCTCCTCAGCCTGCTCCCCGCTCCGCCGGCGGACGCCCGCAGCCGTGTGCTCTGGGTCGGCCCTCCGGAGGACGTGCCACTGCCGGGTTGGCCCCTGACGGACGGGCTGATCTACGCGCTCGCCGACGACGACGCGGCGACGCTGCGGGAGCGGTGGCGGCAGGAGCCCACCCGGGCCGAGGAGCTGGTGGCCGAGAACCTCGGACTGGCCGCCGGAGCGGCGACGGACCGGCT
Source organism: uncultured Acidimicrobiales bacterium (assembly GCA_963813375.1). Lineage (GTDB taxonomy): Bacteria > Actinomycetota > Acidimicrobiia > Acidimicrobiales > Ilumatobacteraceae > DASTFY01. The sequence continues at coordinate 132,132 of CAWEYT010000017.1, read as the reverse complement.
CGGCCGGCTGCTGGCGCCCATGGGCATCCGTTTCGTGCTGATCCCGGTGGAGCCGGGCGGCGACGCCGACGAGGGTCTCCCGACCGACCCCGCCGACGCCACCCGCCCGGCGATCCTGGACACCCTCGACCGGCAGCTCGACCTCCGCCGGGTGGAGCTGGGCGACGAGTCGTTGGTCGCCTACGAGAACACGGCCTGGATCCCCGTTCGGGCCGTCGCCTCCGGCCCTGCCGCCGAGGCCAGCCGGCAGGCCGGGGCCGAGGCGTTGATCCACTCCGACTTCACCGGCGCCACGCCGGCGCTGCCCGGTCCCGCTGCCCACCGCCGGGGAGGGTCCGGTGGACGGCGAGGTCGTGCTCCTCGCCGAGGCCATCGACCCGCGCTGGGAGCTCACGGTCAACGGTGAGGTGCTCTCCCGACGGACGGCGTTCGGCTGGGCGACGGCCTGGGATCTCTCATCCTCCGGCGCGGGTGTGTTCCGCTACCGGACCGCGCCGACGCGCTATCTCCTGGTGGCCGTCCAGGTCATGCTCTGGGTGCTGGCGCTCGCGCTGATCCGGACCTGGCGCCACGGCCCGCCCTTCGGCCGTTGGATGGCCCGGCGTCGCGTCGCCGCCAGCCCGGCCGTCACGGTGATCGACCTGACGGCTGACCCGGCCGAGCGCGCGTGACCACCAGGTGCTCGAACCGTCGGAGCGGTCACCGTGATCGCCCGCCGGCTCCCGTTCGTCGTCCTCGCTGCGGCCCTGGTCGGTCTGGTGGTGGTGGCCGATCGGTCCGAACCCGAGGCGGTCGCCCGCTCGACCTACGGCGAGAACGCCCTGTCCCAGAGCACCCCGGCGCTCTTCGACGGCGAGTTGCTGTCGACGAGCTGGTTCTGCCCGGGTGGCCCGACCGTCGACGGCCGCTCCACCTCCATCACCGCGTTCAACAGCACCGACGACCCGCGCGAGGTCACGATCTCGGCCGTCACAGAGGCCGGCACGTCGGCCGAGCGCGAGCTCACGGTCCCGCCCCGCAACCGGGTGGTGGTGGACCTCGGTGGGCTGGCCGCCGGGGCGAACACCGCCGCCACCGTCGCCACGTACGGCGGCGGGGTCGTCGTCGAGCAGACGGTGGTCGGACGGACCGGGCGTTGCCGTCAGCCCGTGTGCCGACCGCGCCTCGAGCACCTGGTACCTGGCCGACGGCACGACGACGGCCGACGCCTCGCTGACCCTCGTGCTCTACAACCCCTTCCCGGACGATGTCGTGGTCGACATCGCCCTCACGACGCTCGAGCGAACCCTGGAGCCACCCAACCTGCAGGGGACCGTCGTCCCCGGCCGGTCCGTCCGCCTCTACGACCTCACGCGGGCGGCGCAGCGGGAGGAGGTCGTCTCGACCGCGGTGCAGGCGCGGGGCGCGCGGCTGGTGGCCGGGCGCATCCAGTCGGCCGACAAGCCCGACCGGCGGGGCTTCGCCGCCGGCCTGGCCGCCGCGCAACCGCAGCTCACGTGGTGGTTCCCGGACGGCGAGAAAGGCGAGGGCATCGGCGAGAAGTTCGTCGTGTTCAACCCCGGCGACCTCGACGCCTCGGTCGAGCTGTCCTTCCTCCCCGCCGCCGGCGCCACGCCTCCGATCCCGGTCAGCGTCGTGGTCCCCCCGTCCAGCTTCGAGGTCGTGGACGTCGCCCAGCAGGCGGACGTCCCGGCCGGGCCGCACAGCACGGTGGTCAACGTGGTCGGCGACCAGACGCCGGTCGTGGTCGAGCGGCTCCTCACCCGTCCGCTGGACGACACCGCCGTGACGACGCTGCTGCTCGGCTCCCAGATCATCGTCCCCGAGTGGTACGTGATCGAGGAACCGGCGGGACGCGGCGGGGTCATCGTCGTCATGAACGCTGCCGGTCTGGAGACCACGGCCGCCGTCAAGGCCATCGGGCCGGCCGGCGCGGTGCCCATAGCGGGGCTGGAGGCGGTGCCCGTCCCGCCCGGCGGTTCGGCCAGCATCACCGTCCCGGAGACCGTCGGGGGCCTCCCGCTGGTGATCGAAGCGGCGCAGCCCGTGGTGGTGGAGTGGCGCGCCCGCGCCAACGCCGGCGACCGGGTGAGCCGGATCAACGCGCTCGGCTTCCCGGTCCTCACGGGCTGACCCCGTGGAGCAGGTGCTGCTCGCCGCGGGCCTGGTCGTGGTGGCCGTGATCGTGGCCGCGGTGCTCCGGCGCCGCCAGCCCACGGCCGCCCCCACCCAGCCCCGGTTCCGTGCCCCGGCTCAGCTCGACCGGACCGACTTCCCCCGCCCGGACGCGCCCTACCTCGTCGTCACCTTCACGTCTGCCACCTGCCACACCTGCGCGGCCATGGCTGCCAAGGCCGCCGCGCTGCAGAGCGACCAGGTCGCGGTGGTCGAGGTGGAGGTCGACCGAGCAGCCCGATCTCCACCGCAAGTACGCCATCGAGGCCGTCCCCATGGTGCTGGTCGCCGATGCCGCCGGTGTCGTGGGGGCCAGCTTCATCGGTCCGGCCTCCGCCGCCGATCTCTGGACCGCCGTCGCCGATCTCCGCGACCGATGAGTCCGGCGGGCCCGCGCCGTCCAAATCCTCCGAAAGGCTGTAGCACCCCCGGACGATGATGGGGTGGACGACCAGGAAACGACCAGGAGACGGAACAGGAGAGGAACAGGACGTGGGACCGAAACCGCTGGCCATCGAGACCGAGGGGCTGGTCAAGTGCTTCGGGGAGACCCGGGCGGTCGACGGCATCGACCTGGCCGTGCAGGCCGGGACCGTCTACGGGGTCCTCGGGCCCAACGGGGCCGGCAAGACCACCACCATCCGGGTGCTGGCGACGCTGCTGAAGCCGACCGCGGGCCGGGCACGCGTGCTCGGCCACGACGTGGTCGAGGAGGCCGACGCCGTCCGGGGCAGCGTCAGCCTGACCGGCCAGTTCGCCTCCGTGGACGAGGAGCTGAGCGGCAAGGAGAACCTGGTGCTCCTGGGCAAGCTGCTCGGGCTGGACCGGCGCGCCGCGCAGGGTCGTGCCGACGAGTTGCTGAGCACCTTCGGCCTGGCTGAAGCGGCCGGCCGGCTGGTGAAGGAGTACTCGGGCGGGATGCGGCGCCGGCTGGACATCGCGGCCAGCATCGTCGTGACGCCCGAGCTGCTGTTCCTCGACGAGCCCACCACCGGGCTCGACCCCCGCAGCCGCAACCAGGTGTGGGACATCGTCCGGGTGCTCGTGTCGGAGGGCACGACCGTGCTCCTCACGACGCAGTACCTGGACGAGGCCGACCAGCTCGCCGACCGCATCGCCATCATCGACCACGGCCGGGTCATCGCCGAGGGCACCAGCCAGGAGCTGAAGGCGCACGTGGGGGAGGGCAGCGTCCACATCCGCCTCACGGAGCCGGGGCAGCGGGCGCGCGCCGCCGAGGTCGTCCAGTCCGTGCTCGGCACGCAGGTGCAGCTCGATTCCGAGCCGTCCTCGTTGTCGGCCCGCACGTCGGATCCCGAGCGCGTCGGCCTGGCGCTCACGGAGCTGTCCCGCGCCGGACTCGGCGTGACCGACTTCGCGCTCGGCCAACCCAGCCTGGACGAGGTGTTCCTGGCCCTCACCGGTCACCCCGCCGAAGAGCCCACGACCGAGCCGACGACGAGGGAGGACGCAGCATGACCACCATCGAGACCGACTTCGCCCTGGTCGAGGAGTCCCTCCACTCCGCCCTGTCGACGGGGACCCGACCCTCGCGGGCCACCGCCCTGGAGGCCTCGCTGGCGTTCGGCTGGCGGGCGCTGCTGAAGATCAAGCACGTGCCGATGCAGCTCTTCGACGTGACCGCCTTCCCGATCATGTTCGTGTTGCTCTACACGTACCTGTTCGGCGGCGCGCTGGCCGGGTCGCCGCAGGAGTACCTCCAGGCCCTCCTGCCGGGGATCCTCGTCATGACCGTGTCGTGGATCACCATGTACACGGGGCAGGCGCTCAACACCGACATCAGCAAGGGCGTGTTCGACCGGTTCCGCTCCCTTCCGATCTGGCGCCCGGCCGTGCTCGTAGGGATGCTGATGGCCGACACCGTGCGCTACGTCATGGCCTCCGCGGTGATCATCGTGCTCGGGATCATCCTCGGCTTCCGGCCGGACGGCGGCGTGATCGGCGTCCTGCTCGCTGTCGCCCTGCTGCTCGTCTTCTCCTTCAGCCTGTCCTGGGTGTGGACCGCCGTCGGCCTGAAGATGCCCACGCCGGAGGCCGTGCTGCAGATCAGCATGACGATCCTCTTCCCGCTCACGTTCGCCAGCAACGTGTTCGTGGACCCCGAGACCATGCCGGGCTGGGTGCAGGTCTTCGTCAACAACAACCCGATCACCCACCTGTCGACGGCCGCCCGCGGCCTCATGCACGGCACCCCGGTGGGCACCCAGGTCCTGTGGGTGCTGGCGTGGAGCGTCGGGCTGGTGCTGGTGTTCGGTCCGATCACCATGCGGCTCTACAACTCGGAGCGCTGACCGCGGCCGCACACCGCCGGCCGACCGGCGCCCCCGGACGGTTCTCGCGGGCGGTGGGACCAGGAACGGCCCCTGGATCCCGCGAGAACCGTACTGGCCTCGGGTCAGGCGGCCCGGCGGGTCAGCGATCACGGCGCGGATCGTCGATGCCACCCAGCCCGGCTGGCGCGTGATGCGGAGCCAGGTGAAGCGCAGGACCAGCCACCCGGCGGCTGCCAGCACCGCATCCTTCTCGCGGTCGCGCTCGAACTGCTTCGGGTCCCGGCCGTGGGCATCCCAACCGTCGCACTCGAGGATCAGCCGGTGCTGGCGGATGGCGAAGTCGACCTCGTACCCGAGCACGCGGCTCTGGAACTCGGCCGCGGGCAGCTGGTGTTCGCGCAGGATGCTCGCCATGTGAAGCTCGAGCAGGCTGTCCGGCGGCCGGTCGCCGATGGCCCAGGTGGCCATGGCTTGCCTGAGGGCTCCCACGCCGTGCCGCCCGCGGCGGCCGTGACGCTCCAGCAGTGCGTGCACGGCCGACCGCGAAGCGAGCCCGGTGAACAACACGTGCTGGAGCGCAGGCAGCACAACGGCGGGCGCGACCTGCCCGAGGTCGACAAGCATCCTGAGTGGGTTGGTGGCGGGGATGCCCGCGCGCACGACCGGACGCAGATCGCCCACATCGGTCGGGCTGTGGAAGCACAGCGCCCGGGAGCGAGATCGACCGGTTGCGGTCGGTGAACGTCAGATCGACCGGTGCCTCCACCAGGCCCCCGACGCCCCAGAGGTGCGCGGACGAGCGGTGCGACGCAATCGCGCCAGGACCTGCGGCCAGCACAGCGGCGAGGATGCGCCGTTCGGGTGACGGCGGCGCACCCGGGAGCGCGGCGACGCAGGGCGCGGCAGGCAGCAAGGTGCCGGCCCGCAATCGGCTGTACCAGGCCCGCCGGCCGAGTCCCAGCTCGGCTGCCTGATCACGGGTGACGAGGCCGTGCTGGCGCACGGCAAGTGCCTGGAGCTTCCGTTCGAGGTCCATGCGAGCGTGTGTGCCTCAGCCACCCACGATCGGAAGGATGGGGTTTCTCGCGGGCGATGGGACCTGGAACGGCCCCTGGATCCCGCGAGAACCCTGGGAGCCGGCGAAGGCGGGGTCAGGCGGTGGGAGCCGGCGCCGGGGTGGGCTCGGGCGACAGGCCCTCCTGGACCAGGCGGGCCACGTCCGCGCCCTCGATGGTCTCCCGCTCCAGCAGCGACTTGGCCACCAGGTCGAGGCCGCGCCGGTGCTTCATGAGCAGGGACCGGGCCCGGTCCTCCTGCTCTCGCAGGATGCGGGCCACCTCCTCGTCGATGAGGCGAGCGGTGTCGTCGGAGTACTCCCGCTGGCCGGTCATGAGGTCCTCGCCCAGGAAGACCTGCCCCTGGCTCTCCCAGGCCATCGGCCCGATGCGGTCGCTCATGCCCCACTCGCGCACCATGCGCTTGGCCATCCGGGTGGCGACCTCGAGGTCGTTGGCGGCGCCCGTGGTCCGCTGGTTGAACACCAACTCCTCGGCGACGCGACCACCCATGGTCATGCAGATGCGGTCGAGCAGGTGGTCCTTGGAGTACGCGTGACGCTCCTCCGGCATGGTCTGGGTGATGCCCAGCGCCATCCCGGTCGGGAGGATGGTCACCTTGTGGACCTCGTCCGCGTGCTGCAGCACCGTGGCCAGCAGCGCATGGCCTCCCTCGTGGTACGCCGTGGCCCGCTTCTCCTCGATGGTGAGGATGAGGCTCTCCCGGCGGGCTCCCATCATGATGCGATCCCGGGCCGACTCGAAGTCGATGCGCTCGATCTCCTTGGACCCGCGCCGCACCGCGAAGAGCGCGGCCTCGTTGACCAGGTTGGCGAGATCGGCACCGCTCATGCCGGGCGTGCCCTTGGCCATGATCTCGAGGGCGACGTCGCCCCCGAGCCGCTTGTCCCGGCAGTGGACCTGGAGGATGGCCAGCCGCTCGGTGTACTCGGGAGGGGCACCACGATCTGGCGGTCGAACCGTCCGGGCCGCAGGAGCGCGGGGTCGAGGATGTCGGGCCGGTTGGTGGCGGCGATGACGACGACGCCCTCGGAGGTATCGAAGCCATCCATCTCCGAGAGCATCTGGTTGAGCGTCTGCTCCCGCTCGTCGTGGCCACCGCCCAGGCCGGCGCCCCGCTTGCGGCCGATGGAGTCGATCTCGTCGATGAAGATGATGGCCCGGCCCATCTTGCGGGCCTGCTGGAAGAGGTCGCGCACCCGACTGGCGCCGACGCCGACGAACATCTCCATGAAGTCGGAGCCGGTGCCGGACAGGAAACCGACCCCCGCCTCGCCGGCCACGGCGCGGGCGAACAGCGTCTTGCCGGTGCCTGGCGGGCCGACGAGCAGCATGCCCTTGGGCACCCGGGCGCCGATCTCCTTGAACTGGTCGGGCATGCGCAGGAAGTCCACGACCTCGCGGATCTCCTGCTTCACTCCTTCGTACCCAGCGATGTCGGCGAAGGTGGTGGACGGCTTGTCGGCCGTGTAGGCCTTGGCCCGCGTCCGCCCGATCGACATCACGTTGCCCATCTGCCCGGCGGCCCGTCGCTGGAGCCACACGAAGATGAGGAGGATGAAGACGAACGGGAGGAAGAGCCCGATGGTGTCGAGCCAGCTCGATTGCGGGCTCTTGAACGACGCGTCGGGCACGTTCTCGACGATCTGCTGCTGCACGTCGTCGGGCAACGGCGTCGGGCCGGAGGTGGTGAACTTCTCGCCGCTCGTGAGCTCGCCAGTGATGCGACCCGAGGCGTTGCTGTAGCTCGCCTGCTGGACCTCGCCCGCGTCCACCTGGGTCAGGAATTCGTTGTAGCTGATCTCCTTGCCGTTGTCGGTCGGGATCAGCCGGGAGCCGAAGAGCAGCAGCGCCAGGAGCCCGAGGAGGACCCAGATGCTCCAGCGAGGCAGGCCGGGGCCGCGGGTGCCCTGGCCCTGGCCGCCTCCTTGACCTTGCCCCTGGCCCTGCCCCGGCGGGCGTGACGGCATGCGCGGTCCCTTCGGCGGCGACGGCGGCGAACCCCCCGGGCCGCGGCCGCTGGGAGGCGGAGGGGGTGGCGGCGGCGGCAGGCTGCTCATGGGCTCCATGCTACGGGCTGGGACATTCCCCGCGCGGTCGAACAGCCGTGTCGCGGGCGCGATCGCGGGGCAGCATCCACCAGGCGCGCGAAGGTGCGCCGGTAGGGTCCGCGTCGTGACCCGTCATTGCTCGCGGACCGGCTGCGCCGAGATGGCGACGGCCACGCTCACGTACCAGTACGCCCGGTCGGTTGCCTGGCTCGACGGCCTGTCGGGGGAGCGGGACCCGCACAGCTATGACCTGTGCGAGCGTCACGCGGCGCGCCTGCGCGTGCCGCACGGTTGGCGGCTCGAGGACCGTCGGCCGTACTTCGCGCTGGCGCCGGCCGCGCTGCTCGCCGGCTGACCGCTCCCCTTCGCCGACTCGCCGAGGGCGCGGCACCAACCTTCGCGTGCGGGGCGCGGCTGTGTAGCGTGGCCCCGCGTGCGTCCCGCGCCCGGAGAGCCGCGTTTCCAGGCCGGGCACGCGTTCGCCGCCTGGCTGATCGCCTTCACGGTCGCCTTCAGCGGCCAGATCGCCATCCTGTCCGCGGCCGGGTACGCGGGGACCGAGTCCGAGGACCGTCCGCTGTGGTTGGACGCGGTCCTGCTCGTCCCCCTGTGGATCAGCCTGCTGGCGGCGACGATCATCATCAGCCGCCACTGGGGCACTGGCCGGCTCCGGGACGACTACGGGTTGCGGTTCCGGGGCTTCGACGTCCTCGGCGTGCCCATCGGCATCGTCTGCCAGGCGGTCCTCGTGCCCGCGCTGTACTGGACGCTCGAGCTGCTGCTGCCGTGGGACCTCGGTGACGTCAGCGAGCAGGCCCGGACCCTCACCGACCGCGCGGGGAGCGACGCAGAGATCTTCCTGCTCGTCCTGATGGTGGTCGTGGGCGCGCCCATCATCGAGGAGCTCTTCTTCCGCGGCCTGCTCATGCGCTCCATCCAGGCCCGCCTCAACGACGGCCTGGCACTGGTGCTGTCGTCGCTGTTCTTCGCCCTCGTGCACTTCCAGGTGCTGCAGATCCCCGGCCTGTTCCTGTTCGGTCTCATCGCCGGCACGTGCGCCCAGCGGACCGGGCGGCTCGGCATGTCGATCCTGGCCCACTCGGCGTTCAACGCCACCGCTGTGGTGATGCTCCTCACGACCTAGCCTGGGCGGGATGGCGGCCGCCCGAGGTGACCGCGCGGGCCTGGGCCTTGGGTGGGAGGATGGTTGGGCGATGACGGACGTGGTGGCGAGCCCCTCGGCGAAGCGCGAGGGCGAGGCGGGTCCCGACGGGGACGCGAAGGCCCCCACCCTCGACGCCGCCACTGTCGTCGAGCCGGTCACGGCGCCTGCGGACGGAGAGGGCCCGGAGGTCATCGTCGGGGAGCCGACGGTCGATGGACCGCCCGCCGAGGAAGACGAGCTGTGGGCCGCCGCGACCCTGGACGACGCTGACGACGACGTCGACCGCGGCCCCCGCCGGCGCTGGTGGCAGAGCCAGTCCAACCGGTCGCTCGTGCAGCTCGCCCTGACCCTGGCGGTGGTGGGAGGGGCGACGGTCTACGTCCTCGCCAACATCCACGCCAGCCTCGTGCTGGAGAACAACACGCCGACGGGTGGTGACTTCGGAGCGCACGTCTGGGGGCCCGCCTACCTGCGCGACCACATCCTCCCGCACTGGCGGCTTTCCGGTTGGGCGCCCGACTGGTACGCCGGGTTCCCCATGTACAAGTTCTACATGGTGGTACCGGGCCTGCTCACGGTGCTGCTGGACACGGTCGTGCCGTACGGCGTGGCCCTCAAGATGGTGAGCGCGCTCGGGCCTGGTGGCCTTCCCGCTGTGCTGCTGGGCGTTCGGTCGCCTGGCCGGCTTGCCGTTCCCGATCCCGCCGCTGTTCTCCGTGGCGGCCGTCTTCTTCCTCTTCGACTGGTCGTTCACGATCTACGGCGGCAACGTGGCGTCGACGATGGCCGGCGAGTTCTCGTTCAGCATCGCGCTCTGCCTGTCGATGCTGTACCTGGGGGTGCTCGCTCGCGGCATGCGCACGGGCAAGGGCCGCGCGCTCGCCGCGCTCCTCTTCGCGCTCACCGTGCTCTGCCACCTGATCGTGGGCATCTTCGCCGTGGTCGCGACCGTGCTCATGTACCTGCTCTGGGCGGACCGCAAGCGCACGCGCTACGTGCTGACGATGGCGCCGGTGGCCGCGCTGCTCACCGCGTTCTGGACGCTGCCGTTCCTCTTTGGCGGCGCCTTCATGACCGACATGACGTACGAGCGGCGGCCCGTCGGCAACGCCCCGAACGGCCAGCCGGACTCGTACTGGCAGATGCTGTTCCCCTACGCGGCGTGGATCGACATCCTCATCTTCACGCTGGCCACCATCGGCCTGGTCGGCTGCGTGATCCGTGGGCGACGGGCGGGTGCCTTCCTCGGCCTGGTCGCCGTCGTGTTCGGCGCGTGGGCCTGCATCTGGCCGCAGAGCCACCTCTGGAACGCTCGCCTCCTGCCCTTCATGTACCTCGCCCGGTACCTGCTGGCCTTCATCGGCGTCTACGAGGTCGTCGCGCTGGTCGTCCGCCACCTCCGCCTCGAGCTGCGCGACGGGGCGGCCCGCACTCCGTCCGAGGAGCGCCGCTTCCAGTGGAGCCGCCGGGCCGACGGGCTGGCCTCGTCGACCGCGCAGTGGGCCATGGGCTCGCTCGTGCTCGTGGGCGTGGTGCTGGCGTCGCTCGTCTACGGGGGCGTCCACTTCCAGCGCGGGTTGCCCTTCGCCACGTTCGGGGTCCACGACGGCAAGACCACCTACGACTGGCTGTTCTTCCGGGGAACGAAGTCGGGCTTCGTGGACGACTGGGCCCGCTGGAACTACGCCGGCTACGAGGGCAAGGCGGTGTACGGCGAGTTCCAGTCGCTCGTGAGCACGATGCAGGAGCTGGGCGACGAGCGGGGCTGTGGTCGCGCGCTCTGGGAGCACCAGACGGGCAACGACGTTTCGAGCTACGGCACGCCGATGGCGCTCATGCTGCTGCCGTACTTCACGGACGGGTGCATCGGCTCGATGGAGGGCCTGTACTTCGAGGCGTCCGGCACCACGCCGTACCACTTCCTCACGGCCGCCGCCGGTCTCGAAGCAGGCGTCCAACCCGGTGCGCCGCCTGACCTACGACAACAACGACGTCGACCTGGCCGTGCGCTACATGCAGGATCTCGGCATCCGCTACTACCTGGCCTTCCGCCCCGAGGTCGTGGCCCAGGCCGACGCCAACCCTGATCTCACCGCGCTGCGCCAGGTCGGACCGTGGACGGTCTACGAGGTGGCCGACAGCGATCTGGTCGTGCCGCTGACCACCAACCCGGTCGTGGTGGAGGGCATGGACAACGGGCTGCTCCCGTTGCACCTGGGCCAGGAGCGCGAGCGCTGGCTGGAGCTGGGTACGAGCTGGTTCCAGCATCCCGAGGACTGGAATGCGCTGCCGGCTGCCGACGGACCGTCCGACTGGCAGCGCATCGAGACCGTGACCGAGGGCCCTGAGAGCGACAGCAGGACGCTGGCCCGTCTCGTTCCGGTCGGAACGATCGACCAGACCACGCTCCCACCGGTCGAGGTCAGCGACGTGCAGACGTCGGACAACTCGATCTCGTTCTCGGTCGACCAGGTCGGCGTGCCGGTACTCGTCAAGGCCAGCTACTTCCCCAACTGGCAGGTGGAAGGGGCCGATGGCCCGTACCGAGTGGCGCCCAACTTCATGGTCGTCGTCCCGACCGCCAACCAGGTGACGCTGACCTACGGCACGCACTGGGTCGAGTACCTGGGGTACGCCCTGACCCTGCTCGGCCTGGTGCTGCTCGTCGTGCTGTGGCGCAAGGGTCCCGTGCGATACGAAGCCGCCGGTGCGGCACCGATGATGTGGCAGGACGGGGAGCTGCACTGGCACGACGAGCCCGGATCCGACCCTGGATTCGCGGTCGAGGTGCCCGAGGCCCAGCCGCCGGAGCCCGACCTCACCGACATCACCGGTGACCACGACCGCTTCGAGCTCCTGGCCGATCAGGTCTTCGGGCCGCAGGAGCACCGTGGCGAGGCGCTCCCACCACCGGCCCCGCCGCCGCCGCCCCCAGACCACTAGGGCTGCTCTACGCTGCCGGGCCGCATGACACTCGATCAGATCGTCAAGGCATACGACATCCGCGGCACGGTGCCGGATCAGCTCGACGCCGGCACCGCCCGCGCCTTCGGCGTGGCCTTCGCCCGCTTCGCGGGGGCACCCACGGTCCTCGTGGGGCGCGACATGCGACCGTCCGGCGTCGAGCTGGTCGCCGCCTTCGCCGAAGGGTTGATGTCGCAGGGCGTCGACGTCATCGACGTCGGCCTGGTGTCGACGGACCTCGTGTACTTCGCCGCGGGGCGCTTCGACGCGCCGGGCGCCATGTTCACCGCGTCGCACAACCCCGCGCAGTACAACGGCATCAAGCTCTGCCTGTCCGGCGCACGGCCGGTGGGTGCCGACACCGGCCTGGCCGACATCAAGGCCATGGCCGCCGCCGTGCTCGACGGCGAGGGGCCCGCTCCCGCGTCGACCCCCGGATCGCTCACGACGCGGGACCTCCTGGACGAGTTCGCCGACCACGTCGTGTCGTTCATCGACCCGGCGTCGGTGGTGCCCTTGCGGGTCGTGGCCGACACCGCCAACGGGATGGGCGGCCTGGTGGTCCCGAAGATCTTCGAGCGCCTCCCGCAGGTCGAGCTGGAGGTCATGTACGGCGAGCTCGACGGTACGTTCCCGAACCACCCGGCCGATCCGATCCAGCCCGCCAACCAGCTCGACCTCCAGGCCCGAGTCCTCTCGGGCGGGTTCGACCTCGGTCTCGCCTTCGACGGCGACGCGGACCGTGTGTTCGTCGTCGACGAGGCCGGCCGGGGGCTCTCGGGCTCCACCACGACCGCCCTTCTGGCCGCGGGGATGCTGACCAAGTTCCCCGGCGCCACCATCCTCCACAACCTCATCTGCTCCCGGGCCGTGCCCGAGGTCGTGCGGGAGCACGGCGGCATCCCCATCCGCACCAAGGTGGGGCACAGCTACATCAAGCAGATCATGGCCGAGAGCGGTGCCGTGTTCGGCGGCGAGCACTCGGCCCACTACTACTTCCGGGACAACTACCGGGCCGACTCCGGGATCATCGCCACGATGCTGGTGCTGGAGCAGCTCAGCCAGGCCGGGGTGCCGTTGTCCACCGCCCGCAAGCCCTTCGAGCGCTACGCCGCGTCGGGGGAGATCAACACCGAGGTCCCGGACCCCGGCGCCGTGTTGGAACGGGTGGCCGAGGTGTACGCCTCGAACCCGCAGGACCGCCTGGACGGACTGACGGTGGACGCCGGTCGCTGGTGGTTCAACCTGCGTCCGTCCAACACCGAGCCCCTGCTGCGCCTCAACCTCGAGGCCGACGATCGTGAGGCGTGCGAGCAGCGGGTGGCCGAGGTCCTGGCACTGATCACCGAGCCCTGAGAGAGGGGACATCGATGGGCCTGAGCCCGCAGCTCCTGCAGATCCTCGTCTGCCCGACCGACAAGGGCGGCCTCTACTACCTGGCCGACGAGGACGCGCTCTACAACCCCCGTCTGCACCGCCGCTACGCCGTGCGGGAGGGGATCCCGGTCATGCTGGTCGAGGAGGCCGAGACGGTCGACGACGCCGAGCACGAGCGCCTGCTGGCCAAGGTGGCCGACGAGGGCCTCGCCCTCACCGTCGAGGTCTGACCGAACCGTGGCCATGGCGACGCCCAGCGAACGGCTGGACAGCCCCCATCTGGACACCTTGGGGATGTGGGACGTCACCTTCGGCCTGGCCGACCAACTCGAGGCGGCGACCCGCCGGGTCTCCGGTCACCTGGCCGGGCTGCCGACCGCGGACGACTTGGATCACGTCGTGGTCATGGGCATGGGAGGCAGCGGCATCGCGGGCGACGTGCTCGCCGCGCTGGCGAGCCCGTCCAGCCCGGTGCCCGTGATCGTCGTCAAGGACCCGGACGTCCCCGCGTTCGTCGGGCCGCGCACGATGGTCATCGCGCTGTCCTTCTCCGGCACGACGGCCGAGACGATCGCCGGCGCCTCCGAGGTGCTGGAGCGGGGAGCGAGCCTCGTCGCCGTCACCTCGGGCGGGCCGCTGGCCGCGCTGACCGCGTCGGGCGGCGGGGGGGTGCTGGCCGTCGATCCCACCATCCCCATGCCGCGGGCCGGCCTCGGTGCGATGGTGGCGCCCGTGCTGGCCGTGGCCGAGGACGCCGGTCTTCTCGACGGCGCCCGCGAGCAGCTCGCCGCCGCCGTCGCTCAGCTCAGGCGACGGGCGGATGCGCTGTCCCGCCCCGGGAACGAGGCCGAGGCCCTCGCCCGCACCATCGGGCGCACCTGGCCGCTGGTCTACGGCGCCGGGCCGCTCGGTGCAGTGGCCGCCGTCCGCTGGAAGAACCAGGTGAACGAGAACGCCAAGGCGCCGGCCTTCCACCACACGCTGCCCGAGGTCTGCCACAACGAGCTGTGCGGATGGGGCCAGCACGGCGATGTGACGCGCCAGGTGCTCACGCTGGTCGAGCTGCGCCACGGGTTCGAGAGCTCCGACATCGGCCGGCGCTTCGAGCTGATGGACGACCAGATGCTGGAGGTCGTCGGCGACATCTGCGTCGTGGAAGCCGAAGGCGACGGCCCGCTGGCGCAACTCATGGACCTGGTGCTGGTCGGCGACGTCATGTCGCTGCACCTGGCCGCCGACGCCGGGGTCGATCCAGGCCCCATCCCGGCCCTCGACGCCATGAAGGCCGGCCTGGCATCGGAGCTCTGAGCCCGGTGAGCCGCAGACGGCGGCGTGCTCGCCTCACAGTTCGGGTGGCGATTCGCCGTCGAATCGCCGGATAGGCTGACTCTCCCGCGGGCTGTTCGACCCGGTGCCTGTTGGCCCCAGCCCACGATCCTTCCAGTCCTGATCGTGGAGGCTCCCATGCCATCGTCCCTCGCCGCCCGCCGCGACTTCCGAGTCGCCGACCTCTCACTCGCTCCCTTCGGCCGTCGGGAGATCCACCTGGCCGAGCACGAGATGCCCGGCCTGCGCTCGCTCCGGGCGGAGCTCGGCCCGCTCAAGCCGCTGGCCGGCGCCCGCATCTCCGGCTCGCTGCACATGACCATCCAGACGGCCGTGCTCATCGAGACGCTCGTCGAGCTCGGCGCCGAGGTGCGCTGGGCCAGCTGCAACATCTTCTCCACGCAGGATCAGGCGGCCGCCGCGGTGGTCGTCGGTCCGAACGGCACCGCCGAGGACCCGCAGGGCGTGCCGGTGTTCGCCTGGAAGGGCGAGACGCTCGAGGAGTACTGGTGGTGCACCGAGCAGGCCCTCAGCTGGGATGCGCCCGGCAGCAGCGGGGACGGTCCCAACATGATCCTCGACGACGGTGGCGACGCCACGCTGCTGCTCCACAAGGGGGTCGAGTACGAGAAGGCCGGTGAGGTGCCGGACCCGACCTCGGCCTCGAACCCCGAGCTGGCCATCGTGCTCGGCCTGCTGCAGCGCTCGCTCAAGTCCGATCCCTCGAAGTGGACCCGCATGGCCGCCGGGATCAAGGGCGTGACAGAGGAGACGACCACCGGCGTCCACCGGCTCTACCAGATGTTCGAGCGCGGCGAGCTCCTGTTCCCCGCCATCAACGTGAACGACTCGGTCACCAAGTCCAAGTTCGACAACCTCTACGGCTGCCGGCACAGCCTGATCGACGCGCTCAACCGGGCCACCGACGTCATGATCGGCGGCAAGACCGCGGTCGTGCTGGGCTACGGCGACGTGGGGAAGGGGTGCGCCCAGAGCCTGCGGGGCCAGGGGGCGCGGGTCGTCGTCACCGAGGTCGACCCCATCAACGCGCTCCAGGCCGCGATGGAGGGTTACCAGGTCACGACGCTCGACGAGGTCGTGGGAACGGCCGACATCTTCGTGAGCGCCACCGGCAACACGGACATCATCACGACGGCCGACATGGAGCAGATGAAGCACAACGCCATCGTCTGCAACATCGGCCACTTCGACAACGAGATCGACATGGCCGGTCTGGCCCGCAGCGGCGCCACCAAGATGGAGATCAAGCCGCAGGTGGACCTCTGGACCTTCCCGGACGGCCACAGCATCATCGTGCTGGCCGAGGGCCGGCTGGTGAACCTGGGCTGCGCCACCGGGCACCCGAGCTTCGTGATGAGCTGCTCGTTCTCCAACCAGGTCCTGGCCCAGGTGGAGCTGTTCACGAGGACGGCGGAGTACCCCGTCGGGGTGTACGTCCTGCCCAAGCGGCTCGACGAGCAGGTCGCCCGCGCCCACCTGGACGCCCTCGGGGTGAAGCTGACCATCTTGAGCGACGATCAGGCCGAGTACCTCGACGTGGACCCGGGCGGCCCGTACAAGGCGGAGCACTACCGCTACTGAGTCTTCGTCGCCCGGCCCCCATTGATTAGCGGGGCGGGCTCCTACTCGCTGCGCTCGGCAATGCCTCGGTCGCGGTGCGGTGCGCTCGGCCCCCACTCATCAGCAGGGCCGGACGCACCCGGCTCGAGAGGCCGCGGCGCTACTCCACGCGAAGGGCCTCGGCGGCTCTGACCCTCGTCGCGCGCCGCGCCGGCACGGCGGCCACGACGTTGGCGACGGCCAGCACGGCCGCGGCGGCGCCCACCGCCACCAGGACGGGCAGGACGGTCGGTGACACAAGGCCCAGCCGATCAGCGACCGCGTGCCAGCCCCACCGGCCAAGTGCGATGCCCAGGGGCACGCCGATCACGATCGCCACCAGCGTCAGCGCGCTCGCCTCCGAGGCCACCGTCTCCGCGACCTGACGGCGGTCGAACCCGAGCGTCCTCAGCACGGCGAGCTGTGCCCGGTTGCGGCGCACGCTGAGCACGAGGGCGTGGGCGAGGCTGGCCGCCGCGAACAGGACGACGACGAGTGCGAGAACGTACGGCAGGTTGCGTACCCGCTCGACGTTCCGCACCGCGTTCGGGCGGGTCGGAAGATCGAACTCGATGCCGTCGACCGCGAGCTCCTGCTCGATCACCGATCGGGCGTCGAGGCCCATCTCGCCATCCGCCAGGTCGATGACGACGACGTCCCCTGCTCCCTCGGGGACCAACTGGTGCAGCAGGTCGGGGGTCACGATGGCACCCAGCCCGGTGCTCCCCTCGTCGACGGCGTTCATCACCGCCGTGCCGACGATCGTCGCGACGACGGGGGTCGACGTCGACAGCGTCGTGGACAACTCCACGGAGTCGCCCAGGTGCTTGCCGATCCGCGCCTGGGTCAGCGCACCCACCGCGATCTCGCCCGGACCGGCGGGGGCCCGCCCCGCAGTGATGACAGGGTGGATGTCCCCCGCGCTGCCGGGCACCTCCTCGAACGCGATCGTCCAGGCAGAGTCACCGTCGATGAGCAGTCCGTTGCCGGACAGCACGCTGGCGGCCGAAACCCCTGGCAGCGCAGCCACCTGAGCCCCGAGGTCGCCCATTCCGAGGGGGTTGTTGGTGCGCAGCGAGACATCCCATGGCGCGCCGAACCGGGACGGATCCCCGACGAGGTGGTGGAGGCTGGCGCCGACGGCCAGCGCGCCGATCAGCACGGTCACCGCGAGGGTGGTACCGGCTATCGCCGTGCCCATCGGCAGCCCATTGCCTCCCCGGCCACCGTTCACGGCCATGCCGACGCCCGCGGTCACCGGTGGAGGCATGCGCCGCGCCGGACCGTGCAACACCGTCTCTCGAGCGGCCTTCACGGATCTCGGTCCGGCGAGCCGCCAGGCGGGCAGCCAGGCCACCACGACGACGATGGCGACCACGAGCGCCGTTCCGAGGCCGAGCACGACCGGATCGGCATGGAGACCGCTGTCCAGCCGGGCGATGCGAGCGGAGCCGGCCGGTGTCGTCGGTGACAGCGCCCACGTCACCGCCGCAGCGAGGGCACCGGCTGGGACCGCGATGACGAGGCCGCGCACGGCCGCCGCGGTGCCGGCCTGTCGCCTGCTGAGCCCGATGGCTCGGAAGGCGGGGAGATCGGCCCACTCCCGTCGCACCTGGCGGGTCACCGCCTGCCCGACGAAGATGATCCCGGCCACGCCCACCAAGACCGCGAACGCGTAGGCCGCCTTGGCGTCGTACCCGAAGGCCTCCCGCACCGGTTCGGTGTCGTCCGGCGCGAACACAGAGGCGATGTCGAACCCCCGGTCCGGGAACGCGGCGAGGATGGCTGCCCGTGCGGCGGGGCTGTCTCCGTCTCGGGCTTGCACGGCGATAGAGGTGTAGCCCATCCAGGCCCGATCCTCGATGGAACGCCACACGCCCGGTCCCACGGCCAGCACGGCTGACGCGTTGCTGCCCTTCACCGTGGCCGAGAGGTCGCTGGGTGTTCGAACGATCCCGACGATCTCGAGGGTGAGCTCGGGCCCGCTGAACGCGCTGGCGAGGCCCGCCTCGTCGATCGCCGGCCAGCGCGCGGTGAGGCGATCGCCGACGCGCAGCCCTAAGTCCCGCACGACGGTGTTGATGATCGCCTCGTTCGCCGCATCGGGGTCCGCCAGGCGGCCCGCGAGCACGATGGGCGTGCCGTCCGGACTCATCACCTCGGCGTCGCCGGTGGCGAGGAGCATGCCCGACTCGAAGGTGTCGGGCCCTCTCGGGAGCCGGAACTCGACGGGCTGGTAGGCGAATCGACCGGCGCCCACCACCTCCGGAAGCGACCGTAGACGGGACAACTCGGCGGTGGGCCGGTAGGTGTAGCAGCGGAGGATGTCCTCCTCTCCGGGACTCGTGACCTCGGGCGGGCAGAACGTGGTCGTCAGCTCTGACGGATCGGCCGCCGCCATGAAGCGGTCGACGGTGGTGGCCGCCCGCCGGCCCGAGAGCCACGCCGTCATGGCCAGCCCGCCGGCCAGGCCTGCGCCCAGGGCCAGGAGCAACGTGGCAGCGACGTAGCGCCGGACCAGCCAGGCCGCTCGATGTACCACGACCTCCACGATCCGAACGTACGCCTGTGCCGTCCGATCGACCACCGGGCCGGCACGCCCTCGGACACTCGTGGCAGCACCCCTGTCGCTGGCCGGACGCCGAGCGCGGTGTCCGCCGATGGCCGGCCGCCCGTCCGTCCCCGACCTCCCGCCCGCTCTGCGGTTCTCGCGGAGCTCCGTTGCGGAATGCGCAACCCAGGTCCGCGAGAACGCGTGGGAGCCGGATCCCTGCGACACCCCTTCGGTAGACCGGTGGTGTGCTGCTCGCCACCACCTGTCCCGCTTGCCGGCGCCCGGGCCGGGCGCCGTGCGCCGCCTGCTCGGCGGCCGCCATGTCAGCTTCGGTACCGGCGCCGGCCCCAGAGCCGGCTGCGCCGGTGGTCGAGGCTGTGCTGGCCTACGAGGGCGCAGGGCGACGGATCCTGCTGGCCCTGAAGTACGGCAACGCCAAGCCTGTCGCGCGGTCCCTGGCGTCGGCCATGGCCCGCCGGGCCCGGCGCCACCAGGTGGACGTCGTGACGTGGGCGCCCACGTCGGCCGCGCGCCGCCGGGAGCGGAGCTACGACCAGGCCGAGGTGCTGGCCCGGGCCGTCGCCTGGCGGCTCGGCGTGCCCTGTCGCCGGCTGCTCCGGCGGACCGACGGGCCGCCCCAGACGGGCCGTACCCGCGCCGAGCGTCTGGAGGGCCCGGCCTTCGTGGCCCGACGGCGGGTGAAGGGCGCCGTCCTGTTGGTGGACGACGTCGTCACGACCGGCGCCACCTTGCGGGCGGCCGATGCCGCGCTGCGGGCCGCCGGAGCGGAAACCGTCCACTGCATCGCGGCGGCGGCCACGCCATGAGCCGCCCACGCATCATGGGCACAGTCAGGCGAGGCCGGCCAGCTCGCGCACGGTCGCGATCGCCTCCAGCCCGCCGGGCTCCACGAGCACCGAGCGCATGCCCACCCGCTCGGCCGCGTCGACGTTGCTGGCGATGTCGTCCAGGAACGCGGTGCGGTGCGCCGTCGCCCCGAGACGGTCGAGAGCCAACCGATAGATGGCCGGGTTCGGCTTGCGCAGACCCACGTCGCTGCTGTCGACGACGTCGTCGAACAGCTCGTCGTACGGCAACAGATCCCACCAGAGCGCTCGGAGCTCCCGGGCGTTGTTGGTCAAGAGGCCGGTCCGCAGTCCGGCGGCCCGCAGGTCGCGGACGAGGGCGAGCATGTCCTCGTTCGGCTCGAAGACGAGTTGCGGCGCGGGCGGGAACGGGACGACGACGCCCGCTGCCGCGAGGGCGGTGCGGTTGGCCTTGCGCAGCTCTTCGAGGGTGATCTCACCTCGCTCGAGGCGGTGCCAGGGATGGTCCGTGTCCTCGTGGTACGGACCCATGAGGATCGGGCATGAGCACGGCCGGATCCAGATCCGGGAAGCGCCGCTGGAAGTCGCCGGGGCCGCCGTTGCGCATGACGACGCCACCGAGATCGAAGACGACCGCGTCAATGGTCCGCACGGGAGCCTGCTCACCTGGCTGCTCGACAGCCGGGCCGGCGGCGCGCTCTACGGCGGGTTCCATGGTGGCCGAGTCTGACTCCGGGGACGCTCGGCGGGCCAACCCGCCCGCAGTCCGGCCGAGCAGGTGCCCGGTAGCATCTGACCCCGCATGGGCATCCTCGACCGCATCCTCCGTGCCGGTGAAGGCAAGAAGCTGAAGGCGCTCGCCGGGCTGGTGCCGGACATCAACGCCGTCGAGGCCGAGATGCGGGCCCTGAGCGACGACGAGCTGCAGGCCAAGACGCCCGAGTTCCGCCAGCGGCTCGACAACGGCGAGGATCTCGACGACCTGCTGGTCGAGGCCTTCGCGGCCATGCGGGAAGCGGCCTTCCGGGTGATCGGGCAGCGCCACTTCGACGTGCAGCTCATGGGTGGCGCCGCGCTCCACTTCGGCTGGGTCGCCGAGATGAAGACCGGCGAGGGCAAGACGCTGGTCTCCACCCTGCCCGCCTACCTCAACGGATTGACCGGCAACGGCCTGCACCTGGTGACGGTCAACGACTACCTGGCCCGGCGCGACGCGGAGTGGATGGGCCAGATCCACCGGTGGATGGGGCTCAGCGTCGGCCTCGTCATCCCCGGGCTGCGGGAGCGGCCGGCCGAGAAGCGCCTCGACTACGGCTGCGACATCACCTACGGCACCAACAACGAGGTGGGGTTCGACTACCTGCGGGACAACATGGCCACCCAGGCCACGGACAAGGTCCAGCGGGGCCACGTCTACGCCATCGTGGACGAGGTCGACTCCATCCTCATCGACGAGGCCCGCACCCCGCTCATCATCTCCGGCCGGGTGGCGGACGCCGCGAAGCTCTACTACCGCTTCGCCTCCGTAGCGCGCAGCCTCCGCCGCGACGCCGACTACGAGGTGGACGAGGAGAAGCGCAGCGTCTTCCCGACCGAGGCCGGCATCGAGCGGGTCGAGCGCGAGCTGGCCGTGGAGAACCTCTACGACGCCGTCCAGCAGAACCTGGTCCACCAGTTGCAGGCCGCGCTGAGAGCCAAGGAGCTCTACAAGCGGGACAAGGACTACATCGTCCAGGCCGGCGAGGTGAAGATCGTCGACGAGTTCACCGGTCGCATCCTGGAGGGTCGCCGATGGAGCGAGGGCCTCCATCAGGCCGTCGAGGCCAAAGAGGGCGTGAAGATCAAGGAGGAGAACCAGACCCTCGCCACGATCACGCTGCAGAACTACTTCCGCATGTACGACAAGTTGGCGGGGATGACGGGCACGGCCACCACGGAGTCGGCCGAGCTCATGAACACCTACGACCTCCAGGTGGTCCCGATCCCGACGAACATGCCCCTCGTCCGGGACGACCAGCCCGATCTCATCTACAAGGGCGAGCTGGGCAAGTTCGACGCGGTGGTGGACGACCTCGAGTCCCGCTACGAGACCGGCCAGCCGGTCCTGGTCGGCACGGTCAGCGTCGCGAAGAGCGAGTACCTGGCCTCGCAGTTGACGAAGCGCGGCATCCCCCATCAGGTGCTCAACGCCAAGCAGCACACGCGTGAGGCCGCGGTCGTCGCCCAGGCCGGCCGGCTCGGCGCGGTCACCGTGGCCACCAACATGGCCGGTCGAGGCGTGGACATCACGCTCGGCGGCAACCCGGAGGGCCTCGCCCGCGAGGAGGTCCTCAAGGAGGGGCACGCGCCCGAGACGCTGGTGGAGGAGTACAACCTCCCCACGCCGCTGGCCGACATGCCCGAGGACTACCGGGAGGCCCGCGCCGCCGCCCAGACCCGCTACCGCAAGCTGCTGGAGAGCTTCCGCGACGAGTGCGGCGCCGAGGGGGACAAGGTGCGCGAGCTCGGCGGGCTCTACGTGCTCGGGACCGAGCGCCACGAGAGCCGCCGCATCGACAACCAGCTCCGCGGCCGGTCCGGCCGGCAGGGTGACCCCGGGGAGAGCCGCTTCTACCTGAGCCTGGACGACGAGCTCATGCGGCTCTTCGCCACCGGCGCCCTGCAGTGGGTGATGGGCAAGACCCTGCCGGACGATGCGCCGATCGAGGCGAAGATGGTCACGAAGGCCATCGAGCGGGCGCAGAACACCGTCGAGCAGCGCAACGGCGAGATCCGCAAGAACGTCCTCAAGTACGACGAGGTGATGAACGAGCAGCGCAAGGTGATCTACCGGCGCCGCGACCAGATCCTCGCCGGCGCCGAGCTCCGGACCGAAGCGCTGGAGTACCTCGACGACGCCGTGCGCACCACGATCGAGGCTCACTGCGTGGCCGAGGTTCCCGAGGAGTGGGACCTCGAGGGGCTCCAGGCCGAGCTGCAGACGTTCTATCCGTCGGCCATCACCGCCGAGCAGCTCGGCGAGTGCACGAGCACCGAGGCCATGCAGGTGATCGTGATGGAGGAGGCGGAGGAGTACTACCAGCGCCGCGAGGAGGAACTGACCCCCGAGGTGATGCGCGAGGTCGAGCGCCAGGTGATGCTGCAGATCATCGACCAGCGCTGGCGCGAGCACCTCCAGGAGATGGACTACCTGCAGGAGGGCATCAACCTGCGGGCCATGGGCCAGCGGGATCCGCTGGTCGAGTGGCAGCGCGAGGGTTTCGAGATGTTCGGGCAGCTCATGCACGGCATCGCGCAGGACTTCGTGCGGTACGTCATGCACGTGCAAGTCGTGCAGCCCGCGGCCCAGGCCGCCGCACCGGCCGTGCTGGACGTCGCCACCCACTCCGCCGAGGACGAGACGACCACGCCGCTGCAAGCGGCGGCCCAGCACGCGGTGGCCGACGGTGACCTGCCAGCCGACGAAGAGGACATCGCCCCGGCACCCCGATCCCAGGCCCCGGCTCCTCCCCAGACGAAGCAGCAGACGGTCGTCAACGACGAGTGGTCGAAGACCGGCCGGAACGAGCCCTGCCCGTGCGGGTCGGGTAAGAAGTTCAAGCTCTGCCACGGTCGTTGACGCGTGAGGGATTTCACCGACGATCTGCGCGCGCTCCGGGAGCGGGTGGGCGAGGCGAATCGTTACCTGCGGATCGACGCCGGGCGGGCCCGGCTCGCTGAGCTCGAGGTCGCCGTCGCCGCTCCCGACCTCTGGGACGACCAGGACCGCGCCAAGCGGCTCAACGGGGAGTACTCGGCGGTCAAGGACGACCTCGACACCTACGACGCGCTGGAGCGCGAGATGGAGGACGCGGAGGTCCTCCACGAGCTCTCCCGGGAGGAGGGCGACGAGAGCCAGGAGCCCGAGATCGAGGCGGCCGCCGACGCGCTCCGGGGGAAGCTCGACCGCTTGGAGCTGCGCAGCCTCTTCACCGGCGAGCACGACGACGCCGACGCCATCTGCCGGATCAACGCCAAGGACGGCGGCGTCGACGCCCAGGACTGGGCGGAGATCCTGCTGCGCATGTACCAGCGGTGGGGCGAGCGTCGCGGCTTCGGCGTCACGGTCGAGGATGTCTCCGAGGGGACCGAGGCCGGCATCCTGTCGGCCGAGTTCACGATCGCCGGGCGCTACGCCTACGGCCTGATGTCAGCCGAGCGGGGCACCCATCGGCTGGTGCGGATCAGCCCCTTCGACGGGAATGCGCGCCGCCAGACCAGCTTCGCCGCGGTCGAGGTATGGCCGGTGATCGATGCCGCCGAGGTCGAGCTCAACGACAGCGACATCCGCATGGAGGTCTTCCGGGCCTCCGGCGCCGGGGGGCAGCACGTGAACAAGACGTCGTCCGCGGTCAGGCTCATCCACGAGCCCACCGGGCTCGTCGCCAGCTCGCAGGAGGAGCGCAGCCAGCTGCAGAACCGGGAGAAGGCGATGAACCGCCTCCGGGCCATGGTGGCGGCGAAGGCCGAGGAGGAGCGGGAGCTGGAGCTGCAGCGGATCGCCGGCGGCAAGCAGGCCCAGGTCGGTTGGGGCAGCCAGATCCGCAACTACGTCCTGCAGCCGTACCAGATGGTGAAGGACCTCCGGAGCGGCATCGAGAGCGGCAACATCACCGCGGTGCTGGACGGCGACCTCGACGAGTTCATGGAGGGGTACCTGCGCTGGAAGCGGGCCACCGCGGGCGGCGAGGACCCCCACGGAGCAGGCACGGAGCCCGCGCTGACCTGACCGGGTTCGCGAGAGGCCCGCTGTTACCATGACCGCACCGGGTCGTCGGGCGGGACCCCCCACCCCTGGTGATCAAGGCTGATGATCAAGCTCGACAACGTCACGAAGGTCTATTCCACTGAGGTCGTCGCGGTCCGCGACGCCACCTTCGACATCCCGAAGAGCGAGTTCGTCTTCCTCGTCGGCCCTTCGGGCTCGGGCAAGTCGACGCTGCTGCGGTTGCTGAACAAGCAGGAGCAGCCCGAGCGGGGCACGATCTGGGTGGCCGGTCGCAGCATCAACGAGCTCTCGGCGTCCAAGGTGCCGTACTTGCGCCGCAACATCGGGAACATCTTCCAGGACTACAAGTTGCTGCCCAACAAGACGGCGCACGAGAACGTCGCCTTCGCGCTCGAGGTCATCGGGCGGCCCAAGCACGTCATCCGCCAGCAGGTGCCCGCGGTGCTCGAGCTGGTGGGCCTGGCCGGCAAGCAGGACCGCTTCCCCCACCAGCTCTCCGGGGGCGAGCAGCAACGCGTGTCCATCGCCCGCGCGTTCGTCAACCGCCCGCTGATCCTTCTCGCCGACGAGCCGACCGGCAACCTCGATCCGCAGACGAGCGAGGGGATCATGCGGCTCCTGGACCGCATCAACAAGACGGGCACCACCGTGGTCATGGCCACGCACGATCAGCGCATCGTCAACATGATGCGTCGCCGGGTCATCCAGCTCGACCGGGGCACGATCGTTCGGGACCAGGCCCGAGGGGTGTACGAGTAGTGCTCAACCGCCTCGGCTACTGGCTGCGCGAGACGTTCGCCAGCCTCCGCCGGAACCTCACGCTCACGATGGCGGCGGTGCTGACGGCCGCGGTCTCGCTGCTCCTGCTCGGCGTGGCGCTGCTGGCCCGCCAGGGTGTCGGCAACCAGCTCGTGCAGTGGAAGGGCGGTGTCCAGTTCATCGTCTTCATGAAGGCCGACGCCACCGACGATCAGATCCAGAGCGTCCGCACCGCGCTGGCCGAGAGCCCGCAGGTGGACGACGCCAAGACCGTGTACCTGGACAAGCCGGCTGCGTTCCAGGAGTTCCAGCGGATCTTCCGGGACCAGAAGACCATCGCCGAGTCCCTCACGGTCAACGACATCCCTCCGAACTTCAAGGTCGTCCCTCGTACGGACGACAGCGACATCATCCAGGCCGTCGGCAACCAGTTGTTGACGAAACCGGGCGTGATCGAGGTGCGCTTCGCGCGTGACTACGTGGACCGATTGCAGGCGTTGTCGCGCATGGTGGGGGTGGTCTCGATCGCCATGTTCGTGGTGCTGCTCTTCACGGCCGTGGTCCTGATCTGGAACACCATCCGGACGGCCATGTTCGCCCGAAGACGTGAGATCGAGGTCATGAAGTTGGTGGGCGCCACCAACTGGTTCATCCGCATCCCGTTCATGCTGGAAGGCCTCCTGCACGGCCTGGCCGGCGGGTTGCTGGCCGTCGGCGGGCTCTACGGCGTCAACTACCTGTGGAAGGAGCGGGTGATCCCGAAGATCCCCGACCTCGCCGCCCTCCAGGTCACCTCCGCCCAGTTCAACCTGGTCGTCCTGCTCGTCCTCGTGGTGGGCATGCTGGTCGGCGCCATCGGCTCCGCCGTCGCCGCCAGCCGCTTCCTCGACGTCTAGTCATCAGGGGGAGGGCCACAGCCCCTCCCCCTGAGACCCCCTCCGTTCTTGCACCGCCTTCGGCGGTACCCAGGGCTCCTCGGCGGCGGAGCCGCCTGCGGGCCATCTGTGGGGGCACGGCCCCCACAGCCCAGAAAGAGCACAGCCCGCCCGCGCTTTCCTCGACCTCTGGTTGAGGTGTAGGGTCTTCGACCGTGCCCAGGAGGGTCCGGGCGGGCCTGGCTGCGCTGGTGCTGGTCGCCGGCGCCCCCGCTCCGGCGGCAGGCTCCGGACCCACCACCACCGATCCGGCCGAACGCAAGACCCAGGTCGATCAAGAGCGCAACCGGCTCGCAGAGCATTACGACGAGACGCTTGCCGAGGAGGCCGATCTGGTGGCCGCCTACGAGCAGTCGCGCGCCAGCGCCACCGAGCTCGGACGCCAGCTGGCGGTGCTCGACGACTACGTCACGGCGGTGCAGCGGGACCTCGACGCCGTCACCACGGCCGCCGCGACCGCGGCCTCGCGGCGCGATGCCCTCCGCGAGGACCTGCGGGGGGCGACCGAGGAGCTCAGCCGCCGCCGGAGCGACCTCCGCGCCACCGCCATCTCGGGCTACGTGTGGTTCGGCGAGCGGGGGACCGTCCACAGCGCCTACGGCCAAGGGATGGTGGCGGACGAGGTCCTCGTGTCGAACTTCTACGCCGGATACCTGAACGACGTGCAGGACGAGCGGGTCGATGCCGTCGAGCGGCAGGAGACCCGGGTCGAGCGACCTGGCCGACGACGCGACCCAGGCCAGCGACAAGGCCGAGGCGGCCCGGGCCAAGGTGGCCCAGACCCGCGCCGACCTCCAGAAGGCCCGGGACGAGCGCGCCGCGGCGAAGGCGGCCGCCGATGCCGAGGCCGAGCGCCAGCGCCAGCTCGTGCTGCAGGTGGAGGCCAAGCGGGCGGACTACGAGAACCGGCTGCGCGCGCTCCGGTCCGAGTCGGCGCGGCTCGGCGAGTTGCTGCGGGCCCGCCAGGGGCCGGCACCGGCCGCGCCCGGCGCCGCTCGCCCGTCCACCGGACGGCCGGCCGCGCCTCCGCCGGTGGCCGCTCCCTCGCCCACGACGGCCGGGCCGCGGCCGACCTCGCCACCGGCGCCGCAGCCTGCACCGGGAGGGGGGGCCAGCCCCACCGCGCCCCCGACCACCAACAACGCCGGGGGAGGGTCACCACCGGGCATCGCCGTCAAGCTGAGCTACCCGCTCCCCGGCTACCCGATCGTGTCGAAGTACGGCTGGCGGGTCCACCCCATCCTCGGTGTGCGCAAGCTGCACGAGGGCATCGACATCTGGGCTCCCGCGGGCACGCCCATCCAGGCCGCGGCCGGCGGCGTGGTCGTGTGGGCCGGCCCGCGCGGGGGCTACGGCAACGCGGTGATCATCGACCACGGCAGCGGTGTGGGCACGGTCTACGCCCACCAGTCGTCCGTGGCCGTGTCGCCAGGGCAGTCGGTCAGCCGAGGCCAGACCGTCGGCTACGTGGGTCAGACCGGTCTGGCCGGCGGTCCCCACCTCCACTTCGAGGTCCGGGTCGGCGGCCGCACCTACGACCCCTTGGCCTACGTCCGCCCGGCTAGGTCTTCTCGGGGGCGGTGCCCCCGGACCCCATCGCCGCTCGGCTCCCTACGGTCGCTCGATCGGCCAGCCCGGGCTGACCGCCCGGCTGGCCCGAGCTGACCCCGGTGATCCCGCGCGGGTACCGTGCCCGCGTATGGACTACACGCAGATCGCGTACGACGTCGCCGACCGGATAGCGACCATCACCCTCGACCGACCGGACCAGCTCAACGCCTTCACCGGCCGCATGATGCACGAGCTGCTGGACGCGCTGGACCGGGTGGACGCCGACGACGGCGTGCGTGCCCTGGTCATCACGGGTCGCGGCCGGGGGTTCTGCGCCGGCGCCGATCTCTCCGCCGGGGCGGCGGCGTTCAGCCGGGGCGGCAGCGACGTCGAGACCGAGGTCGGCGTCCCCCGCGACGGGGGCGGGCTGATCACCCTGCGCATCTACCGGTCCACCAAGCCGGTCATCGCCGCCATCAACGGTCCGGCCGTCGGCATCGGCATCACCATGACGCTCGCCATGGACCTGCGGCTGGCGTCCGAGCAGGCCCGTATCGGCTTCGTGTTCGCCCGCCGCGGCATCGTCCCGGAGGCATGCTCCTCCTGGTTCCTGCCTCGGCTGGTCGGGATGCAGCAGGCCGCTGAATGGGTCTACACAGGCCGCGTCTTCGACGCCGACGAGGCCCTCGCCGGCGGGCTGGTCCGCAGCGTGCATCCCCCGGACGAGCTCCTCCCGGCCGCGTACGCGCTGGCGGCCGAGATCGCCGACCACACCGCGCCCGTCAGCGTGGCCCTGTCGCGGCAGATGCTCTGGCGCCTGCTGGGTGCCGATCACCCGATGGCGGCCCACCGGGCCGACTCGCGCGGCATCCTCCTCCGGGGACGCAGTGCCGACGTCGAGGAAGGGGTGAGCAGCTTCCTCGAGAAGCGACCGGCGGTGTTCACGGACCGCGTCAGCGACGGTCTGCCCGACCTCTTCCCCGGCTGGGAGGACCCCGAGTTCGCCTGAGGGCCAGCGCTTGCGGGTTAGCGCTTGCGGGCCATCGTCACGCCGTCCCGGAAGGTGAGCATCACGACGTCGACGCGGTCGTCGACGGCCAGGGCCTTGTTGAAGGCGGCCAGTGCGACCGAGTCGCGGTCGTCGGTCTCGGGCGCCAGCACCTTGCCGGACCAGATGGTGTTGTCGACGAGCACCAACCCGCCGGGAGGCATCCGGGCCAACACCTCCTCGTAGTAGGCGGCGTAGTTCGACTTGTCGGCGTCGATGAACGCGAGGTCGACACGGGCGTCGGCGGGCAGGGCGCGCAGCGTCTCGAGCGCGGGCCCGATGCGCAGATCGATCTTGCTGTCGACCCCGGCCTCGGCCCAGTAGCGCCGCCCGATGGCGGTCCACTCCTCGCTGATGTCGCAGCAGAGCAGCGTGCCGTCGGGCGGGAGCGCCCGGGCGATGCAGAGCGCCGAATAACCCGTGAACGTCCCCACCTCGACGGCGTGGCGGGCGCCGCTGACCCGGGTGAGGACCTCGAGGAACACCCCTTCGTCGGGCGAGATCTGCATGCCGGCACGGGACCCGAGCTTCTCGGAGGTCTCGGCCATCAACCGGCGCTGGAGGTCGTCCGGGGCGCTGCTGTGCTCGATGGCGTAGTCGGCCACGTCCGGATCGATCCAGGGGTCCATGGCCGGCACCCTAAGGGCCGAGGGTCCGCTCCGTACACTGCCCCGCGTGCCCGGACCCGACGGCGAGCCCACCGTCTACGAGCTGGCGGGAGGGTCGGCCTTCTTCGAGTCCCTGGTCGACCGCTTCTACAAGGGGGTCGCGCTCGATCCGGTGCTCTTGCCGCTCTACCCCCAGCCGGACGACCTCGCGCCAGCCCGCCGGCGGCTCACCCTGTTCCTGATCCAGTACTGGGGTGGGCCGACCACGTACAGCGACGAGCGCGGCCATCCACGGCTGCGCATGCGCCATGCACCTTTCGTCATCGGGCCGGTGGAGCGGGATCGGTGGCTCGTCCACATGAGGGCCGCTGTGCAGGCCTTGGACCCCCCGGCCGAGGTTCGCGCCGCCCTGTTCGACTACTTCGCCATGGCCGCGGAGTCGATGCGCAACTCCGACTGACCCAGCTGAGTCACGCGAGAAACCTGCTGTATCAGGACGGGGACAGGCGTACTCTCGTCCGTCAACCACTCTTGAAGTGGAGGGGCCGGGGACTCTATGGGTCCTCGGGGAGAGGGGTAACCATGTCGAAGTTGCGTTGGGGGGCGCTCGGCGTGGCCGTCGCCAGTGTGGTCCTCGTGGCCACGCCGGCCTCGGCGGCGCGGGTCGTCACCAAGTTCAACGGCAAGGGTGGGACGGCGATCGTCAGCGACTGCGGTACCAGCCCTGCTGTCGGCACGAAGTGCATCGCCTTCGTCGTCGCGGCCTCGCAGTTCCGTGTCAAGGAGAACGGCACGGTGACCAAGTTCCCGAGCCTCTCGCTCGAGAAGTTCCGCGTCACCATCGTCGCCGGCGGCTTCGAGACCGAGCCCGTGTTCTTTGGCGTTACGGACGTCGTCAATCTGCAGGTGGCCGACAACCTGTCGCACGCCAAGGCCAGCGGCACCGTCCCGATCGAGCAGTGCGACAGCCACGGATGCAAGGTCACCAACTTCCCGGTGTCGTTCGAGCTCAAGGCGAACGCCCCTGCCGACTTCGTCAAGGGTCGCGTCGTCGAGAAGATGGGTCAATGCAAGATCATCGACCGGTTCAACTCCCGGAGCCGCACCGCTGACGGCTCGGCGACCGTGCGGGGCAAGACCTACCCGACCACGCCGGCCGTTCCGAGCTCGATCGACCTGTCGCGGGAGAAGGTCGTCTTCAAGAACTGCGCCTGATCACGAGGGATGGCAGACCGGCCTGGGGAGCCCCGGGCCGGTCTCCGTTGTCTCAAGACGTCCATCCACCGTTAACGTCCCGGCCATGACGGGGGTAAACGGCGAAAACCTTGACGCGCTTCTGCAAGAGCAGATGGCCTACTACCGGGCGCGGGCGCCCGAGTACGACGACTGGTGGAACCGGGCCAACGGCTTCGACCTCGGGCCCGCGTTCGCAGCGAGCTGGCATCGCAACACCCGACAGCTGGTGGACGCCCTGGATCGCTTCGGTCCGCAGGGTGAGGTGCTGGAGCTGGCCGCGGGTACCGGGACCTTCACCGAGGTCATCCTGCGCCACGCCGATCGGATCACCGTGGTCGACGCCTCGCGAGAGGTGCTCGCCATCAACGCCGCCCGGAACGGGACGGATCGGGTCGAGCACGTCATGGTGGACCTGTTCGCCTGGGAGCCGCCCCGGCGTTGGTCCACGATCGTCTTCGGCTTCTGGATCTCCCATGTCCCCAAGGCGCGGTGGCAGACGTTCTGGTCCGTGGTGGAGCGCGCGCTGGCCCCAGGTGGCCGGGTCTGGTTCTGCGACAACGCGGACGACGACCACGTCACCCTCCACGGTCCGACGGATGTACAAGGGCCGATCGGCGATGCCGCCCATCCGGGCCTCGGCGAGTGCAAGCCCCGGGTCCTGAGCGACGGTCGGGCCTTCACCATCGTGAAGCGCTACTGGACTCCGACCGGCCTGGAGCGCGACCTCGCCACCCTTGGCTGGGATGCGCGGTGCGCGACCACGGAGTGGGCGTTCCTCCACGGGACGGCGACCCGCCGGGCCTGACGCTCGGTCATCGGACCTTCATTCCGCGCGCAGCACCTCGACCGGGCGCAGCCTCGCGGCGCGGCGGGATGGGATCAGCGCCAGGAGGCCGGCGGCGACCAGCATCGCCACCGTCAGGACGGCGAGGAACGACCAGGGCGTGGCCATGTCGCCGCCGAGGTCCAGGCTCCCCGCCACCCGGCGCCAGACCACGGCGCCCAGCACCAGGCCCAGCGGGATGCCCACCAGGAGACC
This sequence comes from uncultured Acidimicrobiales bacterium, assembly GCA_963813375.1. Classification (GTDB taxonomy): domain Bacteria; phylum Actinomycetota; class Acidimicrobiia; order Acidimicrobiales; family Ilumatobacteraceae; genus DASTFY01. The sequence continues at coordinate 100,759 of CAWEYT010000017.1, read as the reverse complement.
GATACCGACGGTGGTGGTCGACATCCAGAGGATCGAGCGGTTGGTCTGGCGCGACGAGAACCCGAGGCTGCGGAGGATGGCGAGGTCCGGTGCCCGGTTGCGGACGCCGGCCAGCAGCGCGTTGGCGGTGAGGGCCAGCATCAAGAAGGTGAGGAAGGCGCCGAGAGCCCGGACGAGCCCATCGGTGTCGCGGAGGGTGACCAGGGGACCGGGGACGGGTGGCGGGCTCTCGTCGGTCACCCCAGCCGGGTAGGCGGCGTCGAGGCGGCGCGCCACATCGGCGCGGTCCGTGCCGGGCGCGTAGCGCAGCGACACCTCCATGATCTCGGGCTCGGGCAGCACCCGCCGCAGGCCGTCAGCCGTCATCCACACCTGGCCGGCGTAGTCGTCGCTCTGCAGTGTCGGCGCCAGCGTGGTGCCCACCAGCAGGAAGTCCAGCGGCGCCTCGCCGTCGACCCCGGCCACCGTCACGCGATCGCCGATCTCGAGATCGAGCTGGCGGAGGAGCTTGGGTCCGGCCGCCAGCTCGTCCGGACGATCAGGAGCCCGGCCATCGAGGAGCGGAGGCGGGAACTCGCCTCGCTGAGGCTCGATGGCGTGGCCGTACGTGTACGTGCCGTCGAGCAGCAGGGCCGTGCTGAGCGGGACGCCGACGGCGGTGATCTCCGGCCAGTCCTCGAGGTCGTCGACCATCGCGTCCAGATCGTCGCGTGCCACCTCGACCGTGTAGTCGGCGGGCACGCCGAAGCGGGCCGGCACGGTCGTCGTGCGCTCCACGCTGTGCTGGAAGGTGGCGATGGCCACCAGCCCGACGACGGTCGCGGTGACCCCCACGAGGGTGGCCCGCACCGGGACCGCGGTACGGCCCCGACCGGGCTCGGTAGCCATGCGGGCGCCCACGACCGCCGCCGGTTCCGCTCCGAGATGGGTCAGCCGGGCGACCAGCACCGAGGCTCGCAGCGGCCGCCGCTCGCGCGCCGACGCCGCCGGCCCGGTGCGGAACCAGGCCACGAGGCCGACCAGGAGGAGCGTGGCGAGGGCCGCACCGGCCGCTCCCACGGCCAGGCCGGTGACGTGGATCTCGATGCCGGGATGGGGCTCGGCGATGCGCAGCGCCCCGATGGGGAACAGTGCCGAGAGGGCGACGGCGCCGGCCACGGTGACCAGGCCCGCCACGGTCGCCGAGAGGAGGTGGGGGAGCACCAGGGCGGACACCCGCTGGTGCCGGGTCATGCCGAGCGCCACCAGCGTCGGCTGATCGGCCAGCGGCCGCCCGAGTGATCGTCCGGCGAGCTGGGCCAGCGTGGCCGCGCCGGCCACGGCGGCGACGGCGGCGAACCCGACGAGACCGACGACGAGCGTCCTCGTGGGACCGTCGGCCACCCGGCCCAGTTCGGGCCGTGGATCCACGATGTCGACGACTCCCTCGGACGGGTTGGCGATGGCGGCCGCCTTCTCGAAGAACGCGTCCGCGGATGCGCCGTCGTGGAGCCACAGGTACGTCGCCCGCGCCGGCGAGGTGCCCTCAGTGGCTCGGGCGAGGGCAGGAGTGCCGTAGAACCACTTGTCGGATCCCAGGCTGAGGTCGGCCGGGTCGCGGACCGCGCCCACGATCTCGAGGTCGAACCCGGGCCCGCTGGGATCGGCGGTGGTCTCCTCGAACAGCCGCTCGAAGTCCTGGGTGGTGAACACCCGCATCCCCACGGTGTCACCCACCCCGTAGCCCTCCTGGCGTGCCGTTCCCTCGGTGACCAGCACCTCCTCGGCCCGGTCCGGATCGGGCAGCCGGCCGGCCACCAGCAGCGGCTCGAGGTGGCCGGGAGGTCGCTCGTAGCCGGCGAACGGGTAGAACCAGTCCGCGGTGTCGAGGACGCGGCCGATGGGGAGCACGCCGTCCCAGCGCTGCGCCACCTCCGGCAGCGAGGCGATCCGATCGAGCTCCGGTCCGGGCTGGTAGGCGCGGACCTGGGCCGTCGGGTAGTTCGCGGCCTCCACGAGGCGGTCCATGGCGGTCCGCGTCCGCTGGGCACCGATCAGCGTGGCGACCACCACCGCCCCCACCACGCCGGCCACCGCGCCGAGCGCGATCAGGAGCCCGAGGTGACGGCTCACCCGGGCGCGCGCCAGCGTGTTCGCCGCCGTCACCTCACGCACACGCCACCGTCCGTCTCGATCCCGTCCATTCCGCCACCTGCCGCCGCCTGCCGCGCCGGCCCGACAGTCTGCCGGGCCTGTCGCCGTTCGACTACGCCAGCACGAAGCCGTACGGCAGTTCGAGGCGGTTGGCGGCCATCAGGCTGGCGTCGGCGAGCAGGTCACGCGTCCGTCCGTCGGCCACGATCACCCCTTCGTGCATGATGACGGCCCGCGGACAGAGCTGCAGGGCGTACGGAAGGTCGTGGGTGACCATGAGGGTCGTGAGGCCGAGGCGCAGGACGATCTCGGCGAACTCCCGGCGGGACTGGGGGTCGAGGTTGGACGACGGCTCGTCGAGGACCAGCACCGACGGATCCATGGACAGCACGGTGGCTGCCGCCACCCGGCGTCGCTGACCGAAGCTGAGGTGGTGGGGCGGCCGGTCGGCGACGTCGGGCATGCCGACGGCGTCGAGCGCGGCGTCGACCCGCCGGTCGAGCTCCGCGCCGCGGTAGCCCAGGTTGGCGGGCCCGAAGCCGACGTCATCCCGGACGGTGGGCATGAACAGCTGATCGTCCGGATCCTGGAACACGATCCCGACGCGGCGGCGGATCTCCCGGAGGTTGGCCTTCTCCACGGCCAGGCCATCCACGGTGACCGTGCCGCGGCCGCCGCCGAGGGTGCCGTTGAGGTGCAGGACGAGGGTCGTCTTGCCGGCCCCGTTGGGTCCCAGGATGGCGACGCGCTCACCCCGCTCGACCACCAGGTCGACACCGAAGAGCGCCTGCCGGCCGTCGGGGTAGGCGAAGGCCAGGTCGTGCACGACCAGGGCGGCCGCGTCGGGCGCCGGCGGCGGTGTCACGTCGTCACCACCGCCGCGACGCAGATCACAGCCGCAGCCGCGGGCACGGTGAGCGCAGCGAGCCAGTCCCGCCGAGGTGTCCGCGCCGGCTGCAGGTCCGGGAGGGCGCCGTCGTAGCCCCGACTGAGCATGGCCACGTACACCCGCTCGCCCCGTTCGTAGGAGCGGATGAACAGGGCGCCGGCCGACGTCGCGACGGCGCGGACCTGCCAGAGCCAGCGGGGGTCGTACCCCCGGGACTGCCGGGCCACCTTCATCCGCCGCATGTCGTCCGTGATGACGTCGCCGTAGCGGACCATGAAGCTGGTGATGGCGACCACCGGCTTGGGCATGCGAAGGCGCTCGAGTCCTCGGAGGAGCTCCGGCACGGTCGTCGTGGCGCCGAGCAGCGCCGTCGCCGCGACGCCGAGGGTCCCCTTGATCAGGATGTTCCAGGCCCCCCACAGACCGGCCACGGACAGCGACAGGAAGCCGACCTGCACCCGCTCCCCCCGCCCGATGAACGGAAGGAACAACGCGAAGGCCAGGAACGGCAGTTCGATGACGAGGCGCCGGGCGAGTCGCCCGAGGGGCACGGCGGCCACGAGGGCGAGCGCCACCACCATCGCCGTGTACAGACCGAAGGCCCAGAACGCCTCCTTGGGCGTGGCGACGACGGCGAACACGAACAGGACGGTGGCGGTCACCTTGGCTTCGGGCGCGAGCCGGTGCACGGGCGACGCCCCGTGCACAAACCAGCGGTGGCTGTGGCCCGCGCCCACCCTGCGCTCAGCCGGAGGGGGTGGCCGGCGCAGGTGTGGGCGAGGACCCCGGCCGGGACCGCAGCGCCCTGATGCCCAGGAACACCCCGGCCCCGAGCGCGAAGCAGAGGGCGACACCGATGACCCCGGCGAGACCGGTCGACACGCCGCGCGTCGTCCACCCCTTCGACCCCGTAATCGGCGAGCGGCGCGTCAGCCAGCGCGTGGTCCTTGGCCGTGTCGTCGAACCCCTGGTCGATCGCCACCTTCTCCAGGCCGTCGGGCTTCGAGCTGGCGAACGGGCTCACGAAGAAGGCGAGAACGAGCGCGACGGCCAGCCCGAGCCCCACGAACAGGCCGATCGTCCGGCCTCTGGGCCTCGTCCTCTTGGTCGGTGTGGTCGCGCCCATCACGCGGCCTCCGCCGTGACCACCGGCTCCCGCAGCTCGAGCACCGGTCGCAGGTCCTGGGCGCCGTACACCAGGTCGGGCCGCACGCCCAGCACCGCGCCGACGGTGAGCCCGGTCAGCACGGCCTCGCCGATGCCGACCAGCGCGTGCACCCCGACCATGGCCGCGGCCACGGTCGCCACGGAGGCGTCACCGGCACCGCCGAGGGCGTAGTAGAGGACGAACACGAGAGACGAGGCGATGACACCGAACCACGCCGCGATGGCGGCGGAGACGGTCACCCCGGCCGTGGTGGCGGGCAGCACCTTCCGCAGCAGCAGGAAGACGCCATAGCCCACGAAGCAGGTGACGTAGCCCATGACGATGATGTTCAGCCCCAGTGCGGTCAGCCCGCCGTCCGCGAAGACCAGGGCCTGCACGAGGAACACCACCGCCATGCACAGGCTCCCCACCCAGGGGCCGACCAGCACCGCGGCCAGGCACCCTCCGATCAGGTGGCCGCTGGTGCCGCTGGCCACCGGGAAGTTGAGCATCTGGAGGGCGAAGATGTAGGCCGCGACCAGTCCGGCGAGCGGGATCTCGCGGTCGTCGAGGTCTCGGGCCGCCTTCTTGATCGACACGCCGACGAGGCCCGCCGCCACCACCGCTCCGGCCATCGAGGTCCTGCCGTCGATGAACCCGTCAGGGATGTGCACCTCGTCCCCTTTCGTCGGTGCTCCGAGCACGCTCGTCGCGCGGTGCTTGTTGCGAGCTGTTCGCAGCCACCCTCGCACCTGGATCACTTCTTTTCAACGGGGAGCGACCGGGTACGGTCGGGCCATGCCCGCGGTCCTGGTCCATGGGGTGCCGGAGACCGAGCGCCTGTGGGACTCGCTCAGGTCCCGGCTGGATCGCTCGGACGTCGTGACGTTGAAGCTGCCGGGCTTCGGCACCGCAAGACCGGCGGGCTTCGGCGCCACCATGGACGACTACGCGTCCTGGTTGATCGAGCAGGTGGAGGCCATCGAGGGTCCGGTCGATCTGGTCGGCCACGACTGGGGTGGCGGCTTCACCCTGCGCCTCGTCAGCCTGCGGCCGGACCTGGTCCGGAGCTGGGTGCTCGACGCCGCCGGTGTGGCCGACGTCGACTTCGAGTGGCACGACGTTCGCCAAGGTCTGGCAGACCCCGGGTGAGGGTGAGGCCTTCTGGGAGCAGCAGTTGGCGTTGCCCATCGCTGATCGGGCGGGGGTGTTCGTGGCCTTCGGCGTCCCCGAGGAGGACGCTCTGGCCATGGCGGGAGCGGTCGACGAGACGATGGCCGGCTGCATCCTCGACCTCTACCGGTCGGCCACCCGCGTCCACCAGGAGTGGGGCCCGGACTTCGCGGACGTGCCCAAGCCCGGGCTGGTCGTCATCCCGACCGCCGATCCCTTCCTGAACGCCGAGGCGGCCACCCGGTCGGCGGAGCGGGCCGGCGCCCGGGTGGAGACGTTGGAGGGAGTCGGGCACTGGTGGATGGTCCAGGACCCCGCCGGCGCGGCGGCGCTGCTGGAGCGGTTCTGGGCATCCGTCGAAGGGGGCTGACGTGCTGGACCTCGTCATCAGGGGCGGGCTGATCGTCGACGGCTCGGGACGGCCGGGCGTGGCGGGCGATCTCGGGATCCGCGGCGGTCGGATCGTCGCCCTGGGCGAGGTGGACGAGCCCGCCGCCCGGGTGGTCGAGGCCGACGGCCAGGTCGTGGCGCCCGGCTTCGTGGACGTCCACACCCACTATGACGCCCAGGCCTTCTGGGACACGACGCTCAGCCCCTCACCGCTCCATGGCGTGACGACGGTGTTCGGTGGCAACTGCGGGTTCACCATCGCCCCGCTGACCGCCGACGACGGCGACTACCTGATGCGGATGCTGGCCCGGGTCGAGGGCATGCCCCTCGAGTCCTTGCAGCAGGGGGTGCCGTGGGACTGGCGCTCGACCGCCGAGTACCTCGACCGCCTCGACGGCACGCTCATGCCCAACGCCGGGTTCCTGGTCGGGCATTCGGCGCTGCGGCGGGTCGTCATGGGCGAGGCGTCGACCGAGCGGGAGAGCACTCCGGACGAGCTGGACGACATGAAGCGCCTCCTGCGGGAGGGCCTGGCGGCCGGTGGCATGGGCTTCTCCTCGACCTGGTCGTCGTCGCACAACGACCACACGGGACGTCCGGTGCCATCGCGGCACGGCACACGGGAGGAGCTCGTCGCGCTCTGTTCCGTCGTGCGCGACCATCCGGGCACCACGCTCGAGTTCATCCCTGCGGTCGGGCAGTTCAGCGAGGAGACGTTCGGGCTCATGGCCGCCATGAGCGCGGCGGCCGACCGGCCGCTCAACTGGAACCTGCTCCAGGTCTATGCCCAGAACTGGGACCTCGTGCAGCACCAGCTCTCCGGCTACGACTACGCGGCCGAGCGGGGCGGCACCGTGATCGCCCTCACCTTGCCGGACAGCTTCCGGGTCCGGCTCAACCTGCGCAGTGGCTTCGTGCTCGACATCCTCAACGGCTGGGACCGGCTCATGGCGCTGCCGGACGCGGAGAAGCTGGCCATGCTGCGCGACCCGGCCGGGCGGGCCGAGATGGATCGGCTGGCGCAGTCGACCGAGGGCCCGACGCGGGCCATCGGCAACTGGGGCGCCTACGTCCTGCTGGAGACCTTCACGGACGAGTACCGGCGATACCAGGGCCGCACGCTGGGTGACATCGCCGCCGAGCTCGGCCGCACGCCGTGGGACACGCTGGCCGACATCGCCATCGCCGACGGTCTCACCACGGTGATCGCCAACCAGGATCGAGGGCAGGACGAGGCCAGCTGGGCGCGGCGGGTCGAGGTGTGGCGTGACGGCCGGGCCGTGGTCGGCGCCTCCGACGCCGGCGCGCACCTGGACATGATCGACTCCTTCTCGTTCTCGACCACGCTGCTGGCCCGGGCGGTGCGGGAGCGCGGGCTGCTGCCCGTCGAGGAGGCGGTGCACTACCTCACCGAGAGTCCGGCCCGACTGTATGGCCTCGTCGACCGCGGCCGGCTGGCCGTCGGTGCCCACGCCGACGTCGTGGTGTTCGATCCGGCCACCATCGGTCCGGGTCCGGTCCACACGCGATTCGACCTCCCTGGCGGGGCCGGGCGGATCTATGGGGAGGCGGACGGCATCAGCCACGTCGTCGTCAACGGCGCACCTGTCGTCCAGGGTGGCGAGTTGCTGGACGCCCGGCCGGGCACCCTGCTGCGGTCGGGCCGCGACACGACGACGGTCACCGCCGCCGACGCCGGTGCGCGCCGTCCCGTCGGGCGGTCCGGGCCGCAGGGCTGACCGCGCCGGACGTGGCCCCGTCGCCCACCGCGTTCGCTCGCGGCGTGTCGCGGTGGGCCCGCAGCTACCCGCTGGCGCCGCGCTACCGGCCACCGGCCACCGCCCTGCGGCTGCGGTCGGCGGACGGCACCTCGCTGGCCGCGGTGCGGGTTCCCGGCCCCGATGACGCCATCGCCTCCCTCGTCGTGGTCCACGGCTTCTCCAACTGGTCCCGGAGCCGCGAGATCCACCGGTTCGTGAACGAGGCCTCGTCGTGGGCCCACGTCGTGGCCCTCGACCTGCGCGGTCATGGGCGCTCCGCTGGGCGCAGCACGATGGGGGCGAAGGAGCCATGGGACGTCGCGGCGGCCGTGGCCGCCGCACAGGCCTTCGCTCCCGAACTGCCCGTCGTGGCCTTCGGCGTGAGCCTGGGAGGCGTCTCGTCGCTGCTGGCCGCCGGCCGGGGCAGCCCGGTCGCCGGGGTCGTGGCCGTGTCCGCTCCGGCCTGGAGGGACCTCACCAGCCCGGCCGGCGTCCGCCTGCTCGCGGTGGCTCTCGACGCGGCGGGGTCGGGCGGTGCTGCTGGCCCTCAGCGGCACACGGGTGGACCCTGCCGCGGCCGAGCCCGAGCGCGTCGACGCCGCCATGGCCGCCATCGCCCCCCGGTTCGTCGTCATCGTCCACGATCCGCAGGAGCGGGTGTTCGGCCCCGAGCACGCCGAGACGCTGTTCGCCTGGGCCGGTGAGCCCAAGGCGCTGTGGTGGACTCCCGGCCTCGGCCACGGTCGTTCGATGCTCACCCCCGAGTTGGCCGAGCGGGTGCGTCGGGAGGTCAGCGGCCGACTGGTGCCGGAACGCTGACGAGGGCGGTCGCGGCCTCGACGAGATCGGCACGCTGCTGCGCCAGGTCGGCGACCAGATCCCGCCGATCGGCCATCACCGCTCGCGCCCGGGCGACGCCTCCCAGCCGGTGCACTCGCTCCACCCAGCGGACGGTCACGTACCCGCTCAGCGGGCCGAGGACGAACGCGGCGATGCCGGCCACCGGGCCGCGCCGGCGGCCGACGAAGACGCCGGCGGTGGCGTAGACGGCGGTGAAGAGCACCGTGCACCCGAGCAGCTTGACGGTGGCCCGCATCCCTTCGTTGTCCGGCCGGCTCCCGATCGCCTTCATGATCCCGTAGGGGACCGCGTGGACGACGGCCCCGAGCGCGGCCAGTGGGGCGGTAGCGGCGGCTTCCGCCACCGAGCGGCCCAGGCGCCGCCGGTACCGGCCGGCCGTCAGCCCGCCGGCCACGTCATCGTCGCTCAGGCCCACGAGGGCCAGGTCCGCCTCGTAGGCGTCCGCGGCGTCGGTCAGGGCGGCCACGCGCACCGCCGCGGCCGGACCGTCGGAGGCCGCCACGCCCAACGCACGGGCGACGTCGTCGCGCTGGGCCGGGCTGTCCGCGACGACCGATGCCACCCGCCGGCAGGCCAGCTCGTGCTGGCGTGACTCGTACATCGGCGCCACCTGCCCGAGCTGCCGGCCCAGGCGATCGGTGAGGGACCGGACGGCACCGACCGGGTCCTCGTCGTAGCTCGCCCGCCAGCCCTCGACGCCCTCAGGCTCGCCGATGCGGACGAGCGCACGGGAGCGGAATCGGGCCTTGTCGTCGTAGACCAGGCCGACGGCGACCGTCTCCACACCGGTCACCCCGTCGTCGAAGGCGGCGCCGAGAGCGATGCGGGCGGCACCGGTCCGCAGCGGCTGCACCCGCGCCTCGTCGTGGCTGATGCCTTCCGGGAACACGGCCACCATTCCGCCGCTGGCCAGCAGCGCCCGGCAGGTCCGGAAGGCCGTGTCGTTGCGGGTGACCGTGTCCTTGCGGATGACCGTGTCTTTGCGGATGACGCGGCCGGCCGTGCGATCGGCGTCCTTCGCCCGGTGCACCGGCACCACCCCGGCGAGGCGCAGGAACGGTGCCAGCGGCAGGATCCGGTAGAGGGTGGCCTTGCCCAGGAACCGGGGATAGCGCGGCAGCACGGCCATCAGCACCAGTCCGTCGACGAGGCCGTTGACATGGTTGGCGACGAGCAGGACGGGACCGGCGGGCAGGCGTGCGGCGCCCTCGACGTCGATCCGGCGGAAGAAGACGCGCAGCAGCAGCCGAGCCAGCGGCGCCATCACGCGGTCCCCCGCCCGTGCGGTCATCGTCCTCCTTCGAAGCCGTGCCGGGCGCGGATCATCGCGCGCTTCTCGAACGGAGGTGTCGCAAAGCGACACGACGTGTCACTCGGCGACACCTCTGTTCGAAGTGGGCGCGCGGCCGATCGCACATCCGATCCATCCGTCACGATCCGGACGACGAAGAGACCGCATGCAGCTGGACCTCGAGACCTACAAGCGCCATGCGGGCCGCGTCGAGCTCGACGGGATCGATTTCGACGCCTTCCGTGCCGAACCCCTCGACGATGACAGCCTCCGGTGCTTGCGCTACATGCACGACGTCGAGCACCACACGGTCTGCTACCTGCGCGATCTGCTCGTCACGCCGGCCCACCGGGATCCCGACATGACGACGTTCCTGACCATGTGGACCTTCGAGGAGTTCTGGCACGGCGAGGCCATCGCGTCCGTGCTCAGGGCCCACGGCGAGCCGGCCGGTGCCGGCCGCATCGTCCCGCTGCGGCGGCGCCTCGGATGGCGGGACCGGGTGGCGCCGCTGGTCCACGGTGTCGGGTCGGCCGTGGTCGGCGCGCCCTACACCGCAGTGCACATGACCTGGGGTGCGGTGAACGAGTGGACCACCCAGGCCGGCTACGCCCGGCTGGCCGCTCGCGCTCGGCACCCGGTGCTGACCGAGCTGCTGCGCCGCATCATGCGCCAGGAGGGCCGGCACATCGACTTCTACGCCCATCAGGCCATCGCCCGCCTCGACGGTGACCGCCGGGCCCAGCGGCTGACCCGGCTCGCGCTGCGTCGCTTCTGGAAGCCGGTCGGCTCGGACGTGATGCCCGAGACGGAGGTGCGGTTCATGGTCCGCCACCTGTTCGGCGGGGACGAGGGTCGCAGCATGGTGGCCCGCCTCGACCGCCGGGTCGATCGGCTGCCCGGCCTCGAGGGCCTCGGCCTCCTGCACTCGGCCGCCGGGCGGTACGCGGCCTGATCTCCCTTGGTCCAGGCCGACCCGCCACCCTGATCGATCCGATCAGGGGCCGAGCGCGGCCGCTCCCGCCTCGGCGACGGCGCGGTCGTCGGCGGACGATCCGCCCGAGACGCCGATCGCGCCGACCACCCGGCCTTCGACGCGGAGAGCCACGCCGCCGCCGAAGACCACGAGGCGCGGGGTCTGGGTGATGCCGTGGACGAGCGCAGGGTCGTGCTCGATCATCGGCCACCAGTCGTGGGTCGGTAGGCCGTTGAAGCTGGCCACCGTCCACGCCTTGTCCGCCGCGATCTGCGCCGTCAGGCGTGGCGCGCCGTCCATGCGGGCGCTCAGCACGGGTCGCCGGCGGGATCGCACACCGTGATGCACATGGCGCGGGACATCGATTCGGCGTGGGCCAGCGCGGCGTCGAGGACGCGCCGGGCGGCGGCCAGGGAGATCGAGTCCGAACGGACGGTGTCGGCGGTGTCGGTCATCGCCGGAGGATGCTGGCCGGCTGTCCGAGTGTCAACGGCACCGCGGTCAACGCTGCACTCGCTTCCGCCCGCCGGCGGTCGGGAACGTACACTCCGCCGGGAGCGAAAGGGGCCCTGATGAGCGTGCTCGACGGACCGCGGCGCGAGATCCGCCGCATCCTCGACGGTGGCACTCCGCAGTGGGTGAACCCGTCCGACGACGGGAGCGAGCTCGTGCTCCTGGACGGCCGGCGGGTGCCCGAATCCACCGCCACCTACCTGCCCCCGTGTGACCCGACCAAGATCCTGTGCATCCACCTCAACTACGACTCGCGGCGAGTCGAGTTCCGGGCCCCCCCGCTGTCCACCCCCACCTACTTCCAGAAGCCGACCACCGCCCTGAACAGCCACCGAGGGGTGCTGTACCGGCCGGCGGACTGCCGGTTGATGAACTACGAGGGCGAGGTCGCCGCCGTCATCGGTCGTCCGATGCGCAACGTGGCCCGCGAGGACGTGTGGGAGCACGTGGCCGGCTTCGCGCCCGCCAACGACGTCGGCCTGCACGACTTCCGGGAGACCGACGCCGGGTCGATGCTGCGGGTCAAGGGCCAGGACGGCTACTGCCCGATCGGCCCCGGCCTCGTGTCGGGCTTCGACATCCGGGAGTCGACGCTGCGGACCTACATCAACGGCGCGGTCGTCCAGGAAGGGCCGATCGCCGAGATGACGTTCCCCATCGACTACATCCTCGCCGACCTCTGCCGCCACATCACGCTGCTGCCCGGCGACGTCATCCTCACCGGCACCCCGGCCAACTCGCGGCCGATGCAGCTCGGCGACGTGGTGGAGGTCGAGGTCACGGGCGTGGGCCGGCTGACCAACACCGTCGCCGAGTGCCCGGCACCGAGCCACGCCGTGGGGCACCAGGCGCAGCAGGACACCGAGGGCATCCTGCGGGTCGCCTACGGCGGTGACTGGTGGGCCGAGCGGGACGCCGAGAAGGCTGCCGCGCAAGAGGCCGTCGACGCCGTCCCGTCGCCCTCGTGACGGCGACGTGATTGCGACGTGATCGGGACGTGACGGCGACGTGAGCATCCTCGGCAACCGCGTCCAGCGGATCGAGGACCCCCGCTTCCTGACCGGCGCCGCCACCTACGTCGAGGACGTCGCGCTCGACGGAGCGGCCTGGGTGACCTACGTCCGCTCGACCTACGCACACGCCCGGATCGTGGACATCGACACCGAGGAAGCCGCTCGGCAGCCGGGCGTGCTGGGCGTGTTCACCAGCGCCGACCTCGAGCTCCCCCGCATCGCCCACACGCTCCCCATGCTGCCGGACGGCATGCGGCGGCCGTTGCTGGCCACCGACGTCGTGCGATTCGCGGGCGAGCCCATCGTGGCCGTGGTGGCCGAGGACCAGTACCTCGCGGCCGACGCCGCCGAGCTCGTGGTCGTGGACTACGACCCGCTCCCGCCGCTGGTCGATCCCGAGGCGGCGGCGACCGACGAGATCCTGCTGTTCCCGGAGGTCGCGACCAACGCCGCCCTGCGTCTCGAGTCGCCGCAGCGGGCCGACTTCAGCGAGTGCGAGGTCGTCGTCTCGCTGCGGGTGGAGAACCAGCGCATGACGGCCGCACCCATCGAGCCCCGCTCGGGCGCCGCCTACTGGACCGACGATGACCGGCTCGTCCACTACTCGGCCTGCCAGGGCGCGCACCCGGCTCGAGACGCTCTCTGCTCGGTCTACGACCTGCCGGCCGATCGGATCCGGGTGATCGTGCCCGACGTCGGTGGCGGCTTCGGTGCCAAGTCCCGCTGCCAGGCCGACGAGATGATGTTGGGCTGGTTCTCCCGCCGCCTCGGCCGACCGATGCGCTGGACCGAGACCCGCTCGGAGAACATGGTCGCCATGCCCCACGGCCGGGGGCAGCTCCAGCACATCACCATCGGCGGCACGCGCGACGGCCGGGTCACCGCGTACCAGCTCGATGTCGTGCAGGACGCCGGTGCCTACCCCGTGATGGGCGCCTTCCTCCCTGCGATGACCCAGCGCATGCTCACCGGCGTGTACCACCTCGACAACGTGGGGTTCTCGTCGGTGTCCGTGGTGACGACGGCGGCGCCCGTCACGGCCTTCCGGGGCGCGGGCCGGCCGGAGGCCGCGGTGGCCATCGAACGGGCCATGGACCGCTTCGCCGCCGAGATCGACATGGATCCCGCCGAGGTGCGGCGGCGCAACCTCGTGCCCCGCTTCCTCGAGGGCTACACGACGGGGATCGGCACCTACTACGACGTGGGCGACTACCCCGAGGCGCTCCGGCGGGCGCTGGAGCGGGCCGGCTACGAAGCCCTCCGGGCCGAGCAGGCGCGCCGGCGGGACGAGGGCGGCGTCGTGCAGTTGGGCATCGGCCTGTCGGCCTACGTCGAGATCACGGCCGGTGGACCGTCGTCCGAGTACGGCTCGGTCGAGCTGCTCCCGGGCGGCCGCATCAAGGTCACCAGCGGCGCCACGCCCTTCGGACAGGGTCACGACACGGTGTGGTCGATGATCGTGGCCGACCGCATGGGCGTCGCCATGGACGACGTCGAGGTGGTGCACGGCGACACCGATCTGGTGCCCGTCGGCGGCCTGACCGTCGGTTCCCGCTCGGTGCAGTTGGCAGGAGCGGCGGTGGCCGACGCCTCGCACAAGCTGGTGGAGGCGGCCCGCCGCGAGGTCGCCGAGCTGCTGGAGGCCGACGCCGAGGACGTGATGTTCGATGCCGAGGGGGGCGCGTTCCACGTGGCGGGGACGCCGAGCATCTCGGTCGACTGGGAAGCCCTGGCCGAACGGTCCCGGGTCCCGTTGTCAGGCGTGTCGGACTTCAGTGCGTCGACGCCGACGTTCCCCTTCGGGGCCCACGTGGCCGTGGTCGAGGTCGACACCGTCACCGGCCAGACCCGCCTCGTCCGCCACGTGGCCGTCGATGACGCCGGCAAGGTGCTCAACCCGCTGCTGGCCGAGGGCCAGGTGCACGGAGGGCTGGCCCAGGGCATCGCCCAGGCCCTGTTGGAGGCCATCCGCTACGACGAGGACGGCAACCCGGTGACCACCAACTTCGCGGACTACCCCGTCATCTCCGCCGCCGAGCTCCCGATGTTCGAGATCGTGCACATGGAGACCCCGACGTACGTCAACGAGCTCGGGGCCAAGGGGTTCGGTGAGTCCGGGACGATCGGCGCCATCCCCGCGGTCCAGAACGCGGTGATCGACGCCGTGTCCCACCTCGGGGTGCGTCACATCGACACCCCGATCACCCCCGAACGGGTCTGGCGGGCCGTGCAGCGAGGAGGTCGCCCCGATGGGGGCGAGGACGGGTGAGGAGTTCCTGAAGGGACTTCGCCGGACGAACCGCGAGCTGTGGCTCGGGGACGAGCGCGTCGACGACGTCACGAACCATCCCGCCCTGGCCGGCGCCGCGCAGGCCGTGGCCGATGTCTTCGACCGCCAGCACGAGTTCGCCGACGAGTGCCTGATGCCTGACCCGGAGACCGGGGAGCCCGTCAACGTCAGTCACATGATCCCGCGGAGCAAGGACGACCTGCGGCGGCGTCGCCTCGGCCTGGTCCGGATCGCGGAGAGCACGGTCGGGCTCATGGGACGCACGCCCGACTACATGAACGTGACGTTCGCCGGCTTCGCGGGCGAGCGCGGCGCCTGGGCGGGACCGGACGACCGCAACGAGGAGGGCGTCGCCAACCTGCAGTCGTTCCAGAAGCAACTGGCTCGCGAGGACCTCTCGCTCACCCACACGATCATCCACCCGACCATCGACCGGATGAAGGACAGCACGTTCGCGGGCAACCCCGTGCCGCTCCACAAGGTGGCCGACACAGAACAGGGGATCGTCGTCCGCGGCGCGCGGATCCTCGCCACCCTGGCCCCGTTCGCCGACGAGATCGCCGTCTACCCCGGTCATCCCCTCCCTCCTGGAGCCCCGGACGCCTACGCGCTCAGCTTCTCCATCCCCGTCAGCACGCCCGGGCTCGTGTTCCTTTGTCGTGACAGCGTCGCGGCACCGGGCGCGGACCCCTTCGACCGTCCGCTCTCGTACCGGTTCGACGAGCAGGACGCCTTCGTGATCTTCGACGACGTCGAAGTGCCACGCGAGCGGGTGTTCATCAACGGGGACGTGGAGGTCTACTCCGGCGTCATGCTGCCCACGGCCTGGTGGGCGAACATCATGCAGCAGACCACCCTGCGGGCGCTCACGAAGCTCGAGTTCGCCTACGGGCTCGCCTCGCTGATGGCCGAGGCCGTCAACGACTCGAGCCCCCACACCCTCGAGATGCTCGGTGAGTTGCACTGCTACGTCGAGATCACCCGCAACGCCGTGCTGCTGGCCGAGGAGCATGCCTATGACCGAGGCGAAGGGGTGTGGTTCCCGGACGGGCGACCGCTGCACCCCATGCGCTCGCAACTGGCGGTCTGGTTCCCGCGCGTCAACGACATCCTCGTCACCATCGGGAGCCACAACCTGCTGGCCACGCCCAGCCGGGCCATGCTCGATGACGGCCGTCTCCGCCCCCTGATCGACGAGTTCCTGCACGGTGCCGGCGATGTCGACGCCGAGCGGCGCGCCGCGCTGTACCGGCTGGCGTGGGACTTCGTCGGCTCCGGGCTCGGCGCCCGCAACGATCTGTACGAACGCAACTACCTGGCCTCGGCCAGGACGAACCGGATCGGGGCGTACATGGTGTACTCGGATCGCAGCCGGCCTCATTCGCTCGTGGACGGCATCCTGGCCGCGGGCCGCGCACCGGCCTCGTCGGGAGGCTGAGCCATGTTGAGTGACGCGCAGCGTCAGGAGGCGGCCGACGCGCTGCTGGCCGCAGCACGGGACCATGTCACCATCCCGCCCGTGTCGGTGACCTACCCGGACGCCGAGGTGGAGGACGCGTACCGCATCTCCCAGCTGGTCGCCGAGGCCAAGCTCCAGTCCGGCGCCATCCTCAAGGGCCACAAGATCGGGTTGACGTCCCGGCCGATGCAGGAGGCGGCCGGCATCAACGAGCCCGACTACGGGGTGCTCCTCGACGACCTCTTCGTGGCCGAGGGCTCGGTCATCCCGACCGACCGGCTGTTCGCCCCGCTGGCGGAGGCCGAGTTGGCCTTCGTGCTGCACTCGCCCCTCGTCGGTCCGTCGGTGAACGCCGCCGACGTCGTACGGGCCACGGACTTCGTGCTGCCGTGCATCGAGATCGTCGACCGGCGCTTCAACGAGCGCGGGGTCCTGGTCGACACCATCGCCGACAACGCCTCGTCGGGCCTCGTCGTGCTGGGAGGCAACCCGGTCGGCCTGGGGGAGATCGACGTGCGGACGATCGGCGTGACCCTCACGAAGAACGCCGTCATCGAGGACACCGGCGTCGCGTCGGCGGTCATGGGCAACCCGATCAACGCCGTGGCCTGGCTGGCCAACAAGCTGCACAGCTTCGGTGTGCCCCTGGAAGCCGGGCACGTCATCCTCTCGGGGTCCTTCATCAAGGCCATCCGCTTCGGCCCCGGTGACGTGATCGCCGCCGAGTTCACCTCGCTCGGCACCGTGCAGTTCGCCGTCGCCCGTTAGGTCGGGAACCGACCGGCGAGACCGGTCGTCCAACGCGCATCTCAGAAGCCTCGGGGAAGGGGACTCGCATGCGCGGACGACTGGTCGTCGGAGGTGTCGTGGCGGTGGGTGCCGTGGTGGGGCTGGTCACGCCGGCCATCGCCTGCGGCGGGCTGGTGGGGGAGAACGGCACCATCCAGCTCGTGCGGACGTCGACCCTCGCCGCGTACCACGACGGCATCGAGCGGTACGTCACGTCGTTCGAGTTCGTCGGCGAGGGCCAGGAGGTGGGGTCGATCATCCCGCTCCCCGATGTACCCACGACCGTGGAGCGGGGCGGCGAATGGACGCTGCAACGGCTGGCGCTCGAAGTCACGCCGCCAGCCGACTTCGCCGTGTCGAGCGCGGCGCCCACCGCCCTGGCGGCGTCGGCCGAGGTGCTGCTCGAGACCAAGATCGACGCGCTCGACATCACGATCCTCCGGGGGGGCGGCGACGAGGTAGGGCGCTGGGCGCTCGAGAACGGGTTCTTCCTCACGCCCGATGCCCCCGAGATCCTCGACTTCTACGCCTCGCGGAGCCCGGTCTTCATGGCCGCCCGCTTCGACGCCAGCCGAGCAGCCGAGCTCGGTCAGCAGAGCGGTGACGGCACCCCGATCATGCTGACCATCCCGACCGACCAGCCGTGGGTGCCGCTGCGGATCCTCGGGCTCGGTGCGGACGCCAGCCAGGTGATCGACGCCGACGTGTTCCTCCTGACGGACGATCGGCCCCAGCTCCTGGCCGGGGGGTCCGGCCTGACGGTGGAGCGCAGCGCCGCCGCCGGCAGCGGGCTGCTGGCCGACCTGCGGTCCGACAAGGGGATGGAGTGGGTGCCCGACTCCATGTGGCTGACCTACCTGCGGCTCCAGTCCCCGGCTGGCGGTCTCGACTACGACCTGGCTGTCTCCGCCGACCGGAACCTGGCGCCCTCGCCGACCGACGCCGGCATCCAGTCGTTGCAGGCCGCGCCATCCGCTGTGCCGTCGGCCGTGCCCCGCCCGCCGCGGCTGCTGCTCCTGCCGCTGCGGTGGTGGCGCCCTCGCCGCCCACCGGCGGGCGGTCGCTCTGGCCGTTCGGGGCCGGGGTCGTGGCCGGCGCGCTCACGCTCGGCGCGTTCCTCACCGTGCGCCGCGTCGTGAACGACCGTGAGGCGACGGCGTGAAGGGTCTGGCGGCCGCGCTGACCGCCACCCTGGCGGCCTCGGTGGTCGTGACCGTCGGTGCGTTCCGGCTGGATCGGGCCGAAGGAGGGCAGTCGGGTGTCCTGGGGCCGGGCCCGGTCGACGTGGTGCTCGACATCGACTACACGCGGTTCACGCCAACCCGTCTCCGGGTCAAGGAGGGCACGCAGGTCCGCTTCGTGCTCCGCAACCACGATCCCATCCGCCACGAGCTGATCGTCGGGGCGGCAGACGTCCACGCCCGCCACGCCAGTGGCACGGAGGCCGTCCACCCGCCCCGCCCGGGTGAGGTGACGGTGGAGCCCAACGCCACGGCCTCGACCACGTACCGGTTCGACGAGGCTGGCGCGGTCATCTTCGCCTGCCACCTCCCCGGCCACAACGAATACGGGATGAACGGCGTCGTCGAGGTGGTCGCCGCCTGATCCGTTCGGCGGGCCGTGCGAGGGCGGTCTGGACGGACCAAGGAGGGTGACCATGTCGAGCTCGTTCGCCCGATTCGCCGGAGCGCTTCTGGCGTCGGTGATGCCGGTGTCCGGCGGATCCGTCGGCTGACGATCCGCGCCAGGTGGCGCCGGCCGTCGTCGGGTCCGGCTTCATCGGCGTGCCCCTGTGGTACGTGTGGGTAGGCCGGAACTGCCTCCTCGATGCAGCCCGCAACGAGAGTGGTGCTCAGAACCGGTCAGCAGATGACCTGTTTGTTGATGCATCATCAAGCATCGACAGCCCCGCACGATCGGAGGACCTCCATGCCCGGACAAGCTCCACCGCTGACCGATGAGCGCGAGCTCCTGCTGGCCTACGTGGACCAGCAGCGCGACGGCATCCGCTTCGCCGCCTACGGCCTGACGGACGAGCAGGCCCGGCTGACGCCGACGGCAGGCACCCTCAGTGTCGGCGGGCTGGTGAAGCACGTCACCGCCATGGAGAAGTCCTGGATGGACACGGTCCTCCAGCAGCCGTCGAGCGGCTCGATGGAGGAGAGCGCCGAGCAGTACGAGGACGACTTCACCCTCCGGCAGGACGAGACGTTGGCTGGCGCCCTGACGCACCTCGACGCGGTGGCCGGCAGGACCGAGGAGATCGTCCGCGGCCTCGACCTCGATCATCCGGTGCCGGTCCCGAAAGGGGTGCCCTGGTTCCCCGACGACGTCGATGCCTGGACCGTGCGATGGGTGCTGCTCCACCTCGTCGAGGAGGTCGCCCGGCACGCCGGCCACGCCGACATCGTGCGGGAATCCATCGATGGCGCCACCATGTTCGAGCTGATGGCGGGCGCCGAGGGATGGCCGGCCACGGAGTGGCTCCAACCCTGGCAGCCCCCAGCCTGACCGCGGCCGCCTTGGGGCCGCGTTCAGCCGGACGGGACCGCCGCCAAGAGGGCGTCGATCGTCGTCCGGTCGAGCCGACCGGACCCCAGGAACTCGTCCACGCGTGCCTCGGCGCGCTCGCGCTCGGCGAGGGTCGCCGCCTCCAGCCACTGTTGGCACGCGTGCTGTCCGATGTGGCCGAGCTGGGCGACCACCATCGAGAAGCGTTGCGGCCGGTCGAGCCGACCCGGCCCTCCGCTCGAGACGTAGGCCTCGAGCAGCGTGCCGGCGCGGGCGGGATCGTCCCGACAGAACTCGAACACCACCAGCGCCAGCTCCTGGGAGGGATCGGCCAGCCCCGCGTTCTCCCAGTCGATGACGCACACACCACCGGCCCGGCCTCCGACTGTCGGGAGGACGTTGTCCGCCCACAGATCCCGATGGCAGCACCGGAGCGTCTCCGCCTCCTCGATGAGCTCCTCCAGTGCCACCAGCTCCGGTCGGTACGCGGCCAGGGCGTCGGCGAAGGGCGCTCCGGCCGCTGCGCACTCCGCGACCAACCGGCCCCAGGCCTCGGCCCCGATCGGATCGGTGTACCACCAGTGCTCGGGGTTCGACCCGTCGACCTGCACCGCATGGAGCTGGGCCGTCACCTGCCCGATCACGGTCGGGTCGAGATCGGTCGTCCGCGCGCCGAGGTCGAGCCACTCGTAGAGCAGGACCGGCGCGGTCCCGACGGCGACGACCACGCCGCCGTCGACGTCCCGGACGACGCGGGGCGCCGGTATCCCGGCCAGCACGGCCGCCTCCTGGAAGTGCGCGCACCGCCCGGCCTCCTCGATGTCCGGTGGCTCGAAGGGCTCCTTCACCGCCCACGTCCCTTCGGGCGTCGTGAGCCTCCACACCTGGCCCTGCACGCCGCGGGCGACAGGTCCCTCCATCGACGCCCGCCCGGCGAGGCCGAACGCGCGGGCGATCTCGCCCGCCTGCTCGGCGCTCAGCACGCTCGGGCCACGTCGCGCGGCGTGCGCTCAGCCGCGGGCAGGTGCGAAGCGGTGGTACTCGGTGTCGTCGGCGAGCGCCTCCGGCCCCTCGGACGGCAGCGCCTCGAAGTAGTTGAGGGCTGCGTTGACGTCGCCCTCCCACACCTCGGCGGGCAGGTCGTACAGCACTTCGACGCTGTGACCGTCCGGATCCCGGACATAGACGCTGTGGGTCATCCCGTGGTTGCCGCGGAGATCGAACGGCACGCCGCTGGCCTGCAGGTGGGCGAGCTGGGCCAGCCACGCCTCACGGTCGGGATAGGCGACGGCGAAGTGGTTGATGCCGACGGCGTGCGCGGGGAAGAAGCCTTCCCACTCCTCGGGCGGCGCCGGCACCTCCTCCGGCTTGCCGACCTGTACCAGGGCCAGGTCGTGGTGGCTCGCGCCGGCCCGGAAGAACCGCATCTCGCTTACGGCCAGCGGCCCTTCGAGCAGCCCGCAGCGTTCGAAGCCGAGGACCTCCGTGTAGAAGCGCTCCGAGGCGTCGATGTCCCTCACCGTCAGCACGAGGTGCGAGATCCTCGGACCCGACGAGGGCTTGCTGGGCTGGGTCGACATCGGTGGCTCCCTTCCCCGGCGGCGACGCAGTGCGCGGTGCTGGTGTTCGTCGCGGCGAACCTGTCGCTCACCGTAGAGGATGACACGGCCTGCGACCATGTTCGACACCGGCCGACGTGTCGTTCCGCGATGATCTTGGTCACGTCCTTCGAGAGTGTGATGCCGCGCTGGCTCGACAGCGCCGATGGCTCTTCATCATCGTTGTGGTTCTCGCGGCTAGCCGCGTAGGCTCGGCGCTGCGCCCGGCGGAACAACCGGCACGAACGGCCCAGGCGAGCACACCGGGCGCGTGCCAGCACGACCCCGCCGGCCACGACCACCGCCCGGACGTCGGCGTTACCGGCCAGGTCCTGCAGCACCGTGACAGGGACCTCGACGCGGGATGCCCCAGTCGACGACCGGGCTGCCGGTGAGTTCGGTCTGGTGACATCCACCACGACCGTGCCTCGCTGCGCCGCACCCCGACTTCCCCTTCGAGCAACGCCACCAGCGCCCGGGCGCGCAGGTGGTCCTGCTTCTCAGACGGATCCGAAGGGCAGCCCGTCCGGCGTACTGATCAGCGAAGAGTTCGCTCAGCGCGGCTTCCAACCGGCCATGCAGGCGGGCACCGCTGGCGGGGTCGAACCGTGCCGGCCAGGCACCACATCCCGTCACGGTGCTCGACCCAGGTCCGCGACCTGCTCTCCCGGTTCGCTCTAGCTCGGTGCCGTCGTCGGCTTGGCTGCGGCGCACCTCGGCGGCCACCGTCAGCGGAATCGTCCGGGTGGATCGTCGGCATCCGACGAGCCAGTCGGCCTTGTCGATGAACGCGTCACCGACGTGCTCCAAGGGGCAAGCTCCCGCCCGTCGACCTGAGCGAGCTTCGACGAGAGCACGTCGAGCCCAACTCGTTCGGCGGCCGTCAGCCAGACGCGCTCATCGTGACTCCGTCGTAGGATACGGACACGCACTCGAACGGGTCGCGGCACCGGATCCAACCCGCCCACCGCCTCACCAGTTCGTGCACCTCCGCCAACCGCATACGAACAAACGTAGCAAGCAGCACTCCAGCACCGACGTGCGCTACCAGGTGAGCTCGTCGCATCCTCGGTGGTCGTCCGGTTCGATCTGGAGCGTGGCGTGCCCGAGGCCGTGCCGCTCCTCGAGCAGCACACGGGCCTGGTCGAGCACGCCGTGGCTGTCGGTGCCCGCCCGCACCATCAGGTGGGCCGACGCCACCTCCATCTCCGACGTCAGGGTCCACACGTGCAGGTCGTGCACGTCGACCACCCCCGGGATGCCGGCCAGGTCCTCGCGGAGGGCGTGCACGTCGATGTCGGGCGGCGCGGCCTGCACGAGGATGCGCACCGCGTCCCGACCGAGCCGTCCGGCCCGGGGCAGGATGAACAGGCCGATGGCGGCGCCCAGCAGGGGATCGACCCAGGTCCAACCCGTGACCCCCCAGACGAGGGCGCCGACCACGACGGCCACCGAACCGAGCAGGTCCGACACCACCTCCAGGTACGCCCCGCGGACGTTCAGGCTCTCCTTGGCGCCCGCGCGGAGGAGCCCGAAGGCGATGACGTTGACCGCCAGGCCGAGCAGCCCCACGACCAGCACCGGCCCGGCCGGGATCTCGCGGTGCTCGCCCAGGCGGGTGGCGGCCTCGTAGAGCACGTAGCCGGCGACGCCGAACAGCAGCACGGCGTTGGCCAGCGCAGCCAGGATCTCCAGCCGGTACAAGCCGAACGTCCGTTGCGGGTTGGCGCGAGCGGTGGAGGCGGCGTGGATGGCGGCCAGCGCCATGCCCAGCCCCAGCGCGTCGGTGGCCATGTGACCGGCGTCGGACAGGAGGGACAGCGAGCCGGTGGCCAGGCCGACCACCACCTGCACGACGAGGAAGGCGACGATCAGGGCGAACGCGAGGAGGAGCGGCCGCTGATGGCGGGCCCCGGCCCGGGCGGCGGCCGAGCCGTGCGAGTGACCATGCCCGTGGGCATGGTCCCCGTGTCCACGATGGGTGCCACCGCTCACCCGAGCATCATGCCTCGCCCGCCGCTCATTCGGCTCTCCGGGCTCGTCCGGCAGGGCTCAGCAGGTCGGGCAGGATTACCAGATGCGCATCGACCCGAAGCTCGCCACCGTCCTGGCCGTCGTCCTGCTCATCGTCGGCGGCGTCATCGTGGCCACCAGCGGTGATTCGATCTCGGTCCGGTTCCTGACCGCCCTTGTGACGGTGGACGTGGCCGTGCGCCTGTACTCCCGCAACCTGGCGCCGTCGCGCCGTCAACCCGACGGCCCTTGAGGGCGCGGACTCCTCAGGGCGTCAGCACCAACTTCCCGAACACGTCGCCGCCGGCCATGCGGGCGAAGGCGTCCGCGGCGTCGGCCAGCGGCAGCACGGCGTCGATCGACGGACGGACCCCCGTGACCTCGCAGAAGCGGGCCACGCGCTCGAGCTCCTCCCGGGTGCCCATGGTGGACCCGATGATCCGGAGCTGGAGGAAGAACACCCGATTGAGATCGGCGGGCGGGTTGGGCCCGCTGGTCGCGCCGGACACCACGAGCGTGCCGCCCGGTCGCAAGGCCCTGAGCGAGTGGCTCCAGGTCGCTTCGCCGACGGTCTCGAACACGGCGTCCACCCGGCCGGGGAGGCGTGCGCCCGAGTCGAAGGCCTCGTGGGCGCCCAGCTCGACGGCCCGGGCCTGCTTCTCGTCGCTGCGGCTGGTCACCCACACGCGGTACCCCGCGGCCCGGGCCAGCGCGATCAGCGCCGTCGACACCCCGCCGCCGGCACCCTGCACGAGCACGGTGTCGCCGGGCTTGGCGTCGCTCTGCGCGAAGAGCATGCGGTAGGCCGTCAGCCAGGCCGTGGGCAGGCACGCCGCCTCCTCGAAGGACAGCGCGGCCGGCTTGGGTACGAGGTTGCGGCGGGGAACCACCACCTTCTCGGCCAGGGTTCCGTCATATCGTTCCGACAGCAACGACCGTCGTGGGTCGAGGGTCTCGTCTCCCTGCCAGTCGGGTGAGCAGATGACCGAGTGGATGATGACCTCGTTGCCGTCCTCGTCGACGCCGGCCGCGTCACAACCGAGCACCATCGGCAGCCGGTCCTCGGTGATGCCGACACCCTTCAGCGTCCACAGGTCGTGGTGGTTGAGCGCCGCCGCGCGCACCGTGACCGAGACCCAACCCGCCGCCGGCTCGGGGTCGGGTCGCTCGCCGATCTCCAAGCCGGACAGCGGGTCGTCGGGGTCGATCGATGTGGCGGTGACGGCGAGCATGGACGCCGACCCTACGCGTACCGGCCGGGGCGCTAGCTGCTCGCCCGTTCGGCCACGGACGACACGTAGGCGTCGACGACGAGATCGGCGATGACGCCGTAACCCTCGGGGTTGGGATGGATGTCGCCCGCCGCGCAGTAGGACGTGAGCTCGCACACCTTGGCCACGGGAACCGGGATGTCGCCGTAGGGGTCGAGGAGCGTCAGCTCGGTCATCGGGCCGTACGCGCCGGTGGCGTCGGTCACGTCGACGAACGTCCCGCCGGCCTGCATGTAGGCGTTTGCCAGCGCGGGGTTGATGAGCTCCTTGAACGCGGTCACGGAGAGCTGAGCCAGCTGCTGGCTTTCCGGGGTCTCGCGCAACCACTCACCGAGGATCACGTCCGGGTAGGTCGTGCCGACGATCAGGGTTTCCGGACCGGCCGCGGCGCGCAGCCGTTGCAGGATCACGGGCAGGTTGGTCGAGATGCCCTCGACGGCTGTTGTCACGCAGGCGACGGGATCGGCGGCGGCGCCGCAGGCGGTGACGTCGTTGCCACCGATGGAGACCGTGATCAGGTCGACCTCGCCGGGGTGGTCCCGCAAGAACGTCTCCGCGGCTTCGACCTGCGTCTGCCCGTCGTAGGGGGCGGCCCCGGGTCCGAGGCCGCGTACCGAGCACCCCTCGGCCTCCAGCAGCGAGATGGTGGTGGCGCCTCCGCAGCCCAGGTTCACCAGCTCGAGAGGATGGCCGGCGGCCACCGCCTCATCGGCGACCTGGTAGGCGAAGCCGTTGTCCGTGTTCCCGATGCCGGCCTCGTAGCCGGCGGCGTAGGAGTCGCCGATCGAGAGGTAGTACGGCGCTGGTGTCGCCGCCGCCGTGGTGGCGACCGTCGTGGCCGGCGCCACGGTGTCGACGGTCGTGGCCCGCTCGCTCGCGGCCGCGCCGTCGGCGGCGGCGCCGTCGTCCCCGCAGGCCGAGAGCGCCGCGGCGACTGCGGCGGCGAGCGCGACGACCGCCGCCCGCCGTCCGCCCTGCGCCACGCCCATCTGCGCATCTTGGCACCGTCGTCGCCACCGAACCCGGCGGTCGGACGAGTCCACGAGTGTCGTGAGTCTCGCTGTGCGATCATCACGCATGGGCGTGCGAGCGTGGGCGGTGGGCTGCTGTCTGGTGTTGGTGGCCTGCGCAGGTGGTGATGGCGACGGCGACTCGGCCGGCGGCACCACATCGGACGGTGCGAGCCCTCCCACAACCCTCGTGGAGCCCACGACCACGGCGTCCCCGAGCACCTCCACCACGACGTCGACCACGACTTCGACCACGGCCCCGATCGCGACCACCCTCACGGATTGGCCCTGCCCAGAAGGTTGGCGCAGGGCGACACCAGCATCGTGCCCGAGCTGATCCGCCGGGGCTTCGCGGTGCGGCTGCTCGCCACGCGGTCAGTTCTCCCGACGCCATGCAGGTGGCGGTGAACTGCGCCGACAACGCCGGGCTCGATCAGTCGTTGGACGAGCAGGCGATCGCCGATCCCGGGCCGGACGGCCCTGCTCGTCACCGACGTGATCTGCTCGGAGTGGCTCCGCCGACGTCCGGCCGGAACAGGAGTGAGAATCGTTCCCTGATAGCCTCACCGCGTGGCTCGCCGCTCACGCCCGGTCGCGCTGTCCGTGCTCACCGTCGTGTGCCTCGGGATCGCGGCGTCGTCGTGCGGCCGGGACGCCGGTGGCGACCCGGGTGGCGACGGGACGATCGGAGCCGTGGCCTCCTTCTACCCACTGGCGTTCGTCACCGGTCGGGTCGGTGGCGACCGGGTCGCCGTCACCGACCTCACCCCGCCAGGGGTCGAGCCGCACGACCTCGAGCTGTCCCCGCGGGACGTCGCCTCGGTGGCCGAGGCCGACCTCGTCGTGTACCTGGGCGGCTTCTCGCCTGCGGTGGACGACGCCGTGGACGGCGAAGCCGGCGACCGAGCGCTCGACGTGGGTGAGTTCGCCGGGCTGGACCTGCCCTCGAGCGGGTCCGACGCGGGCCGGGCCGAAGGTGACGGGGACGGAGCCGATCCGCACTTCTGGCTCGACCCCCTGCGGCTCGCCGACGTCGCGGACCAGATCGCGGCGCGGCTCGGTGCGCTCGAGCCCGGATCCGCAGGCGCCTTCGAGGCCAACGCCGCCGAGCTCCGCCGGGAGTTGGAGGCCCTCGACCGTGAGCTCGCCGCGGGGCTGGCGGATTGCGACGAGCGGACCCTGGTGACGGGTCATGACGCCTTCGGCTACCTGGCCGACCGTTACGACCTCACCCAGATCGGCATCGCGGGCGTGAACCCGGAGGCCGAGCCGACGCCCGCCGACCTGGCCGACATCTCGCGGTTCGTCGCCGAACACGGCGTGTCGACCATCTTCCACGAGAGCCTGGTCAGCCCTGCGGTGGCCGAGGCGGTCGCCGCCGAGACGGGCGCGTCGACCGCAGTGCTCGACCCTCTCGAAGGCATGTCGGAAGACGCGGGGGGAGCCGACTACTTCAGCGCCATGCGGACCAACCTGGCCAGCCTGCGGGCCGGCCTGGGCTGCCAATGAGCGAGCGGAGCGAGCTCCATGTCACGGCGAGCGAGCCCGTCGTCCGGGTGACGGAGGGTCGGTTCGGCTACCGGGGACAGGTGGCGGTGGAGGCAGACCTGGTCGTGGGGCGCGGCGAGGTCGTGGCGCTGCTCGGCCCGAACGGTTCGGGCAAGACGACGCTCGTCAAGGGCATCCTCGGTCTGTGTGAACGGCTCGGCGGCGAGGTGGAGCTGTTCGGCGGCGAGCTGCAGGACCGCGGTCGGGTCGGCTACGTGCCGCAGCGCCAGCAGGCGGCGGGCCCGATCCCGGCGACCGTGAGGGAGGTCGTCACCTCGGGTCGACTGGCCTGCTCCGGCCTGGGGCGGCGGATGAGGGGGCCCGACCGGCGTGCCGTGGACGACGCCATCGCCGCCGTCGGTCTCGCCGACCGCGCGGGTGCACCGGTCGCCACCCTGTCGGGCGGCCAGCAACGGCGGGCGCTGGTGGCCAGGGCGCTGGCCGGTCGGGCCGAGGTCCTGTTCCTCGACGAACCGCTGGCCGGCGTCGACCGCTCCAGCCGCCAGGCGCTGGCCGAGCATCATGGCCGGGCTGGTGGCCGGCGGGACGACGATCGTCGTCGTCCTGCACGAGCTGGGGCCGCTGGCCCCGCTCATCACTCGGGTGGCCCGGCTCGAGGCGGGTGCGATCGTGAGCGACGGCCCGCCCGAGCACCTCCCCGCGGAGGCCCTGGGCCACGGCGACGAGGACCCGCACCCCGCCACCGAGCCTCCGCGCGGCGTAGGGCCCTGGCCCTGAGATCGTGGACTTCTGGCAGTTCGAGTTCATGCGCCGCGCCGTGGTGGCGGCCGTGCTGGTGGGCTTGGCCGCGCCAGCGGTCGGGATCTTCCTCGTGCAGCGCAGACTGGCGCTCATCGGCGACGGTCTCGGGCACGTCGCCGTCACCGGCGTCGCCTTGGGTCTGGTGCTCGATCGAGCTCCGGTCGGCGTCGCCCTGCTCACGGCCACCGCCGGCGCGGTGCTGCTCGAGCTGATCCGGGTGCGCGGCCAGACGAGCGGTGACATCGCCCTCGCGGTGCTCTTCTACGGAGGCATCGCCGCCGGCGTCGTGCTGGTGAGCCGGGCGCCGGCCGGGGTGCGCAACCTCGATGCCTATCTCTTCGGCAGCATCACCAGCACGAGCTGGTCCGACGTGGCCGTGTTCGCGGCGCTCACCGCGGTCGTCCTCCTCGTCACGACCGTCCTGGGGCGGGCGTTGTTCAGCGTGAGCAACGACGAGGAGTTCGCCCGCGCCACCGGCCTCCCGGTCGTGCCGCTCAACCTGTTGCTGGCGGTGCTCACGGCGTTCACCGTGGTCGTCGCCATGCGCGTGATCGGTGTGCTGCTGGTGAGCGCGCTCATGGTGGTGCCGGTGGCCACGGCGCAGCTCTTCAGCCGCAGCTTCCGCGGCACCGCGCTGGCCGGCATGGCCCTCGGCGTCGCCGTCGCCGTGGCGGGCGTGGTGGTGTCCTTCCACGCCGACACCCCGTCGGGAGGCACGATCGTCGTGCTGGCCATCATCGTCTTCCTCGTCGCGCTGGCGGCGACGGCCACCCGTCGGAGGATGACAGCCCGGCGGCGCTAGCCGGGAGCGGCGGTCGGTCAGGCCGCGCAGGCCGGGCACACGCCGACCAGGTCGAGCCGGTGGTGCTGGAGATGGAAGCCGGTCTCGTCGGCGATGGCGGCGAAGGCGGTGGCCACCGACGTCTCGACCTGGGGCGGGACCGTGAAGTCGCGCACGATGCCGCAGCTGGAGCAGATGAGGTGGTGATGGTGCTCGGTCAGGTCCTCGGCCAGTTCGAAGCGGGCCCAGTCGTCGTTCGTCACGATGCGCTGCACGAGACCGGACTGCTCCAACAGCATGAGGTTGCGGTACACCGAGCTCTGGGCCAGCTCGGGGCGGCGTTCGAGGATCTCGGGGATCGTGACGGGTGACGCCGCGGCCGCGAGGAGATCCATGAGCTCGCGGCGGTTCCTGGTGTAGCGCTGGCCGTGGGCGCGCAGCCGCGCCGCGGCGACCTGGTCCACGTCCTCCATCCCGGCCACGCTACCGGCCAAGTGAGAATGGCAGAGAACCCGGCCGGAACCGGCGGCCGCCCGTCGCCGCCCGCCGTTCGCCGGTCACCCGGCTCGAGACGCAACGACGTCTCGCGGAGTCTGGTTGCGGAATCCGCAACTGATCTCCGCGAGACGTGCGTCGGGACCGGTTCGAGCCGGCCGGCTCCTACCGCTCGGAGAGGCGGGCCGAAGGCGTCCGCCGCCAGCCGCCCGTCGAGCGCAGGCTCGTCCGGTGAGTACTGGCCGCCGTCGAGCAGGTGGCGGGCGGCGTCGGCGAGGGCACCGAACGCGATCCGGGCCAGCGTGCCGCCGACCGAGATGCGCCGCACGCCCACGTCGCCGAGTTGTTCGACCGTGGGTCCACCCGGGCGGAGCAGCACGTTCACGGGAACGCCGACCTCGTCGACGACACGCCGGATCTGCCCCAGGTCGACCAGGCCCGGTGCGTACACGACCTCCGCGCCGGCGTCGCGGTACGCCACCAGCCGGCGGATCGTGCCGTCGAGATCGTCGAGACCGTGGAGGTGGTTCTCGCAGCGGGCGGTCAGCACCAGGCCGTGACGGGCCGCACCCGCGGCCGCGGCCTGCACGCGCTCCGTGGCGACGTCGACCGGATCGATGGCAGCCGGTCTCCGGATTCCAGTCCTCGATCGAGCAGCCGGCCGCACCGGCTTGACCGATCCGCTCCACGGTGTCCTCCACGGCGGCGGCGTCCTCGCCGAAGCACCGTTCCGAATCGGCGTTGAGAGGAAGGTCGGTAGCGGCGGCCATCACGGCGACATGGGCCAGCATCTCGTCGCGGTCGACCGTCATGTCGAGCCGGCCGAGCGTGGCCGCGAAGCCGCTGCTGGTCGTGGCCAGGGCGGGGAACCCGAGGGCGGCGAGGATCCTGGCCGACCCGGCGTCGTAGGGGTTGGGCATCACGAAGACGCCATCAGCGTGCAGCTGCCGGAAGCGCTCGATCGGTGTCATGGCACGACCCTGCCACAGACGATCGCGACCGGCGCGGTCTGCGTGACGGCGTCGCGGGCCGGTCAGCCGACGGGTTCGGGGACGGCGTCCGCCGGCATCGGGTAGTCGTCCGCGTTGATCACCCAGCCCGGCCGGGCGGAGAAGTCGAACCGGGGCGGGGCGAAGATGTCGATGAGCAGGTGGGAGCCCTCGCCCACCGCCTGCGAGGTGTGGATGGCCGGCGGCGGGATGACGGTCACCGCCGGGCTGGCACACGCCTGGTGGTCGTCGTCACGCCACTGCCCGAGATCGGGCGTCCAGGGCGTGCGGATGTGGTGGACGTAGTCGCCGGCGAGCTGCAGCGAGAGCTGCTCGAAGTCGTCGTGGTGGTGGGGAGAGAGCTTCGACGGGTCGCGTGGGCCCTTGGCGTCGAAGAACCAGTTCACCATGAACGTCGAGCAGCGGAAGATGCGACCGAACCGCTGGGGGTCGGCGGTGATGGCGTCGATGTCGTAGACGCGGATCCGGTCGCCTGCGGGCGAGGAGGGCCACGGGGCGAACGCGGCCACGTTCGGGTCCGGGCTCCGCGTACGCGCCCGCGTTGCGGCAGCGGGCCGAGAGGTCCTCGGACCGGGTGGTGAACAACCGCACGATCGTGGCATCGGAGTTCGCCGTGACGGCGCTGGTGCCCGGGGGCATGACGAGCAGGGCGCGGCCCTCGGCGGTCACGCGGTCGAGGCCGGCCATGGCTTCGACCGACGCGCCCGGGTCGACGACCAACACGACGTACTCGTCGGGCTGACCGGACCGTTCGAGCACGGCGCCGGCGCGGGCCTTGGTGAAGCCGACCACGATGCTCTGGCTCCGCGCCCACCAGGTGGTCGCGCCGCTGACCGAGGTGTCGTCGGGGGGCAGGTCGTCGAACTCGAAGTACTGCGCCGGGATGTTGGCGCCGGTGCCGCTGTTCGGGGCCGGCGTCGCGGTCGCCAAGGAGGTCCGCAGGTCTGAAGGGTCGTACGGCATGGATCGGGTCCTCCAATCAGGGGTGGTCGGATCGTTCTCGTGGGTGGTGGTCACTGCTCGAGTGGTCGTAGCGCTCGTGGTGCTGGCGCAGCAGGTCCGCGCCGTAGTCACCACCGTTGGGCGTGCGCACGACCGTATGGATGTGGTTCCTGGACGGCGTCACGTTGTCGAACACGACGCCGGGGTGGTGATCGAACTCGATCAGCACGACCGGGCTGTGCACCCGGTAGTAGAAGGGCGAGGCATCGCCGGTCCCGCCGTACCAGGAGAACCACGTCTCGTCGAGGTGGGCCGTGACCTCGGCCATCCGCACCGCGGCGTGGTCGTCGGCCATGTGCCCCACATACGTGTCGACGAGCGAGACGACGAGCCGGCGCTGGGCGTCGGTCAGGTCGACCGCCGGTATCCCCTGGTAGGGGAGCACCCGGTTGTCGTGGCAGGCGCCCGCCTCGATCCGCCCGTCGAACAGGTTCTCCAGCTCCGGGGGGACCTCGCCCGGCATGATCGACGGGTAGCGGATGGCGCGGGCCTGTTGCGCGGCATCGAGGGAGCGGATCAGGTCGAGCCCGCCGCGCTCCTCCGCGGAGAACATCGACACCCCGGCCAACGGACCGTCGACGAACCGGCACGGTTCCGACCCCATGAACGTCGGCGTCAACACGATCTGGCCGTCGAGCACGACGCAGTTCAGGTTGAGGTGATGCCCGTCGAGCTGCCATCCCCATGGCTCGCCGGCGCCGGGTGAGCCGAAGATCGAGACGAAGTACGGCCACTCGCCGAACTCGTCCGGCTGGCCGGAGACCTCGGCGATCAGTTCGTTCACCCGCAGGATGTTGCGAGCCTGGGTCATGCCGCGGGCGGACAGCGTGGTGGCCGCGAGGGCGAGGGCGAGGTCGCGCGTCGGCTGCGGCAGTTCCTCCAGCATCACGCCGTGGCGGAAGTAGTTCATGTGGACGTTGATCCACCGGCGCCACTCGTCGGAGTCCATCGGGAACGTCGCGCGTGACCGCTGCTCGGAGGTGAGCGCGTCGAGGAAGCGCTGCGCGGCGTCCGCGATGGCGGCCGTGCTGCCGGCCCGCTGGTCGAGGCGGTACAGCCCCGGCTGCAGCGTGCCATCCGTCGTGACCCCGCGGAGGGGCTCCGCGAGGCAGGCCAGTCGTTCGTCGACGATCACCTGGATCGGGGGAGGAGAGTCCTTCACGCGCGAGCGTGCCGACATCGGTGGCAGGTCGCGCAGCCCGTAGGTCTTCCAGTCGGTGACCTCGTCGGTCACGGCTCACCTCCTGCGCGACGGTCCGGGAACGGGATGGCTGGCAGCCTTGCAGATGGATCGACCACAGTGCAGCGGCTGAGAATGGGCGTCAAGCGCAGCGGGAGTCGGCGTTCAGTCGGGTGGGGGGCGCACGCCGTCGAGCCCCAGCCACGCGGCCAGCGCCGCCAGCTCGCCATCCACGGCCCGGGCCATCGCCCGGGTGAACGGGATGTCCTGATGGACGGCCTGCACCTCGAGCCGCGAGGTGTCCCGGTTGGCCGCGGCGTCGATCTTGCCGATGAGGCGATCCTCGTGGAGGACGGGAAGGGCGAAGTACCCCCAGCGCCGCTTGTCCTTCGGCTTGTACATCTCGAGCGTGTACTCGAAGTCGAACAGCAGTTGGGCCCGCACCCGGTCGTGGATGAGCCGGTCGAACGGCGAGAGGATCGCCGTTCGTCCGGTGAAGCCTTCGGCCGTCGCGTCGGGGTCGAGCCGCCAGACGCCGGGGACGCCCGCGATCTCCGCTGGGACGCCGGCGTCGCCGACGATCTGGGCGCGGGCGACCCCGAGCGACCGCAGCCGTCGCTCGTCGCGGCGCAGGCGCGCCGCGTCGGACGGCAGCACCTGGACATCCGCCGGATAGACGCGTTCGGCCAGGTCCCAGAGGCGCTGGCGTCCACGCCGGGCGCTGACCGCCACCTCCCCCCGAGAGGCCAGGAACTCCAGCATCTGCGTGACGTTGCGGTCGTTCGTCCATCCCGACGACGCCCACGGCACCTCGCTGCTGTCGGGGATGTCGCGAGAGGACAGCGGGCCGGACGCAGCCAGGAGGTCGAGCACCCGGCGGCGGAACCCGTCGTTGGCGGCGAGCCACTCCCGGGTGCGGGTGCTGGACGGCCAGGCGGCCATGTCGGCCAGGTACAGGCCGAGATCCGACGTGGGTCGGACCATGGCGATCACCGGCTCCGTCTCCACCGGCTGGGCCCGGTGCTCGAACAGGGTGCGGTCGTGCTCGAGCGCCTGCTGCAGGTGGGCGGGCTGGTAGTCGCTCCCCATGCGGCTCCAGGCGACGAGGTCGGCGCTCGGCGCGATCACCGCCGTGGGATCGAGCTGGAGGAAGGTCAGCCGCTCGACCACCGTGAGCAGGTCGTCCGGCCGATCGGCATCGAGCAGCTGCGCCCGGACGGCGATGCGGCGAGCCTCGTCGCGGGTGAGTTGCCGGACCGCCGCGCGTTCCGTGGAGGCATCATCTGCACGCTTCGGGATGCCAGGACGCTAGAGCACCCCACCGGAAGCAGAGCTTCCGGCGGGGACCCCGCAAGTCCCACGAAAGTTGTCACAACGTCTCAAGTTCCGACCCCCAAGAAGATCTAGACGTGCACCCCTGTTTCCGGCCGGGATCTTTTGGCAAGGTAGGCGGCATGGAAAAGAAGAAGGACGAGCTCACGAGCACCCAGGTCAGCGAGAGCGAGGGTCTCGACGACTGGCGGGTGCTGCTGCGCACGTTGCAGACGTCGTTCCGCACCGGCTCCATGGCCAAGGGTCTGGAGTTCGCCGGGCGCGTCGGCGCGGCGGCGGACGAGGTGAACCACCATCCGGATCTGACCGTCACCTATCCCCGCGTCCATGTCCTGCTCACCAGCCACGACACCGGTGGCCTCACCGAACGCGATGTTGCTCTCGCCCGCACCATCTCGGCCATCGCCGCCGACCTCGGACTCGCCGCGGAGCCGTCGGCGGTGACGCAACTCGAGATCGCCATCGACGCCCTCGACATCCCCGCGGTGAAGCCGTTCTGGGAGGCCGTGCTCGGCTACAAGGCGGACGACGAGCAGGACAGCGTCGACCCCTTCGGCCGTGGACCCGCGTTCTGGTTCCAGCAGATGGACGCCCCTCGCCCGCAGCGCAACCGCATCCACGTCGACGTGACCGTCCCCCACGATGTCGCCGAGCAGCGCATCGCCGCGGCCCTGGCGGCCGGCGGTCGGCTCGTGTCGGACGCACGCGCGCCGGCGTTCTGGATCCTGGCCGATCCCGAGGGCAACGAGGCCTGCATCTGTACCTGGCAGGGTCGGAACTGATCTCGCCGACGAGGAGGAGCGAACGATGCGAGTGGTCGTGAACGAGTTCATCAGCCTGGACGGTGTCGTGCAGGCGCCCGGAGGAAAGGAGGAGGACACCGACGGTGGGTTCGCGCACGGCGGCTGGTCCATGCCGTACTTCGATCCGGAAGTGATGGGCGGCACCATCGGGGACCTGATGGGCACGGCGGAGGCGCTCCTCTTCGGCCGCCGCACCTGGCAGGTCATGGCGGGAGCGTGGCCCGACCGTGCCGGAGACCCGTTCGCCGACCAGATGAACTCCATCCAGAAGTACGTGGCCTCGCGGACGCTGACACCTGAGGACCTGACCTGGACCAACTCGACCCTGCTCTCCGCCGACGATGCCGTCGGCGACATCGCCGGGTTGCGGGGCCAGGACGGGGGCGACCTGATGCTCATGGGCAGCGCCAGCCTGGCGAGGGCGCTGCTCGCCGGGGGGCTGGTCGACGAGCTCAACCTGATGATCGAGCCGATCCTGCTCGGTGGCGGCAAGGGCATCTTTCCCGAGGACGGCGTGGCCCGTCCCATGGAGCTCGTCCGGTGCGTCACGGCGGGCACCGGAGTGCAGGTCTGCACCTACCACCCGGCGTCCCATCAAGCGTCATAGCCTGCGGCCGTGTCCGGCCGCGATCGTCTGCACGTCGAGGTGCTGGGCCCGATCCGCGTCCTCGACGCCGATCGTCGCGACATCACCCCCACCGGCGGGTTGCAGCGGCGGTTGCTGGCGATGCTCGTGCTCCGTCGCGGGCGGGTGGTGTCGGCGGACTCCGCCGTCGAGGTCCTGTGGCCGTCGGGGCCGTCGCCTGCCGACCCGATGGCGGCCCTGCAGAACCATGTGTTCCGCCTGCGCCGCGGGTTGCCCGACGGGGTGATCGAAGCGGTCGGTGACGGATACCGGCTCGACGCCGCGTCGCTCGATCTCGACGCCGACCACCTCCCGGCGGTGCTGGACGCGGGCGCGATCGCGGACGAGGCAGCACTGACCGAGCTCGACTCCGTGCTGGCGCGGTGGAACGGTCCCGCCTATCCCGAGCTCGATGACGTCGATGACGGGCGAGCCGAGGCGGCGCGTCTCGAGGAGCTGCGGACCCGGGCCCGGGAGGTGCAGGCCGAGTCCCGGTTGGCCCTGGGCGACGCCGACGGGCTGGTCGCCGACCTGAGGGTGCTGGCGGACGAGCAGCCCTTGCGCGAGCGGCCCCACGCGCTGCTGATGGCGGCGCTGGCCGCCGCCGGCCGCCAGGCCGAGGCGTTGCGGGTGTACGACGACTTTCGGCGGCTGCTCGGCGACGAGCTCGGGATCGAACCGTCCCCGGCGCTCACGGAGCAGCACGCCGCCCTGCTCGCGGGTGTCGCCGACACCACGTGGGAGCCGGCCAGCCGGTTGCCGGTCCCGGCGACCTCCCTCATCGGCCGGGAGGAGCTGGCCGCGGACGTGGTCCTGGCGGTCGGGACGGTGCGGCTGGTGACGCTCGTCGGGCCCGGCGGCGTCGGCAAGACCCGGCTGCTCACCGAGGTCGGGCACCGGCTCCTGGCCGGGCGCCCGGACCGGCCGGTGGTGATGTGCGAGCTGGCGACGTCCGGTGCAGGGTCGGCCGTCGATGTGGTCGCCGCGGCCCTGGGAATCGACGCCCGGCCGGGGACCGCGCTCGCCGACCGGATCGCCGACGTCCTGGGCGACGCCGAGATCGTGCTCCTCGTCGACAACTGCGAGCACGTGCTCGAGTCGGCCGCCGAGCTCGTGGAGCAGCTGCTCTCGCGGTGCGTGAACCTCCGGGTGGTGGCCACGAGCCGAGAACGGCTCCGGGTCGGCGGCGAACACGTCCGCACGGTGCCGGCGCTGCCCTCCGGCGACGAAGACGCGCCCGCGGTGCAGCTGTTCGTGGAACGGGCACGAGCGGTCGCTCCCGAGTTCGACCCCGGCCCGGCGGAGCTCGTGTGCGTCGAGGAGATCGTGCGCCGGTTGGACGGCCTGCCCTTGGCCATCGAGCTGGCCGCGGCCCGCCTCCACACCCATGAGCTCGATGAGGTCGCGGCCGGACTCGACCACCGCTTCGCCCTGCTCTCCTCGGGCTTTCGCGGGTCGAGCCGGCACGGGTCGCTCGGCGCGGCCGTGTCGTGGTCGTACGAACTGCTCGACGCGCCCCTGCAGCAGACGTTCGCGGACCTGTCGGTGTTCTCGGGTTCGTTCGACGCCGCCGGGGCGGCGGCGGTCTGCGGTGGCGATCCCCGGATGACGACCGACGCGCTGGCCAGGCTCGTGGAGCGGTCGCTGGTCCTGCGGGTGCCGGGACGCCGGTACGTCCTGCTGGAGACGTTGCGGGCGTTCGGGGCGGAGGAGCTCGACCGTGCCGGCCGGGTCGACCTGATCGCCGAGCGCCATGCCCGCCACCACGTCGACTGGGTGGAGCAGGCGGCCCGGCGGCTGGTCGAACCTGACGAGCCGGTCCTGGTGGAGATCGACGCCGCGATACCGGAGCTGCGCAGCGCGCTCGGCCTGGCTGCTCGACCACGACGAGGTCGAGCTCGCGGGCCGCCTGACCAGCCGCCTGCTCCTCTACGGCTTCCTCCGGCTGCGGCCTGATGTCCTCGCGTGGTCCGAGCAGGTGGCCGAGCGCGATCCGGACGACCGGAGTCCGCTGGCGTCGCGCGTCTGGGCGACGGCCTCCTACGCGGCGTGGATGGCCGGCGACGTGACCGAGAGCGGCAGGCGGGCCGCACGCGCGCTCCGCCTCGCTGAGCAGGCAGGAGATGAGATCCCGCCGGAGGTCCTCGCGACATGGGCGAGTTGCGAGCTGTACGAGGGCCGGCTGGACACGGCTGCGGCCTGGTACCGGCGCTCCGTCGATGCCTCAGCCCAAGACCCGGCCCAGCGGGTGATGTCGGCTGCCTCAGAGCTCCTGGCGCTCGCCTACGCCGGACGCCCGGAGGTGACCGAGCGGGCCGACGGGCTCCTGGCCGTCGTCGCTGACAGCCCGACGCCGCCGGCCGCCTACGTGTGGTACTGCGCCGGCGAGGCGGACCTGGCGGTCGACGTGGAGCGGGCCCGCCACCGGTACACCGAGGCCGTGCGGTTGGCCGAGCTGACCAACGCGTCCTTCGTCGCCGGCCTGGCCGGCGCCTCGAAGGCGTCGATCGACGCGCGCGTCGGCGACCCGGCCGCGGCCGCCGAGGACTACCGCCGGATCATCGACCACTGGCGGCGGGCCGGGATGTGGTCGACCCAGTGGACCATGCTGCGCTCGATCGCCGGCCTGTTGGCTCGGCTCGGTCGCCATCATGACGCCGCGGTCCTGGAGGGGGCGGTGCGGGCGACCGCCGCCGGTCATCGCATCTTCGGCGCCGATGCGGTGGCGTTGGATCAGCTCAGTGCCCGGCTGCGCGACGCACTCGGCGACGATGCCTACGAGACGGCGCGACAGGCGGGCGCGATGCTCGACGGCGACGGCGCCGTCGAGCACGCACTCCGAGCCTTGTGAAGAGCGCTCCGGGGCCGACTCACCACCTCGGCTGCTCGGTGAGGACGCCGAGCACCGCCTTGCCCACGAGCTCGTGGGTCAGGGCGTCGTTGCCGGGATGGAAGCCGCCGGCGCGCACGTCGCGATAGAGGCGCTCCAGCTCGTTGCCGCGGAACATGCCGGCGCCGCCGGACACGTCGAGCGCGATGTCGACGACCCGCTTGGCCGCCTCGACCGAACGCCACTTCATGGCGTAGATCTTCGGGATCCACTCGTCGCCGTGGTCGGCGCCGGCCACCCAGTCGGTGACGAACCGCTCATGGGTCGCCGAGGCGGCGTCCAGCTCGAGGTACATCTCGGCGACCTGGTGCTGGACGAACGGGTTGTAGGCGTAGGCGCCACGCTCGATGGCCATCGAGGTCTTCCGCTTGGCGCCGGCGACCGAGAGCTCGAGGGCCCGGTCGGCGATCCCGAGGTAGACCGCAGCGATCAGCGAGAGCGGCCACATGGCCAGCGCCACCAGGAACAGGTCGCTGCCGTCGCCGGCGGGGACGACGCGCCCGATGCGGGCATCGGGCACGAACACGCCGTCGAGGATCGTGTCGTGGCTCTGCGTCGGCCGCATGCCGAGCGTGTCCCACGTCTCCACCACGGTCACGCCGTCGGAGGCCCGGTCGACGAAGGCGTGCACGACCTGCGGACCGCCGGCGGCGGTGGCATCGATGGCGTGGGCGCCGAGCCAGCGCCAGGCCGGCCCGTTGGAGCCGAACTGCTTGCGGCCGGTCAGGCGGTAGCCGCCCTCGACGCGCTCGGCCTGGCAGGTCGAGAGCAGCACGGGGATGTCGTTGCCGGTCTCGGCGTGGCCGGCGGCGAAGACCTCACCGTCGAGCGCGGCGTCGAAGATCCAGCGGAGCGAGTGGTCTCCCGCCCGCTCCAGCTCGGTGGCGATGCCGATCCAGTAGGAGTGCATCGTCATGGCCAGGGCGGTCGCGGGCGCGTAGCGGGCCAGGCGCCGCTGGCTGGCGGCCAGCTCGGCCAGGTCGAGGCCCCATCCGCCGAACTCGGCAGGGACGGCGGCGGCGAGGTAGCCGTAGGAGCGGAGCTCGGCCAGGTCCTGCTCGAAGTAGGCGTTGGCCCGGTCGAGCGCTCCGGCCCGGGACCGGAACTGCTCCAGCATGTCGGTCGGCAGCCTGGTCGCGGACCCGGCTGGTGTGGTGGGCATGATCAGGGTGGTGCTCATGACGCCGACGGTGCACCCGGCCCCTCTCATGGCGCTGCCATCGGCTCACACGGCGTGACAGCACATGAGAGCGGCGTGGGAGGGCTGCCGTGTTCGCTGCCGGAATGAGCACGAGCGACCCCTCCTCGCTGGGGGTGATCCTGTCGGTCTGGGCGCACCCCGACGACGAGACCTACCTGGCGGCCGCCGTCATGGCTGCGGCCCGCGATCATGGTCAGCGCGTCGTGTGCGTCTCGGCCACGGCGGGAGAGCTGGGCACCCCCGATCCGCGCTCGTGGCCACCGGCGCGGCTCGGTCAGGTCCGTCGCTGGGAGGCGGCGGCGGCCATGAGCGTCCTCGGCGTCGACGAGCACCACATCCTCGGCCTGCCGGACGGAGGCCTCGCCGACCATGATCTCGCCGGCGCGGCCTGGGCGAGCCGGTTGATCGACGATGTCCGCCCCGACACCATCCTCACCTTCGGGCCCGACGGCGTCACCTTCCATGCCGATCACCTCGCCGTGCACCGCTGGGTCACCAAGGCCTGGGAGGACGCCGGACGCTCGGCGCGCCTGCTGTACGCCGCCCCGACGGTGGAGCACCTGGACGAGTTCGGAGAGCTCTACGAGGAATGGGACATGTACATGAGCGACGAGCGACCCGTGGGCGTCCCCGCGGATCAGCTCGCCGTCCACATGCGGATCAGCGGTTGGCAGCTCGACCGCAAGCTCACCGCGCTCCGGGCCATGGCGACCCAGACGACCGACCTCATCGCCACGCTCGGTCCAGAGGTCTACGCCGCCCAGGTCGCGGAGGAGTCCTTCGTCGACGCCCGCGTGACCGCTTCGAGGCGGCTGTACGTCGCCCGCTGCTAGGAGTCGGCCTCGTCGTCCGACGGATCGAAGCTGACCTTGGCCGTCTCGATGACGCCGGCCGTCCGACCCGGTGCCGAGTGGAACGACCAGTACATGTTGGTGTGGGCGATCACCTTGTCCGGTGTGGGTGCGCCCCACTCGGAGAGGTCCTCCGTCGTGTGCGCATCTCCGACGAGGATGGCGTCGTAGCCGCGGGTGAACGCGCCGTGGATGGTCGATCGGATGCACTCGTCCGTCTGCGCGCCCGTGACGACGAGGCGCCCGACGCCCAACGCCGCCAGCTGGGACTCGAGGTCTGTGTCCTCGAACGCATCGCCGTAGCGCTTGTGGACGAGGGGCTCCGCATCCGCCCGCTGCAGCTCGTCGACGTACTGCCACTGGTCGCTGCCCTGGGGCAGATCGTCGTCGGAGTTGTGCTGGACCCAGATCACAGGCACGTCCTCGGCCCGAGCCCTGTCGACGAGGGTGCTGATGTTGCCGATCACGTCATCCCGTTGGTGGGCGTTGGCGACCACGCCCTTCTGCACGTCGATCACGACGAGAGCCGTGTTGGGCCGGTCCGACAAGGTGGTCATGTGGCCTCCTCAGGTTGGGTCTCCCACCCTAACGACGCCCTGTGACAGGGTTCCCGGCCCGGCCCCGAACCACCCGCTCGGGTACCCGATCCCGGGTCAGGCGAGCCGTCAGCACCCGCCCGTCATCCGGTTGGCGGACGAGCGTTCGACAGCGCCCAGTCGAGCGCGTCGTCGGCGACCGCCTCCCATCCTGGCCACGACGGCAGCAGGTGCGGCCCGGGGTACTCCTTGACCTCGGTGACGAGGCCGGGTGCTTTGTAGTGCTTGGCGTTCGACTTCTGGAGGCTGGGCGGCATCAGATGGTCGTCCGTGCCGGAGATGAACAGCAGCGGCGCCCGCTGCTCGTTGCCGTAGTCGACCCAGTTGTCATCCTTGCCCGGGTGGATGTTGGCGAGCGCGCTCCCCCAGAAGATCGCTCCCGATGCAGGGATGTGGTACCGCTCGTAGAGACGCAGCGAGTCCTCGTCACTGAAGCCGTTGGTGAACGCGTACTGCCACTGCTCGTGCGTGAAGCCGACGGCGCGATGACGGTTGGCGGGGTTCTTCAGCACAGGGAACGTCGCCCGGATCTGTGACAGGGGGACCCGCTTCACGCCCTCGGTCGGCGCCGAGTTGATCGCCACCCCGGCGACCCCGAAGCCGTGGTCGAGCAGGATCTGCGTGAACACCCCGCCCGCCGAGTGACCCATGATGATCGGCGGCGAGT
Organism: uncultured Acidimicrobiales bacterium; assembly: GCA_963813375.1. Classification (GTDB taxonomy): domain Bacteria; phylum Actinomycetota; class Acidimicrobiia; order Acidimicrobiales; family Ilumatobacteraceae; genus DASTFY01. The sequence continues at coordinate 59,929 of CAWEYT010000017.1, read as the reverse complement.
CGAGACCGCTGACGACGGACTCGAGGTGTTCGATGATCTGGGGGACGGTGACCTGCTCGATCGGGGTCGGGTCCGCGTTCAGTGCCTCCACTTCCACCTCGAAGCCGGGATAGGCGGGTGCCAGGACGCGGAAGCCTCGGCCCTCGTAGTGGGCGATCCAGTCCTCCCAGCTGCGCGGGGTGACCCAGAACCCGTGGACGAGGACGATCGTGTCGGGCGTCGATGGTTCATCGCTCATGCGATCATGACTAGCCGACGAAGGGCCGGTTTGGCGATAGCAGGGACTGAGCGTGGCCACGATCGTAGCTCTCGCCGACACGAGAGGATCGATGGAGCGGCTTCCACCCCGGGTCAGCCGCATCCGGGTCACGCCGTAGACGAGCCCTGATACGGCGGCGACGGCGAGTCGCGAATCGACGGTCACGGGGCCGGCCCGCGTCGGCCGATCGCTGCCGCGAGATCAGGGCAGGCTGGAACGAGGCGACATCCTCGTGACCGTGGCCACGGACCCGGGTTGGACGACGGTGCTCTCGATCATCGGGGCGTCGTGGTCGAGACCGGTGGCGTCGTCGCCCACGCAGTGATGATCTCCCGCGAGTACGGGCTCCCGTGCGTGGTGTGACGCGGGCATGCGACCTCAGCCGATGACCTCGAACGTGGCCGCGAGGTCGACGCCGAACCGGGCACCTCCGGCCGCGGCCGCGCTCCGGAGGAACTCGTCGGGGGACCCCATGTCGCCGCCCAGGTACTCGAGGTAGGTGCGGTGGGACGCCAGCGACCGGACGCCGAGATCGAACGTGGCCGTCGTGTCGACGGCGTGCGTCGGTTGCGGGCTCCCGCTGAACGCCACGAAGCGCACACCGCCCCACGCCGGTCCCTCGTCCGGGAAGACCCAGGGGTTGGCGGCATCGCGCACGGCATCGAGGAGGGCCCGACCGACGGCTCGATGGTCGGCGTGGTTCCAGCTCGACCCGCCCCACGACTCGCGGAAGTTGATGGAGACGACGACTTCGGGGCGGTGACGGCGGATCGCTCCGGCGAGGGCGGTCCGCAGCTCGAGGCCCTTCGACGATCGTCCCGTCGGGCCACCCGAGGAAGTCGACATCGGTCACGCCCACGACCGCGCAACTCGCCCGCTGCTCGTCGCGCCGGACCGGCCCGGCGTCGGCGGGACTCATCGTCGCGATCCCGGCCTCCCCGTCGGACACGAGGACGTAGCCGAACGTCTTGCCCTGTCGCGGTCCATCGGGCCACCGCGGCCGCCGCCCCGTACTCCATGTCGTCCGGGTGGGCGACGACGGCCAACCCCCGATCCCAATCCTCGGGGAACGCTTCGAGCCGAGCTGTCACCTCACCCACCGGCGGTCACTTCCGGCCGGTCAGCCCCAGCTCGACAGGATGCTTCGACCTTCCCTCAGGCACGATTCCTCCCCTGCTCGATCAGCAGGGGATCGACCCTAACCCGCCACATCCAGCGGAAGGTCAGGGCAGGTCGCCTGGTAGGGGCGAGCGACGGTCGACGAGCTCGGGTAGGTGAGGTCGTCGCGTGGTGTCCCCGATCGGGGCCCGGCATATCCCTTGACAGTCGAGTCTGGGGGGCGGTGAACTTGCGCCGGTGCCGGGCCCCGAGGGGATCGTCCTCTCGGCATGCCCCTGTAAGGGAGTAGATCGAATGTCCGCTACGGAAACCCCCGTCAACAACGGCGTCAACGTGCAGGCCCTGCTGGACGCCCGGGAGGCGCTCGGAGGAGCGCCCGAAGCCGCGCAGTTCGTGTGGCGAGCCACGTGCGAGTGGCAGAACGGCACGCACAGCAACTCCGATGTCGAGGGGTTCTTCGGCCTCGGCGAAGAGCAGCATCACCGCACGAAGTACTCGTTCGACGTCGACCATCCGGAGGTCTTCGCCTCCGAGGACAACGGTGCGACGCCGGTCGAGTACATCCTCGTGGGCCTCGCCGGTTGCCTGACCGCGGGTGTTGCCGCGGTTGCCCAGCATCGGGACATCCAGTTGCGCAAGGTCACGGCGACCATCGAGGGCGGCATGGACGTGCGGGGCATCCTCGGCATGGACAGCGACGTCCGCAACGGCTTCAGCGGCATCAAGGTGACGTACGACATCGATGCCGACGCCACTCCGGCTGAGATCGAGGCGCTCGTCGCGCAGTCGCAGAAGCGCTCGGCCGTGTACGACATCATCACCAACCCCACGGACGTCCAGGTCGAGGTCAGGTAACCCCGTCGCACGGCCTCGGGCGTCCGCCGTGCGAACAACGACTGTCGTCATAGGGGCGGGCCAAGGTGGGCTCGCCATGAGCCGCTGCCTGTCCGAGCGGTCCATCGACCACGTGGTCCTCGAGCGCAGCGAGGTCGCCAACTCGTGGCGCACCGAGCGATGGGACTCGCTCCGCCTGCTCACGCCCAATTGGCAGTGCCGGCTCCCCGGCCGCTCCTATCAGGGTGACGACCCCGATGGCTACATGACGATGCCGGAGGTCGTGGACTTCATCACCGGCTATGCCAAGCACATCGCGGCCCCGGTGCGAACCGGCACGACCGTGACGTCGGTTCGCCGTACCGATGGTGGCTACCGCGTCACGGCCGATCAGGACGAGTGGCTCTGTCAGACCGTTGTCCTCGCAACCGGCGCGTTCAACGTGCCGCGGGTACCCGCTCTTTCCGCGGCGGTGCCGGGGTCGGTCAGGACGCTCACGCCGATGGAGTACCGCAACCCGGAGGCGCTCGCCGAGGGTGGGGTGTTGGTCGTCGGCGCGTCGGCGACCGGGGTGCAGATCGCCCACGAGATCCAGCGCTCCGGCCGCCCGGTGACCTTGGCGGTGGGAGAACACGTGCGAGGTCCTCGCGACTATCGGGGTCGGGACATCCACTGGTGGATGGAGGCGTCCGGTGTGCTCGACGAGCGCTACGACGAGGTGGACGACATCGTGCGAGCACGCCGTGTGCCGTCGATGCAGCTCGGAGGGTCGCCCGAGCGCGCCGACTTCGACCTCAACGCGCTCACGAGCATCGGAGTGAAGTTGGTCGGCCGCCTCGCCGGCATCCGCGATGGCGGCGCGCAGTTCTCGGGGTCACTGCGGAACAAGTGCGAGCTCGCGGACCTCAAGCTCGATCGGCTGCTGGACACCCTCGACGAGTGGGCGACGGCCAACGGCATGGACGACGTGACACCGCCACCGCAGCGTTTCCCGCGGACGGTCCTGCCCGAGTCACCGCCCCTCGGCCTGGATCTGACCAGCGGGGCGATCAAGACCATCATCTGGGCGACCGGCTTCCGCCCTGACTACTCCTGGCTCGACGTGCCGGTCCTCGACGGCAAGGGGATGGTCCGGCACGACGGTGGCGTCGTCGATTCGCCAGGGATGTACCTGATCGGCGTGCCCTTCCTGCGCAAGCGCAAGTCGAGCTTCATCGACGGCGCGTGCGATGACGCGCAAGCCCTCATCGTCGAGTTGGCGGCCTTCCTGGACCGCCAGGCCTCGACGAAGCTGTGACGGAAGGTGCCTGACATCGATGTCGTGGTGAGCGCCCGGGCTGAGGTGGTCGGGTTGCACGAGTTCTTCGCTGATTGGTTCAACGACGTCTCGATGACACCGACGCCGCGTTCGCCCGGGTGGTCGCGGTCCTCCACCCCTCCTTCTCGATGATCGACCCGTCGGGGCAGACCCTGACCGGGCAGCCGTGTTGGGAGGACTGCGCCGCGCGGCATGCGACCGGGACTCACCGCCCCGCTTCGGATCGAGATCCGGAACCTCGTGGACCGCGTTGTCGGCGACGATGCCGCGCTCGTCACGTACGAGGAATGGCAGTTCGCTGGCGATCGCCTGCTCAATGGTCGATCGAGCACGGCGTACTTCGTGCGGGCTTCGGACGCTCCCAACGGCGTCGTCTGGCATCACCTGCACGAGACGATGCTCACGTGAGACGGACCTACGAGGCCGAGCATCGAAGCAGAGTGCGACGAGCCGGGAACTCGTCGCACTCTGCGTGATCCCTGTCGCTACCCATCGTGCCAACACAGCTCGGTCAGCGCGAGACCGGTTCCCCGTGGCCCATCACTCTTCCGCCTGCCGGCTGCAGCACCGCGGGCTCGGCGTCGGGAGGTGGGGTCGACGGCGCTTCGTGGAGCCCGTAGCGGTCGTGGAAGCGCCGCAGGGGTGCGGGTGCCCACCAGTTCCGCTCCCCGAGCAGCTTCATCGTCGCGGGCACCAGCAGGGTGCGCACGAGGGTGGCGTCGACGATCACCGCGATGGCCAGGCCGACGCCGAGCTGCTTGATGGCGAGCACCTCTCCGGCCGCGAAGCCGGCGAAGACGACGACGATCAGCGCGGCCGCGGAGGTGATGATCCGGCCGGATCGCTGGAGTCCGACGGCGACGGCGAGGTCGTTGTCGCCGGTCTGATCGTGCACCTCCTTGATGCGTGAGAGCAGGAACACCTCGTAGTCCATCGACAGCCCGAAGGCGAAGATCAGGATCAGCACCGGCATCCACAGGTCCAGCGCGCCGACCGAGTCGAAGCCGAGCGGCCCGGACAGGTTCCCGTCCTGGAAGATCCAGGCGAGGGCACCGAGGCTGGCACCGAGGCTGAGGATGTTCATGATCACGGCCTTGATCGGAACGATCACGGAGCCGGTCATCAAGAAGAGCAGCACGAGCGTGGCGAGACACACGAGAGCGATCGCCATCGGCAGGCGGTCGGTGAGCCGCTCCTTGACGTCGATCAGCTCGGCTGCCGGACCGCCGACCTCGATGTCGAACGGCGGCCTGTCGGTGCGCAGGCTCTCGACGATGTTGGTCGCTGGTGCTCCCTGTGAGGTACCGGGCGGGACCAGGTCGACCACGGTCAGACCCGCTGGGGTGCCCGGCCACATCGAGCTGCCGACGATGCCTGTGCTGCTCGACACGTCGTCGAACCACTCGGCGAAGGCCGGATCGTCGGCGCTGACGTCGGCGATCACGGTGATCGGGTCGGTGCCGCGTGCGGGGAACCGTTCGGCCAGGGTCAACGCCGCGGCGCGCACCTCGGACGAGCGGGGAAGGGTGCGGGCGTCGCCGTTCTCGAAGCGAGCGTCGAGGAACGGTGCGCCGAGGAGCAGGAGCACGATCCCGACGGCACCAGCGACCGCGACGGGGCGCCGCTGAACCCAGCGAGCCAGTCGGTAGAAGCGGCCTTGCGTGTCGGGTGACGGAACGCTGGGCTTGATCCGTCCACCGACGGCGGCCAAGGTGGCCGGGAGCAGGGTGATCGCCGCCAGCATCGACAGCAGCACGACGGCCAGTCCGGCGATCCCGAACGACGTGAGCACCGGCACTCCGAACACGAACAGGCCGGACATCGCCACCGCCACCGTGAGCGCCGAGAAGATGACGGTCGTTCCGGCCGATGCGATCGTGGCGGCGACGGCGCTCGTGGACGCCGAGGCCTTGCCCCCGTTCCTCTCGGAAGCGGTTGACGATGAGCAGCCCGTAGTCGATGCCGAGTCCGATGCCGAGCATGTTGACGACGTTGATCGAGAAGATCGACACGTCGCCGAACTGCGTTGCGCCGACGAGCACGGCGAGTGTGGTCAGCACACCGCCGATCGCCACCAGCAGCGGCATGCCGGCAGCCACCAAGCCGCCGAGCAGGATCACCATCACCGCGATCGCGATCGGCAAGGCGATCGCTTCGCCGCGGAGGAGGTCGCTCTCGGATGCGGTGGCGAAGGTCTCGCTGACGAGCACGTTGCCGCCGACGAGGATCTCGGGTGCATCGAGCTCATGGGCGAGGTTGTCGATCTCCAGCGCCACGGCCCGTTCGGTGTCGTCGTCGAGTCCGCCGGCAAGGGTGACGACGATGAGGGCGGCCCGGCCGTCGCTGGAGCGGAGTGCTTCGAGGCCGCTCGACCACGGGTCGGCCACGTCGATCACGCCGTCGAGCGCGCCGATCGCGGCCAGGCCACCGGCGAGGTCCGCGTGGATCGTGGGGTCGTCGACGTCGATGCCGTCGGCGATGACGGCCACCTGCCCGCCCGTCTCGGCGAGGTCGTCGAGCTCCTGGGCGACACGACCGGATTCGGTGGAGGTGCCTGCTCCGAACTCGGAGGAGAGCACGGAGAAGGCTGATGAGCCGATCGCTGCCGTCGCGATCAGGAGCAGGATCCACGAGACGATGACGGCGCGCCGGCGGCGCACGATGAAGTGGGCGAACCGGCTCATGATGCGCCCGCCACGGTCGAGAACGGTGTCGCCTGCTGGAGCTGCGGAACATCCACTCGCCGGACGGCGACGAGGATTCCCGAGACCGCGCTGACCACGAGGGCGCCCGACGAGCCGAAGATCGCGTGGTGTTCGTCGGCGTCGACGATCACCTGCGATGTGATCAGCCACCCGCCCGCCCACAGCAGCGGCGTGGCGATCGCCCACATGAGGCGGTCCCGCGCCGCCATCGGCACCGACACGCGCCTGGGCCAGACCGACGGCTGCACCGCAGACCGCCCCCATCACGACGAGGCTGGCGGTGTCCGTCCCGTAGTCGACGAGGCGCATACCCGCCGCCAGTCCGATCGAGAAGCCGCAGGCGGTGGCAACCGCCCAACGAAGGCGGTCGCGCGGCGCGATGCCGCCGACGAACGCCTGGACCACACCGAGAACGGCACCCCCGACCAGGCCGCCGACGGCCGCCGCGGCCAGGTCGTCGACATCGCCGACGCAGACCCGGGCGACAACTCCGGCGAGCGGGAAGCCGATGAAGGTCGCCAGCCACCTGGTCCATCTCATGATCCTCTTGTCTCGATGCTTCATCGCTGGTCCTCTCGTGGTTGCTCGATTCGTGGGTGGGAACCTCACGTCGTCGATGGTGCGAGGAGGCGCTGACGATGACCTGACACCTCGGACGGCCCGGTGTCAGGTCCTCGTCAGCCGGCGTCGTGAGACTCCGGGCATGCCGGAGGACCACACGGACGCGACGATCAGACGAGCGATCGGGGGTGACGCAGGAGGCGATCGACGCAGTACTCGCCGGCGCGACGACCTGCGACGATGCCCGGATCGTGGCGCTCGCCGCGGTCCTGGCATCACGGTCCGAGTGGCTCGTGCGTGCGCAGGCACTTGCCGTGACCAGCCCGCGACCGGCAGGTGGTCGCCATCGTCGCATCCCACCTGTCGGGCGACGGCGGGCTGGTCGAGCTGCTCGCCCGAGATCACCTCGTGCGATCACCCTGACAGCCTGATCGTGGCCTGGATCGCAGCGATCTCGTGAGCGTTTCTACACTTCCGCTGTGTTGTCGATCTCCGTGCTGGGACCGGTGACCGTCAAGCAAGGTGACGACCTGGTCCGGATCCCAGCCGGCAAGACAACCGAGCTCCTCGTGCGACTGTCGCTGGAACCGGGGGTGACCGTTCGCGGCGATCGTCTGATGGAGGAGCTCTGGGCCGAGGAAGCCGGCAACCACGCGGCGGAACACCCTGCAGTCGAAGGTCGCGAAGCTTCGCCGGCGCGCTCGATGATCCGAGTGCGATCGTGAGTGCCAACGGCGGATATCGACTCGCCGTGACTCCGGATCAGGTCGACGTCTTCGCGGCGCTCGATGCGGTGGGCGCCGTGCAGCGGCTGCTCGACGAGGGCGAAGACCGGCAGGTCATCGAACTGTGTGAGTCGACCCTCGACCTGTTCGCTGGCGAAGTGCTGATCGGGGCGGGCCACGCGCCATGGGTCGAGCCGCATCGAGCACGGGTGGACGCCACACGTGCTCCAGTTGATGGAGATGTGGTGTGCAGCGCGGCTGCGGGTGGGTGAGTCGAGCGCGGTGGTCGCCGACCTGGAGGTCTACGTCGCCGACCACCCGTTCCAGGAACGCCTGTGGTCATTGCTGATCACGGCGCTCTACCGGGCCGGGCGTCAGGCCGATGCGCTCACCGCGTACCAGCGCGCCCGAACGACGCTCGCCGACGAGCTCGGACTCGACCCTGGCCCCGAGCTTCAGGAGCTCGAACGGCAGATCCTGAGTCCACGACGAAGGCCTGGCCGGCACGTCGCCCACCGTCGCCATCGATGGTCGGGGGTCGGAGGGCAACCTGCCCGCGCTCGCTGTGGAGCTCGTCGGACGGGACACGGAGACGACCGCGGTCGCTGATCTGATCCGAGACCATCGTCTGATCGAAGTCATCGGACCAGGCGGTGTCGGGAAGACAGCCCTTGCGCTGGCCGTCGGGCGACGGCTCACAGGTTCGGGGAGCGTCTGGTTCATACGGCTCGAGAGTGCGAGCACCGCTACCGAGGTTGTGGATGCAACAGTCGCCGCGCTCGGCGTAGCCGGCGGCGAGGCGGCGCTCATCGAGCGGCTGAAGGTCTCACCGGCGCTGTTGATCCTCGACAACTGCGAGCACGTGCTCGCCGAGGCCGGCGATTGGGTGGTTCGGCTCCTCGACGCCGCTCCCGGCGTGCGCATCGTGTGCACGAGCCAGGCCCCGCTCGAGATCCCGGGCTCCAGGCTGTTCGAGCTCACGCCGCTGAGCGACGAGGATGCGGCCACGTTGTTCACCGAGCGGTCAGCCGATCACCGATCGCCACGCTGCGCGCCGACCCGGCGGCCGACGAGGTCCGAGCCCTGTGTCGGGCGCTGGACGGGCTCCCGCTGGCGATCGAGCTGGCCGCGGCGCGCACCCGTACGCTCTCGGTCGAGGAGATCACGGCAGCGCCTGGACGATCGCTTCATGGTGTTGAGCGACCCGACGAGTCGGCGACCCGAACGCCGCCGCGCGCTCCGAGCGACCATCGCCTGGAGCTACGACCTGCTGTTCCCCGACGACCAACGCGGCCTGTGGGCGCTGGCCGCCGTTCGCCGGTGGGGCCCCGCTGCCGGCGGTCGAGTTCGTGCTCGGCGGCGCTCGGTGTGCCGTCGTCGACCACGATCGACGTGATCGGCCGGCTGGCTGGGCGCTCGCTGCTGGTCGTCGACCACCACGATGCTCGGCACGCAGGTACCGGCTGCTCGACAGCATCCGCGCCTTTGCGCTCGACGCGATGCAGCGCAGCCGGACTGTCGGAGCTCGCCCACACGGCGCACGCACGATGGTTCGCCGACGCGTCGCTGCGTCTCGACCGAGGGCGTGCGCAGCTCGCGCCAAGCCGAACACCTCGCCTTCGTGCGAGACGAGCGCGCCAACATCGACGCCGCGCTCGCCTGGATGATCGCGCACGACCCGCAGCGGGCGCTGGCGATGGCGACCGGGTACGGGTGGGCGTGGGTCGTGCTCGGCGACAGCCGAGGAGCGCAACGCTTGCGCACCGCGATCGACGCGGCGGGGGATGCGGCCGACACCGACGCAGCGCGCCGCGGCGCTCCTGCTCGCCGGCTGGATCGAGGCATCCATCGGAGCTCTCGAGCCCGCACGCGGTCACGTGCTCGAAGCGACCGTGCTCGCCGAGGCGATGGGCGACCGTCGAGCTGCAGGCCCGCGCGGCCTACTTCCTCGCGTATGTCGTCTCCCACCGGGGCGACTTCGGAGAGGGGCTGGCGCTGACCGACAAGAGCCGCCAGCTGTACGCAGGTCTCGACCGCCCGTGGGATCTTGCCGCCAACGGCTTGTTCGCGACGCGTGCGGCGATCTCCGCCGGAGACGAGGAGCGCAGCGTCCGCGCCGCCGAGGACGTCCGGCGCTGGCTGGAGGTCGTCGACGACCCGTGGCTCCACGTTCGTTTCGAGGCCATGCAGGGCGAGCTGGCCCGACTCCAGCACCGATTCGACGACGCCGTGGCGCACCTGGCCCGCGCGGCCGACACCTCCCACCGGCTGGGCTTCCAGCAGACCGAGGCGTATCAGGTTGCGAGCCTTGGCCGAGCGCAGTGCCAGGCCGGCGACTACGACGTCGGGCGCCGCGACGCTGGCCCGCTCGATCGAGAAGAGCCGAAGCGACGGGCGACGTGCGCATGGCGGCGCTCGCCCGCGTCCACCTCGGCCGTGTGCTTCGCGCGCTCGGCGACGTCGACCACGCCCGCGACGTGCTCCGACAGACAACCGAATGGCATCGCCGGGCCGGTGGCGGCGAGCAGGCGCTCCTCGGTGAATGCCTGCTCGCAGCGGTCGAGTCCGCCGACGGCGTCCGCGACGCGCCCCGCCGGCTGGAGGAGATCCTGCACCAGGCACGGCGAAACGACGACGCACCGGTGGAGGTGTTCGCCCTCGACGCGCTCGCTCGACGTGCGGTCGAGGCAGGTGACCCGGCGACGGCGATGACGCTCCTCGCGGGCGCCGACGCTCGGATGAGCGTCGCTTCGCACTTCATCTCGGAGCGCGATCGAGTCGACGCCGCCGACGCTCGGAGCGGAAGGTGATGACGATGGGCGTGCGGAAGCCCTGAGCCGTGGTGCTGTGAGGGCCTCGGGTCAGGTGGTGACGTAGGCCGCGAGGTAGCTGCCGGTGAGGGTGGGGCGGTCGGCGACGAGGTCGGCGGGCGGGCCCTCGAAGACGATCCGACCGCCGTCGTGGCCGGCGCCCGGGCCGAGGTCGATGATCCAGTCGGCGTGCGCCATGACCGCCTGGTGGTGCTCGATGACGATGACCGACTTGCCGGCGTCGACGAGCCGGTCGAGCAGGCCGAGCAGCTGCTCGACGTCGGCGAGGTGGAGGCCGGAGGTCGGCTCGTCGAGGACGTAGACGTCGCCCTTCTCGGCCATGTGCGTGGCGAGCTTCAGCCGCTGCCGCTCGCCGCCCGACAGCGTCGTGAGCGGCTGGCCGAGGCTGAGGTAGCCGAGCCCGACGTCGGCGAGCCGGTCGAGGATCTTGTGCGCCGCCGGCGTCTTCGCCTCGCCGGCGCCGAAGAACTCGCTCGGCCTCGGTCACCGACATCGCGAGCACCTCGCTGATGTCCCTGCCGCCGAACGTGTACTCGAGCACCTCGGCCTGGAAGCGCTTCCCCTCGCACTCCTCGCAGACGGTGGCGACGCCGGCCATCATCGCCAGGTCGGTGTAGATGACGCCGGCGCCGTTGCAGTTGGGGCAGGCGCCCTCGGAGTTGGCGCTGAACAGGGCCGGCTTCACGCCGTTGGCCTTCGCGAACGCCTTGCGGATCGGGTCGAGCAGTCCGGTGTAGGTCGCCGGGTTGCTCCGCCGCGAGCCACGGATCGCGCTCTGGTCGACCGCCACCACGCCGTCGCGTCCGGACACCGAGCCGTGGATCAGCGAGCTCTTGCCCGAACCCGGCCACCCCGGTGACGACGACCAGCACGCCGAGCGGGATGTCGACGTCGACGTCCTGCAGGTTGTTGCGTGCTGGCGCCGCGCACCTCCAGCGCCCCCGAGCCGTCCGCACCGACGTCCTTCAGGGAGGCGCGGTCGTCGAGGTGCCGACCGGTGATGGTGCCGCTGGCCCGCAGCCCCTCGACGGTGCCCTCGAACACCACCTCGCCGCCCGCGGTGCCGGCGCCGCGGGCCGAGGTCGACGACGTGGTCGGCGATCGCGATCGCCTCCGGCTTGTGCTCCACGACCAGCACGGTGTTGCCCTTGTCGCGCAGCTGCAGCAGCAGCTCGTTCATCCGCTGGATGTCGTGGGGGTGCAGCCCGATCGTCGGCTCGTCGAAGACGTAGGTGACGTCGGTGAGCGACGACCCGAGGTGGCGGATCATCTTGGTGCGCTGCGCCTCGCCGCCCGACAGCGTGCCCGACGGCCGGTCGAGGCTGAGGTAGCCGAGCCCGATCTCGACGAACGAGTCGAGGGTCTGCCGCAGCGCCGCCAGCAGCGGTGCCACCGACGGCTCGTCCAGGCCCCGCACCCACTCGGCCAGGTCGCTGATCTGCATCGCGCAGGCGTCGGCGATGTTGATCCCCTCGATCTTCGAGGACCGGGCCGCCTCGCTGAGCCGGGTGCCGTCGCACTCGGGGCAGGTGGTGAACGTCGACCGCCCGCTCGACGAAGGCGCGGATGTGCGGCTGCATCGCGTCGACGTCCTTGGACAGGAACGACTTCTGGATCGTCGGGATCAGCCCCGCGTAGGTCAGGTTGATGCCGTCGACCTTGATCTTGGTCGGCTCCTTGTGGAGCAGGTCGTCGAGCTCCTTCTTGGTGAACTTGCTGATCGGCTTGTCCGGGTCGAAGAAGCCGCAGCCGCGGAAGATGCGGCCGTACCAGCCGTCCATGCTGTAGCCGGGGATCGTGAGCGCGCCCTCGTTGAGCGACTTGCTGTCGTCGTACAGCGCGGACAGGTCGAAGTCGGTGACCGAGCCGCGTGCCCTCGCAGCGCGGGCACATGCCGCCGGGCGGGTGAATGTCGCGCTTCTCCGTCTGGTCTTGCCGCCCTCGCTCGACGGTGATCGCACCGCGCGCCGCGACCGAGGCGACGTTGAACGAGAAGGCGTTGGGCGAGCCGATGTGCGGCTTGCCCGAGCCGGCTGAAGAGGATGCGCAGCATCGCGTTGGCGTCGGTGGCGGTGCCGACCGTCGAGCGGGGGTCGGCGCCCATCCGCTCCTGGTCGACGATGATCGCGGTCGTCAGCCCTTCGAGCACGTCGACCTCGGGCCGCGCCATCGTCGGCATGAAGCCCTGCACGAACGCGCTGTAGGTCTCGTTGATCAGCCGCTGCGACTCTGCGGCGATCGTGCCGAACACCAGCGAGCTCTTGCCCGACCCGGAGACGCCGGTGAACACCGTCAGCCGGCGCTTCGGGATCTCGACGCTGACGTCCTTGAGGTTGTTCACGCGCGCGCCGTGCACGCGGATCAGGTCGTGGCTGTCGGCAACGTGCGGCGCATGCGTCCGCGTGTCCTTCCTCGCGCTGCATCGAGGCCTGCCGACGACCGATGGTCAGGCCTGCGCGATGCGGACGAGGTTGCCGGACGGGTCGCGGAACGCGCAGTCGCGCGCGCCCCAGGGCTGGGACGACCGGCTCCTGGAGCACCTCGGCGCCCGACGCCCGGACCTTCTCGAACGTGGCGTCGAGGTCGTCGGAGCGGAAGATCGCGGCCTGCAGCGAACCCTGCGTCACGAGCGTCAGCAGGGCGTCGCCCTCGGCCTGCGAACGACCGCCGTGCGGCTGGGACAGGACGATGTCGACGTCCTGCCCCGGGGCGCCGACGGTGACCCAGCGGAAGCCGTCGGATGCCACGTCGTTGCGGACCTCGAGGCCGAGCGCGTCGCGGTAGAAGCCGAGCGCGGCGTCGGGGTCGTGGACGGGGATGAACATGGTGGAGACGGTGACTGTCATGCGACGACCGTACGAGCACCGACCCGTCGCGTGCTTCTCCGATCCTGCTCGGTGCCGGCGGGGTCGGCCGCGCTCAGACCGTGACCGGGGTGCGCCGCGGTCGCGTCGCGACCATGCTCACGCACGACGGAACGACCTCGAGGTCGCGGTGGTCGCGCGCGCGGTACTGCGACGGCGTCTCGCCGACGATCTCGGTGAAGCGCGAGCTGAACGAGCCGAGCGACGTGCAACCGACGGCGATGCAGGTGTCGGTGACCGACATCCCCTGGCGCAGCAGCGCCTTCGCCCGCTCGATGCGCCGCGTCATGAGATAGGCGTAGGGCGTCTCGCCGTACGCCGCGCGGAACTTGCGCGAGAAGTGCGCCGGCGACATGAGCGCGGCGCGCGCCATGGCCGGGACGTCGAGGGGCTCCGCGTACTCGCGGTCCATGAGGTCGCGCGCCCGGCGCAGGTGCGCGAGGTCGGCCATCTCCTCCGGCGTCATGCCGACGACGGTACGCGACCGCTCAGCGCCCGTCGAGATCACCACGGTGCCGCGGCAAACGATCACCTTTCCGCCCTCTGTCGTTCATGGCGCCGGAGCTGGTGACATTCGCCCGATCAGACGCCATGAACGGGTTTTGACGCGCCCGCCGCTCAGACATCGTCATCACGATGGGCTGCGGAGATGCATGCCCGTACTACCCCGGCAAGCGCTACGAGGACTGGCAACTCGATGACCCAGCCGGACAACCGCTCGAGGTCGTGCGCACCATCCGCGACGAGATCGACAGCAGAGTCCGAGCACTCCTCGATCAGTTGCACCGCTAGCTCATCCGTGGTGGAGTGATGCGTCATCGGGGTGCCGAGGCAAGGCGGCGGATGGCGATGCCGGCGATGAGTACGCCGGCGCCGGTGACGATCGCGGCGAGCGGGAGCATGACGGCGAGGGTGACGCATCCGGCGAGCCCCACGATGCCGATCCAGCGCGGCCAGCGGCGTTGATCTCGGCGAAGTGTCAGGCAGGCGGCGTTCGTGATCGCGTAGTAGGTGAGGATCGTGACGCCGGAGAAGCCGATGGCTCCTCGAAGATCGAACGTAGCGGTGAGCACGATGACCACAGCGGTGACGACGAACTCGGCGCGTACGGGAAGCGAGCGGCGCTCGTCGATCGCCGAGAACCAGTGCGGGAGTTCGCGGCGACGGGCCATCGCGAGCACGGTGCGTGACACGCCTGGCACGAGGTTGAGGAGGACACCGAGGGCCGCGATGCCGGCACCGACGCGAACGACCGGGGTGAGCCGGTCGAATCGGGAGGCGCTGACGACGAGGCCGAGAGGTGCGTCGCTCGCCGAGATCGCATCGATGGGTACGCTGGCGAGCAGCGTGACACCGACGATCGCGTAGAGCGCCAGCACGCCGGCCAGGGCGCGAGGGATCGCCTTGGGGATGGTGGTCGCCGGGTCGCGGACCTCCTCGCCCAGGGTGGCGATTCGCGCATAGCCGGCGAAGGCGAAGAACAGGAACCCGGCGGAGCGCAGCACGCCGGGTGGTGACGTGTCGATCGGCGCGAGCCGCGCGAGCGAGGTCGTAGGACTCGACCAACCGGCGATGACGACGGCGGTGAGCGCCACGAGTGAGATGGCGAGCAAACACCTGGTGATGACGACGGTGCGTGTCAGACCTCCGATGTTGACGATCGCGACGGCGCCGACCGCCGCGACGCCGACGAGTCGCCCGTGGTCCGGCCACAGGTACGCGCCGGCGGTCAGCGCGATGGCGACGCAGGAGGCGATCTTGCCGACGACGAAGCCCCATCCCGCGAGGTGTCCCCAGAACGGCCCGAGCTGACGGCGGGCGTACACGTAGGTCCCACCGGACTCCGGGTGCACGGCGGCCAGCTGGGCCGAGGAGGTGGCATTGCAGAACGCGACGCCTGCTGCGACCACGAGGCCGATGAGGAGGCCGGTCCCGGCAGAGCTCGCCGCGGGGCCCCAAGCGCTGAACACACCGGCGCCGATCATCGACCCGGCGCCGACCGTCACCGCGTCAGCCAAGCCCAACCGACGTTTGAGTGGAGCTGACCGTTCAGAACCCCACCGGGCGGTCATCATGACTCCCGTTCGTGCTTGATCGGCCGGCGTCGCCCGACCGCCGAGCGATCAGCGAGCGGCGGGCTGGAACAGCTCGACGACGTTGCCAGACGGGTCCTGGAGCAGGATCTGCTTCCCGCCCGGACCCTCCACCACGTCGTTGCGGAACGACGCGCCGGCGTCGCGGAGCTGTCCGATCTCGGTGGCGATGTCGTCGACGATGAGGTGGATCCGGTTCCAACCTCCCGGGCCCGGCTTGGCGCCGTCCGGCATCGGACGGCCGGCCGAGCTCTTCGGTCCGGACAGCAACAGACGAAGGTTGCCCCGCTTCACATCGGCGAACGCAGGCGCCGCGCTCGTCAAGCAGCTCGAAGCCGAGCAACTTGGTGTAGAAGGCGATCGATTCCTCGACGTCCTCGACCATGTATCGGACATTGATGATCTCATCGTTCGGCATGTGCGGATCTCCGGTTGAGTTGTCTGCGAGCAGGATGGAGCCGGAAGTCGATGCGCGTCTCGAGTTCGACCGCAGTGCGCTCGAACGCTGGGTACGACGAACGGTCGGTCGAACCTTCGAGGCCGGGTCCGGAACGCGACCAGTGCACACGCTCGGGTCCGGACGGGAACTCCGGGCACACCTCTCGAACGCGGTCGCACAGGGTGATGACCGTGTCGAACCGCTGGGTCGACGAACTCGTCGATGTGCTTGGTGCGGTTGGCGCTGATGTCGATTCCACGCTTGTGAAGGACGCGGACGGCGTTGGGATGAAGTCGTTTCGGATGACTCCCCGCGCTCGCCGCCTCGATCGCCCCGCCTGACATGCGTATGAGCAGCGCCTCTGCGATCTGGGACCGCGCGCTGTTCCCCGTGCAAAGGAAGAGCACCCGCGGTCGGCGCCGCGACCGCACGTAGGGTTGATGGGCGGCGCGCCAGTCGGAGCGCGGGATGCAGCGCGTGGCCAGCGCCGCGGAGTGCCGCGCGGCATGCGGCGAGATCGATGGCGTAGTAGCTGTCGCGCCGGTCTGCCGAGCTCCGACGCGCGGTCACGAGTCCTCCATCGCGGAGCAGACGCAAGTGGTACGACACCAAGCTCTGCGGTTCGCCGACCAGCATCGTCAGCTCCTTGACGGCTCGATCGCTCTGCACCAGCTCTCGCATCAAGCGCCACCGCAGTGGATGCGCGGCCAGACGCACGAAGACCGGCGGAGCGTCGGCTTCGGTGCCCCGTGCGATGGTCGGCTCCACTCGTCCGAACCTACCCCGATCGGCGCAATCCAATCAAATCAGATTGATGTATCTCCGGCCTGCCGCAGCGCGTGGGCGCCGAGCTCGATCGACCTCACACCTGCTCCGGGATCAGCGGACGGCCCATCATCGAGGGCGGCGCGGGCGCGCCGGAGCGAAGACGTTCGATCCAGCGACGGCGTTCCTCGACCTGCACGGTGGCGATCGACTTGGCCATGTCGCTGTCGCCCCGCTCCAGGGCGTCGAGCAGCATCCGCTGATGTGCGAGGGCGACGTCGCGAAGGGTGGGATCGGAGCTGAGCCACGCACGCCGGATGTTCTCGCCGCGGAGCTGCAGGGCGCGAAGTATGGAGCTGAGGGTCTCGTTCCCGGTGGCTTCACCCACCATCGCCTGGAACCGGCGATGGAGGTGTGCGATCTCGTCGGGATCGGTGGCCGTTTCGAGCTGATCGACCACGGCATGCATCTCGGCCAGCTGGTCTTCGGTCACCCGTTGTGCGGCGAGAGCGGCCGCCGGTGGGAGGAGCAGCCGGCGAACTTCGAGCACTTCCTCGAGCCCCTGCGACTGCAGGAGCTCCATCGCGAAGACCATGCCCGACAACAACTCGCTGGGAGCGAGACTGGTCACGTAGGTGCCGTCACCTCGCCGAACGTCGAGCACGTTGATCTGGGTGAGCGCGCGCACCGCCTCGCGGAGCGATCCGCGCGACACGCCCAGTCGTTCCGCCAGCTCGTGTTCGGGCGGCAGCTGGTCTCCGGGGCTCAGGTCGCCCGAGCGGATCATCGCCCGAATGCTGTCGATCGCCTTCGAGGTGACGCTCACTCCAAACCTCCAACGTTTCGTTTGTCGGCGTCCGACGGCTGGGAGGGCACGCCCACAGCCCTTCAGGATCGCACGAACGGCGACTCCCGCCAACTCAGGCGCTCGCTGGAGCGGTCCGGTACCGGCGAGCCGTCCGCTACGACGACCGCGGCACGCGGCGCACGAAACGTAGGATGATTTCTGACGTGGCACGTGGTGAGCGAGGAGTGATGTGAGCAACGCCCGGGATGTGATCAGGCGGGTCGTCGAGGCGTTCGAGCGGTCGGAGTGGTCCGAGATCGACGTCCGTTCGGGCAACCTGCGCGTCCACCTGTCGACCTCCGCGCCGACCAGCCCGCCGCCCGCGACACCCACTCCGATCGCCCGCGACGCCGCGCCGGTGACTGGTCGCCCGACGCGTGACGACGCCGTCGCGCCAGCAGCAGTGAGCCCTGAACCATCGGCTGAACCATCGGCCGAACCATCGACGGCGTCGGCGGGCCCGCCGCCGACGGGCGCCCACGTCGTCGTGTCGCCGACGTTCGGCATCTTCTGGCGTTCGCCCGAGCCGGGTCTCCCACCGTTCGCGGACCTCGGCCACACCGTCGAGGCGTCGGCGACAGTGTGCATCGTCGAGGTGATGAAGCTGATGTACCACGTCAAGGCGGACGTCAGCGGCGAGGTCGTCGCCGTGTACGCCGAGAACGGCGTGGCGGTTCAGAAAGGACAAGCGCTCTTCGCGATCGCTCCGTCCGGGTCGTCGACTTGACGCCCGCTACCAAGATCGCGTCGGGTGCTGGTCGCCAACCGCGGCGAGATCGGCGTGCGGATCGTTCGGGCCTGCCGGGCCGAGGGCATCGAAGCGATCGTGGCTGTCAGTGAGGCCGATCGGGACTCGCTCGCCGCGCAGCTGGCCAACGACGTCGTCCAGATCGGTCCCGCCAGCCCGACCCTGAGCTATCTGCGCATCGAGCAGATCGTCGCCGGTGCGCTGCTCACCGGCTGCGACGCCGTCCACCCCGGCTACGGCTTCCTGTCCGAGCGCGCCGAGCTCGCCGAGGCATGCGTCGCCCATGGGCTGATCTTCGTGGGACCGTCCGCCGACACGATCCGGCGAGGTGGCGACAAGGTCGAGGCGCGCCGCGTCGCCCGCGCCGCCGGTGTCCCCACGGGCGCCGGCTCCGACGCGGTGAGCGGAGCCGACGCTGCGCTCGCCGTCGCCGCGGAGCTCGGCTATCCGATCCTTCTCAAGGCCGCAGCCGGGGGCGGCGGACGGGGGATGGTCCGCGTCGACAGCCCGGGCGAGCTCGCAACGATGTTCGGGACCGCTTCGGGCGAGGCCGCGGCTGCGTTCGGAGACGGGCGCATGTACGTGGAGAGGTACGTCGAGAATGCCAGGCACGTCGAGGTGCAACTGCTCGGCGACCATCACGGCGGCATCGTCCACCTCGGCGACCGGGACTGCTCGACGCAGCGCCGCTTCCAGAAGCTTGTCGAGGAGGCACCTGCCACGGTGCTGTCCGCCGATCTCCGTCAACGTCTCGCCGACGCCGCCGTCGCTCTCGGGCGGCATCTCGACTACCGGGGGGCGGGGACCGTCGAGTTCCTCGTCGATCTCGATCGCAGCGAGTTCTCGTTCCTCGAGATCAACACCAGACTTCAGGTCGAGCATCCGGTCACCGAGACGGTGACCGGCATCGACATCGTGCGTGAGCAGCTGCGTCTTGCCGCCGGCGAACCGCTGAGCTTCGGCCAGGACGAGCTGGCGATCCGTGGTCATGCCATCGAATGCCGCATCAACGCTGAATCGGTCGCCGACGGCTTTCTCCCGTCACCCGGCACGATCACCGGCTGGGATCCACCGACAGGCGACCATGTCCGCGTCGACAGCCATGCCTTCGTGGGCTACGAGATCCCCCCGTACTACGACTCGCTGATCGCCAAGCTGATCGTCGCCGGAGCCGACCGCGCCGAGGCGATCCAGGCGTCGCTGAAAGCGCTCGATGAGTTCGTGATCGAGGGCGTCGAGACGACTCGTGAGCTTCACCAGGCTGTGTTGTCGCACGCCGACTTCCGGAACGACGCGATCAACACCCGATGGCTCGAGACGACGCTCCTCCCCGCCGTGTCGTCGACCCCGACCGCAAAGGAACCGACCGATGGCTGAGATCGACATCATCGACCAGACACTCCGCGACGGCCAACAGAGCCTCTGGGGGATGCGCATGAAGGTCGCCCATCTTGCGGACGTCGCCGAAGACATCGACCAGGCTGGCTACCGGGTGGTCGACCTCACAGGGAGCTCGATCTTCGAGTGCATGATGCGGTACAACCGTGAGGACCCTTGGGACGGGCTCGACGTGTGGCGATCGTGGCTGCCGGCATCGCGGCTGCGAGCGGGGTCGCGCAGCAACTGCATCGCCAAGTTCGGCCTGACGCCCGACTCCCTGATGGAGCTGTGGATCCGGACGCTCGCCAAGCACGGCATCGACAGCTTCTGGATCTACGACTGCCTCTACAACATGGACGCGATGGAGCGGCTGTCCCGCGTGGTCGCCGACGTCGGGTGCGAGGTGGTGCCGGCGATCATGTACGGCATCAGCCCGGTGCACACGGACGAGTGGTTCGCCGACCGGGTCCGCGAGTACGTGAGCTGGGGCATCACCGACGCGATCTACGTCGAGGACGCAGCCGGCATCATGAAGCCGGAACGGGCGAAGACCCTCATGCCGGCGCTGGTCGAGGCGGCCGGGGACGTCCCGGTCGAGATGCAGTGCCACAACACGGTCGGTGTGGCGGGGATGAACTACCTGATCGGTGTCGGGGCCGGGGTCAAGGCGCTGCACACCGCATCCGGGCCGATGGCGAACGGTCCATCGGTGCCGTCAACGGAACAGACCGTCGAGAATCTGCGCTGGGAGGGTTACACGACCAAGGTCGATGTCGACCGGGTGCGACGAGTCGGCGCCCACATGCGCCGCGTCGCCGAACAGGAAGGACACCTGATCGGTGTTCCCAACGAGTACAACGTGTTCCCGTACCACCACCAACTTCCCGGGGGCATGACCGGCACACTCAGGGCACAACTCGCCCAGTACGACATGTCCGACCGGTTCGACGAGGTACTCCAGGAGATCGTGCACGTCAGAGAGGATCTCGGTCACCCGATCTCGGCCACGCCGTTCTCGCAGTTGATGGGGATCCAGGCCGTGTTGAACGTCCTCACGGGTGAACGGTACGGCTCGATACCCGACGAGGTGTTCGTGTACGTCCTCGGCCACCTGGGCGAGCCACCTGCCCCCATTGACGAGAACGTCCTCGACCGGATGCTTTCGACCGATCGGGGCCGAGAGATGCAGGCATGGGAGCCGCCGCAACCGACGATCCGCGAGCTCAAGGAGCAGTACGGCGATCGCACGATGAGCGACGAGGAGCTCTTGCGGCGCTATCTCGTGCCACTCCAGGACGTCGAGGCCACGCACGCCGCCGGACCCGCCGCGCGCACGTACCAATTCGAGGACGACGGGATCCCCGAGGAGCTGATCAACGACCTGCTCGCCGGGACCAGGATCGGCTTCGCCGAGATCGAGACCGGTGGGTCCAGCATCACGCTCCGGCGGTAGCAGGAGCGTTCGCGCCACGAAACGTTGGACGTTACGATCCGCCGTCGGGGCCTGGGCTTAACCGGGGTTCAGATGGGAGGGCTGCGTGACCACCTACGAGTTCGACACGACGCTCGACCCGGACTATCCCGTGCTCACGCGCGGCAATGCCGGCGAGATCATGCCCGACATCGTGTCGCCGCTCTCGGCGACGGTGTTCTTTCCGCCACTCGAACGCGGGTGGCGACGCTCGTTCACCGAGACGTGGGACGTGATGGACTGGCCGGACTGCCCGACGACGTTCGCACCGATCATCGGCGGACGTTTCTACATCAACATCTCGGCCTTCCGGCGTCTCGCCGATCTCACCCCGGGGACGAGCCCGGAGGACATCGATCGCACCCTGTTCGCCGCCGGCGGGATCAAGCTCGATCCGTATGAGCCGCCCGACGAGGACGGCTACGCGGAACGCGGTGAACGGATCGCCGCTGCGACAGCGTCCTTTCTCAGCGATCCGCCGCTCGAACGCGTCCAACGGGAGCACGACGCGGCCCAGGCTCGTCGCGTCGAGGGTCGCGCGCTGCGGGCGCGCAGCTCGAACGATGCGCTGCTGGCGCGGTTCGAGTCGATGCAGCCGTTGATGGAGTCCGACTTCGTCAGCCTGTTCATCGGTTCGTCGGTCAGCCCGGTCGCCCTCGGGTCGTTGCAGGCGGGCCTGGTGGAGGTCTACGGCGACGAGGGATACGAGCTCGGACGGCAAGCGGTGATGGGCACCGGGGGGATCGAGTCGGCCGACGCCGGCGCGGCGGTCGCCTCACTTGCTGGGCTCGAGGGCGACGAGTTCGAAGCGGCGTTCGGGCGGGTGCTCGAACAGTACGGATTCCGCGGCGTGAACGAGTGGGAGATCGCGGCACCGTCATGGGAGATCCGGCCGGACGTCCTGCGTCGTGCCGTCGACGCTGTCAGGGCAGGTGGCGCCGAGCGCGATCCCGACTCGACCCGGCAGGCCGCGCTGGCGAGGTTCGACGAGGACGGTGTCCGGGACGCGTTCCCGGAGCTCGATCTGTGGCTCGAGCGCTGCAAGGTCTGGCTCGGCGTGCGCGAACGGACGAAGGCGACCTGCGTGCTGACCATCAACGAGATGCGGCTCGACGCCTTCGAGATCGGTCGACGCCTGGTCGAGGACGGCAAGCTGGAGTCGGCCGACGAGATCTACTTCCTCACGTTCGATGAGTTCCGCTCCGCCGCGCTCGGCGGCGACGTCGACCGTGATCGATTGCACGCCCGACAGGCGGCGAAGGCCGACCTGCTGCGGTACCAGGAGCCGTTGTTCGCGATCGCCGGGGAGGTTCCCCCGGTCGAGGAGTGGACCGTCAAGTCGGACGCGATCGCCGACGGCGGTGACCAGGACGAGGTCGCCGGCGCCGCAGCCAGCCCGGGGGTCGCGACCGGGCGTGCCCGCGTGGTGATGGACGCCTATGCCGACGACCCGACCGAGCCGGGCGAGGTGTTGGTGGCCCCGATCACCGATCCGGGATGGATGCCCCTGTTCGTCGGTGCCGTCGCCATGGTCACGGAGATGGGCGGCGAGCTCAGCCATACGATGATCGTCTCGCGCGCGCTCGGAATCCCTGCCGTCGTCGGCGCTGTGGGTGCCACATCGTTGATAAGGACCGGTGACCTCGTCGAGGTCGACGGATCGAACGGCGTCGTGCGCATCCTCGAACGCGCGTGAGCATCACCTTCGACTTCACCGGACGCACCGTCGTCGTCACCGGTGGTGCTCGCGGGATCGGGCGCGCGCTCAGCCAGTTCTTCGCGCAGTCCGGGGCGACCGTCGCCGTTGCCGACGTCAACGCCGAGGCCCTCGCCGCGGTGGCGACCGATCTCGGCGGCGTGATCGCGCTGGAGATCGACGTCGCCGACGCCGCCTCGGTCGCCGCCGGAGTCGATCGCGTCCTCTCACGGACCGGGCGGATCGACGTCGTCGTCAACAACGCCGGCATCCTGCGCGATCGCGTCGTGTGGAAGCTCACCGACGCGGACTGGCAGGCGGTGCTCGACGTCCATCTGACCGGCACGTTCAACATGACCCGCGCCGCGATCCCGACGATGCGCGAGCAGGGCTACGGCCGTTTCGTGAACGTCACGTCGTACACCGGCCTGCACGGGAACGTCGGCCAGGCCAACTACGCGGCCGCCAAGGCTGGCATCATCGGCTTCACTCGCACGACAGCCAAGGAGCTCGCCCGGTTCGGCATCACGGTGAACGCGATCTCACCCAACGCCGAGACCGACATGGTGGCCTCCATCCCGGAGGACCGACTCGAGGAGCTGCGTGCGGAGATCCCGATGGGCCGCTTCTCGGCGCCGTCCGAAGCGGGTCCCGCCGTCGGCTTCCTCGCCTCGGAGGAGGCCGGTTACATCACCGGTGTCGTGCTTCCCGTCGACGGCGGTCTCTCGATCTAGTTGGACCATCGATCGTCGCATCAGGACCTCGTCGACCGGGAGCCGCCGCACCGGCCCGAAGCGCCCCAGCGGGAACCCGACCGGGATCACCGCCTGGACGCGGACATGCTCCGGCAGCTCGAGCACCGCCTCGAGGTCATCGCGAAAGGCCAGCGCGTAGGTCGTCGGCACCGCCCCGAGTCCCGACGCCCGGGCGGCCAGCAACAGGTTCTGGACGCCGGGCCAGATCGAGCTGGCGTAGCGGCCGGGATCCTGCTCCGCATCGTCCATGATGCAACAGGCGACGATGATGACCGGCGACTCGTGCATGTGCTCGGCCTGCCAGAGCACGGCGTCCCACATGCGTCGCCGGCGCTTGCCGTCGTGGTGCGGCAACTCGCGCTCAGCGTCGCGTTCGGCGGTGGCGTGGTCGAAGCTCGCCCGCCGATTGAGGTCCCCGATGCGGCGACGTTGCTCGGGATCTCGGACGACGATCCAGCGAGCGCGCTGGAGGTTGCGTCCCGACGGCGCGAAGTTCGCAGCCTCGACCAGACGTCGCACGACGGCGTCGGGCACGGGATCGGGCCGGAGCCGGCGCATGGCGCGGCACGTCGACATCACCTCGAACACATCGGGTCCGGCCGGCTCGGTGGGTGACTCGGACATGGGCGGCCTCCCAACAGCACGAGGAAACGTCAGATGTCTGCGAACTACTGTGCCACGGTGACCTCGCCGCTCCACGACCAGCCGCTGCTACCCCACCTCATCGTTCGGAGCCTCGCCACCCACGACGACGCGCCGTGCATCCATCTCGCCGGGCGGGTCGCGTCGTATGCCGAGATTCGACGACGGACCAGCCAGTTGATCCAGGCCCAGCTGGCGCGGGGCGTGACGCGCGGGACCCGCCTCGCCGTGCTCTCGAAGAACCGTCCGGAAGTGCTCACGAACCTGACGGCGTCGCTCGTCAACGGCTGTGTGCTGACGCCGCTCCACCCGATGGGCTCGCTCGCCGACCACGCCTACGTGATCGGCGATGCCGAGATCGACTGCCTCGTGTTCGACGCCGACAACTTCACTGAACGTGCACGCGAGATCAAGGAGCAGTATCCGGATCTCACGCTCCTCGGCTTCGGACCCAACGACGTCGGCGAGGACTACCTCGCGCTCGCCGACGAGTTCGAGCCGGTTCCGCTCGTCGCCCCCGACGTGCTTCCGGATGACCTGTGCACCATCGTCTACACCGGCGGCACCACCGGACGGCCAAAGGGTGTGCTCATGAGCCATCGCGTGTGGCAGGCGATGACGTGGATCCAGATGGCCGAGTGGGAGTTCCCCGACGAACTGCGGATCGCGATCGCGACGCCGCTCTCGCACGCAGCGATGTCGCTCGTCGCGCCCGTGCTGCTTTCGGGCGGAGCGTTCTATGTGATGGAGTCGTTCGACCCGGACGGCTTCTTCGACCTGGTCGCCGAGCATCGCATCACGGCGACGCTGATCGTCCCCGTCATGTTGTACGCACTGCAGGGGCATCCACGGTACGAGACGGCCGACATGTCGTCGATGGAGACCATCTTCTACGGGGCGTCACCGATGAGCCCGGCCAAGCTCGCTCAGGCGATGGAGGACTGGGGACCGATCTTCTTCCAGTTCTACGGGCAGACCGAGGCGCCGATGGTCATCACCCACCTGAAGAAGGGCGAGCACGATCTCGCCCGCCCCGACCGCCTCGCCTCGTGCGGCCGCCCGGTGCCGTGGATGCACGTCGCCTTGCTGGACACCGACAACCGACCGGTGGCCCCGGGAGAGTCGGGGGAGATCTGCACCCGGGGTCCGCTGGTGATGACCGGGTACAAAGACCTGCCCGAGGAGACCAGCGAAGCGCTGTCGGGCGACTGGTTGCACACCGGCGACGTCGGCCGCTTCGACGACGACGGCTACCTGTACATCGTCGACCGAACCAAGGACATGGTGATCACCGGCGGCTTCAACGTCTTCCCCCGCGAGGTCGAGGACGTCATCAGCACGCACCCTGCCGTCAGCATGGTCATGGTCATCGGCGTGCCGGACGACAAGTGGGGCGAAGCGGTGAAGGCCGTCGTCGTGCTCCGGCCCGGCCACGAACCCTCGGACGGGCTGACCCGAGAGCTGCAACAACTGGTGAAGGACGCCAAGGGTTCGCAGCAGGCGCCGAAGTCGATCGACTACGTCGATGCGCTGCCGCTCACCCCGGTCGGCAAGCCCGACAAGAAGTCGGTGCGGGCTCGGTACTGGAACGACAGCGATCGAGCAGTGTCGTAAGGCTGGCTCGACTCACCGCACGCTGGCGATGGTGCGGTGAGTCGAGCCGGAGGCCGGAGAATCAGCTGGGCGGGAGGGCCAAGTCGCCGACGTCCTCGAACTCGGTCGTCAGCGGAACCACCTTGCCGTTCTCGAGCTGGCTGTAGACGACGCTCCGGTTGAAGAGGCGCTGGTAGCCCTCGAGGCCGTCGGTCCACTCCTGGGT
Organism: uncultured Acidimicrobiales bacterium; assembly: GCA_963813375.1. Classification (GTDB taxonomy): domain Bacteria; phylum Actinomycetota; class Acidimicrobiia; order Acidimicrobiales; family Ilumatobacteraceae; genus DASTFY01. The sequence continues at coordinate 34,058 of CAWEYT010000017.1, read as the reverse complement.
GAAGTCGAGCACCGGCACCATGCCGTTCAGGTCGAGATTCGACGTGTTCGACGCCGCCTCGAAGAACGACTCGGCCGTGATGTCACCCTCGATCGTCTCGGCGATCTGGGTGAACCCGACAAAGGCAGCCCAGGTGCCCATCCCGCCGAGCGAGTTGTAGTCCAGCGCGGTGGTGTCGAGCCCGGCCTCGTCGAGGGCGACCCGGTACTCCGACCACGGATCGGTCGAGATGTCCGGGTACATGCCGACGATGATGTCGCCGTCGGTGGCCTCTTCGTTGCCGGCGGCCGAGACCTCGTTGAGGTTGCCCTGTGGACCGTACTGGCGAGCCTCGGTGCCCGACTGAGTCCACGCCGTGTTCCAGGTGATGTACGGCGTCTCGGAGATGATGCCGATCACACAGTCGGCGCCGCTCGTCGCCTGGGCCACCTCGGCCGAGTAGTCCTGGGCGGTCGGCGGCAGGATGATGACGTCGCCGAAGGTCTTCCCGAGGTTCGCCATCGCGTTCTCCATCGGCGGGATGAAGATCTGGGCGCCGTCGATGATGACGGCGTTGATGTTCTCGCAGCCGTCGTCGACCGCCTTCTTCACCGCCCCGACCGCGTACATCGGTTGGTTCCCGATGTTGAACGAGTACGGACTCGTCAGCTCGGACGGCGTGATCGGGCAGCATGCCCCGAACCACGTGATGCTGGATTCGGCGATGACGGGCACGATCGACTCGGCGAAGAACGTGAACGATCCGACGACGGACACCATGCCCTCTTCGACGGCCTGCCGAGCACACGTCGTCGCCACGGCCGGGTCGAACTGCTCGTCGCAGACGGTGACCTCGAGCGGCCGGCCGGCGATCCCACCGCGAGCGTTGATGTAGTCGGCATACGCCTCCGCGGTGTTGGCGATGTTCTCGTAGGTCGGCCCGGCGGCGTTGAGCGTGGTGACCGTCATGATCTTGATCGGATCGCCGCTCGGTGCCTCCGCCGGTGCCTCGGTGTCCGCCGGTGCCTCGGTCGTCTGCCGGTGCTTCAGTCTCTGCCGGTGCCTCGGTCTCCGCCGGTGCTTCAGTCGTCGTCGCAGCGGCGCCGTCGTCCCCGTCGTCGCCACAGGCCGCGGCGACCAGGCCGACGACGGCGAGGAGCGCCAGCGTGCGTCCGCCATGGACGCCGATGTCGAATCGAACGCGGTTCACCCGACGTGGACATCATGTTCCCCCCAGTTGCGATCAGCGGGCGCAGGATGCGCACCGACCACCGACAATAGAGCACAACACATCGGATGTCCGCAACCCGACGCGTGGGCCGCCCGCGGGCGTTCGCGTGTCCTCCGATCACTGCAGGGATTGGTTGATCAGTGGCAGGAGCGTCGACTGAACTGGTCGAGGTGCGACGCGGTACCATCCGAAACGCGTCGACCGCTCTGATGTTTCACTGCGCGGAGTGGGGGGATCGGGCGAGAGGGGGACGATGAACGAGGTCATCAGATTCGCGCTGTTGGGGCTGGGCGTGGGCGCCCTGTACGCGTTCGCGTCCCAGGGGCTGATCGTGATCTACCGCGGCACCGGGGTGTTGAACTTCTCGCTCGGCGCAACGGCCATCGCCGGCGTCTTCATGCAGTGGGAGTTGCAGAACGAGCACGGCTGGCCGTTCCTGGCTTCGGCGGTGGTCGGCGTTGCCTGGTCGGCCTTCCTCGGGATGCTCACCCACTGGGTGATCATGAGACCGTTGCGACGGGCCAGCTCGCTGGTCCGAGTGATCGCCACGCTCGGTGTGCTGATCACGATCCAAGCGGCGGTCGTGATCCGGTACGGCTCCAACCCTCATCAGGTCGACAGCTGGCTGCCGACGGACCGGGTGACGCTGTGGGGAGACGTCGGGATCACGGTCGATCGCCTGATCCTGCTCGGCATCGGGTAGCGCGTCGGCGCTGGGTCTGTGGCTGCTCTACCGATCGAGCCAGTTCGGCCTCGCCACCGAGGCGGTGTCGGAGAGCGAGCGTTCGGCGGCCGCGATCGGGTTGTCTCCCAATCGGATCGCCTTGCTGAACTGGGGGTTGGGGTCGGCGATCGCCGCCGTCGCCGGGATCCTCGTCGTGCCCGATCATCACCTTGCAGGTGACGGCGATGACGGCGCTCATCCTGGCCGCGCTCGCCGCGGCGTTGGTCGGCGACTTCCGATCGTTCCCCATCGCCACGGCAGCCGGGTTCGCGATCGGCATCGGCCAGGCGCTGGTGGGACGGTTCGGCAATCAGGAGGGCCTCGGAGCATCGCTGCCGTTCCTGGTGATCATCGTGGTCCTGGTGTTCCGGGGCCGGTCGCTGCCGCTGCGCGACCACTACCTGCAAAAGCTGCCGATGGTCGGCAACGGTCGGATCCCGTGGGCGTGGACGCTGTTCGGGTGCGGCGCCGTCGTCTTCGTGATGGTGACGAAGGAGACGAAGTGGATCGACGCCATCACCGTGTCGTTGGGGGTGGCGATCGTCCTGCTGTCGATCGTCGTGCTGACCGGGTACGCCGGACAGCTCTCCCTCGCGCAGTACTCGATCGCCGGCTTCGGTGCGTACGTCGCAGGCCGTCTGGTCGCGGTGTTCGACATCCCGTTCCTGCTCGGGCTGCTGGCCGGCGTCGCCGCTGCGGTCCCGCTCGGCCTGATCTTCGGCCTCCCGGCGGTGCGAACCAGGGGGATCAACCTGGCGATCGTCACGCTCGGGCTGGGAACCACCATCGAGCTGATGCTGTTCAAGAACCGCAACTACACCGGCGGCGTGCAGGGCACCCAGGTCGGGAATCCCGACCTCTTCGGCTACGACATCGGGTCGATCAACCACCCGGAGCGCTACGGGATCTTCGTGTTGGCCATGACGATGCTGGCGGTCGTGGTGGTCGCCAACGTGCGACGTGGCCGCAGCGGCCGTCGACTGATCGCCGTCCGGACCAACGAACGGGCGGCGGCGGCGCTGGGCATCAACGTGATGGTCGCCAAGCTCTTCGCCTTCTCGTTCGCGTCGGCGATCGCCGCGCTTGGGCGGCATCGTCCTGGCGTTCCGGCTCAGTTCCATCAGCTACCAGTCGTTCAGCAACTTCACCTCGATCACCTACGTCGGCCTGGCGCTTGCTCGGCGGGGTCGGCCAGCTGCTGGGCGCGTTCGTCGGTTCCACCCTGGCCACGGCCGGGATCAACCAGGAGATCCTCGAGACGACCTGGGAGGGCGTCGGAAGGTGGATCCAGCTGATCAGCGGCATCGCGCATCCTGCTCACGCTCGTGATCTACAAGGACGGAGTGGCCGCCGAGTGGGTGAGGATGTCGCGCCAGATCAAGAAGATGAGGAAGTGGAGCCGCCCGTACACGATCGACCTCGCCGATGTCGCCGATCCTCGCGCCGAGGTCGACCGGCAGTCCCGGGTCCCAGCGCGGACACTGACCGTCGAGGGCCTGACGGTGCGCTACGGGGCGGTGGTCGCCGTCGATGACGTGAGCTTCCGACTCGAGCCCGGCACCGTCACGGGGCTGATCGGCCCGAACGGCGCCGGCAAGACCTCGCTGATCGACGCCATCAGTGGATTCACGTCGGCGGAGGGCCGGGTGCGGCTCGACGATCGCGACCTGTCGAAGCAGCCGGCGGTGAAGCGGGCCCGGGCCGGCTTGGCCCGGTCGTTCCAGTCGCTCGAGTTGTTCGAGGACTCGACGGTGTTCGAGAACCTCAGCGTGGCCGCCGACCCGCAGGACTTCCGGTCGTACCTCTTCGACCTGGTCTGGCCGGTCAATCCACCGCTCCCACCCGAGGTGGTGCGGGCCATCACCGAGTTCGACCTCGACGAGGACCTGCACCGCGACGTGCAGGACCTGTCCTACGGAAAGCGACGTCTCCTCGCCATCGCCCGGGCGGTGGCGATGCACCCGAGCGTGCTCCTGCTCGACGAGCCGGCGGCCGGCCTCAGCTCGACCGAGAGCACCGAGCTGGCCCGCGTCGTCCGCCGCTTGGCCGACGAATGGGGCATGGCGATCCTCGTCGTCGAGCACGACATGAACTTCGTGATGGGGGTCTGCGACCAGGTGATCGTCCTCGACTTCGGGAAGCTGATCGCGACAGGCTCCCCCGAGGAGGTCCACTCCGATCCGGCGGTGATCGCGGCCTACCTCGGTGACGGCAGCGACGACGAACCGGATGCCCGAACGGATGGCCAGCCGGCTGCGGCACCGTCGCCGGCACCGGTCGCAGGTGGTGCGTCGTGAGGGCCCCGCTGCTGGAGACGCGCAGCCTCAAGGCCGGATACCTGGGTCGAGAGGTGGTTCGAGCGGTCAACCTCACGGTCCAGCCCGGCGAAGTGGTCTGCCTGCTCGGCCCGAACGGAGCGGGCAAGTCGACGACGCTGCTGACGATCGCCGGCGAGCTCGCGCCGGTCGACGGCATCGTCCTGTTCAACAACGTGCCGACCTTCACGGCGATGGATCGACGGGTCCGCGACGGTGGCATCGGGCTGGTCACCGAGGAACGACTGGTGTTCACGAAGATGTCGGCCCGCGACAACCTGCGCATCGGTGGCGGTTCGGTCGAAGGCGCCCTGGCGCTCTTTCCCGAGCTCGAACCGCGGCTGTCGGTGCGCGGCGGGATGCTCTCGGGCGGCGAGCAACAGATGTTGGCCCTCGCCCGGGCGCTGAGCCGGAACCCGTCGCTCCTGCTCGCCGACGAGCTGTCGCTCGGGCTGGCACCGAAGGTCGTCGACCGACTCCTCGGCGCGGTGAGGACGGCTGCCGACGAACGCGGCACGGGGGCGCTGATCGTCGAGCAGCATGCCCACAAGGCATTGAAGTACGCCGATCGGATGTACCTGATGGCGCGGGGCCAGATCCTGCTCGAGCTCTCCGCCGCCGAGGCGCTCCAACGCCTCGACGAGATCGAGGATGCCTACCTGCGTGGCACCTCGGAGACCGAGGAGGACCACATCGAGCGACTGCGCAGGAAGAACAAGAAGAAGCAGTGGAAGCGCCAGCGGGTTCGTGAACGGGAATTGGCACGGCTCACGGGGAAGATCGTGTCCACCAGGACGGAAGACGAGGATGAGTACTACTTCGACGTGGAACGCCGGCTGCGTTCCTGGGCAAAGCGCGTGAGAAGGTAGCGAAACCATGGGCTACAGAACCGCAGAACTCCCTCCCGTTGAACTCGACGAGTTCGCCAAGATCCCGTTCATGCAGCGGATGAAGATGTTGCAACTCCACTGGGTGGAGTACGGCTTCGGCACCCCGAAGCAAACGATCAACTTCTACGTGTGGAAGATCTTCTTCTACGCACTGTTCGGATTGATCTTCGCCGGCGCCTTCACCGCGGGTCTCGAGTTCGACAACATCGCCGGCTGGTGGGACGAACCGATCCTCTACCAGAAGCTGATGGTCTGGACGATCCTGTTGGAGATCCTCGGGCTCGCCGCGACATGCGGCCCGTTGGCGTTCCACTTCGATCCGCCCATCGGCGGGGTCCTGTACTGGTGGCAGAACGACACCCTGCGGGTCCCCCCGTACCCGAATCACGTACCGTTCACCAAGGGAAACCGACGGACACCGTGGGACACCGGCCTCTACAAGCTCATCGTGTTCTGGCTCGTCATGATGATGTTCCTGTCCGGTGAACAGGTCGACGGGCTGCCCGCCGACTCGGCCGGCGTGATGCCGCAATGGGCGCTGGTGACCTACTGCTGCCTGATCGTGTTGATGGGCCTCCGGGACAAGATCGTGTTCCTGTCGGCACGCTCCGAGCAGTACGTCCCGACGATGCTGTACTTCGGGCTGTTCAGCAACTTCGTCGACATGATCGTCGCCGCCAAGATCTGCATCGTGGTGATCTGGATGGGGGCCGGCTTCTCCAAGCTGCAGCACGGCTTCTCGTCGACGGTGGCGATCATGGTCCAGAACACGCCGTGGATGGTGTCGCGACCGATTCCGCAAGGCGACGGTCAAGGACTACCCGAACGACCTCCGGCCATCGAAGGTCACCCACGCGCTGGCCCACATCGGCGGCACCACCTGCGAATTGGTGATGCCGCTCGTGCTGCTGTTCTCGCCGTGGCCGTGGATGACCTGGATCGCCATCATCTCGATCTGGATGCTCCACACCTTCATCATCTCCACCATCCCGCTGGCGGTGCCGTTGGAGTGGAACGTGTTCTTCATGTTCGTTGTCGCGTTCCTGTTCGCCAACTTCCCGCCGAGCGAGGGCTATGCGGTCAGCGACATGAACCCGGTCCTGCTGGCGATCGTGGTCTGCGTCGCCCTCGCACCGATCATCCTCGGAGCGCTTCGACCGCAGTACGTCTCGTTCCTGGTGGGGATGAAGCAGTACGCCGGGAACTGGGCGGCGGGCACGTTCTCGTTCCGCAACAAGGAGATGGAAGACCGGATCAACGAGCGAATCGTGAAGGCGGCCGACAACCAGATCGACCAGCTCGATCCGCTCTTCGGCAACGAGATCTCCGAGATCTTCATCCAGAAGGCGGTCGCGTTCCGCATGATGCATCCCATGGGACGAATGCACATCTCGGCCCTCATGCGGCACACCGACGGACTCGACGACCGGATCCAACGGGAGGGCGAGTTCGTGAGCAATGTCCTCACGGGCTGGAACTTCGGTGACGGACACTGCCTCGACGAGCGCCTGATCGAGGCGCTGCAGGAGCGATGCCACTACGAACCGGGCGACGTGATCGTCGCGTGGACCGAGTCGCAGCCGGCGTTCAGCAAGAAGGTGCAGTACCGGGTGATCGACGCCGCGCTCGGAACGGTCGAGAAGGGCTGGTACCACAACGACGACGCCTACAACGAGCAGCCGTGGCTGCCCAACGGCCCGATCCCCCACACGGTGACGTGGACTCTCCCGGGATACGTGGCGCCGGGCGTTGCCTATCCCGGCAACGGGGGCCGAGTGTGAGTTCAGGCGCGAGCCTCCAATGACATCGTGAGCTCGGCGATCATCGTCGGCAGCGGCCCGAACGGGCTCGCCGCCGCGGCGCGGCTGGCCCGCGCCGGTCTTCACGTGACCGTGCTCGAGGCGAGCGATGTGATCGGCGGTGGAACGCGCAGCTCGGAGATGATCATCCCGGGCTTGCTGCACGATCACTGCTCGGCCGTTCATCCGATCGCGGCAGCGTCGCCGTTCTTCACCGAACTGAACCTCACCGCGGAGAGCCGGCTCAGATGGCTGCAACCAGCGGTCGACTGCGCCCACCCGCTGGACGACGGTTCCGTCGCCGTGCTGCATCGATCGATCGATCGGACCACGGAACTTCTCGGACGCGACGGTCAGCGATGGCGTCACCTCTTCGAGCGGCCGGCGACTCGTTTCGACGCGCTCTTCGCCGACGCCTCCCAGCCGATCCTGAGGGTCCCGCGCCATCCGTTGACGTTGGCGCGCTTCGGTGCCGGCGCGATGCTGCCGGCCACCGTGGTGGCACGGCTCTGGAGGACGAACGAGGCTCGGGCGCTCTGGGCCGGTGTGGCGGCGCACGCGTTCGCCCGCCTCGACGGACCCATGACGAGCGCCATCGGGCTGATGTTGATCCTTGGCGCGCACGCCGAGGGTTGGGTGGTGGCCGAAGGGGGATCGCAGGCGATCGCCGACGCGCTGGCGGCCGACATCGAGCGCCATGGCGGAACGATCGAGACCGGTGTGCGCGTGGCCTCGGTCGACGACCTCCCGCCGACCGACGTGCTGATGCTGGAAGTGTCGCCGTCGATGGCCGCCGACATCCTGGGCGATCGTCTTCCGGACCGCGTGGCCCGCTCGTATCGCCGGTTCAGACACGGCCCGGGTGCGTTCAAGGTCGACTTCGCGATCGAGGGTGGTGTCCCGTGGAGAGCTCCAGCGGCCCGTGACGCCGGCACCGTCCATCTCGGCGGCAGCTTCGAGGAGATCGTCCGCAACGAGGCGGCGGTGCATCGTGGGGCGATGCCGGAGCGACCGTTCGTGCTCGTCGGCCAGCAGTATCTTGCCGACCCGACCCGGTCGGTCGGCAACGTCCACCCGTTGTGGACGTACGCGCACGTGCCGAACGCTTACGCGGGCGACGCAACCGAGGCCATCATCGCTCAGATCGAGCGCTTCGCCCCCGGCTTCCGCGAGCGGATCATCGGCACCGCGGTGCGCTCCACGACGGAGATGTCGGTGTGCAACCCGAACTACGTCGGTGGTGACATCATCGGCGGCGCGTCCTCACTGACACAGCTCCTGTTCCGACCACGATTCGCGGTCGATCCGTACTTCACCGGCATTCCGGGTACCTACCTCTGCTCCGCGTCGACGCCGCCCGGAGCCGGAGCCCATGGGATGTGCGGCGCCAACGCCGCTGCCCGCGCGCTCGCACGGCTGAGCTCCGACTCGGGACGGCAAAGACACCAGGTGCGCAGGAGGAGCGGTCAGCGTTCTGCGCCGAGGTTGAAAGCCGTGCGGTCCTGATCGACAATTCCGAGTGACCAGATCGAGGAAGGGGGACCACCACACATGAACGAAGAGCCGGAGCGTGTTGCCCGGAAGGGAGCGGCCCGAGACGGCCTCGCGGCACTCGCCATCGTGCTCCTGGCCATGGCGCTCATCGCCCTGGTCATCAGCAAACTCGTCTAGCCCGGCGGCCAGCTGCCAATGCGGCGCGCCCCCAGGGCCGGTTCGTCGGTTAGGGGATGTCGAAGCGCTGGAGGATGCCGGTGCTGCCGGTGGCGACCCAGAGCGCGCCCGGTCCGACGGCGAGGGCGTTGAGGTGGTCGAAGATGGTCAGCGGCTCGATGACGTCGGTCTGCTCGTAGGTGCGGGCGTCGATCACCAAGACGTCCTTGTCGTCGGCGATGACGTAGATCGACCGTCCATCGAATGTCGGGCCGTTGCCGAGCTCACGGCCATAGTCGGGCGTGGCGGTGACTGTCCAAGTGGACCGATCGACGACGGCATTGGTCGTGGCCATGCTGCCGGGGAAGAAGACGCGTCGTCGAGGACGATCGGCACCGTGGCGTCGGCCGGTAGCGGCGTGGTGGCGAGCACCTGGTTGGTCGCCGGGTCGATGAACACAGCGGCGGCGATGCCGGATGGGCCTGGGTCCTCGTTGTAGTTCCAGGCCACGACGAGGTCGGGTGTGGCGAAGACGTTGCCGCAGTCGATGCCGACCTCGATCACGGTGCCCGTCAGCTGCGAACGTCGCGGTCGAAGCGATGGAGGCGCTGGCCGTCGCAGATCCACATCGCCCCGTCGACGGCCCAGCTGCGGTTGGCGGCGGGCCCGACGTCAGGCTTCGGGAGGTCGCCACCACGTGTTGGTGGCGGGGTCGATCGCCACGTAGGCGTCCGAGGTGCGGACGATCATGCGACCGTCGGCGGGCTGCGACTGACCGGAGTGGCTCCGACGTCGATCGTCGCCAACACCCCACCGGACGCCGGGTCGACGCGGACGACGTTGCCCCAGGCGGCCTGCCGGCTGGCCACACCGACCCGAACCCCGTGGAGACCTGATGCACGTCCGGGATCGGCACGTTGAGCGATGCATTGCGCGCGGGTGGGGTCGCCGCACTCTGCGCCGCCGACGGTGACGAGCGCGGCGCATGCTCGAGCAGCGAGAGGTACTCGCCGATCGAGCCGTCGGCGGTGGCGTCGTCGCCGGCTGCCGCCGCGGTCTCGGCTCGGGCGAGGAGCCCGTCCGCTTGCCGCATCACCGCGGGGACGTCGACGGGGGGTGTGCGGAGGTCAGCCGGGAGGTCGATGGACGCGAACGAGGGAAGCCGATCATGCAGTCGCGCCAAGCGGCGACGAACGCCCCCCAACCCACCGCTTCCGGGCCGGTACCGACGGTATCGCCGCGCCGTAGCGGCACACCGCAGCAGCCTCCTGGCGCCGATGTCGTCGGCGGTTGAAGGCGGAGTCGTGGAGGTCGTTGGTCCTGCATCGGACGTCGTCGGCGCAGCGGCCGTGGTGGGTGATGTTGTCGACGGCGGCGCGTCTGACGAACGGCCCGGTCGTCTCACTCGAGGACGCAGTGGCGCCCTCGTCGCCGCAGGCGGTGATCGCCGTGGCGGCGAAGGCGATGCACACGGCGGCGGTGGACAGCCGTGGTTGAAGGTAGTGCTCATCGGTGCTCCTCCTGACGGGGGTCGGTCCGGCGAGCATGGCGACGCCCGGTTTCCGCTCACGGTCCCACCGGTATCCATTCGGTATCCACGCGTTTACCCGCATGGCGCGAACCCCACAATCACGGCCGTGGCCGTTGGTGTGCTGGGCCCGATCGAGGTCGACGGAGGGGGGTCGCTAGGGCCGCGTGAGCGGACCGTGTTGGCCGTGCTCGCCATACGGCATGGAACCGTTGTGTCACCGGCCCAGCTGGCCGACGCCATGTATGGCGACTCACTGCCCGGTTCGTGGTCCAAACAGGTGCAGATCTGCATCGCCCGGATCCGCAAGGTGCTGGGCCCCGACGGCGATCGAGACCACCGCCGGCGGCTACCGGCTCACCCTCCACGACGACGAGATCGACGCCCGCCGCTTCGAGCGCTCGTCCAGCGGGGCCGGGCGCTGACCGCGTCCGGCGAACCGGATCGGGCGGCGGCGACACTTCGGCAAGGCCCTGGCGCTGTGGCGCGGGTCGCCGCTCGACGCACTTCGACGGGTGGCCGCCGGCGCAGCAGCGAGGCGGCCCGGCTCGAGGAGCTGCGTCGCGGCGTCGAGGAGGAGCTGGCTCGACGCCCGCCTGGACGCCGGCGAGCATCGCGAGGTGGCGCGCCGACGCCGAAGCGCTGGTCAACGCCGAGCCGTTGCGGGAGCGTCGCTGGGCGATCCTCGCGCTCGCCCAGTACCGCTGTGCGCGCCAGGGCGACGCGCTGCGGTCGCTCGCCCGGGCCCGCCGCGTCCTCGTCGAGCAGCTCGGCATCGACCCCGGTCGCGGAGCTGGTCGAACTCGAAGCGGCGATCCTCCGCCAGGACGTCGACGCTCGGTCGTCCGCCGAGCCGCTGGCGCGTCAGCGCCGACGTGCCCCTACAAGGGGCTGGCCTCCGTACGACGAAGCCGACGCCGACACCTTCTTCGGTCGCGACGCCGAGGTCGGCGGCCTGTCTCGAGCGACTCCGCTCCACGCCGCTGCTCGTCGTCGCCGGGCCGTCGGGCTGCGGCAAGTCGTCGCTGGTCCGCGCCGGTGTGGTCCCGGCGTTGCGGCGTCCGGGCCGATCGCCGATCGTGTTCGTCGCCGGGCGCCGATCCACAGCGACGCGCTGGCCGAGATGCCGCGCCACGACCGAGGACGCGCCAGTGCGGGTGGTCGACCAGTTCGAGGAACTGTTCGCCCTCGACACGACGCCCGAGGCCACGTCGGCGATCTGTGCGGCGGTCGTTGGCCACGCCACGCCGATGGCGGCGCCTCGTCGTCCTCGTCATCCGCAGCGACCATCTCGGCGGCTCGGCAGCCATGTCGGCTTCAGCCGCCTCGCCGAGCAGGGCCTGCACCTCGTCAGCCCGCTGACCGGGGACGCGCTCCGCGAGGCGATCGAGCAGCCCGCGCGAGCTGGCCGGCCTTCGCCTCGAGCACGGCCTGGTCGAGTTGCTCGTACGTGACTCGCGAGGGCGAGCCAGGCGCGTCTGCCGTTGCTCTCCCACGCGCTCGTGGAGACGTGGCGGCGACGCGAGGGCAGCACGCTGACAGTCGAGGGCTACCGCGCCAGCGGCGGCATCCGGGGTGCGGTCGCCCGCTCGGCCGACCGGCTCTACGACGGCCTCACGGCCGAAGAGCGGGCATCGCTGCGCGCTGTGCTCCTCCGCCTCGTCACACCGTCACTGGACGGCGACCCGGTGCGCTGCCGTGTCCCCAGCCGCAGCCTGCTCGGTGACGTGGGTCGCGAGCGCGTCGTCGGGCTCCTCGTCCGTGCCCGCCTCGTCACGGCGGAGGAGGGATCGTTCGAGGTCGCCCACGAGGCGCTGGCCCGGGCGTGGCCCAGGCTGCGGAGCTGGCTCGACGAGGACGTCGCTGGTCAGCGCATCCTTCGCCACGTCAGTGCCGCCGCCGATGGCTGGGACACGCTGGGCCGTCCCGACACCGAGCTCTACCGCGGCGCCCGCCTCGAAACCGCCCTGGAGTGGCGTGAGCAGACGAGCCCGCAGCTCACGGAGCTCGAGCACTTGTTCCTCAACGCCTCCGAGGAGCACGATCGCTCGGAACGTCGGGCGCTCGAAGCAAGAACGGCGAAGGACACGAGGTCGAACCGCCGCCTCCGCCGGCTGCTCGTCGTCAGCGGGCTCCTCGTCGTCGCTGCGATCATCGCCGGGTCGGTCGCCATCCGGCAGGCGGACCACGCTCGCACCGAGCGCCGGCGGGCCGGCGTCCGGGGGGTGGCCGCGACGGCCATGGCCGACGTCGACATCGACCCCGAACGCAGTGCCCTGCTCGCTCTCGCCGCGCTCGACCAGGCCGGCTCCGACGTCGACCCGGTCCGGCGGGACATCGAGCAGGCGCTCCACGAGGCGGTCACCGACCTGCGCATCGAACGCCGATTCAACGACACCGGCCGGGCGGTCGACTGGACCTCCGACGGGCAGGCGGTGCTAACCGTCGGTCGCAGCACCGGCGACGTCGAGCGGCGGGATGTCGCGACCGGTCGCACGATCCGGGTCTTCCCAGCCGACGCCATGGAGGCGGTCGACAGCCCGGACGGGACGCTGATCGCGACCACCAGTCGTGACGGCACCCTCCAGCTCCTCGACGCCGGCACCGGCGACGTGCGCCAGGTCGTCCGTAGCGAGGGCGGCGCCCAAAGCCCGTCGTTCACCACCGACGGGGACTGCTCGCCGCAGCATGGCCCGACGACCACGGTGGCGTCGTCCGCGTGGTCGACGTCACGACTGAATCTGTGATTAAGGAGCTCGCCTGGCCAGGAGCCCACACGCTGTCATTCTCGCCCGACGGGACGAGGATGGCGGTGATCTCCTCGTCGTCAGGCGCCATCCTCGACGTCGCCAGCGGGCGGCAGGTCGCCGGCCTGGAGGCCGGTCTCGGGAGCTTGACAGACGTGGCATGGAGCCCGGACGCCGAACTGATCGCCATTGGCAGTGACGCCGGTGCGGTACAGGTGCACGACGCCGACACCGGTCAGCAGCAGATGGCGCTGCCCGGGCACAAGTCCTGGGTCGGCCCCGTTGCGTGGAGCCCGGACTCCGCCGTGCTCGCGACCGCCAGTAGCGACGGTACGACCAAGCTCTGGGCACTGTTCGAAGGCGGTGGCGGCGAAATGATGACACTGACTGCCGACGACACCCGCGCCGGCTTCGGTGGCGTCGCTTTCTCGCCCGACGGGACCCGCATCGCCACGGGCACCTTCGGCGGCACCGCGATCATCTGGCGGGTGGGTCTCGACGCCACCTCGGAGGTGGCGACGCTGCCGGCGGCAGGGTTCAAGTACGGCGCCGCCGCGTTCACGCCCGACGGGCGCCATCTGCTCGCGACAAGCGGCGAGGGCAGCATTGCCGTGTGGGACATCGCCACCTGGCAGCGAGAGCGAACGCTCGGCAGCGACGCCGATGCGGCGGCGGCCACGGCGTTCGGCGTGCAGCTGGGGTCGTCGAGCGACCCGGTGGGACTCGCCCCTAGCCCTGACAGTGAACTCGTCGCCGCCATCTCCGACGACCAGTTCTTCGGCACGGACCCGGTCCTGCCCGTGTACGACGTGGACGGCGGTCCAGACGGCTTCCAGGTCGACCTCGGCGGGTGGATCAGCTTCATGCACTGGACGTCCGATGGGCAACGGCTCGCGGTCACTGGTGGCGACCATGACGGCGTCGCCGTTGTCCAGATCGTCGACCGCCGTGGCCGCGTCGAGTCCACGCTTCGGTTCCCGGGCCGGTTCGTCGACTCGGCCCTGTTCACCTCCGATGACGACCGCCTCGTCATCGCCCATTCCGAAGAGGGCCCGGTACGTCCCCAGGAGCGGACGCGTGGAGCTGTGGGACTGGCGTCGCAACGAGCTGATCAATGCCATCCACGCCGACGCCTGGTACGCCGTGCCGCATCCGACAGAGCCGCTCGTGGCCATAGGTCCACGCGACGTCGCCGCCGATCAGACGATCGCGATCTGGGACCTCGAGACCGGGCGGCGGGTCGCCACGCTCGCCGGTCACAGCGGCATCGTCAATGGTCTCGCGTTCAGCTCCGACGGTTCACGGCTGGCGACCGCCAACGGCGACGGATCGATCCGGGTCTGGGACGCCCGCACCGGCCAGCAGCAGCTCGAGCTGCGCGGCCACGCCGGCCTCGTGTCCAACGTGTCGTTCAGCCCCGACGGCCGATGGCTGGCGTCGTACGGCGCAGAAGGCACAGTGCGCGTCTGGGCCCTCGACCTCGACGAGCTCGCCGAGATCGCGCGGCGGCGGGTCACTCGGAAGCTCACCGACGCCGAGTGCCAGCGCTACCTGCGTCAGCGCGTGTGCGACCAACGCTGAGCGGCGCCGTCGAGACGTTGCGCCATCCGCCGGCACCCGTCCCGGGTGCATGATCAGGCCGGTGCTGCGACGGATCATCGGCTTCCGGCAGGACAGCCACGGCGATTGGATCGCCGCCCTCTCCTGCCTGCACGGTCAGCACGTTCGTCATCAGCCGCCGTTCCATGATCGTGGTTGGGTACTGACCGAGCCAGGGCGAGCCGCTCGCCTTGGTACCGAACTCGCCTGTCCACTGTGCGACCGCCATGAGTTGCCTGACCGTCTACGCGTCCTGCGCTCGGCCGGTCCGTTCGACGAGGAGACGCTTCCGTCGGGGCTGCGCGGCGATCATCGGCTGGCCGACGGGACGTGGGGTCGGCTCCGTGTGATCAAGGGGGTCGTGCGGTTCCGCTTCGTGTCGGATGAGCCATCGGATGTTCGGTTGAGAGAGGGCCATGAACAGGCGATCCCGCCGACGGTGGTGCATCGCGTCACGCCAGAGGGACCGATGGAGATCGTGATCGACTTCCTCGTCCGCGACGACGAGGCAGGGTGAGCCAGCGCACGAGGCGACTATCCGCCTGCGTGGTACTCGGCGTCGCTGACGTGGTCACCCCAGGTGGGCGGACCCTGTGTGACGGAGATGTGGCTCATGAGATGGTCACGGGCCGCGCCGTGCCAGTGCTCTTGGCCGTCGGGGGTGCGATGCACATCGCCGGGACGAAGTTCGAAGACGGGTTCGCCCCGGGACTGCACACGCCCCCGGCCGGCTATCACATAGAGGGTCTGTCCTCCAGCATGGGAGTGCCAAGCAGTGCGAGCACCGGGCGTGAAGTGGACGTGTGCGACGTTCAGCGTCGAGTCCCCTCCTGGTTGCACGATGCTGTCGATCCACACGTCGCCGGTGAACCACTCGCCGGGACCCTTCGCGGACGGCTTGTCGGGTTCGACGCTCATCTCTCCTCCTTCGGATATCTGCGCTTCACGGGGGCTGGTGGTGGTCAGGTGTGGTCAGTTGTCGTCAGGGAAGTGCGACGCCGGTGAGTCGGCTGAGCTCGTCCGTCAGGGCTTCGTGGAACGCGGGATCGTTCGTCACGCGGGCCGGCGCCTGCCTCTGTTGGTGATACCAGTACTTCCCGGTGTCCTTCGCCCTACGGTCGTCGCCGACGGCGAGCCACACCTGCGTCACGTGGCCCTGCACGAGGTCGTCCGGCGCGCCGGCACCGCCCATCCTGGTCGGTACCCATCCGGGATCGACGGCGTTGCTACACACGCCGCTCCATCGGCGCGAGATGGCCATAGCCAGCGCCGTGACGAACAGCTTGCTGTCGCAGTATGCCTGAACGCCGTTCCACGGCCGGCTGAGCCAGTTGATGTCGTGCAACGACGGGTCGCCGTCTCGGTGCATCTCGCTGCTGAGGTAGATCAGCCGCTTGGGTCGATCGATCGACGCTGTGAGCACGTACGGCGCCAGCACGTTCACGGCGAGCACGCGGGCATGGCCGTCCGCGGCCGCTGTTCGCTTTCGATCGACGTAGATCCCGGCGTTGTGGATCACCGCATCGAAGTCGCCGTACGCGTTTGCTTGGTCGGCGACGCTTCGCACCTCGGACGCATCCGCCAGGTCGCCGACCACGACACCGGCAGCGCGCCTCGCGAGGTCCTCGACATCAGCCGCACGCTCCGCGGAGCGAGCGTGCAGCACCACATCGTGACCGTTGTCGACGAGCGACCGAGCCGCTCCGCGCCCCAAACCAGCGGTCGATCCCGTCACGAGGACGCGTCGTCGCCTGCCGGTCATCGCCGCGGACAGTCGTGAGCGGGTGGGTCTTGTATCCACGCGGGCACCGCAGTCACCGTAGGACCTCTACCCCTGTCGACGAACGGGGTCGTCATCGAGCCGCTGACCACCAGGGTTCTAGGCAGTGGTGACCGATCCGAACCAGGTCGCGAGCGCTCGAGGTAGTTCAGGGTCGGTGAGATCTCCTGCCCAGGCGACGTGCCCGTCGGGTCGGATCAGCACGGCCGGAGGAGCAGCGACCTCGCCGAGGACCGGTAGCTCCCAGACGCCATCGTGCGTGACGTGGACCAACCGGACTCGCGTCCAAGGCGACGTGTCGAAGTCGCCGGCTTCCCCGAAGTCGAGGAGCACGGGCCGCGCCTCGTGGAGCACGGTGAAAACACGCTTTGGTCCGTCGGCAGTGTGCACGTCGAGGTCAGGCATGCGGCGCCCGAGCAGCGGGTGTCCCTCTCCCAGGTCGTAGTGGATGTCGAGACCGGAGAGCATCCCGGCGATGCGCCGGCGTGGTTCGTCCATGCCCAGCAGCTCGGTCACGATGTCCCGGAGGGCCTGGTGTCGGTCGTCGGGGCGGGTGAGCGCGACTTGCGCCCTGCGTGTTGTGCAACACGCGGGCACCGACTGGATGGCGTTCGGCGCGGTAGGTGTCGAGGAGGCTCTGGTGTGAGGTCTCGCTGACCACCTGGGCCAGCTTCCATCCCAGGTTCACAGCATCCTGCACGCCTGTGTTGAGGCCCTGACCGCCGTGCGGCGGGTGCACGTGTGCGGCGTCCCCGGCGAGCAGTACGCGCCCGTGGCGGTAGGCCACGGCCTGACGGGACATGTCGGTGAACCGGGAGATCCAAGTTGGGCTGTGCACCCCGTAGTCCGTTCGGTACGCGGCGACGAGCGCCTCGCTGAGGCCCTGCATGGTGGGCTCACTGGTGTGGTCGACGTCCTTCTCGATCAGGACGACCCGGTAGGGCCCTCCTTCCGCCTGCCGGTTGACGGGCCTGATGCCACCGCCTTCTCGGCGCATGCCGATCTTCGGCTCCTCCTCCATCTCGACCTCGGCGATCAGCCAGCTGGTCGATGGGTCCATTCCGGCGAAGTCGATGCCGGTGGCCTTGCGGACCAGGCTGCGACCTCCGTCGCAGCCGACGAGGTACTCCGCTCGGAGCGACGTGTCGTCAGACAGCTCGACATCGACGCCGCGTTCGTCCTGGCTGAAGCCCACCACCTCGGAGCCACGACGGATCGGAACCTTCAGCTCTTCCACCCAGCCCGCCAGGATGGGCTCGAACTCCCGCTGCCACAGGGCAAGCACGTAGTTGTGGCGGGTCGGGAAGTCGCTGATGTCCATCGTGATGCCGGCGAAGCCGAGCGCCGGGGCTGTGTATCCGGCGGCCAGGAATCGATCGGCGATGCCGCGTTGATCGAGCACCTCGATGGTCCGGGGGTACAGACCGCCCGGCTCGAGATCCGTCTTGGTTCTCCTGGCTGACGCGGCGCTCGACGACGATCACGTCCACCCCCGCCAACGCCAGCTCGCCCGCCAACATCAGCCCGGTCGGACCTCCGCCTGCGATCACCACCGCATGCTCGGTCATCGCCGCTCGCTCGCCGCCCACTCCTCGACCGGTTGAGCGCTCGCGCTCGACCCACGTGCTGAAGGCAACAGACGCATTCCTCGGCTCCTGGCTCGATCGGTTCTGACTGTTGATCGGTTCAGCGGACGTGCCATGGTCAGCACGATTTGGTCGTTTGCGGCAAGCCCCCACCCTCGCGGTACGTTGTCAGTGGCGGCGAACGTTTGACGGGTCTGAGCCGAGTCGCGGCCGCGCCCATCTACGGTCGCCGCATGGGCGCGATCGATCCACCGGACACGGCGCTGGCGGCCGGGGTGCGGCCTCTCCTCTACCTGGGACTGCATCGCGATGCACGCCTCGACCGCGCTCGCCCGGCACAAGAGCCCCGAGACCCGCTACGCGAATCGCGGCATCGCGCTCGACGTGCGGGGCTCAGGCGTCGAAGCACTCGAACCGGCGCTCGTGCGCGCCGTGCTCGACCGCTGGCCGCGGCACGATTTCCCCGCCGAATTCGAAGCGGTGCTCGCCGACGAGGTGCGCGCCCATCCGGACTCGATTCGCATGTCGTGGTTGGAGTCGGTCGCCTCGGTGCACGTGCCCGGCTTCGTGCCGACCGATTTCCTCGCCGGCCTCCGCGCATCCGCAGGATTCCCCTGGGACCCGTGCGGGTCGATCCGCACACCGCGCGGCGGAGCTACATGGCGTCGACCTTCGGCATGATCTCCTCCTTCAGCCGCTTGAGGTCGTCGAGCGTCTTCGCAACCGGCACGTCCTGGAACGGCGGCCAGATGAGCGGCATCGTCAGCCCGGCCTCCTTGTAGCGCTTGAGGTTGTCGGTGATCTGCGCGGCGGTGCCCGCCAACAGATTGGTGCCCTTGCCCTGCGGCGTCTGATCGGTCTCCTCGTCCGTGATGACGAACCAGATCATGCTGCAGATCTCGAGATCGTCGACCGAGCGGGAGCTCCCGAGCTCCTCGAGCTCTCGCTGGATGGCGCCGCGCCACTGCTGGAGCTCGTCCGGCGTGTCCTGGATCCCGATCCAGCCCGACAGGCCGTACTTGGCGATGCGGTTCGCCGAGCGCTTCGGGTCCTTGAGCCCGCTGAAGAAGATCGGCGGGTGCGGCTTCTGCACCGGCTTCGCGCCGAATCCGCATCGGTCGAAGTCGGCGAACTCGCCGTGGTACTCGAAGAGATCGTTCGTCCAGATGCCCTGCATGATCTCGATCGTCTCCCGTACGTGCTGGTGACGCTTGGGGAAGATGTGCGAGGCGCTCGCGGCCGCGAACTCCTCGGGCATCCAGCCGGACCCCACGCCCACGTTGACCCTGCCGTTCGAGAGGTGGTCCACAGTGGCGATCTCCGCCGCGAGCACGCCGGGCGCGCGGTATGGCGTGTCGGTGATGCTCATGCCGATCCGCACCGTCGTCGTCTTCGCCGCGAGCCAGGGGATCAGCGGCCAGCCTTGGAGCCACTCGCCGCGGGAGGACACCGGCAATGCCTTCGGGAACTCGTTCATCATGCCGAACGAGTACTGGAGCTCCGCGCGATCGGAGGCTTCCGGGACGACGATCCGGTCGAGCGTCCAGACGGAGTCGAAGTCGAGCTCCTCGGCGAGCGTGGTGAGATCTTCGAGCTCCTTGACGGTCACCTTGTCGCGGAAGTTCGGCAAGTACAGAGCGAGCTTCATGAGAGACGGCCTCCTCACCGTGCGTTCGTGGATTGCGTCGGCCAACGCTGCGGTCGAGCGGCACACGTCCGAGCCCCTCGACCTGCCTGCCGGGTTCGACGCTAACAAATGCCGCTCGGCCGGAGTTCAGCGCGGGCCTGGCTCCTCCGCTTCAGCCCGCAGCCGGTCGCGCAGTTCCCGCTTGACGACCTTGCCGTAGTTGTTGGTCGGCAGGGCGTCGACGAAGCGGTAGTCCTTGGGCCGCTTGAACCGGGCGATGTGGTCGAGGCACGTCCGGTCGAGGTCCTCGACCGGCGGCGGGTCGGCGCCGTCGGCGGCCACCACGAAGGCCACCACCGCCTCGCCCCACTCCGTGTCGGGCCGGCCGACGACGGCGGCGGCCCGGACGCCGGGGTGGCGGAGCAGCGCCTCCTCGACCTCCCGGGGGTAGATGTTCATCCCCCCGCTGATGATCAGGTCCTTGGACCGGTCCCGCAGCGTGAGGTACCCGTCGGCGTCGAAGCTGCCGACGTCGCCGGTGTGCAGCCAGCCATCCCGCAGCGCCTCGGCGGTGGCATCGGGCTGCTTCCAGTAGCCGGCCATGACCACGTCGCCCCGGACCACCACCTCGCCGACCTCGCCGGCGGGGAGGTCGCGGTCGGCGTCGTCGACGACGCGGACCTCGACGTCGGTGCGGGGGACGCCGACGCTCTGCAGGCGGTCCCGCCACCGGGGATGGTTCCGGTCGGCGTGGTCTGCCTTGGACAGGGCGGTGATCGTCATCGGCGTCTCGCCCTGCCCGTAGATCTGGGCCAAGCGGGGGCCGAAGACGGCGAGGGCGTCCTCCAGGTCGGCCAGGTACATCGGTGCGCCGCCGTAGATGATCGTCTTCAGGTGGGAGAGGTCGGCGGCGGCGACGGCCCGGTCGCCGGCCAGCCGCTTCACCATGGTGGGAGCGGCGAAGAACGACATTCCCGGCCAGCGCCGCAGGAGGGCGGCGATCTCGTCGCCGTCGACGCCGCCGGACTGCGGCACGACGCTCACCGCTCCCCGGGCCACGTGGGGCAGCCCGTAGAGCCCCGAACCGTGCGACAGCGGCGCGGCGTGGAGGATGCAGTCCTGCGGCATCACCGGGTCGATGTCGGCGAAGTAGCTGAGCGACGCCATGAGCAGGTTGCGGTGCGTGAGCGTGGCTCCCTTGGGCCGTCCGGTGGTGCCGCTGGTGTAGAACAGCCAGGCCGGGTCCTCCGGCTGCCGGCCGACGAGCGGCGCCGGCGACGACGCCGTGAGCCGGTCCCACCGCTCACCGGGCGCCACCACCGCCGCCTGCAGCGAAGCGACGGTGCCGACCAGCGACTCGACGTCGTCGGCATGGTCCTCGTCGGTCACGACGACGGCCGACTCGCTGTGTTCGAGGATGTAGGCGATCTCGTCGCGGTGGAGGCGAGCGTTGACCGGCACGGCCACGAGACCGGCGTGCCAGATGGCGAACAGCGCCTCGAGGTACTCGGGCCGGTTGCGCATCACGATGGCGACCCGGTGACCGGGCGACAGGCCGAAGTCGTCGCGCAGGCCCGCGGCCGCGCCGGCCGTCCGTGCGGCGAACGCGCCCCAGCCGGCGTGGACGCGCTCACCGTCGGCGAGCGCCGGGTCGTCGGGCCGCTGGCGGCCGTGGCGCTCCACCCAGACGGCCGGGTTCATCGCACCGTCCGGCCCTCGAAGGTAGAGGGAAGATCCTGGAGGCGCGGTTGCCCCAGCACGAAGCCAACGTAGTGCGATTCGGCCTCGGCCATCACGACGGCGGCCACCTCGCAAGAGTGAGCACCCCGTCGATCCAGGCGTTCAACGAACTACCGTCTCCTGCGATGAGGCTCGCCGAGGACGAGGCGCGGGCCCGGCTGGCGGCACACGACCACGGGATCCTGTGCACGGTGCACGCCGAGCGGGGCGTCGACGCCGTGCCCGTCGCGTACGTGGTCGACGAGGACGACTACGTGGGCGTGCCCGTCGACCTGGTGAAGCCGAAGGCGTCGTCGCGGCTGCAGCGGGAGCGGAACCTGGAGGCGGATCCGCGGGCCACGCTGCTGGTCGAGCACTGGGACCGCGGCGACTGGTCACAGCTGTGGTGGGTGCGGGCCGAGCTGCGCTCGCAGGGCGACGCCGCCCCCGAGCGGGCGGCGGCCCTGGCCGCCCGGCTGGCCGGGCGCTACCCGCAGTACCGTGACCAGCCCTTCGCCCGGGTGCTGGTGCTGCGCATCGTCGGCGTGGCCGGCTGGGCCGCCGGCGCCAGCTGAACCCGTCCTCGATCGCCGGATCACGGAACGGTTCGACGCCACACGACCTCACCGTCCACGCACTCCTCCGATGGGATGAGCCCGGCCCGGGAAGCGACGACGGCGGACGCCACGTGCTCAGGGTGGATGAGCGCTCGGACGTTCCGCACCCCGTGTTCGATGAGCCACTCGACGACGGCGGGCGCCGCTTCCGACGCGATGCCCTCGCCCTGCGCGGCGACTCCGACCTCCCACGCGACGTCGGCCGATGATCCGTCCGACGTCACGGTCGCCTGCATCACGCCAACCGGCCGCAGGCCGTCGTGGAGACGGACGATCCAGTTCATCCACACGTCCTCGCCGTCGGGAGAGCGGCCTGACTCGAGCTTCTGATAGCGCGATCGGAGGTCCTCGAACGACAAGGGGTGCCCGCCGGTGAACTCGTGCATTCGCTCGTCGGCCAGCACGTCGACCATCACCTCGGCATCGCCGGCGACGAGCGGCGTGAGCACAAGTCTGGCCGTCTTGATCGTCGAGGCCGACAGCACGACGTCAGTCTGTCCGGCTGGGCCTCGCAGCTCCTACGTCTCGACCTCGAACGCCGTCCTCCTGGCGATCCGAGCGGCGTCGGCGCGCCGTCGCACTCCGAGCTTGCGCATGATGCTGCTCAGGTGCACGCTCACCGTCTTCGGCGAGATGAAGAGCGTGTCGCCGATCTCTCGGTTCGTCCGTGCCTCGGCGAGCAGGCGAAGGACATCGGCCTCGCGCTTGGTGAGGCCGAACGGGTTCTGGCGACCCTTCTCAGCTGTGTCGTCAGGGCGCTCGCTGAGGTGTATTCGTGCTCTGCGGGCGACCTGTCCGCCGAGGGCGCGCACCGGCGACCGGGGCGCCCCGTCGAGCAACGACATGGCCTCGTCGAGCGCTGCCGTCGCGTCGCCGCGGACGGCGCTCTCGGCGAGCAGACACTCGGCGAAGCGGACGCGCGCGTAGGCGCGTTGCGTGACGGCGCCAAGGGCGTCGAGTGCGTCGACCGCGCTGTGCCAGTCCGCGCTCGACGCGGTAGCCGCGACTCGTTTGCGTTCCGCTTGGCACAGAGCGAGAAGCGCTCGGTCCCTGGTCGTGCCCTTGTCGCTCTGCCGTGCCGCAGCGTCGAGAAGCCGATCGAGCTCGGCGAGATGAGGAGCCAGTGACACGGAACCCGACGCGCCCCGCTCTCGCGTCAGTTCTGCGGCGGCCCACAGCCCGAGCCATGCAACGGTCATCGTCTCCCAGTGCACGACCGGGAGGCCTTCCTCTTCCGGAAGCTGGCGCACGGCATCGGCCGCGGTCTGCACGGCGGTATCCCAGTGTTCGGTCTCGAGCGAGACGGCCGTGCCTGCCCGGGCGTGCGGGCCGTACGTCTGACCCTCCGTCAGTTCCGGGGCCAGCCGTCGGATCTCGGCGAGATCACCCTCCGCCCCGTCGAGGTCGCCGGTCACCCAGTTCAACCAGACCCGCGCCTGCAGCGCCCACGCACGCCACCAGTCGGGTTGGACGAGGCCGACGGCGTCGTCGAGGATGGCACGGGCGTGGTCGAAGCGTCCCAGGTCCACGAGCACGTCGGACTCGTTGGCGGTGGCCGACGTGGCGAGGAGCGATCGCTCCAGCCCGATCTCCCGCATCGCGGCCCGGTCTTGCGTGGCGGCGTCGGCGGCCGCCTCGAGGCGGCCCATGGCGAGGAGGTGGTACACCCGGTTGTGCGACAGGCGGGCGAGGTTCTCGTCGTCCTCGCCGCGCTCGATGAGCCGCGCCGCCTCCTCGAGAGCCGACAGCGCTGCAGGCTCATCGCCCTGGGCCAGACGGACGGTGGCCATCGTGATCAATGCGTGCGCCTCGACTGTGACTGCTCCCGCCCGGCGCGCCTCGTCGATCGCTTCTTGTGCGCGCTTCGCCGCCGCCGCATCCAGCCAGTTGAGCGCCAGGATCTGAGCGTGTCCGGCGAGGGCGCGAGCCCGCTCGACGCTCGGTGGCAGCCCGTCCGCGAGCTCGACGGCGCGCTGGTAATAGGACGGCGCTTCGCCCTCGTGGCCTGCCACCCATGTGTACCGGCCGAGACGCTCGTTCAGCGCGGCAGCCCGCAGCGGCTCGGCCCGCTCGTCGACCAGCGCCATGGCGTTCTGGGCCAACGTCAATGCGCGTTCGCTCAGTCCGGCACGGTTGGCCGCCTCGGCGGCGCGGCGCAGCAGCTCGATCTCGTCGAACCCCGCCAGTGTCTCGGGACTGTCGACCGTCGGCCACAGCTCGAGGGCGTTCTCGTACGCCGCCAACGCTTCGGGATGCGCGTACACGCGCTCGGCCGCGGCGGCGGCCTCCACCCACGCGGGAAGTGCCTTGAGGCCTTGGCGGGCCCGGTGCCAATGCCGTGCCCGCTCGACGGCGGCGAGCGCTCCGCCCGCGGTGGCGAGACAGGGATCGTCGCCGATCGCGTCGGCGAAGGTGGTGTGAAGGCGGACCCGCTCACCGGGAAGCGTGTCTTCGTACACGGCCTCGGCGGTCAGGGCATGTCGGAAGACGTAGCAGCGGTCGTCGGTGTGCGGTTCGAGGACATTGCAGTCGAGTAGCTCCCGTACGGCGCTGTCGAGCACTCCTGGCTCCAGCGATGAGACACGGCGGAGCAGCGCGTCGTCGATCCGCGGGCCGCCGACGGCGGCGAGGCGCAGCACCTCGGCCGCCTGCGGCGTCAGCGATGTGGTGCGAGCGAGCAGGATGTCCCGCAGTCGCGGGGGCAGACGTCCGGAACCCCCGGCGACGCCGGCGGCGATCACCTCCTCGACGAGAAATGGGTTCCCGCCGCACCGCTCGTACACCTCCGACACCATCGCCTGCGAAGGCCGGCTGCCGACGGTGGCCGCGATGAGCTCCGCGACCGCTTCGGCATCGAGGCGGCCGAGCTCGACGACGTCCGTGGACCGCAGCCGTGCCACCTCGGCGAGGAACGGTCGCAGCGGATGGCGCCGGGTGAGTTCGTCGGTGCGGTACGTGCCGACCAGCAAGAGCGGGATCTGCCTGGCGGCGCGCATCGTGTGCATCAAGAGGTTCCTGGTCGACGCGTCGGACCAGTGCAGGTCCTCCACGACGACCACGACCGGGCGCTGCGCACACAGCGCCTCCAACACTTGGAGGAACGCCGCGTGAAGCCGCCCCGCCGAGCCGTCCTGACGAGGCAGGCGGTCTCGGGCGAGCCATCCCAGGTCCGGCGAGATGGCTTCCAGCTCGGCCCAGCCGCGCCCTTCGACATCGCTCGGATCCCACCCCGATCTGGCCAGCGAGCGAAGGGCGTCGGCGATCGGCGAGTACGGCACGCGCTCGTCGATGCACGCTCCGAACAGCGCCGTCGCCTCCGCCCCCACGTCCCGCACGAACTCGGTGACGAGCCGTGTCTTGCCCACACCAGCTTCGCCGGCGACCAGCACGGTGACCGGTGTGCCGGCGACTGCAGCGCCGAACGCGGCGGCGAGGCTCGCTCGTTCGCCGGTCCGACCGATCAGGACCGGACTCGTCGCCCGTCTCGGCACGCTGACATCCTCCCACCCGTGCACGTTGGCGTCGTCGTCCACCTGGCTGCGCTCGGCACGCCGGGTGCCCGGGAGGTTCAGCACCGCACGACCACACCCGGAGCAGGGAACGGACACTCTTCGGCGTCAACTCCGGCGCTGCCCGAGCCGGCCCTTGTCGCAACCGGGACAGCCGGCTCCTCGGCGGCCGGCGTGCCGACCACAGGGGACGGCTGCGGTGTGCTCACGTCGTCGGTGGCAATCGCCACCGCACCGAGGGAGAGCGCCGCTCCGGCGACCAGCATGCTGAGGACCGGCAGCGTGGGACGGTGATGATGGACAGTTGCAGCAGTCATGATTCGCTCCTTCGCGTTCAACCGGATCGGGTTTCGCTCCGGCAGCACACACGGTGCGCCGATCGTGAGTCGCGCACATCGGGTGAAACGCCCTACTTCAGCGCTCGCGGTGCTCAGATCTCGATGCCGGTCACGCCGACGCCGTACGTTTGGGAAATGGGCCCACTGCGAGAGGAGCCTCGGGTCGGTCTGCGCTACTTGGAAGACGTGACGGTGCTCCTGCAGCGAATCCGCAGCGCTCACCCAACTGCAGGGTTGTACGAAGCCGCCGATCTGCAGTGGTGGTGGCGGAAGCCGCGCGCAACCGACGACCTCCCTCAGCTCTTCTGGTTCGATCACCTCGGTCGCCCGGAAGCCGCAGTGATCGCAACCGACTGGGGCGAGCGGATCGCGCTCGACCCGATGGTCATGCCCGACGCAACGCCCGACTGGGTTGCACACGTCTTCGAGCGCGGGCTCGCTCACGCCAGTGAGTTCGGGTTCGAAGCCGTCGGCCTCGAGGTCGACCGTGCCGACGACGTCCTGCGTGCGGTGTTGGTCGGCCATGGCTTCGCCGCGACCGAGGAAGACGGGCTGGTCGAAACGTGGCTGGCCGCAGCCGCTCGACCAGCGATCAGCCCACTGCACGAGGGCTATCGGTTGTCCAGTCGCCTGGACACGATGCAGCGTCCGCATCACATGCTCAACCGCGCACGGAACCACCCTGACGTCGAGGCGCGTCTTCTTCAGACTTCGTTGTATCGCCCCGATCTCGACCTGGTGATACACGACAGCCGCGACAGCGTCGCCGCGTACGGATTGTTCTGGTACGACCCCGAGACCGCCACGGGTCTCGTCGAACCCATGCGCACCGAAGACGACCACCAGCGACGAGGTCTCGCCCGCCACATCCTCACCACCGGCATCGACCTGCTCGCCAAGGCCGGCGCAGAGCGCATCAAGATCTGTTACGAACCGGACAACCCGGCATCGAAGAGTCTCTACCTCAGCGTTGGCTTCGAACCAGACAGGCAGACCGTCGTCTTCTCGCGCCGGACGAGCGAAGGAGCTTCGTAGACGGATCCTGCGTCTCAGTCAGTTCGCTAGGGCGTCGCGGACCCGTGCGTCGTCGTTGTTCTGTGCGACCTCGACTCGGTCCGCGCTGGCGATGAGTTCTCGACGCGCCGCCCGTCCAACCTCGTGCCGCAATGGTACGAAGGCAGGCGCGGCTACCCGATACTCAAGCGAAAGGACACGAGCATGCGAGAACTCCTCGTCGACTTCATCACCTCCCTCGACGGCTACGCCTCCGCGGAGGGCTGGCCCGGCTTCTGGGGTCTACAGGGGCCTGAGTACCTCGCCTGGCTGGGTGAGCAACCCGAGGTCACGTACTTGATGGGAGCGAACACCTACCGGCTGATGTCGGGCTTCGCTGCCGGAGAGACCCCAGCGGGAACGGACGAGTTCACCGCCGACGAGGAGGCCTCCGTCGACGAACTCACGCGAGCCTCGAAGGTGGTGTTCTCCGCCTCGCTCGAGGAGCCGCTCACATGGGCCAACGCCACGCTCGTGCGCGATGACGCGGTCGAAGCCGTCCGGGCGATGAAGCAGGGCAACTCGGGCCTGTTGAGCACGATCGGCAGCATCAGCCTGTGCCGGTCGCTGCTGCGAGCCGGGCTCGTGGATCGCTTCCGGGTCGTGATGTTTCCGGTGATCACCGGCGCGACGGGAGAAGAACGCATCTACGACGGCTACCCGGACGTCGCCCTCGAGATGAGCGACAACCGCACCTTCGACGGCCGCATCCAGCTGGTCGAGTACCGGCCCCGCGTCCTCGAGCACCCACCGCTCGACCCCACCGCATGATGTCGCCGGG
This sequence comes from uncultured Acidimicrobiales bacterium, assembly GCA_963813375.1. Classification (GTDB taxonomy): domain Bacteria; phylum Actinomycetota; class Acidimicrobiia; order Acidimicrobiales; family Ilumatobacteraceae; genus DASTFY01. The sequence goes on along the minus strand of CAWEYT010000017.1, from coordinate 6,586 downwards.
ACCCAGGTCGCCGGCAGGCCACCACCGTTCCACGGAGAGCGCCGAGTCTCGGAGGACGCGATGAAGATGAAGGGACAGCTGAACGCCGAGCGGTACGTCGACCGGCTCCCGAAGGCCAGCATCGGCAAGTCCTGTGTGCGGTTCAGGAAGCTCGCGGACCTCGGGGCCCGTCGTCCTCGGTGGGCGCACCCCCGCTTTGGCGACCGACACGCGCGCCGATCTGACGCTCATCGACGAGCACCGGTTCAGCAGCGGCGTCGTTCATCTTCGCTACCGCCGGCTGTGAACGACGCCGGAACTCGAGTCCCCGCACACCTGCCCACACCGCCGGCTGCTCGAGCCGTCGTCCTGCGCTCGGTCGCGATCACCTCGAGGTAGCGCAACACAGCAGTTCGGCGTCGTTGCTTCCCCTGCCTCGCCGCCTCGTTCATGTTGGGGTCTCGTCGGGTGGCTCGGTTCGGGTCAGGGGGCTGAGACGGGGCGGTAGGCGTGGACGACGGCGCCGGTGGCAAAGATCTTGGTGTCGTGGAGCTCGACAGTGCCGGTGCTGGCGGGGCGGAACAGGGGCTCGCCGCCCCCCTTGATGACGGGGGAGGTGCAGATCCGGTACTCGTCGAGCAGGCCGGCCGCGGCGAGGGCGTCGGTCAGCTGGCCGGTGCCCCAGATGAGGAGGTCGCCGCCTTCGGCCTGCTTCAGTCGGCTGACCTCGTCGAGCAGGTCGGGGCCGGCGATGACCACGGTCGGATCCCACGCCGTGGTGTCGACCGGTTGGGAGGCGACGACGTACTTGGTGATCGAGTTGACGTGGTCGGCGAAGGGGTTACCGCCCCTGGTGGGCCAGGCTTGTGCCATGCCTTCGTAGGTGATGCGGCCGAGCAGCAGTCCGTCGGCGGCGAGCGTCATCTTGAGTCCGTAGTCCTGCAACTCCTCGTCGGAGTACTGGAACGACCACTCGTGCGGGTCGTCGATATAGCCGTCGAGGGTGGCGTGGGTGAAGCTGATGATCTTGCGCACGGCAGGTTTCTCCTGGTCGGTGGTGGGTGGTCGGTAAAGGGGTGCTTCAGGCGGGCTCGGCTGTCGTACGTGCCGAGGTCGACAGTCCGTGCCAGCGGGTCATCTCGGCGTGCTGCTGGCGCGGCCGCTCCCCGCTCGTGTCGTCCGACGGTGTCGCCACCGTGACATCGTGATTCGTCATCGGTCGTCCTTCTCGCCGAGCGGGTTGCTCAGCGTGTCAGGCCAGACCGGTTACACCGGGGTCTGACAGTCCCGGCTGTTGGCCCGGGTCGGTGCCGTCGCCTCTCGGTCAGCGGTCGTTGTTGACCGCGGAGCCGCTGGCTGAGAGTCGGGATGATGATGGCCGCCGCGAGGAGGTGGGTCCCCACGAGAACGGCTTTGGTGGCGGTGTCGTCGGGAGCTGCGATCGCTGGGATGAGCGACAGGCCGGCGGCGACTGTGGTGACGACGACGAACCGTCGGCGCTCGCGAAGGAGTCGGGCCAACACGACGCCCAGGGCGGCACCGACGAGGGTCCACCACGCGAACGCGGGGATCGGAATGGCTTTGGCGTTGATTTCGAGACTGACATCGGCAGCGCTCGCGATGGCTGCCACGACGGTGGTGCAGACGGCCGCGATTGCGCCTGCGAGCGCACCGCTTCGAACAAGACGGCGAGTGCTCGGTTGGTTGGACTGCACGACCGGTTCTTGGTGGGTGGGGTGTGGGGTGGTTTTCATCGGGTTCTCCTTGCTCGGTGTGTGCGGTGACGTCGAGACCGTCGAGCGGTCCCGGTCACGTCCATGCGCTCAGAGGTGGCCCGGCCCAACACGAGCGTGTCGGCAGCGTCGAGTACTCGGTCGAGAAGGTGTCGAACTCGTCGCCAGCTCGGTCCAGAAATCGAACTCGGCGTTGGGTCCTTGTAGAATCCGTCGACGGTCGACATGGTGAACGACGTCAGCGTTCCATCGCTACGTCGCCTCGTTGAAATGCGTGGCGAGGTTGTCGAGGATTGCGATCACGTCGGCGATCATTTCGGCGAAGAACTCGTTCTCCCAATCCGCTCCGCTTCCGTACGCACTCGTGACGACGCGGATCACGCAACTGCCGCCGGACGCTGATTCGATGAGGAACTCGGTAGCGATCGGGGTGACCGACGACAGGTCGTGGTCGGTGGTCGGCCACGGTTCTGCGTACGCGAAGCGCCTCGTGGGTGTGTAGTCGGTGACGATGCCGTGCGACCAGAATTTGCCGACGTCGAACGACACTGCGCCACCGATCTGCGGGTCCAGTCGGGTCGGTACCATCCAGGCCGAGATCCCATCGGCAGTTGCGATCGCGTCCCACACCTGTTCCGGAGTAGCGGCCACCTCATAGGTGCGCTCCATCCGATGTTCGACACGGTCGGGTTGGTCGGGATTGGTCACGAGGGCTCCTCGGGTCGGGGATATGACGAGACGGTCAGACGGTGCGGTCGCCCGTCGTCGTGGTGGTATCGGGCGACCAGCGCGGCGACCGCTGATTGCAGGTCGGTAGCGAACGCGGCACGATCTTCAGGCGATCTGAACCCGATCACCGTGTCGACGGTCAGGGTCGGCAGACGCGTTCCAGTCGCCGCGCTGCTGGCGATCGCCCCTACCTCGGACACAGTCCGAGCGTTCACCGCGATCAGATACGCAGCCGAGAGACGATCGGCGACCTCGTTCGGATCGATGGCAGCGCTCTGCAACACGTCGGGAGCAACAACGAGGTGGCGCGCTGAACGACGGACGAATCGTTCGGTGATACCGCCCCACACGCGTTCCTCGGCCAACTCGACCAGCCCATGGGCCTCCAACGCCTTCAAGTGATAGTTCACCTTCTGACGGGTCGACCCGACCGCCGCCGCAACCGTGGCAGCCGACCCCGGTTCAGTCAGCGCGTCGAGGATCGAGGCCCGGATCGGATCGAGCGCCACTTCCACGGCGGCAGCGTCAGCGAGCACTCGAACATCGTCCACGGACCCCAAGGTACGCCTTGACAGTAAATATTGTCAAGGCCTCCACTCGCCTCCAAGTATGAGGCGACCGCAGCGGGCAGCGGCCACGCCTGGGCGTACCGAGCGGGTCCGCCCAGGCGGCCGCAGCAGCTGACGCCTTCCGTGACATCACGCTCCTGGCGAGGGACGACTGGTGCGTCCTCGGATGACCATCGGCGCCCGCAGCCGACGCCCTCTCAGCGTTTCGCCGATCAGTTCAGCCGGTGGGACGTCGTGCTCGTTCTGGAGGTGGCCCAGGTCACCGCGATCAAGACGCCGCAGCGAGCGCACAATGCTGACGTTGTCGACGTTCAGTCACTCCGCAGCCGATGCCGACGCCGATGATGTGGTCGCCGCTGTCGTTGGTTCGATCGTGTGGCGCTTGACGAACACCACGATCCCGCACACCAGGTACACCAGGATCGCGAGCCCGGAACCCGGATAGGCGTCCTCACCCTCGGCGATGATCGCCGTGCCGGAGATGATCATGAAGTCGAAGCCGGCGTGCAGGAACGAGTTCAAGATGTTGGAACGCGACACACGGCGGATCAGGTAGAAGAAGTACCCGGCGAAACTGACGATGACCGCCTGACCCATCGCCCGGGCATCACCGCCGATGATGTTCGAGATGTGCACGAGCCCGAAGATCACGCTCGACCACAGCGCCACCTTGCCCTCGGTCAACCCGTGACGACGTAACGACGTCACCCCGATCGCGCGGAACATGCCCTCCTCGCCGAAGCCGACCAGCAGCGACGCCCCGATCAGCATGATCGTGAACGTGCCACCACGGTCAGCCAAGCCCCGATAGTTGATCCCCGCAGCGATCGCGACGACGAACACGATCGGGATGAACCACACCCACTTGCGGACCGGCTTGGGGTCGTAGAGAACCGTGTCGCCACCAGCCGAGCACCGTGATGATGAGATACACGAACACGAGCGCCGCGCCGAGCGGGATCAGGAACCCGTACGTGATGTTGTCCGTCGTCAACACCCGACCATCGACGATGTCCGCGTCGTCTTCGCACAGGGCGCCGACACCTTGATGATCGCGATGTAGACGACGGCGAGGACGATGAACCCGACAATCGGAAGAGCCCGCTTTCCGTAGTCGGCCGACCCACACGATGACTGTCCATCGCTCGAACCGTAGGCGGACCCTCGCGTGTCGAGTACGCCGAGGCGTTCGACTCGACGGAGGACCACCGAGGGCTGGCCATCGCCGGCGCCGGCGCACTCCTCGCCGGGTACACACGGACGCCAACGTGCTTGTTTGTCGATGGACGGGGGTGGAGTGCCCCCTGGCATCCTCGCCGCAAAACGCCAGGCCAGCATGCGTGACGTTCCTGCAAGGGGGAATCGGACGCCCTCGCAACGTTCGCAAAAGACCTGGTAAATGCCCATTCTCGGACTCGTGGAGCTGGGGGGAATCGAACCCCCGTCCATCAGGCGGTGACCGCCCGTGCTACGACCATTCCCGAGTGCGGGGCTCACGGTGCCCCACCGCCGGGTCGGCTGACCTCCGGGAGGAGGTCCACGGCTCGTCTTTCCGAACCGTCAGCAGTCTTTCCTGCCGTCAGCCTGCTTTCAGGCGGTCATCCTCCGCTTCTGTTGCCGGGCTGCGGTGGAGCGGCCCCGTGCGGCCTTGCGGCTCACGATGGCTGTCGGTTCACCTGAAGATCAGGCGGCGACAGCGAACTGCGTGTTGGCAGTTTTTGTTTGTGCCCCGTTTAGCGAGTCTGAGCAACTCGGGTCGCACGCTCGGCCAGCGACACTGACGTCGAAACCTGTCAGCCCCGTTGACGTTGCCCGGCCACTCTACCGGCGGGCGTGTGCGAGGCGTTCTGATTTCGTGCCGGAGACCGGCACCAGGCCCGCATGCCTCCGAACGATCACGCCGGAACCCAGGCGGCGTGGAAGCCGTACGGCACGCGTGCGGGCAGCTCGACGCGGGCGATCGGGCCGGCGGCGACCTCGGTTGCGTCGACGACGACCAGCTCGCTGTTGTCGGTCGCCTCGTCGTGGACGTAGGTCAGCAGGTAGCCCTCGTCCTCGCCGGCACCGGCGGGGACGAACAGCCACTCGCCGCTGTGCGAGGCCGGCCCGGTGTCCCACACCTCGAAGTCGCCGGTCGTCAGTCGCGCTTGATCAGCCCGCCGAACTCGACGGTCTCGGGGTTGTCGCGGGTCTCGACGAAGTAGCCGTAGCGGTGGTCGCGGCCGACGAGCCGGGGATCGCGCGACGGGAGCTCGCCGGTGCGGTCCGTCTCGAACACGTCGTCGCGGACGTCGCCCGGTCGCGGTGTCCACCGTCCAGCGCCGCAGCGAGGCGTCACCGCCGAGCACCTCGCCCGGGGCGAACATCGACGCGAGCCGGCAGACGTCGAGCACGACCTCGTCGCCGCGTCGGAACGCGTTGACGCCGTGGAACACGTAGCACGGGTCGATGTCGAACCACTGCAGATGGTCGGCGCCGCCGGCGAGCGGCATCACGCCGACGCGGGCGCCGGCGTCGGGCGCCCACTGGTACGGGAACGCCCCGACTCGCGGATCGTCGATGCACTTCGTTGCCGCCGTCGAGGTCGAACACGACCGGGAGCTCCCAGAACACCGCGTCGGTCTCGGTGATCGTGAAGTCGTGGATCATCGTACGCTGTCCGGGATATCGATCGGTCTCGACGTGGCCATCGTGCCGTCGGCCTCGGTGACGTGGTACGTGAGGTACGGGCGGCACGAAGCCGTACCCGAAGAAGTGCAGCCGGCCGGTCGCCGGGTCGATCTTCGGGTGCGCGGTGAACGCGTCGTCAGCCCGCCGCCGAAGTCGTAGGGGCCGACGGTGGCGAGGTCGGTCGGGTCGACAGCTCGTACGGGCAGCCCGACCTCGCCGCTCGTCAGCAGCCGGCCGCCGTGCCAGATCGCCGACACGTTCGACTGGTTCGACGCCCCGCCGGGCGGAGCCCTCGCCGAACCCGGCGCCGGCCTCGTACATCGGCGTGTTGACGTAGCGGTTGCGGTACCATGCCGCCTTGCCGTCCTCGAGGCGGACGCCGTGCACCATGCCGTCGCCGAAGAACCAGTGCGGGGAGTCGCCCGACTGCGGGTTGGACCCGTTGCGGACGTAGAGGCCGGTGAGCTCCGGTGGGATCGCGCCGCGGACCGTCAGCTCGGTCGACTCGACCTCGGCGGTGACCGGCGCGAAGTTGCCCTGCATCCACCACGGCCGCGACGGATCGAAGGGCGCGGTGGTCGGCGGTACCGTCGCCGGCGCGCCAGTGGTCGGCGGCACCGTCGTCGGAGGCACCACGGTGGACGCCCTCGCGGTCGGTCGGCCCCGTGCTGGTCGGCGGAGCTCCACGCATGGACGGACTGTCGGAGCGCCCGCACGCGGCGATGATCGCCGCCAGCGAGCTCGCCCCACCGGCGGTCAGCGACCACCGGATCACCTCCCGCCGGCTGACCCCCACGGGTCGCAGTGTGTCACGGAGCCCCGGCAGCTCGGCGGTCAGCGTCGGCCGACCCTTGGCGGAGGTATGCACGATTCGTGCCGGTTTCCGACACCAGGCGTGCACACCTC
>CAWEYT010000016.1:0-291997 GCA_963813375.1 uncultured Acidimicrobiales bacterium | reverse complement strand
GGCGGAATCGACCGCCGTCCAGTCGGCGCCGGCCAAGTCCTGCATCGTCACTTCGTCGACGCCGGTGCCACGCTCCACCGACTGGCGCGACGATCCTGCTGACCCGAGTAGGTCCGCACGTTCACGGTCAGCAACGTGTCGTCCGCGTCCGTTTCCTGGACCGCCGCGTTCTCCGTGGCTTGAGCGGCCACAGCAGTACCGGTCGTGATCCTCGAAATGTTGACCGTCATCCCGTCCGGCGGTAGCGGGTGACGGGTCGCGAGGGCGACGGTGGGCGCCATGGACCGAGCGAGCGGCGCAACGAGCTCGGTCAGGTACTGCGGGACGACCAGACCGGCGAACGCCGAGGTGCCGACGTCGCGGGCCTCGACCCCGCCGGGGAGCAACCCGTTGACCTGCGCCTCCCGAATGTGACGGGTGAGGCGCTCACCGACACCGGGGTCCGTCGACCGAGCGCGTCGGCGGCCACGTCCCGCAAGAACGAGACGCCCCGCTGCTCCGAACCCTGGTCGTACGTGTGAGGCTCAGCACCGACCCGAACAGATCCGCCCGGATTCGGACACGACCACTCCTCGGCGTGTCGTTGCGACGCGGCCCGAGCCTCGGTGAACCGGTTGCGGTACTCGGCGAACTGGCGCCGGCCGTCCGTGTCACAGCGGGCCACGTAGCCGCGGAGTTCGTCCCGCCCCAGCACGATCGCGTTGAAGCGGCGTTGCTCGTCGGCAAGCAGGCTCGTGCGGCCGTCGACCTTGAGGCGGGCGAGCAGACCGTCGAGCGTGTGTTGGCGGGCGTCGATTGCATCCTCGGCAAGCTCCTGGACTTCGTCGAGGTCGCGTTCGGGGAGGGCCCTTTATGCGGCGCGTAGGTTTGCGAGGGACTTAATAGTCGGGGTAGGCATCAGAACTCCTGAGACGTCGAAACAGTGGGTTTCGTCATGCCTCGGGGGCGATGCCCAGGTCCGATGGCGCCGATGGCGAGGCCGGGTCGGCTGGCGTTGGACTCAAAGATACCAGTTCGTGAACGGCCAGCCATGCCCCACCGAAGCGCGATGCCGGGTCGGCGACCAGGAGTTCATTCGCTCTCCGCCATGCGATGACAGGCAGATCGTCGCCCACCTCTTGCATCCACCGGGCCTCGTCGAGCAGCTCCGCGGCCTCCTCGACCGTCAACTCGCCCAACTTCCTCAGAAACTCATCGCTCACGGCTGGCTCCTCTCGTTTTCCGGACTGGCACGGTCACCGAACACCCACCTCTTCGACGTACCCCCCCGACCAATTCCGCCAGTCAGTCGAAAAGTCTCGGCAGTGTGTAAAAAGGGAGTTCGGGGTCCTCGCTGGGAGCTCGTCTCCAAAAAACTGGACCGCTGGCCCTCTCGGCGATAATCGCGGTAGCGACGCGGCTGGTCAGCGGGGGTGGGGTGAACCCGAAATGTCGTCGTACACGTGGTGTTGGTATTTATATATATGTGCATGAACATTTCGGGTTCACGTCATCAGGGCCATGCCTGCGCCGCTTCCTCACTCAGCAACCAGCTCCACCTGGCGGTGTCCTGTTCCCCGCCTTGATCCATCGACCAGGTGGAGCAGGGCCAGATCCTCGAGGGCCCGGGCTGTGGTGCTTCGGCGATGCCCGTGGTGATGACGAGGTCGGAGGTTCGGGAGTCCGCTTTCTCTAGTACGTTGGAGCAGCCGGCGGCGGATGTCGGGGACGCAGTCCCAGCCGGCCTTGGTCACGATGCGCCAGGCCGTGGGCGGTCGGCGCCGACCGCCTCGAGCCCGGACAGGAACGCGCCGAGCGCTCCGACGAGTCGGCCGGGTGCTTCGGCGTCTGGCATGACGACGACCTCGCGGTCGTAGCCGTCGCGTTCGACAGCGGTGCGGGCGTTGACGACGAAGTGCGACAGGTCGACGAGGCGGTCGACCTCGTCGTCGGTGAGCTGCCGTGGGCGGGTGTCGGCGTCGACGGCGGCGAGGACGGCGGCGACTGCTTGGCTGAGCTCGTCGCGCATCTTGCGTTCCTGCCCACGGTTGCCGAGCCGGCGTCGGGCCTGGGCGCGGGGGTCGTCGACGTGAGGCGGTACAGGATGAACCGTTCGCCGAGGGCGCCCATGACGGCGTGGTGGCGGTCGATCGACGGGGTGACGGCGCCGACCAGACCGGCCTTGCCAGCCCAGGCGAGGACCTTGCCGCCGCCGGTGCCGACGGGCCGGTGCCATGAGCCGTCGTAGACCTCGCGGAGGGCGGCGAGGACTTGGGCCCGGGCGTCGCGGTTCATGGACAGCACCCCGGAGAAGTCCTTGGCGAGGATGATCCCGAAGTCGCCGATCTGGCGCAGCAGCCCGCCGGTGGCGCCGTTCTCGTGTTCCTTCTTGGCGACGCCGGACAGCAGCGCGGCCTCGGTGAATGTGGCGGCCGGGTGGACGTAGGGCAGGGCGGCGAGCGGGTGGATCGTCTCGGTCTTGCCGCGAGCCGGGGGGCCCGACGAACAGGAGCCAGAGCGGGTCGCCGGCGAGGAGGTTGGCGGCGACGGCGCCGAGGGCGGCGACGACCTGGTCGTCGTCGGGGAGGTGCAGCCAGTGCCGATAGACGTCGAGGCAATGGCCGAGCTCGGCGATCACGGGCGATGGGGGCGGTCGCCGGTCGTCGTCGTCGAGGATGGGGACCACGGTTGCGGAGCTCATGCGGCCGCCCTCCGCAACTCCCGGGCCGCTCTCGCTGCGGCTCAGGGACGCCAAGCGGAGCACGTGGTATTACGTGGTCGACGTCCCGGCGGTAGGCGGCCGGCGACAGCAGGTGAGGCGGCGGGGGTTCGCGACCAAGAAGATGGCGCAAGCGGCCGAAGCCGAAGTACTCGCCGATGCCCGGCGCGGACACTACGTGCGCCCTCGAGGTCGACGGTGGGGGAGTACTTCGTCGAGACCTGGCTACCAGCGCGGCGGGTGAATCTGCGGGCCTCCACGATGGTCAGCTACCAGAAGGTGATCAGGCGACGCATCGTGCCCTTCCTTGGCGAAGAGCCGCTCGCGTCGCTCGATGCGGCCACGTTGGAGCACTTCTACGCCCGGCTACTGGCCGGAGGTGGGCGCAACGGAGTACCTCTCGCCGCGAAGACAGTGGCGAACACGGCGGGCGTGCTCTCCGTCGCTCTAGCCGACGCCGTTCGTCTCAAGCTCGTACAGCACAACGTGGCGACTGACGCACGCTTGCCGCGATGTGAGCATCGCGAGATGAACGCATGGACCGAGGCCGAGGCGGCGGCGTTCCTCGAATCGGTGGCCGCTGACCGCCTATTCCCACTGTGGCGGCTCGCGCTGGCGACGGGGATGCGCCGCGGCGAGCTGGCGGGCCTGCGGTGGCGGGACGTCGCCCTCGATGATGGAACGGTGACGGTCGCGAGCACGCGGGTCGTGGCAGACGTTGTGGTGACCGGGGAGCCGAAGACTCGGGCAGGTACCCGCGTGCGTCGCGCTCGATCGCGAAACGATCGTGGTCCTCTCGGCGTGGCGGAAGCGGCAGGCGGGCGAACGGCTCGCCGCGGGGCCAGCCTGGCAGGACCACGGACTCGTGTTTGTTGACGAGCTCGGCGTGCCGCCGCATCCCGAAACGATCACCCGCTGGTGGCGCGAAGCGGTCGCCCGGGCGGGCCTTCCAACGATCCGGCTGCATGACGCCCGACACACGGCGGCGACGATGCTGCTGCGGCCGGGGTACCGGTGAAGGTCGTCGCACAGCGGCTAGGTCACGCCGACGTCGCGGTGACGATGCGGGTCTATCAGCACGTGACCGCGCAGGACGACCAGGCAGCCGCAGACGTTCTCGGGCACGTTCTCGGGCAAGCGCTCGGCGCGAATCTGTGACCAATCCGTGACCACGAACCGCCGAGCGAACCCCTGACCTGCGAGTTTCTAGTGGAGCTGGGGGGAATCGAACCCCCGGAAAGCGTCCGCCGAGTGCCGTTGCGTGTCGTCAAGTATGTCCTGAGCAGGGATTTCGGGCTTTCGACGTGCGTACCCGTGTTCGACCGTGCTGACCACTTCTACCGCGTTCGGTAGAAGTTGGGTAGAAGTCGGGTCCTTCTTGGCGCGGTCGCCGTCCACTACGGAGCGTGACGGTTACTGAACGTGGTCGCCCTCGCTTGCGGTCCGCGCTACAATGTAGTTCGATGAGCACTCCGGTCTCGGTTCGCTTTCCTGAGGACGTGGCTGGCCGGTTGCGTCGCCGGAGCACGCGCACCGGCGAGCCCGCCTCGGGTCTCGTCGTGCGGCTCGTCGATGAGGGCATGCGAATGGAGGAGCACCCTGGCGTCGTGTTCCGCGACGGCCCCGCTGGGCGGCGCGCCGGGCTGGCCAACGGCCCGGACGTGTGGGAGGTGATAGTGGTGCTGAAGGACTTCGGCGCAGCCGGACCAGCGGCCGCCGTCAAGAAGACGGCGCGGTGGCTCGGGCTCAGCGAAGCGCAAGTCCGCGCGGCCGAGGGCTACTACGGCGCCTACCCGACCGAGGTCGACGATCGCATCGCCGAGAACGTCGCCGCTGCTGACGAAGCGCAACGAGCGTCAGCGGCTCGTGCCCAGCTCTACGGGTGAGGCTGCTGCTCGACGAGATGTTTCCGCCATCGGTGGCCGACGGACTGCGACGGCGGGGCATCGATGCTGTGGCGATCCAGGAGATGCCGTCGATGCGCGGTCTCCCAGATCCAGAGGTCTTCGTCGCGGCGCAGCTCGACGAGCGGTGTTTGGTCACCGAAAACGTTCCGGACTTCGTTCAGGTCGAGGCCGCTTGGCGGAGCGAGCAGGAGGCGCCGCATCACGGTCTCGTGCTCGTCGCGCCCGGCGCGTTCCCACGACACCACAGGCAGATCGTCGGCCGACTCGTAAAGGCACTCGCCGCGACGGTCGAGGCTGGTCGCCCAGAAACCGGCACGGTCGCGTGGCTCAAGCCACCTTCGCCCTGAGCTCGACGCGACAGATCAGCCTCCGAGAGATCTCACAGTTCGAGGCCGATGCCGAGATCGCGTTGTGGGATGTGGCGTGTCTGCTCGATGGTCGAGGCGTGCAGCGCGGCGGCGTGGTCGGTGATCTGGCGCCAGTGGCTGGGGTGGACATGCTCGTGGTCCAAACGAATGTGACGATCGGCGAGCCGGGCGAGGGTGGGGGTCTCGCTGAGGTCATCGACGAGACGATGCCAGGCCCCGTCGTTGCCGGTGTCGTGGTCGAGATGATGTTCGAGGCGGGTGGCTTGGTAGCACCAGACGGCTCGGCCGGCGGCGCCGGCGGGATCGGACCGAGTACGTCGAGGTGGAGCTGGGTCGGCTGATCCACGAGCTGCAAGACGCGTTCGGTTCGGGTGCGGTCGAGAGCGCTGTCGAGCTGGTCAATGGCGGTTGTGAGCTCGAAGCGATCGCCAGCGGTGGCGGCCAGTGCCGCCGCACGGTCCTGTTGATGCTGATCGAGGTCGCCGAAGCGGGCTCGGGCGGTGGATTCGGTGTGGCGGGCGCCGAGGAGTTGCTGGCGAGCGGCGTGGAGTTGATCGGTGCATCGGCCGATGGCGATCTTGTCGCGTCGGGGCCAACGGCGGGCGAGTTGCTCGTCGAGCGCGGCCTCGGCCGCGGCGACGTGCTCTTCGGCAGCAGCGCGAGCGCGGGCGGCGGCGCGCGCCTGGGTGCGGGCGTTGTCGCGGTCGTAGCTGAGATCTGGCGGCAGCGCAGCTTCGATGGCGACGAGCTGGCTGGCCAAGTGTTGGCGGCCGATGCGCAGCGGTTCGACGCCGTAGGCGAGGGTCTGGTCGGCGCGGACGCAGACGAGCGCGACGTCGGTCCAGTGCTGGTCGAGCCGTTCCCACGCGTTGTCGATCGCGCCGCGACGCCAGCCGTGCTCCTGCTCGTGGCGATCGTGGGCGGCCTGCTCACGGGTGAGGCGTTCGACGCGAGCCTCAGCGGTAGCGACGGACCCGGCGGCATCGATCGCCGCTGGCCTGGCGGGCGATGAGGTCGTCCTCGAGCGTCGCGACGTTCGGCACGTCCCGTGCGGGTTAGCGCGGCGAACAGGCCGATCCCGTCGAGGGCGTGGCGGGTCGTCGTCGACCGCGGTTGTCGGCGGCGGCGAGGTTCTCTCGGGCGGTGGCGAGTTGGCGGTCGGCCTGGTCGAGTTGACGATGTCGGTCGGGCGGTTGACCGTCGAGCATGGTCTTGATGGGCGGCGATGAGCTGGCGGAGTTGGGTGTCGAGGGTCCAGGGGTCGTTGACGGCGGCCATGCGTGGTGTCGGGGATGCGGGCGAGAGCGACGGCGACTTCATGGTCGGGGTCGGGTTCGTGGGCGAGGCGGCCGCCGAAGTCGACGGTGGGCAGGGTGGCGGTGTTCCAGGTGTGGGTGGGTTGCCGGGAGCGGGATTGGGCGGTGTAGCCGCGGTAGGCGTCGAGGGCGGCGGTACCGAGCAGGTGGACGTGGTCCCAGGTGCCGCCCTGGGCGCCGTCGACGGTGCGGGCCCAGGCGTGCGACACGTTGGGTGACCCGTCGGCCCGGACGCCTTGGACGAAGCCGGCAGGGAGCGGCACGGGCATCGCCCTGGTCGGGACGGAACAGCACGCCGTGGTCGTCGACGGCGGTCGATGGTGCCGACGGTGCCGTTGACGAGCGGGGAGTGGCGGTCGCCGTGGCGGGTGTGGAGCAGGATCCGGTCGCCGGCCTGGTAGCTGCGGTCGGTCGTCCAGCCGGGCCCGGTGATCGAGGGCCCGGCGAGGGTGCCGGCGTCGGTGAGTCGGCGGCGGATGCGGTCGGCGAGGTCCTCGGCTTGGGCGTGGGACACGACGAGGGCGACCGTGGTCTCGGGGCCGTAGCGGACGATGTCGGCGGTGACGGCGTCGGCCATCGCCCGCCGGGTGTCCTCCGGGTGTGGCGGCGGTGTGTTCCCAGCCGTGGTCGCGGCGCAGCTGTTGTGACGCGATCGGGTCGCCGCCGCAGCAGCAGGATTGAGGGCGTGGCGGTCGTCGGGGTCGACCTGGCGGCGGTTGACGGTCAGCCGGGCGGCGGGGATCGGTCCGGTGTCGGCGCGGGCTGTCGATCTCGGCGGCGATCCCGCCGGCTTTCACCGACGGGGCCTGGCGCGGGTCGCCGAGGACCCACAGCTGACCGCCGGGGCAGGCGTCGACCGCGGCGAGGACGGTGTGGCGCGTCGCGGGTCGAGGTTTGGGAGATCTCGTCGAGGATGACCACCGTCCCAGCCGGGAGCGGCCCGCTCGTCAGGTCGACGCGGAAGCTGGGCGATCGTGCGGGCCGGCAAGCCGGCGGCCGTCGAGCTCGGCGACCGCCTTCGCCGTCGTCGCGACGGCGAGGACGGGCCGGCCATCGGCGGTCGCGCAGCCGGCGGCGGCGTGGGCCATCGCGGTCTTGCCGTAGCCGGCCGGAGCGAGCACCGCGCGCACCGATCCGCCCGGACCGCACAACGTCGACACCGCCTGACGCTGATCGGCACCCAGGAACCCGGCCGCACGCAGCTGCGCAGCGACGGTCGTCTGCGGCGATCGAGTGCGCCGGGCCGAGCGGCGAGGCGGTCGAGGAGGCGGAGGGTGTCGTCCTCGAGGCGACGGTGGGCGACGGTCGACCAGCGGGCCGGTTCCCACCCCGAGGTCGCCTTCGGAGTCAGCCGGACAACCAGATCCGACGCCAGGAACCGGTCTGCGAGTCCGGTGATCTCGACGGGGGAGAGCCGACCAGCGGCCAGACCGGCGATGTGTTCGATGACGTCGTGTTCGGCGAACCGGGCGTCATGAGCGCACAGGCCCGGCGTCCTCGTCGACCAGATGCCGGGCGACCTCGCCGAACTCGAGGGCACGGAGTTCGGGGTCACGCCAGCACACCGACGCTCCAACTGTTGCCCGACAGCAAGGCCGATTTCGGCAGCTTCGGTCTGCCACCGAGCGAACAGCATCGCCGGGGTGGCGGTGTGGTCCTTGGCCGGGCGGGTGGCGAGGGAGGCTTCGTCGTCGGCTCGCATCCGCAAGGCCGGGGACTCGTAGCGTGGCGCCGGTCGGCTTCGAGCTCGGCTTCGATCTCGACCGTCCGCTTCGAGAACGTGCGCAACGCTGTCGCGGTCGAACCCGGCGATCTCGCGGGTGTTGCTGCGATCCGGCTGCCACTCCACGCCCAACCGCAGGCTCAGCAACCGCTGCAGCTCGGCCTGATACACCGACCCGGCGGCCCGGGCCCACACGAACATCGGCCGGGCGGCGATCGCCACACACCGGCCGTCCTCTCGCCGCACGACGTTCGGGACCAGGCAGTGCGTGTGGACCTGTGGGTCCCCGGCTCGAGACGTGCGATGCACGAACCCGGCCACCGCCCAGCCCGCCGTCGGCACGTGGCGGCGTAACCCCGTCGATCTGCACCCGGGCCAGCGCGGCCCGTTCCTCCAGGAATCCGAGAGCGATCGGCGACCGCCTCGCGGTGCGCACCCATCACCACGTCCGCGACCGGTTCGGACCCGAGCGCCCACAGCACCGACACCGACTTCGGTGCCGAGAACGTCAGATCGAACGCCTTCACCGTCCGCTCCCGCAACCCGACCAGCAGCGGCAGCCCCGACACCGGGTCGTTGCCCTCGACCAGCGCCCGCAACGTCGTCCGCCTCGACCATGCCGTCCAACCCGAGCAGCCGGGACCATCGGCCCGTCCACACCCCCGGCGCCTCACCGACACCCGTGTAGTACTCGTCGATCCCCAACGCCACCGACGACAACAGGTACTCGGCGTTCGTCAACGCCGTCACCGTCAACACCGGCCACCGCCAAAGCCGACGCAAAGGCGACAGACACTTGCCAGCCCTTCGGGCAGGCGAATCGCGCCGGCGCTCATCGCGTACCCAGTCCCAAGTCCAGAGTGCCTTGCTCGACCGGTTTCGAGGCCGGCCTCACGCGGCGGTCTTGCTTGCGGGGCACCGCCTTCGTCGCCGTATCCGCATTGACCGTGCGCGGAGGAGCCGTGTGCGGCCGTTCCCCACACGGTGACGCGATCGACCTGCAACCCCAACAGGCAGGTGCACCGTGTAGACGGCCAGGCCGAAGCGGCCGCCCGGCCCGGCATGCTGCTCGAGCTCGACGAACCCGCGTTCACGCAAGGCTCGCAAGGCCGAGGCCGCTGTTCCGGGATCAAGGCCGAGATGTTCCGCCACCAGCCGGGCGGAGGTGGATGCCACCAGCCGGCCGTCGCGCCAGATGGCGTCGAGGACGACGTCTTCGAGCACGACCCAGACCACGGGGCGCAGTGAGCGACGCACTTCCCGGGCGCGCGACCAGACGACGATACAGCGCTCGGTTCCGGCGTCGACGGCGTCGACCACGGTGTCAGGCCGCCGGCGGTTGACCAGGTGTCGACTCGGCGAGACGAATCAGCCAGTTGGTCGGGATCCGCTTCTGGTGGCCGAACCAGACGAAGGGAAGCCCGGACCGGCCGCCCGTGCGCTCCCACTCGACCGTCAGCTCGTAGGCCTTCGACCGGCCCAGCTGCAGTTCCTTGGCGGCCTGTTCGACGGTCAGGAACGGTGGCAGGTCACGCAACACGGAATCGCTCCTAACGCAGAACGGATCTGCATTCTCGCACAGGACAAGAATGCTGACAAGATCTGCATTCTGGTCTAGCGTCGGGATTGTGGCCCGATCGTCCGGACGCCGACCCCTGGTCACCGCTCTCACTGTCCATCAGGTCGTGGCCTACAACGTGTGCGAAGCCCGCAAGCTACGGGGCTGGACCCAAGAAGAGGCGGCCGCGGCGATCACCGAGGCGCTCGGGCGGCCCGCTCACCGCGGCGGGGCTGTCGGCAATCGAGAAGACCTATACGTCTCGGCGGCAAAGAGTCATCGACGTCGCCGAGCTGGCAGCGTTCGCCCGCGCCTTCGGGCTGCCGTTCGCCTGGTTCTTCCTACCCCCCCAGGGCCGGGAGGCCGATCCGATCCCTGGCCTCTACGAGCACGCCGCGACGATGGCGGTGGACGTCCTTGGTGACGAGGACGCCTGGCAGTGGTATCTCGCCCGGGTGATGGCGCTGATCGGCGCTCCCCGGTCGATCCTGCACGACGAGCTCCTCGGCTCCGCCGGCTACCCCGGCGCCGACGAGTGGGCCGGGATCGACGACAAACGCGAGGAACTCCTCCGCCGCGGCCCTGGAGCAGTTCGCCTCGGTCCAGAGCGACCTCGTCGAATCCCTCCTGGAAGACCTGACGAAGCTGAAGCAGCTGACCACCACCGGGTATGCGCAGACGTACCCCCGCAAGCACGACGACGCCTTCTGGCATCTCAACAACCGCGTCGCGGTTCAACGCGTCGAAGTCGCCGAAGGGCTCCGCCCCGGCGAGAAACCCAAGGTCTCCTCCCGCTACCGACCACCCAAGCGGAGCGAGTGATGCGCGGATCCATCGTCAAGAAGGGCGCCCGGTGGTACGTCGTCGTCGAGGACCGAAACCCGGAGACTGGACGGCGCAAGCGTCGATGGCACTCCGGCTACCGAACGAAGCGGGAGGCTCAGGCCGCGTGCAACGAGCTTCTCGCCTCGCTGCAACGCGGCGACTACGTCGCCCCAACCCGACAGACCGTGGGAGACTTCGCGTCCGAATGGTTGGAGGCAATCCGCGCGACGATCCGCCCGTCGACGATGGACAAGTACCGGCGGGACCTCCGAACCCACGTCGTGCCGTACGTCGGCGATCTGCCGCTGACCAAGCTCGATGCGACGTCGTTGAATCGGCTCTGGGCCACGCTTGCCGAGAGCGGAAGGCGGCCGCGATCGTCTGAAGGATCGCTGTCGGGCCTCTCGGCCAAGAGCATCGAGAATGTCGCGATGACCGTTCATCGGATGCTCAAGGACGCTGTCCGTTGGGGACGGCTCGCGAGGAACCCAGCCGATGCCGCTGATCCTCCTCGACGTTCGGTGGACCGCGTTGAGATCCGAGTGTGGGACGCCGAGAGGCTCCGACGGTTCCTCAACGAATGCCGGGCCGCCGACGATCCGCTCTACTCGTTGTGGGTGTTCCTCGCAACAACCGGCCTCCGCCGCGGCGAGGCGCTCGGACTCCATTGGAGCGATGTCGATCTCGACTCTGGTCGGGCCCGCATCACGCATACCCTCGGTACGATCGGTTGGCAGGTCGTCGCCGGCCAACCCAAGACATCGGCTGGCAGGCGACCGATCGCGCTGGACCCGATGACCGTCGGCGTGCTCCGTGACCACCGTAAGCGGATGCTCGAACAGCGGCTCCTGGTCGGGGCGGGATTCGTCGATCAGGACTTCGTCTTCTCCGAGCCGGATGGCAGCCCGCTCCACCCCGAGCGGGTGTATCAGGCGTTCAAGCGGCGAGTTCGGAAGCACGCGTTCCCCTACCTGTCACCGCATGGCCTTCGGCATACATGCGCCACCATCGCGCTCGCCAACGGCGTCCACCCCCGGGTCGTGCAAGAGCGGCTCGGGCACGCGCACATCTCGGTCACCCTGCAGACGTACTCACATGTGCAGCCGACGATGCACGACGACGCCGCGGCGCTGGTAGCGAGCCTTCTACTTCCGGAGCGCTAGCGATTGGCAGAGCCCTGGACGCTCACGCGTGAGCCTGATCGCCGGAATCGGAGGAGCCGCATTCGCGAGCGCGCGATGTGCCGCTCAACGTGCTCGTCGAGGCTCCGGGCGGCGTTCTTCGGGCGGCGATCTGTGCGCTGGCGGTCGTCCCTCGGCCGCTCGGGATCGGCCATTCTGTGGCGTTGCCGACGGTGGCTGAGGACCGACGAGGGATGACTGGTTTGGGCGACCGGTCGGGTCGTCCGAGACTTCGCGCGCCTCATCCAATTCAAGTTCCAAGGGCCCCGACGGCGGCGACTAGGAGGTGTGCGCGCCATGGGGACGCCGATTTGGCCGCGATGTTGCCGCGGCATGAATGTGCGCTGGTCGAGATCTGAGTCACGCCAGCTCGCGGGCGAGGTCCGGCCACGTCGGTGGGATCTCGCTGCCGCGAGCGTCGTACGTCTTGATGTGGGGATCGTCCATGTGGGGCTGGAGCGCTGTCATCGCTTTGCGGTGGACGTCAGAGCGCACGAACGCGGTGAGGGTGTCACGGTCTTGCCATGCCGACATGGTCCAGAATGTCTTGTGTAGGAGGTCGGCCTTGAGCGCGTAGCCGATAAGGCCTTCGCTGCGCTTCAGCTGGCGCATGACGCGCAGCGTGGCGAGGAGGATGCTTGGGATGCGGAGGTGGGACTGCAAGGGCAGCTTGGTGATCGTGACGGTGTAGGACGCCTCGGTGTCGATGGGCTGGCTGGTCCGCCATGGCAAGGGAGGCATGTCAGCTCCTCGCCTTCTGGTTCGACGTCGGGACGTACAGAGGCGCCATCACGCGAGCGAATCGCTGCTTCCAGGCGTGGTCGTGCACGATGCCCAGTAGGCGCGGGGCGGCGGCTCGCAGGGCGGCGGCCTCCTCCGGGGTGGCGTTGGCGAGGACCCACGGTGTCGCCATGCGCATGTGGCGGTAAGTCGCGAGTTTGGACTCCTGCTTCGCCAGGGCTCGCTGGTCGGCGGCGGAGAGTATCGACTCGAATGCCGGTATGACGAGGTCCTCCTCCCGATCGAGATGGCTCACCAGGATGTTGTTGAACGCGGCGGCATCGTCGATCAGGTGCCGGTGGGTGTCGTACCGGAGCGTTGCGGTCCGCTGATGGGCGAGCATCCGCAGGCCGGCACCCAGGCCGGCCATGGCGGCGTCGAGCTCGATGTGGTCGTGCTCGAGCCTGCCCGCGTCGCGCTCGAAGCTGTGCACACGTTCGATGAGAAAGGGGTAGATGACGTCGTCTTCGGCCCAGTGATGGTCATGAATCAGCTTCACCAGCTCGGCGAAAGCCCGGCCGAGTGCCAGAGCGTCCTCGAGCGTGCCGTCAGGCAGGTCACTCAGGGCCGTTGCCAGGCGATGTGCGTCCGCTCGCATCGCTCGGTGCGCCCCCAAGAGTAGAACGCTGTGCTCGGAGACCGGGATCGACTTGACTGGGCTGATCAACAGATCGGACATCGGCTTCCTCCTTGGGATGGACCGACACGAGGGTCAGCCCGAGAGCTTCGAAACGGGCGATCAGGCCGTAGAGGGCGGCCGTGTCGGCCATCGGGCCGGACAGGACCGTCGCTCGCGGTGAGATCTCCACCGTGAAGCCGGCGAGCTCGTCGAGCATCTGCGCGGGCACGCGGCCTCGTACCTCGATGCGATAGGTGAGTGGCTCCACCCCGCGAGCATGCGGGTTGGCGGTCGTCGCGTGCTTCACCCTGTGGTGTGAATCAGAGGAGCTTCCTGCGTCTGGCCTCTTCGATGGCCTCGTGCCGGGTCTGGACTCCGAGTTTCCTGTAGATGGCCCGGCTGTGGGTCTTGATGGTGTTGAGCGACAGGTAGAGCTCGGTGCCGATCTGCCGGGGGGTGAGCGACGTGGGGAGCAGTCGTAGCACCGAGAGTTCCCGGCCGGTGAGTGGTTCGACGAGGCCTCTCCCGGCGGAGCGGGGGATGACTTCGGCCAGGCGTTGGTTGGCGCCCGCGGCCGCCGCCTCGCGGGCAACGTAACGGATCCGGCCGGCCAATTCGGTGCCCCGGTTGATCGCCTCGGACGCCTCCTCGAAGCGTCCGTCGTCGAGGAGCACGTTGCCCAACGTCAGGTAGGCGACGCTGCACTCGGCATTGTCCGCGAGCCCGGAGACCTCAGCGAAATCGAGCACGGCGCGGCTCGCGACCTCGGCGGCCGCCATCCTTCCCGCCTGCCGCTCGATTTCGGCCAGATGCGCGCGGGCGATGAGCTGCACGATCGAGACCGCACGGAAGGGAGCAGCGAGCTCGTCGGCGTCGGTGAACGCGCGCCGCGCGCCGTCTAGGTCGCCTTCGGCCAGCCGGCAGCGGCCCACCACCAGCAACAGACCGGTCCGAGCGCGGGGCTCGTCCCGGGCGACCAGCTCGAGGCCACCCTGGGCGACGTGCTCGGCCTCGGCCACCTCGCCCTGCGCGACCAGCCGCCCCGCCTCGAGTAGTGCAACCTCGGCCCGCACGAGAGCGGCATCCGAGCTGTCGTCGAGGTTGGCAGTGGCCTCGAAGGCCGCCACCAGGTCGTGGACCTCCTCCCAGCGGCCGACCTTGTGCGCCACCCAGGCGGAAGCCAATAGCAACGTCGGCCAACGGCGGAATACGTCAGCTGGCAGCTGCTGGGTCCAGTCGCGAAGCGTCTCCTCCCGTCCCTGCCCGACGAACAGCCAATGGGCGCGGTCGATGACCTCAGCCGCGAGATCGAGCTCCCCGGCCGCGACGTAGTGTCGGATGGCCTCACCCGGGAAGCCATGGCGGGCCAGCCACTCGGCCGCTCGTCGATGGCGCGGTCGAGGATCGTCAGTCGATTGCAGACGCAACCACTCGGCGAACAGGTGGTGGTAGCGGAACCAGCGACGCCGACGGTCGAGCGGGATCATGAACAGGTTCTGCCGGTCGAGCTCTTCCAGTACTCCCTGCGAATCGGCGACCCCGGAGACGGCTGCGCAGAGGGGCGCGGTCAGCCGGTCGAGGATCGCCGTGTCGAGCAGGAAACCTCGGACTCGTTCGGGCAGGCGGGCCAGGACCTCATCTCGCAGGTAGTCGGCCACATACCGGTCGCCGCCGGTGAACTCCTCGATGAAGACGGCGTGATCGGCCTGGTTCCGGAGCGACAACCCGACCAGCTGTACCCCGACGGCCCAACCTTCGGTCCGCTCGGTGACACGATGGAGATCGGACTCCGCCAGCCCGATTGCCATGCTGTCGTTGAGGAGGGCGGAGACGTCACCCTCATCGAATCGGAGATCGTCGAAACGGACCTCCCGCAGCCCGTCCTGCGCGCGGAGACGGGCCAGCATCAACGGAGGATCGTGACGCGTCCCGATGACCACGCGAAGCGTGGAGGGCGCCTCGACGAGCAGCTGATCCATGCCGGCGTGGATGCTCGAGTTCACGACCGCGTGGTAGTCGTCCAGCACGAGGACGATCGGCGCACCCGGGTGGGCCATCTCCTCCGCCACGAGGGCCCGGGCCACCTCCCGGGCACCCGTCATCTGGGATGCGCCGGCCAGCCCGAGCGCCTCGGCCAGCGCCGGCCAGAACACAGCGGGATCGTTGTCCTCGCCGTCGAGTGAATACCAACGGCCACCCCCGTCGCGGCGCGCCAGCCATCCGCTCAACGCCGTCGACTTGCCGGCTCCGGCCGGCGCCGACACCAGCACCAGCGACGCGTCGATCGCGTCGTCCAAGAGCGCGTCGACGCGTCCGCGGATCACGTGGTGGCGACCGAGGGGCGGAACGCGAAGCGCACCCGGGCGCGATACCGACGGCTCAGTGGCCGACGCGGACTCCACCACCAGAGTTTGGCGGAGGCCGCCAGCGCAGTCGGGCTACTCGCGCACCGGATTCACCCTGTGGGGTGAAGCCCGCTCACCCCAGTAGTCCGCATGATCCAGCCAATGCCATCCCACCCGCGCCGGGCATCCGGAGGACCGAGATGCTGGACCGACTGATCGACTACCGCTCCCGCCACCCTCGCCTCGCCGCGATCGCGTGGACGCTGTTTCTCACCGCGACGGCACTGTTCGGCACCCGGGCCGGATACGACGACCTCACCCCGACGGTGCGGGACCTCCTGGAGTCGATCCTCGATGGGGCCGCCGGCCACGGATGGGGCGGTGCCGAAGGCGTCGGCGTCCCGCCGCCGCGCTAACCGAACAAGGAGAACCGATGCAACACTCGCTCGAAGGATGGAACATCACCGCAGCACATCAAGCGGACTGGGTCCCCTGGGGCGGCTCAAACGGGGCAGCCAGGGCCAAAGTCCTCGCCATCGCCGACGACTACTACCTCGCGCTCATCGAAGCCCAGCCCGGCTACACGGGTGACCCCCACGAGCACAAATACCCTGAGTTCCTCTACGTGCTCGAGGGAAAGGTTCGTACCCAAGGCGTCGAGATGGCCAAAGGTGACGCCTACGCCGCCGCACCCGGCTCGGTGCACACCGATTTCGCGACCCCCGGCGGCGCGAACTACGTGCTGATCTTCAAGCTCTGACCGCAGCTCGTGGCGGCTCCGCTGCTAGCCAGAGGCGGGTCACTGCTGGCCACAGCGGCGTAGGCCTGACGTGCGCCTAATCCCGTCGGCTCTCCGAATTCTCAGTCGTAGCAGAGGTCGGAGCTACGGTCGGCCAACGAGGCGGAGCCGCGGCCAGTCGTATTGCTCTCGCCTGAAGGCGCTACGTCGTGGACGCGCCCTTCGACAGCCAGAAGTCGTTCACGGCGTGCTGCACTTTCAGATACCAGATGAAGTTCCCGATGATCGGCAGCAGGAACCAGAGTCCCCACAGAGTGGTCACTGGGCTCTGCTGGCCGTCGCGTTGGTAGAGCTTTTCGATCTCATTCGGGATGGTGAACCAGACCACTGGGTTGACGAAGATGGCGAGAATCAGCGAGACCGTGCCGCCGAGCCCGTCGCCGTTGTAGCTCTTCAAGTCGTCGGCCGTGTGATACGTCCAAAACCATGTCCAGACCCCCAGGGTGACGATGGCCAAGAGGATGTTGAGTCCCGGCTTGTACCAAATCTCGCTCAGGGATCGGGGGACGGCGCCTCGCGGGAGGCCACCTGGCGGCGGCGCGCCGGGCACCGGTCCTTCAGGCGGGGTCGTCGCACTCATGGACACAAACCTAATGCTGCGCGGACCTCGTCTTGGACAGCGACTCGCCCGTCATTTCTCCGGCTTCGCTCGACACCGGGATCGGTGCCGGGCACGACACCTACTGCCCGGTCCGAGGGGACGGAAGGGCTTCATCGGGGAGAGCGGACGATCTCGGGCGGGTCGGCGCCGGTACGCCACGATCTGGGACGCGACCGACGCGTGGTTCTGGTCCGACCTCGTGGCAACCGCCAGGGCACCGCCCCGGAGCCTCACCCCGAGGAGGTCGAGGCGAGGGTCGTTGCGAGTTTCAGGGTTGCCTAGGCTGGCGTGGTTGGGAGGCGTCATGGGCGTTCCCTTAGACCCGCGAGCAGGGACAGTTGTGGAGGGGGCCCAACCTGGACCTGGGGGGATTCCTCGCTCGGGTCGACAACGGCGTCCCTCTGGCAAGCCGCCTGCTCTGCCTCGTCCCCTGCGAGCCACCGGCGTGGTCTGGCTGATCGCGGCCGTGGCGCTGGTGGTGTTGTCGGTGCTGGTGTTCGCCGGTGAGCTGCGTGCCGCGGCCGTCGCGGTGACGGTGATTGACGACGCGATCGTCGAATGGCTGGCTGGGTTGGACGCTCCGGGCCTGACCGGGGCGATGAAGGTGGTTGCCGCGCTGGGGTCGTGGGCGGCCATCACGGTGATGTTGTGGGGGCTGCTGCTGGCCGTGTTGATCCTGAGACGCTTTCGGCAGCTGCTGGTCGTCGTGATCGTTTGGACACTGCAGGGCTTGATCATCCAATACCTGCTGGCTCCGGCGTTGCGTCGACCGCGGCCGTTCGGGGTGGTGTTCCGGTCCGACTGGCAGGCATGGGCGCTGCCGTCGGAACAGATGGCGGCACTGGTGGTCACGTTGGTCGGGATCTTGTACGCGCTCGTCCCGGAGGGCCGCTGGCGTCAGCGGGGGAAGTGGATGGCGGCCGTACTGGTGGCGCTGGTGGCCGTCGCCCAGTTGCACCTCGGAGTGGAGGCCCCCACCGATGTGCTGGTGGGTGTGGTAATCGGCGTCACGGTCTCGCTGCTCGGGTTCCGCCTGCTCGCCCCCAGCGAGGCCTTCCCGGTGACCTACCGGCGAGGGCGAGCCGCTCACCTGGACATCGGCGGGGCACGCGGCCGGGCCATCCGACGGGCACTGGAGGACCAGCTCGGACTGGCCGTCGAAGATGTCCAGCCGTTCGGTCTCGCGGGGTCAGCCGGGTCGACCCCGTTGCGATTGAAGGTCCGCGGCGACCCTGACCGTCGGTTGTTCGGCAAGCTCTATGCCCGCACCCACCTGCGGGCCGACCGCTGGTACAAGTTCGGCCGCGAGCTGCTGTACGGACGGTTGGAGGACGAGAAGCCGTTCCACACGGTGCGACGGCTGGTGCAGCAAGAGGACTACATGCTGTACAAGATGCACGCCGGTCGCCTGCCCACGCCACGACCGTACGGATTCGCGGAACTCACCCCCGAGCGGGAGTATCTGCTGGTCACCGAGTTCTTCGACGGCGCGGTCGAACTCGGCGAGGCCGACATCGACGACCGGGTGATCGACGACGGCCTCGCCCTCATTCGCAAGCTGTGGGACGCCGGGCTGGCTCACCGCGACATCAAGCCGGCCAACCTGCTCGTTCGCGACGCTCATCTGCTGCTGATCGACGTCTTCTTCACCGAGGTCCACCCGACCCCGTGGCGCCAGGCCGTCGATCTGGCCAACATGATGCTGTGCCTGGCGCTGCGCTCAGATCCCCAAAGGGTCTACGACCGAGCCGTCCGCCAGTTCAGCGTGGCCGAAATCAGCGAGGCCTTCGCCGCCGCACGCGGGCTGGCCCTCCCATCCCAACTACGGCGGATGCTCCGCGACCAAGGTCGTGACCTCCACGGCGAATTCCTCAACCTGCTGCCCGAGCGGCCCCAACCGATCAGGATCCAACGCTGGGGCGCCCGCCGGGTCGGGCTCCTGCTGTTGATGGTGCCCTTGGCGATCCTGCTCGCCCTCAGCGTTCAGTTCGTGCTGGTCAACAACGACCGCACCCTCACGCCCCTCCACATCGACAGCCTCGGTTGCCATGAGATGGAGCCGCTGTGGTTGGAGGCCCAGTCCGTGCCGTCCGCCTCGCTGGTGCCCTGCGTACGATCGCGGCCAGCCGGATGGGGATTCGGCGGCGCTAGCGTCAGGAACGGCTGGTCGAAGTTCACGCTTAACGACGTGGTCAACCCCCAGAAGCTGGTCGTGCGCCTGACCGCGGCCTGCGACACGACCGGGGCGATCGAAACGCCCTCGGACCAGCCAAGCGCACGACGCTACGAGCGCACCGAACCGGACCGCTCCGGGCCAGCCACCACGTGGTACATCGTGTTCGAAGGGGGCTGCGTCACCGCCCAGTTCGGCTCGCCCAGCGATGTTGACGTCGCGCTCGCCCGCGAGGCGTCATCCGCCATCGGCTTCGCCACCCGCCCCGCGCTGCAACAGGCACTCGACGAGCGGTCGAACGGGCGACTCCAACTCGACCCGGACAGGACCGGCTGAGCGGCAACGCAGCAGGCGGGTCGCGCCTCAGCCGTTCACGGTCGGCAGCAGGCCGCTCACCCTCGGGCGCCGGCGGGCGGTGCGATCAGCGGTGACACCGCATCCACGACGCCTCTCGCCAGTTCCGCTCATCCGGAAGGACTTGGGTCGGCCAGCCGCGTCCAACAGCACGGCGGCGGCGCCTCAAGCGCCGAGAGATCGAGGCTGGTCGTCGCTACTAATGGCGGGCCCAGCTCGGCATGTCGACCCGGGCGTCGCGTCAGGCGTTGGCCGATCGGATTCTCGACGAGTGGTCCCACCGGGTGGCTCTTGAGGTGCTCCCTGGGGCGGAGGCTGGGGAGCGGGCGAAGGCGGCTCGCCGGGTGACACCGAAGCGCCCCGTTCGGCAGCAGAACGCGGCGACCGCTCGGTCGGGCAGTACCGGTGTCCGTGCGGTGCCGGTGTCGTGGCGGCTGCACTGAGCATGCCCACAGGCGCCCACCCGCAGGGTCTCATGCGTGTGGGGTCGGCACGCGACGGCGATGTCACGGGGTCAGTTTGGTGATCCTTGTGCCCCAGTTGCCGAGCGTCTGGCGCTGCGTGCGCGCCCTCCCTTGGCTGTGCGGCCGCCGGGGTGTCGGGCTGTGGCGGCAAGGTCAGCGTTCGTTCGTGTGGGTTCGGGCGGCGGTGACAACGTTGATGATGGTGTCGGCGACGACGTCGGGACGGTCGTGGTGGATGTCGTGGGTTGTGTCGGCGACGACCTGATAGCTGGCACCGGGCACGAGGGCTGCGACCTCGCGCTGCATCTGCTGCCAGATGGGCTCGTAGAGCTCGGCCAGTTGGGGTGGGATGTTTCCGAGAGGTAGGCCGTGGACCAGCACCGCCATGGGTACGGCCGGGAGGGGTGCGGTGGTGCGGCTGGCCCGCAGCTGATCACGGCTCGCGGTGGCGTCGAACTGCTCGGGGTCGACGAGGCGGGGCGGCATGGCGGTCATGCCGGCGATCAGTGCATCGGCCTCCTCGGGTGGGAGCTGGCGGCGTACGAGCTCAGCGGCACGAAGGTCCTGGTCCTCGTGGGCGGTGTCGACGAGGACGATGCCGGCGACTTCGTGCGGGTGGGCTCCGGCGAAGAGCTGGGCGACCATGCCACCGTTGGAGTGGCCGACGATCACGTAGGGCGCGGGCACCGCGGCAGTCTCGAGGAGTGCGGCGAGCTCGTCCGCCATCCCCGTTGCGTCCCGAGGAGTCGGAGCGTGTTCGCTGCGGCTGCCAAGGACATTTGGTTTGTCGTAGCTGCACACGCGCGTTCTGGTGGCGGCTGACTTCTGGACCGCTGTCCAGTCGGTGCTCAGACCACCGACGAGGACGACGGTGGGTTCGCCGTGGCCGACGCAGCTGAGGAACAGCTGCCGACCGCTCACTTCGAACAGTCCCGCGTAGGCACCCGATGTCGCGAGGGGCTCGGCGGGCACCTCGTCGAGCGCGATGCCTTCGATGAGGTGCGGCGCGTGCGGGTCGACCTCGAGGAAGAGCGCTGCCTTCTGACCTGTGCCGGTGCGAACGATGGCGACCGCAGCTTCCGGCCGAGGCGTGAACGCGAAGTGTTCGAAGTCGACGCCGCCTCGCTCAGCGATCGTGTCCGCGAAAAGCGCTACCAAGGTGTCCGCGGGCAGGACTTCGCGAAGGAACTCGGCGCTGATGTGCTCGTCGATCCCGTCGACGGTGAGTGGCGGCCCATCCGCTGCGAGGTGGTCAAGGACCCAACGCAGCTGATCGCCGACCGGCGTCGCAGGGGTCTCTGCTGTTGACCGGATGCTCGATGTGGTCGTCTGGGCGCCACCGCGATTGTCGGTACCGCAGGCGACGACGGCGGCGCCGAGGGTGAGGATGACCAACGACGCCGAGAGCGGGTTGAACCGTCGAGATGTGGACGTGTGCATGAGGTGGTCTCCGTTTATGTGACGTCGCGAGTGATGAAGCGAAGTGAGCCGGCGACCATGAGCGCACCGGCGTAGGCAATGGCACAGCCGGCCGCAGCCCACAGCGGCACGCCGGTATCGGGCCCGGTTCCGCCGCTGGAGACGGCGCTGAGGGCACCGCCGGGCAGCCACTCGTGCAGGGTGGGTGTGGACGTGAAGCTGACGACGAGGCCTTCCAGGGCGAGCAGCCAGACGAGGCTCACGCCGACGGCCGCGGTTTGGTTGCCGAGCAAGGCACCGAGACCGGCGCCTAGGGCCCCGAAAAGCGCCGCGGCGGCGACGCCACCGACGAGGACCCGGGTCATGTCCATCGGACCACCGAATGGGATGTCCTGGTAGGACAACCAGGGAATGGCGACTGCCTGGTTCACAGCGCTTGCCACGACGGCCAGCGCGGCGCCGAGGCCGGCGTGTACGAGGACTTTCGCGGTCACGAGCCGGCTGCGGCGTGGTGCGGCGAGCAGAGTGCTGGTGATCGTTTGGTGGCGGAACTCGCCGGCGGTACCGAGAATGCCGAGCAGGAGTGCAGCGCCGACCACGATCGCGTACGGGCCGTGGAGGATCTGACTGAGGCTGTTGCGGTCGAGCGGCGGGTTGCCGGCGTGTCCCGCGGTGGTGATCAGTGCGATCGCGGTCAGCCCGCCGGCGATGGCCGCGGCGGCGAAGGCGATCAGAGGGAAGCGCAAGGTGCGCTGCTTGAGCAGCTCGGATCGGATGAGGTTCTTCATCGGACGTCTCCTGTCGTCGTGGCGGTGAGTTGGAGAAAGGCCTGCTCCAAGTCGGTGTGATCTTCGGAGATCTCGAATGCCACGAGTCCGGTGGCCGCGATGGCGCGCCCGACGGCTTCGCTCGTGGCGCCGTGGGCGAGCAACAGCTCGGACGTCGCAAGCGTGGCCCGAATGCCACGTTCGTTGAGTGCCGCCCGCATGGCTGTCGCCTCGGGGGTGCGAATACGCACGACCGTGCGGCGGCCGAGTAGTTCCGAGAGCGGCGCATGGGCGACGAGTCGCCCGCCGGCCAGGACCACGACCTCGTCGACGGTCTGAGCAACCTCGGCCAGCAAGTGGCTCGAGACCAGCACGGTACGACCCGCCGCCGCGTAGCGACGCAGGAAGTCGCGCAACCAGTGGATGCCTTCTGGGTCGAGACCGTTGGTGGGCTCGTCTAGGACGAGGACGTCGGGGTCACCGAGGAGGGCTGCGGCGAGCCCGAGCCGCTGCCGCATGCCCAACGAGTAGCCGCCGACGCGTCGCCGGGCGGCGGCGGCGAGTCCGACTTCGTCGAGGACTTGGTCGACGCGGCGGTCCGGGAGCCCGGCGGTGGCGGCGAGGACACGCAGATGGTCGCGACCCCGCCGGCCGGGGTGGAAGCTCGTCGCTTCGAGAACGGCACCGATGTGTCGGATCGGCTCAGCGAGGGCTCGATAGGGGTGGCCGTCGATGGTGGCCGAGCCAGAGGTCGGGGTCACGAGTCCGAGCAAGAGGCGCAGAGTCGTCGTCTTGCCGGCGCCGTTCGGTCCGAGGAGCCCGATGACGCGGCCGCCGCCGAGCCGGACGGTGAGATCGTCGACCGCCATGATGGGGCCGAAGTGCTTCGTCAGTCCGTCGAGTGCGATGACAGCCATGGTCTCCTTGTCCTCTCCTCGGCCTGGCAGCGGGAAGCTGTTCGCCGGTGATTCGACGGTACGGAGATCACCGCGGGGCGTCATCGGGCGGGCGCGTGGTTCTTCGTCGCCCCCGCGCGGTAGGCGCGAGTACTGCTCGAGAGTGACGACGACCGATCGGCGCTTCGTTACCGTCGCAGAGGTGACGAATGGTCACCGCCTTCGAGCCCGGGCAGGGACACTCGTGGCGATCGACGCAGTTGTTGCGGTCGTCGCCATTGCCGCGAGTTGGGCATTCGTGAATGCCGACAACGCCAACTGGCCTGTGGGCAGCCGCGCCCCGGACGGCATCGCCGCAGCGCTCATCGTCGCGGCCAATGCCCCGATCGCGTTTCGCCGGAGAGCATGCGGCGCAGCGTTGGCTGTCGCGCTCGGCGCCGGTCTCCTCTATGCCGCCCGTGAGTACCGACCGACGTTCGTTGTGGCCGTCCCGCTTATCGTCTACTTCGCCGCCACCCGCCTGGACGACCGTCGCTCGCGCTTGGTCTTGATCGTCTCGGCCTTGCTCTCGTGGATTACCGCCACGGTGGAGGCAGGCGCCACCGATCCCGCGTCGGTGCTCGTCGTCGCCGGCGCGTGGCTGCTCGGCCACTACGTGCGGACCCGCCGGCTGCTGGTCGCGGAGCTCCAGCAGCGGACGGTGGACCTGGAACGAGAGCGAGAGGAGCGAGCGCTGCGCGCCGTCGCCGAGGAGCGGCTGCGGATCGCGCGGGAGCTGCACGATGTCCTCGCTCACACGATGAGCGTGATAGCGGTCCAGGCCGGCACCGGACGCCTGATCGGCGCCGAACACCCGGCTGAGGCGCTCAAAGCGTTGACCGCGGTCGAGGAGACGGCGAGATCGGCGATGCGCGAGATGCGCGAGCTCCTCACGGTGCTGCGCACCGACGGCGATCCAGCGGACCCCGTTACCCCTGCGCCCGGCCTGCGACGATCTCGCCGCGCTGGTCGCCCAGGTGGCGGAAACCGGGCTTGCCGTCGATCTGCGAGTCGAGGGAGAGCGACGCCCGGTCCCGACGGGGGTCGGTCTCGCTGCGTACCGCATCGCCCAGGAGGCGCTGACCAACATCATCAAGCACGCCGGTCCGGCGCGTGCATCGGTGCTGGTTCGCTACGGCGATCAGGAGCTGACGGTCGAGGTCCGCGACGACGGGTGCGCTGGCAGCCCGGCGGTGGAGACCGGCGGACACGGTCTCGTCGGCATGCGGGAGCGAGCCGCAGTCCACGGCGGTGAGCTGATCGCCGGACCGACGTCTGACGGCGGGTTCCGTGTGACGGCCCGTCTACCCTTGCGCGCAGTCGAGTCATGACCATCCGGGTCGTCATCGCCGACGATCAGCCGCTGGTGCGCGCCGGGTTCGCCACGATGGTGGGCTACGCCGACGACCTCGAGCTAATCGGCGAAGCAGAGAACGGCGCTGATGCCATCGCTCTCGCGAGGCGGGTGCGGCCTGACGTCATCCTCATGGACATCCGGATGCCCGGCCTCGATGGGCTGGAAGCCACCCGGCGGATCACCAGCGATCCTGAGCTCGTCGGGCTGCGGATCATCATGCTGACCACGTTCGATCTTGATGACTACGTCTACGAGGCGTTGCGCAGCGGAGCGAGTGGCTTCCTGCTCAAGGACGCGCGGCCTGAAGACATCCTCAATGCCGTTCGGGTCGTCGCCGCCGGCGAGGCCTTGCTCGCCCCGAGCGTGACCCGGCGGCTGATCGAGCGCTTCGCTGCCCAAGCCCCACCAGCCCGTCCGCCGATCGCGCTCGGCCAGCTCACCGAGCGTGAGTCCGAGGTTCTCCGTTTGGTCGCCCAAGGCCTGTCCAACGCGGAGATCGCAGACCGCCTGTACATCAGCCTCTTCACAGCGAAGACGCACGTGAGCCGAATCCTCACCAAGCTCGACGCCCGCGACCGAGCCCAACTGGTGATGCTGGCCTACGAAGCCGGCCTGGTGATCCCCGGCGGCTGAGGGCATGGCTCAGCCCGGGGAGCCGGCGAGCCCCCTGGGCGGAACCGTACTGGAGCGATGCTCAGCTGCAGAGCCCTGCCGGGGTGGAGGCCTCGCAGTCGTGCCGGATGAAGCTGATGCCGGTGCCGGTGCCGTCCCAGACGAGGTCTTACCCACGAGAGCTCGAAGTGCTCACCCTGCTCGCTCACGGCCTGTCCAACGACCAGATCGCGAGCTACCTCGTCATCAGCGACGCCACCGCCAAGACCGATGCGGCCCATGTCCTGATGAAGCTCGACCTTGCCGACCGCGTCGACGCCGTCATGTACGCGTACGAATCACGCCCGATCCAGCCCGGCCGTGGCCCATGACCCGACGTTTCCAAGACCCGCCAGAACGCGACGACAGGTTCGGGATGGTGAGACTTCACTCCTCATGCATCCCGGCCCACGCTGGGCGGCGACATGCGCCCACTCGTGCGCTGCGGCCAACGAGCGCTCCGAACGACGCCGTGTCGCAAACCCCTCGGGCACTCGCGAACGGCACCTCGGAGTGCGGAAGGGCAGAGCGACGCGGTGTCCTTGGACAACCAAGACACGCGGGAGCTCGCGACGCCGACGTGTGATCGCCGGGAATGGTTGCCCGAGATCCACCGGTCTGTGCGGGTCGGCGCCGACCGCGCAGCCGCCCATATCGCTCGAGCCGCGCCGGCGAACTGGAGTGCCGAACCGACGATCGGCGCTCTCGCCGGTGGCGCCAGCATGCGCTCGAACACTCGCGACAAGAGCATCCCCCATGTGGCGTCGCGGACGCGCCGCAGCAGCTACTTCGGAAGACGGTGGCCCAGGCCACACCGATCGACCCCGACCTCCTACTCCCGGCTGATGGCCGTCAATCTCACGCAGCGTGGTCTCGGCTGATCGAGCTCCAAGTGCTCTGGAAAACGGGGCGGTAGAAAACCGGTAGAAGTTCAGACTTATCCACAGCCAAAAATCGCTGTCTACGTGCGCAAACAATGAGTGGAGCTGGGGGGAATCGAACCCCCGTCCATCAGGCGGTGACCGCCCGTGCTACGACCATTCCCGAGTGCGGGGCTCACGGTGCCCCACCGCCGGGTCGGCTGACCTCCGGGAGGAGGTCCACGGCTCGTCTTTCCGAACCGTCAGCAGTCTTTCCTGCCGTCAGCCTGCTTTCAGGCGGTCATCCTCCGCTTCTGTTGCCGGGCTGCGGTGGAGCGGCCCCGTGCGGCCTTGCGGCTCACGATGGCTGTCGGTTCACCTGAAGATCAGGCGGCGACAGCGAACTGCGTGTTGGCAGTTTTTGTTTGTGCCCCGTTTAGCGAGTCTGAGCAACTCGGGTCGCACGCTCGGCCAGCGACACTGACGTCGAAACCTGTCAGCCCCGTTGACGTTGCCCGGCCACTCTACCGGCGGGCGTGTGCGAGGCGTTCTGATTTCGTGCCGGAGACCGGCACCGGGCCCGCATGCCTCCGAACGATCACGCCGGAACCCAGGCCGCGTGGAAGCCGTAGGGCACGCGGCGGGCAGCTCAACCCGCGCGATCGGGCCGTTGGTGATCTCGGATGCGTCGAGTACGACCAGCTCGCTCTTGTCGGTCACCTCGTCGTGGACGTAGGCCAGCAGGTATCCCTCGTCCTCGCCGGCACCGGCGGGGACGAACAGCCATTCGCCGCTGTGCGAGGCCGGTCCGGTGTCCCACACCTCGTAGTCGCCGGTCGTCATGTCACGCTTGATCACGCCGCCGAACTCGGCTGTCTCGGGGTTGTCGCGGGTCTCGACGAGGTAGCCGTAGCGGTAGTCGCGGCCCACGAGGCGGGGGTCGCGCGACGGGAGGTCGCCGGTGCGGTCCATCTCGGACATCTCGTCACGGACGTCGCCCGTCGCGGTGTTCATCGTCCAGCGCCGCAACGAGGCGTCACCGCCGAGCACCTCGCCCTCGACGAAGACGCTGGCGAGGCGGCACACGTCGACGACGACCTCGTCGCCGCGTCGGAACGCGTTGATCCCGTGGAACACGTAGCACGGGTCGAGGTCGAACCACCGCAGCTGGTCGGCGCCGCCGGCGAGCGGCATCACGCCGATGCGGGCCCCGGCGTCCGGGCGCCACTGGTATGGGAACGCCCCGCTCGTCGGATCCTCGATGTACCTCGTTGCCGCCTCGAGGTCGAACACGACGGGGAGATCCCAGAACACCGCGTCGGTCTCCGTGATCGCGAAGTCGTGCATCATCACGCTGTTCGGGAGATCGATCGTCTCGACGTGGCTCATCGTGCCGTCGGGCTCGGTGACGTGGTAGGTGAGGTAGGGCGGCACGAAGCCGTAGCCGAACGAGTGCAGGCGGCCCGTCGCCGGGTCGATCTTCGGGTGGGCGGTGAACGAGCTCGTCAGCACGCCGCCGAAGTCGTAGGGGCCGACGGTGGCGAGGTCGGATGGGTCGAGGCCATACGGCAGCCCGACCTCCCCGCTCGTGAGGAGTCGGCCGGCGTGCCAGATCGCCGACACGTTCGACTGGTTCGATGCCCCACCGGGGGCGCCCTGTCCGAATCCGGCGCCGGCCTGGTACATCGTCGTGTTGACGAACCGGTTGGCGTACATCGTCGCCTTGCCGTTCTCGAAGCGGACCCCGTGCACCATCCCGTCCCCGAAGAACCAGTGCGGAGAGTCGCCGCTCGCCGGGTTCGATCCGTTGCGGACGTAGAGGCCGTTGAGCTCGGGTGGGAGAGCGCCGCGGACCGTCAGCTCGGTGGACATGACCTCGCCGGTGACCGGTGCGAAGTTGCCCTGCATCCACCACGGCCGTGACGGATCAACGGTCGCGGTGGTCGGCGGCACCGTCGCCGGCGCGCCGGTGGTCGGCGGCACCGTCGTCGGAGGCACCACGGTGGACGCCCTCGCGCTGGTCGGCCCCGTGCTGGTCGGCGGAGCTCCACGCATGGACGGGCTGTCGGAGCGCCCGCACGCGGCGATGATCGCCGCCAGCGAGCTCGCCCCACCGGCGGTCAGCGACCACCGGATCACCTCCCGCCGGCTGACCCCCACGGGTCGCAGTGTGTCACGGAGCCCCGGCGGCTCGGCGGTCAGCGTCGGCCGACCCTTCGGCGGAGGTATGCACGATTCGTGCCGGTTTCCGGCACCAGGCGTGCAGACCTCGGCGCGGTCAGTCCAGGTGGCCCTTGCGCTGGCGGCCGAGGGCTCTCGCCGCCTCCCGGCTGGCGTCGCGCTCGGCCATGGCCTGGCGGTGGTCGCCCTTGCGGCGACCGCGGGCCAGGGCGAGCTCGACCTTGGCCCGCCCGTCCTTGAAGTAGATCGCCAGGGGGACGACGGCCAGGCGCTCCTGCGCGACGCGGGCCCCGATCTTCTCGATCTCCTCGGCGTGCAGCAGGAGCTTGCGGGGGCGGTCCGGGTCGGGCGCGTCCGAACCCGTCGCGAAGGCGTACGGCGCGATGTGCACACCCTCGAGCCAGGCGTCCTTCTTGCCGAAGCGGGCATAGGCGTCAGCCATCTGCACCTGGCTGGCCCGCAGGCTCTTGACCTCCGCCCCGCGCAGCACCAGCCCGGCCTCGAACGTCTCGAGGATGGCGAAGTCACGCCTGGCCTTGCGGTTGCTGGCGACGAGCTTGGTGCCGGAGGAACTCATGGGATCGTCGAGGCTACCGACCGCCCCGACCCAGCGACCGCCTGGATAGCCTCGCCGCCCGATGCTCACCTTCACGGACGGCGCGCTGGCCGAGATGGTCGCCCACGCCTACCGGTGCTACCCGGAGGAGGCCTGCGGGCTGCTGGGGGGTGACGTCGCCCGCTCCCGGGTCAGCGTGTTCTACCCGTGCCGCAACGCCGCTGAATCCGCCCGGGTCTACACGGTCGAGCCCCGGGACCACCTCATGGCCGAGCGGGACGCGGACCGGCGGGGCCTCACGGTCCTCGGCGTGTTCCACAGCCACACGCACACCGAGCCGTACCCGAGCCCGACGGACGTCGAGCAGGCGCCCGATCCGGAATGGCACTACGTGATCGTGAGCCTCAAGCGGGACGCCCCCGAGACCCGCAGCTACCGGATCGTCGGTGGCGAGATCGCCGAGGAGTCGGTCGCCGTCAGCGGCTGAGCGCCGACCGAATCGTCGCGGAAGGCGGCCGCCGCGACCGCGGTGGCGGCGGCTGTGACCACGTAGACCCCGAGCGCGGCAGTGAGTCCGAACCGATCGGCGACGACCGCCGCGGCGAGCGGCCAGAGCGCGCTCGGGCAGCGCCAGGTAGCCGACCACGGCCGCCGTCGTGCCGGGCTGGCCGGGCCGCAGACCGAGGATGCGGGCCTGCACCGTGGTCCAGAACAGCGCGCTCGGCCACGCCCGCGACGAGACCGAAGAGCACCTGGAACGGGATGGCGGGAGCCACCACGATCCCGAGCACCGAGCCCGCCAGCACGACGGTCGGGGCGACGGGCAACCGATCGGGCCGCAAGACCCGTGGTGCGACGGCGCCGAGGGCGAGCGCGCCCGCGCCGAGCACGCCACCGACGAGAACGCTCCCGCCGACCAACACCGCCACCGCGTGCGATTGCCCGCGCTCGACCTCCAGGAAGGCGATGGCGAACCCGAGGAACGGCTCGTCGAGCGTGTCGAAGAGGAGCGAGACCAGTGCCAGCAGCCACACCCTGCGATCGCGCAGGCACGAGCGGACGTCCGACGCCGCCGACGACGGTTCCGCCGCCGGCTGGGGCCGCGGGAGTGGCTGGGCCGCCAGCACCGCCGCGTAGGCGAACGCGCCGACCGCCGAGATCAGGAACGGGACCCGCCAGGACCACCCCAGCGCAGCCGATCCGGCCAGCAGGAGCGGACCGATGAGGTCGCCCAACTCGGCGCCGAGGTTCCCGGGGGCGAGGACCCGCACCAGGTCGTCGCCGGCCAGGTCGACGAGGGCGACCTCGCAGGCCGCCAGCATGGCGTCGGCGGAGAGGCCCAGCAGCAGCGACCCGACGGCCAGCACCCACCAGTGCTGGCCCAGCCCCCAGCAGGCCAGGCTGAGCCCGTAGCCGAAGGCGCCGACCGAGCCCAGCAGACGCCGGCTCATCCGGTCGGCGGCGATGCCGGCCAGGCCTCCGACGAGCCCGCCGACCCACATCAGGGTCAGGAGGACGGCCACCTGCCGGTAGGTCAGGTCGAGCTCGGACCGCAG
This sequence comes from uncultured Acidimicrobiales bacterium, assembly GCA_963813375.1. Taxonomy (GTDB): domain Bacteria; phylum Actinomycetota; class Acidimicrobiia; order Acidimicrobiales; family Ilumatobacteraceae; genus DASTFY01. Next base: position 262,004 of record CAWEYT010000016.1, on the reverse strand, counting down.
CGGCTCGATGGAGCCGGTGGGGAGGAAGGAGAACCACTCGTCGAACAGCCGGACGGCGACGAGCGACGCCACCAGCGACAGCGGGGCGCGAGCGAACAGCTCCAGATCCCGCCAGCGGGAGCGTCGACGAGGTCAGTAGTGGGTGAGTCGCGGCATTGGCCCCGAGCATAGAGGCGGGGCCCGCGGCCTCTGGTCGAGATTGGTCAGGGTCGGGCCTGACGAGAGGACCACCGTGCCGGTAGAATCCCGACTAAGCGAATCGGATTAGCCGGGAAAGGGCAGGCCGATGCCGGTCTACGAGAACGTGCTCGACATGATCGGGAACACCCCGCTCGTCGATGTCAGCGCGGTGTCCCCGAACCCGCACGTTCGCATCCTGGCCAAGATGGAGAGCCAGAACCCGTTCGGCTCGGTGAAGGATCGCATCGCCCGCGCCATGATCGAGACGGCGGAGAAGGAGGGCTTCCTCAGCCCCGGCCAGACGATCCTCGAGCCCTCGTCGGGCAACACGGGCATCGCCCTCGCCGCCATCGCCCGCCTGAAGGGCTACCCGATCAAGATCCTGATGCCCGAGAGCGTCAGCATCGAGCGGCGCCAGATGCTCGAGGTCTACGGCGCGGAGATCATCCTGACCCCGGGCGCCGAGGGTTCGAACGGCGCCGTGCGCCGCGCCCAGGCTCTCGCCGACGAGCACCCCGAATGGGCCTTCCTCTACCAGTACGGCAACGACGCCAACCCGCGGGCCCACTACGAGGGCACCGGGCCGGAGATCTGGCGGGACTGCGAGGAGGTGACCCACTTCGTCGCCGGCCTCGGGACCAGCGGCACCCTGATGGGGACGGGCACCTACCTCAAGGAGCGCAATCCCGACATCAAGGTGATCGCCATCGAGCCGCCGCTCGGCGAGCGGGTCGAGGGGCTGCGCAACATGGACGAGGGCTACATCCCGCCCGTCTTCGACCGGTGGGGTGGTCCTGAGCTGCTCGACCGCAAGCGGGTGGTCCGGCCGCGCGAGTCGCTGGAGTGGACGCGGCGCCTCGCTGTCCGACTGCGGCATCTTCGCCGGCATCTCAGCGGGGGCGGCCCTGGCCGGAGCGGTGAAGGTGGCCGAGGAGATCGACGAGGGCGTCATCGTGTTCATCGTCTGCGACGGCGGGTGGAAGTACCTCTCGACCGGTGCCTACACGGACGACCTGGACGCCGCCGAGGCCCGAGCCGAGCAGATCATCTACTTCTAGGAAGCCGCTCCGCCGCGTTCCTGGGCCGGTCGCAGGTCAGCTGGCGCGCCTCGCCGCCACGAGCCCCGGTCATGCCGGGAGCGCGAGCGACCGGTCGGTAGCCTGCCGCCGGTGGACCGGCCCATCGGCATGTTCGACTCCGGCTTCGGAGGCCTCACCGTGGCGCCGCGCGCGTGATCGACGTGCTCCCGGCCGAGGACCTGGTCTACGTCGGTGACACCGGGCGCTACCCGTACGGGCCGCGCCCGCAGGCCGAGGTGCGGGTGTTCGCCCGCGAGCTGGCCTGGAGCCTCGTCAAGGACTTCGACGCCAAGGCCGTCATCGTCGCCTGCAACACCGCGGCCGCGGCCGGGCTCGACGATCTGGCCGCGGAGCTGCCCGTGCCCGTCCTGGGCGTCATCGAACCCGGTGCGCGGGCGCTCGTCCAGGCCACCAGGTCCGGTCGAGTGGGCGTGATCGGCACGGTCGGCACCATCTCGTCCGGTGCCTACGCCATGGCCGTCGCCGGCACCGGAGCGCCGGTGGAGCTCACGTCGACCGCCTGCCCGGGCTTCGTCGAGTTCGTCGAGCGAGGCGAGACCGAGGGCGAGCAGGTCACCATCCTCGCCGAGCGCTTGCTGGCGCCGGCGCGGGCGCCGGCGTCGACACCCTGCTGCTGGGGTGCACCCACTACCCCTACCTCGCTCGGGTGATCGCCGACGTCATGGGCCCCGACGTCGTGCTGGTGAGCTCGGCCGACGAGACCGCGTTCGCGGTGCGGCGCCAGCTCGAGGCGCTCGGGCTCCTCCGGCCGAGGCCGCCCCGCCGGCCGTCCACCGCTTCCTGTCCTCGGGTGACGTGGCGTGGTTCGCGGAGCTCGGTCGCCGGCTGCTGGGGCCCGAGCTCGCCCACGCCGGCCGCTGGACGCCGGCGGTCACCTTCAGCGCACCCGACGCCGACGACGTGACGAGCGAGCGCACGTGACCCGCGTAGCGGGACGGCTCATTGGCCGGTGGGTGCACCATGAGCCGTCCCGATGGACGCCAGCCCGACGATCTTCGCCCGATCAGCTTCGAGCGCGACTTCACGACGATGGCCGGCGGCTCGGTGCTCGTCGCCTTCGGCGGCACCCGGGTGTTGTGCACCGCCAGCGTCGACGACGACGTGCCCCGCTGGATGAAGGGCCGCGGCCGGGGCTGGGTGACGGCCGAGTACTCGATGCTCCCCGGCTCGTCGGCCGAGCGGGTCGATCGGGAGGCCGGCGCGGGCAAGCAGGGCGGGCGCACCATGGAGATCCAGCGCCTCATCGGCCGGGCCTTGCGGGCCGCGTGCGACCTCGTCGTGCTCGGCGAGCGGCAGGTCGTCGTCGACTGCGACGTGCTGCAGGCCGACGGCGGCACCCGCACGGCGTCGATCTGCGGCGGCTACCTCGCGCTGCACGACGCGCTGGCCCGGCTCGTCCAGGGCGGCCAGCTCGGCCAGCACCCGCTCCATTCGCTCTGCGCGGCGGTCAGCGTCGGCATCGTCGACGCCACGCCGGTGCTCGACCTTCCCTACGTCGAGGACTCCGCGCCGAGGTCGACATGAACGTCGTGATGCTGGCCGACCTCGACGGTCAGGGGCTGCGCTTCGTCGAGGTCCAGGGCACGGCCGAGGGCACGGCGTTCACCCGGAGCGAGCTCGACGACCTGCTGGCCCTGGCCGAGCTCGGACTCGGCGAGCTCTTCGACCTCCAGCGCGAGTACGTGTCGGTGCCGCCGGACCGCCGGCCGGCGAGCGGACCGGCCTGGGCATCGGCAGTGAGGCATCAGCTCGTCTGTTCCTCGGCCAACCCCGACAAGGTGGCCGAGATCGCGGCGATCGTGGGCGGCGTCGTGGACCTGCTGCCGAGGCCGCCCGAGGTGGCCGACGTGGTGGAGGATGCCGACACGCTGGAGGGCAACGCCCGCCTCAAGGCCGAAGCCCTGGTACGAGGCGACCGGTTTCGCCGCCGTGGCCGACGACACGGGGCTGTTCGTGGACGCGCTCGATGGCGCGCCGGGCGTGTGGTCGGCCCGCTACGCGGGCGAGCACGCGAGCTATGCGGACAACCGGGCCAAGCTCCTGCGGGCGCTGGCGGATGTGCCGCCCGGTCCGGGACGCGCGGCCCGCTTCGTCACCGTCGCGCTGGTGCGCTGGCCCGACGGCCGCGAGCTGAGCGTCGAGGGCGTCAGCGAGGGGGAGATCGCCGTTGCCGAGCGGGGGAGTGGCGGTTTCGGCTACGACCCGCTCTTCGTGCCCGCAGACGGTGACGGGCGCACCTTCGCGGAGATGACCGACGCCGAGAAGCACGCGCTGTCGCACCGGGGGCGGGCGTTCCGGGCGCTCATGGACGCGCTCAGGTCGAGCCCTGGGTGACGGCGAGGTCGGCCACGAAGCCCCGGTGGTCGCTGCCCGGCACGTGGAGCTCGCGCACTCCGGTGGGCACCATGCCCGGCCCGAGGAGGGCGTGATCCAGCCGGACGAACGGCGGGAGGTCCCACGCCACCGGCCACGACGTCGAGAACCCGTGACCCATCCACTCGTGGACGTCGCGCAGGCCCCGGCCCAGCAGATGGCGGAAGGGCGGGTGCCAGCGCGAGGCGTTGAAGTCGCCCACGACGACGGTCGGCGGTCCGGGGGCGGTGGCGGCGTCGCCGATGGCGTCGAGGCTGTCCGCCCACTCCCGGCTCGTCCTCCCGTCCGACACCGGCGGGAACGGGTGGACCACGAGGAAACGGACGGGCTGGCCGTCCACGTCGAGCTCGGCCTCGAGCCCGAGGCGCGAGCCGATGCGCCGGACCTCGCCACCGACGATCGGGAACTGCGAGTAGAGGGCCAGACCCTCCGAGCTCCAATGCGGCCGACCAGCCGGTAGGGATAGCGGTCGTCGACGCCGAGTTGCTCCAGGCGCTCTGCCATCGCCTCGTTCAGCTCCACCACCGCGAGGACGTCGGCGTCGGGCGCCAGCACTGCCTCGCCCGCCGCGGGGGAGGCGTTGTTGCGGTACAGGTTGGCGAACGCCACCGAGAACCGGGGGGCATCGGGGGCCACGTCCGGCCGGCCCCCCGGGAAGGCGATCGGTGCGCTCAGGACGAGCAGCGCCAGCGCGACCCCGGCCGCGGTGAGGGCCAGCGCGCCTCGCGGCCGCCACGCGGCGATGACGGCGATCGGGAAGGCCGGCAGGAGCAGCCACGGCGTCAGGCTCTGCATGACAGGCAGTGGGCCGATGAGACCGAAGCCGAGGGCCTGGGTGATGGCCAGCGCGCCCATGGCGGCCACGGCGAGCCACGCGACGAGCCAGCCCGTCTGGCCGGTCCAGCTCTCGGCCCGCGGCCCCGTGGGTCGCGCCGTGTCCCGGCTCTCGGTCACCAGCCCCGCAGATCGATCGGCCAGACGTCGACCACCTCGCCGTCGCCGTCGACGACGTGGACCTGCTCGTGCTGGGCCATCGTCGGGTCGATGTGGGCCGGCCACACCCGGACCCGCTCCCCGAGTCGAAGCGTGGCGGTGCCGTCGTCGGGAGCGAAGGTCAGGTGCTCGTCGGAACAGAACCAGACGGCAGCGCCGTCGACGGACGGATTGCCGTGGTCCATGCCCAGTGCCTTGAGGCCGACGTCGAGGACCGCCCACTGCGGCCGCACGGAGATGACCGTGCCCACCACGGACAGCGCCAGCCCGAACGGCTGGCCCAGCGGGCCGAAGTCAGGTCGCGTACTGCGTGTCCATCAAGGCGTAGCTGCCGGCCTGCACCTCGGTGACCCGCGTGTGCAGGTCGAAGGTGCCCGTGCCGCCCGACGACACGATGTCGCCGCCGACGTCGGCGTGGGCGCCGAGCAGGACGTCGACGGCGGCCTCGACCGCGGCGCGCTTGCGCTCCCGGTCGGTCTCCATCATCAGGTGGCCCTCGTAGCCCATGACGCCCCGGACCTCGAGGCCCGCCGGCGGGCCTGCTCGGCCAACCGGCCGGCATCAGCGGGATCGCACCCGCAACGGGGCAGGCCGACGTTGACATCGATCACGACCTCCCGGAGCCCGGCCGCCGCGGCGGCGTCGATCGTGCCCTCGCTGTCGACGGCGACGGTGATCCGCACGTCGTCCGGCGAGGCGGCGACCGCCGCGGCCAGCGCCTCGAGGCGCCGCGGGTCGAGCATCTCGTTGGCCAGCAGCAGGTCGGCGCCCAGCCCGGCGTCGGCCATGCCGAGCATCTCGCGCGGCGTCGCGCAGGTGAAGCCCTCGTGGCCGTGCCGCCGCTGCGCGGAGGCGATGGCCGTGCACTTGTGGGCCTTCACGTGCGGGCGCAGGCGCGTTCCCGGAGGGCGGCGGCCATGGCCGCCAGGTTCTGCTCGAAGCGCGCCTGGTCGAGGACGAGCGCCGGTGTCGCGAGGTCGCCGACGTTCACGGCTCGTGATCGTGCCGCAGTTCGAAGGCCAGGAAGCCGCGGGAGGCCAGCGTGACGGGGTAGGGATCGACACCGACCGTGGGGAACGGGACGTCGCCGAGCAGCTCCAGGGGCCGGGCGCCGACGTGGCCCGGCAGGGGGATGGCCGCCGGCTGGGCCTGGCGGTGGAGGTTGGCGACGCAGAGGATCGGGTCCGGCGCCTCGTTTCCGACGCCCCCGCGGATGTAGGCGAAGACGGCCGGGTTGTCGACCGGGACCATCGTGAACGTTCCGACGGAGAGCTGCGGGTGGTCGCGCCGGATGGTCAGGATGTGGCTGAGCCAGCGCAGCAGCGAGCCGCCGTTCTGTCGTTGGGACTCGACGTTCAGCGCCTGGTAGCCGTACACCGGGTCGCTGATCACCGGCAGGTAGAGGGTCTCCGGCACGGCCGCGGAGAAGCCGGCGTTGCGATCGCCCGACCACTGCATCGGGGTGCGAACGCCATCGCGGTCACCGAGGTGGATGTTGTCGCCCATGCCGATCTCGTCCCCGTAGTAGAGGACGGGGCTCCCGGGCAGGGTGAACATCAGCCAGTAGAAGAGCTCGGTCAGTGGCCGGCTGTTGTGCAGCAGCGGGGCGAGCCGGCGGCCGATGCCCGAGTTGCGCCGCATCATCGGATCGGCGGCGTACTCGGCGTACATCTCGTCCCGCTCGGCGTCGGTGACCATCTCGAGGGTGAGCTCGTCGTGGTTGCGCAGGAACAGCCCCCATTGGCAACCGTCCGGCAGCTCGGGCGTCTCGGCCAGGATGGCCTCGATCGGCTCGCGGGATCCTCGCTTGGCGGCCAGGTACATGCGGGGCATGAGCGGGAAGTGGAAGCACATGTGGCACTCGTCGCCACGACCGAAGTAGGGGAGCACGTCGCTCGGCCACTGGTTGGCCTCGGCCAGCAGCATCCGTCCGGGATGGCTCTCGTCGAGGGCGGTCCGCAGCCGCCGCAGGAAGGCGTGGGTCTCCTCCAGGTTCTCGCCGTTCGTCCCGTCGGCCTCGTAGAGGTAGGGCACTGCATCCAACCGGAAGCCGTCGAGCCCGATGTCGGCCCAGTAGCGGACCATGTCGATGATCGCCTCGCAGACCTCCTCGTTGCGGTAGTTGAGGTCCGGCTGGTGGGAGAAGAAGCGGTGCCAGAAGTACTGCTCACGCTGGGGATCCCAGGTCCAGTTGGAGCGCTCGGTGTCGTGGAAGATGATGCGGGCCTCGGACCAGCGCTGGTCGTCGTCGCCCCACACGTACCAGTCGGCCTTGGGGTTGGTGCGGTCCTGGCGGCTCTCCTGGAACCACGGGTGCTGGTCGCTGGTGTGGTTCATCACGAGATCGGCCACGACGCGGATGCCCCGCTTGTGGGCCTCGTCCACCAGCTCGATCACGTCGGCCAGGACGCCGTAGGTGGGGTGGACCGTGAAGAAGTCACTGATGTCGTACCCGCCGTCGCGCAGCGGCGAGGCGTAGAAGGGCAGGAGCCAGACGCAGTCGACGCCCAGCCAGTCCAGGTGATCGAGTCGCTCGGTCAGGCCGCGGAGGTCGCCATTGCCGTCGCCGCTGGAGTCGGCGAACCCCCGCAGGAAGACTTCGTAGAACACCGCTCGCCGGTACCAGTGCGGATCGTCGAAGCCGGGCCGTGCCATCGGGCGGCCATCCTGCCATCGCCGGCTCCTCCGTTATGGTTGTTGCGAACCAGTCATCATTCCGTCGCGGAATCGCAACATTGAGTGGCAACGGTTAGAGTCCGGCGCGAGCCCCCGATCGCGTCCGAGAACAGGAGGTGGAGGCCCCCGATGTTGGACGTCGCCATCCACCGGAGCCATCAGACCGCGCCTTCGGACGACTCCGAGAGCACCCCCAGCGAGTTCGAAGGCCCGATCGTGTGCCGGTTGGACGGCGAGCTCGGCGAGCAGCGCGGCGCCCGTCGTGCGCGCCCTTCGCGGGCGCTTGTCTCACGCCAAGACGCTGCTGGTGGACCTGCGCGGCATCGGCGCGTTCGACCGGCCGGGCCTTGGTGCGCTGGTCGGCGTGCTGCGGGGTGCGCACCCCGGCACAGGGCGGGTGCGCGTGTGTGCTGATCAGCCGGCGCTCGTCCGCCTGTTGCGGGCCGAGGGCCTCGACCGCCTCTTCCCGTTGGTCTCGCGACCCGATCCGCCGGCGGTGGCCGCCCGCCCATGAGCGTCGGGGCGGCTGCGGAACCCGCTGGATCCGTCGACGCGGGCGGTCACGACCTGGTCATCGTGGCCAACCGGCTGCCCGTCCACCACGAGTCCGGGGACTCGCCGTGGGAGCCCAGCCCAGGCGGGCTGGTGCGGGCCATGCTCGGTGTGATCCGGGGCCGTCATGGCGCGTGGGTCGGGTGGTCGGGCCTGGCCGACGATGCCGCCGCACCTTTCCGGCACGATGACATCCCGCTCGTGCCCGTCGCGCTCTCGGCCGACGAGGTCGCCGGCTTCTACGACGGGTTCGCCAACGACACGCTCTGGCCCCTGTACCACGACGCCATCCGCACTCCCACGTTCGAGCTGGAGTGGTGGGACTTCTACGTGAGCGTGAACGAGCGCTTCGCCGAAGCGGCCGCCGCGCGCCGCGGGCGAGGGCGCCGTCGTCTGGGTGCACGACTACCACCTGCAGCTGGTCCCGGCCATGCTCCGCGAGCGCCGGCCGGACCTGCGCATCGGCTTCTTCCTGCACATCCCCTTCCCGCCGCAGGAGCTGTTCATGCGGCTGCCGTGGCGGGAGGAGATCCTCCGCGGGATCCTCGGTGCCGACGTGGTCGGGCTGCAGCGGCGGGGTGCGGCCGAGAACCTGGTCCAGTGCTCTCGCCGGCTCCTCGACGCGCACGGAGCCGTGCCCGGTCTGACGGTCGACGGCCGCCGGGTCGAGGTGGGGGCGTTCCCCATCTCGATCGACGTGGCCGAGTTCGAGGACATGGCCGCCCGGCCGCGGACCCGCGCCCTCGCCGAGCGGCTCCGCGCCCGGCTGGGTGATCCCGACGTCGTGCTCCTCGGTATCGACCGGCTCGACTACACGAAGGGCATCGACGTGCGCCTCGAGGCGTTCCGGGACCTCCTCGCCAGCGGTGACCTCGACCGGCGCCGCTGCGCGCTCGTCCAGGTCGCCGTGCCGACGCGGGAGCGGATCGAGCACTACGCCGACGAGCGGCGCCGGGTCGAGCAGCTGGTCGGGGAGATCAACGGCGAGTTCAGCCGCCTGGGCTACCCGATCGTCCACTACCTGCACCAGAACGTCCCCATGGAGGAGCTCTCGGCGCTGTACCAGGTGGGCGACGTCATGCTGGTCACGCCGTTGCGGGACGGCATGAACCTGGTGGCCAAGGAGTACGCGGCGTCGCGGGTGGACGGCGGCGGCGTGCTCGTGTTGTCGGAGTTCGCGGGCGCGGCCGACGAGTTGGGTGATGCCCTGCTCGTCAACCCGCACGACCGCGAAGCGGTGCGGGCGGCGATGGTGGAGGCGGCCACGATGGACGTGGAGGAGGCCCGGCGACGCATGGCGTCGATCCGGGCGGTCGTGCAGGCCAACGACGTCGCCCATTGGGCGCAGGGGTTCCTCAGCCGGCTCGACCCGGCGCTGGCCGCCTGACCGCGCGGGACGGTCTCGGCGATCGACCGGCAGGCCAGACTGAGCCCGTGATCGAGACCGGGCGAACGAGGCACGTCATCCCGACGGACGTGGTGCGCTCGCCCAGCGACGTGCTGCGCTTCGTGGTCGCCACGGTGCTGCTGCTCGCACTCCTGCTCGTCCAGTGGTTGTGGGGCGAGACCCTGGTCACCTTCGCCAGCGAGCTGTTCCAGGGTCTGAGCGCACTGCCGAGCTGGATCGTCGGGGCGGTCGTGGCCGGCACCCGGGTGCTGGCCGTCGTCGTCCTGGTCGGTGGCCTCGTGCTCGCCGTGCGGGCGGGCGGCAGCCGGATGCTCGGTACGGCGGCGGTGGCGGCGGCGGTGGCGGCCCCGCTCGAGCTGGTGCTCGAGCGCCTCGGACCCGATGCGGGGGAGACCGCCGTCGACGTTCCCGATGCCCTGGGCCCGCTGCTCGAGGGGAGGTTCCCCACCACCGCGGGACTGGCAGCGATGGTCGCTGCCGTGACCGCGGCGGCCCCGTGGCTGAGCCGCCGAGCCCGTCGACTGTCGCTGGCTCTTCGTGATGGGCCTCGTCATCACGTACTTCCTGGCCACACCGGCGTCGTTCGACTCCGTCCAGGCCATGCTGGTCGGCTGGGTGTCGGGAGCCGCCGCCCTCGTCGTGCTCGGTGCCCCTTCCCGCCGCCCGACCACCGCGACCGTGACGGCCGGGCTGGCGGCCGTGGGCGTGCCGCTGGCCAGCTTGGACCAGGCCCGCGTCGATGCCCGCGGGTCGACCCCCTACTTCGGGGCCACGACCGACGGCCAGAAGCTGTTCGTCAAGGCGCTCGGGGAGGATCAGCGCAGCGCTGACCTGCTGTTCCGCGCCTACCGCTGGATCGATCGGCGCGACCGGGGCGACGAGCGCCCCTTCTCGTCCCTGCGCCGGACCGTCGAGCACGAGGCCCTCGTGGCGCTGGCGGCCCGGGAGCACGGCATCCGGACGCCCCGGCTCGTGGCCTTCGCTACTGCCGAACCGCACAGCTTCGTCCTCGCCTACGAGGCGGTGGCGGGCCGCTCCCTCGACCGCGTCGCGCCGGAGGAAGTGACGGACGATGTCCTGGCCGCCATCTGGGCGCAGGTCGGCCAGCTCCGGCGGCACCGCATCGCCCACCGCGACCTGCGGCTGGCCAACATCTTCCTGGCCGAGGACGGCGAGGTGTGGCTCATCGACTTCGGGTTCAGCGAGCTGGCCGCCTCGGACACGCTGCTGGCGACGGACATCGCCGAGCTCGTGGCGTCGTCGTCGCTGCAGGTCGGTGCCGATCGTGCCGTCGCCCAGGCCCGCGGCGCCCTGACCCCGGCCGAGCTCGAAGCGGCGTCCGGCCGTCTCCACCTGTGGGCACTCAGCGGCGCCACCCGGACCGGGCTCAAGGTCCGCGCCGGTCTCCTCGACGAGGTACGACGCGGCCTGGACGGCCAGGCGCAGCTCCACCGCTGAACGACACCGCAATCATCCCGACAGGATGACGACCGCAGTCAGGCCCCCGGGCGATGGTTTCTGTACAGTCGCAACCGTTCTGAGAGCACCGCCGCGACCGACGCGGCCGCTGAGCAGCCACCATCCAGCCGAAGGGAGATCGCCATGACGGAATCCGAGTTCGACGAGACCGGCCCGATCGACTACCTCGTCGTCGAGTTCCCCAGCGACCGTGAACCGGACGGTTCGGCGCTGGCCATCCTCCGCCAACTCGTCGACGACGGCGTGATCCGCGTGCTCGACCTGGCGTTCGTGCGGGTCGGGGACGACGGATCGGTCGCCCGCGTCAACATCGCGGACGTCGGCTTCGAGGGCATCGACGTCACCCTGTTCGCAGAGGCGTCGTCAGGCCTCCTCGACGAGGGCGATCTCACCGAGGCGGCGGCGGCGCTCGAGCCCGGGCGCATCGCCGCGGTGCTGGTCTACGAGAACACGTGGGCGGCTCCGTTCGCGGTTGCGCTCCGTCGTGCCGGCGCGCAGCTCGTGGCGTCCGGACGGATCCCGGTCCAGGCCATCCTCGCTTCGCTCGACGCGCTCGACGCCGCTTCCTGATCCGAAAGGACCATCGACCATGCCAGGACTCATCCGTGGAGTGGCCCGCACCGCGGCCATCGCCGGCACCGCGACGGCCGTCTCCAACCGTGTGTCACGACGCCAGGGAAACCGTTGGGCCGAGAAGGACCAGGCCGCCTACGACCAACAGCAGTACGAGCAGCAGCAGTACCAGCAGCAGCAGTACGCCCAGCCGCAGGCCGCACCTGTCTACGCTCCACCGCCCCAGCCGGCACCGGCCGCTGGCGCCACGGAGGACAATCGCATCAACACCCTCAAGCAGCTCGGCGAGCTGCACGCCCAGGGCATCCTGACCGACGAGGAGTTCGCGGCCGAGAAGGCCAAGGTCCTGTCCTCATAGGCGGCGGCTCGTGGCGGCGTCGGGGCTGGCCTCTACCGTGCCCTGACATGGCCGAAGGACTGTCAGCGGCCGAGGTCGGCAAGGAGATCTCGGAGCATCGCAAGCACTCGCAGAGCGAGGGGCACGACACTGCGCACGACCGGCGTGTGACGATCATCGAGGCCGCGCTGCTGGCCATCGTCGCCCTCCTGGCCGCTTGGTCCGGCTACGCGTCGGCGAAATGGAGCACGGAGTCGCGGCTCGACCTGGCTCGGGCGTCGACCGCTCGGGTGGAGGCCAACCGCGCCGACGGTGCGGACGCCGAGACGCTGGAGTTCGACGCGTCGACGTTCGATGCCTGGTTCACCGCCTACGTGGCCGGCAACGAGGAGGCCATGGCGATCGCCGAGCGACGCTTCCGTCCCGAGTTCGAGGCCGCGTTCGATGCGTGGATGGCTATGGACCCCGCCACCAACCCCAACGCTCCCCCCGGTCCCACCTACATGCCCGAGTACGAGCGCCCTGGCGTGGACGAGGCCCAGCGCCTCGACGCCGAGGCCGACGAGTTGTACGCGGAGGGCGCGAAGGCCGGCGAGGTGGCCGACCGCTATGTGCGCATCACGGTCTTCCTCGCCACGGTGCTCTTCCTCGTCGGCATCAGCGGTCACTTCAGGGTTCCCGCCGCCCGGTACGGGCTGGTCGGCCTGGGCACGTGCATCCTCGTCTTCGCGCTCGTCCTGCTGCTCCGCTCACCGCTGCCGCCGGCGTGACCGAGAGGTTCGCATCCGACAAGGAGGCTCAGGGACTCCCCGCGGACGTCATCATCCCGCTCGGGTGACGTCCTTCGACGGCCTCACGCGGGCGACGAACAGCCGGTAGTCAGCCTCGTTCTGGTCGGCGTAGGCGTCGGCGAAGGTGGTCATGGCCCGAGCCATCGCCGCGCCGTTGCCGAGGTAGCCGGCGATGGCCACCGGATCGCCCGACCGGGCGTGCGCCCGGGCCAGGGTGTACCCGCAGATCCGGGCGTAGATGGTCATGCGCTCGGGATCGAAGGTCTCGACCTCCGCCGAGCCCTTCTCGTCCCAGAGCTGGCGGAAGTAGTAGTCGCGGGTCTGCCCGTCGATGCCGACGAGTCGGGTCCAGCCCAACAACACGTCGCTGGCCGCCTGCGTGAGGCGCTGGCCCTCGACGACGCGCTGGCCGTGCTGCGCGAACTTGCTGCGGGCGAGGTGCGGCTCGAGCACCGAGGCCTCGGCCTCCTTGATCTGGAGGAACAACGGATCGTCGTCGTCGCGGCCGACGAACAGCGCCACCCAGCAGCGCGTGCCCACGCTGCCGACACCGACCACCTTCCTCGCGACGTCGACGAACCGATACCGGTCGAACAGCTCGCGCCGGTCGGGCTGGAGCGTGCGGCGGTACTGGCGCATCGCAGCGTTGATGTCGTCGACCAGCGTGGCGTAGTCCGCACCGCTGACCAGTTCGCTCACGCGCTCCAGCAGCGGCGGTCGACTCACGAAGCGCAGTTCGCCGTCGTCGAGGGTGGTGAGCTTGGCCAGGGCCTGGAGGCGGGTCTTGCTCTCGACCTTCTGCACCTTGCGCTGGAACTGCTTCTTGATGTGCTTCGACGCCTCGAGGCCCCAACGGCGGGCGAGATCGTCGACCGTCAGCCGGGAGTACCAGATGTCGAGGTTGCCCATGGCTGCCATCTCGGCCATGGTCGAGCAGTACGACTTCACGAGCGCGGTCACGACGGCGTCGCCGTCGGCGGCGTCGAAGCCGTTCGCGCGGGAGGCGATCTCGAAGCTGGCGGCCAGCCGCTTGAGATCCCATTCGAAGGGACCCGGGAGGGTCTCGTCGAAGTCGTTGATGTCGAACACCAGGCTGCGTTCGGGTGAGGCGTAGGCGCCGAAGTTGGCCAGGTGGGCATCCCCGCAGACCTGCACGCGCAGCTCGGTGCGAGGGGCGGATGCCAGGTCGGAGGCCATGATGATCGCTGCGCCCCGGTAGAAGGCGAAGGGCGACGCCGCCATCCGCTCGTGGCGCAACGGGCACGAGCTCGGCCACGCGGGTGGTCTCCTGCGATTCCAGCAGAGCCACCGGGTCAGGGCGATCCGACGCCGGCGACCACTCACCGAGCGTGGATCGGCGCACCCGCTCACGGGCCCGCCGGCCGGACAAGGCCCGCTCCGCCGTGGTCAGGCTGGCACCAAGCATTCGATCGCGAGCAGTCACGACAGGCCTCCTCAGCCGCTCGGATGCCTCACACTACGGTCGGGTGAGGGCGGGGATGGTCCCCACCCGACCTGGCTTCGCGCGCGGATCATCACAGCAACACAACCCACACCACGGAGGTCAAATCACATGTCCGTCTTCGCCGCCGAGTGGGGCACCGGCCAGGTCTTCTGGTCGATGCTCTGGTTCTTCCTGTTCTTCATCTGGATCTGGCTGCTCATCATGGTCTTCGCCGACATCTTCCGGAGCCATGATCTGGGCGGCCTGGCGAAGACCCTCTGGGTCATCTTCGTGATCCTCGTGCCCTATCTCGGCGTGTTCGTCTATCTCATCGCCCGCGGCCACAAGATGGGTGAGCACGCGGCCCAGGACGCCGCCCGCCAGGACGCCGCCAGCCGCCAGTACATCCAGTCCGTCACCGCCGCCGCCAGCCCCGCCGAAGAGATCGCCAAGCTGGCGGACCTCAAGGCCAACGGCACGATCACCGACGCGGAGTACGAGCAGCTGAAGGCCAAGGCGCTGGCCGGTTAGCCGATCGGGCCACTCTCCCGTGGTGTACCGGGGGGCGAGTCGGGATATCCCGACCACGCCCCCCGGATCACGTCCCTGCGAACATGGGCGGCGCCGATCCGGAGGTGACCCCGATGACCGACACCGAACCCACCGCAGCGGCGGCGCCGCGCCACGGCGCGGGCATCGATCGCACCGTCGAGTGGGAGGAGCTCCGACGCCGGCACCTGCGTCCTCGCGGCAATCGCCCCGCCTCATCCGCCCGCGGCGTCCACCACATCGCCCTGCTCTCGTCCGACGTCGAGGCGACCATCCGCTTCTACCAGGAGCTCCTCGAGTTCCCCCTGACCGAGCTGTTCGAGAACCGTGACTACCAGGGCTCGACCCACTTCTTCTTCGACATCGGCCACGGCAACGCCCTCGCCTTCTTCGACCTCCCCGGCCTCGGCCTGGTCCCGTATGCCGAAGTGCTCGGCGGGCTCCACCACCTGGCCATCTCCGTCGAACGGGAGCGGTGGGAACGGCTCCGGGCGCGGCTGGCGGAGGCCGGGATCGCCGTCCACGAGGTGGGCGGGACCTCGATCTACTTCAGCGGTCCGGACGGGGAGCGCATCGAGCTGATCGCCGATCCCCTGGGCGAGATGTACGGCTCGGCGGTGGTCTAGGTATGTACATCTAGGCGGATGCTCGTCCTCGCCGCCGACGACCCGCTGGCGGTGGCCGCGACGGCAGCCGTCCAGACCGGTGACCTGGAGGCGCTCGCCCGCCTGCTCTCCGAGCACCCCGACTTGGCGACGGCGTTCATCGGCGAGCACCCCGACGGGATGTCCCGCACGCTCCTGCACGCGGCGACGGACTGGCCGGGACACTTCCCGAACAACCCGGCGACGGTGAGGGCGCTCGTGGCGGCCGGCGCTGACGTCGACGCCCGCTTCACCGGTCCGCACCACGAGACGCCGCTCCACTGGGCGGCCAGTAGCGACGACGTCGAAGTGCTCGACGCGCTCCTCGACGCCGGCGCGGACATCGAAGCGACGGGCGCGGTGATCGCGGGCGGGACGCCGCTGACGGACGCCGTCGCGTTCGGCCAGTGGGCCGCGGCCCGCCGGCTGGTCGAGCGGGGAGCCCACGTCCCGCTGCGGGAGGCCGCGGCGCTCGGGATGCTCGATCGGGTCGACGAGCTGTGCGCGACGGACCCGCCTCCGTCCCACGACGATCTGACGCAGGCCCTCTGGTATGCCTGTCACGGCGGCCGGCAGGACACCGCCCAGCGGCTGCTGGACAAGGGGGCGGAGCTGAACTGGGTCTCGACGTGGGACGGGCTGACACCCCTCGACGCCGCGAACCGCAGCGGCGCCGACGACCTCGCCGGCTGGCTGACCGAACAGGGCGCGCGCTCGGCGCCGGGCAGCCAGACGCCACCGCACTGACGGTCCTTTTCGAACAGGGGTGTCGCAAAGTGACGTCACCTGGCCTCGGGCGACACCTCCGTGCGGACGCGGGTGCAGGTGAGCCTGGCAACTTGTATTAGGTATACCTAACAACTACGGTCGAAGGCATGGATCGCCTGCCCCTCGTGCCCCCCGTCCTGCAGGCGGCCTGACCCGGGAGACGCCATGCCCAGGATCGACGCCGCCGACCTCGTCCTCGTGGCGCTGCGGAAGGCCGCGCTGCTCTCGCACTGGATCCCCGGGCTCGGGCTGCGGATCGAGCAGCCCGGCCGGCCCGGCCTCCGAGTGGCTGCGTGGCCGGCCGACACCACCTCGACCGACATCGAGTTCCACCCCTGCGAGTTCCGCGGCCTCGTGCTGCAGCGCATGCAGGCCGACCTCGTGGGGTTGGCCGGGCTCATCGCCCCCGATGGTGCGGCGCTCTGTCTCGAGCACCTCACGGCCGCCGGCACCGCCGTCGCGCACCAGGGCCTGGTGCGCCACGAGCTGGACGAGGCCACCGCGGTGCTGGCCTTCGCCACCCTGCTGGACGTCGACGTGCTGACGAGGGTCGGCCTGGATGCCGGAGCGCACCCTGCCGGCGGGAGCAAGGGCGTGCGTGTCGACTTCAGTCGTGACGAGGACCTCCGGGTGACGATGGTGCACAGCACCTTCGCGACCGGCTGCTCCGTGTTCGAGGGCCGGGTGCTGGAGGTGGTCCTCGACCTGGCGGCCACCTATGCGGCCGAGGAGGTCGCCCTGGCGGTCAACGGCTGGCCTACCTCGAGCTGAGGCGGGACGTCACTGCTGACCGGCGACGGCCTTCGACAGCGGTGAGGGGAAGCGGGGCAGGACCCTCCGGCCGGCGAACCAGGCCGTGAGTCGCTCGGCTTCGTGCTCGGTCGCCTGGCGGCCGGCGGAGCCGATGTCTTCGAGGAGCTGGAGCTCCACCTCGCCGCCCTCCCGCTGGCGCCAGCCGCCCACGATCCGCCCGTCCCACCAGATCGTCGGGCCTGCGTTGCCGCTGGTGTCGAACAGATCGGGCTTGTGCGGTCCGAGGTACCAGTCCCTCTCGGTCCAGCCCATGGTGGTCGGATCGAGGGGCGGGAGCAGCGCGGCCCACGGTGGGACGGGATCGGTGGGTTCGAGGTCGTCAGGGAGCACGAAGCCGGTCTGCCCGTCGAGATCGACCTCGACCGCCCCGACGTCGGCGAGCGCCCGCCGGACGGCGGTGAGGGTCGAACCCAGCCACCACTTGAGGTCGGCGACGGTCCCCGGGCCGAAGGCCCGCAGCCACGCTCGCACGAGCCCCGCCACCCCCTCCTCCGGCGGCACCGCCTCGATCGGCGCGCCCAGCCATGAGGCCATCGACGCCCAGCGGGGCCGGGAGATGGCCCACCCACCCTCGTTCGTGGCGCGGACGATGCGACCTTCGGCGGACAGGATGGTCAGGACTCGCGGCCCGACCGACACCTGCCCACCCCACGAACGCCCCTCCCCGTAGGTCATGGCGCCTTCCAGCAAAGCAATCTCCTTGCGGAGCGCCGACGAGGTCGCCTCCCGCCCGTCGGACAGCGCGGCGAGAACCTGGTCGCAGGCGTCGGCCAACCACCGCTCGCCGTCGGCCTGCAGGCCCGCCGCTTCGACCTCCTTGACGAGCCGGCGGCGCTCGGCCTCGGCGACCCGGCTGCTGGCGCCGGCCTGCGCGAAGGGCAGCATCGCGCGAGGAAACACGAACAAGGTCCGCCGCATCGCCAGATGCTTGACGAGTGAACGATCGTCGTAGAGCGCGAGGTCGACGTCGGGCACGGTCATGCCGTCCATCCGCGCCCACGCCGAGAGGTACACGGTCGCCGGATCGGTCCCGTGGAGGCACACGAGGCTCTCGGTCGCCTCCACCGCGTCCCCGGCCCGGTGGCCGGGCGCCAGCCGGTGACGGACGGCCAGCCGGGCGCGGCGCTCCTCGACCGTGATCCGCTTCACGCGGCTGCGCCGGACACGACGCCGTTCCCGGCGTAGGCCAACGTGAGCACGAAGAGCTTGTCGTCCAGCTGGAACGGGCCGAACTGGAAGCGCACCTCGACCATCGTCGCACACGGCGGCGCCGGCGCCGCTGGACGGCGAGGGCCGTTCGTGCGCTTCTCCACGAAACCTCCAGATCGCCTCCAAGCACTCGCGCGCCGTTGTCCGTACCTTGACGACGAGCCCCCGAGAACGAGGGAAGACGACGGGGAAGGTCGGGAGAAGGCCCGCTCCGTACGTTCGCCCGAGCGTGTCCAGCCATGACCGGCGGTCGTGGTCCTGGCCGCGCTCGCCCTCCCACCGGAAGGCGAACGACAACCACCAACAAGGAGACACGACGTGACCGTCACCGAGAACCCGATCCGCAACGGCGTCGACACCGCGACGCTCTTCGCCACGCTCGACGCCGTCCGGGGTACACCCGAGATCGCCAACTTCCAGTTCCGCGCCACGAACCGCTGGGTGAGCGGCACGCACAACCAGTCGACCCTGCACGGCTTCTACGGAGCGATGCAGGAGATGACCCACAAGCAGCCCTTCAGCTACGACGCCGACCACCCGGCGGTGCTGGTGGGCCAGGACAACGCGCCCACCCCGGTCGAGTTCCTCCTCCACGCCATCGCCGCCTGCCTGACCGCCGGCATCGCCAACATCGCCGCCGCCCGGGGCGTGAACCTGGACTCCGTCGAGTCGACCGTGGAGGGCGACATCGACCTCCTCGGGATCCTCGGGCTGTCCGACGAGGTCCGCAACGGGTACCAGCAGATCCGCATCTCCTTCACCCTGCGCGGCGACGACCCCGAGAAGCTGGCCTCCGTCGTCGAGCAGTCCCGCCGCCGGTCGGCGGTCTACGACGTGCTGACCAACGGCGTCCCCGTCGACATCTCGGTCGACGCCGGTTGACCCGACCTGACCCCTCCTGGGCCGCCGATGGCCCGACCCGTTCGTGCGGGTCGGGCCGTCGCGGCACCCGCCTTCCTCATCCGGAGAACCCGTCATGCCCGCCACCCACACCCTCGTCATCGGAGCCGGCCAGGCCGGTCTGGCCATCAGCCGGTGCCTGACCGACGCGTCCGTCGACCACGTGGTGCTCGAGCGGGGCCGCGTCGGCGACCGGTGGCTCGGTCAGACGTGGGAGTCGTTGCGGCTGCTCACGCCGAACTGGGCGTCGCGGCTCCCGGGCTGGAGCTACCAGGGTCCCGAGCCCGACGGCTTCATGACGGCGGCCGAGTTCGCCTGCTACCTGGCCGGCTACGCCCGCTCCTTCGACGCCCCGGTCGAGGAGCAGTGCGACGTGCGATCGTTGCGGAGGACGGACGGCGGCTTCGTCGTCGACACGGCCGAGCGGCGTGTGGCGGGCGGCCAACGTCGTGATCGCCACCGGTTGGTGCGACAAGCCGCACGTACCCCCCTTCGCCGACCGGCTGCCGGCGGGCGTGTCGCAACTGACGCCCGACGCCTACCGCAGCCCGGACGAGCTCCCCCCGGGTCGCGTCCTGGTCGTCGGCGGGTCGGCGACGGGAGTCCAGCTCGCCGACGAGCTGGTCAGGGCCGGTCGGGAGGTCGTCCTGGCCGTCGGCCGGCACAGCCGGGTGCCCCGCCGCTACCGGGGGATGGACATCTGGTGGTGGCTCGACCAGACCTGCACCTTCGCCGTCACGATCGACGAGGTCGCCGACCCGGCGCAGGCACGGGCCGAGGGAGCGCTGCAGCTCATCGGTCGAGACGATCACCGAGACGTGGACCTGCCGGCGCTGCAGCGGCTCGGTGTGCGCCTGGCCGGCCGGCTGGTCGGTGTCGACGGCACCCGGGTCGAGTTCGCGCCCGACCTGGGTGAGTCGACCGCGGCGGCCGACGGACGACTGGCCCGCCTGCTGGCCCGGATCGACGATCACATCACGCGCAGCGGCCTCGATGCCGAGGTGCTCCGGCCGGCGACGACGGCGGGCGTGCAACCAGCCGAGCGGCTGACCCGCCTCGACCTGCGCCGCGAAGGTGTCGGCACGGTGCTGTGGGCCACCGGCTACCGGCGCCCGTACCCCTGGCTCCAGATCCCGGTCCTGAACAGCGCCGGGGAGCTCCGGCACCGGCGCGGCGTCACGCCCGTCGACGGCCTCTACGTCATGGGTCAGCGCTTCCAGTACCGCCGCGACTCCAACTTCATCGACGGGGTCCGCCACGACGCCGCCTATCTGGCCCAGCACATCGCCGCTCGCCGGCAGCAGTGCCAGCCCAGCCACCGCTGAACGGAGAGGACCACGATGGACCAGCCCACCTCCCGCCACGACGTCATCGTCGTGGGCGCACGCGCCGCCGGCGCCGCCACCGCCATGCTCCTCGCGCGGTCCGGTCTCGACGTCCTCGTGCTGGACCGCAGCCGCTACGGCGCCGACACCGTGTCCACCCACGCGCTCATGCGGGGCGGCGTCGTCCAGCTCCACCGCTGGGGGCTGCTCGACGCAGTGATCGCCGCCGGCACGCCCGCCGTGCGGCGCACCAAGTTCACGTACGCCGACCAAGAGGTGACCGTGACGATCAAGCCCTCGCACGGCGTCGACGCCCTCTACGCCCCCCGGCGCACCGTGCTCGATCCGATCCTGGTCGACGCCGCCGTGGTCGCGGGGGCGCAGTTCCGCTACGGGACGGCGGTCGGCGGGGTCACCCGCGATCGCGACGGCCGGGTCGACGGCGTCATCGGCCGGGACGGCGCCGGTCGGCCTGTGCGTCATGCCGCGGGCCTGGTGGTCGGCGCGGACGGGTTGTTCTCGGCGGTCGCCCGCGCGGTCGAGGCGCCGGTCGAGCGGTCGGGCACCGGCGCCACCGCCATGGTGTACGGGTACTGGCCCGGCCTCGACGTCGACGGCTACCACTGGGTGTTCCGTCGCGACGCCGCCGCCGGGGTGATCCCCACCAACGACGGGATGTGCTGCGTGTTCGCCGCCGCCACGCCCGAGCGCATGGGCGGCGGCGGGCTGGACGGACTTCTCCGCGTCGTCCGCCGCGCCGACACCGGAGCTCGGGGACCAGCTCGGTGCGACCCCCGCTCCGGCGGGCGTTCGCGGGTTCAGAGGGCGGCCGGGACACCTGCGCGTCCCGTGGGGACCGGGTTGGGCCCTGGTCGGCGATGCCGCCTACTGGAAGGATCCCATCGGTGCCCACGGCCTGACCGACGCGCTCCGCGACGCCGAACTGCTGGCCCGGGCCATCTCCGCGGCCGCCGATGGTGGCGACGAGGCCGCGGCCCTGCGCGACTACCACCAGACCCGCAACCAGCTCTCCCTGCCGCTGTTCGACGTGGTCGACACGATCGCCGGCATGCGTTGGACGGACGCCGAGATCCCCGAGCTGCTGCTCCGGCTCAATTCGGCCATGACCGACGAGGTCGAGCTGCTGGCCCGTCTGGACGACGAACCCGCGCTGGCCGGTCGCCCCTGACCGGTGCTGGGCGCCGGCCGTTCGATCACTCCAGGAAGTGGTCGACCTCGGCCAGGAACTGGGTCCAGGCCGGCTCGGCCGGGCGCATCAGGTGGTTCCGGCTGTCGAGGGGCACGAACCGCGAGTTCGGGATCAGCGAGGCCAGGAGATGGGCCTGTTCCTGCGGGACCCGCAGCTCGTCCCGGGCGTGCAGGAGCAGCGTGGGCGCCTGGACGCGGGTCGCGGCGTCGGTCACGTCGAGCTCGGCCCACGACTCGAGCATCTGCGCCGCGTTCTCGGCCGAGGTCGTGCGCCGCAGCAGCTCGGCGAAGGAGTCCCACAGGTCGGGCGGGGCGTCCGGGATGAACGTCGACGTGAAGAACCGCCGGAAGGCGGGATCCGGCCGACCCCAGCCCAGGCGCGCGATCTCGAACTGGAGCACCGCCTCCCTTCGCTGTTCGTCGGTGGTGGCCCGGCGCAGCCGGCCATGGGCGTAGGCGCCGAGCAGGATCAGGTGACTGACCCGCTCGGGATGGCGCGCCGCGTAGGTGATGGCGATTGGACCGCCCTGGGACACGCCGAGCAGCGGGAACCGTTCGAGGCCCAGGTCGTCGACCACTGCTTCGAGGTCGCGCACGAAGGCGTCGATGGAGAAGTCGTCGACGTCGTGCTCGGACAGCCCGCAGCCACGCTCGTCGTAGCGGATGAACTGGTGGTGGCGGGCCAGCCCGACGAGCCAGTGGCGCCACACCGGACTTTGCCAGTCGTAGTCGAGGTGGGTGATCCAGTGCGCGGCACGCACGAGTGGCGGTCCCGTACCGACCGTCGCGTAGGCGATCCGCGTGCCGTCGGATGCCGTGCAGAAGTGGATGTCCTGCTGCAGGCCGGGCGGCACGGCGAGGAGCGGCCGCTCGCCGTCGTCGGGCTCCTCCTCGACCGGGGCGATGAAGCGGTACCCGCGGCCGTGGACGGTCTGCACGACGCGCTGGTCCCGCCCGGTGTCGCCGACCGCCTGGCGCAGCTGCTTGATCCGGGTGGTCAATGCCGACTCCGACACGAAGCCGTGACCCCAGACGGTCTCGAGCAGCTCGGACTTGGTCACCACCCGGTCCCGGTGCTCGACCAGGTGGGACAGCACGTCGAACACCTGCGGCTCGACGTGCACGAACTCGTCGCCGCGGCGCAGCTGGTAGCGGGTGGTGTCGAGCACCGTGTCGCCGAAGCTGTACCGCACGGGCCGATTCTGTCCCCTCCGTGCGACGGTCCGGTGCGGGTCGGCAGGAGCCGGCCAGCCGCGCTCAGTCGCGCCGGGTGCCGGCGATCACGGCCCGGTCGCGGGGCAGGCGGATCCGCAGCACCGTGCCGGCCGGGCTCGACTCGATCGTGATGCTCCCGTGGTGGCGGTCGGCGATGATGCGCCGCGAGATGTCGAGCCCCAGGCCCGTGCCCCGGCCGATCTCCTTCGTCGTGAAGAACGGCTCGAACGCCCGGGCCTGCACCTCCGAAGGCATGCCCGGCCCGGTATCGCCGATCTCGACCACGAGCACGTCGGGTTCGGCTCGGGTCGAGATGCGCAGGGTCCCGGTTCCCTCCATGGCGTCGACCGCGTTGTCGATCAGGTTCGTCCAGACCTGGTTGAGCTCCCCCGGGATCGCCTCGATGCGGGGCAGGCCGGCTTCGTAGTCACGCACCACGACGACGTCGTCGCCCAGCTTGTGCGAGAGCATGACCAGGCTGCTGTCGATGCCCTCGGTGACGTCGATGACCTGGAGCGATGCCCGGTCGAGTTGGGAGTAGGACTTCACGGCGTCGACGAGCCCCGAGATGCGCGCGGTCGAGTCCTTCACCTCTGTCAGCAGCGACCGGGTGGAGAGCGTGCCGGCCACCCAGTCGAGCCCGGGTTCGAGGGTGTCCGGAGACAGGATCGTGGCGACCGCCACACACCAGTCGACGTCGACCCCGGCCGCGGCGAGCGGGGGAGCGATGCGCCAGGCGTTGACGACCCCGCGTGCTTCGAGCCAGTCGGAGATCGCCTCCTCCCGATCGACCATGTCCAGGGGCTCGATGGTGACGGTCGCGCCGTCGAGGTCACGCCGCATCCGGTCGAGGGCGACGAACTGCTCACGGCTGAGCGAGCTCTCCGCCAGGTCGGCGAGTGACGCCAGCAGCGTGTCGCACGTCTCCTGCAGCGCATCGACGGCGCGGGCGGTGGCGGACGCAGGGTTGTTGAGCTCGTGGGCCAGCCCGGCGGCCAGCGTGCCGAGCGCGATCAGCGCCTCGCGCTGGCGCGACAGCGAGTCCATCATCCGGACCGTCTGGAAGAAGCCCTCGATCAGGTGCACGCCGAACGGGAACCAGGCCCGCGCCAGGTCGCCGAGGGCGGTCGAGGGCACCCGGAACATCCGGCCGTCGCTGGCCCCGCGTCCCGTGGCGAGGTAGCTGCTGGTCTGATCCCACGCCCGGAAGCCGCCGGCCCAGAGCCCGGGACGGTCCATGGTGCGCATGACGACCGGCTCCTCGCGGCCGGCCTGGCGCACGAGATCCACCATCCCGTCGACCAGCACCCACCACCAGTCGGCGGGCGTGCCCTCGCGGAAGAGCTCCATCCCCTCGTGGAACGGCACCTCCTCGCCGGCTTCGAGCAGCAGGCGGAGCTCGTCGTCGCTGACGCCGTCGAAGATGAAGAGCGGCCGCAGGTCGTCGAGCTGCATCAGGTCATCGCCAGGTAGCGGTGGACGAGGTGCACGGCCATGGCCCCCTCGCCGACGGCGGACGCCACGCGCTTCATGGAGTCGAGCCGCACGTCGCCGGCCGCGAACACGCCCGGCACGCTGGTCTCGAGCGCGAGCGGTGGTCGGGCCAGCAACCACGGCCGGTCCACGTCGTGGAGCGCGAGGTCCGGGCCGGTGATGATGAAGCCCCGCTCGTCGCGGGCGACGTCCTCACCGAGCCAGTCGGTGCGGGGAGAGGCGCCGATGAAGACGAACAGCCAGTTGGTGGCCACGTCCTCCTTCGTCCCGGCGGTGCGGTCGGCGATGGTGATCCCCTCGAGATGACCGTCGCCGTGGCCGGCCACCACCTCGGTCGTCAGCCGCACCTCGATGTTGTCGGCGGCACGGATCCGCTCGACGAGGTAGCGCGACATCGACTTCTCCAGCGAGTCCGAGCGCACGAGCAGGACGACACGCCGGGCGAAGCGGGCGATGTTGAGCGCGGCCTGCCCGGCCGAGTTGGCCGCGCCCACCAGGTAGACGTCGTCTCCCTCGCACGACCGGGCCTGACTGGCGGCCGCGCCGTAGTACAGCCCGCGGCCGCCGAGCTCCTCGAAGCCGGGCGCGTCGAGGCGGCGATAGGACACGCCGGTGGCCACGAGGACGGTGCGGGCATCGAACTCGGCTCCGCCGTCGAGGTGGACGGTACGGGCCGGGCCGCTCGCCTCGAAGCCGACGACGTCGCGGGCGAGCACCATCTCGGCCCCGAAGCGCTGGGCCTGCGCCACGGCCCGGTGGGCGAGGTCGGCGCCCGAGACGCCCTTGGGGAAGCCCAGGTAGTTCTCGATCGACGCGCTCTGGCCCGCCTGCCCGCCCGGCCCCTCCCGCTCGATGACGACGGTCTGCAGACCCTCGGACGCGGCGTACACGGCGGCGGCCAGACCGGCCGGACCCCCGCCGACGATGCACAGGTCGTAGAGCGGCTGCCGGGCGATCGTCCGCAGCCCGAGGGCGTCGGCCAGCACCAGCACGGACGGTGCCCGCAACGGCTCCCGGTCGGGGACCAGGACGAGGGGCAGATCGCCCGGCTCGGCGTTCGCGGCGTCGTGCAGTCGCTGGGCCTCCTCGTCGTGCTCGAGGTCGAGCCAGCGGTAGTGGATGTGGTTCCTGGTGAGGAAGGTCTTGATGTCGTGGCTCCGCTCCGACCAGCGGTGGCCGACCACCCGCAACCCGCCCTCGGCGCCGGGATGCTCCTCCCGCCAGTCGCTGAGCAGGTCGTCGAGGACGGGGTAGAGGCGCTCTTCGGGAGGGTCCCAGGGCTTCAGCAGGTAGTAGTCGATCCCGATGTCGTTGATGGCCTTGATCGCGACATCCGTGTCGGCGTAGGCCGTGAGCAGGACCAGCTTCGACTCCGGAGCGAGCACTCGGGCCTGCTCGAGGAACTCCACCCCCGTCATCCCGGGCATCCGCTGATCCGACGCGATCAGGCCGACCGGCCGGTCGCGCAGCGCGAACTCCGTCAGCACGTTCAGCGCTTCGGCGCCCGACGTCGTCCGGATGATCTGGAACTCGGCGCCGTAGTGGCGGCGGAGATCGCGAGAGATGGCCTGCGAGACCGCAGGATCGTCGTCGACCGTCAGGATTGCCGGTTTCGCCACCACTACCTCTCGCCCAGCCAGGGACGGACATTACAGGGCGGGTGGCCCGCGGCCCGCTGTGACAGCCGGCTCTCCTGCCCGCGGCGCAGGGGTGGATGTGGGTCGGACGTCGTACGGCGACCATGCTGCGCCCATGCGGTATGGCGCCTTCTTCTCCCATCCTGACATCGGCAACGACCCGGTCATGATCCGCGACTGGGCGCAGGCCATCGACGGCGCCGGCTTCGACCGCGTGCTGGCTGCCGAGCACGTCGTCGGTGGCCATCCGGACCGTGCCGCCGGACATCAGCCGATCCACACGAACCGGGTGCCGTACCACGAGCCGTTCGTCCTCTTCGGCTACATGGCCGCCGTCACCTCCCGGGTGGAGCTGATGACGTCGGTTCTGGTGCTGCCCCAACGGCAGACGGCGTTGGTGGCCAAGCAGGCGGCCGAGCTCGATCTGCTGTCGAGCGGTCGGGTCGCTCTCGGCGTCGGTGTCGGACGCAACTTCATGGAGTACGAGGCGTTGGACCAGGACTTCACCACCCGCGGGCGGCGGATCGAGGAGCAGGTCGAGGTCCTGCGCAGGTTGTGGACCGAGGAGTACGTGACGTACGAGGGGCGCTGGCACCACCTCGACCGGATGGGCCTCAACCCGAGCGCCGTGCAGCGGCCGATCCCGATCTGGATGGGATCGTTCCGCGGCGCCGTGGTGGACAAGGTGCTCCGGCGGACAGCACGGATGGCCGACGGTTGGCTGCCGCAGTTCCCGCCGGACGACGAGTTCGCCGCCGTTGCCGAACGCTTCTGGAGCTACGTGGCCGAGGCCGGGCGCGACCCGGCCGAGGTGGGGATGGACTGCCCGATCACCGTCACGAAGGACGACGACCCGGCATCATGGGTGCGCGCGGTCGAGCGGTTCGAGGCGCTCGGTGCCACCCATGTGCGCGTGATGACTGCCGGCGGCGGCTTCCGCACGCCGCAGGAGCACCTCGACGCCGCGTTGCGGTGGCTGGAGGTCGTGTCGGCTCGTTGAGCCGCGCTCCCGGCGGCGCCGGTCAGGCGGGTGCGGGTTCGCTCGGGGGTGGCGGGCCGTACTGGTTGACGCCCGGGTTGCCGGCCGTCGCGAAGAAGACGATCAGGATGATGAAGCCGACCAGCGGGATCAGGTAGAGGAGGAGGAACCAACCGCTCTTGCCGGTGTCGTGCAGCCGGCGGATGCTGACCGCGATCCCTGGGATGAGCACCGCGAGGCCGTAGATGGCGCCCAGAACGGCGAAAATCGTCGACGCCTGGCCCAGCAGGCTGAGGATGGCGCTCACGATGAAGTTGGCGAGGAGGAACCACCAGAACTCAGCCCGGCCGGCGCGGCCCACGAACTGAGCGAACCGTTCGAGAACGACGACCTTCCACCAGTTGATCAGCGGCATCCCGCCCCCCTTTTGCGTCGAGCGGGACGCTAGCAGTGGGCGACGAGGGGCTCTGCCGGGGGTCGCTCAGGTCCCGGTTGCCGTCCGGCGCGCGATTCGACACGCTGTACGCGCCGGGACGGGCGAGGAGGATGGGGTCGTCGGTGAGCCCGATGCCGTCGGTGACGCGGGTCGGGTCGAACACGAGCACGTCGCCGTCGCGCTCCCGGTCGAAGGCCAGCGCCGGTGACCTCCAACCGGCCGAGGTCGACAACCGTCCGCCCTTCCGGCCACACCGCCGTGGGATCGTCGACCGGGTCGCCGGTCTCGGCCAGCTCGACCCTGAGATCGAAGACGGCCGGACCCCGCTCGAAGCGCGACGCCAGCTCCTCGCGCAGGTAGTCGGGCGAGCGGGTGGCCGCCTCCTCGTCACTCAAGCCGTCCTCACCGTCCTCAGGGACGACGTGGTAGCGGCCGTGGCGTGCCGTGCCGTCGGCGGCCTCGAACCGGTAGGCGTGGATGCCGTGGTAGGCGAGGGCGGCGTAGCTGGACGGGATCGGGTGGGTGATCGCCGCGGTCACCGCCGGCATCGCTTCGGGATGCTCGGCCAGGTAGGCGCCCACGCGGGTGAGGTCCGGCTGTCCGGTCGCCGGGTCGACCCGCCGGGCCTCGTTGAAGGCCAGCAGGTCCTCCGGCGTCCGGGCGAAGAAGGCCGGCAGCGAGAGCGCGACGAGGTCCGTCGTCGTCGAGTCGGGGAGGTAGAACTTGATCGCCATGCCCCGCCCGTCGCGAGCGGAGTCGGGTGCGCCGGGATCACCGCTGCCGTTGGAGAACCGGACGTGGGCCCGCACGGGCGGGCCGGACAGGTGGGCGGCCCGGCTGAGCGCCGCGGCTTCCGCCGTCGGACGGAAGGTCGCCGCGCACAGGACTCCCTTGGCGTGGGCCGCACGGTGGCCGGGATGCACGCCGTAGGCCGAGTTGATCGACTCGACCAGCCTCGTCGAGAGGTCCTCGCCGGTCATCGGACGTCACCCTACGCGTCATGTCGCGGCTGCAGTTCCGGACCGTGGCCCGGGCCGAGTGGGGCGACCGGACCGGTCGTTGGTGACAAGCGTGCTCGTGTCCGCCGAGTCGTACGGGCCATCGGGCATTGTGTGTCGGGACGAAGGAGGCCGCAGTGGCCGATTGGCAGACGATCTCGTCACTCGCGACGGCCGGCGGGACGCTCGTGCTCGCGGCGGCGACGTTCTCAGCGGTGCGATCGTCGAACCACTCCGCGCGGGTCGCCGAGCGTGCGCTGCTGGCGGGGATGCGCCCGCTGCTCGTGCCGTCGCTCAGCAATGACCCGGACCAGAAGGTGATCTGGCGAGACCAGCACGCGGTGCGCGTCGGTGGGGGGCGGGCGATCGCCGAGCACGAAGGTGGGGTCGTCTACCTCGCGATCAGTGTTCGCAACGTCGGTGCCGGGCTGGCGTTGCTGCATGGTTGGTATCCGAGGCCCCACTTCGCCCTGTCCGACGTGGCCGCATGCCGACGTCGACGCGTTCCGCAGGCTGGTCGTCGACCTCTACGTCCCGCCGGGTGGTGCCGGCTATTGGGAGAGCGCGCTCCGGGACGAGCAGGAGCCTCTGCACGGCGAGTTCGTTCGTGTGCTGGCCGAGCGGCAACCCTTCACCATCGAGTTGCTGTACGGAGACCAAGAGGGCGGCCAGCGAACGATCAGCCGGTGCCTCGTGCTTCCGGCGAGCGATGGCGGTTGGTACAGCCAGATCGCCCGACACTGGAGCGTCGATCGCGCCGACCCCCGGTGACCGCGACGGAGGGTTGACCGCCCGATTCGTGGGTACCTTTGACGGCCGGCCAAGGTGTGATCGGCGGGTTCGATGGGAGGAGGGATCGCCATGGCGGAAGCCTTCGAGGACCGGGATCTGTCGGGGGCGACGTTCTGGGGCGTCGATCTCAAAGGTGCGCGGTTCCGCGACGTCAACCTCACGAACGCGACGATCAAGGGCGCGTGGCTGATCAACGTCGACATCGACGCCCTGATCGACAAGGTCACGATCAACGGTGTCGACGTGACGGCCTATGTGAACGAGCACGATCGCTGGTACCCGCTGCGCTCGATGCTGCGATCACCTGATCCGGAGGGGATGCGTGCGGCGTGGTCCACGCTCGAAGCTGTCTGGACCTCGACGATCGATCGAGCGCGGCTGCTGCCCGAAGAGAAGCTGCACGAGTCGGTGAACGGCGAGTGGTCCTTCGTCCAGACGCTGCGGCACCTGGTCTTCGCGATGGACAAGTGGTTCACGGTTCCTGTCCTCGGCGAGGGCTTCCATCCGATGGTGCTTCCGAACAGCGGCTCCGACGACCTCGACTGGCCGGGCAGGGATCGCGGCGCCGACCCGACCTTCGCGGAAGCGCTCGAGGTGCGGGCCGGGCGGGCGAAGCGCTTCGGCGAGTACCTGACGGCGGTGACGGAGACCGATCTGGATACGACCGTCGAGGTGCTCGAGAACGGGCCGAACCCCATACGTGAGTGCGTCTACACGGTGCTCGAGGAGGAGTTCGAACACAACCGCTACGCCATCCGGGATCTCGCCGAGCTCGAGTAGGCCCTCGACCACGAGCGTGGCCGAGGAAGGCCCAGGCTCACCGTTCTCGCACTTCCGCCAGGACCACGGCATCGCCCTGTCCGTCCCAGGTGGCGGTGAGCCCGATGGCTGGGCGCGGTCCCGGGACGGGGCGCCGGAACACGGTCAGCTCGAAGCGATCGTTGCGAAGGACCGCAGGGCCTGCGTCGTCGGAAGCGAGCTCGAAGCCGTCGACCGGTACTCGCTCCAGGGTCCAACCGCCGCCCTGAATGCGAACGTTGGTGGGTGCGATGTACCAGCGGCCGTCGTAGACCGCCATGCCGAGCGCCTCGCCCTGACCCGTCATGGCGACGGCCGCCAGCATGACGACGAACCGGGGGTCACGGAGCCCGTCGTACACCCAGCGTGTGCCGAGCACCGAGTGCTGCATCTCGGTGATGAGGGCGCTCTCGGCGCCGTCGAGCGGTTCGTCCCTGTAGGTGAGCGGGACTTGCAGCAGTGCACCGCCCGCGGTGACGAGGTGGGTCTCCATGCCGACGCGCCCGTCGGGATCGTCGAACCGGTAGGACCCGATCACGTCCATGCGGTCAGAGACCGAGGGGCCCCACGGCTGGGTCGGGGCCCAGTCGGCGATGAGCTCGGCCTTGGTCGGCGTGATCGTCGCTAGGTGGAAGATGGCCATCGCACGGCAGCGTAGGAGGGGTACGTCGCCGGCGGCCGCAGGGTTCTCGGCGGGACCAGCCCGGCCGTGGCGTCCACGATCGGGGCGCCAACAATGACGTAGCCCCGGTCCATGTGCGGGCGGGGAGATTCGAACTCCCACTCCTTGCGGAACCGGGACCTAAACCCGGCGCGTCTGCCAGATTCCGCCACGCCCGCGGCGGTGGCGGGGACAGCCTGCCATAGAGGTCGGCGGAGATCACCGGCCATCACCGCGACCGGCGGGCCGGTCGGGTCGACCTCGTCCTCCCAGCCCGATCGGTCCCGCTCCGCTTGTGTCACGGGTGAGCGCGCTCGGCGGTCGTCAGACGTGACACAAGCGGGATGCGGCGGCGGGCGGCGGGGTCGGCGGCTCAGGTCACGGGGAGCCAGGCCAGCACGAGCTGGGCGACCTGGATGTCGGTGCGTTCCAGGCTCACCGGGACGGAGTCGACCGCGGCCGCCTTCTCGTCCCACGCGGAGGTGATGCGGAGCAGGTCCTCCGCCAAGGCCTCCTCCAGCTCGGCCATCTGCGCGGCGACCGCGCCCACCTTGTTCTGGGCGGCGTCGAGCCGCTCGCCGGCAGCCCTCGAACGGGACCGGCGCCCGGCGGCGCTCCGAAGGTCCCCGGCCAGGCTGGAGCTACCGCGGCGACCGCCGAGGAAGCTGCCGAGGAGGCTGCCTGCGGTCGACAGCAGCTCCTCCTGCTGACGACCTTCTGCTTCCGCGGCCAGCACGTCCGCCCGGTCCTGCGCCGTCCGCAGCTTCTCCTGCAGCGTGCCCACCTTGGTCTCGTACTTGTCGCGGAGCTTGGCCGCTTCCTCGTCCGCCTTCGCGGCGCCCGCCTCACGGCAGCGGGCGGTGAACTCGTCCTTCGTCTCGCCGGCCCGGGAGTAGAGCTTGAGCAGGCGGTTGGCGAAGATCTCCATCGTCCGGGACCGTGCGAGCTGTGCCACCAGGTCCTTCTCGAGCGTGGTCCAGAACGTCTTGCGCCCGATCGGGGCTGCTGGGAGCACGTAGTTGACGGGTCCGGGTGCGGCCGGCTGGAGATCCCGATCGTCGTAGTCGACGGCGACGGCCGCAGCCGGATCAGCGGTCGCCGTCAACGGGTACAGGACTGCTTCGTACTCCTCGTCCGCCACGAGGTCGGCCCGTTCCTCGTCGTAGCGGAGGCGGATCCGGGCGACGGCCGCCGCGGCGCGGCGATCGGTTCCCGAGGTCCCTCCGACCGCGCCCAACCACGGCGCCGCGGCATCCACCCACGTCACGGTGATGCCCTGCGCGACCTCGGGCATCATCGGGGTGGCATCGTCGGTCGTTCCGGACGCAACGACCTCGGATGTCGCAGGCGAAGCCGCCGTGGCCTCGGGAGCTTTGCCGACGCCGGCGGGAGCCATCTCGGCGTCTCGTTGCGCCGCCATGAGGCTGGCGATCTGGTCGCGGGTCAGCGGTCCTCGCAGGTAGCTCATCGCCCAGCGCGACGTGAGGACCTGCGGTGCCTGCTGGCCGGCTCGTCGCAGCACGAACTCGCGCTTGGCCAGCCCACCGATCGTCGCGCCCACCGCCTGCACGTCGACTCCGCCGTCGGCGGCGCTCATCCCGTCGAGCAGACGGGCCTTGTCCCGCTCGGTCTGCAGCCGCCCGACCATCCACGTTCCGGCATTGGAGATGGCCTTGTAGTCGATGTCGACGGGGTTCTGCGTCGCCAGCACCATCCCGACCCCGAAGGCGCGGGCCTGCTTCATCAGGGTCATGATCGGCTTCTTGGTCGGCGGCTCGGCGGTCGGCGGGACGTAGCCCATGACCTCGTCCATGTAGATCAGCGCCCGCAGGTCCGTGGTACCGCTCTGCTTGCGCATCCAGGTGATGACCTTGGACAGCAGGAGTGCCACCACGAACTGCCGCTCCTCGTCCGACAGGTGGGCGATGGTGACGATGGCGGCCGACGGCTTGCCGTCCGGCGCCCGCAGGAGCGCGGCGACGTCGAGCGGCGGCCCGGCGCTCCAGGCCGCGAACGAAGGCGACGCCAGCAGGCCGTTGAGCTTGATGGCGAGCTGCGTCCGGTCGGCCGGGGGGAAGAACTGGTCCAGGTCGAACACGCCGAGCTTCCGCAGCGGCGGCTGCTGCACCTGACCGACCAGCGTCCCCAGGTCGAGCGACTGGCCCTGCGTCCATGCCGTCTCGATCAGGTTGCTGAGCAGGATGTGCTCGCGCGAGGAGAGGGGATCGGCGGCGATCCCGACCAGCCCGAGGAGGCCCGACACGTAGCCTTCGATCTCGTCCCGCACCACCTCCATGTCGCTCGTGCTGGCCGGGGCCTGGAGCGACCCGACGATGTTGAGCGGCACACCGGCCGTCGAGCCCGGTGTGTAGATGGTCGTCCGCACGCCGTCCCGCAGCGCCTTGACCCGATCGGGTGTGATGCCCCAGCCGGCCAGCCCGTCCCGCCAGGTGGTGGCCTGCTGCTCGGCGAACGCGTCCGGGGTGACGCCGGCCTTCTGCGCGTCGCCCTCGTTGATCCAGGGGCGGAACTCGGCCGGCGCCAGGTCCGGGAACATCAGGCAGAGGTTGGTGAGGTCTCCCTTGGGGTCGATGAGCAGGCATGGCACCCCGGCCGCCATCGCCTCCTCGATCAGCACCACGCCGAGGCCGGTCTTGCCCGAGCCGGTCATGCCCACGATCACGCCGTGGGTCGTGAGGTCGCCCGTCGGGACGGTCGCCGCGGTGCCGGTGCGCTCGTGCGATGCCGGATCGACGAGCTCCCCCAGGTGCAGGTCGGCCATGGGGGCGACTGTACGCGGCGCACTACCGTGCCTCGCCATGGGCGCGAGGACGTTCCGGGGCTGGCCGACCGAGGCGTTCGAGTTCTACCAGGGCCTCGAAGTCGACAACTCCAAGGCGTACTGGCAGGCCAACAAGTCCCGGTACGAGGACGCGGTCCGAGCACCCTTCGAGGCCCTGCTGACCGACCTGGAGGAGCCGCTCGGGCCCTTCCGGATGTTCCGTCCCTACCGCGACGTCCGATTTTCGAAGGACAAGAGCCCGTACAAGACCGCGGCCGCCGCGGCCAGCGAGACCGAGGGTGGCGCCAGCCTCTACGTGCAGCTCTCGGCTAGCGGGCTGTTCGTGGGCTCGGGCTACTACCACATGGCCTCGGACCAGCTGACCCGGTTCCGGGAGGCGCTCGACGACGATGCCCGCGGTGAGGCCATCGTGGCCGTCTGCCGCACGCTCGAGAAGGCGGGCCACGAGCTCGCCGCGTTCGACGAGCTCAAGACGGCACCGCGCGGCTATCCGAAGGATCACCCGCGCATCGCCTACCTGCGCCGGAAGGGCCTGGTGGCCGGCCGGACCTTTCCCGTGGCCGCGTGGATGCACACGGCGAAGGCGGAGGACCGCATCGTCGAGGTGTGGCGGCAGCAGGTCCCGATGAACGACTGGCTGGACGCCAACGTCGGCCCGAGCCAGCTCCCACCCGAGGACTGACGTCCTCCAGATGGCGGGCCCGCGAACGGTGATTCCACAAGCCTTGGCTTGACAAATTCGCTGGCGGCGGCGCAGGCTCGGGGCATGACGATCGATCAGGCGACCCGAGCCGGCTCCTTCGACGACCTCCAGCGCGACGGCCGCTTGTTGACGAAGGTCGGTTCGCTCCCGGTGCTCGTGGTGTGGCACGACGGGCGGGCCTTCGCCATCGAGGACCGCTGTCCCCACCTGGGGTTCCCGCTCCACCAGGGGACCGTGGAGGCCGGGCTGGTCACCTGCCACTGGCACCACGCCCGCTTCGACCTCGTGAGCGGGTGCACGCTCGACCCCTGGGCCGACGACGCCATCGGGTTCGACGTCAGCATCGAGGACGGCGCCGTCGTCGTCGCTCCCCGGCCCGATGCCGATCCGGTCGGCCGGCTCCGGCGCCGCCTGCGCGACGGCCTCGAGCACGGCATCACCCTGGTGACGGCCAAGGCGACCCTCGGCCTCCTGGAGACCGGAGCGCCGGAGGCGATCGTGGCCGAAGCGCTCGACTTCGGCACCACCTACCGCGACGACGGCTGGGGCTCAGGGCTCACGGTGCTGGTCGCCATGGCCAACCTCCTCCCGATGCTCGACCCGGCGGACCGCCCGCTCGCTCTCGTGCAGGCCCTCGCCTTCGTGAGCCGCGACACCCGCGGCCGGGCCCCGCGCTTCCCGGAACCGGCGTTGGGCCACGAGGGCCACGACCTCGAGCAGGTGGGCACCTGGTACCGGCGCTTCGTCGAGACGCGTTCGTCCGACGCCGCCGAGCGGTCGCTGGCCACGCTGGTCGCCGCCGGCGATCTCGGCGCCGCCGAGCGGGT
Organism: uncultured Acidimicrobiales bacterium; assembly: GCA_963813375.1. GTDB lineage: Bacteria > Actinomycetota > Acidimicrobiia > Acidimicrobiales > Ilumatobacteraceae > DASTFY01. The sequence continues at coordinate 227,338 of CAWEYT010000016.1, read as the reverse complement.
GATGTTCGCGGCCGTCACCGACCACGTCTTCATCGACGAGGGGCACACCCTGGACTTCACGAACAAGGCGTTCGAGGCCGTCGCGCTGGTCGGAGCGTCCTACGCGCCGGTCGTCACGTCGCTCGTGACCCAGACCTGCGCCGCCGACCGGAGCGAGGAGAGCGGCGAGTGGAACCACCCGCACGACCTGGCTGCGCTGGTGCGCCGTGCCGAGTCCGAGCTCCCGACGGCGCTCGCCGCCGGTGCCGCGGTCGCCGCGTCGTCCGGGGCGGGCGGGCCTCCGTCGCTCGATGTCGGCAAGTTGGCCTGGTCCCTCCTGGAGGAGGATCCCGAGGTCGTGGTCGCCGCGCTCCTCGACGCCACCAGGGAGGGCGCGACGCCGGAGCAACTCGGGCGGGCCCTGGCCTACGCCGCCGCGCTGCGCATCACCCGCTTCCACCTCAACAACGACCCTGGTGACTGGAACAGCGTCCACCACGCCTTCACCACCGCCAACGCGCTGCACCAGGCCCTCGTCCGGCAGCCCACGCCCGAGCTCCTCCGCGGCGTCGTCCACGGCGCGCTGCGGGTCCACCTCGACCGCTTCCTCAACGTGCCGGCGGCCCGGCTGCCCCAGGCCTCGTCGGGTTCGCTCGACGACCTGGCCCGGTGCTGGGAGGTCCAGGGCGCGGTGGACGAGGCCGGCGCGGCGGCCTACGGCTTCCTGCGCAGCGGTGGCCGGCGGGAGGAGCTGATCGCCGCGCTGGGCCGGGCGCTGGTCCAGGAGGACGCGGGCTTCCACTGGTTCCAGGTCGTGGAGGCCGGGGCCCGCCAGGCGCTGGCGTGGCCGGAAGGCTCCGACGAGTCGGCGCTGATCCTGGTCGGGGTGGCGCGCTTCCTCGCCGCGCACACGCCGACCCGGCGGGAGTTGGCCACGGTCGTGCGGACGGCGGCCCGTCTGCGGCGGGGCGAGTCGCTGTACGTCGAGAGCTGATCTCCGAGCCGGGCTCGGAGGCCGCCGCGCTACCCGGTGACGGCTCGACCCTCGGCGTCGAAGACCAGATCGGCCAACTCACCCGGCTTCACCTCGGCGTCGGTGCCGAGGGCCACGCTGACCTTCTGGTAGTTCCACTTCATGACGTCGAGCGTCAGCTCGACCAGCTCGTCATCGCTGAACCAACGCCGGGCCTGTGTCCGCAGCTGCTCCGTGATGGCGCCGGGCTGGGTCATCAGGGCGTCCGCCACCCGGAGGGCGACCTTGTGCCGTTCGTCGAGATCGCTGTCCTCGTAGCGGTCGAGCTTGGCGGTCGTTGGCTCGTCCAGTCCTGCCTGCCTGGCAACTGCCAGGCGGACGGACAGTCAAGTGCGGCAGTCGTGATGGCGGGCGCAGCGGAGCCGGACCAGCTCCGTCGTGACCGGATCGAGCGCCGGCAGCCGCACGACGGCGGCCTGCCATGCATCGAGAGCCGAGCGAAGCGGCGGGGACGGCTTCGTCCCAGACGGGACACGACGCTGCCGGGTCACGCGCCACCGACCGGCTCGAGCAGGCGCTCCCAGGCGAGGCGGAGCCGCTGGCGTTGCTCGACGACGAGCAGGGCAGCGGTGAAGTCGGCCAGACCCTGCGGGCCGAGGTGCTCGGCCACGGCGAAGGCGAGTTCGTCATCCAACCCGGCCACGTCGATGACGAACTGCTCGCAGAAGGCCAGGCACGCTCGCTCCCGCGGACCGAACAGGGAGGAGGTCGGCCACGAAGCGAGGTCGGCGAGGACGGCTTCGCTCAGCCCGCCGGCGATGGCTGCTCCCGAGCGGGCCTGCGCCTCCTCCGCGCACCCGAGCAGCATCGCGATCCTGACCCGGCACAGCTCCAGCAGCACCGGATCGACGGCCGACCAGGCCGCTCGGTCGAGCTCGGCCAGGCGGTCCGCGACGGCCGGTCGTTCCGAGAGGACGGCGTCGAGCACCGCCGCCGGTTCCGCTGGGCGCGCCCGTCGCTCACGGGCCGAGCGTACGGGAGGCTCGACGCCTCCTCGAGAGCCCTACGCCGAGAGCCCTACGCCGAGAGCAGGGTGTCCGCCGGGGCCTGCGCGTCGCTCGCCGCGTCAGCGGTGCGCGGCGACACGCGGTAGGCGCAGCGGAGGTCCCCGGACAGGACGTGCTGGGCGCGCGTCACGTCGACGTCCCCACCGAGCGCCTGGCGGAACAGTTCGAGCTCCGCCCGGCACAGCCCCTGGCACGCGGAGGCGGCATCGCAGATCGGGCAGTGGTGCTCGAGGAGCAGCATGTCCTGGCCGTCGGGCACGGCCTCGGCCAGGTAGCCCTCGGCGGACCGCAGCTCGGCCAGGCGCCGCACGCGGACCTTGACGCTGGTCCGGGCCGGGTCGGGGAGAGCCTTGCGGTAGGCGGCCAGCTGTCGCGCCGATCGGCGGGCGACGATGTCGTCGAGGCCGTCGTCACCGACGGACTCGCGGATGGCCTCGATCAGCTCGACCGTGAGGTCGGCGTGGCGATCCGGGAAGAGGTCGTTGGCGAGCGGCGTCAGCTTCCAGTGCACCGGCGGGCGGCCCCGCCCTTGCGGCGGTGCGCTCGTGCGCTCCACCAGGCCGGCGTGTTCGAGGGCCTCGAGGTGCTGGCGGACGGCCGTGTCGGTGAGCTCGAAGTCGGCCGCCACCTCCGGCGCGGTGAGCGTGTCGGCCCGCTTCAAACGGTCCAGGATCCGCCGCTTGGCGTCGGTCAACTCGGGCACGGGCCCAGGTTAGCGGCAAATACCAAAGCCTTCGCTTGATGTATGACTGGAAGCCGGTGGGCAGGGGTACGGTCCGCCTCATGCCTGCGATCGCCCGTCTGAGCCTGTTCGCGTTCGACTGCCCGGACCCGCACGCCCTCGCCGACTTCTACTCGGCCATCACGGGTTGGCCGATCGAGCCGTCGGACGGGGACTGGGTCCAGCTGCGCAGCGACGGCGGAGCCACACTCGCGTTCCAGCGGGCGCCCGACCACGTGCCGCCGGAGTGGCCCAACGCCGAGAGCTCGCAGCAGGCCCACGTCGACTTCGACGTGCCGGACCTGGCCGAGGGCGAGGTCCGCGTGGTGGCGCTCGGCGCCATCAAGGCCGAGGTCCAGCCGCACCCGGACGACTTCGTCGTCTTCCTCGACCCCGCCGGCCACCCGTTCTGCCTCGTCCTCGAGGACTGACCCGGCCACTGACCGATACAGCCTTTGGCAGGATGGCCGGCGTGTCCACGTCCGTGACCTCCGACGCGCTCGTCAACCAGCTCGGCCTGGCCGACGCGGTGGTCGACGGCGAGAGCCGCCGCCGAGCCGTCGCGCGCTTCCGGGAGCAGGGGATCGTCCTGCCGACCTTCGCGCAGCTCGCTGATCCGGCGACGCTCGATCCCGGGCTGACCGCGGGCATCGACAAGGACGCCGCCGATCCCCGCAACCTGTTCCGGGTGCACTGGTACAACGACCTGGCCGGCGGCACCGTCGCCGTGCCGGAGCATGTCGTCCTGCCGTCGTCGCTGACCGGCGTCGACAGCCCGATCATCGTGGTCTTCGGCGACCGCTTCCCGATGATCACGGCCCACAAGGTCCTCGCGGCGTACGCCTGCCTGGCGCCGCGGGTGATCACGGGGCAGTTCGATCCGACCCGCCACCGGGCCATCTGGCCGTCGACGGGCAACTACGCCCGCGGCGGCGTGGCCATCAGCCGCATCATGGGTTGCCGCGGGGTGGCCGTGCTCCCGGCCGGGATGTCGCAGGAGCGCTTCGACTGGCTGGACCGCTGGGTGGCCGACCCGGCCGACGTCATCCGCACGCCCGGCACCGAGAGCAACGTGAAGGAGATCTACGACGCCTGTCACGAGCTGGCAACGGACGCGTCGAACTTCGTCCTCAACCAGTTCGCCGAGATCGGCAACCACCTCGGGCACTACGAGGTGACCGGGCGGGCGCTCGCCGACGTCTTCGAGCACGTCCGGGAGATTCACCCCGGCGGTGACCTGCGGCTGGCGGCGTTCACGTCGGCCACGGGCTCGGCCGGCACCATCGCGGCCGGCGACCGGCTGAAGGAGGAGCACGGCACGCGCATCGTCGCCGTCGAGGCGCTGGAGTGCCCGACGATGCTGGAGAACGGCTTCGGCGAGCACAACATCCAGGGCATCGGCGACAAGCACATCCCGCTCATCCACAACGTCATGAACACCGATGTCGTGTGCGCGGTGAGCGATCGCGCCACCGACGAGCTCGACGTGCTGTTCAACACGCCGGAGGGCCGAGGCTTCCTCACTCGGCGCAAGGGGGTCGCGGACGACGTCGTGGCGTCGCTCGAGCACTTCGGGTTCTCGTCGATCGCCAACGTCCTGGCCGCCATCAAGACGGTGAAGCTGCTCGATCTCGGGCCTGACGACGCCGTCATCACCGTGGCCACCGATGGCGCGGCCATGTACCCGAGCGAGCGGGCCAAGACGACCGCGCGCAGGTTCGGCGGCACGTTCGGGGCGCTCGATGCCGCCGAGACGTTCGCCGAGCATCTCGGCGCCGCGAGCACCGACCACATGATCGACACCACGGAACGGGACCGCACCCGCATCTTCAACCTCGGCTACTACACCTGGGTCGAGCAGCAGGGCACACCGCTGGACGTGTTCGAGGCCCGCCGGTCGCAGTCCTTCTGGACCGACCTGCGGCGCTTCCTGCCCGTGTGGGATCAGCTCATCGTCGACTTCAACGACGAGGTGGCGGCCGACGGGTGAACGCCGCCGGATCGACGGTGGAGGGCTTCCGGTGCCGGGTCTGCCACGCCGAGGTCGGTGTGGCGACGGCCCATCCCTGGCGTTGCCCGAACGCCACGAGCGCTGATCGACACCACGTCCTCGAGATCGTCCGCCGATCCGGGACCGTTCGACCCCATCGACGATCCGGACCCGCTCGTCAGGTTCGGCGACGAGCTGGCCTGGCAGGCCTTCGCGCTGGCGAACGGGATGACGGTCGATGCCGCGTACGCGCTGGTCCGCCAGATCGACGCCCGCGTGGCCGCTGTCGACGGGACCGGCTTCCGGACCACCCCTTTCACCCGGGCGGACGCGCTGTCCGCCGATCTCGGGTTCGCCCCCGACGGCGGGGTGTGGGTCAAGGACGAGACCGGGAACGTGGCCGGCAGCCACAAGGCCCGGCACCTGGTGTCGATCCTCCTCCACCTGAAGGCGGCGGAGCTGCTCGGAGTCGGCGGGCGAGAGTCCCGGCTGGCCATCGCCTCGTGCGGGAACGCGGCCCTGGCCGCCGCCACCCTGGCCGCCGCCGATCACCGTGAGCTCGAGGTGTTCGTGCCGACGTGGGCCGACCCTCCGGTCGTCGAGGCGCTGCACCGGCTGCGCGCCACCGTGACGGTGTGCCCCCGCCGCGACGAGGATCCGCCCGGTGATCCGTGCGTCCTCCGCTTCCGCGAGGCGGTGGAAGCAGGCGCCATCCCCTTCAGCGTCCAGGGTCCGGAGAACGCTCTCGCGCTCGACGCCGGCCGGACCCTGGGCTGGGAGCTGTGCGACGTGGAGGTCGCCGGCCCCGATGTCGACGGCAGGGACGTGGACCGGGTGTTCGTCCAGGTCGGCGGCGGAGCGCTGGCCGCGTCCGTGGGCCGGGCCTTCGCCGACGCCGGCGTCCACCCGCGCCTGCACGCGGTCCAGGCGGCGGGCTGCGCGCCCATGGAGCGGGCGTGGAGGAAGGCCCAGGAGCTCGGGATCGCCGGCGCGGCCGAGCACTGGGACGAGTGCATGTGGCCGTGGGAGGACGAACCTTCCTCGTCGGCCGAGGGCATCCTCGACGACGAGACCTACGACTGGTTGGGCGTGATGGACGCGATCGAGGACGGCGGGGGCTCGGTCGTCGTGGCGCCGGAGGCGGCCATCGTCGAGGCCCACGAGCTGGGCGTGGCGTCGACCGGGATCGCGGCCAGCGCGACGGGGACGGCCGGACTGGCCGGCCTGCTGGCCATCCGGGACGAGGTCGGCGACGGTGAGCGAGTGGCGGTGGTGTTCAGCGGCATCGAGCGCTGACGCGGCGGCGGCGCCGCCGGAGCGGCCGGCGGACCGCACCGCTAGCCTCGCCCTCATGTCGGAGATGACCCCGCCCTTCGCGCTCGAGACCTCGGGCTTCAACGCCCAGACCGAGATCTTCAACCGGCTGCTGAAGAGCCGCATCATCATGTTGGGCACGGAAGTCAGCGACGACATGGCCAATCAGATCTGCGCCCAGCTCCTGTTCCTCGACGCCGAGGAGCCGGGCAAGGACATCTGGATGTACATCAACAGCCCGGGCGGCTCGGTGACGGCGGGCATGGCCATCTACGACACGATGCAGTTCGTCGGCTGCGACGTGGCCACCGTGTGCCTCGGGCTGGCCGCTTCGATGGGCCAGTTCCTCCTGTGCGCCGGCGCCGAGGGCAAGCGGTTCACCCTGCCCAACGCCCGGATCATGATGCACCAGCCGTCCGCCGGCCTGCGGGGCCAGGCGGCCGACATCGCCATCCAGGCCGAGCAGCTCACCTACACCAAGCGCCGCATGGCGGAGCTCATCGCGCACCACACCGGGCAGCCGGTCGAGCAGGTCACCGCCGACTCCGAGCGGGACCGCTGGTTCACCTCCGATCAGGCCAAGGACTACGGGATCATCGACAACGTGATCGTCAAGCGCACGGAGACCGACCAGTCCTGAGTCCGGTCGCCGCCGGCCAGGGTCACCGGGCCACGGGCGCGCCCCGGACGCTCGTCGCGCCGGAGATCAAGAGGGCGGCAGCGGCGGGGAGGTAGGGCAGGCCGACGGAGGCCGCCCCGAGAAGGCAGGCGAACAGCAGAACGCCGCCGCAGACGAAGCGGATCCGCCGCGAGCGCCGCCAGCGGGACGCCGCCACCGCGATGCCCGGCGATCACCACCGGCACCGCGAGGACAAGGGCGACGCCGGCTCCCTCGCTCTGGAGCAGCGTCGTCCTCGATGACTCCGTGACCATCGTCCCGTCGGACGAGACCGACACCGAGGTCGACTCTCCCGTGGGAGCGAGCAGCCACACGACGCCGATGGCCACCGTCCAGAGGAGCGCCGCCAGCGCCCATCGGATCGCCACCCGGTCGGACCCGCGCCGGCCATCGATGCGCGCCGATCGCGGCGAGGGAGCTGGGGGGACAGCGGGTCCCGTCACGGGGCCACGGGGGGGACCGTGCCTGGCGCGGGCAGGGTGGTGGTCGTCGTGCCCGGGACGGTGGTCGCCCCCGGCACGGTCGTGGCCGCTCCAGGCGTTGCCGCGACGACCAGCTCCACCCCGCACGTCGTGCGCGCGTAGGCGCGGACCTCGTCGATGGGACGGGTGGCCGCCACCGCGCGGTCACGCAGGCGGTCGGCCGTCGCCGGATCGGTCAGGTCCTCCGTGGCGACAGCCTCGACGAGCTCGGTGATCGTCCTCCACTGCTGTTCGATGGCGAGCGGAGCGACGTCGGCGAGGTCCTGATAGCGCTCGACGAAGGCGTCGAGCTCGTCGGGGTCGGTCGGCACGACGGCCAGGAGGGCTTGGTCGTCAACCAACCGGTCACAGAACCGATCCTCCCGGCTCCCCTTGTCGCACGAGACGAGCACGACCAGTGCGGCCAGTGCGACCATGGTGGCCAGCACGGCGCGGAGGTGGGGGCCCACGACCGCTGAGTCTCCCAGGCCCGCCCGGGCGGCGGGCGGCATGCCGAGCGGGTCAGCCCGGCGGTGGACCGAGCTGGAGGAGCAGCCAGCGGGCGATGACGTCCGCGCCCTCCCCCGCGAAGTGGAGCCCGTCCGGGCGCAGCTCGATTCCGTCGATGACGCGGATGCAGTTCCGGCCGTCGGCGCAGATCAATCCCTGCAAATCGATGACGCCGACCCCGCCCACGGCCACTGCCGCACCCTCGTACATGCGGTTGAGGCAGTCCGTCTGGCGGTCGGCGGCCGCCTGGGATTCGGGGGCGGCCACGCTCAGGTGGCGGTTGTACGGCGCGAGGGTGATCCACACACGCGCACCGACCGCCTGCAGGGCGCGCATGTTGGCCTCGATCGACGCCTGGAACCACGCGTTGTACCGAGGGTCGCAGGGCCGCAGCCACTCGCCGTCGAACTGGCGGTCCAGACCGGACGCGCCGAAGATCATGAGGACGCCGTCGTCCCCCTCCTGCTGCACCCGCGCGGGCCACTCGCTGATGGCGTTGACGCAGGGATCCTGGACCTCGATGCCGTTGTAGAACCGGACCTGCGGGCGCTCGGGCCGACCCGGGGTGCAGCCCACCCGGCCGGCCACGGTGACGCTCATGCCGTCCAACGCCTGTTGCGGTAGGGAGCGGCGCAGCGCGTAGGCCACGGAATCGCCGACCACGAGAAGGCGCTGGGGCGCCGGGAAGGTTGGTGCCGCGACCGTCGTCGTCGCAGCCGTCGTCGTGGCAGCCGTCGTGGGTGCGGCCGTGGTCGCCGCGGTCGTGGTCGGAACGGTGCTGGTCGGGGCTGTGCTGGTTGGAGCGGTGGCGTGGTCGGCGTCGTCATTGTCGAGGGGTCGGAGGTCACCGGCGTGGTGGTGGCCGAGGCGACCGGTTGGTCCTGCGTGAGCTGGGCGAGGGCGCGATCGGCCCGTGCCGCGCTGACCGGCGACGCCGACGGCCAGGCCAGCACGGCGGCGACCACGCCGGCCACGCACACCGCGCCACCGAGGAAGCGGACCTGGAGCGGGCCCCGCCGGAAGCGGTACGGCCGCTCGATCAGCACGTAGGAGATGGCGACGAGGACGGCGGTGATGGCAAGCCGCGTCACGAGGAGTTGCCACCCCTCGACGTGGAGCTGGTCCGGCCCGAGCAACGTGAAGACCGGCCAGTGCCAGAGGTAGATCCCGTAGCTGACCTGGCCGATCAGGACGAGCGGCGCCCAGCCGAGCGCGCGGTTCAGCCGGCTCGGGGTCGGGGCCACGCTGCTGGCGAGGATCAGCGCGGCAGCCAGGGCGAGCACCGGGAACCCGCCGCGGTACAGCCACGGCCCGGGCCGGCCGACGAACCAGGCAGCGACGATCGCCACCAGCGCGACCGGCGCGACGAGGTGGAGCCAATGCCACACCGCCGGAGCGACCCGGTGGCTGCGGGTCCACAGCAGGATGGCGGCGCCGCAGCCGACCAGGATGGAGGCGGCCCGCGTGTCGGTGCCCAGGTAGGAGCGGGCGCCGTCGGTCCCGGGTCGGAACAGCAGCCACTGCGCGGCGACAGAGGCGACGACGGCCACCCCGGCGACGGCCAGCAGCGCTCGTGCCGGTCGGCGGGCCAGCTTCCAGATGACCACGGCCACCACCGGCCACAGCACGTAGAACTGCTCCTCGATGGCCAGGCTCCAGGTGTGGTTCAGCGGCGACGGCGTGCCGAACGCCTCCCAGTAGGAGGCCGGGCCGGTGAGCTGCCACCAGTTGGCGATGTAGATGGCGGTGGCCACCACGGACCGGCGCAGGCTGAGGCCGGTGCTGCGCTCGACGAGCCACGGCGACATGAGGATCAGCACGGCGAGCAGGAGCCAGAGGGCGGGGAGCAGGCGGCGGGCCCGGCGTCCCCAGAAGCTGGCCAGGCTGAACCGGCCGCGGCCGAGGTCGTCCAGGATCAGCCGCGTGATGAGGAAGCCCGAGACCGTGAAGAAGAGGTCGACGCCCAGGTAGCCGCCGTCGAGATGGCCGGCGTGGAAGGCCACGACGGCCAGGACCGCGAGCCCGCGCAGCCCGTCCAGCGTCGGCACCCACGTCATGCGGGGAGGCAGCGGCGGCGGAGGCGGGAGTGGTGTGTTCATGGGGCGGCGTGCGCGTTCGTGATGTGAATCGCCCGTCCCCCCGACACGACAGAGGCTAGTCACGGTTCGGCCGCTGCGGCCAGCGGGTCTTGGGCTCCTGACCTGGTGCTCACCACCTGCCGTGAGCACGCCGCGCGGAGTGCGGTCGTCGCGGGACAGCCCGTCACCGGCTGCTCGGGCCCGGGCGGGCGCCAACCCTGACACAGCCCCCTGCTACGTTCCCGCCACGGCTTCCCCCGCCGTCCGCTGCGGACCCGCCGGGCCATCGCGCCCAGAGGTGGGTTCCCGCTGGAAAGGGGATCGCCGATGCTCGCCATCGTCCCGTCAGCCACGCTGCTCGGTGCCGAGGGGCGCCCTGTCTCGGTCGAGGTGCACGTCTCCAACGGGTTGCCCGCGTTCAGCGTCGTCGGCCTGCCGGACGAGGCGTGCCGGGAATCGCGTGACCGCGTGCGCGCCGCGCTCATGTCGAGCGGCTTGACCTGGCCGCTCAGCCGCATCACCGTCAACCTCGCGCCGTCCGGGGTGCGCAAGAGCGGAGCCGGGCTGGACCTGGCCATCGCCATGGGGGTCCTGGTCGCCTCGGGGGCCGTGGACGCCGCGGCGCTCGCGGGCATGGCCTTCCTGGGGGAGCTCGGCCTCGACGGTTCCATCCGCCGGGTGCCGGGCATCGTGCCGCTGGTCGCGGCGCTGGAGGACCAGGTCGTGGTGGTGCCGGGCGGCTGCGAGGCGGAGGCCCGTCTGGTCGCTCGGACCGGAGTGCGTTCCGTCGCCACGGTGGCCGAGCTGGTCGGCGTGCTCGCCGGCGGGGCGGAGTGGCCGCCGCCGGGCCCGCCGCCGCCACCCACACCGGAGGAGCCGGCTCCCGACCTGGCCGACGTGCGCGGGCACGTGATGGCCCGTACGGCGCTGGAGGCGGCCGCGGCCGGCGGACATCATCTCCTCCTGCTCGGGCCACCCGGCGCGGGAAAGACGATGCTGGCGCAGCGGTTGCCCGCGTTGCTGCCCGGGTTGGACAGGGACGTCGCCCTCGAGACCACGATGATCCACTCCGCGGCCGGCCTCCCGCTGCCCGCCGGTCTGGTCTCGCGGCCGCCGCTGCGAGCGCCGCATCACACGGCATCGCTGGTGGCCATGGTCGGTGGTGGCACGGCCAGCATGCGCCCCGGCGAAGTCTCGCTGGCCAACGGGGGAGTGCTGTTCCTGGATGAGCTCGGGGAGTTCCAACCAGCCGTGCTCGACGGGCTCCGTCAGCCGCTGGAGGAGGGTGTCGTACGGGTCACCAGGGCGCGGGCGTCCGTGCAGTTCCCGTCCCGGTTCCAGCTCGTCGCCGCGATGAACCCCTGCCCTTGCGGGGCCAGCGGTCAACCCGGCGCCTGCCGATGCGGGGACGCGGCGCGGTTCCGGTACCTCCGGAGGGTGTCCGGCCCGCTGCTCGACCGGTTCGACCTGCGCCTGGAGGTGACGCGTCCGGGTGTGGACGAGCTGCTCGGCCGCCCGGCGGGCGAGCCTTCCGCCGTGGTCGCCGCCAGGGTGCGAGCCGTCCGCGAGGTCGGCGCGGCTCGCGGCTACGAGCTCAGCTCGGCGATCCCCGGACCGGCGCTCGACGAGATTGCGCCACTGACGAGCGCGGCCCGCGCCGTGCTGCGGCGCGAGCTCGAGGCCGATCGCTTGAGCGGCCGCGGCTTGCACCGCGTCCGTCGCGTCGCCCGGACGCTGGCCGATCTCAACGGCTGTCATGACGCCATCGACGAGGAGTGGGTGATCACCGCGCTCAACCTGCGTGTCGATCCCCTCGAGCAGGCCAGGCGGGCAGCGTGATCGCAGCTGCTGCCGCCGAGGCCCCGGAGCACCCTGCCCGAGGAGGCCTTCGGTGCCGCGCTCGCGGGCCTCGATGCCATGACCCCTCGCCGGCTGTGGCTCCTGGCCCGGTCCGGTGAGCCGCTGCACGCGCTGTGGCACGCCATCGTCACGGGCGAGCCGGGCGGCCACGTCGTGCTGGGCCACCTGCTCGGGGAGGCGTCAGGGCTGGCTGCCACCTGGTCGCGCTCGGCCGCCGCCGTCGACGTCGGCGCGCTCTGGGCACGGTGCACAGGGCACTGTGGCGACGCCGTCAGCATCGTGGGGCGGCGCGGCTACCCAGCCGATCTGGCGGAGGATCCGCTGCCGCCGGGCGTCCTGTTCACGCGCGGCTCGCTCGACGCGCTGGCGGCGCCGAGCGTGGCCATCATCGGGACCCGCCACGCCACGGTCGGAGGCATGGAGATCGCGGCGACACTCGGCCGGGAGCTGGCCGCGGCCGGCATCGCGGTGGTCTCGGGTCTGGCCAAGGGCATCGACGGTGCGGCCCACCGCGGCGCGCTCTCGGCCGAAGGTGGGGCGGCGCCGATCGCGGTGGTGGGCAGCGGGCTCGACACCGTGTACCCGCGCTGCAACGCGGGCCTGTGGGAGGAGGTCGGGCAGCGCGGCCTGCTGTGCTCGGAGGTGCCGCCGGCCACGCCGCCGGCGGCTCACCGCTTTCCGGCCCGCAACCGCATCATCGCCGCGCTGGCGGACGCGGTGGTCGTGGTCGAGTCCCGGGTGCGGGGTGGCTCTCTGCTGACCGTCACCGAGGCAGGGTTGCGAGGCGTCCCGGTCATGGCGGTGCCCGGCTCCGTGCGCAGCCCTGCCTCCGAGGGCACGAACCTCCTGCTCGTCGACGGGGCGACGCCCGTCGTCGACGCGCTGGACGTGCTGGTCACGTTGGGGCTGGAGTCCCGGCCGTCGAGCCGTCGACGCCGTCGCGATCGCCGGCCGTCGCCATCACCCGGCGATCGAGAGCTGCTGGGGCTCTTCGGCGGTGATGCGCTCACGCTGGACACCGTCGTCCTCCGTTCCGGCCGGCCGCTTCCGGAGGTGGCGGTCGCCCTCGGCCGGCTCGAGCTGGCCGGCTGGCTGGCCCGCACCGGAGCCTGGTTCGAACGGGTCGGTGCCGGAGGTGGGTCATGACCACTCAGTACGCTGCGGCCGGTGGCGTGGCGCCTCGACACCTTCGCCGAGTCACTCACCCGCGCTTCTCCGCACACCGTCGCGGCGTACCGACGCGACCTGGAGGGGTTCGTCACGTGGGCCGGTCGGGCGGGCCTGGACGATCCGGCCGCGGTCGATCGCATCGTGCTCGGCGGTACCTGGCGTACCTCGGCACACGCGGCTACGAGCCCCGCAGCATCGCCCGCAAGGCTTCCTCGCTGCGGCGCTACTTCGCGTGGCTCCGCCACACCGGCATCGTCGAGACGGATCCCGCTCGGTCGCTCCGGGCGCCGGGGGGCCAGGGCCGGTTGCCGCACGTGCTCAACGCGAGCGAGCTGGCGGTGCTGCTGGACGACCCCCCGGCTCGGGTGGCCGACGACCCGCCGGCCGTACGGCTGCGGGACGACGCCGTCCTCGAGGTCCTGTACGGGTGCGGGCTGCGCGTCGGGGAGCTGTGCCGGCTCGACCTGCCGGACGTCGGGCTGCGCAACAGGACGCTGACCGTCTGGGGCAAGGGGGGCAAGCAGCGTCAGGTGCCGCTCGGGGAGCCGGCCGCGGAGGCTCTGGCCGGCTGGCTGGCCCGGGGGCGCCCGGAAATGGTGGCGGAGGCGGCCTCGCTGCCCGGGGACGAGGCCGCACTGTTCTACAACCGCCGCCATCGACGGCTCACCCCCCGGGACGTCCGACGGCTGTTGGACCGGAGGGCCGCGGCGCCGACACACCCGCACGCGCTGCGGCACAGCTACGCCACCCACCTCCTGGACGGTGGTGCCGATCTGCGAGCGGTACAGGAGTTGCTCGGGCACGCCGACGTGGCCACCACGCAGCTCTACACCCACGTGAGCAAGCAGCGGCTGAAGCAGGTGTACGGCGAGACCCACCCCCGGGCCTGATCCCGTCGCGCTCGGCCGCGCCTGGCCGGCGTCTGCTCAGGAACCTCGCGGTCACGGCCGCCTCGTCGCCGCCAACACCGTCGAGGTGCCGTCATGCGCTCCACCCACTGCACATCGTTCCGTCGCCCGCCCGCCCGGAGCAGGCACGTCGACCGTTCGATCGTCCTCCACCGCGCGCCGCTTGCTGTGCTGGTGGTCGTGGCCGTGCTGTTCGCGGGGCCTCCGCCTGCGGGAGCGGGGCGGGCGTGCCTGGCGCCGCCCGTCCCGGGCCGCGTCGCCGTGCCCTTCCGAGCGCCGGACTGCCCCTGGTGCCCCGGTCAGCGGGGACTGGAGTACGCCAACCGGCCAGGTGTCGCAGTGCGAGCCGCGGGGCCGGGCACCGTGGTGTTCGCCGGGCCGGTGGCGGGCGCAGTGTGGGTCACGGTCGATCACGGCGGCGACCTACGGACCAGCTACGGGCCGCTGCGCCGAGTGCTCGTTCGTCGCGGCGCGACGGTGGCCGCGGGGACGGTGATCGCCAGCGCGGCTGCCGCGCTGCACTTCGGGGTCCGGATCGGCGGGCGCTACGTCGATCCCGCGACCCTGCTCGGCCGGCCCGTGCACCTCGTCCCGCGGCTCCTCAGCCCGACCGCCCGGGTTCCCCGTCCGCCTCCCGTGCGATGTGGGGCCGTCGCGACGGCATCACCGGAGGCACGGGCGCCGGCTCCGTTTCTGTTCGGTCTCCGGAGTCGCTAGCCTCATCCGTCGCCCGGGTTTCCTCCGGGCTCGACCAGGATGCACTCGGTCCTTTCCTGCGGTCGCCTGCCCGGATCCGTCCGGCGGGCGCAGGTCCGGGTGCCGGCAACCGCAGCGAAGGAGGACCCCTCATGGCCGTCGTCACGATGCGACAGCTGCTCGAAGCCGGTGTGCACTTCGGGCACCAGACCCGCCGGTGGAACCCGAAGATGCGGCGTTTCATCTTCGGCGAGCGGTCGGGCATCTACATCATCGATCTGCAGCAGACGCTGCCCAGCATCGACACCGCGTACAGCTTCGTCCGGGAGCTCTCCGCCGATGGTGGGACCCTCCTCTTCATCGGGACCAAGAAGCAGGCCCAGGATCCCATCCAGGAGCAGGCCGAGCGCTCCGGCATGCCGTACGTCAACCAGCGCTGGCTGGGCGGGATGCTGACGAACTTCGAGACCATCGCCAAGCGGGTCGCCAAGATGCAGGAGTACCAGCGCATGCGGGACTCCGGCGAGTTCGAGGCGATGCCGAAGAAGGAGGCGCTGATCCTCGGCCGCGAGCTGGAGAAGCTGGAGCGCAACCTGTCCGGCATCCGCGGGATGTCCCGCCGTCCCGACGCCGTCTTCGTGCTCGACACCAAGAAGGAGCACCTCGCCGTCGCCGAGGCCAACAAGCTGGGCATCCCGGTCGTGGCCGTCGTCGACACCAACTGCGACCCCGACCTGGTGCAGTACGTGATCCCGGGTAACGACGACGCCATCCGCGCCAGCCACCTCATGTGCCGGGTCATCGCCGACGCCGTCATCGAGGGTCGCTACATCGCCAGCAAGCGGAGCCCGGCCGTGGCCCCGGCGCCGACCGCTGCGGTGCGCTCGCCCGTGGAGGAGGCGGCGTTCCGCTCCGACCAGGCCCAGGCGCGCCGCCAGGCGGCCGCCGCCCAGGCCGAGCGCGACGCTCGCCTGTCAGCGCAGCGTGCAGCCGGCTCCTCCGAGGAGGAAGCCGCTGTCGAGGAAACGGTTGCCGAGGAGCTGGCTCCCGTCGCCGAGGCCAGCACGGAGCCCGCGGCCGAGCCCGCCGCGGCCGAGCCCGCCGCTGCCGAGTCGGCTGTCAGCGAGGCGAGCACCGATTCCGCGGCCAGCGAGGCCAGCACTGAGTCAGCGGTCAGCGAGCCGGTGGCCAGCGAGCGGGAGGCCGAGGCCTCGGTCGACGAGTCCTCGCCCACCACCGAGGCTGCAGCAGCGGCCGACGAGGCGGCGGCGATCGAGGACGCGGCCACCACCGCTGATGATGCGGCTGCCACGACGGCGGACACCGCCCCCGCCGAAGAGGCGGTCGCGCCCGCAGAGGCCACCACCGACGAGACGGAGTCCTGAACCCCCATGTCGTTCACCGCCAAAGACGTGCAGAGGCTGCGCCAAGCGACGGGCGCCGGGATGATGGACGCCAAGCGCGCGCTCGAGGCCGCTGACGGAGACTTCGAGGTGGCTGCGCAGTGGCTGCGCGAGAAGGGTCTGGCGAAGGCCGCCGAGCGGTCCGACCGGGACAACGCGCAGGGCGCGGTAGCCCGGTTCGTGGACGGTCAGGTCGGCAGCATCGTGCAGCTCAAGTGCGAGACGGACTTCGTGGCGTCCTCCGAGCGCTTCAAGACCCTCGCCTCCGACCTCGCCGCACTGGTCGCCTCGAAGGGGCCGGAGGCGGCGGCTGACCGCGCCAAGGAGATCGAGGACCTGCAGCTCACGCTGAAGGAGCACATCGAGCTGGGCGAGGTGGTCCGCGTGGAGGCGGCCGAGGGCAACGTCCTCGACTCGTACCTCCACGTGCAGAACGAGCGCGGGGTCAACGCCGTCCTGGTCGAGCTCTCCGGGGGCACGGCGCAGCTGGCCCACGACATCGCGGTGCACATCGCGTTCGCCGCGACCGAAGTACCTGCGGCGCGAGGACGTGCCCGCCGATCTCGTCGAGAAAGAGCGGATCACGTTGGAGGCCATCACCCGTAACGAGGGCAAGCCGGAGCAGGCCATCGGCAAGATCGTCGAGGGCCGGCTCAACGGGTTTTTCAAGGGGATCTGCCTGCTGGAGCAGCCCTACGCCAAGGACGACAAGCAGTCGATCGGCCAGCTCCTCGGCGACGCCACCCTGGTGCGCTTCGCCCAGGTCGAGATCGGCTGACCACCCGAGTGGGCGCGATCTCGCCGGACGGTGTGGAGGACCGCTCGCCCCGATGGCGGCGGGTGGTGCTGAAGCTCTCCGGCGAGGCGCTGGCCGACGCCTCCGGCTTCGGCCTGTCCCCGGCCATCCTCGATCAGATCGCCTCCGAGGTGGTCGAAGCCCGGCGGGAGTTCGGGGTGGACCTGGCCATCGTCGTCGGCGGTGGCAACTTCTGGCGCGGCCTCGAGGGCGCGGGCCAGGGGATGGACCAGGCCCAGGCCGACTACATGGGCATGATCGCCACGGTCATGAACGGCCTGGCCCTCCAGGACAGCCTGGAGCGCCTGGACCAGCCCACCCGGGTGATGACGGCGCTGGAGATGCCCAAAGTGGCCGAGCAGTACATCCGCCGGCGCGCCATCCGGCACCTCGAGAAGGGTCGGGTGGTCATCTTCGCCGGCGGCACCGGCAACCCGTTCTTCACCACCGACACCGCAGCGGCGCTGCGGGCCGCCGAGATCGAGGCCGACGCCATCCTGAAAGGGCACCCACTCGGGCGTCGACGGCGTCTACACCGCCGATCCCAAGCTCGACCCCGAAGCCACCCGCTACGAGCACATCTCCTACATGGACGTCATCAACCAAGGCCTCAAGGTGATGGACGCCACCGCCATCACGTTCTGCATGGAGAAGGGCTTGCCGATCGTCGTGTTCGACCTGCTCGGGGACGGGAACATCCGGTCCCTACTGCAGGGTCGCCGCGTCGGTACTCTGGTCGCATGACCGAGCGAAGCGAGGTCCAGAGAGCACAGCCGACTCTCGCCACGCAGTGGCGAGTCGATCGTGCCTCCCGCCGACAGGCGGAGGCATGATCGAGGACACCCTGCTGGAGGCCATCGACAAGATGGAGAAAGCGGTGGAGCACGTCCAGGGCCAGTTCGCGACGGTGCGGACGGGTCGCGCCACGCCGGCGCTGGTCGAGAAGCTGATGGTCGAGTACTACGGCGCGGACGTTCCGCTGCAGCAGCTCGCCGGGTTCCAGGTACCGGAGCCGCGCCTCCTCGTCGTGAAGCCGCACGACCGCAACGCCATGGCCGCCGTCGAGAAGGCCATCCGCGACAGCGACCTCGGCATCGCCCCCACGAACGACGGTGTGGTGATCCGCCTCAGCTTCCCCGCCCTCACCGAGGAGCGCCGCAAGGAGTACGTGAAGCTGGCCAAGCACTACGCCGAGGACGGCCGCGTCGCCGTGCGCAACATCCGTCGGGATGCCCGCAAGCACCTCGAGGCTTCCGAGAAGAACCACGAGATCTCCGCCGACGAGCTCGAGCGCGCCGAGAAGGAGATGGAGAAGATCACCCACGAGCACGTCGACAAGATCGACAGAGCCCTTGCCCGCAAGGAGCACGAGCTGCTCGAGGTGTGAGCGGAGGAGGCAGCAATGGCAGACGAGCGCGACGAACCCGGAGAAGAGCAGGAGCCCGTCGAGGGTGTGAAGATCGTCGACGACGAAGGCCCCGCGCTGCGCTTCGGGCCTGACGACACCGGCCCGCTGCCCCACTGGACGGAGCCGCCGACGGGTGAGGTGCCGAAGATCCTCGCGGAGGAACCGCAGGACGACGTCGACCCCTGGTCCAGCTTCTCGGGTCAGGCGCCGGTGTGGCGCGACGATCAGAGCGAGACGCCCGACGCCGAGGTCGACCTGACGCCCCTGACCGGTGACCTGCCCCCCGTCGACCCCGACGCCGAAGGCGAGCTGTTCGGATCGGGTGAGCCCTCCCGGCCCGTCGAGCGCACCACGCGCACGGCCACCGGCGAGCAGGCGCGGGTGACCCCCATCCGCACCCGGCGCGAGCCGCCCGCGCCGCCGCGGGCTCGGCCCGAGAACACGGGCTCGGTCCCCCGCGGGAGCGGTCCGTCGACGCGTGACCTCCCGATGGCCATCGCCGTCGGCTTCGGTCTCGCCGCGGTCTTCCTCCTGCTGCTCAACTTCGGCGAGCGCTACGTGGTCGGCCTCGTCGCGGTAGCGCTCGCCGTGGCCGGCGTCGAGTTCTACGACACCGTGCGCAGCAAGGGCTACCAGCCCGCGCAGTTCATCGGCCTGGCCGCCATCATCGGCCTCCCGCTCGCCGTCTACTGGGTGGGGTCCGACGCCTTGGCGCTCATCATCGTGCTGGCCTTCTTCGCCACCGCGCTCTGGGGGATGGCTTCGGGAAGCGTCGACAGCGGCCCGCTGCCGAACACGGCCATCACGATGCTCGGGGTCGTGTACATCGGCCTCTTCGGCGCCTACGGGGCGTTGATCCTGCGCCTGCCCGAAGGGTGGGGCAAGGGTGTGCTCCTGGCCACGGTCGTCGGCGTGGTTGCCAACGACATCGGCGCCCTGTTCGTCGGATCGAGCGTGGGCCGCACCCCGGTGGCGGCCTGGATCAGCCCGAACAAGACGGTCGAGGGCCTGGTCGGCGGTGCCTTCCTGAGCGTCATCGCGCTGGCCGTGGTGAAGTTCCTCAAGGTGGATCCGTGGGAGACGGCGAGTTGGGGGAAGCTGCTCCTGTTCGCCCTGGTGATCGTCATCATCACCCCGATCGGCGACTTCACCGAGTCGATGTTCAAGCGCAACCTCGACGTGAAGGACTTCGGCACGCTGCTGCCCGGGCATGGGGGGGTCCTCGACCGGTTCGACGGCCTGCTGTTCGCCATGCCGGCCGCCTACTACGCCACCCTCGTCCTCGAGCCCTGGGTCGCCTAGCGCCGCACCGGCCGACGAGGGCACGGCCTCCATGCCCGCTCGTCGCAGTGCGGCTACGGTGCCCGGTCGAGGGGCACGACATATCGTCCAGGGAGGACCTCATGCATCGGACCTCACGGCGGGTCGCGGGAGCATTGATCGCGGCCGCCTCGCTGCTCGTCGGCGCCTGCACCGGCGACGACGACGCCTCCGGAGACACCACGGAAGCGGGCGGCGAGACGACCGCCGCTGCCGGCGACACCGCCGAGACCGCGGCCCCTGGCACCAGCGGTGGCAGCTCATCTGGCGACACGCTGGCCGCCGTCCAGTCGGCCGACGTCGTTCGCTGTGGCACACGCGATGACCTGCCCGGGTTCGCCGTGCTCGACTCGGCCGGGGAGCACGTCGGGTTCGACGCCGACTTCTGCCGGGTCATCGCCGCCGCCGTGCTGGGTGATGCCACGAAGGTCGAGTTCGTCGACGTCGCGACGGACGATCGCTTCACCGCGCTCCAGTCCGGCGAGATGGACGTGCTGGTCCGCAACACGACGTGGACGGCCACTCGCGACGGCACCGAGGGCGTGCAGTTCCTGCAGCCGACCTTCTACGACGGCCAAGGGATGATGGTCGCCGCCGACAGCGGCATCACCGACCTCAACGGGCTCGTCGGCGGCGTGTCTGCGCGGCGGGCGGCACCACGACGGAGGGCAACATCGCCACCGAGTTCGAGCGGCTCGGCCTGGCCCCACCGGAGGTGCTGTCCTTCGACGACGTCGCGCTGTTGCAGCAGGCGTTCCAGGAGGGTCGCTGCGACGGCTGGTCATCGGACCGCAGCCAGCTCACCGGGCTGCGCTCGAACTACCCGGACGGGCCGGATTCCCTCGTGATCCTGGAGGGGACGTTCTCCAAGGAGCCACTCACGCCCGGTGTGCGCGACGGCGACTCCCAGTGGGCCCAGGCCGTGCAGTGGGCCATCTTCGCCGCGATCCAGGCCGAGGAGTTCGAGCTCACCCAGGCCAACGTGGACGCGGAGCGCGACGGTTCGACCAACCCCAGCGTCCAGGCCTTCCTCGGGAACGAGATCGAAGGAGCCGTCCTCGATCCGGGGCTCGGCCTCCCGACCGACTTCGCGTACCAGGTGGTGAAGCAGGTCGGGAACTACGGGGAGATCTACGACCGCCACATCACGCCGCTCGGGCTCGACCGGGGGACCGAACGCGCTCTGGAGCGACGGAGGGCTGCTGTACGCCCCGCCCTACCGCTGACGTGACGGCCGCCCCGGCCTTGTCCCTGCACCATGACCTCAGCGACCCGGCCGCGACGTAGCCGGTCGCGGCCGCCCCCGTGGCGAGACGTCCGCGTCCTGCAATGGGTGTTCCAGATCGCCGTGCTGGCGGTCATCGTCTCCGTCGTCGCCGTGCTGGTCGGCAACGTCAGGGAGAACAGCCGCTCGCTCGGCATCCCGACGGGGTACGGCTACCTCGACAACCCGGCCTCGTTTCCCATCCCTGACAGCGATTTCCGCCAGCGCCAACCGGTCCGCGACGCCCTCGTCATCGGTCTGGTGAACACCCTCCGGGTGTCCATCGTCGGCATCGTGCTGGCCACCGTCCTGGGCACGCTCATCGGCGTCGCTCGGCTCTCGCGCAACTGGCTGCTGCGCAACGCCGCCCGCGTGTACGTCGAGGTCATCCGCAACCTGCCGCTGCTCCTCATCCTCACGTTCTGCTACGCCGGGCTGGCGCTGGTGGCATTCCCCCGCATCGCGGACGCGTGGGAACCCGGCGGTCTCGTCGTCATCTCGAACCGCGGCGTCGTGCTGCCGTGGTACGACGGGGGCGGCGGGCTCCTGGCGGTGCTCGGGCTGGCGCTCGTGGCCGCCGTCATCACCTACCGCCTGCGCCGTCGGACCGCGGACCGCACGGGGGCGCCGGCCCGCAGCGGCCTATGGGCGGCGGGCGCCTTCCTCGTCGTGGCCGCCGCGGCCTGGCTGGTCATCGGCGTCGGCACGACCGTGCCCGCACGGGAGGGCAACGCTGTGACCGGCGGGGTGCGCCTCAGCCCCGAGTTCTTCGCCATCCTCTTCGCGCTCGTCATCTACACGGCCAGCCACATCGCCGAGATCGTCCGCGGGTCCATCCAGGCCGTGGCCCGTGGGCAGGGCGAAGCGGCGGACGCGCTGGCGTTGTCCGGCTTCCAACGGCTCTGGTACGTCGTGCTCCCGCAGGCCTTTCGCATCGCCGTACCACCGCTCGGCAACCAGTACCTCAACCTGACCAAGAACTCGACGCTCGGCGCCACGGTCAGCTACTTCGAGCTGGCCCAGGTCACCTCGATCGCAGTGGCCAACGGCGCGCCCGCCGTCCCGTCGTACCTCCTCACACTCGGCATCTTCATCGTGCTGTCGCTCGTGCTGTCCCTCGCCGTCAACATCGCCAACCGCCGCCTGGCCCTGGTGGAGCGTTGATATGAGAGCGCCGACATGAGCCGCTTCGTGGCCGAACCGTCCGGCGGCGCGATCCGGTGGCTGCGCCGGAACTTGTTCCGCAACCCCATCGACGGCGCCGTCACCGTCGTGGGTGGCGTCGTGGCGGCGTGGATCCTCTGGCGGCTGGTTCGGTTCGTGCTCGTGACCGGGCGGTGGGAGATCGTGGAGGTCAACCTGCGGCTGTTCATGTACGGGCGCTACCCGGAGGCCCACGTCCTCCGCCTGTCCGTGGCCGTCGTCGTGGCCGCCCTGGTGGGCGGTCTGGTCGCCGGCGTCGTCCACGCCCGGCAGGTCGTGGCCGGCACGAGCACGGTGGAGCGGATGTCGCCGGCCCGCCGTCTTCTCGACCTGGTCGAGCGCTTCTGGCCGCTCGCGCTCGGGATCGGGATCATCCTGGCGATGACCCGGACGCCCGGCCCGACGGTCACGGTGGTGGCGGCAGTGATCGCCGCCGTCCTCGGCCGGATCGCAGGCAGATGTGGTCCCGCGCCGCCTGCACCCGCTGGTCGCGGTTGCCGCCGTCGCCACGCCCTTCGTGCTCATCTGGTACCTGGCCGACGCCGTGGGCTGGGACGACTGGACGGGGATGATGCTCAATGTCTTCCTCGCGGTGTCGTCGATCCTCCTGTGCTTCCCGTTCGGCGTCCTGCTCGCTCTCGGCCGGCGTTCGCGGCTCCCGCTGCTGCGCGGGATGTGCACCGTGCTCATCGAACTGGTGCGGGGTGCCCCGCTCTACGTGCTGTTGCTGATGGCCAACGTCGCCCTGGGGTTCTTCGTCCCCCAGGAGCTGGCGCCGGGCAAGGTTGTGCGGGCCATCACCGTCTTCACCGTCTTCACCGCTGCGTACGTCGCCGAGATCGTCCGTGGCGGCCTGCAGAGCCTGCCCCCGGGCCAGGAGGAGGCGGCCAAGGCGCTCGGGCTCTCGCCGACCCGGACCACGTTCCTGATCATCGTGCCGCAGGCGTTGCGCAACGTGATCCCGGCCGAGGTCGGTCAGTTCATCAGCTTGTTCAAGGACACGACCCTGGCCGGCGCCGCCATGGGCCTGTTCGAGGTCCTCCGGGTCTCGGAGGCTGTACGGGCCCAGCCGGAGTTCGCCGGTCAGAACCTCCTCCCGGAGACCCTCGGCTTCGTCGCCCTGTTGTTCTGGGTGGGGTCCTACACCATGTCGCGTGAGAGTCAGCGCGTCGAGCGCAAGCTGGGGGTGGGCCAACGATGACCGAGCAGGACGCGGCCGAGCCGGTCGAGCCGGTCGACGCGGATGCCACGCAGGCCACCGGACCGGGTGACCCGATCATCGAGATGGAGGGGGTGGGGAAGCGCTTCGGCGACTTCGTCGCGCTCCGGGACGTGGACCTGTGCGTGAGCCGGCGGGAGGTTGTCGTCGTCATCGGCCCGTCGGGGTCCGGCAAGTCGACCCTGATCCGATGCATCAACCGGCTGGAAGAGCATGACGCCGGGCGGATCCTGGTCGACGGCGTGGAGCTCTCGGACGACATCCGGAACATCCAGGAGATCCGGCGGGAGACGGGGATGGTCTTCCAGCAGTTCAACCTCTTCCCGCACCTCACCGTGCTCGACAACATCACGCTGGCGCCCCGCCAGGTGCTCAAGCTGCGCCGGCGCCACGCCGAGGAGATGGCGATGGCACTGCTCGAGCGGGTGCGCATACCCGAGCAGGCGGCCAAGTATCCCGGCCAGCTCTCCGGAGGGCCAGCAGCAGCGGGTCGCCATCGCCCGGGCCCTGGCGATGAAACCGAAGGTGATGCTGTTCGACGAGCCCACGTCGGCCCTGGATCCCGAGATGATCAACGAGGTGCTGGACGTCATGAAGGACCTCGCGCACGACGGCATGACGATGATCGTCGTGACCCACGAGATGGGGTTCGCCCGCGAGGTGGCGGACCGGGTCGTGTTCATGGCCGACGGCCAGATCGTGGAGGTGGGCCCGCCCGAGCAC
The DNA here is from genome assembly GCA_963813375.1 of uncultured Acidimicrobiales bacterium. Classification (GTDB taxonomy): domain Bacteria; phylum Actinomycetota; class Acidimicrobiia; order Acidimicrobiales; family Ilumatobacteraceae; genus DASTFY01. The sequence goes on along the minus strand of CAWEYT010000016.1, from coordinate 203,596 downwards.
TTCTTCCTCGACCCTCGGGAGGAGCGGACCAAGCTGTTCCTCTCCCAGATCCTGTGAGCGGCGCCGCCACCGATTCGCGCGCGGTGAGCACCGGCCGGCGGGGGCTGGGAGACTGAAGGTGTGACGGTGCGAGTGGCCATCGCTGGGGCGTCCGGCTCCATCGGCACCCAGGCGCTCGACGTCATCCGGGCCGAGCGCGACCGCTACACCGTGGTGGGGCTCGGCGTCGCCTCGTCGGTGTCGGCCCTCATCGACCAGGCCCACGAGTTCCGGCCGAAGGTGGTGGCCGTGGCGGACCCGCAGGCGCGGGCCGAGGCGGCCGCCGCCCTCCCGTTCGCGGAGGTGGTCGCCGACCTGGCGGAGCTGGTCACGGACGCCGACGTCGTCGTCAACGGCGTCGTCGGCTTCGCCGGCCTCCCGGTCACGCTCGCCACGCTGGCCGCCGGGCGGCGGCTGGCGCTGGCCAACAAGGAGAGCCTGATCGCCGCCGGCCCCGTCGTGCAGCCGCTGCGGGCCACGCCGGGCGCCGAGCTGATCCCGGTCGACTCCGAGCACGGCGCGGTGCACCAATGCCTGCGGGCGGCCGACGGCGGGACCCGACAGCTCGACCGCATCGTGCTGACGGCCAGCGGTGGGCCGTTCAGAGGAAGGACGGCCGAGGACCTCGCCGCCGTCACGGTCGAGGACGCGCTCGCCCATCCGACCTGGTCCATGGGACCGAAGATCACCGTGGACTCCTCGACCCTCATGAACAAGGGCCTGGAGGTCATCGAAGCCCACGAGCTGTTCGGTGTCCCCTACGACCGCATCGAGGTCATCGTCCACCCCCAGTCGATCGTGCACTCGATGGTGGAGTTCAGCGACGGGTCCACGATCGCCCAGCTCTCGCTCCCGGACATGCGCCTGCCCATCGGCTACGCCCTCGCCTACCCCGCCCGCATCGGCACGCCCGTTCGGGCGCATCGACTGGAAGGTCCTGCGCCGGCTGGACTTCGAGCCTCCGGACCTGGGCACGTTCCGCTGCCTGGGCCTGGCCTACGAGGCCGGCCGGGCGGGCGGGACCGCCCCGGCCTGGCTCAATGCGGCCAACGAGGTCGCGGTCGAGGCGTTCCTCGCCGGCCGCATCCGCTGGGGTGCCATCCCCGACGTTTTGGAAGGGGCCCTGTCCAGGCATGATGGAACCGTGCCGGACTCCGTTGACAGCCGTGATCGACGCCGACGGTCGGGGGCGCGCCGCGGCGGCCGCCGTCATCGGCGCGATCGGGGGAGCGGACCGATGACCATCGGCACCCTCGTCCGCAGCGACCCGGAGGACGCACCCGGTCTCAGCCCCGGTCAATCGGCCTTCCGGCTGGCCGTCGCCCTGGGGCTCCTGCTCTTCCTGGGCTTCGCGGCGTCGTGGGGCGTCGCCTTCTTCGTGGTCGCGCTGCTCCTGTCGATCGTGCTCCACGAGCTGGGCCACTACCTGGGCGCCCGCTGGGGCGGGATGAAGGTCACCGAGTACTTCATCGGGTTCGGCCCCCGCATCTGGAGCACCCGGCGGGGGGAGACCGAGTACGGCCTCAAGGCCATCCCGCTCGGCGCCTACGTGAAGGTGCCCGGGATGAGCAACCTGGAGGAGATCCCGCCGGAGGACGAGCCGCGGACCTACCGGGCGCAGTCCTACGGCCGTCGCGTGCGCATGGTCTTCGCCGGGCCGGGCATGAACCTGCTCGTGGCCCTGGTGCTGTTCATCGCCTTCTTCGCGGCTCACGAGGAGCGCATCGTCAGCGATCCGCGCTGGCCCACCATCGACGTCCCGGGCGAGGCGACGCCCGCCGAGATCGCCGGTCTGCAGGCCGGCGACCGGATCGTCAGCCTCGACGGCGTCGACGTGTCCGACTTCGAGACCTTCCGCGAGACCGTGCGGGAGCTTCCCGGCGAGACCGTCCCCCTCGAGATCGAACGCGGTGCCGAGCTCGCTGGCGCTGACCGTCACCCTCGGCGACCGCAACCCGGGCACCGGAGAAGGAGGCATCGGCTTCCTCGGCGTCTCGCCGGCGGTGGACGTCGACTACGTCGGGCGCAACCTTCCGGAGGCGGTGCAACGGTCGTTCACCGAGTTCGGCCGCCAGGTCGGCGGCACCGTGGTCGGCATCGGTCGCATCTTCAGCCCGTCGGGGCTCAACCAGCTGTGGGAGACCGTGAGCGGCGAGCGGGAGGACGACCCGACCGAGCGGGCCAGCTCGATCGTCGGCATCGTCCGTGAGGGCGGTCGGGCGGCGGAGACCGGGTGGGTCTACTTCATCGGCCTCCTCGGCGCCGTCAACCTCGCCCTCGGCCTGTTCAACCTGCTCCCCCTGCTCCCGCTCGACGGTGGCCACATCGTCATCGCCACCTACGAACGCCTGCGATCCCGCCAGGGCCGCGTCTACCGGGTCGACATGGCCAAGGTCATGCCGATCTTCGTCATCCCCCTGATCCTGCTCTTCACGGTGGTGATCGGGGCGTTCTGGCTCGACATCACCGGGTCCTGAGTTGGCCGTCGCCCGGCGGCCCACCCGCCAGATCATGGTGGGGTCGGTGCCCGTCGGCGGTGACGCGCCCATCAGCGTCCAGTCGATGACGATCACGAAGACCGCGGACGTCGAGGGCACCCTCCAGCAGATCTACGCCCTGGCCGCCGCGGGCTGCGACATCGTCCGTTGCACCTGCAACGAAGCCGAGGCGGCCGAGGGTCTGGCGCAGATCGTGCCCCGGTCGCCGGTGCCGATCATCGCCGACATCCACCACCAGTACCGCATGGCCCTCGCCGCTCTGGAGGCCGGGGTACAGGGCCTGCGCCTCAACCCGGGCAACATCCGCCGGGCCGAGCACATCAAGGCCGTGGCCACCGAGGCTCGCGACCGCGGGGTGCCCATCCGCATCGGGGTCAACGGCGGCTCGCTGGACGACCGGCTCTACAAGAAGTACGGCGGCATCACGCCCGAGGCCATGGTCGAGTCCGCGCTCATCGAGCTGGCGTACTTCGAAGAGGTCGACTTCGACCAGGTCAAGATCTCCGTCAAGGCCTCCAGCGTGCCGCTCATGGTCGAGGCCTACCGGCAGCTCTCGGAGGCCACCGACCACCCGCTGCACCTGGGCGTCACCGAGGCCGGGCCGCCGCCCGCCGGCCTGGTCAAGGCGACTGCGGGCATGGCGACGCTCCTCCTCGAAGGCATCGGCGACACCATCCGCTACTCGCTCACGGCCGACCCCGTGGAGGAGGCCAAGGCCGGGCGCCAGCTCCTGGAGGCCCTCGGGCTGCGGGAGCGCAAGAACGTCGACCTGATCGCCTGCCCCAGCTGCGGCCGGGCCGAGGTGGACGTCATCGACGTGGCCAACCGTGCCCTCGAGGCCTTCGGTGAGCGGCAGCTCCCGCTGCAGGTGGCGGTGATGGGGTGCGTGGTCAATGGGCCGGGCGAGGCCAGGGAGGCTGACCTCGGCATCGCCGCCGGCAACAAGCGGGGCCACCTGTTCGTGAAGGGCCGGAACGTGGCCGTCGTGCCCGAGGACGAGATGGTCGACGCCCTCGTGGAGTGGGCCGAGTTCATCAACGAGCACGGCACGGACGCGGCGATCGCCCGCGCCGACACCAGCATCGCCGAGCGCGAGGCCCAGCGGGACCGGTCCGTCCTCCTGGCGGCGAAAGGCGAGGACGCCAACCACGCCGGCGAGCGCATCGTCGAGATCCGCAAGACGGTCAGCCAGGGCTGAACCGCACGGGATCTCGCCGCCGGGACAGGCCGAGCGAGCACTACCCTCGTCCGCCTATGGCCAAGCCCAGCGTGCTCACCCCCCAGGCCGAGGACTTCCCTCGCTGGTACCAGGACGTCGTGGCCAAGGCCGAGCTGGCCGACAACGGCCCGGTGCGGGGCACGATGGTCATCCTCCCGTACGGCTACGGGCTGTGGGAGCGCATGCAGGCCGAGGTGGATGCCCGCATCAAGGCGGCGGGAGCGCGGAACTGCTACTTCCCGCTGTTCATCCCCGAGAGCTACCTGCACCGGGAGGCTGAGCACGTCGAGGGTTTCAGCCCCGAGCTGGCCGTGGTCACCCACGCCGGCGGGAAGGAGCTCGAGGAGCCCGTCGTCGTCCGGCCCACCAGCGAGACGGTCATCGGCGAGTACATGGCCAAGTTGATCCAGTCCTACCGGGACCTGCCGCTGCTCTGGAACGTGTGGGGCAACGTGGTCCGTTGGGAGCTCCGTCCCCGTCTGTTCCTGCGGACCAGCGAGTTCCTCTGGCAGGAGGGGCACACGGCCCATGCCACCTTCGAGGACGCGGCGGCGTACGCCGAGCGCATCCTGCACGAGGTCTACGCGGACTTCATGGTGAACGTGCTGGCCGTCCCGGTCGTCAAGGGCCGCAAGACCAGCCGGGAGCGCTTTCCCGGCGCCATCAACACCATGACCTGCGAGGCCATGATGCGCGACGGCAAGGCGCTGCAGATGGGGACCAGCCACGAGCTGGGCCAGAACTTCGCCCGGGCCTTCGAGATCCAGCACCTCGACGCCAGCGGTCAGCAGCAGCTCTGCTGGACCACCTCGTGGGGGGTGTCGACCCGCATGGTCGGCGGTCTCATCATGTGCCACGGCGACGACGCCGGCCTGCGGGTGCCACCCCGGCTGGCCCCGACGCAGGTCGTCGTGGTGCTCGTGAAGGACGACGGCGGCGCCGGTGAAGCGGCGGAGGTCCTGGTCAAGGAGCTCGACGCCGCGGGGGTCCGGGTGGAGCTCGACGCCCGGGTGGACGTCAGCTTCGGTCGGCGCTCCGTGGACTGGGAGCTGAAGGGGGTCCCGGTCCGCCTCGAGGTCGGCCCTCGTGACGTGGCCCAGGGCCTCGTCACGGTGGTCAGGCGCGACCTCGGGACGAAGGAGTCCGTCCCGCTGACCTCGGTCGCCGCGGACGCCCCCGCCCTCCTGGAGTCGATCCAGACCGACATGCTGGCCGCGGCGACCGCCGAGCGGGACGCCCGGACCCACGAAGCGGCGAGCGTCGACGAGGCCATGGAGGCGTCGGCCGACGGTTGGGCGCTCATGGACTGGGATGCTCTGCGGGGCTCCGACGGCGAAGCCCGGCTGCGCGAACAGGGCATCACGGTGCGCTGCCTGGTGGCCGCTGACGGCTCGCTGCCGGCCGGCGAGGACACCCCTGGCAACGTCGCCTACGTCGGTCGGGCCTACTAGCCGGTCTAGACTTGTTCGGTCCTTAGTCGTCTATGGCGAAGGCGTGGGCGGTTTCCGTCCACGCCTTTGTTTGGCCTTGTTTGGAAGGAGGTGCGTCCAGGTGAGCGTGTCGGACCGGGTCCGGGACCTCGTCGCGCCCATCTGCACGGACCTCGGGCTCGAGCTCTACGACGTCGAGCACACCGGCGGCAAGGTCCGCGTGACGGTGGAGCGGCCCGGCGGGGTGGACCTGGAAGCCCTGTCGATCGCCACTCGCCTGATCTCCCGTGAGCTGGACGAGCGCGACCCCGTGCCCGGCCGGTACCAGCTCGAGGTGTCGAGCCCGGGCCTCGAGCGGTCGCTGCGCCTGCCCGTCCACTTCCAGCGCGCCGTCGGCTCGACCGTCAGCGTCCGCCTCCATCCCGGCGCGGGCGAGGAACGCCGGGTGGCGGGAACGCTGAGCCACGCCGACGACGAGGGGATCACCGTCCAGCCCGACGGCGCCGACACGGTCCGGGTGCCGTACCGCGACATCGAGCGTGCCCGCACCACCTTCGTCTGGGGTGGCCAACCCAAGCCGGGCAAGCGGCCCGGCGCCCAGCGCCCCGCTCGCCGCGAAGCCGCAAAGGAAGAAGCATGAGCATGAGCAACATCGACATGGTGGACGCCGTCAGGATGCTCGCCGCCGATCGCGGGATCCCGGTGGACACCCTGCTCCAGGTCCTCGCCGATGCCCTGGTCACGGCCTACAAGCGCCGTCCCGACGCCGCTGACGAGGCGGAGGTCCAGATCGACGCGGAGACCATGGACATCCGTATCTTCGCCTACGACATCGACGAGCTCGGCGACCTGGTCAACCGGCGCGACGACACGCCCGACGACATGGGCCGCATCGCCGCCCAGACCTTCCGCCAGGTCCTGTCCCAGCGCATTCGCGAGGTCGAGCGGGACCGCAAGTTCGAGGAGTACGCCAACCGCGAGGGCGACATCGTCACGGGGATCGTGCAGCAGCTGGACAACCGCTACACGCTGCTCGACCTGGGCAAGGTCGAGGCGCTCCTGCCCCAGGCCGAGCAGGTGCCGTACGAGCGGCCGGAGGCCGGCGCTCGCCTGAAGGCGTACATCGTCGAGGTCCGCCGCACGCCCAAGGGTCCGCAGATCGTGGTCTCCCGCACGCACCCGGGCCTCATCAAGCGCCTGTTCGAGCTCGAGGTGCCCGAGATCGGTGACGGCATCGTCGAGATCAAGGCCTGTGCCCGCGAGCCCGGCCACCGCACGAAGATGGCCGTTCTCTCGAACGACCACAACGTTGACCCTGTCGGCGCCTGCGTCGGTGCGCGCGGCGCTCGGGTCCGGATGGTCGTCACCGAGCTGCGGGGCGAGAAGATCGACATCGTGCCCTTCAGCGAGGACCAGGCCGACTTCGTCGCCAAGGCCCTCTCGCCGGCCAAGGTGAAGGAGGTCAGGATCCACGAGGACACCGGTGTCGCCGAGGTCATCGTGCCCGACTTCCAGCTCTCGCTGGCCATCGGCCGGGAAGGCCAGAACGCCCGGCTGGCCGCCCGGCTGACCGGTTGGCGGGTGGACATCAAGAGCGAGACGCAGCGGGCCGAGGAGGACGCCGGCATCTTCCGGTCGGACGAGCGGTACGAGCGCGAAGAGGGCGTCGAGTACGCCGAAGGCGAGTGGGTGCCGAACGCCGAGTCCGGCGAGCTGGAGTGGCACGCGGCTGACGGCACCGTCGTCAGTGCCAAGGAGTGGGCCGCCGGCGGCGAGGAGGCCGAGGAGGCCGAAGCGGTCGGAGACGCCACCACGGACGCAGCCAGTACGGCGACGCACGGACGCAGCCAGGCACGGACGCAGCCAGCACGGACGCAGCCAGCACGGACGCAGCCAGCACGGACGCAGCCAGCACGGACGCAGCGACCACGGGCGAGGTTGAAGCCAGCCCGGCCGACGCCACGCCCGAGGAGGCCGCCGGTGCGTCGGAGGAGGCGGCCGAAGCGGCACTCGACGAGGAGGCGGCCATCGAGGCCGATCTCGATCCGATCCAGGATGCGGCCGATGCCGAGGCGGCCGAGCGGGCCGACGAGCAGGAGTAGCCGGACGACACCGGTCCGCACCTGTGTGGGCTGTCGCCGGCGCGCCCCACAATCCGAGCTCGTCCGGTTGGTAGTCGGGCCTGACCGCGGCATCCTGGTCAGTCGAACGGCTCCCGGGCGGGGCGCGTGGCTCTGCAGAGGGTCGCTCACCTGCCTGGAGCGAGCGGTGAAGCGTGATGCGTTTCGCCGGGCGTTCCGCCGCTCGGTGACGTCTAGTTCGATCGCCGATGTCCGGGACTCGTTCGTGAGATCCCCGCAGAACATGGAAGAATCGTCGGCCGCCGGGTCCTCGCCCGGCGTCAGAGATCGACAAGGGAAAGGTTGACCGCGTCCGTGCCGAAGAAAGTCAGGGTCCACGAGCTCGCCAAGGAGCTCGGCCTCACCAATAAAGAGGCCCTCGACCTCTGCATCGCCCTGGGCATCGACGCGAAGTCCCACTCGTCCAGCATCGAGGACGCGCAGGGCGACCGGGTGCGCCGACGAGCACAGAAGGACGGTCTGGTCCGCGAGCACCAGCCCGAAGAAGCCGTGCCGGCCAAGCGCACGACCAAGAAGGCCGCGGCCGCGGCCAAGTCAGCTTCGGAGCCGCCGGCGGAGGGCGGTGGCGTGGCCGTCGCCGTCGAGGAAGCGCCGGCCGCCCGGGCCGAGCCTGAGCCGGAGGTCGTGCCCGTCGAGCCGGCCGTGGCTTCGGTGGCCGTCGAGCCGGCTGTGGCTTCCGTGGCCGTCGAGCCGGCCGTGACCAGCCCGGCCGCCGAGGCCGCCCCTGCCGCGCCGGAGGTGCCAGAAGCACCGGCGCCCCCGCTCGAGGTCGTGGTGGAGGCGGCGCCCGAGGTCCGCCCCGCGGCGCCGGCCCCCGAGGTCGAGACCCCGCCCGGCCGCGGCTGCTGCCGCCCCGGCCCCCGCCGAGCCGGCTGCCGCTTCGGCTGTCGCTCCCGAGGCCGAGACCGCCGTCGAGCGGCCGGCCGAGGACGGCGAGCACCGCATCATCTCCAGCCGCCAGGCCGTCGAGCCCGAGCGCCCCATCGCCCGGCGGCCCGAAGGCCCCGCGCCCGGTCCCGCCGGCCGCTCGCCCGCGTCCGCGCCCCCACCCGCGGCCCGGCCCGCCGCGCCCGCCCGCCCGGCCACTCCCGGTGCCCGGCCCATCACCCCGCCCCCCGCGTGGCCCGTATCCGCCAGCGGCAAGCCCATTCCGCCGCCGCCGGGGGGCCGGCTGATCTCGCAGACCGGTCGTCCCATCCCGCCGCCGCCCGGTGGCCCCCGACCGCCCGCACCTGCAGGTCGCTCGGGCGGTCCCGGTGGCCGCGTGGGCGGTCCCGGCGCGCGCCCGGCGGTCCCGGCTCCCGGCCTGGCGGTCCTCCCGGCGGTCGCGTCGGTGGGCCCAGCGTCGGCCCGCGGTCCGGTCCTGGTGGCCGTCCCGGCGGTCCCGGTGGTGGTCCCGGCGGTCCCGGTGGCCGTCCCGGCGGTCCCGGTGGCGGTGGTCGACGGCCGCCGCAGCGCAAACGGGGAGGTCGCCGGCGCCGCAACCGTGAGGAGCTGCAGCCTCAGCAGTTGCTGGCCAGCTACTCGCCGAACAACGCGCCGGTGCCCGAGGGCACCATCGTCATCGAGCGGGGCTCGTCGGCCCAGGAGTTCGCCCCCAAGCTGAACCGCACCGCCGCCGACGTCGTGCGCTTCCTGCTCCAGCAGGGCGAGATGATCACCGCGACCATGGCGCTCACGGACGAGCAGATGGAGCTGTTCGCCCTCGAGGTGGGTGCCGAGCTGCTGCTGGTCGAGCCGGGCCAGCAGGAGGAGATGGAGCTCCAGGCCCTCTTCAACGACGACGATGACGACGACGAGGAGGCTCAGCGGAGCCGGCCGCCGGTCATCACCGTCATGGGTCACGTCGACCACGGCAAGACCACGCTGCTGGACAAGATCCGTTCCGCCAACGTCGTCGCCGGCGAGGCCGGTGGCATCACGCAGCACATCGGGGCCTACCAGGTCGATCGCAACGACCAGGAGATCACCTTCATCGACACGCCCGGCCACGCCGCCTTCACCAAGATGCGGGCCCGGGGCGCCCAGGTCACCGACATCGTGGTCCTGATGGTGGCCGCCGACGACGGCGTCATGCCCCAGACGATCGAGGCCATCAACCACGCCAACGCGGCCGAGGTGCCGATCGTCGTCGCGGTCAACAAGATCGACAAGGAGAACGCCGACCCGCAGCGGGTGCTGACGCAGCTCGCGGAGCAGGGCCTCGTGCCCGAGTCGTGGGGCGGCGACACCATCACGGTCGAGATGTCGGCCCAGCAGAACCTGGGCGTGGACGACCTCCTCGACCAGCTGCTGGTGGTGGCCGAGCTGGAGGAGCTGACGGCCAACCCGACCGGTCGCGCCAAGGGCGTCGTGCTGGAGGCCAACCTCGATGTCGGCCGGGGCCCCGTGGCGACGATCCTCGTCGACAAGGGCACCCTCAGGCCCGGCGATCCCATCGTGGCCGGCGCGGCCTGGGGCCGGGTGCGGGCGATGCTCGACGACAAGGGCGACCAGATCAAGGAGGCCGGCCCTTCGACGCCGGTGCAGGTGCTCGGCCTGTCGTCCGTGCCCAACGCCGGCGACGAGTTCCGGGCGGCACCGGACGAGAAGACGGCCCGCACCGTGGCCGAGGCCCGCGAGCAGCGGGCCCGGGTCAAGAACCAGCGGGCCGATGCGCGGGTCCAGAAGGGCGTCAAGCTCGAGGACATCTTCACCCAGATCCAAAAGGGTGAGACGGCCACGCTGAACCTGGTGCTCAAGGCCGACGTACAGGGCTCGCTGGAGGCGCTCACCGAGAGCCTGCGCAAGCTGGAGCGGGAGGACGTCCGGCCGGTCTTCGTGCATCGGGCCGTCGGCGGCATCTCCGAGAACGACATCACACTGGCCGCCACGACCAACGCCACCATCATCGGGTTCAACGTCCGGCCGGACCGCAAGGCCCGTGAGCTGGCGGACGCCGAGAACGTCGAGATCCGGACCTACGAGATCATCTACCAGATCATCGAGGACATCGAGCGGGCCATGGTCGGTCTGCTCGCACCGGAGTTCGAGGAGGTCGTCACCGGCGAGGCCGAGGTGCGGGAGATCTTCCGGGTGCCCCGCATCGGCGCCATCGCCGGTTGCCACGTCCGCTCGGGCGTCATCACCCGCGGCAGCAAGGTGCGCTTCCTGCGGGACGGCGCCATCATCTGGAAGGGCTCGATCACGTCGCTCCGCCGCTTCAAGGACGACGTCCGCGAGGTGCGCGACGGCTTCGAGTGCGGCATCGGTCTGTCCGACTTCCAGGACCTCAAGCAGGGCGATCTCATCGAGACCTTCGAAGAGCGCGAGATCGCCCGGACATAACGGTCTCGCACTTACTCGTTCGCTGCGGAGCGAACCAGTGACTGCGAAACTCGCATCGTGTTCGTGCTGGCCTATGAAGTCGAGCTGCACGTGGGCTCATCGCAGTCGCTGAAGGACAAGCGCCAAGTGGTCAAGGGGCTGCTGGACGGCGCCCGGCGCCGCTTCGGCGTCTCGGCGGCAGAGATCGGCTTCCAGGACCAGTGGCAACGAGCCCTGCTGGGGTTCGCCGTCGTGGCTTCGACGCATGGTCTGGCCGCGGAGATCATCGACAAGGTGGACCGCTTCGTGTGGTCCCATCCCGAGCTGGACGTGGTGCGGACCGACAGGAGGTGGTTGGAATGAGCAAGGCGAACCGCTCCCGGCCGGCGCCGGCGCCCAGGAGCAGGTCGGGCAAGGGCCCCCGCACTGCCCGCCTCGGGGAGCTGCTGCGCGAGGTGGTGGCCGAGGAGCTGGAGCGCATCGACGATCCCCGCCTGGAGCTCGTGAGCATCACGTCGGTCGAGGTCGACGCCGACCTCAACCGGGCCATCGTCCGCTACGACTCCGTGGCCGGGGAGGCCGGTGACGCGGAGATCCTGGAGGCGTTCGCCGCCCGCCGGGTGCGGCTGCAGGCCGCGGTCGGCCGCCAGATCCACGCTCGCAAGACGCCCGTCCTGCAGTTCCGCCCGGACGAGGTCATCCGCCAGGCCGAGCGCATCGAGCAGATCCTGCGGGAGGAGCGCCGTGCCGCCGCCGCGCCGCCGGATCCCGACGGGGACGACCCTGGCTCGGCGTAGGCCACCCGTCGTCCACGGGCTGGTCGTCGTCGACAAGCCCGCCGGGATCACCAGCCACGACGTGGTGGCCCTGCTGCGCCGCCGTCTCGGGGAGCGGCGGATCGGCCACTCGGGCACGCTGGACCCGGGCGCCACGGGCCTCCTGCTGGTGGGCGTCGGTTCCCTGACCCGGGCGCTGCGCTTCCTCACCGACCTCCCGAAGACCTACACCGGCGAAGTCGTGCTCGGCGTGGAGACCAGCACGCTCGACGACGCAGGCGAGGTCGTGGCCCGCCATGACATGGCTGGTGTGCGTCTCGACGACGTCCGTGCCGCCGTTGCCGGCCACCTCACCGGCCCGATCCAGCAGGTGCCGCCCATGGTCTCGGCCCTCAAGGTGGGAGGGCGGCGCCTCCACGAGCTGGCCCGGGAGGGTGTCGAGGTGGAGCGAGAACCCCGGCCGGTCCTCGTCCACCGATTCGACGTCGATTCGGCGGACGAGCCGTTGGTGTTCCGCATCGAGGTCGAGTGCTCGTCGGGGACGTACATCCGGTCGCTGGCGGCCGATCTCGGCCATCTGCTCGGCGGAGGAGCTCATCTGCGGAACCTGCGGCGGACGGCGATCGGCTCGTTCACCGAAGCGGACGCCGCATCGCCCGACGAGGCGCCGCTCCTCCCACCGGCCGAGGCGCTGCGCGACTACACGCGGATCGCGGTGGACGCCGCGACAGCGGGGCTGGTCGCCCACGGGCGGGTCCTGCCCGCCTTCGCCGGTCCGCCCCCGTGGGCCGTCCTCGGACCCGACGGTGCTCTCCTCGCCGTGTACGAGCCACACGGCCCCGATGACGGGTCCGCCAAGCCCGCGGTCGTGCTGGTGACGAACGGATAGCGTGCCCGGCCGTGCAGGTCATCAGCGACCTCAGCGTGCCGCCGTGGCCGAGCGGCCGTTCGGTCATCACCATCGGTGCCTTCGACGGCGTCCACCTCGGACACGCCGCCGTGGTCGCCCAGGTCCGCGGCCTGGCCGGCGAGCTCGGGGCCCGGAGCGTCGTCGTGACCTTCGACCGGCACCCGGCCAGCGTCGTGCGGCCCGAGTCGGCGCCCCGGTTGCTGACCGACCTGCCGACCAAGCTGGAGTTGCTGGCCGACACCGGCCTGGACGCCACCGTCGTGCTCAAGTTCGACGAGGCGCGTTCGCAGGAGTCCGCCCGCGAGTTCGTGCAGGAGATCCTCGTCGATGCCCTCGCCACCCGCACCGTCGTGATCGGCGAGGACTTCCACTTCGGCCGGCATCGGGAGGGCAACGTCGCGCTGCTCAGCCAGCTCGGGCCCGCACTCGACTTCGAGGTGCAGCCCGTGGCGCTGGTCGAGCGCCCGGACGGCGTCGACGAGCCGGTCAGCTCGACCGCCATTCGCCGTGCCCTGGCCGGCGGTGAGGTCGACGTGGCGGCGCGGCTGCTCGGCCACCTCTACGAGGCTCGGGGGACGGTCGTCACCGGCGACATGCGGGGCCGGCTGCTCGGCTTCCCCACCGCCAACGTCGAGGTACCGAACGCCATGTGCCATCCGGCCGACGGCGTGTACGCGGGCTGGTACGTCCGCCCGGACGGGTCGGTCCACCCGTGTGCCATCAACCTGGGCCGTCGGCCGACCTTCTACGAGCACGCCGACCACTCGCTGCTCGAGGCCCACCTGCTCGACTTCTCGGGCGACCTCTACGGCGAGCCGGCCCGCGTGCGCTTCCAGTCCTTCCTGCGCAGCGAGCGCAAGTTCGACGGCATCGACGCCCTCATCGCCCAGCTCAAGCACGACATCGAGTCCGCCCGCCGCGTCCTGCGGAGTTTGAGCGTCAGCCCGTGCCAGCGGGCCAGACGACCTTGCCGTCCTCGCCGTACACGCCGGCGATGAGCGCCTCGTCGTAGGTGCCCTCGATCGGCGGCTTCGCCGTGAAGATGCCGATGGCGTCGTAGGCGTCGAGCTGGGCCTGCAGCTCGGCGGGGTCGATCAGGCCGATGGGCTCGCCATCGGGTGTGAACTCGGTGACGAGCGCCGACTCGGTCCGCCAGCGGAACTGCTCGCCCTCGGGGGAGAGGAAGTTCTCGTTGCCGTTGGCGTTGATGAGGTCGACGGCGGTCTGCGAGGCCGCGTCCGGATCGGCGATGGCGTCCTCCATGCCCCGCATGGCGGCCCGCACGAAGTCCTGCGCCGCCGTCGGATGCTCGTTGATGAACCCGGCGTTCGTGTAGAGGATGCCGAAGGACCCGGGGATGCCCTCCTTCGACGGGTCGAGCAGCGTGAAGGGCACACCCGGCCCGCTCCAGTTGGCCGGGCTCGTTCGACTTGTAGCCGGTGAAGGCGGAGAGGCCGGGCAGCTCGATGTGGACGAGCGGATCGAAGCCCTCGATGCCGACCGTCGTGTAGTCGGTGCCCTCGACCAGCCCGGCCTCGGCCAGCATCGCCTTGAGCGACGGCTGCAGCTTGCCCTTCACCCCGATGGTCTTGCCCTCGAGATCGGCCGAGCGTGGTCGCCCTCGCCCTCCTTGACGATGAGCCCGTCGATCGCGGTCTTCCCCTCCACGGCGACGACGACGAGATCGGCGTCGTTGGCGGCGTTGAAGTCGGCGATCTCCGCGTACGAGCCGGCGCTGGCGAACTGCGCCTCGTTGGCGGCGACCAGCGGGTAGTTGGCGGTCGAGAAGCTCGGCTTCAGCTCCACGTCGAGGCACATCTCGTCGAAGTAGCCCTTGTCCTCGGCCACGATGACCTCGACGATCGACGCCGAGGCGGAGAAGTCGAACCCCGACAGGTAGGTGATGGTGCCGGCGGCCTTGTTGGCGTCGCAGCGCTCGGGTGGGATCCCGGCCGCGGTCACCTCGCCGCCGGCGGCCGCTGGCCGCGGCGGTAGTGGTCTCGCCGCCGTCCGCTCCTCCGCCGTCGTCGCTGCCACAGGCAACGAGCAGGGCGAACGGGACGCACGCGGTGAGAACAGCAGTGACGACAGGGATGCGCTGGCGCGCCATGACGAGCCTCCAGGGGATGCGGTCGGTCAGTTGTGCCAGCGCCCAGCGGGCTCCCGTGACCGTGCGAGAAGGTGGTCCCGGAACCCGTTCTGCCGAGCGGTGTGAGGCTACCGGATGGTCCGGGTGGAGGCGTGCCAGTGGAGGACCCGCCGCTCCACCACGTTGAGCACGACGATGGCCAGACCTCCGAGGAATGCCACCGCGTAGATCGAGGCCCAGAGCTGGCGGGTCTGGTTGAAGTCGATGGCCTCCTGGATGCGGCGCCCGAGGCCCTGGTCCACCAGTGCGTACCACTCGGCCAGCACGGCCCCGATCAGCGACAGCCCCACGCACGTCCGGGTGGCCGAGAACAGGTAGGGGAGCGCGTACGGCAGGCGGATGCGCCGGATGACCTGGGATGCGGGCGCGTCGACGATGGCCATGAGATCGAGCGCCGCGGGATCGGCCGAGCGGAGCCCGGTCGTGACGGCGAAGAGGAGGGGAACGAGGCAGATCAGCCCGGTGATGAAGACGATCGGCCTGAGCCCGCGGCCGAGCCAGAGGACCGCGGATGGTGCATACGCAACGATGGGGGTGACCTGGATGAGCACGGCGACCGGCGTGGAGGCCTGCTCCAGGAAGCGGGACCGCGCCATCACCGCGCCCCAGAGCAGCGCCACTGCCAGCGCGACCAGGTAGCCGAGCAGAGCCTCCTTGGCGGTCACCAGGGTGTTGCGCCAGTAGAAGCCGGGCTGACCGAGCAGCTCGGCCAGGATGGTCGACGGCCGCAGCAGGACGAACGTCCGGACGTCGAAGGCCCGGACGAGCAGCTCCCAGACGCCGAAGAACACGATGAGTCCGAGGATCGGCGCCACGAGCCGGCCCACCCGCGCCCCCGAGGTGCTCACGGCCGGTCCCCGGTGCGGAGGCGGCGGCGCAGATCGGTCTCGAGAGCGAAGAACTCGGTCGTCTCCTCCTGCTCGGGGCGGCGGGGCCGGGCCAGCCCGACGGTCTCGTCAGCGTCGACGCGTCCCGGCCGACCGGTCATCACCACGACGCGGTCGGACAGCATCACGGCCTCGGCGATCGAGTGGGTGACGAACACCACCGTCACCTGGCGCTGCTCGCACAGGCGCAGGAGGAGGTACCGCATCTCGGAGCGGGTGATCTCGTCCAGGGCCGCGAACGGCTCGTCCATCAGCAGCACCGGGGCGTCGAGGGCGAAGGCGCGCACGAGCGCCACCCGCTGCTGCATGCCTCCGGAGAGCTCGTGGGGGTAGGCGTCGAGGAACTCGCTCAGGCCGACCTCGTGCAGCAGCGCGTCGACCTGCTCGGCGTCGAGGCCGCTGCGCCGCCGGCCCACCGTGGTCAGCAGGCGGGCGTTGGCGCGCACGGTCCGCCAGGGCAGCAGGCCGGGGGACTGCGGAACGAAGCCGAGCTGGCGGGCGGACCGCGCCGCGGCCGGGGAGCCGCCGTCGACGGTCACACTGCCGCTGTCGATCTCCACGAGCCCGGCGATCGCTCGCAGCAACGTGGTCTTGCCGCACCCGGAGGGTCCGATGAGGCTGGCGAACTGCCCGGCCGGCACGGTGAGGTCGAACCCCTCGAGCGCCGCCGTGGTCCCGAAGCGCTTGACGACGCCGCGGACCTCGATGGCCGGCCCCGTCGTGTGCACGGCCGGGCACGCTACCCACGCGACCCCGGGATCCTGCTGGTATCCTCGATGCGTCCGTTGCGGTTACGGCGCGCGTGCGCCGCCGACTGCGGCGAGATGCATCCCGGATCCCCCGGCGGTGCGACCTTCCCTGCTGGTCGGGGAACGGCACTGAAGGAACCATCACATGGCAGACAAGCAGTCAACGATCTCGGGCCATCGGCTGCACGAGACCGACACCGGCTCCCCCGAGGTCCAGATCGCGCTGCTGACGGACCGGATCAACCAGCTCACCGAGCATTTGAAGGTCCACCCGAAGGATCACCACTCGCGGCGTGGTCTCCTCATGCTCGTCGGCCGTCGCCGGCGCATGCTGGACTACGTCCGCAAGACGGATGTCGAGCGCTACCGGGCGATCATCGCCAAGCTCGGCCTCCGTCGCTGAACACCTGAATCAAAGACAACACAACCCAGCGGCGCCATCCGGCGCTGCGGAGCGGCTCGGTCGGTTGTCAGTCGAGAGCTCCCGGGGACAGCCTCGGGGCCTGCCGACTGGGAACTGACCTGCCGCTCCCGATCGGTCGTCACGGGAGAGACCCGGGCGGCCGGAAAGGAACCCACTATGGCTGAGGCCATCCGGGTCAGCGGGCCGGTTTCCGGCACCGACAAGACCATCACCTTTGAGACCGGCCGGTTCGCGCTGCAGTCGCAGGGGGCCGTTCAGGTCTCACTCGGCAAGAGCAGCGTGCTGGCCACCGCCAACGCGGCGTCCGGCGTGCGCGAGGGCATCGACTTCTTCCCCCTCACGGTGGACGTGGAGGAGCGGGCCTACGCCGCCGGGAAGATCCCCGGCTCGTTCTTCCGCCGGGAAGGCCGTCCGACCGAGGACGCCATCCTCACGTGCCGCCTGACCGACCGGCCGCTGCGGCCGTCGTTCGCCGACGGGCTTCCGCAACGAGACCCAGGTCGTCGTGACCGTCATCGGGGCCGATCAGGAGAACCCCCACGACCTCATCTCGATCAACGGCGCCTCGGCGGCGCTGATGATCTCCGGCATCCCCTTCGAGGGCCCGATCGGCGCCGTGCGCCTGGCCTACAGCCAGGACGGCACCTGGATCCCCCACCCGACCTATGAGGAGGGCGACGCCGCCACGTTCGAGCTGGTGGTCGCCGGTCGAGAGCTCGACAGCGGCGACGTGGCCGTGATGATGGTCGAGGCCGGCGGCACCGAGAAGTCGTTCTCCTACTTCGAGGCCGGCGCGCCCAAGGTCACCGAGGACGTCGTGGCCGACGGGCTGGAGGCCAGCAAGGTGTGGATCAAGGAGTCCATCGCCCTGCAGCGCCAGCTGGTCGCCGAGGTCATCGAGCGTGACGGCCCGATCGAGCCGATGGCCTTCACGCCCGTCCTCGACTACGGGGACGACGTGTGGGAGGCCGTCGAGCGGCTCGCCACCCCCAAGCTGGCGACGGCGGTCACGATCTCCGGCAAGGCCGAGCGCAACGCCGCGACCGACGCCGTGAAGGTCGACGTCGTGTCCGAGCTGGCCGGCTCGCCGGACGCTCCCGGCGCCTTTGCCGGGCGGGAGAAGGAGATCAAGGAGGCGGTCCGCTCCCTCACCAAGAAGCTGGTCCGCAAGCGCATCATCGATGACGGGGTGCGCATCGACGGTCGAGGGATCACGGACCTGCGCCCGGTGTCGGCCGAGGTCGGCGTCCTGCCGACCGCCCACGGCTCGGGCCTGTTCCAGCGGGGCGAGACCCAGGTGCTCAACGTGTGCACCCTGGCCATGCCCCGCATGAACCAGCTGATGGACACGCTCTCGCCCGAGACCACCAAGCGCTACATGCACCACTACAACATGGCCCCGTGGGCCAACGGCGAGGTGGGCCGGGTCGGCTCGCCCAAGCGCCGGGAGATCGGCCACGGCGCGCTGGCCGCCCGGGCCGTGCTGCCCGTGGTGCCCAGCCAGGAGGAGTTCGCCTACTCGCTGCGCCTCGTCTCCGAGGTCCTGTCGTCCAACGGCTCGACGTCGATGGCGTCGGTGTGCTCGTCGTCGCTGTCGCTGATGGACGCCGGCGTGCCCGTCAAGGGGGCGGTGGCCGGCATCGCCATGGGCCTGATCTACGAGAACGGCACCTACACGACGCTCACGGACATCCTCGGCGCCGAGGACGCCTTCGGCGACATGGACTTCAAGGTGGCGGGTACGGCCGACGTCGTCACCGCCCTGCAGCTCGACACCAAGATCGAGGGCATCCCGGCCGACGTGCTGAAGGCCGCTCTCGGCCAGGCCCGTGAGGCCCGCCTGCAGATCCTGGAGGTCATGAACGCCACCATCAGCGAGGCCAGGCCCGAGGTCGGCGAGACCGCCCCGAAGATCGCCTCGTTCCAGATCCCGATCGACCGCATCGGTGAGGTCATCGGGCCCAAGGGCAAGGTCATCAACCTCATCCAGCAGGAGACCGGCGCCGACATCGCCGTCGACGACGACGGCACGGTGGGCACGGTCACCATCGGCTCCCCGGACGGCCGCAAGGTCGAGGCGGCCAAGGAGCGGATCATGCTGATCATCGATCCGCCCACGGCCAACGTCGGCGAGATCTACACCGGCAAGGTGGTCAACATCACCAAGTTCGGGGCCTTCGTCAACATCCTCCCCGGGCGCGACGGCCTGGTCCACATCTCCAAGCTCGGGCGCGGCAAGCGCATCAACCGGGTGGAGGACGTGGTCGATCTCGGCGACGAGATCGTCGTGCGCGTCGACGAGATCGACGACCGCGGCAAGGTCAGCCTGTCCCCGGTCGGCGACGACAGCGAGGCCGAGAGCTCGGGTGGTGAGGCCGACGACCGGTCGGCCCCGGCCGCGGCCGAGCGGTCCGTCGGCCTCCGGCGGATCGGTCCCGGACGCCTCCGAGGTCAGCTTCGAGGAGGCTTTCGACGCCGAGGCCCGCGAGGTGTTCGGCGATCTCGGCCCCGAGACCGCCGTGGCCTCGTCCGGCGACGGCGGCCGTCGCGACGGCGAGCGCCGCCGGCGGCACCGCTGAGCGCACAGCCTGTCACCCATGTGACGCAGCTCCCCTCGGGGCTGCGGGTCGTGACCGAGCGCGTCCCCACGGCGCTCTCGGTCGCGGCCGGGGTCTGGGTCGGCGTCGGAGCGCGGGACGAGCCGGACGAGCTGTCCGGCGTCTCGCACTTCCTCGAGCACCTGCTGTTCAAGGGCACCGAGGAGCGCAGCGCCCGGGCCATCGCCGCCGCCGTGGACCGGGTCGGCGGCGACATGAACGCCTTCACGGCCAAGGAGTACACGGCGTACTACTGCCGCGTTCCTGCGGCCGAGCTCCCTCTCGCCCTCGAGCTGCTCGGCGACGTGCTGACCGCTCCGGCGTTGCGGGACGGCGACGTCGACAACGAGCGCCAGGTCATCCTCGAGGAACTGGCCATGGACGACGACCTGCCCGAGGACGTCGTCCACCGCCTCCTGGCTGAAGCCATGTTTCCCGGCCACGCGCTCGGCCGCGAGACCGCGGGGACCATGGCCACGGTGGAGACCATCACGCCGGACGACGTCCGCACGTTCTTCCGGCAGTGGTACCGACCGTCGGCGATGGTGGTGGCCGTGGCCGGCGCTCTCGACCACGACCAGGTGGTGGCCGAGGTCGAACGGCGCTTCCCGGCAGGCGGACCGATCGAGCTCCCCAGGCGGGAGGCGCCGTCGAGCGAGCCGGCGCCACTGGTGGTCGACCGGCGCCGCACCGAGCAGGTCCAGCTCGCGCTCGGGTTCCGGGGCGTTCCCCGCGGCGACACCGACCGCGAGGCGCTCGACGTCGTCAACCACGTCCTCGGCGGCGGTCCGTCGAGCCGGCTGTTCGAGGAGATCCGTGAACAGCGCGGGCTGGCCTACGCCGTCGGCTCCGGCACGTCGTCCTACGCCGATGCCGGTTCGCTCGTGATCTCGGCCGGAACGGCTCCTGCCCAGGTGGGCGAGGTGCTGAAGCTCGTCGATGCCGAGGTGGCCGCCCTCCTGGCCGATGGCATGACCGGCGACGAGCTGGACATGGCCATCGGGTACCTCACGGGAGCGTTCGTGATGGGCCTCGAGGACAACGGCAGCCGGATGGCCCGCCTCGGCGCGCTGCTTGACGACCACCGGCGCCGTCCGCCCTGTGGGCGAGCAGCTCGAGCGCTGGCGAGCCGTCACCGCAGCCGATGTGGCCCGGGTGACCGAGCGGGTCCTCGGCCAGGCGCGCTCGCTGGCCGTCGTCGGACCGGTGTCCGAGGCCGCCGTCCGGGGCCGGTCCCGGCGCTCGGCCCGTCCCGCGTAGCTCGTAGCATCGAGCCCATGGCTGCACAGGAAGAGCCTCCTCGCTGGCGGGGGATCAACCACCTGGCCCTCGTCACCGACGACATGGACGCGACCGTCCGCTTCTACCACGGCGTGCTCGGCGCCCGGCTGGTGGCGACCATCGGTACCCCCGGGTTCAGGCACTACTTCTTCGACGTCGGGCCCGCAGAACACGGTGGCCTTCTTCGAGTACGAAGGCCAGGCGGTGCACCGCTTCGCCAAGCCTGCGGGCCTGCCCGACCCCAGAGCCACCCAGTTCGACCACCTCTCGCTCAACCTGCCCGACGAGCAGGCGCTCGAGTCACTGCAGGCCCGCTTGAAGGAGCACGGCTGCGAGGTGACCGACGTGGTCGACCACGGGTTCGTGCGCTCGATCTACTTCACCGACAACAACGGGATCGCGCTGGAGGCGTCGTGGTGGGTCACGGACGCCACCGGTCGGCAAGCGGACTACGGCGATGACCGGCTGTTCGCCGACGAGAACCCCGTCCCGGCCGTGCGCGAGCTGGTCGAGTCGGGCGCCGTGGCGTCGACGCCCTCGACCCGCCTGGCCCACGGCCCCGACGACGTCGTCGACCCCGCCTGAGCGCTCACGAGCGGGACCGGCGCCGGCCCCGTTTCGCCGGACGGCGGCTGGCGGCCTGGAGCCCGCTGCGCAGGGTCACGCCGGCGAAGTGGGGGGCGATGGCGCTCACCTCGTCCAGCGCGTCCCTCAAGTCCGGCGACGCCATCTTGGCGACGTCCCCGGCCAGCGTCATCGCGTTGGCCACCTGGGCCTCGGTGATCGGGTCCCGGCCGAGCGCCGCTGGTGTGACGTCGGCGAGGAGCGCGGCCATCCGGCGGGCGAGGCGCGGTCGGCGGCGAGCGATCCCCGCCAGCTCCACGCTGTGCTCCTCCAACAGCAGGGCGAGCCGGCGACCGGCCGCGGCGCGGACCATGACCGTGTCGCGGAGCTCTCCGAGATCCGTGAGCTCGCTGTCGCTGAGCACGGCCTGACCGTCGAGCAGCCCTGATCCGATCAGGTCGATGGCGCAGATCGTGCGGAGGAGCAGCTGGAACACCCCGGCTGAGCCCTCCTTGATCACCCAGGCCGCTTCGGCCGCAGGCGGTTGGAACTCCCGGCCCGTTTCGAACGTGAAGCCGTAGACCTTGCTGGCGCCGGTGCCCGCGAGATGGCGGCTGTACGCGTAGTCCGAGTTGGTCCCGGTCGTGCCGTACAACGCGAACGAGGGCTGCGGCGTGTAGGCGCGGCCGCGGACGGCCTGGATGGCCTGCACGATGGTGGCGGCCGTCTGCTCGAAGCGCTGCTTGTCGTCCGAGGGCATGAACTCGGCATAGCCCCCGCTGAAGCCCCGCTGGCCGTCCCAGATGGGGTTCTCGAAGTTCTGGGCGGAGTCCGAGGTCTGGATCGTGTCGTCGCCCCACGGGTAGAGGACGAGCTCCGAGTAGGAGTGGACGTCGACCACGCACCGGATGGCGGGGTGGGCGTCGAGCATCGAGCGGATGTTGCGCTCCTCGGGCTCGGAGAAGGCGGCGGTGCCGTGGTACGTCTCGGAACATGGTTGTGTCGACGTTTGGCCGATGGCGAAGGGCCACAGGAAGTCGGCGTTGCGGTTGAGGTCCACGCCGACGCACGACGTGCCGGGGATCACCGCCCGGTTCTTGCGCCACATCGCGCAACCGGAGAGCGACTGCACGTAGGCGCGGCCATCCGGGTTGACGACGGGGATGATGTAGACGTCGAGCACGTCCATCACGAGCTTCACGTCGCTGGCCGAGAACGACATGCCGCCGAAGGTCAGCCCAGTGCCGTTGGTGTAGGCGTCGCACATCTTGATCGACAGCGAGAGCAGCATGTCCGGGTTGACGAGCTCCCTGGCGTGCACGCCGCCGAGGGCCAACACGCCGCGGCGGTTCCCGTTCGAGCTCGCCGCCAAGCGGTAGGCGCGGATGGTCGAGCCGTTGCGCGACGGTTCGGGCAGCGTGATCACGCTGACCAACGACGGGTAGGTGGAGCCCAGGAAGCTGATGCAGGCGTTGATGCCGGCCATGTCGAGGTAGGCCATGATCAGATCTCCTTCAGCCACTCGTCGAAGGGGATCACGTCGAGAGCCCGTGACCGCTCGTCCGCCGACTGGTGGAGGGTGACCTCGTACCCTCGGTCGACGAGCATGACGATCTGCTCCACCGTGAGCAGACCGCCGACCGTGCCCCCGGCCTCGCGGCGCGACGACGATCCGTGGACGAGATCGAGGTCGAAGTCGCCCAGCCCGTCGTAGCGGCGGGCATCGTCGGCATGGATGGTGACGAAGTAAATCCTGTCCATGGCTGCCCTCCCTTCACCCATGAGTGCCGCCGTGCGAACCGCTGATACACGGGCGGCACGGCCGCGGACGGGTCAGTGGGTGATGCCGGAGGCGACGAGCTGGAAGGCCAGCATGCGGGCCTCGTCCCGCCAGGTCTCGTACCGGCCGGACGGGCCGCTGTGGCCCGCGCCCATCTCCGTGCGCAGCAGGAGCGGCCCCCGCGTCGTGGCCAGCGCCCGGAGCTTGGCCACCCACTTGGCGGGTTCGTGGTACATGACCCTGGGATCGTTCAACCCCGCGGTGACGTACAGGGCCGGATAGGCCGTCCCCGGCTCGATGTTGTCGTAGGGCGAGTAGCTGAGCATGTAGCTGGCGTAGGGCTCCTCGCGGGGATCGCCCCATTCCTCCCACTCGCCGATGGTCAGCGGGATGCTCGGGTCGCGCATGGTGGTGACGACATCGACGAAGGGGACCGCGGCGACGACCCCGGCGTACAGGTCCGGTCGCTCGGTGAGGCAGGCGCCGACCAGGAGCCCACCCGCACTGCCCCCTCTGATCGTGACCCGGTCAGGGGAGCCGTAGCCCTCGGCCACCAGGTGCTCGGCACAGGCGATGAAGTCGGTGAACGTGTTGCGCTTGGCCAGCAGCTTGCCGTCCAGGTACCAGGCCCGGCCGAGCTCCCCGCCTCCTCGCGGATGGGCGAGCGCCCAGACGCCGCCCCGGTCGAGCAGTGACAACCGGACGATCGAGAACCACGGCGGGCGGGAGTACTCGTAGGCGCCGTAGGCGTAGAGCGACAGCGCGGCGGTGCCGTCGAGCGGCGTGTCGCGCCGCCACACCACGTCCACCGGGACCTTCGTACCGTCCGGAGCCGTCGCCCATTCGCGGGCCGACTGGTAGTCGTCGGGGTCGTAGCCGGCCAGCACCGGAACCTGCTTCAGCAGCTGCCGCTCGCCTGAGACCATGTCCTCCTCGTAGACGGAGGGCGGCGTCACCAGGGATTCGTACCCGAACCGGAGCGTGGTGGTCTCGTACTCCAGGTTCATCCCGATACCGACCGAGTGGACGGGTTCGTCGAAGGAGAGCACCCGTTCGGTGGCGTCGGCGCCGATGATGCGGAGCTGCTCGCGCGCCTGCGCCCACTCGTGCAGCACCAGGTGGCCGGCGAAGGGCTCGAGCTGGTTGATCCGCCGGCCGGCCTCGTGGGCGACGAGATCGGTCCACTGCTCGACGCCAGGGGCCTCGCACGGGGCGGCCACCACCTTGAAGTCCGGGGCGTCGAGGTTGGTGAGGATGACGAAGCGGTCTCCCCAATGGTCCAGCCGGTACTCCACGTCCGGCTGGCGGGGCGTGACGAGGCGGGGCGCGCCGAGCGCATCGGTCGAGCGGAGGACGAGGACGTCCGTGGAGGTCGTGGACTCGTCGGTGATGACGATCCACTCGCCGCTGCGGGTGAGCCCGAGGTCGACGTTGAAGCGCTCGTCGTCCTCCTGGTGGACGAGCACGTCGTCGGTCTGGCTCGTGCCGAGCTCGTGTCGCCAGACCTGATGGGGCCTCATCGCGTGGTCCGGCACGGTGTAGAAGAGGTGGCGCCCGTCGGCGGACCACGCCGTGCCGTAGTAGGTCCCCTCGATCACGTCGGGCAGGTCGACTCCCGCCTCGATGTCCCGGATGCGCAGCGTGAAGACCTCGTGGCCGTTGAGGTCCGCCGACCACGCGAGGAGCCGGTGGTCGTGGCTGACGTCGAACGCGCCGACCTCGAAGAAGGCCTCGTCGCGGGCGCGCTCGTTCTCGTCGAGGAGGACCTGCTCGCCGGCCGTCTCGGGGCTCGAGCCACGGCAGTGGATGGCGTAGGAGAGCCCTTCGACGGTGCGGCTCACGAACCACCACGGTCCCTTGCGTGACGGGACGCTCTGGTCGGTCTCCTGCGTGCGCGCCTTCACCTCGTCGAAGATGGCGTCGACGAGATCGGCGTGATCCTCGAGCCAGGCGTCGGCATAGTCGTTCTCGGCCTCGAGGTACGCCACGGTGTCCGGGTCGTCACGGTCCCGCAGCCAGGCCCAGGGGTCCTCGACGGGTCCGGTCGGGCGCTCCCAGACGTGGGGCACCCGCTTGGCGACGGGAGGGTGGGGCGGCATGGACACGGGGGCGAAGGGTAGCGATCCGGGCCGGTCGGGGCCGCCGGCCGGGCGGCCGGTAGCCTGCCGCGCGTGCGGGTGTGGATCGACCAGGACCTGTGCACCGGCGACGGCCTGTGCGTGGACCACAGCCCGGACGTCTTCGTCCAGCTCGAGGACGGCATCGCCTACGTGGCCGAGGTCGGTTACCCGCTCAACGATCCCGGAGGGTCCGGCAGCCTGGCCAGGGTGCCGGGCCGGCTCCACCGGCAGGTGATCGACGCTGCGCTCGACTGCCCCGGCGAGTGCATCTTCATCGAGATGGACTGAGCCCCTACCACGTCGACGATCTCGAACGAGAGATGTCGCATCGGGCGCGGCCGGGCCGCGCTCTCTCGGACAGGTCCGTTCGAAATGCGCGCGTGGTCGGCGGCGGTGGATGTCTACGGTTCTGTCCGTGATG
Organism: uncultured Acidimicrobiales bacterium; assembly: GCA_963813375.1. Taxonomy (GTDB): domain Bacteria; phylum Actinomycetota; class Acidimicrobiia; order Acidimicrobiales; family Ilumatobacteraceae; genus DASTFY01. The sequence continues at coordinate 178,305 of CAWEYT010000016.1, read as the reverse complement.
GCCTCCCGTTGATCCGCTGACTGCGACGCCCGGCCGATCGCCGGCGCGTCGTCGTTCCCGTTTCGACGCGCCCCAGGAGGTCTGCCCGTGCGCCACTGGCGTACCGCCCGCTCGCCGCGCTCTGCCCGCCACGTCATGTTCGTGCTCATGGCGGTGGCCGCCGCCGCCGGCACGATCGCGTTCACCGTCGCGCCGCTCTACCGGCTGCAGACGGTCGGCCTCGATCCGTTCCAGCTCGTCGTCGTCGGCTCGGCGATGGAGGCCACCGTCTTCGTGGCCGAGATCCCGACCGGCATCGTCGCCGATGCCGTCAGCCGGCGGCTCTCGATCATCATCGGGCACGCGGGCATGGGGCTGGGCTTCCTCCTCGAGGCGGCGTGGCCCACCTTCGTCGGCGTGGTGGCCGCCCAGGTGTTGTGGGGCCTCGCCTACACCTTCACGTCGGGCGCCACGACCGCGTGGCTGACCGGCGAGCTCGGCGACCCTGACCGGAAGGAGCTGTCGAGCCTGTTCCTGCGGCTGAGCCGCACAGGATCCGTCGCCGCGCTGATCGCCCTCCCGGTGGCCTGGCTGCTGGCCGGCCAGTCGCTCCGCGCGCCGTTGGTGGTGGGCGGGGTGCTGGAGCTGGGGCTCGCCGCGTGGCTCGTGGTGGTGATGGGCGAGGAGCGCTTCACGCCCACAGCCCCAGGACCGGTCGACCGTGCGTCACCTGGCCGGCATCGGTCGGGCCGGGATGCGCGCCATGCGGGGCAGCCGCGTGCTGGCCTGGTTCGCCCTGTTCGCGCTGGTCGTCGGCGGGGCCAGCGAGGCGTACGACCGCCTTTACCAGGCCCAGCTGCTCGGCCCGGTCGGCCTCCCCGGCTGGTTCGGGTGGTCGCCGCTCGTGTGGTTCGCGCTGCTGTCCGTGTCCTCCGCGGTCCTGGGCATCGTCGTCCCTCCGCTGGTGGAGCGGGCGCGGCCCTCGGCCTCGCTCCAGCGACACACGCGCTGGCTCCTGGTCCTCACCGCGCTGCAGATCGCCGGACTGCTGGTCTTCGGCCTCACGGGACTGTTCGTCGTGGCCGCGGCGGCCGTGCTCGTCATCGAGCGGTGCCGCAGCGTGCGCGACACCTTGCTGTCCTCCTACCTCGTGCCGCTCACCCCACCGGCCGAGCGGGCCACCGTGCTGTCGGCGTTCGGTCAGGCCGATGCGATCGGCCAGGTGGTCATCGGTCCCGTGTTCGGCGTCATCGGCCGCCTGGTGAGCATCCCGGCCGCCCTCGTGGCGAGCGCCGTGGTGACGACTCCTGGTCTGGCCGTCATCGCCTCGGCCGGTCGGGCCCGGGCCGCGTCCGACGCTCTGGACGAGTCGGCCGCGTCTCCGGGCGACGACCACGTGGCACCGGCGGAGGCATAGGCTCGCGGGCGTGAAGCGGTCGAGCGTGGGTCACTTCAACTGCTCGATCGCCCGTGCACTCGACGTGGTCGGCGAATGGTGGACGCTCCTGATCGTCCGCGACGTGTTCCTCGGCATCCGGCGCTTCGAGGCCATCCAGGCCGACCTCGGCATCGCTCGCAACGTGCTGTCGGACCGTCTCACGACGCTCGTCGAGCGGGGGGTGCTCGAGAAGCGGCGGTACCAGGATCACCCGGAGCGCCACGAGTACGTCCTCACGGAGATGGGCCGCGATCTGGCGCCGGTGCTGACCACGCTCATGCAGTGGGGCGACCATTGGCTGAGCCCGGACGGCCCGCCGATGGTCGCGTTGCATCGGGACTGCGGGCAGCCGGTCCAGTGGGGGGAGACGTGCCCGCACTGCGGGGTCACCGTGGACGCCAAGGCGCTGCGCATGGTCAAGGGCCCGGGCTGGCGCCCTGTGACGGATGCCGCACGCCCTGTTGCCTAGCCCCCGTTGCGTGACGAAACCCTGGCGGGTTACCGTCTGGTAACGAACGACGGAAGGGGACGCCGTGATCGACGAGCTGACGGACGAGACCCCAGCCCTGACCGATGGGGCTGCGACCAATCGAGCCGGCACCAACGGGGCTGACTGGCATCAGACGGCCTGCATCCTGTGCGAGTGCAACTGCGGCATCGAGGTGCGGCTCGGCGGCGAGGACGGGCGGCGGTTCGAACGCATCCGTGGCGACAAGGCCCACCCGGCGTCGAAGGGCTACACGTGCGAGAAGGCGCTGCGGCTGGACCACTACCAGAACGGTCGCCACCGCCTGACCAGCCCGCTACGGCGCCGGTCGGACGGCACCTACGAGGAGATCGACTGGGACACGGCGATCTCCGAGGTGGCATCGCGCCTGGCGCAGGTGCGTGACACCCACGGCGGTGCCTCGATCTTCTACTTCGGCGGCGGCGGCCAGGGGAACCACCTGGGCGGCGCCTACAGCGGGGCCACCATGCGGGCGCTCGGCGGCCGCTACCGGTCGAACGCCCTGGCCCAGGAGAAGACCGGCGAGTTCTGGGTCAACGCCCGGCTGCTGGGCACGATGGTCCGCGGCGACATGGAGCACGCCGAGGTCGCCCTGTTCATCGGCAAGAACCCGTGGCAGTCGCACGGCATCCCCCATGCCCGCACCACGCTCAAGGAGATCGCCCGCGATCCCGACCGTGCGCTGATCGTCATCGACCCCCGGCGCAGCGAGACGGCCGACCTGGCCGACTTCCACCTGGCCGTCAGGCCCGGTACCGACGCCTGGTGCCTCGCGGCACTGGTGGCCGTGCTGGTGCAGGAGGGCCTGGTCGCCGGCTCATGGCTCGACGAGCACACGGTCGGGCGGGCTGACATCGAGGCGACGTTCGGCGCCGTGCCGGTGGCGCAGTACGCGGCCGTGTGCGGTGTCGACGAGGACCTGCTGCGGGCGACGGCTCGCCGCCTCGCCCGGGCCTCGAGCGTCGCCGCGTTCGAGGACCTGGGCATCCAGATGAACCGCCACTCGACGCTGTCGAGCTATCTGGAGAAGCTGGTCTGGCTGCTGACGGGCAACTTCGGCCGGCCGGGGACGCAGTACTCGCCCACCGCGATGGTGGCCCTGGCCCGGGGCGACAGCGGCGGCAAGGGAGGCAAGGGCGGGAGGACCAGCCCGGTCGTCGGTGCCCGCATCATCGGTGGGCTGGTGCCCTGCAACGTGATCGCCGAGGAGATCCTGACCGATCACCCGGACCGGTACCGGGCCATGGTGGTGGAGAGCGCCAACCCTGCGCACTCGCTGGCCGACAGCACCAGGATGCGGGAGGCGCTGGAGTCGTTGGACCTGGTGGTCGTGATCGACGTGGCCATGACGGAGACCGCCCGCCTGGCCGACTACGTGCTGCCGGCGCCGTCGCAGTACGAGAAGTGGGAGGCCACGTTCTTCAACTTCGAGTTCCCGGCGAACGTGTTCCACCTGCGCCGGCCGGTGCTCACGCCCCCCGACGGCGTGCTCCCCGAGCCGGAGATCCACGCCCGCCTGGTCGAGGCGCTCGGGGTGCTCACGGAGGATGACCTCGCCCCGCTGCGGGCGGCGGCGGCCGAGGGTCGGGCGGCGTACGCCGAAGCCTTCTTCGCCGCCACGTCCGCCAACCCTGCGCTCGGAGCGCTGGCCCCGATCGTGCTCTACCGCACGCTCGGCCCGACGTTGCCCGAGGGGGCGGCGGCGGCCGCCGTGCTGTGGGGAGCGGCCCACCGCTGCGCCATGAGCTTCCCGGACTCCGTGCGCCGGGCCGGCTTCACCGGCGAGGGCCTCGAGCTGGGAGAGGCGCTGTTCGAGGCCGTCCTGGCCAGCCCGTCCGGCGTGACGTTCACCGTCGACGAGTACGAGGACTCTTGGCGGCGCGTGGGGACCGAGGACGGGCGCTTCCACCTCGTGATCCCCGAGCTGCTGGAGGAGCTGGCGACCCTCGCCGACGGGCCGCCGTCCGACGCCGAGTACCCGTTCGTGCTGTCGGCCGGCGAGCGGCGCTCGTTCACCGCCAACACCATCTTCCGCGATCCGTCGTGGCGGAAGAAGGACCGGGACGGCGCGTTGCGGGTCAACCCGGCCGACGCTGAGCGGCTCGGCGTGTCCGACGGTGGAAAGGTCCGGGTGACCACCCGCCGGGCCAGCCTCGAGGTCGTCGTGGAGGTGTCCGACATCATGCAGCCCGGCCACGTCTCGCTCCCGAACGGGCTGGGGGTCGACTACCCGGACGACGGCGGCGCGGTCGCGGCCGGCGTGGCGCCCAACGAGCTCACCGCCGTCGAGGACCGTGACTGGCTCGCCGGTACGCCGTGGCACAAGCACGTCCCCGCCCGCTTGGAGCCGGTATGAGCGTCGGACCCCGTCGCGCTGGCCTGGATCGAGCGCTACGCCGTCCTGCGTCGGGCTGCCCGTCCCCAGCGAGACCGAGATCGAGGCCCTGCTCGAGCTGGCGGGGCTGGCGGCCCACGCCTCGCAACGCCAGGCCGCGCCCGTGGTCTGCTGGCTGGCGGCCCGGGCCGGCCTCTCCGCCACGGAGGCCCTGGAGCGCGCCCGCGCCCTGGACACCTGAGCCTCCTGGGCCTGTGGCATCGGGCCGGCGAATTGTTACTATGTCCGTAGTGCAAATTCCCGTCTACCTGCCCAACCTGCCTGGAAGGGTGTGAGCTGCCATGGCTGTCGTTGACCTGGACCTCGGTCGCTACAAGCTCGGCTGGTCCGACGACGTCGACTACGTCTTCAAGCCCGAGAAGGGCCTGAGCGCCGACGTCGTCGACCAGATGTCCTGGTGGAAGGGCGAGCCGGAGTGGATGCGCCAGGTCCGCCTGCGCAGCCTCCGCACGTTCGAGCGCAAGCCCATGGCGCCCTGGTTCGCCGTGAACATGCCGGACCTCGACTTCCAGGACATCTACTACTACATCAAGCCCACCGACGCGCAGGTCGACGAGTGGGACGAGCTCCCCGAGCAGATGAAGGCCACCTACGAGAAGCTGGGCATCCCGGAGGCCGAGCGCAAGTACCTGGCCGGCGTCACCGCACAGTTCGAAAGCGAAGTGGTCTACCACCGCAACCGGGAGGACCTGGAGGCCCGGGGCATCCTGTTCTGCGACATGGACACCGCGCTCCGGGAGTACCCGGACCTCGTGAGGCAGTACTTCGGGAAGGTGATCCCGCCCGGTGACAACAAGTTCGCCGCGCTCAACTCGGCGGTGTGGTCGGGTGGCAGCTTCATCTACGTCCCGCCCGGGGTCGAGTGCGAGATGCCGCTCCAGGCCTACTTCCGCATCAACGCCGAGAACGCCGGCCAGTTCGAGCGCACGCTGATCATCGCCGACGAGGGCGCCAAGGTGCACTACATCGAGGGCTGCTCGGCGCCGGTCTACACGTCGGACTCGCTGCACTCGGCGGTCGTGGAGATCATCGTCAAGCCCAGCGCCAGGGTCACGTACACGACCATCCAGAACTGGAGCCCGAACGTCTACAACCTGGTCACGAAGCGGGCCCGCGTCGAGGCCGAGGGCCACATGGAGTGGATCGACGGCAACATCGGCTCCAAGCTGACGATGAAGTACCCGTCCGTCTACCTCGTCGGCCCGAAGGCCACGGGCGAGGTGCTGAGCGTGGCCTACGCCGGCCCGGGCCAGCACCAGGACGCCGGGGCCAAGATGATCCACGCCGCCCCTGAGACCACCTCCAAGATCGTGTCCAAGTCGATCTCGAAGGACGGCGGCATCACGACCTACCGGGGCTTGGTGCGGGTGGACGAGGGCGCCTACGGGTGCAAGAGCCACGTCCAGTGCGACGCACTGATCCTCGACGAGGACTCCGAGAGCCGCACCCTGCCGTACATGGAGGTCGCCGAGCGCGACGCCGAGATCGGCCACGAGGCCACGGTCTCCAAGATCGCCGACGAGCAGCTCTTCTACCTGATGAGCCGCGGGCTGTCGCAGGAGCAGGCCATGGGCATGATCGTCAACGGCTTCATCGAGCCGGTGACGAGGACGTTGCCGATGGAGTACGCCGTCGAGTGGAGTCGCCTGATCGAGCTGCAGATGGAGGGCTCGGTCGGCTGAGCGCGTCACACCGCAGCGACCACGATCCTCACGGTCGCTGCGGTGGCGCGGCAGTCAGATGACGGGCGTCAGCTGGCGTGCGGCGGCTCGATGCCGTAGTGCTGGGCGATGTCCTCGGCCTCGCGGCTGGTCGGCGCAGTCTCGTGCGCGGCCGGCGCTTCCTTGATCGTGTCCTCGGTGAAGGCGACGACCAGATTGCCGCTGTCGGAGAAGTACGACTGCTCGAGCGGCACGAGCGGGCTGCGCCGGTGAAGCACGCCCAAGTTGACGGCGACCCACTGGGGTTCCAGTGTCCGATCGTCGTAGAACACGTTCGCGACCTTCCCCACCTGATGACCGCGGCTGTCGATGACCTTGGCGCCCATGTGCTGGTGCTGGTCGATGTTGGCCACGATTGCTCCTTTTCCCTCGGCGCCCGCAGGTCTTCAGGGTACCCACCGACCCAGCGCGACAAACCGGCGCCTGTGACACGGCAGAATGGCGGGCATGCCGATGCGGGAGGAGTGCAAGAACTTCGAGAGCCGGACCTACGCCAACGGCGAGACGGTCCGGAAGTGCAACCTCGATCTTGCTCCTGACGCTCCCTGGCGGTGCCCGGACCCCTGCTCCGGGTACGAGCGCCGCCTGGCCGACGTCAACTGGGCGCACGGCACCCTCGTCACCCCGGTCAGCCCGGAGGAGCCACCGGGCCTGGACGACGGATCCGCCGCCGCGATCCTGGACGAGGCCGAGGACATCATCAACTCCATCGGTCCCGAGGTCCTGGCCGACGTGCAGGCCAAGCAGCAGAAGAAGCGGGGCTGGAAGCGCTTCCGGCGAGGCTGACCTCCGCTTCCCGGGCCTCGGGGGCCGCCGCCGGCCCTCCGAATTTCCCCTACCACGATGGTAGAATTCCCCGTCGTGCCCGCCTTCACCGTCGACGCCGCACGTGGGCTCGGCGGGCCTTCCTGGCTGGTGGAACAGCGTGTGGCGGCCGCCGAGCGCTTCGCCGCCGCACCCTGGCCGACCACGGCAGGAGGAGATCTGGCGCTACAGCCGGATCGACGAGTTCGATCTCGAGCGCTTCGCGCCCGGGACGGTCGCCACGACGGTCGTCGGCGCGGACGGCCTCCTGGTCGACGACCGTGCGGCGGGGGATCTCCTCGGATCCGTCATGGTCGAGGCGGCCGACGCCTTCGCCGAGCTGAACCGGGCCTTCGCCGTCGAGCCCATCGTGCTGTCGGTGCCCGCCGGCAAGGCCGTCGCCGATCCGGTGGTCGTGACGCACGAGATCGCCGGTCGGGGTACGGCCGGCTTCCCTCGGCTCGTGATCGACGCCGGAGCGGACAGCGAGGTCACCGTCGTCGAGCGGTTCACGTCCACGCCCGACGCCCACGCCCTGCTGGCACCGGTGCTGGAGCTGCGAGCCGGGCCGGCCGCCCGGGTCCGCTACCTGGCCGTCAATGAGCTCGGTCCCGAGGTGTGGCAGATCGGCGCCCAGGCGGCGGTCGGGGAGCGTGACTCCACCACGCTCATGGGGGCGGTGGCGCTCGGCGCCGACTACGCGCGGGTGCGCACGGAGAACGTCCTCCAGGGCCAGGGCGCCAGCGCCCGGCAGATCGCCGTGTTCTTCGCCGAGGGCGACCAGATGCACGACTTTCGGACCATCCAGACCCACGTCGGCCCGCGCACGTCGAGCGACCTGCTGTTCAAGGGCGCCGTCGCCGGTCGATCCCGCAGCGTCTACACGGGGCTCATCGAGATCGGCCACGAGGCGCGGGGCGCCAACGCGTTCCAGACCAATCGCAACCTCAAGCTGAGCGACGAAGCGTGGTCGGAGAGCGTGCCCAACCTCGACATCAAGACGAACGACGTGCGCTGCAGCCACGCCTCGACGGTGGGCCCGATCGACGCCGATCAGCGGTTCTACCTCGAGAGCAGGGGCGTCCCGCCGGCGGTGGCCGAGCGCCTCATCGTGCTCGGCTTCTTCGACGAGGTGCTGGACCAGCTGCCCGCTCCCGGGCTCGTCCCGGAGCTGCGGGCCCAGGTCGTCGCCAAGCTGGACCGGAGGGCGGCCTGATGCCGACCGCGGTCTCCGTCGGGGCTCTCGCCGACCTGGCGCCCGGCACGGCCCGCAAGGTCGAGGTCGACGGCCACCTCGTGGCGCTGGTCCGCATCGACGACGACGTGTACGCCATCGGGGACACCTGCAGCCACGCCAACGTCTCCCTCAGTGAGGGCGAGGTGCTGGCCGAGGAGCGGGAGATCGAGTGCTGGAAGCACGGGAGCACCTTCTCGCTCCTGACCGGCGAGCCCCAGACCCTGCCGGCCACCCAGCCCGTGCCGGTGTTCGAGGCTCGGGTGGAGGACGGCCAGATCGTGGTGGTGGTGCCATGAGTACGCTCGTCGTCGAGGGACTGCGGGCCTCGGCCGGGGGCGCCGAGATCCTCCACGGGATCGATCTCGCCGTCAGCGCCGGCGAGGTGCACGTCGTCATGGGTCCCAACGGGGCTGGCAAGTCCACCCTCTCGGGCGTGGTCATGGGCAAGCCCGGCTACGAGGTGACCGGCGGCGGGGTCACCCTGGACGGCCGTGACGTCCTGGCCATGGACCCGTACCAGCGGGCCGTGGCCGGTCTCTACCTGGCCATGCAGTACCCGATCGAGGTGCCCGGCGTCCGCCTCGAGGCCATGCTGACCGAGGCGCTCCTCGCCCGCGGACGCTCCACGGACGAGCTTCGGTCGCGGCTGCGCCTGGAGGCGGCCCGCATCGGCTTCGACGACCGGTTCCTGGACCGCCCGCTCAACGTCGACCTCTCCGGCGGCGAGAAGAAGCGCAACGAGACGCTCCAGCTGGCCGTGCTCCAGCCCCGCATCGCCATCCTGGACGAGCTGGACTCGGGCCTCGACGTCGACGCCCTGCGAGCCTGCTCCAAGCGGGTGGAGGCGGCCACACACGAGGACGGGCTCGGGGTGCTGGCCATCACCCACTACACCCGCCTCCTCCACGAGCTCAAGCCGGACCGCGTCCACATCCTGGTCCGGGGCCGCATCGTGGCCGCAGGCGGTCCGGAGCTGGCCGATGTCCTCGAGCGCGACGGCTACGCGGCGTTCGCACCGGTCGAACCCGAGCCGGCGGTGGCCTCCGGCGGTGCCAGCGGCGCCGGACCCGTTCGGCGATCCGTTCGCCTGATCCCATCCGGGCCCTGGCGCGCATCTGGCCCTGCGCTCGATCCCTTCTCGGGATCTGTGAGCGAAGCGCGCCGGGCACGGCGCGGTCTCCGCGCACCTCGCCTCGCGGCCGTCGGCGGCCGGTCTCACCGTGAGCGGATCGCGCTGTAAGGAGCCGCGTTTTGCTCACACTTCGCCTCGCGGTTCCGTCGCGCGGCGGCCGAGGTGCCACGTTCCGACGGGATCGGTGCGCGACCATCTTGGCGTGCCAACGCCCCGGCGGGCCCGACCGCGCCTGATCGCCCTGGGTGGCGCGCTGGGGCTCGGCCTGCTGGCCGCCGGCACCGGGGCGCTGGTGGCGTCGGCGCGCCTGTCCGAGACCCCTCCTTCCGTGGGCGTGGGAACGCTGCCGCCGACGACCGTCGTCGCGCCGGCGGGCGGCGGCGAGCCGGCCACGACGGTCGCGGTCACGCTGGCACCGGATGCGACCGGGGCACCGGACCAGGCGGCGACCTCGGTCGATCCCCCGCCCACGACCGGCCCGGCGACGGTGCCGCCGGTCGACCTGACGGGCGAGTTCGCGGCCTTCGACGAGAGCCTGCGCTCGGCGCTCATCGGCAACGGCGCCCTCGCCGTCTCGGTGGCCGTGGCCAAGGACGGCGAGCTGGTGCACACCGCCGCCTACGGGGTGGCCAACCCGGCCACCGGCGAGGCGGTCAGCCCCGGTCACCGCTTCCGGGTGGCCAGCAACTCGAAGCTCCTGACGGCGACCGCCGTGCTGCAGCTCGTGGAGGCGGGCGAGCTCGGCCTGGACGAACCGGTGCTGGGCCGGCTCGTGAGCCGGCTGGGGGTGACGCCGACGGACCCCGGGATCTCGGCCATCACCCTGCGACAGATGCTCAGCCACACGTCCGGGTTCCCCGAGTACCAGCGCACCTTCTTCGGTGGCGCCGCCGCCAACTGCGAGGAGGCCGCCCGCCGAGGGCTCGGCGGTGCGCTGCTCGGACCACCCGGCACCGTGTACCGCTACAGCAACATGAACTACTGCCTGATCGGGCTGCTCATCGAGACGCTCACCGGCCGTCCGTACGAGACCGTGGTCCAAGAGGACGTCCTCGCACCGCTCGGGATCACCGACATGCGCATGGCCGGGACCTACGACGTGAGGCCGGGCGACGTCGCCCACCCGACCACGCCGGGACGCACCTTCATGGAGGCGCTCGGAGGCGCGGGTGCGTGGATCGGTACCGCGTCCGACCTGGTGGCCATCGTCGACGGCATTGACCGCACACGGCCCGGCTGGCACCCGCTCTCGGAGTTCACCGTCGCCCAGATGCAGCTGCCCCAGGCCGGCATCCCCTACTCGGCCGGGCAGTGGTACGGCCTCGGCCTCCGGATCTGGACCGACGGCACCTGGGGGCACACCGGCACGGTCGAGAACGCGCGGTCGATGGTGCTCCGCCGGCCCGACGGCATCACCTGGGCGGTGACGATCAGCGGCAACGCACCGTCGAACACCGATCGCGTGCGGAACTACGTGGACGAAGCCTTCGCCACGATCGGGATCGCGGCGCCGCCGGTGACGGCCGCGCTTCCCCCGGCTCCGGCCCCGCCGTCGACGGCGGTGGCGGCTGCGCCCTCGACGGCGCCGGCCCCGTCCACCTGAGCGCTTCCGCCTGAGCACAGCCGTCCTGGCAGACTCGCTCCGATGGACGCCGCTCCGCTCGTCGCCCTGGCCATGGGCTCGCGCTCGGACTGGTCCGTGGTCGAGCACGCGGCGACCACGCTCGACGAGCTCGGCGTGCCCTACGAGGCGAGGGTGGTGTCGGCCCACCGGACCCCCCACCTCCTGCCCGAGCTGACATCGTGGGCCGAGGGCGCGGGAGTGGAGGTGATCATCGCCGCGGCGGGCGGTGCGGCCCACCTGCCCGGCATGTTGGCCGCCCACACCGTGCTGCCCGTGCTGGGCATCCCGGTCCCGTCGCAGCACCTGCAGGGGATGGACTCGCTGCTGTCGATCGTCCAGATGCCGGCCGGGGTCCCCGTCGCCACGCTGGCCATCGGTCGCGCCGGCGCCGTCAACGCCGCGCTGCTGGCCACCGCCATCGTGTCCATCGGCCGACCCGAGCTGCGGGCCCGGCTGCAGGCCTGGCGGACGGCGCAGACCGAGGCGGTGCTCGCCGCGCCCGATCCTCGTTCTCCGTGACGGCGACCGCGACCGTCGGCATCCTGGGCGGGGGCCAGCTCGGCCGCATGCTCGCGCTGGCCGGCATTCCCCTGGGGATCCGCTGCCTGGTGCTCGAGCCCGCGCCGGGTGCGCCGGCAGGAGCCGCCGCTGAGGTGCTCGACCGCGCCCTACGACGATCGAGCCGCGCTGGAGGAGCTGGTTCGGCGCTGCTCGGTCGTGACCATCGAGGTGGAGCATGTGCCCGTCGAGTCCTTGGCCTGGCTGGCCGAGCGCGTCGCCGTGCATCCCTCGCCCGAGGTCGTCGCCGTAGGGCAGGACCGGCTGGCCGAGAAGCAGCGGCTCGCTCGCCTCGGGATCGACACCGCGCCGTGGGCCGCGGCCGACGAGCTGGAGCGCGGCTTTCCGGCCGGGACCATCCTCAAGCGGCGGACGGGCGGCTTCGACGGCCGCGGCCAAGTGCGTCTAGGACCGTCGGCCTCGGCGGACGAGCTGACCGCCGCCCGGGAGGAGCTGGCCGCGCCGGCCGTGGCCGAGGGGTTCGTGGCCTTCGAGCGCGAGCTGTCCGTCGTCGCCGCCCGCAGTCAGACGGGTGAGGTGGCCGTGTATCCCGTGGTCGAGAACCGGCACGCCGACGGCATCCTGCGGGAGACGATCGCACCGGCTCCCGGGCTCACGGCCTCGCTCCAGGACGCGGCGGCGCAGCTCGTGACCGACCTGATGGACGACCTCGGGCACGTCGGCGTCCTGGCCCTCGAGCTCTTCGAGGTCGACGGAGCGCTGCTGGCCAACGAGCTGGCCCCGAGGGTCCACAACTCGGGCCACTGGACGATCGAAGGAGCGATGACCAGCCAGTTCGAACAGCACCTGCGCGCCATCTGCGGCTGGCCGTTGGGCGACACGGCCGCTCGGAGTCCGGCCGCGATGGTCAACGTCATCGGCGCCGAGCCCGACCCGGCCGGCATCCTGGCCGTGCCCGGCGCCCACCTCCACCGCTACGGGAAGGAGCCGCGCCCGCAGCGCAAGATCGGCCACGTGACGGTGGTCGGCGCCGACGAGGAGGAGCGGGACGAGCGGCTGGCCGCCGTCCGCGCCCTGGTTGGTGCGGGCTGTGGTCGGGTGAGTGGCGTCAGGCGGGCGTCATCGCCATGAGGCGGGCGATGCGGTCCTCCGTCGACGGGTGGGTCGAGAACAGCCGGGCCATGTCGACGCCCCGCTTGGGGTGATGCGCCTCGGCCAGCGGGTTGTGGATCCACATCGACGCCTGCGACGGATTGACCGCCATCGGGACCTGGTGGGCCATCGAGTCGATGCGACGCAGCGCTTCCGCGAGGGGCTGCCCGGTGCGGAGGAGCTCGGCCGCGCCCCGATCAGCCTCGAACTCCCGCGAGCGGGAGATGGCCATCTGGAGCAGCCCGGCGGCCATGGGAGCCAGGATGCTGGCGGCCAGGAGCACGATCGGGTTGGGCCGGTCGTCGTCGTCACCGCCGCCGAACATCCCCGACCACAGCGCGATGTTGGCGATGAAGGAGATGGCCGTGGCGATGGCCGCGGCCACCGAGCCGATGAGGATGTCGCGGTGCTTCACGTGCATGAGCTCGTGAGCCATCACGCCCTCGAGCTCGTCCCGCGGCATCTGCCGCAGCAGGCCGACGGTCGCGCAGACGACGGCGTGCTTCGGGTTGCGGCCGGTGGCGAACGCGTTGGGCTGCTCGCTCGGTGAGACGGCCACCTGCGGCATCGGCAGGCCGGCCCGCTCGGCGAGCGAACGGACGAGACCGTAGAACTCCGGCGAATCGGCCTCCGTGATGATCTGGGCGTGGGCGGAGCGGAGCGCCAGCTTGCCGCTGAACCAGTAGGTGCCGCCGACGGTGACGAGCGCGATCACGAGCCCGAGGAGCAGCGCGGTCGTGCTGCCGCCGCCCAGGACGCCGGCGACGAGGATGATGAGACCACCCAGGCCCCCGAGCAGCACGGTGGTCTTGAGGGTGTTGGCGAACATGCCCGGCAGCGTATTGCCGGCGGGCTCGTCTGCGGCGCGCGGCCACGCCCGGCAGCGCGGACAGACGAAGTGACGGATCGTCAGCACCAGACCCGCGCCGCTACAGTCGGCGGCACTGCACCTGCGACTGGGGGTCCGACGATGCGGGTCTTCTCGTTCCACCTGATGCCCTACCCGGGCCTGCCGGACGACTACGACGGTCCTGCCTGGGTGACCGTGCCGAACCAGCTCTTCGATCCCCAGGTCGGCCACGAGATCTACAACCGCTACCTGGACGAGCTGATCTACGCCGACGAGCTGGGCTTCGACGGGGTCTGCATCAACGAGCACCACCAGAACGCCTACGGGCTCATGCCCTCGCCCAACCTGATGGGCTCGATCCTGGCCCGGCAGACCAAGCGGGCGAAGATCTGCGTGGTGGGCAACGCCCTCCCCCTCTACGACCCGCCGACGCGGGTGGCGGAGGAGTTCGCCATGATCGACAACATCTCCGGCGGGCGGTTGATCGCCGGCTTCGTCGTGGGCGGGGGGCCCGAGTACTACAGCTTCTCCATCAACCCGGCTCACGCCCGCGAGCGCTTCTACGAAGCCCACGAGATCGTCATCAAGGCGTGGACCGAGCCGGGACCGACCGAGTACATCGGCAAGCACTACAAGCTGCGGTTCATGAACACCTGGCCCCGACCGATCCAGCAGCCGCACCCCGAGGTGTGGATCCCGGGCGCGGGCTCGCTCGAAACGATGGAGTTCGTCGCTCGGCACCGCTACGCCTACATGGGCATCCCGTACTTCCACATCAGCGTGTTCGACCGCCAGTTCCGCATGTTCCGGGAGGCCTGCGAGCGCGAGGGCTACACGTACGAGCCGAGGCAGGCCGGCTGGCTGGAGCCCATCTACGTGGCCGAGACGGACGAGCAGGCGCGGGCCGAGTACGAGCCGCACTTCTGGTACTGGGCCCGGAAGCTGCTGCCCGGCATCGAGATCAGCCCGCCCGGCTACACGTCCCTGCGGTCGCTGGAGAACATCCTCAAGGGGAGGCACCAGTTCGCGCTGTCGCTCGAGTCGTGGGACCAGGTCGTGGACGGCGAGTACGCCGTCGTCGGCTCGCCGGACACCGTCTACGAGAAGCTGGTGGAGAACATCGAGCGTCTCGGGACCGGGAACCTGCTCGGGCTGTTCCAGCTCGGGACCCTCCCGGCCGATCTCACCCGGCGCAACCTCGAGCTGTTCGCCACCGAGGTCATGCCCCGTCTCAAGGCGCGCTTCCCGGAGGGCGAGGCGATCCTCCAGCAGCTCACCCAGGCGCAGGTCTGACGTGGAGACCCTCTACGTGGACACCCGCGTCGGCAAGGTCCAGTATCGCCGTGGCGGCGCGGGACCCGCCCTGGTCTACCTCCACTCGGCGAACGGCGAGGGCGAGGGACTGCTGCTCCTCGACCTCCTCGCGGAGCGCTACGACGTCGTCGCGCCGATGTTCCCGGGCTTCGGCGACAGCGAGGGGCTCGACCAGATCGACGACATGGAGGACGCCACCTTCCATCTCCTCGACCTCTTCGATCGGCTCGACGTCGAGCGTCCGATCCTCATCGGCTCGTCGCTCGGTGGCTGGATGGCCGCCGAGGTGGCGACGCGCTATCCCGAGCGGATCGAGCGCCTGGTGCTCGTCAACCCCGCCGGCCTCTACCTCGAGGGCGCGGAGATCAAGGACATCTTCGGCCGCAAGGTCCAGGAGATGGTCCCCGACCTCTACTACGACCAGCAGCACCCGATGGCCCAGCTCATGCTCCAGTTCGCCGCGCTCGCCGCCGACCGCGACGCGGAGCTGCCGTTCGAGATGGTCAAGCCCGTCTTCCAGACCATGGCCGCCACAGCGAAGCTCGGGTGGGATCCGTACCTGCACAACCCGAAGTTGCGCAAGCGCCTGTGGCGGGTGACCGCGCCGACGCTGGTCGTGCGGGGGCGGCCGACACGCTGATCCCCGAACCGCACGCCCGCACGTACGCGGCGGAGATCCCGGGCGCGACCTACCGGGAGATCGAGCAGGCGGCGCACATGGTCATGGTCGAACGGCCGGACGCGCTGGCCACCGCCATCGTGGAGTTCGCCCCGCCTCCGTGACGGCCGTTCCGGCCGGCGCCGTCGCACCACCGCCGGTCCGCTTCACCGCGGGCTGGGTGGTGGTGGCGGCCTCGTTCACCGTCCTCCTGGTGAGCTCGGGCCTCGGGTTCTACGGGCTGTCCGTGTACCTGGCCGCGATCACGCGGGAGCAGGGCTTCTCCACCGGCTCGGTGTCCGCAGCCACGTCCGTGTTCTTCATCGTCTCGGGCATCACGGGGCGCCTGGTGGCGCCGCTCATCGCCCGCATCGATGTGCGCTGGGTGCTGGCGGGCGGGGCGGCGCTGTCAGCCGTGTCGCTGTTGCTCCTGGGCCGGGTGACCTCGACCGCCCAGGTCTTTCTCGTCTATGTGCTGTTCGGTGCGGGCTTCGCCGCCGGGGGCCTGGTGCCGACCACGACCGTGCTCACGCGCTGGTTCCACCGTCGCCGGGCGCTGGCGCTCTCGATCGCCTCGACGGGCCTGTCGGTCGGAGGACTCACGCTCACGCGGACGGCTTCGAGCCTCATCAGCGACGAGGGGATGGAAGCGGCCACGCCGTGGCTGGCCCTCACCTACCTGGTGCTGATGGCCATCGCCGTGCCCTTCGTCTACCCGAGTCCGGCCGCGCGCGGGCTCCGACCCGACGGGGCGGTGCTGCCTGCGGGGGCGACGGTGCCCGTCGTCGAAGGGGTGCCGTACGAGCGGGCCGTCCGGTCGCGGTACTTCCTGCTGGCGACGGCGGCGTTCGTCTGCTTCATGGGTGCACAGATCGGTGGGATCGCGGCAGCTGGCGAAGCTGGGGGAGGAGCGAGTGGGTGTCGACACCGGCGCGCTGGCCCTGTCGGTCCTGGCGCTGTTCAGCGTCATCGCCCGGCTGATCGGCGGCGCGCTGGCGCCCCGGCTCCCGCTCACCGGGATGACCGCAGGGCTGGCGCTCGTGCAGTCGATGGCCCTGGCCGGCTTGGCGTTCGCGGGCGGGGAGGCCGGCCTCCTGGCTGCCTCAGCGCTGTTCGGCGTTACGGTGGGCAATCTGTTGATGTTGCAACCACTTCTGATGGCGGAGGTGTTCGGTGTGCTCGACTATCCCCGCGTGTTCTCGTTGAACCAGCTCATCGTGTCGGCCGGGGTGGCGGTGGGCCCCTTCCTGCT
Source organism: uncultured Acidimicrobiales bacterium (assembly GCA_963813375.1). Lineage (GTDB taxonomy): Bacteria > Actinomycetota > Acidimicrobiia > Acidimicrobiales > Ilumatobacteraceae > DASTFY01. Next base: position 161,722 of record CAWEYT010000016.1, on the reverse strand, counting down.
CGGCGTGCTGCACGACGCCAACGGGTACCGGTTCGCCTACCTGGTGGCAGGGGCCCTGTCGTTGCTGGGCGCGGTGCTCGTCGGGACGGCCGGGCCGGTCGCGCGGGCCCGGGCGGCACTGGCCTGATGCATCCGAACGTCCAGCGGGTGGTCGCCGCCGCCGGCGACCTCGGCCTCGCGATCGAGGTGCGGACCTTCCCCGAGGGCACGAAGACCGCGGCCGATGCCGCCGCGGCGATCGGTGTCGAGGTGGGTCAGATCGTCAAGAGCCTCGTGTTCGCCGTGGACGGCGACGTCGTCATGGCCCTCGTGTCGGGCGCCAACCAACTCGACGAGCGCAAGCTGGCGGCCGCCGTGGGCGGAGCGAAGGCGGGTCGCGTGGATGCGGACGCGGTGCGGGAGGCGACGGGCTTCCCCATCGGGGGCGTCCCTCCGTTCGGCCACGACACCTCGCTGCGGGTGTTCGTCGATCCGGACCTGCTCGGGTGGGACGAGGTGTGGGCCGCGGCCGGCACGTGGCACGACGTCTTCGGCATCACGCCCACCGAGCTCGTCCGCGCCACCAGCGGCGAGGTGGTCGACCTCCGGCGAGGTTGACAGCAGCCGGGACGCTGTTCTCTAGGCTCCACCTCTGCGGCCACGAAGGGGGTCCTCCATGGAACGAGCCTGGTGCCGGTCCGGCGTGGTCGGTGCGCTGTCGTTGACGGCGCTCCTGGCCGTCGCCGCCTGCAGCGACGACGAGAGCGCCAGTGAGCAGGTGTGCGATGCGCGCTCCTCGCTGCGCGACTCGGTCGAGACCGTCACGAGCGATCTCAGCGAAGGCAACTTCGGCGAGGCCCGCGACGCCGTCCCGGAGGTGCGCGAGTCCTACGACGATCTCGTGTCCGCGCTCGGCGATCTGAGCGAGGAGCAGAGGTCCGCACTGCAGCCGGAGGTGGACTCCCTGCGCTCGGCGATCGAGGCGCTGCCTCAGGCGGACAGCCTGGAGGACCTCGGTTCCGGCATCGACGCCGTCGTCGCCGACGTCCAGGGCATCTACGACTCGATCACCCAGTCGCTGGATTGCTCCTGAGGTAGTGCATGCAGGCGTGCTAGCATGCCTGCATGGCCCAGATCACGATCCGAGCCGGGGAGGACCTCATCCTCCGCGTCAAGCAGTGCGCGGCCGAAGAGGGGAAGTCGATGAACGAGTACGTCACCATCGTGCTCGAGGTGGCCACCAACCCCTCCAACGCCTCGACCGCGGGCGAGCGCGTCCGGGAGCGGCTGGCGCGGGCCGGGCTGCTGGCCGATCTGCCGCCGTACGAGGGCGTGCGCCCTGATCCCGCGGAGGTCGAAGAGGCGGCCCGGGAGGCGGCGAGGGGCAGGCCACTTTCGGAATTCGTCAGTGACATCCGTTGAGTGTCTTCGTCGACACGTCGGCCCTCGTCAAGCTCTATGTCGCTGAGGTCGACTCAGCCGTCATACGTGGGATCGCGAGTGTCACGATCTCCGAGCTGACACGAGTCGAGTTGCCGGCGGCTCTGCATCGAAAGCGGCGGGCGGGCGAACTGAGCGTGCAGCAAGCCGAGGTCCTCGCCAGGACCTTCGAAGCGGATTACTACGGGGAGGATGGCGACCCGCGGTTCACGGTGATGCGCATCTCCGACCGAACCATGATCACGGCCGCTGGCCTCGTGGCCCGGGCAGATCTGCGGGCTGGCGACGCGATCCAGCTCGCTTCGGCGCTTGTCGCTCGCCAGGTCGGTCGTGAGGTGACGGCGTTCGCGACCTTCGACGCCCGCTTGCACACTGCTGCTGCCGTCGAGGGCTTCACGTTGGTGCCGCCGAGGCCGGCCGCCTGAGCGGAGTGCCCTCGCCGGCCGTACCATCGACGGCCATGGACATCCCCGTTCGACCATGTCCTCACGACCGTCGACGAGTTGCGCGAGCGGTATCGCCAGCCGTCCCGGGTGGTCCAGGCCAAGAAGGTCGGCGCGCTGGACGAGGCGACACAGGCGTTCATCGGCGCCTCGCCGTTCGTGCTGCTGGCGACGGCGGCGGCCGACGGCTCCTGCGACGTGTCGCCGCGCGGTGGTCCGCCCGGCTTCGTGCGGGTGGTCGACGAGCGGCGCCTCGCTCTCCCCGATCTGAGCGGCAACAACCTGCTCGACTCGCTCGTCAACCTCACCTCGAACCCGCATGTGGGGCTGCTCTTCCTGCTCCCGGGCCGTGACGAGACGTTGCGGGTCGACGGGCGGGCCTGGGTGACCGTCGACCCGCCCGTGCTCGACCTGTGGGACGGGGAGCTGGCACGTCCGAAGACGGTGGTGGGGATCGAGGTGGAGCACGCGTTCATCCATTGCGCCAAGTCGTTCCGCCGGGGCCGGGTGTGGGACCCGGCGTCGTGGACCGAGCTGGCGGCACCGGACGCCTGCGAGCTGCTCGTCTCCCACATCGGCCTCGAGGTGTCACCCGCCGACGTCCGGGCCAACCTGGAGGAGGGCTACGCCCACGACCTTCAGGCCGAGGTGGCCGGAGGGCGCTGAACGAGCCGTCCGACGGCTCGTCAGTTGGTGCTGGGGTCGCTCGTCTCGGCGTCGTCGAGGCCCTGAGCGAGGGTGTTCCAGGCCAGCGTGGCGCACTTGATGCGGACCGGGTACTTGACGACGCCCTGGAGCGCTTCGAGGTCGCCGAGCTTCACGTCGGGCTCCCCGTCGCCCGTCTGGCCGTTGTCCTCGTGGTCGTGACCGTCCTCGATCGACAGCAGCGACTTGAAGGCGTGGACCAGCGCCCGGGCCTCGGGCAGCGAGCGGCCCTTGACGGCCTGGGACATCATCGAGGCCGAGCTCTGGCTGATCGAGCAGCCCTGGCCCCCGATGCGGATGTCGTCCACCACGCCGTCGCGGACGTCGAGGTAGACCTGCACCTCGTCGCCGCACAGGGGGTTGAAACCCTCGCTGCGCACGGCCGGCGGGGTGGGCAGCTCTCCCCGGTTCCGCGGGTTGCGGTAGTGGTCGAGGATGATCTCGCGGTACAGGTCTTCGAGGCCGGGCATGGCGGCGGTGGTCCTCCTGGTCCCCGTGGTCCCGTCAGAGACCGAAGATGTCGGTGGCGGCGTCCAGGGCGTCGACGAGTGCGTCGGCGTCCGGGCGGTCGTTGTACAGGTAGAAGCTGGCCCGGCACGTGGCGCCCACGCCCAGCACCCGCATGAGCGGCTTGGCGCAGTGGTGCCCCGCCCGGATGTAGACGTTGGCCTGATCCAGCACCTGGCTCACGTCGTGGGGGTGGAGGTCGCGGAACGTGAAGGACAGCGTCGCTCCGCGGACCTCGACGTTGGTCGGGCCGTGGATCGTGATGTCGTCGCCGTAGCGGTCCTTCAGCGCGCCCATCGCGTAGCCGGCCATCTCCATCTCGTGCCCGCGCACGTTGGTCATGCCCAGATCGGTCAGGTAATCGAGCGCGGCGCCGAAGCCGACGGCCTCGGTGATGGGAGGGGTCCCCGCTTCGAACTTGTCCGGCAGCGGGGCGGGGGCGAAGCCGTCCAGGCGGACGTCGGAGATCATGTTGCCGCCGCCCAGGAAGGGCGGGATGGCCTCCAGCAGCTCCTCGCGGCCCCACAGGACCCCGATCCCGGTCGGCCCGCACAGCTTGTGGGAGGAGAAGGCCAGGAAGTCGGCGCCCATGGCCTGCACGTCGGTCGGGTTGTGGGGGACGAACTGGCAGGCATCGACGATGGCGAGTGCGCCGGCGGCGTGGGCGGCGTCGGAGAGGAGGCGGACCGGGTTGATGGTCCCGAGCACGTTCGACATGGCGGTGAACCCGAAGGCCCGGGCGCCGTCCAGCAACCGGTCCAGGTCGGTGAGGTCGAGCTGGCCGTCCTCGGTCAACGGCACCCAGCGCAGCTCGATGCCCCGCTCGGCGGCGAGGAGGTGCCAGGGCACGATGTTGGCGTGGTGCTCCATCTCGGTGAGCACGACGACATCGCCGGGGGCGAGCTGGGAGCGTCCCCACGAGTAGGCGACCAGGTTGAGCGCCTCCGTGGCGTTCTTGGTGAACACCAGCTCGTGCGCGTGGGGGGCGTTGATGAAGCGCTGCGCCTTCCGGCGGGCGCCCTCGTAGGCCTCGGTGGCCTCCGCGGCCAGCTTGTAGGCGCTGCGGTTGATGGGCGCGTAGGACGTCTCCATGAAGCGGCTCATGGCGTCGATCACGACCCGCGGCTTCTGGCTGCTGTTGGCGGAGTCGAGGTAGACGATCGGCCGCCCGTCGACCTCGACGTCGAGGATCGGGAAGTCCTTGCGGATGCGGGCGACGTCGAGCGTGCTCACGACGCCGCGCTCTCGGACCCGGCGCGGAACGCCTCGTAGCCCTCCCGCTCGAGCTGCTCGGCGAGCTCGAGCCCTCCCGAGGCCACGATCCGACCGTCCACGAGGATGTGCACGTGGTCGGGGGCGAGCTCGTTCAGGAGGCGCTGGTAGTGGGTGATCAGGACGATCCCCAGCTCGGTCCGGTCCTTGCGGACCTCTCGGATGCCGGCGGCGACCGTGCGCAGGGCGTCGATGTCCAGGCCGGAGTCGGTCTCGTCGAGGATGGCCAGCTCGGGCTCGAGGATGGCCATCTGGAGGATCTCGTTGCGCTTCTTCTCGCCGCCGGAGAAGCCCTCGTTCAGGTACCGGTCGGCGAAGCCGGCGTCCATGCCCAACCGCTGCATCCACTCCATGATCGACAGCCGCAGCTCCAGCACCGAGAGGTCGATGCCCTTGCGGGCCGACAGGGCCTGGCGCAGGAACTGGATGACCGAGACCCCGGCGATCTCCTGCGGGTACTGGAAGGCCAGGAAGATGCCCGCCTTGGCCCTGACCTCGGTCGGCCAGTCGGTGATGTCGTCGCCCTGGTAGAGCACGCGACCGTGCGTCACCTCGTACTCGGGGTTGGCGAGGAGGACGTTGGCCAGGGTGCTCTTGCCCGAGCCGTTCGGTCCCATCAGGGCGTGGATCTCCCCGGGCTGGACGACCAGGTCGATCCCCCGCAGGATCTCCTGACCGGGCCGGCCGCCGACCTCGCCCACCGGAGGCGCCGGCCGGGCGTGCAGATCCTCGATGCGGAACAGCTCCGTCACACCTTCAGTCTATTACCACTACGCGCATAGTGGTAATGCCGCTCGACCTGGGCCGGGCGGGTTCCGAGAGGGCAGACTGGCGCGGTGAGCGATCCCGGATCCAGCCCTGACCAGCCCGTCGACAGCCCTCGCGACTGGGTCAACGAGCACATCGGCCGCTACCTGGCCACCGGCGGCCAGGACGGCCACGAGTGGAACGGCACGTCCTGCCTCCTGCTGACCTACCAGGGGGCGGAGTCGGGGACGTGGCGCCGTACCGCCCTCATCTACGGCAGCCCTGTCCTTGGAGGCGACGCGTTCGCCCTCGTCGCCTCCAAGGGTGGGGCACCGTCGGATCCTGCCTGGTACCGCTCGCTCGTCGCTCATCCCGACGCCCGGGTGCAGGTGATGGACCAGGTCTTCGACGTGCGGGCCCGTACCGCCGACGCCGACGAGCGGGCAGCCATCTGGCCGGTCATGACCGCGCAGTGGCCGGCCTACGACGAGTACGTGGAGAAGGCGGCGGCCGCCGGCCGTCCGGAGATCCCGGTGGTGATCCTCGAGCGGGTCTGACCCAGCCGGCGGGCGGGCCGTCGGGGCACGCCTCAGCGCCGGTCACCCTCCAGGCCGAGGCCGGCCTGACGAGCCATCACGATCGCGTTCGAGCGGTCCGACGCGTGCACCTTCGTCAGCACGTTCGACACGTGGTTGCGGACCGTCTTCGGGTTGAGGACCAGGCGGCGGGCGATGGTCTGGTTGTCGAGGCCCTGGGCGATGAGCTCGAGGATGTCGAGCTCCCGATCGGTGAGCGTCGGGAAGGCCTTGTTGCGAGTGGGACGACTTCGGGTCTGGGCCAGCTCGCTCACCGCCTGGGCCAGCTCCTGGTTGAGCACCACGTCGCCCCCGGCGACCGACCGCAGCGCCCACTCCATGCGCTCGGGCCCCGTGCCCTTCACGAGATAGCCGCGGGCCCCGTCGCGCAGCGCGGTCAGGACCGTGTCGTGATCCTCGGACATGGTGAGCAGGATGATCTTGACCTCGGGGTAGCGCTGGGCCAGCAGCCGGTTGACCTCCAGCCCGGATCCGTCGGGGAGGCGCACGTCGAGGAGCACGATGTCGGGCCGGGTGTCCTCGACCAGGCCCGCGACGTCCTCCACCCGTTCCGCTTCGCCCACGAGCTCGATCCCCTCCATCTCCGCCAGCGCCGCGGCCAGGCCGAGGCGGAACAGGGGATGGTCGTCGACGATGAGCACCCGCAGAGCTGCGGGGGCTGTGCCGCTCGCGGTGGTCACGGCAGCACCGCCGGCAGGCGCACGTGCAGGTGGGTGCCGTGCGGCCGGTTCGGGCCGAGGGTCACGCTGCCGCCGAGCTCGGCCGCCCGCTCCCGCATGGCGGCCAGGCCGACCCCGGTGCCGTTGCGACCGCCGAGGCCGACGCCATCGTCCACCACGTCGATCTCCACCACGTCACGGGCGTCGATGCGCAGCCAGCAGCTGGCCGCGCTGGCGTGCCGCACGACGTTGGTCAGGGCCTCGGTCACGATCCGGTAGACGGCCACCTCGACGGCGGCCGGCAGCGCCGGCTCCTGGCCCGGGAGCTCGACGTGGAGCTGGACGGCGCCGTCGATCGACCACGCGAACTCGGCCACCGCTCCCATCAGTCCGAGCTCGTCCAGCGCGGAGGGCCGCAGATCCCGCACGATCCGCTTGACCTCGCCGACGGTGGTGTCGACCTCGTCGGCCAGGTGCGACAGCAGGTCCATCGTCGGGCGGCTGGCGTCGGTGCGCTCGAGCTGGCGGATGGCGGTGCGCAGGCCGAGGGAGATGCCCGTGAGGGCGGGGCCGAGGCCGTCGTGGAGATCCCGCCGGAGCCGGCGCCGCTCCTCCTCGCGAGCCGAGAGCACGGCGAGGGAGGACCGGCGGAGCTCGGCGGCCAGGCGGACCCAACTGACCGCGAGTGCGAGGGGTGCGGCGAGCTCCTCGAGCGTGGCCTCGTCGCGCGGCCGGAGCGATGGCGCGTCCGCCCAGCCCACCACCACGCGCCCGACCACCTCGTCGTGGTGGCGGAGCAGCAGCTCGTGTCGCCGCCCGAGTCCAGCCCGGGGCGCGGCCGCCGCCTCGTAGTCCGCCGCCCGCTCCCAACCGCCGCGGACGGCGACGTCGATGACGACGGAATCGAGGCGCATCTCCCGGCCGAGGCTGGCGGCGAGGGCAGGGAGCAGATCGTCTCCCGGACCGACCGAGCTCACGTGGGCCATCACCTGGCGGACGAGCGACAGCGCGTCGTCACGGGAGCCGTAGACCAGGCGGTCGACCAGCCCGCGGATGCGCTGGCGGGCCGGCTCGACCAGGAGCGCGATGGCCCCGGTGGCGGCCACCAGCAGCCACGTCGGGCCGCTGCCGCCGACCATGCGGCCCAGGCCGGCCACGAGCACGGTGTAGATGACGACGATGCCGGCGGCCAGCAGCACCCATTCCAGGAACTGGTGCGACGCCCGCTCGAGGCCGCTCGGTGCCAGCCGCACGATCTCGATGAGCGCGCCCACCACCAGGAGGGGCACGGTGGCGATGAGCAGCAGCGGGGCGACGACATCCGGTGCCGGCAGCTCGCTGACCAGATCCTCGAAGGTGGACGGGACGACCCCGAGCACCGCGACGACGCCGCCGGCCAGCAGCCAGGCCGGCAGCGGATCGTCACCCCCGCGGCGCCACAGCCGCCAGCGCACCGCCAGCAGGACGATGGCGGTGACCGCCACCAGGGCGACGACCGCGGGTCCGGCCCAACCGTCCGGGTCGACGGCCGTGACGACGATGCCCACGGCCGCCAGACCCATGGCGGCACGCACGCGCCAGTCCATCCGCCAGGCGCGAGGCGCCAGGGCGAGCAGGACGAGGGTCGCCAGCACACCTCCGCCGACCAGCCAGACCCACGTCGAGAGATCCGCCAGCCACGACCAGCGCACCGCCACTTCGCGGCCGAGCTCGTAGCCGCGGTACTGGGTGGAGAGGGCGTCGAGCAGGGCAGACGCGCCGACGAGGAGGAACAGCCCTCCGAGCAGACGCCGATCGCGTCGGGCCGTGAGGATCGCGCCCGCGGGCAGGTAGGCCAAGCCGAGCACCAGGCCGGCGACCAGCGACCAGTTCTGGCCTTCCGGCTCGTCACCGGCGTTGGCCACGCGCAGCACGACCACCACAACGGCGACGACGACGGCGATGCCGAGCGCCAGCCCGGCCCGCGCCCGGGTGGCGCCGGTCAACCCGGCTGCCTGATCGCCCGGTCGCGCCACCTCGAGCCTCCGTTCTGTGCCCTCTGTGCCCCTTCGCGGCCCCTCTGCCAGGAGTGCCGCTCGCCCAACCGTAGGGCGGCGGGCGTCCCGCCGGCATGGTACCGGGGTCCTGAGCTCGACTCGGGTGTAGATCGGGACGCCAGCCCGGTGTTTCCGGGACGCTCGGAGGGGCACCGTTCGGGGGTGAGCACCGTCCGCGTGCACGACGACCGCCTGGCTCCGGTGCGCCCGTTGCTGGCGAGCGGCTGGCCGGGGGTCGTGGCCGCGGCGCTGGCCGCGCTGGCCGCGGCGGCCGGGTGGAGGGGAGCCGACGTCCCCAACTACTTGTTCCGGATCGAACTGTTCCGGCGGGCCGGGTTCACCATCTGGAGCTCGGCCTGGTACGGCGGTCACCACATTCCTGGCTACAGCGTGCTGCTCGCTCCGCTGGCCGCCGCCGTCGGTCCGGTGTTCGTGGGGGCGGCGAGCGCGGTGGTGGCCGCGGTCTGCTTCGACCGCCTGCTGCGGCGCCTGCCCGAGGTGGAGCCGCGACGCGCGACCGCGGCGTCGGTGCTCTTCGCCGCCGGCACGGTGGTGAACCTGGCCGTCGGCCGGCTGGCGTTCGCGCTCGGTCTGGCGCTCGGCCTCGCCGCGCTGGCCGTCGGACGTCGCACGAAGATGGCCCAGGTGGCGACCGTCGGGTTGTCGGTGGCGACCGCGCTGGCCAGCCCCGTCGCCGGGTGCTTCCTGGCGTTGGCCTGGATGGCGATGGCGATCACGTCGCGCCGGTCACGTCCGCTCCTGTGGGCCGCTTGCGCGCTCGCGCCCGTGGGGATGCTCGCCGTCCTGTTCCCCGAGGGCGGCCGCTTCCCCTTCGGCCTCGGCGCACTCGCGGTCATCGTGGCGGTGTGCGTTGCCGCGTGGGTGCTGCTGCCCCGGTCATGGAGCGCGGTGCGGACCGGCGCCGTCCTCTACGCGGCGGCCGCGCTGGCCACCTTCGCCGTGCCCAACGCCCTCGGCGCCAACATCACCCGACTCGGCATGTTCGTCGCTCTTCCCCTGCTCGTCGCCGCGCCGCTGCGGCGCCCCCGGGGTGTCCCGGCGGCGGCGATGGTGGTGCTGGGCCTGCTGTTCGCCTGGTGGCAATGGTCTCCGGCCATCGACGCCATGACCCGCAGCAGCCGTGACGCGTCGACCGAGGCTTCGTTCTACGCGCCGCTGCTGACCTATCTGCGCCAGGCCGACCCGCCGGCCGAGCGCATCGAGATCCCGTTCACCAAGCGGCACTACGAGGCGGTCCACGTCGCTCCTGAAGTGCCGCTGGCGCGGGGTTGGCAGCGACAGCTCGACATGAAGCTGAACCCGCTGTTCTACGAGCCCGGCGGGCTCGACGCCGACCAGTACCACCAGTGGCTGCACGACACGGGCGTCGACTATGTGGCTCTGCCGGACGCCGAGCTCGATGCATCGGCGGAGGCGGAGGTGGCGTTGCTCCGACGCGGACAGGCGGGGCTGCAGCTGGTGTGGGAGGGCGACGACTGGAAGGTGTGGCGGGTGGTCGGTAGCCCCGGCCTGGTGGACGGCCCGGCCGAGCTGGTCGAGCAGACGTCGGACACGCTGACGCTGAGGGCATGGTCGGCGGGCACGGTCCTCGTGCGGGTGCGGCCGAGCCCCTGGTGGACCGTCGACGGATCGGGCTGCGTGGCCGAGAGGCCCGACGACGAGTGGGTGCGGGTGGAGGTCGAGCGTCCCGGGTCCTCTCGTCCTGCACCAGGTGCTGGTCGGGGAGCGTGTGCGCTGCCCGACCTGATGCCGGTGGGGGAGGATGCGGGGATGAGAGCCGTGCTCCTCGTTCTCGATGCCCAGCCCCATCGCCACGTCGACCCGGCCGTCACCCCGGTGCTGTGCGAGTTGGCGAGGAGCGGCGGGTGGGCGCCCGACGGCGGGCGGGCGGTGCTCGACGAGCGCGACGTACCCGAACCACGCCAGCTTCGTCACCGGGACGGATGCCACCGGACACGGGCTCTACGCCAACCATGTCGTGCGCGAGGGTCGCGTCGCGCGGGCCTACGAGGTCGGACCGGCCGGGCCGACCGTGTTCAGCGCCTGCCGTGACGCCGGCCGCCGGGCCGTTGCCGTCTTCGGCGACCACCACCTCGTGCCGGTCATGGGTGCCATCGACGCCGCCTCGCACTGGCCGCCGGACGGCCGGCTCCCGCAGGGCCTGCGCCTGGACGAGCTCGGGTACCTCCACGACTCGGCCACGGTCGACGTGTTGTGCGAGACAGCCGCCGGTCCGTTCGACGTCCTGGTCGCCCAGCTCAACGGCCCGGACACGGCCGCGCACCTGTACGGACCCGACAGCGACGCCGCGCTCGCCGTGTACGCCGAGACGGACGCCATCCTCGGGCAGTTGGTCGAGACGCTGCTGCCCGGGTGGGACGACACCGTGCTCGTGGTCGTCAGCGACCACGACCAGACGGCGGTGAGCGACGACGATCCCATCGATCTGCAGGCCATGGCTGTCGCGGCCGGTGTGGACGCCATCGTCGTGCTGGAGGGAGATGGCGCGGTGGTCGTCGGCGACGACCGGACCGGCGGAGCATGGCTCGACGATGTGCCCGGAGTGGGCGACACCTCGGAGCTGGCGCCGGGGTGGCGTTTCGTGTCCGCCGAAGCCGGCCGCTGGTTCGCTCCCGCCGGCACGTCCGTGCCGCTCCGCGGCGTCCACGGGGGATCGTCGACGCGGACGCAGGTGGCCGTCGTCGCCGGGGGCCATCCGGCCGTAGCGGCCATCGCCCGCTCGCTGGCCGCCCGCCCGCCGGACGCCCACGACTGGGCGGTGACTCTGGCTGACCTGCTCGAGATCGAGCTGGCGGGGGCCACCGGTCGCTCGCTCGTCGCTTGAACCGGCCCGACCTCTTCCGCAGCCCGCTCGATCGCCGGATCACCGCGCTCGCGCTCCCGGCCTTCGGGACGCTCGCCGCGGAGCCGCTCTACCTCGTGGCCGACACGGCCATCGTCGGTCGCCTGGGCACCGACCCGCTCGCCGGGCTCGCCCTCGCGGCGTCCGTGCTGCTGTTCGTCACCGCGCTGTGCAGCTTCCTCGCCTACGGCACGACCCCTCGCCTGGCCCGCGCCCGGGGCGCGGGGACGGCGCCGGCGCGGCCAACGTCGGCGTCCAGGCCCTCTGGCTCGCCCTGCTGCTCGGGCTGCCGCTGGCGCTGGCGCTCGTCGTCCTGGCCCGGCCTCTCGCCGTCCTGCTGGGAGGCGATGGCGCCGCCCTGGAAGCCGCCGTCACCTACCTGCGCATCAGCGCCGTCGGCGTGCCGTTCGTGCTCGTGGCGTTGGTGGGCGCGGGTGTCTTCCGGGGTGTGGCCGACCTGCGCACGCCGCTGGCCATCGTGGCCGTCGCCGCGCTGGCCAACGTCGCCGTCGAGCTCGTGGCCGTCTACGGGCTGGACCTGGGGATCGCCGGGTCGGCCTGGAGCACCGTCCTGGTCCAGATCGTCGCCGCGGGTGCCTACCTGCTGCTCATGCGGCCGCACCTGCGCGCCGTGGGTTCGCACCGCCCCGACCGCGCGGAGCTGAGCCGGCTGCTGAGGGCGGGCGCGCACCTCGTCGTGCGGGTGGTTTCGCTCATCGCCGCGTTCGCGATCGCCACCGCCGTCGCCGCGCGCGTCGACACGCCGACCGTCGCCGCCCACCAGGTCGTGAACACGATGTTCACCTTGCTCGCCCTCTCCCTCGACGCCTTCGCCATCCCCGCACAGACGCTGGTGGCGGAGGCTCTCGGGGCGGGCGACGAGGGGCTGGCCCGCCGCGTCGGAGAGCGGGTGCTCGTGCTCTCGGTGGTGGTCGGGATCGGGGTCAGCGCGGCCGTGGTCATCACGGCGCCGCTGCTGGCGCGGGTGTTCAGCGCCGACCCCGCTGTCGTCAGCAGAACCACGGCCGGCCTGGTGGTGCTGGGGCTGATGCTGGTGCCCGGGGCTGTGGCCTTCGCCCTCGACGGGGTGCTCATCGGGGCGGGCGACGTGCGCTTCCTCGGCCGGGCCATGGTGATCGCGCTGGCGATCTACCTGCCGTTCGCCGCCCTACCGCTGGCCTGGCCGGCGCTGGGCATCGTCGGCGTCTGGTCGGCGCTGGCCGTCTGGATGGTGGCCCGGGCCGTGCTCATGAACCGCCGCTTCCGCGGACCCGCCTGGCTGGGATGAGCGGGCTGACAGCCGGCCGGCACGTCTCGCGGAGCTGCGTTGCGGAATCCGACTACGGAGCTCCGCGAGACAGCTCCCCGGGGTCTCACCAGCCCCGGTCGACCCACTCCTGCAGGTGCGGCCGCTCGGTGCCGACGGTCGTGTCGTCGCCGTGGCCGGGGAGGACGATGGTGTCGGCCGGGAGCGTGAACAGCTTCGTGTCGAGGGACGAGATGATGGTGGCGAAGTCGCCGCCCTCGAACGTCGTGTTGCCCGGCCCGCCCGGGAACAGCGTGTCGCCGCTGAAGAGGATCGGGCTGCCGGCCACCTTGAAGCAGATCGAGCCCTCCGTGTGGCCGGGGGTGTGGATGGCGTCGAGGCGGACGCGGCCCACCTCCACGACCTCCTTGTCGTCGAGGAACACGTCGTAGCCCACGTCCTTCAGGCGGGGGGCGTCGAGCGCGGTGACCGCCACCTCGTAGCCCGCCTCCCGCATGGCGGGGACGGCCTGGATGTGGTCCCAGTGCCCGTGGGTCTCGAGCACGCGGCGCACGTTGAGCGACTGGGCCAGCTCGAGCAGCTTCTCGTGCTCGTTGGCAGCGTCGAGCAGCACGGCGTCACCGGTGTCGCGGCAGCGCAGGACGAACACGTTGTTGTCGTACGGGCCCACGACGAGCTTGTGGATCTCGATCTGCTCGTCCTCGTAGTGCAGCGTCATGCCCGCCAGTCTGGCACCGTTGCCAGCATCCGCTCGTCGGCCGATCTCGCCGCGGTCGGTGCGGCCGACGTCCGGGCATGAGCGGTTCAGGCGCGGCTGGGCGGGCTCAGGTCGAGATGACCTCGAAGCCGAGGGACGAGGGCGACGGGGATCTGGCCGGCGTCGAAGGTCAGGAAGCGCACGGGCCGGGGGAGGCGGTCGGCCGCCGCCAGGTGGAGGGCGTCGGACAGGCGCAGCGGCTGGGCCCGAGCGAGCTCGGCGGCCCGGTCGAGGCAGGCGGCGTCGACCGGCACGACGGCGAGGCGGTCCCAGTCGAGGCGCACGGCGTCCTCGAGGTCGTCCCGCAGCTCGGGCTCGTCGGTCAGCCGGTCGATGAGGACGAGCGCCTCGGTCAGGGCGAGCGCGCAGGCGCACCAGTCAGGGTCCGCGGCCATCGCCTCGGCGGCCACGTCCCGGGCGGGGATGGCCAGGTGACGGGCGACGAGCGCGCTCGTGTCGAGGACGAGCGTCAACGCTCAGCCCCGCTGCTCCCGTAGCAGCCGGTCCAGCCGGGCGCCGGCCCAGACAGCGACGGGCGGGCCCGGGGGCGGCCGGTCGTGGCGGCGGGGGGCGAGAACGAGGCCGCGGGCGGCCAGGTCGTCGAGCGTCAGGGGCGCCGGCCCGAGCGGCTCCAGGGGTCCGAGCTGCGCCGCCGGCCGCCCGGCCACGGTGATGACGGTCCGCTCACCCCACTCCGCCCGCCGGACCGCGGCAGCCACGTTGGCCCGGAAGTCCCTGATGCTGACCCTGTGCACGACCCGCACGGTACCGCCACCGCGCACCTGTGTGTACGCACGTGTACATCCGGCGAATCGACGGCGATTCGCCGGACGAGCAGACTGGGACGCATGAACTTTGCCTTCAGCGAGGAGCAGGAAGAGCTCCGCAAGACCGTGCGGTCCTTCCTCGAGAGCAAGTCCCCCGAGACCGAGGTCCGGCGGCTCATGGACACCGAGGACGGCTACGACCCCGCCGTCTGGTCCCAGATGGGTGAGCAGATGGGCCTCCAGGGCCTCGCCGTCCCGGAGGAGTTCGGCGGCTCGGGCTACAGCTTCGTCGAGCTCGGCGTCGTGCTGGAGGAGATGGGCCGCGCCCTGCTCTGCGCGCCCTACTTCTCGACCGTCGTCCTCGCCGCCAACACGCTGCTCCAGAGCGGCGACGATGCGGCGAAGAAGGACTTCCTGCCGGGCATCGCCGCCGGCGAGACGATCGCCACCCTCGCCTTCACCGAGCCCTCGGGCAAGTGGGACGAGAGCGGCATCACCATGGAGGCGACGCAGGACGGCGGAGGCTGGGCGCTCAACGGCACCAAGATGTTCGTGCTCGACGGCCACACTGCCGACCTGATCATCGTGGCCGCCCGGACCGCCGGTGGCGTGAGCCTCTTCACCGTGGTCGGCGACGCCGACGGGCTCACCCGCACGGCGCTGTCCACGATGGACCAGACCCGCAAGCAGGCCAAGCTCGAGTTCGCCGGCACGCCCGCCCGCCTCCTCGGCACCGAGGGCCAGGGGTGGGCCGTCCTCGTCGACCGTGCTCGACCTCGCCGTCGGTGGCGCTGGCGGCCGAGGAGGTCGGCGGAGGCCAGAAGGTCCTCGAGATGGCGGTCGAGTACGCGAAGGTCCGCGTGCAGTTCGGCCGTCCCATCGGTTCGTTCCAGGCCATCAAGCACAAGTGCGCCGACATGCTGCTGGAGGTCGAGTCGGCCAAGTCCGCCGCCTACTACGGCATGTGGTGCGCGGCCGAGATGAACGACGAGCTCCCGTCGGTGGCCTCCCTGGCCAAGGCCTACTGCTCGGAGGCCTACTTCCACGCCGCCGCCGAGAACATCCAGATCCACGGCGGCATCGGCTTCACCTGGGAGCACCCGGCCCACCTGTACTTCAAGCGGGCCAAGAGCTCCGAGCTGCTGTTCGGCGACCCCACCTACCACCGGGAGCTGCTGGCCCAGCGCATCGGTATCTGATCACTGATCGACGTGCGTCGAGTGCCACTGCCATGCGGTGGCGATGATCTCGTCGAGCTGCTGCGCCGGCTCCCAGCCCAGCGTCGACTCGCACGAGATCGTTGTTCGAAAACAGAGGCCCACGGGGTCTCCCGGCCGGCGGCCGACGTAGACCCGCGGCACTTCGCGGCCGGTGACGCGCTCGGTGGCGTCGATCACCTGCTTGGACCGACGTGCCCACGCCGGTCCCGACGTTCAGCGCCACCGTCTCCCCGCCTCGGGCCAGGTGGTCCAGGGCCTTGACGTGGGCGTCAGCCAGGTCGTCCACGTGGATGTAGTCGCGGATCGCGGTGCCGTCCGGAGTGGGGTAGTCAGTGCCGAAGACGTCGCAGCGGCGGGCGCTTGCCGAGCGATGGCCTTCATCGTGTGGGGGATCAGGTTCTGGGAGAAGTTCCAGTCCTCACCGATCGATCCGTCCGGCGCGGCGCCAGCGGCGTTGAAGTAGCGCAGGCTCACGGACGTGACCCCGAGGGTCCTGTCGTACCAACCGAGCATCGACTCGATCATGCGCTTGGTCTCGGCGTAGACGCTCTCGGGACGCAGTGGAGCGTCCTCGCTCACCGGGACGTGCTCGGGTGTGCCGTACACCGAGCACGAGGAGGAGAACACGATGTTGCGGACGCCTGACGAGTGCAGTGCCTCGATCAGGCGCTGGGAGCCGGCGACGTTGTTGGCGAAGTAGCGGTCGGGCTGCTCCATCGACTCCCCGACGGCCTTCAGGGCCGCGAAGTGGATGCACGACGTCACGCCGTGGTCGCTGACCAGCTGGCGGACGAGGTCGATGTCGCCGATGTCGCCGATCACCAGGGGTGCGCCGAGGGCGGCGTCCTTGTGGCCGAACTCCAGGGTGTCGAGGACCACCACGTCGCGCCCTTGCGAGCGGAGGAGGCGGACGGTGTGGGAGCCGATGTAGCCGGCCCCGCCGGTCACGAGCACGGTCATGGCGGGCGAGCATACGGGCGGATCCCTCGTGGCTACCCTCGGCCCGGTGGCGCTGGTGGTGCTGATCCTCGTGCTGGCGGCCGTCACCGTTTTCGGCATCGCGGCCGTCACGGTCGGTAGGGAGGCCCGCCGCCTGGACGGCGTGGCCCCGCGGGCGGTCTACGTGCTGGACGAGGCCGTCGAGTTCGTGGCCGATGCCCTGCCGACGGGTGCCCAGGCCCGGCTCACCCACGACGACGTGCGGACCCTGCTCCGGGCCCACATGGCTCAGCTCCGACGCAAGGGGTTCCAGCCACCCGTCGCGGTGGACCAGGTACAGGAGATCGTGGACCCGCGTCGTGATCGACGAGACGGACGCCGTCGCCTACCTGATCGGGCAGGCCGACGACCTCGGCATCGACGTCACGGACGAGGACGTGGCCCACGTCGTCGAGGCCCACCTCACCTACCTCGACGCCATCGGCGCCGTCGGCCCGGAGGCGGACGAACCGGCCGCGTAGACCGACCTAGATCATCATGTTGAGCTGATCCGACGACGGCCTGGCCCCAGTCGCCCTCGCCCGAGATCTCGATCCGGTCGGCCCGGTCAGCGGCGGTCTGGCGGCCCACGGCCAGGACGAGGAACGTCTCGGAGTCCATGGTCACGGTCACGTCGGCCGCTCCGGCGCTCTCCAGGTCCACCACCTTCGCCCGGCCCTCCTCGACCACCACCGGGACGGTCCGCTCGACCGGGCCGGTGATGCGCAGGAGGGTGAGGGACCCCTCCGGTGCGCCCGCTCGCTTGCCGACGACGATCGGGACGGTCCGCAGGAGCCGATCGGTCGTGTGCTCGGCGGGACCGCCATCGAGGTGACCGGGCCGGTCCACGGCGCGCCGGATGTCCTGCTCGTGGACCCAGCAGTCGAGGATCCGGATGGAGAGGAAGTCGAGCATGGTGCCCGGCCCGGTCGGGGTCATGCGCTCCTGGGCGAAGTACGCATCGTCCGCGTTCCGCAGCGTGTCCAGCCGCAGGTCGACCAGCTCCTCCAGCTCGGCCAGGACCTCGGTGCCCGACCGGGCGCGCCGGATCTCCACCTCACGCTCGTTGAACTCGCCGATCGGGTTCTTCACGTGGGCCGAGGTCCGACCTCGACCTCCGCCGAGGGCAGGCCCTGCAGCATCCGCTCGGTGCCGATGATGTGCGAGACGTGGTCCTTGACCGTCCAGGCAGGGCAGTCCGTGGGCAGCTCCCACTCCTCGTCCGACAGCTCGTGACCGACAGCGATCGTCGCCCTCAGGGTCTCCTCGAGCAGGTCGGTCGTGCGGCTCGCGTCCATGCCGGCGGACCGTAACCGGAGGAGGTTCCGACCGCTAACGTCCGCCGCCATGGAACGGCCGAGCCGGTTCGAGCACCAGCGCTACCTCGGCGACAAGCGCTCGCAGGTCGTCTACGACCTCGACGACTGGGACGACCCCGCGGTGATCGACGAGCTGATGCAGGCCGAGACGTTCCTGTGCTTCGGGCCGGACGAGTTGTCCGAGGCCCACAACCGCGGCTACCGGCTGGCCCGCCCCGGGCGCCGGCCACGCCGGCGCTCGCCCCGCTGACGAGCCCGGTCCGCGTGCGACGGTGAACAACAGCTTCACGTCCGGGACGCTGACCCTCGCCTGCCACCTCGCCTTTCCCGCCGGACGCCGGACCACCGGCTTGCCCTCCCTGATCCTCTGCCACGGGTTCCCCCTCGGCCCGCTCGACGCCCGCCAGTCGGGTGGGACCTTCCCCGAGCTCATGGACCGCATCGCCAACGAGCTCGGCTGGGCGGCCTTGACGTTCACCTTCCGCGGGTGCGGTCAGTCGAGCGGGGACTTCTCGCTCCAGGGCTGGATCGACGATCTGCGGGCGGCCATCGATCACCTCCAAAGTCAGGCGGAGCCCGACGGCGTCTGGCTGGTCGGGACCAACACCGGCGGCTCGCTCGCGGTGTGCGTCGGCGCCGAGGACGCGCGGGTCCGCGGTGTCGCCATGCTGGGCGCCAGGGCCGACTTCGACGACTGGGCCGCCCATCCCCGCCGGTTCCTCGAGCACGCCCGCGAGCTCGGCGCCATCCGCCATCCGGCCTTCCCGCCGTCGTTCGAGGCCTGGGCCCGGGAGTTCCGCCGCTTCCGCCCGCTGCCGGCCGCCCGGCGACTCGCCCCACGGCCGCTGCTCGTGCTCCACGGCGAGGAGGACCCGTACGTCCCGGTGGTCGACGCCCGCCTGTTCGCGGAGTACCACGGCAACGCCGAGCTGCGGCTGCTACCCGGCGCCGGGCACCGCCTCCGGCACGATCCTCGGGCCATCGCCGTCCTCATCGGCTGGCTCGACCGCCAGCGCACGGTCGTCCGCCACTGAGGCGAGCCCCCGCGCGCCGCTGCTCAGCCGGCCAGGACGGCTCGGACCACCACGAGGCTGGTAGCATCCGCGGAAGTCCGGGAGCAGCGGGATGCCGGACAGCGCAGGACGGCGTTGTCGAGCACGGAGTTCGCGGGCCGGGGCGCGGCGCGGGGAGGCCGGAGATCCTTCGTGGCGATCGGTCGGACCTGGCCGGGGTCGTGCGCCGCCGCGGCCGACGGCCACCTCGCGGGCGAATTCGAACCAGCTCACCGCGCCCTGGTTGGTGACGTGGTGGACGCCCGGCCGCCGCTCGACGGCCAGCCGTGCGCACCGCGACGCGCCAGGTCGGCGGTGAACGTGGGATGGCCGCGCTGGTCGTCGACGAACGCCATGGACGGCCGCTCGGTCGAGCAGCCGCAGGATCGTCTTCACCATGTTGCTGCCCGTGCTCGCCGCACACCCACGACGTCCGCACGATCGTCGCGCCGATGCCAGCCTGGCCGCCTCCCGCTCGCCGGCCAGCTTGCGAGGCGCCGTAGACGCTGAGCGGGTCGCGGCTCGTCCCACTCGACGTACGGCGTCGGGCTTGTCGCCGTCGAACACGTAGTCGGTGGAGAGGTGCACGAGGTGGGCGCCGGCCCGACGGCAGGCCTCGGCGACCCAGCGGACGGCGAGGGCGTTGGCCGCGTACGCCCGGTCGGGGTCGGCCTCGCAGGCGTCGACCGCCGTCCAGGCCGCGGCAGTGGACGACGACATCGGGCGCGGCTGCGATCGACACGACAGCGAGGACGGCGTCGCGGTCGGTGACGTCGAGCGTCGGCCCGCGTCGAGCGCGACGACGTCGTCGCCGGCCGCGTGCAGCACGCCGGACGACGTCGGTGCCCGAGCTGGCCGCCGGCCCCCGTGACGAGGACTCGCACGGTCAGTCCACGCCGCCGGCTCGATGGCCGCCTGGCCTTCAGCGGCTCCCACCAGGCGCGGTGGTCCCGGTACCAGGCCACCGTCGCCTCGAGCGCGTGCGTCGAGGTCGTGGTCGGGCTCGCCAACCGAGCGCCGCGATCTTGTCGGTGTTGATCGAGTAGCGGCGGTCGTGGCCGAGGCGGTCGGCGACCGGCTCGATGAAGCTCTCGTCGCGGCCGGTCAGCGCGAGCAGCTTGTACGTGAGCTCGCGGTTGGTGATCTCGTTGCCGGCGCCGATGTTGTAGATCTCGCCGACGGCGCCCTGGCGCAGCACGAGGTCGACCGCCTCGCAGTTGTCGAGCGACGTAGCACCAGTCGCGGATGTTGCCGCCGTCGCCGTACAGCGGCACCTTCCGGCCGTCGAGCAGGTTGGTGACGAACAGCGGGATCACCTTCTCGGGGAACTGGTACGGCCCGAAGTTGTTCGAGCGACCGGGTCACGACCACGGGCAGGCCGTGGTCGTGTGGTAGCTGAGGGCGATCAGGTCGCTGCCCGCCTTCGACGCCGAGTAGGGCGAGCGCGGGCCGAGCCGTCGGTCTCGCCGAACGAGCCCTCCTCGATCGAGCCGTAGACCTCGTCGGTGGAGATGTGCAGGAACCGCTCGACGCCGACCTGGCGGGCGACGTCGCACAGCACGTTGGTGCCGGAGCAGTTGGTGCGGACGAACGCGTCCGGGCTCGACGATCGAGCGGTCGACGTGGCTCTCGGCGGCGAAGTGGACGACGGCGTCGTGGCCGTCCATGCGCGGCCGCGCACCGCGTCCCGGTCGCAGATGTCGCCGTGGACGAAGCGGAACCGCGGATCGTCCGCGAGGTCGGGCAGGTTCGTCGAGGTTGCCGGCGTAGGTCAGCGCGTCGAACACCGTGACCTCGTCGTCGGTCGTTGCCGAGCACGTGGCGGACGTAGTTCGAGCCGATGAAGCCGGCGGCGCCGGTGACGAACAGCTTCATGTCAGGTCCTCATCGGCCAGTAGGGGCGGCGGCCGGCGAGGCAGGTCGGCGCGCCGCGGGTTGGCTGCGGTCGCGCTCGGACAGGATCGGATCGGTGACGCCCCAGTCGGCGGCGACCGCCGGGTCGTCCCATGCCACGCCCGAGCTCGTCGGCCGGGTTGTAGTAGCCGTCGACGAGGTAGGTGATCGTCATGTCGGTCAGCGCGGCGAACCCGTGGGCGACGCCGGGCGGGATGAACACGCCGAGGTGGTTCTCGCCCGAGAGGTCGAACGCGACTGCGTGGCGCCGTCCGTCGGCCCGCCCTCGCGGAGGTCGTGGAGCACCATCCGTGGCGGTACCGAACGGGACGTACCAGTAGTCGGCCTGGTGGAGGTGGTAGTGCAGACCGACCAGCGCCCCCTGCTGGCGGTCGGCCCGGTTCGCCTGCAGCATCTCGCGCCCGTCCGGGAACCACTGCCGCCGGTACGTCTCGATGAACAGGCCGCGCTCGTCGCCGTGGATCGTCGGGCTCGACGATCCAGACGCCGGCGATCGTCGCCGGACTCCGTCACCTTCGGCCATCGGACCTCACTCCACGTCGATCTGGCAGTGGTCGCCGACCATCAGCCGCAGCGCCGGGGCCGCTCTGCGAGCGGGTCGACCACGGCCTCGCGGCCGATCAGGCTAGTCCTCGAGGCGCGGGATGTCGACGATCCGGCTGCCCGTCCATCACGACCGAGTGCTCGATCTCGGAGTTGATCGACCTCGCAGCCGCGCGCCGATGGCGGTGAACGGACCGATGAAGCTGTCCGTCGATCCGGGTGCCGGCGGCCGATCGCCACCGGTCCACGGATCGGGAGTCGTCGGACGATCGGCGCCGGCCTCGATCACGACGCGGCCGTCGATGCGTCGACGTCCTCGTCCACCTCGCCGTCGATGCGGGTCTCGACCGTCTCGAGCAAGCAGCCGGTTGGCCTCGAGCAGCGGCGTCGAGCTTGCCGGTGTCGATCCACCAGCCGGTGAGCACCTCGGTGCGCACCCGGTGGCCCGTGGTCGATCAGCCACTGGATGGCGTCGGTGATCTCCAGCTCGCCGCGGGCCGACGGCTCGATCGCGCGCACCGCCTCGTGGATCCGCCGGTCGAACAGGTAGACGCCGACGAGGGCGAGGTCGGTCGGCGGGTCGTCGGGCTTCTCGACCAGGCGGACGACGTTGCCGTGCTCGTCGAGGCTCGGCGATGCCGAACGGTGCGGGTCGGGCACCTGCTTCGAGCAGGATCTGGGCGGCCGGGCGGCGTCGGCGCTCGCGCCGCGGCGCCCTCGAAGCGATCGACGAAGGCTGCGCGAGGTCCTGCTCGAGCAGGTTGTCGCCGAGGTACATCACGAAGTCGTCGTCGCCGAGGAACTCGCTGGCGATCGAGCACGCAGTGCGCCAGGCCGAGCGGCGCGTCCTGCGGGATGTAGGTGACCTTCGCGCCGAACGGCGATGCCGTCGCCGACCGCCGCCATCACCTCGTCGGCGGTGTCGCCGACGATCATCCCGATCTCGGTGATCCCGGCGCCGACCATGGCCTCGATGCCGTAGAAGAGGATCGGCTTGTTGGCCACCGGCACGAGCTGCTTGGCGCTGGTGTGGGTGATCGGGCGAAGACGGGTGCCGGCGCCACCGGCCAGGATGAGGCTCTTCACAAGGGGGGCGGCGCGGCGGCCGAACTGGTCGTGTCCACGGGGCGGCGAGGCTACCAGGACGACCTGATCCGGCCTCAGCAGGCCCGTGTGCCAGGCTCGTTCGCGATGTCGCCGGCCGCGCCCAAGGTCCGAGTGGTCGTCGTCAGCTACAACGCTCGAGAGGTCACGCTGCGCTGCCTCGATGCACTCGGCCGCGCTGACTGGCCAGCCGACCGTCTCGAGGTCGTCCTTGTCGACAACGCGTCGTCGGACGGTCTGGTCGGCGAGGTACAAGGCAGCCACCCGGATGTGCGGATCATCTCCTCGACCGAGAACCAGGGTTTCGGACGCGCGTGCAACCGAGGTCTGCAGGATCTCGGCGACATCGACTACGTGGCGCTGATCAACAACGACGCCACCGTCGATGCAGGATGGCTTCGTCCGCTCGTCGACGGTCTCGCTGCCGATCCCGGGCTGGGGGCCGTGTGCCCAAAGGTGCTGCTCGACCTCCCAGCGGAGAGTCATGCCGTGATCAACAGCGTTGGTGGCGTTCTCTTCGAGGGCTGGTTCGGCGGCGATCGTGGTTACCTCGACGTTGACCGTGGACAGTACGACGAGCCCGTCGAGGTGTTCTCTTGGAGCGGCGCCGCAGTGCTGCTCCGGGCTGCCTACCTACGAGACGTAGGCCACTTCAACCCTGCGTTCTTCCTCTACTACGAGGACTTCGAGCTCTCGTGGCGCGGGAGGCTTCGAGGATGGCGGTATCGCACGGTTCCCACCAGCGTGGTGTGGCATCGCCACGGGCACACGACCGGCATCGGGAGCGAGCGGTTCCAGGCCTGGCAGGACAAGAGCCGGTGGATGACCTTGGTGGAGCTGGCCCCGTGGCCGGTCGCCGTCCGTGCTGGGGCGGGCGGTCTGCGCCGGGCTCTCGCACGGCATGAGGGACGCTCAGCCCTCACGGGGCTGTGGACGATGCTGAGGTGCCGGTGGCGCCTGAGGCGTGATCGCCGACATGGGAACGACGTCGAGCGCTGGATGCAGCCGCGACCGGCTAGGTCGTGACAGCGCTCTGGGCTGCGCCGGGCGCGACGGATCGGGGTGGGGCGCAAGGACGGGCGCCACCGGGGTTCAGCTCTTACGTGAACCTCGGTCCCAGCGTTGCCACCCGCTAGCGGGGGCGGGATGGTGGCGGGTGCGGCGAATCGCACCGGGCAAATTACCCATGGTCATCAACGGCGCGCATCACTATGCTCGCGATCGGGGGAGGGGTAGTGATGGCTCACATTGAGCTGGTGCTCGAGAAGCCGCTGGGCCAAGCTGGGGATGCCTACGCCAGTTCGCATCGGGAAGTCGGCTCGACTGATCCAACCCTGTCCGTTTGACTGCGCCGAGCTCGTCGAGTGGCCCCTGCTTTCAGGTCGACATGTCCTGGTTCCAGTTCAAGCACTCGGCGCAGAATCCCTCACTCGACGAACAAGAGGAACGGTAGCATGAAGAAATTCAGGACGACGGGCGTGGGCCTGCTATGTGCGGGGATTGTCGCAACCGCGGTTGGTGTGTCCGCGCCGACGGCAGCGCGGCAATCGACGAATTGTACGTGCTGACGGGCAACTTCACCGGTGATGCTCGAGGCGGAGGTATTCATCTACCGTCCAGGCCCTAACCAGGACGAACTGATGAGTTTCGAGTTGGATGGCAACTCGATGGTGGCTACGAGGACCTTGTTCAACGTGAACGGCTTCTACGACCCGGTCGCCGGTGACTTCGACCGCGATGGCAAGGACGAGATCTTCTGGTACGCGCGGCACCGCGGGCGACTCGATGTGGCACTTCCAGAGTTTCACCAGTGCGATTGGTGTCCCCTACACGGTGAATGGGTCGTACGATCCAAAAAGTGGCGACTTCAATGGGGACGGCTACCACGATATTCTCTGGTACGGACCCGGCGCGGCCGCTGACAGCCGCTGGTACTTCCGGGCGGGCGGCTATACGCCGCTCAGGACATCCGTCGGCGGTGTCTACAAGCCTGTGGTCGGGTCGTTCGGCAAGGACGCGACGGACGACGTTCTCTGGTACCCGCCCGGATCTGCGCCTGACCCGATGTGGGACTTCACCCGCGGCACCTCGGGCTTCACAACGAGGGTGCTGAGCGCGAGCGGTGTCTACCAGCCGTTCAGTGGCGACTTCTTCGGTGAGGGGTGGCGGAGCGAGGACGTGTTCTGGTATACGCCAAACGCCAGTCCGGACCCGATTTGGGATTTCTACTTGGGCCAGCGCTTCGCAGCGACCTCGCAGTACCCGGCCGGCGGGGGGTTCGTCCCGGGTTCGGCGGTGTACTGAACGACGGCTACGACGACGTCATCTGGCGGAGGCTCAACGGCTCATTTGAGGTGTGGGACAACTACTGCGATGATCAAGGCTGCTTTAGCGATTCGTACTCCTTTGACGCGCCGAACTCGACCGCATCAACGCAGGTGGGCACTGCGGGCGCCGCGGATCGCGCTCGACTCGGTGACCGAGTCCGAGGGGTGGGCTCCTCCTTGTCTCCGGGCTCCTCGCGGTGACGCCGGTGCCGGGGCTGGAAGTACCCCGGTCTGACGGACGGGGTTGGTGTGGTGATCATGCCGCGCTGGGCGGTCTCGTAGTCGATGGGGCTGAGGCCGTCGCAGTAGCTGTGGCGGCGGTGGGGTTGTACCAGCATTCGGGCTCTACGCGCTGAACGCGTGGGTGGCGGGGTCGTATTGGTGCGACGGCACTGATGTTGCCATGGGGCGCCGCAGCGCAGGAGCAGTCGGAGCCGATAGTTGTCGAAGTTGCGGAACCCGAAGCCGAGCCGCTTGATGTTCTTGACGATGAGGTTGGTGCCTTCGGTGGCGGCGTTGGTGAGCCTGGTGCGGTGCCAGCGCAGGATCGGGGTCTCCCAGCGGGCGATGGTCCGGGCGAGCCGTTCGAGCTCGGGCACGCCGCTCGCCGTGCAGTGGTCGTAGAACACGGTGAGCCGGCGGCGGGCGTCGAAGACATGGTCGGCGAGGTAGGTCTCGCGCAGCAGCTCCTTGGCCAAGTAGCAGGCGGCCACCTCGCCGTCGGGGTCACCGACGTCGAGCCAGGCCAGCACCCGGGCGAAGCCGGCGGGGTCGAGGCGTTCGTGGCCGGCGAGGAGCCGGCGGCGGATCCGATAGAGCGGGTCACCCTTGTGGCCGCGGTGGCCCAGGGTGGTGTGCTGCACCCGGCGGCGGACCTCGTCCAACGCGGTGTTGGCCAGGCGGATGACGTGGAAGTGGTCGACCACCAGGCGGGCGTCGGGCAGCTGGGCGGCGACCGCGGTGGCGTAGGGCTGGTAGGGGTCGATGACCACGTGGCGGATCCCGGCCCGCCACGGTGCCGGCTTCGACGCCAGCCAGTCGGTCACCGCTCGAGCGCTGCGAGCAGGCAGCACGTCGACGAGCCGGCCGGTGTCCAAGTCCAAGATGCCGGTCACCAGCAGCGTCGGATGGGTGGCGGTGGCCGCCAGGAACGAGGTCTCGTCCAGCCCGATCGCCGCCGGCGCCCCCAGGCGGGCCAGGTGATCGACGCGGGGCTGGCCGTGGTCCCACACGGCGGCCATGGCCGCATGCCAGCCCACCCCGAAGCTCCTTCGCGGCCCGGGCGACGGACTGCTCACCGAGCCCGACCCGGCGGGCGATCTCGGCTCGGGCCCGCTCCGTGAGCACCGCCCGAGGAGCGATCTCGTCGGACTCCTCCGACCAGGTGCCCATCGCACAGGCCGGCTCCGGGCAGCGCCACAGCCGCTTGGCCCACACCAGCACCACCGGCCGATCGGCCATCGGCAGGTCCCGCACCTTGACCCGGCGGCGGCCGTGGCCCACGGCGCGC
The DNA here is from genome assembly GCA_963813375.1 of uncultured Acidimicrobiales bacterium. GTDB lineage: Bacteria > Actinomycetota > Acidimicrobiia > Acidimicrobiales > Ilumatobacteraceae > DASTFY01. The sequence continues at coordinate 135,696 of CAWEYT010000016.1, read as the reverse complement.
ACCCCGCAGGTCGGGCACCAGCCCCGATCCTCGATCGTCTCGACCGCCAGCCACCACTCGCCCGTCGTCCTCGTCGAGCAGCTGGGCGCGCACGACGAACCCGTCGAGCCCGAGCAGCGCCGACACGCCACTACCGTTCCGTTCCATCAGGGGCCTCTCCTGTTGATGTCAGCCTTCGAACAGCCGCATCAATAGCGAGGCCCCTGACCGCGCCCGCGGACCCGAATCAGTCAGCGGTCAACCGACACGCCCCCACGCTTCATCGCGGAGAGCCGGCATTCGATCCACTCGAAGATCACGTTGGCCGAGCGAACTAGATCTGATCAAGAGAACGAAGATGTGGCGTTGGTCAATGGGTGCTCGGCACCTCTACGGGCTGACTCAGGTTTCGGCAGACTCGGCCCAAACATTGAGTTGCGGATCAGACTGGATGCCTTGATGGGTCAGGCGTCGAGCGGGCTGAGTTCACCTGGAATCGCATACAGGCGATTGTCCCCACGGATGACGGCGTAGGCGCGATACGTGGAGGCGTCATTCATCGCGACTCCCTCGAAGCCGACGTCGTAATTGCCGGTGGCACGACCACCCGCGAGAATCAAATCGGGGCGCTCGAGGCCGTAAGCTGCTGCACCCACGACCCGGAGTTCCTCGTCCGCGAAGACGTACGGCAGCGGACCCGCACCATCGTCTGACAAACATACCAACCGCTCATCCGCACGGATCGGGGGTTCACTGGTCGCTCGAAACGGTCGAGATGGCCCCGTGAACCGCCGGTCGGTTCGATGATGGAGGCCGGGGAGCCACGTCGTCCCCAGTAGACCACAATCGAGGTCGAACTGCGACGAGAACGGGTAATGTCCGAGTTCCTTCACGAGCGGGATTGGACGCATGTCGTAGAAGTACGGCCAGCCTTCGGCGACCTCCATGCGCATAGCTCATCGTGAGTTTGTCCTGATTGATCGCGACCCGAGCCGCCTCGGCCACCGCTTGCTGGCCGCCGACGAAGCAGAGTCCGACTACGAGAGCCCCACCGAGCATCGTGAGCATTCCGTGCCCAAGAACAATGACCGCCAGGACGAGGACCACGCACCACAGCAACGTGGAGAGTGACGCATAGCGGCTGGTAACGCCAATGTCGTCGCCGGTGCCGCCGCGGGCGCCGCCGATGAGAAGCGCCGCACCCACCCGCGAACACTGCTACGCCAATCCACGGAAGCGACGTCTCCCGTGCTTGCCTCACAGCGGCGAGCACGAGAGCGACGGTCGCCAAGCAGCCGGCCAGGCCGAGCTATGACAGCGAGGTTCGGGTCCTGGACAAGGGCCGAACCGAGGACCTGACAAGTTCGGCGCAGCCACCTCATTGGGCTCCAAACCCGATCCACGACTGGCTGCTCGGACGCTCATCGACGCGAGCAGGTATGTCCCCACGGCGATGGCGGACGGCACCGCAACAACCAACCACCTGCGAAAGCTCCAAGCGCCCGTCAGGGCGCTCACGCCTACGGATCGCGACCCAGGACATGAGCCCTGTGCCGTAGGTCACGGTCCGCGAGAGCAGCCAGGGGTATGGCCCAGAACGGATGTCGCTCTCGCGGCGAGGACGATCGCGGCCATGCTGAGCAGGTTTGCAGTGAGCCATGCTGTGCCGCTCATGGCCCGGGTGAAGTTCCAGACTCCCTGAGGTGCGAACAACAAGCACGCTGATGCCGACGACGAGACCGGAATACCACCATTGCCCAATGTCTGCCACCCGTGGAAGTGCGGTGCGCAGTACCAGCACTTGTGCGAGGACGACCGCTATGACGTAGTACCCGAGAGTTCGATTAACACCATCGAACCAGCGCGGATTCAGCCAAGCAGAAGATAACGCTCGGGACCGGCGAGAATGTGGCCTTCCGTGAACGTCAGGAGGCCTCGGATTGCTAGCGAGCCGTCGGAGTTCACGATGCGAGGCAGGATCGTCCAGTAATCGAACCACTGGAGTTCGGAGCTCTTGCGAACCATCCGGAACATGAGCAGCGGCGGCAAGAGGGCCAGCACCTGCGACCACTTTGCGAACGGAAACCTGGCGACGGCAGCACGCAACTGGTTACCTCTCCGGTGGCTGGTCGTTCCTGCGTCCATCACCTCGACGGTGGTCACGGCGGTCGCTGAAGCAGCGTCGTCGTGCTCGGCGTCGGCAGGCTCGGGCACCATCCACGGAGCGGCTCGGCGGTGAGGCCACATGTCCGGATGGCGGTCCGGTAGCGCTTCCGGCCGGCGTTGTCGAAGACGATGATGCCATCACGGGCCAAATGGGGAATCGGTCTACGAGGCAGGCGTTGCGTGCCCGGCCGTCGATCACGATGAGCTCGAACATTCCGCCGTCTCGTCGATCGTGCCGACGTAGTCGGCGAGTCGAGGTTCTCGTGGCCTTCACGGCCCGACACTGCGGCGCTACCGGCGTGCGGCACGGTCGGAGGTGACGCGGTGCAAGACGATGTTGGAATCGGACCGACGTACGGCTCGACCTGATCGAGGTATCCCTGGTCGTGCTCGACGGAGTGAACCTCGGCAGCCCGCGCCGCGAGCCAGATACTGCTCGCACCCGAGCCGTACTCGAAATCCTCGCCCCCCGACGGACGGCGAGAAATGCGTCGACCCGCTTGATTGCCGGATAGGTCCACCATGGCAGCCCGATTTCCACCATACGGTCGAGGTCGTAGATGGCGAAGAGGGACCGGACGTGTTGGGCGGCGGCTTCGCCGCGTCGCCAGCCAACGCTCGGCTCCGGTTCGCTCGACCACGCGTCCAGCGGTCTGAAGGGTGGAGGCGTAGAGCGAGCGGATCATCGGTCGTGTTCGTCGGTAGCGGCTGCGACGAGCCGTTCGTCTCGACTTGGTGCAGTTCGGTTCAGTACTATCTCCGATAGCAAGCCGAGGGAAATGAGCTGGATAGCGACCACCTCGAGGAGCACACCGAGGCTTAACAGCGGTCGGGTCCCGATGGCGCGTATCGGTGAACACCGATATTCCGGTCAGGTAGAGCAAGATCCCGGCGCCGATGATCCCGAGGATCATGCCGACGCCGCCGAAGAGGTGACCTGGCCGACGGCCATAGCGGGTGAGCATGAGTACGGTGAGCAGGTCGAGGAAGCCGCGGATGTACCGCTCGAATCCGTACTTCGACTTCCCATGCGTGCGGGGTCGATGATGAACCGGCATCTCGGTTACCCGGTAACCGAGATTGTAGGCCAAGGCAGGCACATATCGGTGCAATTCGCCGTACAGCGGAATCTGCTCGTAGACCTCCCGTTGTCCGCCTTGAAGCCGCAGTTGTGGTCACGGAGGCGAATCCCTGTCGCCAGCCCCGTCATCCAGTTGAAGAGTCTGGACGGCAGTCGCTTGGACAGCGGATCCCGCCGCTCCCGCTTCCAACCTGAGACCAGGTCGCTCCCACCGTCGAGGGCTTCGAGGAAGCGAGGAATCTCGGCAGGATCGTCCTGGAGGTCAGCATCCATCGTGACGATGACATCCCCTTGGAGACGCGCGCACCGCACGCTGAGGGCCGCTGCCTTTCCGAGTTCCGCCGGAGACGCTTGCCCCGCAGAACTGGTGCTCCCCCGCCAGTCGGCAGATCGTGCGCCAACTGCCGTCGGTACTCCCGTCGTCGATGAACACCAGTTCGAACGGCAGATCGGGCCGCTGTGCGAAGACAGCCTTGATTTCCTTGGCGAGGATCTCGAGCGTTGGCTCCTCGTTAAGGGCAGGCACGAGAATGCTCACGTCACATCTGCGCATCGCCTCGATCCGAGGACGAGCTGGGCCGGGCGGGGAGGCGGCCGCGGTCCGGAACGCGAGGCTGGATTCGCGTTCATGAAGGGCCCGGGCGAGAATCGTTGACGATCGGCGGCATGAGGCTTTCATCTGTCTGGTCCTGGAATCACCAGGCCAGGCCCCGGTCGGAGGCGCGCATCGCCCTGAGGCGTACGCTCGGTGATGTTACCCACGCGAGCCTGTGACCGGGTGCGCGCCGGTCTCTGGTCCCGGTCGGTCATCGCTCGCCACCCCTGGCGCGGAACCTCAGATGACTTGCGAGTGTCGCCCCACGAGAACGCTGCTTCCCCCAGCGTGAAGGCCAGCCGCTAGGCGAGCGCCAGCCGCGGCGCCCGACTCGTGATACCCACCCAGCAACGCTACGTATGCGGCCTCTTTCGCACCCGCGCCGGCTGGGGCGACCACCACCAGGTATCCGGCCAGCCAGCTCAGGAGTGCGGCGGCAGCCGCATGGGCGGCCGGTATCCCGTCGTATACGGACGCCTGGGCGAGTGCGGACGCGAGAGAGAAGAGCGACCATGCCACCGTGGCGCAGAGCGCATACCGAAGGACCACCGCCGCCGAGCGTCCCGCGTGGACGGCCAACGCTGTCGCGATGAGCAGACAGCCGGCGATATCGGGATGGCCAACGCCCATCGAGGGTCGATGACGACTGCGGCGAGAATGGCTCCGACGAGCGTCGCGGCGCCGATCGTCAGCAGCACCTCGACGACGAGGATGCCCAGCCGCCGCCGCCGGCTACCCGGCATCACCGTGGACCCGGGACGCGGGCGCCCACACTCCGCCCGGTATATAACGGAACGCCTGGGTCCTCGACCATGTCGCCATGTCTCCGGCTCGGGCCGTGTTCGCCGTAAGGAGGCTCCAGCCGACCCCTAGCGCCAGCCACGATAGGCCGAACAGGATCGCCGCGCCGAGGGCCGGAAGGAGCGAGACATGCAGATCACCTGTATCCCGTACGGCACGGCTGAGGACCAAGCCAATAGCAGAAGCGAGACTGCGCCGCCTGCTACTCGGACGACCCGTGGGATCCCACGTCTCGGCTCAACCGAGGACGTCTCGGGCTGCTCAATCACTAGCTGGCTAGGTCTTGCGGCCCGCGAGGAAGGCCGAGAGGCCAAATGGCAGCCGGCCGGCGATGTATTGCCATGCGCTCGACGTCACCGACGCGGGTCAACACCCGGTTGAGCGGGGGGTCGCACGTTGCTGGCTTCGGTATCCGAGCGGTGGGACAACGAGGCCAAGGGCGCTTCTGGAGTGCAGCCACGGGGACGAGCCATGAGTGAAGTAGGTCGCCTGCTCGACGTGAAAGCCCGCCGATTCGGCCGATGCCGTGAGGGAGCGCACCGTGTAGCGCCGACGATGCCCGAGGCTCACGTCGTGGTCGCTCCATGCCCACTGGTAAGCGGGGACGGCAACCGCCAGCACGCCGCCGGGCCGCAGAACACGATGGAACTCCCGAAGCGCGCCAACGTCATCGTCCAAGTGCTCAATCACGTCGCAGCTGGTGACAGCATCGAACGACCCGCTGGCGAAGGGCAGTCGCTCGGCGGCAGCGGCGAGCAGCACAACCCCCGGGGGGACGTAGTCCCCACTCGCAAGTCGAAGGGCCAGAGGTTCAACGTCGGTGCCGATGGCGACGCTGAATCGATCGGCGAGTTCGGTGACCAGGCCACCAGCTCCACAACCCACGTCCAAGGATCGGCCACACCTGGAGCTGAGGTCGTCGAGCGCCTGTTGGACGAGGCGCCGCTTGGCGAGGTGCCACCAGTGGCGCCGTTGGACGGTCGCCATCACCTCATACGTGTGGGTGGACATACCTCCGGCGGGCGCATCCCGCGGTTTGGCACCGCCGGTCTGTCGGATCGGTCGTCGCTCACGGACCATACGCCCGAGGCGGCATCCGGTACGGCCGAGGCCCCGCCTGGACCGCTCGGCCATGTGGCCGTCCTCGGGAGTGGGTATGGCCCCCCCCCCCCCCCCCCCCCCCCCCCCCCCCCCCCCCCCCCCCCCCCCCCCCCCCCCCCCCCCCCCCCCCCCCCCCCCCCCCCCCCCCCCCCCCCCCCCCCCCCCCCCCCCCCCCCCCCCCCCCCCCCCCCCCCCCCCCCCCCCCCCCCCCCCCCCCCCCCCCCCCCCCCCCCCCCCCCCCCCCCCCCCCCCCCCCCCCCCCCCCCCCCCCCCCCCCCCCCCCCCCCCCCCCCCCCCCCCCCCCCCCCCCCCCCCCCCCCCCCCCCCCCCCCCCCCCCCCCCCCCCCCCCCCCTTGAACGGCATCCCCCGAGCAGGACAGATGTCGCCGACCCGGAGGATACTCGGGGCGGCGCTGGCGACGAACGTGGCGTGTCGGTGCCCACCTCGGTCGAGTCTGCATTCGGTGCCGACCGAGAGAGGGCCTCGGCCGGCGGACATCCCAAGATGCCGCCTGTGCTAGGTACCTCCCCGCCGACGTGATGCTCACGGCCGAGTTTCGACGGGCTCAGCCAGCCCTCAAGCGCGGAACAACCTCCGGGGGCGCGGCGGCCCAGCGCCACAGCTTCGTCCCCTCCATCGATCTCACCTGCTCACGTGCCGCGTCGCCGCTCGCCGGCTGCCACGGCCAGCTGCTGCGTGCGCACCTCGGCGCTCGCCAGTGCGTCGTCCCGCTCGACGATCAAGCCATCCCGGAGGGCCTCGAGCTCCTCGACCCGGCTCGCACGCGGCCCGCAGCTCCGACCGAGTCCGCTCGAACTCGGGCTCGAGCTCGCCGAACAGCGAGTCGCGTGAACGCGCACGGCTGACGTCCACGACGAAGCCGGCATCGGCAGGATCGAAGGAAACAGCGATCAGGCCGTCCCCGCTGAACGACTCACCGATCGAAGCGCTCGGCGATGACGTGTCCACCCGCCTCCTCCAGCAGCCCCCAACGCCCGCTGGTGAGTCCCAGTGCATCACCGGATATCGAGTGATGGTGGGTCGAGACGATGAGGATTCGCACCCGACCCCGGACGAAGTCCGTTCCAGCCCTGTCGAGCAAGTCCGCCTCGGCGCCTTGCACATCCGCCAACACGAGGTCGACGTGCTCGACCGTCGGCCAACCGCATCAGCGAGGCCAGGTCGTGCTGGACGACCTCATGGTCCCCGTCTATCACTCTCGGCTCGAAAGCGCAGCAATTCGCCCTGGCCGATCACCGATCGCACCATGCACGAACTGTCAGTCGCTCTCTCCGCCCGTTGAGGTGTGAAGTTGTGCTCGCCTACGGCGGAGATACGCAGGATCGGGTTCGAGGGCGACCACCTTGCCCGGACGGCAAGCTTCGTAGGAACCAGAGGCTGTAGTAGGCCCAGAAGCTGCCGAACTCGAGCATGACCGGGGCCCCCCCGCCTGACGGCTGGACGCGCTCCAGCAGACGAAATGGAAGACGAGCTCCTCCTGCGGCTCGTGGTGCCCGCGGAGGCAGCGGATGATCTCCGTCATCCACGGTCCGTAGTAGCAGTCCGTCGCGATCACCACGCCGTTGTGCATGAGCTGGACCGAGGCTCCGTCCTGCTCGACGATGTCTCCCCGCGCCCGCTCGACCTTGGGCACTGCATCGCAGTCCGAGCAACTGGCCTGGTGAGCGCGACCCGGCCCCAGCAATGTGGCTCGGGAAGCCATCGAGTCGCGGCTCGGCCCGGTCGACCGGTCGTGTCCCAGTCAGTTCAAGTGGCGCGTTCAAGGCGGTCAGGGTAACCCGACCTCCTCGTGCCTGGCTGGAGGGGAGGTCCGCGTCCGGTGCTCGCGGGCATCCATTCGGTGCGGGAGTGCTCCCAGCCGAACTTCCAGGCCGGGCGCAGGCTGATCAGGCCCCGCTCCTCGCCGCTCCCCCCGCTCGACCTCGAACCGTGCCACATGGGATCGGTGGTCGTACTCGTTGTGCATCGAGAAGTCGGAGCACGCGACCGGTCAACTCGTACCGGCCGGGGAGGAGCGCGAGCCGCGGCAGGCAGATCTGACCGTCCCGCTGCCGGACAGGACAGCCGGGACGAGACCATGTCGCGGGTTGTCGGTGCCGCGAAGGACGACGCCGGAGGTGGCGTGCGTGACCTCGAGCGAGAAGACCGGTGTCTGGACGGGAGTGCGTGCGACGTACTCGAGGTGGACCGTCAGGTCGTCGCCCGTTCGGACGTGGTCGGCTGGCCGCTGCTCCGAGTCCAGGATGCGAACCCTCGTGATCTGGAGCTCACCCGACCGAAGCGAGCTTCGGTGGTCCCTGCCGCGTCGGCTCCGCCGAGAGCCTGTTCGGCGTAGTCCTCGGCCACGAGCGTCGGTGCACCTTCGCGTTCGAGGACGCCGTACCGCAGCCAGTAGGCGCGATCGCAGAGAGCCTGGATGGAACCGAGGGCATGGGTGACGATCACCAGCGTGCGTCCCTCGTCGTGGAACTCGTCGAACTTGTCCATGCAGCGCCGCTGGAAGCTCGCGTCGCCGACGGCGAGCACCTCGTCGATCAGGAGAATCTCCGGGTCGACATTGATGGCGACGGCGAAACCGAGCCGGACGTACATCCCCGACGAGTAGTTGCGCACCGGCATGTCGATGAACTTCTCGAGGCCGGCGAAGCCGACGATCTCGTCGAAGCGCCGTTCGATCTCCTTGCGCGGCAGGCCAAGGATGGCCGCGTTGAGGTACACGTTCTCTCGGCCCGACAGGTCTGGATGGAAGCCGGCGCCGAGCTCCAGCAACGCTGACAGGCGCCCGTTCACCTCACTCGTCCGCGATCAGGTCGAAGGATGCGAGCGAGGCACTTGAGAAGCGTGCTCTTCCCTGATCCATTCTCCCCGATGATGGCGACGACCTCACCCTGGTGGACGGTGAGATTGACGCCTTTCAGGGCCCAGAACTCCTCGTAGCGGGCTCGACGTCCACGCAGGACCGCCGCCTTGAGGTACGCGTTGCGCTCATGGAAGATGCGGAACTGCTTCCAGACATCGTCCACCAAGACGGCGACGTCGCCCATTTCTAGAGCTCCTCGGCGAACCGGGGCGACATCCTCGCGAAGATGAGCTGGCCGAGCCCGAGCGCGACGACGGCGTAGATGATGAGCTGGGTCCACCGAAGGGCGGCGGGCCACCGAAGCTCGTACAGCACATCACGGATGGCGATGACAAACGCTCCCATGGGTTGCCACGAGGCCAACCGAGCCAGCCACGTGGGGACAGTGTCCAGTGTCCACACCACGGGCGTGAGATAGAACCAAGCTTGGACGACGATCGTCCACAAATAAGCAATGTCGCGGTAGTACACGTTGAGAGCCGCCAGTGCGAGGCCAATGCCAACCGCGAAGATCGCCAGCAGCGCGAGAATGAGCACGAGTGGCACCAGCCAGGGCAGGATCATGTTGCCAGCGATGAGCAACACGACACCGAGAAGGCTCATCTCGATCGCCAACGAGACGAGCAGTGAGCCCGTGCTCGAAACGACAAGGACCTCGCCGGAAACCACACCTTCTTCACCAAGCCAGCGCTCCCGATCACGCTGCCCATCGATGTTCCAACGCTGAGTGCGAAGAAGGTCCATGGCAAGAGTCCGCAGAGAAGGTAGAGCGGATAGCTGTGGAGGCCGCTCGGGTCCCCGACCGGCGGCTGGGCGTCGAACACGACGCCGAAGACGATGGTGAAGATGACCATCGTCGCCAACGGATTGAGCATCGACCAGGCCCAGCCGAGAAACGAACGGCGATACCTCGTACGAAGCTCGCGCAGCGTGAGGTTCCAGAGCAGCTCTCTCGATTGGAGACGGTCTCGACCAGTGACATCACGAACCTCGGCCCGCGAGGCTACCGGCCGAGCCTCCTCGGCCGCTGGCACACCAACGCCTGGGGCCCGATCGCCGGCGGACCCTCAGGGCCCGCGCGGTCGGCGTGTGCGACATCCACCGGCAGGGTGCAGTCGGCGATACCACGGGCGCGGCATCGGTTGACCTACGCTCACGCCGATGATGTCAGAGTCGGCGCTCACCGCCGCCGAAGGGAAGTGGGACGAGGCCGACGTCGTCAAGGTGCGGTCGGGTCGTGTGGCTGGAGGTCGACCAGGTCGTCACGTCCATCTGGGGCGGGTTCTCGACGGTACGGGTCCGGGCGTGGCGGTGCAGCGATGTCTGGCCGATGCGGGCTTCCGATCGGGCGAGCTCATCGGCGCGGCGCTGCTCTGCGGGGACATGCAGTCCGAGCGTGGCTTCTTCGAACATGTCCCGTTGGCCTTTGATCGCGTCGACGGTTTCGATATCAGCAGCCAATCGCTGGCACGATACGAGCCGGACGGCATCACGTTCGTCGGGCACGTCGCCGATTGCAATCGTCTCGAGCTCGAGCCACGCTCTTACCATCTCGTCGTCGCGAGCCACGCCGTGCATCACGTCGAGAACCTGTCCAACCTCTTCTACCAGGTGAGCCGAGGTCTGAAGGTCGGCGGGGTCTTCTACATGTATGAGTGGATCGGACCTCCATATCTTCAAATCCCACGACGCAATCATGTGGTCGCGGCTGCGCTCCTCTGGTGCCTTTTTCCGCGCCGACGAACCCGCAGGAGCCATGTGGGCTTCATCAAGGGCCGAACGATCCAGGAACCGCCTGATTCGTTCGATCCCTCGGAGGCCTGCAACTCACCTGAGCTCTACCCCCAGTTCAAGCGGTACTTTCACATCGTCAGTGCCCATGAGCACGGGGCCCTCACGTATCCCATGTTCGAAGGAATAGCTCAGAACCTCAACCTCCAGCGGCCGTCGACACGCCGGCGGATCGAGTTTCGTCATCAGCCTGGAACGGCTTCTCACGCGCCTTCGTGTGGTGCAGCCGCTGTTCGTCGTCGCGATCGGTCGCAGCCGCTCCGATGCCGTGTGAGGTGCTCCTGACCGCCGTGGCCGACCGGAAGGCTGGCTCTAGACTGCGCACATCGAACCCTGAGGTCAGCCTTGCCGCTCTCGATCGCCCACTCCCTCACTGAAGCTTCTGATCTCCTCGCGACGGCACCTTCCCCGTCGTCGTCATCCCGGTCTACGAATCATACGAAGACGTCGTCAAATGCTATGCGGCGGTCCTGGGCCACACGCCGATTCGGTGTCGATCCTCGTCGTCGATGATGCCGGAGCCGATCGTCGGGTCGCCGACGTGCTCGTGCGCGTGCAGGAGCGGCTTCGCCACAACGTCGTTGTCCTCGTCCACGAGCGCAACGCCGGCTTTGTGTCCGCATGCAACGATGCCTTCGAGGTCACCGCAGGACGCGATGTGGTCCTGGTCAACAGCGATGTCGTCGTCGGCCCTGAATGGCTGGAACGGCTGACGGCGGCGGCGACATCATCGAGCCTCATCGCCACCGCGAGCACGCTCACGAATCACGGCACCATTCTTTCAGTACCGCTGAGAAACCATCCGATGTCGGCACTTCCGCAAGGGCTTCTGCCCGATGAAGCGGCCCGCCGTGTCGGCGGCATTCCGCCTCAACTGCGGCCGAGCCTGCCGACAGCCGTTGGTCATTGCATGTACATCCGCCGCTTCGCTCTCGACCTCGTCGGTGGTTTCGATCCGGTGTTCGGAGCGGGTTATGGCGAAGAGGTCGACTTCAGCCAGCGGGCGGCGGCGCTCGGGCTGCGGCACGTGTGCGCCGATGATGTCTTCACGTACCACCGTGGTGGTGGGAGCTTCGGTATCGAGCGCGGAGACGAAGGCGATCAAGGACCGGAACGAACGCATCCTCAACAAGCGGTACCCCTGGTACTCGCGGTGGGCAGCCTGGTCCTCGAACGATGCGTTCTCGCCGCTCGCCCAGGCACTGGGAAGCGCGCAGCGCGCCCTTCAGGGCATGATCGTCGCAATCGATGCGACGTGCCTGGGCGACTGAGTTCATGGGAACCCAGCACGTCGTCGTCGAGACGATCCGGGCGCTTGGCCGGAACAGTCGGATCGACAGGTTGGTCGCGCTGACACCACCGACGCTGCCCCCCTATGCGAAGGCACTCGCGGGAGTTGCCGCACGTCCACTTCGTCGACGCACCGTGTGGAGGAACTGCCTTCTGGCCTGCAGCACCGCGATCGTCTACCGCCCGTACCAGGTGGGCACCCTGCGAGAGCTCGACGCGCTCCGGCGCTTCGGAGCGCGGGTCGTCGTCAACCATCTCGACGTGATCGCCTTCTCGAACCCCGCGTACTTCAGGAGCGGGGATGCGTGGCTGGATTACCGGGAGGTCACACGCCTGGCCTTCGCCACCGTCGACGGCGTCGCGTTCATCAGTGAGTCCGGCCGCGAGTTCGCCCGCTCGCTGAGGGTGTGCTCAGCGGCGACGTCCCGACCTCGGTCGTCTACTGCGGTACCGATGCCGCGCCGCCCGAGCTCGGTCCGCAACGGCCTCCGCCTCCTCTCCAAGCCGAGGATGACGACCTCATCCTTTGCCTGGGTGCCTCCTACCACCACAAGAACCGAGTCTTCGCGGTCCGGGTGTTCAGGGAGCTCCGCGCGGGGCTGGCGAGGCCGGCTCGTCCTCGCGGGCCCGACGCCACCTGATGGGAACTCGCTCGCTGCGGAAGCCGAGGAGATGATCGGTGACGTCGATCTGAGCTCCGCGGTCGTCACGCTCGGAGCTGTCTCGGACGCCGAGAAGGCCTGGCTGCTCTCCCACGCCGCGTTGGTCCTCTACCCGACGCTCGTCGAAGGATTCGGCCTCGTACCGTTCGAAGCGGCTGCCTGCGGGGTCCCGACCTTGGCCACGCGTCAGGGAAGCCTGGGCGAGGTGTTGCCGGCCGACATTCCTGCGATCGATGTCTTCGATGCGAGTCGAGCTGCCGATCTGGCGTGGGACCTCTTGACCGATGACGATCAGGCGAAGGCCGTCGTCGAGCGGATTCAGCGCGCGGGCCAGCACTTCACCTGGGATCTCACGGCCGACCGTCTCGTGGACCTCTTCGAGGGCGTCCTTCGTAGCCCGCCGCGGCGGACGCTCGTGGTGCAGGGCGAGAGCTCGGCCCCCGTAGCGGTCCGGCCCCGCATCTTGTCGCGCTCATCTGAGCGCGCCGTTTGGTGCCCAACTCGAACGGCTCGTGGGTTACGTCGTCGATCATCCTCGGTTGAAGGTGCAGCTCTCGCCAGACGGTTCGACGCGGCAGCGGTTGGCACGGACGGTGATCAACCGCGCACGGCGCCAGTTGTGACAGTACCCTCCGGGAACGATCGAGCCGATCGCGTCGTGCGTCAGTGCCGCTCAGCGCCTGAGCCGGCGACCGACGGCATGCCAGACGTCCTTGAGGTCCTGTCGCAGCCGTTCCCGAAGCGTGAGCAGACCGTCGTCCGTGTCAGGCGGGCGACCCGTGTGCTCGCTCAGCTCGACCTGGAGTCGTGCGTTCTTCGCGGGAGGTCCAGGATGGAACGGGTCGCTTCTTCGAGCTGCTTCACGTAGTGGTAGGGATCGTACTCATCGAGCACCGTCGTTGCGGGCTGTTCGATCTTGGGGCCGAGTAAGTCCACGTCTTCGTTGCGGACGAAGAAGTCATTGATGCCGTCGTATTGCATGCGGACATACTTCGCTGCCTCGAGCATCTCCTCCCAGCGCTCCGGGAACGTCCGCTCGACAACGAGGACGCGTGGCCGATATTTCTCCCAGTCCGCGCCGGCGATGACTTCTTGCTCGAAGCCCTCGACATCGATCTTGAGGAAGTCGATCGTCCCCTTCACATGTCGCTGGCAGATGTCTGCCAGTGTCGTGACCGGGACCTGATGAACCCGCATAGCTCGCGACTCCGAGCGATATCGCTCCGCAAGGTCGGGCGAGAAGGTTGACAGACCATCGGTAGAAGGGAGCTCATGAAGTTCCATCATTCCCGGCGTGGTCGCGACGCCGACATTGAGGTTGATGTCTCGCGGCCTTGCTTGCTCGAGTTCGGTGAACAATTGGGGCAATGGCTCGACGTTGATGCCCGTCCAGCGATGATCGTAGAAGAGCTTGGTGACCGAGTCGGATACGGGATGGTTTGCGCCGACGTCAATGTAAAATCCGCTGCTTTGGTCCCGGAAGGCGCGCCAAAGGACGATGTCCTCGCCGTTCTGCGCGTAGGAGATCAATCGATCGCTCATTGCGTGCAGCATCCTTCGGGTGCGCGATCCATTCGCTGGGTTGTCAGCGCCATCTGGGCGCAACGTATCCGATTCGAGGCCGCGGCGGTCACGCCAGCGTCACCCGGCCGAGCGCCGACTGCAGCTGGTCGAAGGCGCGGGGCCACGTGAACCGGTGCTGCACCGCCGCCCGGCCGTAGTCGCCGAGGCGGGCGGAGAGCACCCGGTCGTAGGACAGCCGGCGGACGGCGTCGCCGATCGCCGTGTGCTCGGGCGGGACGACCAGCCCGGCTCCCGTCTCCCTGATCAGCTCGGCCAGGCTGCCCCCGTCGTCGCACACGACCACCGGCGTACCCCATGACATGGCCTCGATGGCTGTCAGGCCGTAGTTCTCGTCGTAGGCGGGGGCCACGACGCACAGCGCGGTGGCGTACAGCTCGTCCAGCTCCCGGCTGGTGGTGTGGGTCAGGAACTGCACCCGCCCCGAACCGGGCCGCCCCGGCAGCGGCAACCGCCCGGCGGGCTCACGGCACCAGAGCTCCTCGGCGGCGATGGTTGCGCCCCGGTCGAGGTGGCGGTCGATCCGCTGGACGAAGCCGAAGCGGTCGCCGGTGCCGACACAGATCGCCGGTACCTCGGGGAGCTGGTGGGCCGCGGCGACGAAGAGCTCCGTCCGCTGCGGGAACTCGTGCCTGCTGACGCACAGCACATGACGGCGACCGTTGTCCGTCGGATCGCCGGACGCCGCGGACGGGCCCGAGGGTGTCGGGGCGGGTGTCGGCGTCGAGGACGCTGGGCGCATGCCCGAGCCCGGCGTAGAACGGCAGCACCCGTTGCACCCGGTTGAACTTCCGCAGCCGCTCCCGCACGGTCTGGCTGGGCACGAGGAACTGGCTGACCCCGGCCAGCCCGGGTGCGTCCGCCTCCCGCACGAGGGCCGAGAGCTCTCGGTGCAGCTCGGGGTCGTCGACCGAGCCGGACCTGATCATGAGCTCCTCGAGGTCGTAGAAGATCCGGTCGTGGTGGTAGAAGAGCGCGATGTGGCGGTCGTGGCGGACGGCCTGCGACGGCGGCTGGGTGGAGATCACGACCTCCGCGTCCCGCAGGTCCAGACGGCGGAACGCCGCGAGCTGCGTCATGTGCGTGATGTAGGCCGGTGCCGCCCGCTCCAGCGCTCGGGTGGGCACGAGCCCGAACGCGACGTCGGGACCGGTGTCCGTCCGCACGGTGAGGACCCGGACCACGTGGCCCTGGCTCCGGAGCCAGCGGGCGACGTGCTGCACGACGCGCTCGAACCCGCCGAAGACGCCGGAGTCCGGCTTGACGATGGCGATCTGCAGCGGTCTCACGCGCGCTACCGGGCGGGGGCCCGCCCGCTCACCGCTCGTCGCTGCTGGTGTCGGCGCGCTGGGACTCGAGCTCGGCCAGGCGGGCCTCGGCGGCGTCGAGGCGCGCGGTCAGCTCCTCCAGCGCCGTCACCGTCAGGTGGTTGAACGCGGCCTGGTCCCGCAGGAACACCTGCGAGGCCTTGAGCACGGTGCGCTTCATCCCTCGCTGGCGGCCGACCGGCGTGATCGTGTCCACGCCCGCCCGCGTGGCCAGCGAGGCGACCACGGAGTCCGCGCTGACCGCGCTGGGCTCGAGCGGCGGGGCGGTCTCGTCGGTGGCGGCCCTGGCGACGGTGCGGGCCTCGGCCGCCAGGTCGTAGCGCTCCTCCGGGCTGTGCTCGCGGCCGGTGGCCATCGCGGTCAGGACCGGTCGAGCTTGGTGTGCTCGGTCTTGAGGTCGTGGTCGACCATCAGCCTCACGAGCTCGTCGAAGTCGACTTCGGGTCGCCAGCCGAGCACGTCCCGGGCCTTGGACGCGTCGCCGACCAGCAGATCGACCTCGGCCGGGCGCAGGAAGCGCGGGTCCTGGCTGACGTAGCGCTGCCAGTCGTCGATGCCGGCGTGGGCGAAGGCCCTGGACACGAACTCCTCGACGGTGTGGGTCTGGCCCGTGGCCACCACGTAGTCGTCGGGCTCGTCCTGCTGCAGCATCGCCCACATGGCCTTGACGTAGTCGCCGGCGTACCCCCAGTCCCGCTTGGGGTGCAGGTCGCCCATGACGAGCTCGTCCTGCACGCCCAGCTTGATGCGGGCGACGGCGTTGGTCACCTTGCGGGTCACGAACTCCATGCCGCGGCGCTCGGACTCGTGGTTGAACAGGATCCCGCCGCACGCGTGCAGGCCGTAGCTCTCGCGGTAGTTGACGGTGATCTGGTGCCCGAAGACCTTCGCCACGCCGTACGGCGACCTCGGGTAGAAGGGGGTCATCTCGTTCTGAGGGGTCTCCCGCACCTTGCCGAACATCTCCGACGACGACGCCTGGTAGAAGCGCATCGGGTTGGCCTGGCTGCCGCCGACCATGCGGATGGCCTCCAGCAGCCGCAGCACGCCCGTACCGGTCACGTTGGCGGTGAGCTCGGCCTGCTTCCACGACATGGCCACGAACGAGATGGCGGCCAGGTTGTAGACCTCATCCGGCTGGGACTGCTCGAGGGCGCCGATGAGGGACGGCAGGTCCTGCAGATCGCCGGAGATGAGCTCCACGAACGGCAGCTCGGCCTGCACCATGACGCCCTTCGGGTTGTTCTGGCCCTTGACCAGGCCGAACACCTGGTAGCCCTTCTCGTGCAGCAGCTCGGCCAGGAACTGACCGTCCTGGCCGGTGATGCCGGTGATCAACGCGCGACGCATCGCCTCGGTCCCTCCGGTTGGCAAGGTGCCGAGCCTACTGGCCCACCTGGAGGCGGTCAGGGTCGGCTCTCGTTGATGTGCTGCTTCAGAACGGTCACCCGTGACTCACACCGCGACCGGGTTGACGGCCTCGGGGTCGATCTCGTAGCGGGCGATGGCTTCGGCCACCACCTCCGCCTTGACCTCGCCCAGCTCGGCCAGCGCGGCGAGGACGGCCACCACGACGTGGCCGGCGTCGACCTCGAAGAAGCGGCGCAGCGCCTCCCTCGTGTCCGAGCGGCCCATGCCGTCCGTCCCGAGCGGGACGAAGAGGCGATCGGGCAGGAAGCGGGCGATCTGCTCGGGCACGATCTTCATGAAGTCGGTGACGGCCACGACGGGCCCGGACGAGTCGGCCAGCAGGCGGCTGACCAGCGGCACCCGCTGCTCCTGCCCGGGGTGCAGGCGGTTGGCCCGCTCCGTGGCGAGTGCCTCGTCCCGCAGTGCCTTGTAGCTGGTGGCCGACCACAGCTCGACGCCGACGTCGTAGTGCTCGGCCAGCTCCTCGGCCGCCCGGCGGGCCGCTCCCTGCGCGGAGCCCGAGAACAGCAGTGTGGCCCGCTTCGACGGGGCAGCCGGTGCCTCCGCCCACCGGTACAGGCCGTCGATGATCCCCTGCTCGACGCCCTCGGGCATGGGCGGCATCGGGTAGTTCTCGTTGTACAGGGTCAGGTAGTAGAAGACGTCGTCGGGCCGCTTGCCGAACATGCGCTGGGTGCCGTGGCGGATGATCGTCGCCATCTCGTAGGCGAAGGCCGGGTCGTAGGCCTGGCACGGGGGCACCGTCGAGGCCAGCACCAGGCTGTGTCCGTCCTGGTGCTGCAGGCCCTCGCCGAGCAGCGTGGTCCGGCCGGCGGTGGCGCCGAGGAGGAAGCCGCGAGCCCGCACGTCGGCCGCCTGCCAGATGAGGTCGCCCACCCGCTGGAAGCCGAACATCGAATAGA
The DNA here is from genome assembly GCA_963813375.1 of uncultured Acidimicrobiales bacterium. Lineage (GTDB taxonomy): Bacteria > Actinomycetota > Acidimicrobiia > Acidimicrobiales > Ilumatobacteraceae > DASTFY01. Next base: position 118,106 of record CAWEYT010000016.1, on the reverse strand, counting down.
AGATGTAGAAGGGCACCATCGGCACGCCGCGGCTGGCGTAGCTGGTGCCGGCGGCGATGAAGCTCGACATTGCGCCGGCCTCGGTGATCCCCTCCTCCAGGATCTGGCCGTCCGAGGACTCGACGTAGGAGAGCAGCAGGTCGGCGTCGACCGGCTCGTACTTCTGGCCGTGGGCGGCGTAGATCTTGATCTCGCGGAACAAGGAGTCCATGCCGAACGTGCGGGCCTCGTCCGGGATGATGGGCACAACCCGCTGCCCGAAGGCCGCGTCCCGGGCCAGGTTCCTCACCAACCGCGTGAAGGCCATGGTGGTCGACACGGACTGGCCGCCGGAGCCCCCGAGCACCTCCTTGAACGCGCCGTCGGCGGGCAGCTCGAGCGCGCGGCGGGTCCGCGTGGTCCGCCGGGGGAGCGGGCCGGCGAGCGCGCGGCGGCGCTCCATCATGTACTGGTACTCGACCGAGTCCTCCGGCGGGCGGTAGTAGGGCGGCACGTCGCCCTCGAGCGCGGCGTCCGGGATCTCGTCGTGCAGGTAGAGGCGATCGCGCAGGACGCGGAGCTGCGGTCCGCTCAGCTTCTTGATCTGGTGGGTGGCGTTGCGACCCTCGACCTCGGGCCCGAGGGTCCAGCCCTTGATGGTCTTGCAGAGGATGGCGGTCGGAGCGCCGCTGCCCAGGTTGTCCGTGGCGGACTTGTAGGCCGCGTAGAGCTTGCGGTAGTCGTGCCCGCCGCGAGGGAGCCAGCGGAGGTCCTCGTCGGACCAGCCCTCGACCAGCTTGCGCAGCCGCGGGTCCGGGCCGAAGAAGTGCTCCCGGATGTACGCCCCGGACTCCACCGAGTACCGCTGGAACTCGCCGTCGACCGTGGTGTTCATCTTGTTGAGCAGCACGCCGTCCTTGTCCTGGAGCAGCAGCTCGTCCCAGCGCGAGCCCCAGATCACCTTGATGACGTTCCAGCCCGCGCCGCGGAAGTACGCCTCCAGCTCCTGGATGACCTTGCCGTTGCCGCGCACCGGGCCGTCGAGCCGCTGGAGGTTGCAGTTGACGACGAACACCAGGTTGTCGAGCTGCTCCCGGCTGGCCAGGCTCAGCGCGCCGAACGTCTCGGGCTCGTCGCACTCGCCGTCGCCCAGGAAGCACCAGATGCGGGACGTGCTGGTGTCGTCCAGCCGTCGGTTGTGGAGGTACCGGTTGAAGCGGGCGTGGTAGATGGCCGTGATCGGCCCGAGACCCATCGACACCGTCGGGAACTCCCAGAAGTCCGGCATCAGGCGGGGGTGCGGGTAGGAGCTGAGGCCCACCCGGCCGATCTCCCTGCGGAAGTGGTCGAGATCGTCCTCGCGCGAGCCGGCCCTCGAGGAACGCCCGGGCGTAGACGCCCGGTGCCGCGTGGCCCTGGAAGTAGATGTGGTCGCCGGGCTGGCCGTCGTCCTTCCCCCGGAAGAAGTGGTTCAGGCCGACCTCGTAGAGCCCGGCCGAGCTGGCGTAGGTGGAGAGGTGGCCGCCGATCCCGTCGGCGTGCTTGTTGGCCCGGATGACCATCACCGCGGCGTTCCACCGCAGGTAGGCCCGGATGCGGCGCTCCACGTGCTCGTCGCCCGGGAACCACGGCTCCTCCTCGGGCGGGATGCTGTTGACGTACGGCGTGGAGACGGTGGCCGGGAAGCTCACCTGGAGCTGCCGGGCCCGGTCGAGCAGGGCCGAGAGGAGGTAGCGGGCGCGATTCTTCCCGTGGGTGTCGACGACCGCGTCCAGCGACTCCAGCCACTCACGGGTCTCGGCCGGATCGCTGTCCGGGAGCTGATGCACGAACCCGTCGAAGATCATGCGTCCATTCTCGCATCGGTACCGCATGGGAGGATGCCTGGATGCCCTCAGCCGCCCCGGTCGCCGTCTACACGGACGGTGCCTGCTCCGGGAATCCGGGCCCGGGCGGGTGGGCATGGGCGGTGGCGCCGTCGGGAACGCCCTCGGCGTCGGGCGGCGAGGCCCGGTCCACCAACCAGCGCATGGAGATCCGAGCCGTGCTCGAGGCCCTGCGCTCGCTGGACGGGCCGGTCGTGGTGGTGTCGGACTCGACCTACGTCGTGAACTGCTTCCGGGACCGCTGGTGGGAGGGCTGGCTCCGCAAGGGCTGGATCAACTCCCAGCGCAAGCCCGTGGCGAACCGCGACCTGTGGGAGCCGCTGATCACGCTCTACCAGGCCCGCCAGGACGAGCTGTCCTTCCGCTGGGTCAAGGGCCACAGCGCCGACCCCATGAACGACCTCGTCGACGCCATGGCCGTAGCCGCCATCCCGAGGTAACCCGGCCCGCACCGGCCGCCGGCAGCGGGGCGGCCAGCGAAGCGCAGCCACCCAAACCGTTCATGGCGTCAGATCGGGCGTATGTCGCCGGAATCGGCGCCATGAACGCTCGGGGCCGTGGGCTTCCGATTCGGCCGGGATGCCAGGCGGTCACTCCCTCGCATGACGATCTCCGGAGCGCGGCGCACCTGGTCGTTCGCGAACTCGGATGCGCCACGAAGCCGGCCGTCTGGAGCTCGTTGCGGCCAGGTCCACGACCGCTTCCGTCTCGCCCGCTCGGGTCCAGAGGCATCGGCCTCGCCGACCACTGACCTCGACCACCACCTTCGTGCCCGGGAACCGGAAGTCCACCCTGGCGATCGTCGAACCCTTGATGCGGATCGTCTGCTGGCAGACGGGTCGGGGCAGCCCGGCGAGTTCGACGTACCCAGCCGCGGAAGTGGCGTTCGAGATCGCTCTCGCCGCCGGTGGCGACCATGAGCTCATCGAGCAGGCGCACGACCCTGCCCGATCCGGCGCCATCGTCGAGCGAGGTCAGCCGCTTGCGCATGAACGTCGGCGACGACAGGCCTTCCCGCACAGCGGTGTCGATCGCGCGGCTGAGCTGCTGCTCGGTGACGACCGCAGCGAGATCCACGATCGTCCGGGCGGCCGACGTGCAGGGGAAGCCGCCCACGCTGGCCCGGTCGATGAGCTCGCATCGGCTCGTCGTATGCACCTGCCACATCGACCTGGCGCCGCCAGTCCGACGGGGGATCGTGAACTCGACAGGCCGGGGCGGGAAGCCCTCGAAGCCGTGCAGGGCGGCAGCGGCACGCATGAAACGGCGACGTCGTCGCCCAGGTCGAGCAGGCCGACGATCAGCTGCTGCTCCCAGGTCATCGCCGCACCCGTTACCCGGAACGCCCGTCGAGTGTCCGACCCGCTCCCACTGTCCGGTGCGGAACCGATGGCGGATCTGTCCGGGCGCGAGGCCGCAACGACCGCCTGCTCGATGGATGCGCATCCGTGCTGACGGGCGGCGAGGTGGAGGAGCTGTCGCTCAGGAGTCACACCCGGTGAGTGCCTGAGCCACCCCGATCCGGAAGGCTGAGCCGTCCATGGCGCCGTTCTCGGCGACTTGCGCCCGATTCGACGCCATGAACGGATCGGGCGGGCGTGGCGGCCGCCCGCGGCCCGGCGCGGGCCCGCCGGCGGCTACTGCTTCAGGGGGCGGTCTTGCTTGTCCTTCTGGGCGGCTTTCTGGGCCTTCTTCCATTCCCGCACGCGGGCGAGGGAGTCGGGGGAGTCGATGTCGGCCACGGAGCGGGGGACGGGGTCGGCGAACGGGCCGGCCGCGGCTTCCCAGCCGTCGGGGCGCACGCCGCGGCGCTTGGCCAGGATGGCCACGAAGATCCGGGCCTTCTCCTGGCCGTACCCGGGCAGCTCCCGCAAGCGGGCGTAGAGCTCGGCGCCCGAGTCGGCGCCCTCCCACAGCCGCTCGGCCTTCCCGTCGTAGTGCTCGACCACGAACGCGCAGAGGTCGTGCGTGCGGCGCGCCATGACCGCGGGATATCGGTGGAGCGCGGGCTTGGCGCAGAACACCGCCACGAGCTCCTCGGGGTCCATGGCCGCGATCCGCGCCGCGTCGAGGTGACCGAGGCGGGCCCGCAGCGACCACGGGCCCATGAAGGCCCACTCCATCGGGACCTGCTGGTCGAGCAACATGCCGATGAGGAGGGCCAGGCCGTCCGTGTTGAGCAGGTCGTCGGCCGCCGCGTCGCCGGTCACGTGCAGCGTGCCTGCAGCCACGGGCCGGATGCTACGGGGTTAGCCTGCGCGCCCGGAATGCGCGTGGAGCTGTCGATCGTCATGCCCTGCCGGAACGAGGCGGAGACGCTCGAGACCTGCGTCGCCAAGGCCCGCCGCTACCTCGACTCCTCGGGCGTCGACGGCGAGATCGTCGTCGTGGACAACGGCTCCACGGACGGGTCAGCGGCGCTGGCCCGGCGGCTCGGCGTGCACGTGGTCGAGGTACCGGAGCAGGGGTACGGCGCCGCGCTCATGGGCGGCATCCTGGCGGCGCGGGGCACGTTCATCGTGATGGGCGACGCCGACGACAGCTACGACTTCTCGGCGCTCGAACCGTTCATGACCGCCCTACGGAGCGGCGCCGATCTGGTGATGGGCGACCGGTTCGCGGGCGGGATCGACGACGGGGCCATGCCCGCCCTGCACCGCTACGTCGGCAACCCCGCGCTGTCGTTCCTCGGTCGGCTGTTCTTCCACACGGACATCCGCGACTTCCACTGCGGGCTGCGCGGCTTCCGTCGTGACGCCGTCCTCCGGCTCGACCTCCACTCACCCGGCATGGAGTTCGCCAGCGAGATGGTGGTGAAGGCCAGCCTGAGTGGGATGCGGATCGAACAGGTGCCGATCCGCCTCTACCGCGACGGCCGCTCCCGGCCACCGCACCTGCGGGCGTGGCGGGACGGCTGGAGGCACCTGCGGTTCCTGCTCCTCTACAGCCCCCGCTGGCTGTTCTTCTACCCGGGCCTGCTCCTGTTGCTGATCGGCGGCGGGTGCGGTTTCGTGCTGACGCTCACCGACGTGACGATCGGGCCGGCCACGTTCAGCATCGGGACGTTGGCGGTGTGCGCGGGGCTGGTCCTCATCGGCTACCAGTCCGTCTGGTTCGCCCTGCTGTCCAAGACCTTCGCCAGCCGTGAGGGGCTGCTGCCCGACGACCGCCGGGTGACGCAGTTCCGGCGCCGGTTCCCCCTCGAGCTGTGGCTGGCGCTGTCCGCCGTGGCCGTCGTGGTCGGCGGGGCGGCGCTGATCGGGGAGGCGGCCGGGTGGGACTTCCAGCCGCTCGACCCGACACGCTCGATGCGGGTGATCCTGCCGTCGGTGACGGTCCTCGTGCTGGGGCTCCAGACCGCGCTGTGCAGCCTGCTGCTGAGCATCCTCGGGCTGCCGTCCGCACGGCCGACGGCGGGGACGGTGCTCGAGCAGCGCCGCGACGACGTGGCGTGAACCGGCTCGACCGGCTGCTCCAGGACTGGCGGATCGGCCGCGCCATCCGCTTCGTACCGCTCGGGTCGCGGGTGTTGGACGTCGGCTGCCACGACGGGGCGTTGTTCCGCCGGCTCGGCCCCGGGCTGCGGGAGGGGATCGGCCTCGACCCCGCGCTCGCCGGCCCGCTCGACGGCGACCGCTACCGGCTGCTGCCCGGCTCCTTCCCTCTGGACGCGCCGGACGAGCCCGAGTCCTTCGACGCCATCACGATGCTGGCCGTCCTGGAGCACGTCCCGTCGGATCAGCAGCCGGTCGTGGCCGGAACCGCCCACCGCCTGTTGAAGCCGGGAGGCCGCCTGATCCTGACCGTGCCGTCGCCCCGGGTGGACGCCATCCTCGACGTCCTCATGCGGCTCCGCCTGCTGGACGGCATGGAGGCCGACCAGCACTACGGCTTCGAGCCGGACGACGTCAAGCCGCTGATGGTCGCTGCCGGGCTGACCCTCATCGAGCACGCCACGTTCCAGCTCGGGCTCAACCACCTCTTCGTGTTCGAGCGTGCGCCGCGCACCCCCTGAGTAGCGTCGGCGTGATGGTCGCGCAGGACGAGCCCGCCTCAGGAGAGCAAGCGGTCGAGCCACTGGCCGGCCGCGTGCTCGGCACGGAGGACTCCACCCCGCTGGACTTCTGGGTGGCCGTGGCTGACGGCTCCATCCTGCAGCTCGACGATGTCGTCGCCTTGGAGCGCGTCCTCCCCGCCGGCGACCAGGTCCGCATCTACGGCGTGGTCGCCCAGGTGCGGGCGCGCCACGAAGGCGCACGGTTCGACAGCGACGTCTTCCTCATCGAGGACGGCGTGCTCCCAGCCGAGGTCAGCGAGTCGGCGCAGGTCCTCGCCACCCGCTTCGAGCCGGAGGTGTTCGTGCCTCCGCTCCCCGGCACGCCCGTGCGGCGGGCCGTGGGGGCCGATCGGTTCGAGGCGCTGTTCTTCGACGGGATGGAGCGTCGTCTCCCGGCCGGCCTCACGCGGGACGACGAACCGCTCTACCTGGACCTGGACTTCGTCGACGGCACCCGGGGCGCGCACGTCAACATCAGCGGGATCTCCGGGCGTCGCCACGAAGACCAGCTACGCGACGTTCCTCCTCTACTCCCTGTTCGAGTCCGGCGTGCTCGGCGCCGAGGCCGTCAACACCAAGGCCCTGGTCTTCAACGTGAAGGGCGAGGACCTGCTGTGGCTGGACCGGCCGAACCAACGGCTCGACGAGCGGCAGGCGGCCCGCTACGGCCGGGTGGGTCTGCCGGTGGGCGCCTTCCCGAGCGTGGCCTTCTTCGCGCCACCCCGCCGCGGCGCGCCCACGCCGGTGCCCGACGTCGCCAGCCGGGACACCGACATCGTGTCCTTCTTCTGGACCCTGGAGGACTTCTGCCGGCAGGAGCTGTTGCCCTTCCTGTTCGCGGACGCCGAGGACGACCGCCAGCAGTACACGATGGTCGTCCACAACGTGACCGCCCGGCTGCGGGAGGCGGGGCCGGCCGGCGACGGCGCGGTGTCGATCGAGGGCGAGGTGGTGCGCAACTTCCGCGCCCTCGTCGACCTCATCCAGGCCCGCCTGATGGACGAGGAGGGGCGGCCGGACCCGCACTGGGCCGGGCCGGCCATCGGCGCCGGCACGGTCAACGCGTTCATCCGCCGTCTGTACGGGGCGGTGCCCCACGTCCAGCACCTGGTCCGCGCGGACGTGCCCGACCCCGAGCGTCACCGCGTCGTCCTCGAGCGTCAGGTCACGGTGGTGGACCTCCACAACCTCAACGACCGGGCCAAGCGCTTCGTCGTCGGCGTCGTGCTGCGCAAGGCCTTCGAGGACAAGGAGCGGGCCGGCCAGGCACGGCCGCTCCAGTTCGTGGTGCTGGACGAGCTCAACAAGTACGCGCCCCGGGACGGGTCCAGCCCGATCAAGGAGATCCTGCTGGACGTGGCCGAGCGAGGCCGCTCGCTGGGGATGATCCTGCTCGGCGCGCAGCAGACGGCCAGCGAGGTCGAGCGCCGGATCGTGGCCAACTCCGCCGTGCGGGTCGTCGGCCGCCTCGATGCCGCGGAGGCTGCGAGGGGCGAGTACGGCTTCCTGCCCGCGGCGCAGCGGGATCGAGCGAAGATCCTGAAGCCGGGGACGATGCTCGTCGCGCAGCCCGTGCTGCCGGTTCCGCTCGTGGTCGAGTTCCCGTTCCCGGCCTGGGCCACCCGACCCAGCGAGGCAGGGCCGGCTGGGGCGCGGGCGGGAGCGGGGGTGGAGCCGACGATCCCTTCGCCGGACTGCCGTGAAGTTCCTCCACACCGGGGATTGGCACGTCGGCAAGACGATGCGCGGGCGCAGCCGGGCCGACGAGCACCGCGCCGTGCTCGACGAGATCGCCGCCCTCGCCGCCGCCGAACAGGTGGACGCGGTGATCGTGGCCGGCGACCTGTTCGACACCGCGGCACCGACGGCCGAGAGCGAGCAGATCGTCTACGGCGCGCTCCTCGCCCTCGCCCGCCCAGGGGCCCACGTGGTGGTGGTGTCCGGCAACCACGACAACGAGCGCCGCCTCCAGGCCGTCGCTCCGCTGCTCGAACTGGGCCAGGTCACCATGGTGGCGTCGTTCCGGCGGCCGGACGAGGGCGGCGTCGTCGAGGTCAGCTCCCGGGACGGGCGCGAGCAGGCCGACGTGGCTCTGCTCCCGTTCCTGTCGCAACGGTGGGTGGTCCGGGCCGACGAGCTGATGGCCACCGCCGCCGACCAGCAGGCGCAGGCGTACGGCGAGCGGCTGCGGCACCTCATCGGCGCCCTCACAGCGGGCCTTCGGCCTGACCGCGTCAGCGTGCTGGTGGCCCATCTCTTCGCGCTGGGCGGGATGCTCGGCGGCGGCGAGCGGGAGGCGCACACGATCTTCGACTACGGCGTCTCGGCCACCGCCTTCCCGCCGAGCCTGCAGTACGTCGCGCTCGGTCACCTGCACCGCAGTCAGACGATCCCCGGGCCGTGCCCCATCCGCTATGCCGGCTCGCCGCTCCAACTCGACTTCGGCGAGACGGCCGATGTGAAGAGCGTGCTGCTCGTCGAGGCCCATCCCGGGCGACCGGTCGAGGTGGAGGAGCGGGTGCTCAGGAGCGGCCGCCGCCTGCGGACGCTGGACGGCCCGCTCGATGCCGTGCTGGCCCAGGCCGGGACGACCGGTGACGACTTCCTGCGGGTACGTCTGCGGGAGACTCCCCGGGTCGGCCTGGCCGAACAGGTGCGGGAGAACTTCCCCGAGTGCGTCGACGTCCAGATCCTCAGGCCGGATGCCGCGCCCGCCGCCGGCCGCGCCGCCGTGTCCGAGCCGGGGCTGCTCGATCGCACGACGCTCGATCCCACCACGCTGTTCCGTCGCTACCTGACCGAGACCCGTGGTGCCGTCGACGACGAGCTGTTGGCGCTCTTCACCGAGCTCGTCGAGGAGCACGCCGGATGAGGCCCGTCCGGCTGGAGCTGGAGGGGTTCACCTCGTTCCGCGAGCGCACCGTCATCGACTTCGAGGGCGTCGAGCTGTTCGCGCTGGCCGGTCCGACCGGAGCAGGGAAGTCGAGCGTGATCGACGCCATGATCTTCGCCCTCTACGGCACGGTCCCCCGGTTGGATGAACGTCAGGTGGCCCCGGTCGTGTCGCAGGGTCGCACCGAGGCCCGGGTGCGGCTCGACTTCGACCTCGGCGGTCAGCGCTGGACCGCCGTCCGGGTCGTGCGCCTCCGCGACGGGAAGGCGACGACGCGGGAAGCCCGGCTGGAGCGGGCCGGGGAGGTGGTGGCGGGCAACGCACGGGAGCTGGACGCGGAGATCGCCGCCCTGCTCGGGCTCACCTCCCAGCAGTTCACGACGTGCGTGGTCCTGCCGCAGGGCCAGTTCACCCGGTTCATCCAGGCCAAGCCGGCCGAGCGGCAGGACCTGCTCGTCCGCCTGCTGGAGCTCGGCCTGTTCGACACCGTCCGCGAGGCGGCCGGGCAGGTGGCTGGACGCCTGGAGGGTGAGCGCACGGAGCTGACCTCCCACCTGGCCGCGCTGGCCGCCGCCACCCCTGAGGCCGTGGCCGAGGAGCAGGGGCGATGCGAGCGGCTGGAGGCCCTCGTCCGCACCGTGGAGGACCGCCTGCCCGCGCTGGCCGCGGCCGAGCGGCGGCGCGATGACCGCCGCGCCGCGGTGGCGCGGCAGGGGCAGCTGCTCGGCCTCCTCGGGGCTCTGCGACCGCCGTCCGATGTCGAGGACCTGGCCGGCGGCGTCGAGCAGGCCCGATCCGGGGTCGCCGCGGCCGAGGACGGGGAGGCGGCCGCCATCGCCGCGCTCGACGGCGCCCGCGACGAACGACGGGCCGCCGGGGATCGTGGGCCGCTCGAACGCTGGCAGCGGGCCCACGAGGAGCAGCCGGCCGTCGACAAGCGGGCCAGGAAGGCCGCGGCCGATCTGGACACTGCGCGCCAGCGGGCCGCCGCGGCCGTGACGGCGCACGAGGCGGCGGCGCGCGAGGTCGAGGCCCTGTGCGGCGCGTACGACGCGCTGGTCGCCGAGCACCGTGCGGCGGCCCTGCGTGGCCTGCTCGTGGTCGGCGAGCCGTGCCCGGTCTGCGACCAGCCCGTCACGAGCGTCCCCCACCACGACGAGCCGGCCGAGCTGGCCGACGCCCGGGCGGCCCGGGAACGGGCGAACGAGGACGAGGCGGCCGCGGCCCGGTCCGTGCGCGAAGCCGAGGTCGCCGTGGCCCGGGCCGACGAGCGGGCGGCGCGCGCCGACGCCGACCGGCTCGCGCACTGTGCCGTCCTCGAAGGTGCGCCGCCCGCGGCCGACGTCTCGGCCGGATTGGCCCGCGTGGCCGCGGCGGACGAGGCGGTCGCGACGGCCGAACGGACCCGCGACCGCGCCACGGCCGAACGGCAGCAGGCCGCTCGCCAGCTGGTCTTGGCGACCGAGGCCGAGCGGGAGCGCTGGGAGGTGTTCGACCGAGCTCGGGACGGCGTTGCCGAACTGGCGCCTCCGCCGGCTGACCGCTCCACGCTGACCGGAGCGTGGCAGGCCCTGACGGCCTGGTCGGCCGGGCGACGCGCCGAGCTCGAAGCCGAGTTGATCGGGCTGGAGGCGGAGGCGGCGGCCGCCGACGACGAGTGCCGCAAGCGCGTGGGCGAGCTCGACGGCGCGCTGATGGACGCCGGCCTCGACCCGACCGGCCGGCCGCATCGCGACGTGGCCGTCGAGGCGCACGTCCGCAGTGCGCAACGGGTGGCCACCCTGCAGGAGGCGGCCGCCGAACACCGCCTCCTGACCGAGCGGGACGCGGACCTCGCTCGCCGGGTCCGCGTCGCCACCGCGCTGAAGCAGGAACTGCACGCCAACCGCTTCGAGAGGTGGGTGCTCGACCACGTCCTGTACGACCTCTGCGCCGCGGCGTCCACCCTCCTCCACGAGCTGTCCGAACGCGCCTACTCGCTGTCGGTCGACGAGCGGGGGAGCTTCGTCGTCATCGATCACCGGAACGCCGACGAGGCCCGGCTGGCCCGCACGTTGTCCGGCGGCGAGACGTTCCTCGCCTCGCTCGCCCTGGCCCTGGCCCTGGCCGAGCAGGTGGCCCGCTCGGGCACCGGCGCCCGCCTGGAGTCGTTGTTCCTCGACGAGGGCTTCGGCACCCTCGATGCCGCCACGCTGGACGTCGTCGCCGGCGCCATGGAGGACCTGGGGGCGAGGGGCCGCATGGTGGGCCTGGTCAGCCACGTGCCCGAGCTGGCCGAGCGGGTCCCCGTCCGCTTCGAGGTGCGCCGGCAGCCTCGCTCCTCCACGATCGAGCGGGTGGACCAGTGAGGTTCGCCGTCGAGACCTGGGCGCCCGAGTACGGCTCGCCGGCCGAGGGTGGAGCCCTGGCCGAGACCGATGTGGTCGTCGATCTGGAGGTCGAACGGCCGCTCGCGGGGTGGGGTCCGATCACGCCCCCGCCGCTCGCGCCCGCGAACGAGAACCAGCCTGTGCTGTTCGTGGACGGCGTGCGCAGGATCGAGGCCCGGGTGTGGGTGACCGGCGCGGCCGGCGAGGTGCGCCCCGGCATCTGCGCCAGCTACGCCGCCGGTGTCGTGCGGTGCTGCCCTCGTGACGAACCCGCCGGCATCCCGGGCCGGGCCCGCGTCGTCGGCGCCGAGGTGTCCCGCGCCGTGTTCTGCCGCGCCGGTGGTGCCGCGCCGATCGAGACGCGCTGCGGTCCGTTCGCGCTCCGCGCGACGGCGGCCGACGACCCCGACACGCTGTCGCTGGCCCTGCAGGGCGCCATGGCGGACCTCGAGCTCGAGGTCAGCGTGGGGGTCAGCGCCGGCGCGGCGGCGCCCGGAGAGCTGCTCGTCGTCGACGGACCGCTGGGTGCCAGGCGCGGACTGCCCGGCACGGTCGGCTACATCAAGACGCACCATGTCAGCTATCTGCCGGCCGCGTTGCACGGGGTGATCGGCGCCCTCGCCGCGGGACAGCGCACGCCCGTGTTCTGCATGGGAGAGCGGTTCGCCCGCCACAGCTGGTACCTGCGGCTGCCCGGTGAGGTCAGCCATCCCTGGGCGGGCGTTGTGCGCTGCGAGACCGCGGTCGACGTCGGGCCGGAGCGGGCCATCGCCGTGGCCGATCAGCTGGCCGTCGTGCTGCCGCGCTTCGCCTCGTCACCGCACAAGGATCCCCGCGCGCCGCAGAACCTCTTCCCGATCGGCGGCCTCGAGCGCGAGTTGCGCCGCCGCCTGGGTGATCCGCTCCTCATCCAGCGAGCGCTGCGGGAAGCGGCCCAGCACTCACGGCTGGATCAGCGCGACTCCGCCGCAGAGTCCACGACGGCCGGGACCCCATGACCGCCCGCTACGACGCCGTCGTCGTCGGGGCGGGCGCCATGGGCTCGGCCGCCGCCTGGTGGCTGGCCCGTCGTGGCCGGCGGGTGGCGCTGGTCGAGCAGTTCGACGCCGGGCACACCCGCGGGAGCAGCCACGGGGCCAGTCGCATCTTCCGCTACGCCTACGCCGATCCCGTGATGGTCAGGCTGGTCATCGAGGCCCGGCCGCTCTGGGACGAGCTGCAGGACGATGCCGGAGAGACCCTGCTCGACCGGACCGGCGCCCTCGATCACGGCGACCCGGCCACCGTCGACGCACTGGCCGCGGCCATGGCCGCCGCCGGCGTGCCGTTCGAGCGATTGCCTCCCGCCGAGGCCGACGAGCGCTGGCCCCACCTGCGCTTCCAGGGCGTGGTGGTCCACCAGCCCACGGCCGGGCGGTGCCGGGCCGACGCCACGGTCGCCGCGCTGCTCCGGAGAGCGAACGATCATGGTGCGGACGTGCGGTGCGGGGTCGGCCCGGCGACGGTCAGCATCAGCGGCGACGGTGTCCGTGTGCAGGCCGGTGGCGAGGAGCTCCGAGCGTCGACCGCGGTCGTGACGGCCGGCGGATGGGTGGGCAGGACCATCGGGCCGGCCAGTTCCGCCGGCCTGCCGTTGCCGTCCCTGCGGGTGACCGAAGAGCAGCTCGTCCACTTCCCGCCCACGGTCGAGCGGGATCAGTGGGAGCGATGGGCCAGCGTCATCCACCACACCGAACGCTTCTGGTACGCGCTCCCGTCGCCGGGCATCGGTCTCAAGGTGGGCGGCCACCACGAGGGCGACGCCATCGACCCGGACCGCCGGCGGGACGTCCCCGACCCGGACTACGTCGACGGGCTCGTCCGCTACGTCGAGGAATGGATGCCGGGCGTGCGGCCCGAGCCGATGGCCGGCACGACCTGCCTGTACACGACCACCCCGGACGAGCGGTTCCTGGTGGACCGCCGGGGACCGGTCATCGTCGGGTCCGCGTGCTCGGGGCACGGGTTCAAGTTCGTGCCGCTCATCGGCCGCGTGCTCGCCGACATGGTGGACGGTGTCCCGCCCGAGGGGCCCTTTCGTCGCCTGGCCGACCCCTGACGACGGAGAGCGGCCACTACCCTCCGGCGGGTGGCGGCGTTCAAGAAGCTGTCGATCTTCTTCCCGATGTGGAACGAAGAGGCCTACCTTGCTCGGGCGCTCGGTGCCGCGCACGAGGCCTGTGAGTCGCTCCTGGCCCTGGACGAGATCGGCGACTACGAGCTGATCATCGTTGACGATGCATCGACCGACGCCACCGGGCGGTTGGCTGACGAGGCCGCTGAGGCCGATCCCCGGGTGGTCGTCGTCCACCAACCGCGCAACCGCAAGCTGGGCGGCTCGATCAAGACCGGCTTCGCCACCGCCACGGGCGACCTCGTGCTGTACACGGACGCCGACCTGCCCTTCGACATGGACGAGCTGATCAAGGCCTGCCGGGTGCTGCGCCACTACGACGCCGATCTGGTGAGCGCCTACCGGCTCGACCGCACGGGCGAGGGCTACATCCGCAGCATGTACTCGACCATCTACAACGTGCTGGTCCGGATCCTCTTCGGCGTCCGGGTGCGGGACATCAACTTCGCCTTCAAGCTGTGCCGGCGGTCGGTGCTGGACCACATGACGCTGGTGAGCGAGGGTTCGTTCATCGACGCCGAGCTGGTCGTGCGAGCCCACAAGCTGGGCTTCAACATCGTCCAGTTCGGCGTGGACTACTTCCCCCGGACCCGGGGGGTGTCGACGCTGAGCTCGCCGGCCGTGATCGCCACGATCCTGCGGGAGATGTGGGCGCTCCGGCGGGAGCTGCGGGCGCTGCGGCCCGTCACGCCGGCCTGAGAAAGGTCCCGGTCCGAGCCGGTCCTGCGGGTGGTTGGCCGAGGGCCATTGGTACGCTGGGCCGCTGCCTGGCCCCCCGGAGGCTCCGGCGCGCCAGGACGCGAACCCACTGATCGGAGCGGAGCTGCGACGTGCCACCTGTCGACCACACCACCGTGCGCAGATGGGCGCCGGCTGTCGTGGCGGTGGTGGCCTTCGCCGGCGTGGCCGGCTGGGGGGCGATCGAGCGGTCCCGTGACGACGAAGCCGGTGCGGCGGACGCCTCGACCGTCGCCAGCACCTTCTCGGCGCCGCCCCCCGAGACGACCGCGGGTGCGAGCACCAGCAGCCTGGCCACACGGCCGCTGGCGCTGGAACTGGTCGAGGGAGCGACAGGCGATGACGTCAAGATGGTCCAGGAGCGCCTCTACGACATCGGGTTCGATCCCGGGGGCGTCGACGGCGTCTACGGCCCCTCGACGATCCAAGCCGTCTGGGCCTACGAGAAGCTGGTGCTCGGCACCCCGGCCGACAAGGTGACCGGGCAGGTCACCCCGGCCATGTGGGATCAGATGCGAGGCCCCCTCAACGTCGCGCCCCTGCGCCCGGAGAGCACGGCGACCCACGTCGAGGTGTACCTCCCCCAGCAGGTCATGGTCGTCTTCCGGGACGACCGTCCGCTGCTCATCACCCACATCTCCTCGGGAAGCAACCAGCGTTGGTGCGAGGTCGTCACGGTGGACAAGGACGACGGCACCGAGGAGGAGAAGGGCATCTGCGGCCAGTCGGTCACGCCGGGCGGAGTGTTCAACTTCAACCGGCGCTACGACGGGTGGCGGGACGCCGAGCTCGGCCGCATGTGGAACCCCGTCTACTTCAACTACGGCATCGCGGTGCACGGGGCCGGGAACGTCCCTCCGTACCCGGCGTCGCACGGCTGCGTGCGCATCCCCATGCACGTCGGCAACTACTTCCCGAGCCTCGTGGCCAAGGGTGACCAGATCTTCGTCTTCGACGGCGTGAAGGAGCCGGAGGCCTACGGCGCCCAGGTGCCGCCGTTCAACACGCCGGACCCGAGCTACACGACGACGACCTCGTCCACCACCACGACGACGACACTCCCGCCGGAGACCCGCCCGCCGGACACCCCGGCGCCCACCCAGCCTCCTCCGCCGCCGACCGCGGCACCCACCACCACACCGACCACGGTGGGTCAGGGTGGGGCCGGGGCCGTGCCTACCTCCACACCCTGACGCGCCCCTGATCAACCGGGGTCAGCCGCAGCCGCTGACCGCCGGTTGGCCGCTCAACCGGGCGAGCGTGAACGCGGCGATGTCGCCGAACGCCGCCGTGAGCACCGACACGTGGTCCGTGCCCGGGTACACGGTGCGGGACGCGTTGACCCCCGAGGCGCAGTAGCGGTCGAAGAGGCTGGCGCTCATGGCCGGGGGAACCAGGTCGTCGTCGGCACCGTGGTAGATGAAGATCGGTACGTCGGTCGGGCGGTCACCGGCCCGGTTGGCAGCGAGGGCGTCGCGCCACTGGGGATCGTCGACGGGGAGGCCGGCGAACAGCGCGGCGACGTCGCGGCCGTTGAAGGCGGCCAGCGCCTCACCCACGCAGGTGCCGCTGACGTCGGCCAGCGCCTGCCGGCCGTCGGCGCCGAGCGCCTCGTCGTCGGCGGCGAGCGCCGGGTACCCGGCCCGCAGCCCGGCCACGATCATGGGCACGAACCCCCGGTAGGACGGGCTGATCGTGCCCAGGCTGGACGTCGCCACGTCGGCCGGCGGGGCGCCGGCGATGGCCCCGACGAGCGGGATCTCGGGTGCGTACGTCGGCTGGAGCTCGGCGGTGAAGGCCGCCGCGCCGCCACCCTGGGAGTGGCCCCAGACGACCGCGTTGGACTCGGGCGTCGAGCCCGTGCCCTCCAGGTCGACCCGCGGCACGGATCCCGTCCAGGAGGTTCCGCCCCTCCGACTGGCCCACGAGGTACGGGTGGTCGCCGGGGGTGCCGAGGCCCTGGTAGTCGGGGATGACCACGGTCAGACCCTGGGAGACGAGCACCGGGAGCACGCTCAGCTCGACCGCGGTGCCGTCGGCGATCTGGGCCGAGAGGGCGCACTGGTCACCGAGGCCGGTGGTGCCGTGGGCGTAGGCGAAGACCGGGCGCGGCGAGCCGGACGGAGCGGTGGGCGCCACGACCGTGGCTGAGACCGCGACGGGCTGGTCCTCGGCGGTGCGCGACCAGTGGAGGACCTGCCACACGTTGGCGCCCTGGAGCGTCGTCGTGATGGGGCGCGACCGGATGATCTCCCCGGGCGCGCCGGGGGCGGCGTCACCAGGGTCGAAGAAGGGATCACCGGTGAAGGCGGAGAGCGGGGGAGCGGTGATGGGCGGCTCGGCCGTGGCCGCGGCCGTGTCCGCCGTGGTGGTCGCGGCGCCCTCGGACGTCGGGACGGTGGTCGGGGGTGCGGTGGTCGAGGCCGACAGGGACTGCGGAGGGACGAGCGAGCCGGGGTTGGACCCGTCGGCGCCGCTGCCACCGCACGCCGCGAGGCCGATGACGAGCACGCCTGCGGTCAGGCCCACGACGGCGCGCCGGCCCCGCACGCCCGGGGGGCGAGCGCCCGCGGTCACGCCGGGCACCACGAGGTCAAGTTGTCGCACGAATCGCCCTCCGGGACCTCCGGGCGTCCGGACCCGGCTCCGTCCAGCGTACGGCGGCCGCGACCGCTTCCGTCGCGTCCAGCCGTCAGGAGGAGATCTCGAGGGTGACCCGGCAGGCCAGGATCTCCTCGAGCAGGTCGCGGCGCTGGTCGGCGGCGAAGAGCTCCAGCTCGATGGCGCCGGTCCCGGCCGGGACCACCTGGATCACGATGCCGTCGGGCTCGCGCCGGCATCGGGTCGACGCGACCCGATGGTCGTGGCTGCGGTCGAGTCCGATGGCCACCCGCAGGATGGCCGAGAGGACCTCGCACCAGGTGCTGATCGGCGGCGTCGAGGCGGGCGAACTCGCGGTGGCGGAGCTTGGGGGAGCTCTTGCGGTGGTACCGGGCGAGGAGGGCGATGATCTCGATCTCGTCGTCGGTCAGCCCGGTGAGGACCTCGCTGTTGCGGATCACGTAGTACGAGTGCAGGTGGTGTCGGCTGTGGGAGATGAACAGGCCGACGTTGGCCAGGAGCGCGCCGGCCTCCAGGTACTCCCGGGCCGGCTCCCCCAGACCCTCCAGCGCCGGAACGTCCGGCAGGGCGACCAGACCGTCGAACAGCTCGAGCGCCAGGCGGGCGACATGAGCGGAGTGCTCGGGCTCGTCGTCGCACAGCGCGGCCAGGTGCGCGACGCTCCGCCGTGACACGTCCCGCAGGTGGTGGAGCGAGCCGCCGCGAGTCCGCTGGATCGTGTCGAGCAGGACCCCCTCCCGGAGTGCGTAGTCGGAGCACTCCAGCTCGTCGACGTCGAAGGTCTCCAGCACCCCCTCGAGGATCAGCGCTCCGGCCAGCACGATGTCCGCCCGGTTGGCGTCCAGCCCGGGGAGGCGGCTGCGCTGCTTGACGCTCGGCGCGGCGATCAGCTCCTTGCACACGTCGCGAACGTCGTCGGCCGTGAGACGGAAGCGGTTGAAGGAGCGGGGCGGCTCACCCCCCGATGCGGCCTGGGCCATGGCGGCCACGGCCTGGATGGTGCCGGACGACCCGACCGCCACCTCGAAGCCGTGTCCGGCCACCTCGCGGCCGTACGGCGACAGCGTCGAGCGCACGAAACCCCGGCAGGACGACACCGCGCCGGGGTGCAGCCGCTGCCCGGGGAAGAACCGGTTGGTGAGCCGGACGGCGCCCAGCTTGAAGCTGCGGGCCGTGAGCACCTCACCCCGCTCACCGACCAGGATCTCGGTCGAGCCGCCGCCGATGTCGCACAGGAGGAGACGGCGGTCGAACACCGGCACGGCCTGGAGCACGCCGAGATGGATGAGCCTGGCCTCCTCCACGCCGGAGATGACCTCGACCTCGACCCCCGCCTGCGCCCGCGCCGCCGTGACGAACTCGGTGTGGTTCTCCGCCTCCCGGACGGCGCTCGTGGCCACGGCCCGGACGGGGGCGCCGTCGATGTCGGCGATCTGCTTCATGCGGCGCAACGTCTCCACACCGCGGGCGATGGCGTCGGGCTTCAGTCGCTTCATGTCACCCCGGCCGGACCCGAGGCGGACCATCTCCTTCTCGCGGGTGATCACCTCGAAGCGGTCCTCGCCGGTCACGCGGGCCACGACGAGGTGGAAGCTGTTGGTGCCGACGTCGATGGCCGCGAGCGTCTGCGGTTCGCCGGCCATGGGCGCCGAGGGTACTGCCGGCCCCGCTGGGCTCAGAGGCCGCAGCTCTCCAGGCCGGTGAACACGCCGTTCCGGAACGAACCGATGCGGGCCAGCGCGGCCTCGGCCGACTCCTCCGCGTCCTCGGTGAACAGCAGGTAGGTCCGGACGGCTTCGTCGAGGTCGCCGGGGGAGATGTTGAAGTCCTGCTGGCGCGTCGGCCGCGGCACCACGTCCTCCACCCAGACCCCGGTCAGGCAGTCCCGCTGGAGCGCGGCCGGCGTGCCTTCGGTGGTCAGCCCGAGGCGGTGCTGGACGGCCTCCCCCCACCGGTCGGCGAACAGCACGCCCACCGAGAAGTCGCCGATGGTGGTGTGGAGCCGGGCGTTGGCCCCACCCTGCTCGTAGGCGACGAACTCCGGACTGGGGCAGTACACGACCCCCTGCTCGAAATCGGAGGTCGTCAGCCCACGGCACCGGGGGTACGGGCCGCCGGAGGCGTAGGTCCGGACGGTCTGGCTCAGACCTCCGAACACCGTGCCGGACCGCTCCAGCAACTCGCCCCAGAAGCGGTCGAGATCGGCGGGCACCGAGTTGACCAGCGTCTCGAGCGGCATGTCGCCCTGCGTCCGCGCCTCGTCGAGGCTGTTGAAGGGCAACTCGAGGACGACCGGCGGCGATGCCGAATAGGCCTCGCAGGCCAGGGCGCCACCTTCCAGACCGTCCTGGAAGCTGCCCAGCCTGTCGAACGCGCTGCCGTGGGCCCCCTCGTCCTCGGCCGACGTCCCCGGCGAGTCACGGAACTCGAGGATGCCGGTGATGGCGAGGCGCAGGTCCGGGTCCGTGAGCTGCAGACCGGCCGCGCTTCCGTCCCGGACGCGATCCATCCACGACCCGGCGAAGCAGTCGGCCTGGAGCTCGGTGATCACCCCGGGGAGGGATGAGCCGAGCCGCGCCTGGATGGCGTGTCCCCACTCGTGGGCGAGCACCATGGCCACCGTGTAGCGCCCGAAGTCGTCCTCCAGTCGAGGGAAGAGGAAGGTGTCGTCGAAGGCGATGAAGTCCTCGTCGGGGCAGTAGAAGGCGTTGTCCTCGATCTCGGGGTAGCTGGTGCGCCGTTCGCCGCCGCAGCCCGGCACGCCGTCGGCCTCGGGCCACACCGGCCAGACCCCGCGCTCGAGGGGTTCGTACGCCGCTCCGCCCGCGATGGCGGGGTAGGCCGTGACCCAGAACGAGTCCAGGTCCAGGATGACCTGGGCCAGGAAGGCGTCGTAGGCCTGCTCGGCGCGGGCGCCGGCCACCTGGACAGCGGGAGCGTCGGTGATCGCCTTCGCCAGAGGGGCGGGCGCCAGGGTCGAAGGAGGCGCCGTCGTGCCGGCGGTGTCCCCGGACCCGCTGCCCGAGGACGCCGTCACGGTCGTCGCAGGCGTCTCGGGCGTCGCCGGCGTCGGGCCCACCGCCACCCGGTCGACCTGCGTCGAGCAGGCCACGACCAGGCCAGACACGACGAGCGCGACCGCGATCCGACGACGCATGCCGTCAGGCTACGGCGCTCCCTCCAGCTTCGCCCGGGCCACCCTCGCCGCCCCAGAACCGTTCATGGCCGAGAATCGGGCGACTGCTGCGGCCAGATCGGCCAGGAACGATTGTGCGGCGCCTGATGGGCCGCGGCGGCTGACGAACCGCGGGCCCTGTCAGGGAGGGTCGGGGAAGTGCCGGGGTCAGGCCTGGGCGCGGGCGAGGGCGTTGCGGAGGTCGACGATCTCGCCCCGCTGGTTCGTCGCCACACGGTCAGCGAAGGAGCGGACGTCGGCCCGGCTGCCGTGCTCGGCGGCGTGCTCGGCCATGTGGATGCCACCCTCGTGGTGGGCGGACATCAGCTCGACGAAGAGGGCGTCGGCCTCGGGCCCGGTGGCCGCCAGCAGCTCGTCGAGCTGGGCCTCCGTCGCCATGCCGGGCATGCGCTCCAGCGGGACGGGCTGGTCCATCCAGGCCATGGCCTGCCCGGTCTCGTTGGCCGGGTCCGCTCCCATCTCGAGGAGCAGACCGACCATGTAGCCGTTCTCGAACTGCTGGTCGGCGATGATCGTCTTGGCCATCGAGCGCAGGACGGCGTCCTGCTCGCCGGCCGGCTTCTCCAGGTAGGTGAACGCCATGCTCACCGCTTGGTCGTGGTGGGCGCGCATGTCCTGCAGGAACCCGACGTCGACCGTCGACCCCGAGCCCCGTCCGGAGTCACCGCCGAAGAACGCGTAGCCCGCGGCGAGGCCGAGGAAGAGCACCGCCGCCCCGAGCACGAGGAGCCGCCACGGGCTGTGCCACCAGGGGGTCGCCCGCACCCCTTCATCCGCGGCGTCGTCGCGGCGTTGTCGGCCGTTGTCGGTGATGCCGTCGCGGCTCGGCGACTCCTCCGCCGGCTTGGCCGCCTCTGTCTCCACCCCCACAGCGTGCCAGCGTCCGGGTCCGATCCCTCCTCCCGGCCTGTTAGGAATCGGGGCATGGACATCGCAGGCAAAGTGGCCCTCGTGACGGGAGGTGGCACCGGGATCGGTCGGGCCAGCGCGGTGGCCCTGGCCGCCGAAGGGGCCGCTGTGATGGTGGCCGACATGGACGACATCGGCGGCACGGAGACGGTCCGGCGCATCGAGGAGGACCTCGCTGGTTCAGCCGCGTTCGTGAAGGTCGACGTCGCCTTCCCCCACGACGTGCGGACGATGTTCGCGGCGGCCGAGTCCACCTTCGGCGGTCTCGACATCGTCCACAACAACGCCGGCCTCATCAGTGGCGAGCCGATCTGGCCCGAGTCGGAACTGGAGCGGATCATGAAGGTCATCACCGTCAACCTCGGCGGTGTGGCGATGGGGACCCAGGAGGGCATACGGGCGCTGCGCAAACGGGGAGGTGGTTGCATCGTCAACACCGTCGTCCACCGCCGCGCTGAGGCCCATGCCCACGGACCCCGTGTACAGCGCCACCAAAGTCGGCGTCGTCCGCATCACCGAGTCCTGTGCGGCGCTGGCCGACGAGGGCATCAGGGTCAACGCCGTCCTGCCCGGCGTGGTCGACACGGACATGACCAACCTCCACACCGGCGACGGCACCCGGCCCGCGGTGTGGCTGCAACCGATCCTCTCCGGGCTGACCATGCTGGCTCCCGAGGACATCGCGGCGGCGGTCGTGGACCTGGTCCGCGACGACAGCGCCGTCGCGCAGGCCCGGATCGTGACCAACGCATGAGCGGCCTTGCGGCGTCCGGCGCCCAGCCCTGGTGGGTCGACGGCGTCCTCTACCAGATCTACCCCCGCTCGTTCGCCGACGCGAACGGGGACGGCATCGGCGACCTCCAGGGCATCACCCGGCACCTCGATCACCTGGCCTGGCTGGGTGTCGACGGGCTCTGGCTCAGCCCGATCACGCCGTCGCCCAACATGGACTGGGGCTATGACGTCTCCGACTACTGCGGCATCGACCGCGATCTCGGCACCCTGGACGACCTCGACGAGCTGGTGGCCGAGGCCGATCGGCGAGGCCTCCGCATCGTCATGGACCTCGTCCCCAACCACTCGAGCGACCAGCACCCGTGGTTCCAGGACGCTCGCAGCTCGCGGCGACGCGGTCCATCGGGACTGGTACGTCTGGGCCGACGGCACGCCCGCCGGAGATCCCAACGGTGCCGTGCCCAACAACTGGCGCAGCGAGTTCCTGAACGCGCCGGCGTGGAGCTTCGACGAGGTGACCGGGCAGTGGTGGCTCCACCACTTCGTGGCCGAGCAGCCCGACCTGAACTGGTGGAACGAGGACCTGCGGGACGAGTTCGACCGGATCCTGCGCTTCTGGTTCGACCGCGGCATCGCCGGCTTCCGCATCGACGTCTGCCACATGATCGTGAAGGACAAGCACCTGCGCGACAACCCGGCGGTCGACTTCTGGGTCGACCACGAGGCCGAGCGCTTCAACGCCGAGCGGCCCGAGCTCCACGACGTGCTGCGGCGCTGGCGCCGGCTGGCCGAGACGTACGACCCGCCCCGCCTGCTGCTCGGCGAGACCTACGTGGCCGGATCGGAGCGGCTGGCCCGCTTCTACGGCGAGGGCGACGAGCTCCAGCTGGCCTTCAACTTCCCGTTCCTGCGGTCGCCGTTCCATGCCGAGCCGCTCCGCCAGTTCGTGGCCGACACCGAGGCCGCGCTCCCGGAGGGCGCGTGGCCGGTGTACACCGGGTCCAACCACGACCACAGCCGGTTCCCCACCCGCTGGGCCCAGAACGACGACCGCCGGATCCGCCTCGGGATGCTCATGCTGCTGACCATCCGGGGCACGCCGGTCCTCTACTACGGCGACGAGATCGGCATGCCCGACACCCCGATGATCCGGTCGCAGCTCAAGGACCCGGTGGGCATCCGCAACTGGCCGGCGCTGGAGGGCCGGGACCCCGAGCGGACGCCGATGCACTGGAGGGGCGGGGAGGGCGCCGGCTTCACGTCTGCCGGCACGACGCCGTGGCTGCCCATCGGCGACAACGACGCCGTCAGCGTCGAGGTGCAGCGGGACGACCCCAACTCCATCCTCTCCTTCTGCCGAACGTTGCTGGCGCTGCGGCGCGAGCACGAGGACCTGCGCCGAGGGACGTACGAGCCGCTGGAGTCGCCCGACGGCGTCTGGGCCTTCCGCCGGGGGGCGGGGACCACCGTCGTCCTCAACTTCTCGAGCGTGACCCAGCGGGTCGACGTCAGCGGCGAGGTCCTGCTGTCGACGGCCGGCCGGCAGACCGTGGGTACGGACGACGGGCTCCACCTGCGTCCGTGGGAGGGCGTGGTGGTCGCCCGCTGAGGTGGTCGGTCAGGCCGGCGGACGGCGGGACGGCGAGAAGGGGCCGCAGGCCCGTTTGCTACGGTGCCGCGAACTCGCATGGGGGATGGTGAGTCGTTGTCGGTTCTCGACGTGCGTGACGTCAGCGTCCGTTTCGGTGGCATCGTGGCCCTGGACGAGCTCACGTTCTCGGTCGAGCGGGGCGAGATCTGCGGCCTGATCGGTCCCAACGGCGCCGGCAAGACGACGCTCTTCAACGTGGTGTCGCGCATCTACCAGCCGACCAGCGGACGGCTGGAGTTCAAGGACCAGGAGATCCTGGACGTGCCCGCCCACGGCATCGCCCGGCTGGGGATCGCCCGGACGTTCCAGAACCTGGCGCTCTTCCCCCGGCTGACGGTGCTCGAGAACGTCATGGTCGGTGCCCACAGCAAGACCCGGGTCAACTTCGCCACCGCTCCCTTGCGCATCGGCGTCCGGCGCGAAGAGCGACGACTGCAGCAGGACGCCGATGGACATCCTGGCGTCCCTCGGCCTGACCGCGTACGCCCTGCGCCCCGCCATGGGGTTGCCGTACGGCACGCTCAAGCGCATCGAGCTGGCCCGGGCGATGGCGGCCCGACCCGAGCTCCTGCTGCTCGACGAGCCGGCCTCCGGCCTCACCCACGCCGAGGTCGACGAGCTCGGCAAGACCATCCAGCTGCTGCGCGACGAGCACGAGCTCACCATCCTCCTCGTCGAGCACCACATGCAGCTCGTGATGGGCATCTCGGACAAGGTGGTCGTGCTCGACTTCGGCCGGAAGATCGCCGAAGGTCGCCCGGAGGACGTGCAGAACAACCCGCTCGTGATCGAGGCGTACCTCGGGAGCACCGCGTGACGGCGCTCCTGGAGATGCGCGACGTCCACGCCGCGTACGGGCCGGTGCAGGTCCTCCGCGGGCTCGACCTGCGCGTGGACGAGGGCGAGGTCGTGGTCCTGCTCGGCGCCAACGGTGCCGGGAAGACGACCACGGTGCGCGCCATCTGCCAGATGGTCGGCACCAAGGGCGACATCCAGTTCGACGGAACTCAGCTCGTCGGGAAGCGGCCGGAGAAGATGGCGGCGCTCGGCATCGCCCACGTACCGCAGGGACGGGGGACGTTCCCCGAGCTGACGGTGGAGGAGAACCTGGAGGTCGGCGCGTACGCCCGCAAGGAGCGGTCCAGCATCCGAGCCGACATGGACCGCTGGTTCCAGATGTTCCCGCGGCTGGCCGAGCGCCGGCGGCAGCAGGCCGGGAGCCTGAGCGGCGGCGAGCAGCAGATGCTCGCCGTAGCGCGCGCGTTGATGAGCCGGCCGCGCCTGCTGCTGCTCGACGAGCCGTCGCTCGGCCTGGCTCCGATCATCATCCAGGACCTGTTCAGGAAGTTCGACGAGCTCAACGAGCAGGAGGGGGTGACGATGTTCATCGTCGAGCAGAACGCCAGCCTCGCCCTGGGCATCGCCGACCGCGCCTACGTGCTGGAGGCCGGGACCATCGTCGTGACCGGGAGCGCGGACGAGCTGCGGGCCAACGACGAAGTCCGTCGCGCCTACTTGGGGTTCTAGGAGGCCTGATGATCCTTGCTGTGCCGGGCATCGAGGACAACTTCCTCACGCTGACGCTGTTCCTGCAGAACCTGTCCAACGCCCTGGCCAACGGCGCCGTCTACGCGCTCATGGCCCTGACGGTGGTGATGATCTACAAGACCACCGGGCACCTCAACTTCGCCCAGGGCGAGATGGCGATGTTCACCACCTTCCTCGTGTTCGTCCTCGCCGTCGAGCACGGCTTCCCGGTCTGGCTCGCCATCGTCATCGTGGTGCTCGTGGCGATGTTCGTGGGCGCGGCGTTCGAGCGCGTCCTCATCCAGCCGCTGGAGAACCGCAGTGTGCTGGCTCCGGTCATCCTCACCCTTGGGCTGTTGTTCATCCTCAACGGGAGCGCGGCGACGATCTGGGGCACCCAGCCCCGCACGCCGATCCCGGCGCCGTTCCCCGGCGGCCTCGACGACAAGATCGACATCATCACCGATCGGGTGCCGAACTTCTTCATCACCTACAAGGCGTTGGGCGTCTGGGTGAGCGTGGGGCTGCTGGTGCTGCTGATCAACCTCCTGCTGCAGCGCACCAAGCTGGGGCTGGGTTATCGAGCGGTGGCGGCCAACGCGGAGTCGGCGCTGATCGTCGGCATCCCGGTCAAGCGGATGCTGATGCTCGGTTGGGCGCTGGCCGCGGGCATCGGCGCGATCGCCGGGGCCATCATCGCCCAGTACCGCAACGTCCTCGACTTCAACTTCATGGGGGCCGTGCTGCTGTTCGGCTTCGCCGCCGCCTGCCTCGGCGGGTTCGACTCCATCAAGGGCGCGGTGGTCGGCGGGCTGCTGGTCGGGATCATCGAGACGTTCGCGCCGGCGCTCTTCACGTTCGTCGGCAACGAGCTGTCGCTCGTCATGGTGCTGCTCGTGATCCTCATCGTCCTCTACTTCCGACCTCAGGGCCTCTTCGGCAGCAAACGGGTGGAACGGGTATGACGGGGTTCCCGGTCGTCATCCAGCGCGGGTCGACGGCCCACCGCGCGCTCCAGGCCCTGGGCTGGGTCCTGCTCCTCGCCGGCTTCCTCTACGTCACCAACGTCGGAGAGAACTTCCTCGCCATCCGCTGGGCCCAGGGCATCACCCTTGCGGTGGCCATCCTCGGCCTCAACATCGTCACCGGCTACTCCGGCCAGATCTCCATCGGTCACTCGTTCTTCTTCGGCATCGGCGCCTACACGACCATGATCCTCGTGGCCGACCACGGCTGGCCGTTCCTGGCCACGCTGCCCGATCGCCGGAGCCATGGGCTTCGCCATCGGTTTCGTGATCGGCATTCCGGCGCTGAAGATCCGCGGCCTCTACCTCTCGCTGGTCACGCTGGGCCTGGCGCTGGCCTTCCCCGCCATCGCCAAGTCCGACAACTTCTTCGGCGTCGACTTCGCCAGCCTCACCGGTGGCAGCAACGGCAAGTCGATCACGGGCGGGGAGGTCACGACGACGAGAGGCTTCAGATGGGACCCGCCGTCCTGGGTGCCGGACAGCTGGACGAACAACGACTGGATCCTGACCACGGTCGTGGTGGTCGCGATCGTGATGTTCCTCCTCACGTCCAACCTCGTCCGCAGCCGCGTGGGGCGGGGCCTCGTCGCCATGCGGGACAACGAGATCGGCGCCGCGGTGTCGGGTGTGAACCCGGCCCAGTACAAGGTGCTGGCGTTCGCGACGAGCGCTTTCGTGACGTCCGTCGGCGGCGGCTGCTTCGCCCTCGCGGCGACGACCATCGGGCCCGACAGCTTCGGCCTGCAGCGCTCGATCGAGTTCATCGCCGGTCTGGTCATCGGAGGCGTGGCCACGATCCTCGGTCCGCTCATCGGCGGCCTGCTCGTGGAGTGGCTGCCGTACTGGTCCTTCGAGGGGACGCTGCCGCTCCTGCCCAAGCTCGAGGGACCAGAGGCGGGCGTGCTGTACGGCATCCTGCTCGTGGTCATCATCTTCTTCATGCCGGGCGGGATCGTGTACGGCCTGCGGGTGCTGCGGTCCAAGTTCCTGCTGATCATCCCTCGCCTTCCGACGCCGACGACCGACAGGCAGACCGTCGCACCGCTAGCGGTCCCGGTGCCTAAGATCGCCGACCAGGGGGCGGACGAGTCACCGACCGAGCAAACCACAAGGGGGAGAACCTGATGAAGCCATCCTGGCGTTGGCGTGCCGCCATGCCCATTACCGCTCTGGCCCTCGTCGCCGCGGCCTGTGGCAGCGACGACGACGGAGGTGCCAGCACCGAAGCTCCGGCGACGGAGGCCCCGGCTTCCGAAGCTCCGGCTACCGAGGCTCCGGCGACGGAGGCCCCGGCTTCCGAAGCGCCGGCGACGGACGCGCCGGCCGCGGCGGCCTTCCAGGTACCGACGGACGCCTGCCCGCCCGAGGCCACCACAGCGCTCGCCGACGGTGAGCCCATCAAGCTGGCCTTCATCGGCCCGCAGACGGGTCCGCTGGCCGCCTTCGGCGTCATCGGCCAGGGCATGAAGGTCTACTTCGACAAGCTGAACGCCGACGGTGGGATCGACGGCCACCCGGTCGAGGTCATCACCAAGGACGACGCCTACGACCCGGCCAAGTCGGCTCCGGCCGTGCAGGAGGCCATCGAGGGCGACCAGGTGTTCGCGTCGGTCTTCCAGGTCGGCACGCCCGAACGTCGCCGGCACCCGCCAGCTCTACGCCGACGCCTGCGTGCCCCAGGCTCTGGTCGGCACGGGCTTCCCGAACTGGGGCGATCCCGCCAACTTCCCGTGGACCCTGGGCGGGATCCTGTCGTACACGGTCGAGTCGAACGTCTGGACGCGAGTTCATCAAGGAGAAGTTCCCGGACGCCAAGAAGGTCGCGCTGTTGACCTTCAACAACGACTTCGGCAAGACCTACAAGGAGGCGCTGGCCGAGCTGCTGCCGGCGGCCGGCCTAGAGATCGTGGCCGACGTCGTCCACGAGCCGACGTCGGACCTCTCCAACGAGGTGACGCAGCTCCTGGCGGCCGGCCCGGACGTCATCATCGGCGGGACGACGTCCACGTTCTGCACCAGCCTCATGACCCTCGCCCGCCAGGGCGGCTTCACCGGCCCGATCATCAACTCCTACACCTGCCAGGCCATCGAGCAGTTCATGGTCCCGGCCGGTGAGGCGGCCGCGAACGTCCACACGCTCGTCGTGCTCAAGGATCCGGCCGATCCGGCCTTCGCCGACGACCCGGACGATGCAGCAGTACCTGGCCGACGTGGCCGAGTTCGGCCCCGATGTCGATCCCAACATCGGCAACGTGGCCACCGGCTACAACGCGGCGTTCCTCATCACCGATGCGCTCACCCGGGCCGCGGCGATGGAGGGCGGGCTCACCAGGGCCAACCTCATGAACGCGTTCTGGTCGTTCGACGTCGAGGCGCCCGCTGGCGCTCGGCGGCGTGGCTCAAGGTCGACGGCGTGACGGACGCGTACGTCGCCGAGTACGGCGTGATGGCCGAGTTCGACCCGGCCGCCACGGGCTACAAGACCGCGGAGGGCGTCGAGGTCGACGTCGAGGGGACGGGCGGCGTCTTCGGCGGGTGACCTGCCCGACATCGTGACGTCGTTCCGGGGCCGGTGGTGATCGCCACCGGCCCCGGGCGCGTCCCGGCCGCTTTCGACCGAAGTGACCCGATGGTTAGATTCCGGCCGTGGACGCAGCAGCAGTCGACGCAGCAGCAGTCGCGGAGCCCTCGTGCTGGCCGATGACCCCGCACCGTTCGTCCGCCGCCTGACCCTCAACCGGCCCGCCAAGCGCAACGCGCTCTCCAACGCGCTGCGCGACCGAGCTGTTCGAACAGCTGCGGACCGGCGACGCCGACCCCGACGTGCGGGTGATCGTCATCCGGGGGGCCGGTCCCTGCTTCTCGGCCGGTTACGACCTGGCCCAGGACCGAGCCGAGCCGCTCCCGTGGCCGGCGACCGCGGCCGATGGCAGCTGGGCCCGTCACGTCCTCCAGGGCTGGTTCGAGATGATGGACATGGCCACGCCCCTCATCGCCCAGGTCCACGGGTACTGCCTGGCCGGCGGCACCGAGCTGGCCACGGCCTGCGACCTCGTCTACGTCGCCGAGGACGCGCAGATCGGGTACCCGCCGGTTCGTCTGATGAGCTCCCCCGACATGGCATGGCACCCGTGGCTGCTCGGTTGGCGTCGGGCCATGGAGGCCATGCTCACGGGAGACTCGATGTCCGGCGAGGAGGCGGTCGCCGCCGGCTTCGCCAACCGGGCCTTCCCAGCCGGCGAGCTGGAGCCGGCGGTGCTGGCCGTGGCCGCACGGGTGGCCAAGGTGCCCCCGGACCTCCAAGCCCTCAACAAGCGCGTCGTGCACCGGGCCATGGAGGTCATGGGCATGCGGGACGCCATGCGGGCCACTGCCGACATCAACGCCCTCGGCTTCCACCAGCGGTCGAGCCGGGCCTACTTCGCGCAGCTGGCCGAGGGAGTGACGGCGGCGCTCGATGTTCGCGACTCGCAGTTCGGGGACTACCGGACCGGCGCTGGACCAGACCCTGCGGATCCGTGACCTCTACAGTCGATCGGGACGGAGCGAGGTCCATGGAGTTCGAGACCATCAGGTACGACGTGCTCGACGCGGGGGAGCACGGCATCGCCACGGTCACCCTGGACCGCCCCGAGACCCGCAACGCGCAGAACAAGCGCATGACCTACGAGCTGAACGCGGCCTTCGACGACGCCAGCCGTCGCAAGGACGTCAAGGTGATCGTGCTGCAGGCCGACGGCCCGCACTTCTGCTCGGGCCACGACATGCGGGACACGGAGAGCATGAAGCAGTTCGACGTCGTCGGTCCGTACGGCGGCTTCGGCAGGGAGGGCCAGGAAGGGCACATGGCCTGGGAGGAGGAGGTCTACTTCCACATGTGCTGGCGGTGGCGCAACCTGCCCAAGCCGCTGCTCGCCGCGGCCCAGGGCAAGACCATCGCCGGCGGTCTGATGCTGCTGTGGGTGGCCGACGTCATCGTCGCCGCCGAGGACGCGCTGTTCTCGGACCCCGTGGTCGGCATGGGGGTCAACGGCGTGGAGTACTTCGCCCACCCGTGGGAGCTCGGGGCCCGCAAGGCCAAGGAGCTGCTGTTCACCGGGGACTGGGTGACAGCGGACGAGGCGCGCCAGCTCGGCATGGTCAACCAGGTCGTGCCGGCGGCGGAGCTGCGCCCGTTCACGCTCGACCTCGCCCGTCGCATCGCGCAGAGGCCCAGCTTCGCCCTCAAGCTGGCCAAGGAGAGCGTCAACCAGGCGCTGGAGGCCCAAGGCCAACTGACGGCCCTGAAGGCGGCGTTCTCGATGCAGCACCTCGCCCACGCCCACAACCGGATCCGGTTCGGTGTGGCGGTCGATCCCGGCCCCGCACGCGCTCCCGCTCCCTCCGTGGCCCCCGCTCCGGAGCGGGCGCCGTGACCACCGCCCGCCGCCTCGGCCGGCCGCCGGCCGTCGACTCCACCGTGACCCGGGGGCGGATCCTCACCGCGGCCCGCCGCTCGTTCGCCTCTCGCGGCTACGACGCGACGACGAACCGCGACATCGCCACCGACGCCGGCGTGACCACCGGTGCGCTGTACCACTACACCGCGTCCAAGGCCGACCTCTACGGCCAGGTGTACGGGCAGGTGCAGGACCTGGTCTACGGCGAGTTCGAGAAGGCGTTCGTGCACGACGACTTCATCGACCGCTTCCGGGCCGTGCTGGAGGCGGCCGTCGAGCTGAACCGTCGCGACCCGTCCCTGGCCGGGTTCGTGATCGGTGTCTCGCCCGAGGTGGCGCGGCACCCAGAGCTCCGTGAGAAGCTGCGCCCGATGGTCGCCCGGACGAACAGCTTCATGCACCGGCTCGTCGGCGACGCCGTCGCGCGGGGCGAGCTGGCGCCCGACGTCGATCCGGCCGCGGTCGAGGATTTCCTCAATGCGATGCTGGCCGGCCTGGCCCGGTTCTCCAACCTGAGCGGTGATCCCGATCGTCATGCGGCCGCGGTGTCGGTGCTGGAGCGTCTCGTCG
The DNA here is from genome assembly GCA_963813375.1 of uncultured Acidimicrobiales bacterium. Lineage (GTDB taxonomy): Bacteria > Actinomycetota > Acidimicrobiia > Acidimicrobiales > Ilumatobacteraceae > DASTFY01. The sequence continues at coordinate 87,334 of CAWEYT010000016.1, read as the reverse complement.
GCGGCACCCTGCTGGTCGAGAGGGTGCGGTGACGACCCAGGCGCGCCGGCCGGTGGTCGACGGCCTGTTCACCTGGCCGGCCGACGAGCCGCAGCTCATCGGCAGCCGCTTCCCCGAGAGCGGCGTGATCACGTTCCCCCGGCAGGCCTCGTGCCCACGGACGTCATCGACCGTGGTGGAGGACGTGCTGCTGCCCCGGCACGGTCGGCTGTGGAGCTGGACCATCCAGGGCTTCCTGCCCAAGTCGCCGCCCTATGCGGGCCGGGAGACGCCGCAGACCTTCGTGCCCTACGGGGTGGGCTACGTCCAGCTCGACCTCGATGGCGATGACGGGACGGGGACGGTGGCGGCGTGATCGTCGAGTCCCGCCTGACCGAGAACGATCCCGACCGGCTCGCCATCGGCATGCCGGTCGAGCTGGTCATCGTGCCGTTCACGACCGACGACGACGGGACCGAGGTGGTGACGTTCGCGTTCGCGCCGGTCGAGGAAGGAGCGCAGACATGAGCGCTGGCAACAGCAGCGACGTGGCCATCGTGGGGGCCGGGATCCACCCCTTCGGGCGCCACGATTCGACGGGCATGGAGCAGGGTGCGGTGGCCGTGCGCCGGGCGCTGGCCGACGCGTCGTGCGGGTGGAGCGACATCCAGTTCGCCTTCGGCGGTTCCGACGCGGCGGGCAAGCCGGACACCATGGTCAGCACCCTCGGGCTGACCGGGGTGCCGTTCATCAACGTCGCCAACGGCTGCGCCACCGGCGGGAGCGCGCTGATCAGCGGCTACAACGCCATCAACGCCGGCGCCGCCGACGTGGTCATGGCCATCGGGTTCGACAAGCACCCGCGCGGCGCGTTCGACCCCAAGCCCGCCGACTGGGGCCTGGGCGACTGGTACGGCGACACCGGACTGATGCTCACCACGCAGTTCTTCGGCCTGAAGATCCAGCGCTACATGCACGACCACGGCATCACCGCCGGCACGCTGGCCAAGGTCGCGGTCAAGGCCTTCCGCAACGGCTCGCTCAACGAGAACGCCTGGAGGCGCAAGCCACTCTCCGAGGAGGAGGTGCTGAACGGGCCGATGCTCTCGCACCCGCTGACGCAGTACATGTTCTGCTCGCCGGGCGAGGGCGGGGTCGCGCTCGTGCTGTGCCGGGGCGACCTGGCGTCGCGCTTCACCGATTCGCCCATCTACCTCCGGTCGGCCGTGCTGCGCAGCCGTCCGTTCGGGAGCTTCGAGGTGTTCTCGCCGTGGCTGGCGCCCGAGCGGGGGCCGAGCCCCACCGTTGCCGCGGCCCGCGGCGCGTTCGAGATGGCCGGGATCGGCCCCGACGAGATCGACGTGGCACAGATCCAGGACACCGAGTCCGGGGCCGAGGTCATGCACCTGGCCGAGACGGGCCTGTGCCAGGACGGCGAGCAGGAGGAGATGATCCAGCTCGGCGAGACCGAGATCGGCGGTCGGCTCCCGGTCAACACCGACGGCGGCTGCCTGGCCAACGGTGAACCCATCGGCGCGTCGGGGCTCCGGCAGGTCTACGAGAGCGTGCTGCAGCTGCGAGGGCGGGCCGGCGCACGCCAGGTCCCCGACGGACCGACCACGGCGTTCACCCACGTCTACGGCGCGCCGGGGATCAGCGCCTGCACCGTGCTGTCTACATGAGCGCAGCCTTCGGCGCGCGGGCACCTGAGGCTCAGGCCCTCGGTGCGCTGGCGATCTCGACGTCGAGCTGGGTCGGGTTGGTCAGGTCGTCCAGGGTGATCATCGCGTCATAGATGGTGGTGGCGTCGGCCGGGTCGATCAGCGCGCACACGAACGGCTCGCCGGCCTCCGCGACGATCGGCTCGGTCCCGCAGTCGATGTTCTCAGCGGGCAGGGTCTGGCCGACCTGCTCGCTCAGGATCCGCGCCGCCTCGGACTCGATGTTCGCCAGGTTCTCCGGCGTCAGGACGTTGGTCGTCTGGACCGCCACCTCGCCGTCCTCCTGCACCTGGGCATCGATGGTGATCGTGTCGCCGCTCGGTAGATCGGCCGTGCACGTGAAGGTGGTCCCCACCTCCGTCGAACCGGGCTCGTCGCACGCCGTCGTCAGGCTCTCGGCCCCCAGGCTCGAGGCCAGCTGGCCTTCGATGAGGATCCTCGCCACCCGGTCGTAGTTCGTCGTGTAGACGAAGACCTCGTCGTCCCCCCGGATCTCGGCGTTGAAGGTCAGTTCCTCGCCGTCGGGGGTCGTGGCGGTGCAGGTGAAGGTCGTGCCCACGTCCTTCGAGCCCGGATCCTCGCAGGTCGCGTCCAGCTCCTCGATGGCCAGGTTCTCGGCGAGGTCGCCCTCGATCACACCGGTGGCGGCATCGCGGAAGTCGGTCTTGTCGGGGGAGCACGCAGCCAGCAGGACCGCCGCCGCGCCCAGCCCCACCAGCAGGGTGCGAGTCACGGGGCCACGGTAGCGGGCACCGGCGCGCCCGGCGCCGTGCGCACGGAGCGGATGCTGTCGACCGTGAAGATGATCAGGCCGACCCAGACGAGGGCGAAGCCCACGACCTGGCTGGCCGCGAGGGGCTCGTGGTACAGGAAGACGCCGAGCAGGAAGTTGATCGTGGGAACGATGTACTGCATGGGGCCTAGCAGGGTGAACGGCACCCGGCGGGCCGCGCCGGCGAACATGAGGAGCGGGGCCGTGGTGGCCACGCCGGACAGGGCCACGAGGACCATCTGGCCCGTCGTGCCCTGGGTGGCCAGCCCGTGGCCGGCGACCGCGGGGAGCGCGACGACCGCCACTGCGGGCACCAGCAGGACGAGTGTCTCTCCCGTCAGGCCCTCGAACGCCCCCATCGGCATCCTGCGCTTCAGCAAGCCGTAGAAGGCCCACGACGTCGAGATGATCAGGGCCACCACCGGCACCCGCCCGTAGGACAGCGTCAGCTCGATCACGGCCACCGCGGCGAGCCCGAGCGCGACCTTCTGGGCGGGTCGGAGGTGCTCCCGCAGTGCCACCACGCCGATGAGGACCGTGCCGAGCGGTGCGATGAAGTACCCCAGCGCGGTCTGGATGACGTCGTCGTGGACGACGGCCCAGACATAGGCGGTCCAGTTGGCTGTCAGCAGCACGGCCGCCACGGCCACCAGGCCCAGCACGGACCGGTCCCGCCTGAGGATCCCGAGCCCCCGCCAGCGGTGGGTGAGCGCGAGGAAGGCGGCCAGGAGCACGAAGGAGCTGATGATGCGAGCCCCGATCAACTGGAACGCGTTGAGGCCCTGCAGGGCCTTCCAGTAGATGGTCAGGAACCCCCAGACGAGGTACGCCGCCAACCCCAGCGCGATGCCCCGCCGCTCCTCGTCCACGACTCCCCACCCTACGAGCCGCACCCCCGTCCGCACCCCGTCGAATACGGTCCGTCGGCGGTGATCCGAGCCCGCACGAGAACCGGCGTCGGAGCTGACGACATCGTCGAGACCGCCGGTCGGTACGGAGTTCGTCCGGCGACGAGTTGACGGGCGCGATTCACTAATGTGACCTCGTACGAGGGAAGGGACCTCGGGGAGGTTTCGATGTACGTCCAGAGCATCCTGGCTGCGAAGGGGACCGACGTGGCGACCATCGCCCCTGACGCCAGCGTGCGCGACGCGGTCGCCCTGCTCAACGAGCGCCGGGTCGGAGCCCTGGTCGTGTCGGCCGACGGGCGCACGATCGACGGCATCCTCTCCGAGCGCGACGTCGTCCGCGGCCTGGGGTCCCGCTCGACTGCCGCCCTGGACCTCACCGTGGCCGATCTCATGACCCGTGAGGTCACGACGTGCGGCCACAAGGACACCATGGAGCAGCTCATGTGGCTGATGACGGATCAGCGCATCCGCCACCTGCCCGTGGCCGACGACGAGGGAGCGCTGGCCGGCATCGTGTCGATCGGCGACGTCGTGAAGTTCCGTCTCGGCCAGCTCGAGAGCGAGAACCAGGCGCTCTACGAGTACATCACCCAGGGTCGCTGAGACGCGGGAACGCAGCCCTCAGGCGATGGGCTGCTTCCAGCGGTTGAGGTAGGTGATCTCCTCCACGGGGCGGCGGCTGCCGGGCTTGAACGTGTCGCCGGTGTAGTAGGCGACGGGGATCAGCGCGACCTGGCTGACGGTGTCGGGGATGCCGAGCAGCTCACCCGCCTCCGCCTCGTACCCCAGGTGCAGCGTGGTCCACGCCGTCCCCAGCCCGCGGGCGCGGGCGGCCAGCATGAAGTTCCAGACCGCGGGCAGGATCGAGCCGTACATCCCGGCCAGCATCCCCTGCGGGAGCGTCACGTCGGGGCGGGCCGAGGAAGCAGGGGATGACGAGCGTCGGGACGTCCTGGAGGTGCTCGGTCAGGTAGTCCGAGCTCGACATGATGCGGTCCGCGTCGCTGCGGCCCGAGGTGGCGACGGCGGCCCGCTGCTCGGCCATGTACGGGGCGTAGGCGCGGCGGTACAGGTCGGCCAGGCCGTCCTTCGTCTCCTGGTCGTCGACCACCAGCCACCGCCAGCGCTGGATGTTCCCTCCTGCGGGGGCCTGGACCGCTACCCGGATGCACTCGAGCACCAGCTCGTGCGGAACGGCGCGGGTGAGGTCGAGGCGCTTCCGGACCGCCCGCGTGGTGGTGAGCAGGTGGTCGGCCGCGGCCAGGTCGATGTCTCCCATGGATGCGCACCGTAACGGCCCGATCACATCTCGGGAGGCTGGCCGGCACCCACGCCGCTAGAACGGACGGCATGACGGCGTCCGTGAACGGCCCGATGATCGAGGTGCAGGGTGTGGCGAAGTCCTTCGGGACGACCCGCGCGCTGGACGGCGTGGACCTGGAGGTGCCGGCAGCCAGCGTGCTCGGGCTCCTCGGCCCGAACGGCGCCGGCAAGACGACGCTCGTGAAGGTGCTGGCCACGTTGATCCGGCCTGACGCCGGGACGGCGCGGGTGGCGGGCCTCGACGTCGTCGAGCGGCCGACGGCGGTGCGCTCCGTCATCGGTCTCGCCGGGCAGTACGCCGCCGTCGACGAGATGCTCACCGGTCGCGAGAACCTGGAGATGGTCGGACGCCTGTACCGGCTCAGTGCCCGAGTGGCGCGCCAGCGGGCCGAGGAGGCGTTGGAGCGCCTCGGCCTCACGGACGCCGCCGACCGACCCGTGCGCACCTACTCCGGGGGCATGCGCCGCCGCCTCGACCTCGGCGCCAGCCTCGTCGGGCAGCCCCGCATCCTGATCCTCGACGAGCCGACCACCGGCCTCGACCCTCGCACCCGCATCGAGCTGTGGGACTTCATGAAGCAGCTCGTGCGGGACGGGACGACCGTCCTCCTCACCACCCAGTACCTGGAGGAGGCGGACGCGCTGGCCAGCTCCATCGTGGTGATCGACCACGGTCGTGTCATCGCGCGGGGCACGGCGGACGAGCTGAAGTCGCAGCTCGGCGGCGACGTGCTCGAGGTGGGGGTGGAGCACGCGGCGGACATGGACCGGGTGATGGCTGCCCTCGCACCCTCTCGGTGCCGAGCCCTCCCAGGTGGACGGCGACGGTCGGCACCTGGCCATCCCGACCGCGGCAGGGCCGTCCGCCCTCGTCGAGGCGGTGCGGGCGCTCGACGACGCGCGAGATCCCGATCGCCGACCTGGCGCTGCGACGGCCGTCCCTCGACGACGTCTTCCTCGCCCTCACCGGCCGCAAGACGACGGCCGAAGGTGACGGCGTCGAGGGCAACGGCGCCGGCCGATCACCCGGTCGCGCCCGCCGCGGCCCGGAACGGAGCAAGGCATGACCGCGACCAGCATCCCCGTCTCCTCGCCCGCACCGGACGCCGTCATCGCCGCCCTCCCGCGCGGCGCGGCGCTCGTCGACGGGCTCACCGTGGCCCGCCGGAACCTGTTGCGCATCCTGCGCACCCCGCAGCTCGTGTTCTTCTCCACGATCCAGCCGATCATGTTCGTGCTGCTGTTCAACTACGTCTTCGGTGGCGCCATCGATCCGACGGGTGGTGGGAGCTACATCGACTACCTGCTCCCGGGGATCATGGTGCAGACGGTCGCGTTCGGTGCCACGTCGACGGCGATAGGCCTGGCCACCGACATGGGCACGGGCATCATGGACCGCTTCCGGTCCCTGCCCATGGCCCGTTCGGCGGTGCTGTCCGGCCGCACCAGTGCCGATGCGGTGCGCAACCTCTTCGTCGTCCTCCTGGTCGTCACCGTGGGCACCTTGATCGGTTTCCGGTTCCACAACGGGTTCCTGCCCGCGGTGGCCGCGATCCTCCTCGCCGTGCTGTTCGGCTTCGCCTTGTCGTGGGTCTTCGCCTTCATCGGCCTGAAGACCGGTCAGCCGGAAACGGCACAGCTGGCCGGCTTCGCCATCATCTTCCCGCTCGTGTTCGCCAGCTCGGCCTTCGTCCCCACGGCCGCGATGCCCGGCTGGCTGCAGACCTTCGCCAACCACCAGCCGGTGACGCAGACCGCCAACGCCATCCGCGCCCTCAGCCAGGGCGGCGCGGTCGCCGGACCGTTGACGCGCTCGCTGCTGTGGATCGCCGCCATCATCGCGGTGTTCGCGCCACTCGCCGTGGGTCGCTACCGCAAGGGCTGAGGGCGTCGGGGCGGCGGCGGAGCACCGCCCGAGCACGAGGCCCGCCGCTCCGCTACCTTCCGCGCCGTGGACTCGCCAGACGACCTGAGCATCAGAGTGGCCCGGCTGGAGGCCGAGAGCGCCGTCCGCCGGTTGCTGCACAGGTACCTCCACGGCATCGACGTCGCCGCGACGGCCGAGCTCCTCGACCTCTTCACGGTGGACGCGGTCGTCGAGCTGCGCAACTTCCCACCCGGGAGCGGCAAGGACCGCGACCTGGTGGGTCGGGACGCCATCAACGCCGTCTACAGCCTGCTCTCTGCCGGCACGCACCGTCACCATGCCGCCAACACCTCGATCGTCGTGGCCGAGGACGCGATGAGCGCGGACCTCTCCTCGTACCTCCTCAGCACGCGGGACCACAACCTCAGCGGCGGGATGTACGAGGGCAGTGCCGTACGGGATCCGGAGGATGGCCTGTGGCGGTTCTCGCACTGGCGCGTCTCGTCGTCATGGGGGTGGCGGACCGGGCAGGACGAGCCGCCCTACCTCAAGGAGCTCCTCGCCGAGCGGGCACTGCGCGGCGGCTGGCCGCCCTGATGGGGGCATCCGTGGAGGCCGCCGCGTCCCGGCGTTGACGGACATATTGACTGACTGATTGAATCCGAGGGGACTGGCCGCCGCCGGGGTCCGGCGAGCATGCCGGTTCGGGGCCATCGATCGACAAGGGGGGACCCAACGGTGACAAGGACCTTCAGGCTCGCGGCCGTCGCATGCGCGCTCGGCCTCGTGGTGGCAGCGTGCTCGGAGGACAGTGGCGGCGGCGACTGCGGCCGACACCACCGCCGCTCCGGCCGAGGAGACCACGGCCGCGCCGGCGACGACCGAGGCACCGGCCGACGAGGAGACGACGACGAGCGCGGCGCCCGGCGGCGACAACGCCGAGCGCGACCAGGTCGGGCTCGACTACGTCGGGGCCGCAGAGGCCTCGGAGGCATCGGGAGATCCCGTCGTGATCGGGTACGTGAACCAGGAGGGCGCCACGCCCGCGTTCCCGGAGAACACCGTCGGTCTCGAGGCCGCGGTCGACTACATCAACTCGACGCTCGGTGGCGTCCAGGGTCGCCCGGTCGAGATCAAGAAGTGCGTCGTCCAGAAGGAGGAGGACGGCCAGAAGTGCGCCCAGGAGATGCTGGCCGACGAGAACGTCCAGTACGTGCTGACCGGCACGCTGGTCCTCGGCAACCAGCCGCTCTACGACACGCTGGCCGGTCAGAAGCCGGTGTTCATCGGCAACCCCGTGACGACGCCCGACTTCCTGGCCAAGGACGCGTTCGCCTTCACGCCCGGCTCGCCCGGCGTCATCCAGGGCATGGCCATCTACGCCTCGACCATGCTCCCGGGGGGCAAGCCCGAGAAGGCCGCCGTCGTCTACTCGGACAACGCCGCCGGACAGGCCGCGTACAACCTCCTGACCAAGCCGATCCTCGAGGCCAACGGCGTGGCCGTCACGGGTGTGCCGATCCCCGACACCGCCGGCCCGCAGGACTTCGCACCGGCCATCCAGGCCGCCGGAGCCGCAGGACGCTGGCGTGTTCATCCCGCTGGTGACCATCCAGGGCTGCATCGGCACGTACGACGCCTTGAAGCAGCTCGGCATCACCACCCCGGTCGTGACGACCGGACTGTGCTTCGGCACCCCGATGACCGAGCACCTCGCCCAGACCGGTGAGGGTGGTGACGTGCCGGACGGCTGGTACTTCGGCGGCTACGGCTACGGCTACTTCATCCCGGGCAACCCGGAGATCGACGCCTACCTGTCCGTGGTCGAGGACTACGGCGAGGCCAACGGCATCGAGAACATCGAGTACACCGGCTTCGCCGGGCCGACGTACGGCAACGCGCTCACGCTCGTGAAGTTCATGAACGAGATCGGGCCGGACAACGTGACACCGGACGCCATGCGCCAGGCCGCCCTGGCGTTCACGGGGCCGATGTACGGCGTCGTGGGGCCCATGGCCTGCGGCAAGAACCCGCTGTTCCCGTCGCTCTGCGGCACCCAGATGAGCATCCAGCAGTACAAGGACGGTGAGTGGGTGTCGATCGCCGACGGCTTCAACGGCAAGCCGATCGACCCGTCGGCCCAGACGACGGGCTGACACTGGTCGCGTGACGGAGGGGGAGGACCCGCTCCCTCCCCCTCCGTCCGCACGAGGCGCAGAACAGCAGGTTCCTGGAGCTTCGAGGGACGGAGGACACCATCAGGACTCGCGCTCGCACCGTCTGGCTGGTCGTCGGTGCCGTCGCCGCCGTGCTCGTCGTCCTGCGGCTGCTCACGGACACCGTGCTCGTCAGCCAGATGGCGCTGGGGCTGGGCACGGGGTCGCTCATCGCCGGCATCGCCGTCGGCGTGGTCCTCACCTACCGGGGCTCGGGCGTGGTCGACTTCTCGAAGGGCGCGGTGGCGATCTTCATCGGCTACGTGTTCCACGAGCTGCGCACGAACGGTCGCATCGTCGTCCCGCCCTCTGCCCAATCCCCTCGCGCTCATCGAAGGCGTGGTCAACTCGTCCCGCGAGAAGGCCGACTGGCTCGACCTTCCCGACTGGCCGACCTTCATCGACCTGCCCGGTGAGCAGCAGCGGTTCCTCTCGGCGCTGGTCATCTCCGTCGTGTACGCGGCGATCGTCGGGCTGCTCCTGCACTTCCTCGTCTTCCGCCCGCTGCGCTTCGCCCCATCCCTCGCCAAGGTCGTCGCCTCGGTAGGGCTGTTCATCGTCTTCCAGGCCATCATCCAGCTCCGCTTCGGCGGGCACGCAGCTGCCGCAGCGGATCCTCGAGGACAAGGCGCTCAACCCCATCGGCGACATCGTCATCCCGCGGAGCCAGCTGATCCTCGCCGCGCTCGTCATCGCGCTGGCGGTGCTGCTCTACGCCCTGTTCCGCTTCACCCGCTTCGGGCTGGCCACCCGCGCCGCGGCGGAGAACGAGAAGGGTGCCATCGTCCTCGGGTTCTCCCCCGACTTCCTCGCCGGCGCCAACTGGGTGCTGGCCACGGTGATCGTCGGCCTCTTCGGCATCATCGTGAGCCCGATCACCACGCTCGACCCGATCAGCGTGCCCCTGCTCATCGTGCCCGGCTCTGGGAGCGGCGCTCCTCGGCGGCTTCACGTCGTTCGGCATCACCGTGGCGACCGGCCTCGGCATCGGGATGCTCCAGGTCCTGACCGTCTACTACAGCGCCAAGAACTGGTTCCCGGTCGAGTCGATCCCGGCGGCCGGCCTGGCGAAGTCCCTGCCGTTCATCGTGATCGTCATCGCGATGTTCGCCCGCGGGAAGAGCTTGCCCGAGCGAGGCACCATCGGCGGCGGTCGGCTGCCTTTCGCGCCGCCGCCGCGCCACGTCCCGACGCTGGCGGTCCTCGGTGTCGCGGTCACGCTGCTCGGGCTGTTCGGCCTCGGCTTCGACTGGCGCCAGGCCATCATCAACACGCTCGTCTTCACCGTGATCGCGTTGTCGCTGGTGGTGCTGACCGGCTTCGTCGGCCAGATCTCGCTGGCCCAGGGGGCGATCGCCGGCACCGCCGGCTTCGCGCTGGCCAAGTACTTCAGCGACTGGCCCTTCCCGCTCGGACCGCTCGTGGCCGCGCTGGTGGCGTCGCTGTTCGGCCTGGCCATCGCCATCCCCGCCCTGCGGGTGCGAGGGGTGAACCTGGCCGTGGTGACGCTGGCCGCCGCGGTGGCCATCGAGGAGCTGGTGTTCAAGAACCCGAAGCTGGCCGGCTCCACCGGCGCCCTGGCGGTGCCGCCGCCCGAGATCGGGGGCAAGGACTTCGGCCCCAACAACACCAGGCTGCGGCTGTTCGGCATCAAGGGGACGGACGACATCCCGCCGAACGTGTGGTTCGGCGTGCTGTGCCTGGTCTTCGTCGTGATCCTGGCGCTCGTGGTGGTCAACGTCCGCCGTTCCGGCACCGGCCGGCGCTTCCTCACCGTGCGGGGCAACGAGCGGGCGGCCGCCGCCGCCGGGGTCGGTGTGCCCGGCACCAAGATGCTCGCGTTCGCCCTGTCGGCGTTCATCGCCGGCCTCGGCGGCGTCCTGTCCGGCTACCGCTTCGGCTCGGTCACGCCCTTGTACTTCGGCGCCCTCAACTCGCTGCTGTTCCTGGCCTTCGCCTACCTCGGCGGCATCTCCAGCGTGCTGGGCGCGGTCCTCGCCGGCACGCTGGCCCCGAACGGGGTGACGTTCACCGCGCTCGAGAAGTGGGTCCACCTGGCCCCCGAGTACATCCCGCTCATCGGCGGCATCGGGCTCATCTTCAACGCCATCAACAACCCAGAGGGTCTGGCCGGAGCGTTCAGCCTGGCCGCCAAGCAGATCCGCCACCTGTTCGGGCGGCGCTCCGGCGAGCCACCGCCGGCGCCAGCCGAATCCGAGCCGGTCCCCGTGGGCGCGGGAGGCCGCTGATGTCGCTCCTCACCACCGCGGGGATGTCCGTCACCTTCGGCGGTCTGCGGGCCGTCAACGAGGTCGATCTCGTCGTCGAGGCCGGCACCTTGGTCGGCCTCATCGGACCCAACGGTGCCGGCAAGACCACGTTCATCGACGGCATCACCGGCTTCGTCCCGACGAGCGGCCGCATCAACCTCGACGGCCGGGACATCTCGGGCCTGCCGGCCGACCGGCGGGCCGGACTCGGCCTGGGGCGGACCTGGCAGTCGCTGGAGCTCTTCGACGACCTCACCGTGGCCGAGAACCTCCAGGTCGCCGCCGAGCGCCAATCGGCCGGGAGCTTCCTCGCCGACCTCGTGCACCCGCGCCGGCAGCGGGATCACGGTGGCGTGGACTACGCCCTCGACGTGCTCGACCTCGCCGACCTGGCGGCCCGGATGCCGAACGAGCTGTCGCAGGGTCAGCGCAAGTTGGTCAGCGCGGCGCGTGCGCTGGCCGCTCGGCCGAAGCTGGTCTGCATGGACGAGCCGGCCGCCGGCCTGGACACCGCCGAATCGCAGGCCCTCGGCGCCCGGCTGCGGCGCATCATCGACGCCGGCATCACGATCCTGCTCGTCGACCACGACATGGGCCTCGTGCTCACCGTGTGCGACTACATCTACGTGATCGAGTTCGGCGTCGTCATCGCGCAGGGCCCACCGAGCGAGATCCGCAGCGACGCACGGGTGATCGAGGCCTACCTCGGCCAGTCGGCTCACGACGACGGTGGACGCTGATGCCGGCCCTGCTCGAGATCGAGGGCCTGTCGACGGGGTACGACGGCGTGCCGGTCGTGCGGGACCTGGACCTCCACGTCGACGAGGGGGAGGTGGTGGCGCTGCTCGGTCCGAACGGTGCCGGCAAGACCACCACCCTGCTCACGACCTCCGGCGCTGCTGCCGATCATCGACGGGGACATCCGCCTCTTCGGGAAGTCGGTGAAGGGGCGCCGACCCCACCTGGTCGCCCGGGACGGTCTGGCCCACGTGCCAGAGGACCGCTCACTGTTCTTCGGGTTGACCGTCAAGGAGAACCTGCGCCTGGGCGCCGCCAAGGGATCGGCGGACATCGCTCAGGCGCTCGAGTACTTCCCGGCCCTCGAGCCCATCCTGTCGCGCCGGGCCGGGCTGCTGTCGGGCGGCGAGCAGCAGATGCTGGCCATGGGGCGGGCGCTCACCGTGCGGCCCCGGCTCCTGATGGTGGACGAGATGAGCCTCGGCCTCGCACCGATCATCGTGGAGCGGCTGCTGCCGGTGCTGCGCTCGATCGCGGACTCGACGGGCGCCGGGGTGCTGGTCGTGGAGCAGCACGTCCACCTGGCGCTGGAGGTGGCCGACCGCGCCTACGTGCTGTCCCACGGGAACCTGGCGCTGGAGGGCTCGGCGGCCGATCTGTCGGCCAACCGGCACCTACTGGAGTCCAGCTACCTCGGCCAGTCGGAGATCGCGGCCGCCGAGGAGGAGCAGGAGGAGCTCGAGGCCGCGTCCGGATCGCCGGCCAGCGCGACGGAGGGTGACGAGCGCCCGCCCCCGGCCGGCCAGCCGTTGCCTCCACCTCGTCCTGCCTAGTCCGGCGTGACGCCCTCCCACACGTCGATGCCCTCCTTCTCGGCTCGGCGCATCTTCTTGCCGTCGTAGCTCACGACGCGGCTGATGTGCAGCCGCATGTACATGCGGTCCGGGGCGTCGAACATGCGGAACTGCCGATCGAGCACCGCCTCGGGCAGGTCGTCGCGCCGGGACAGCTTGCGGACAAGCCCCTCGATCCAGCGCCGGTGGAACTCCTCCGTGCGGAAGATCTCCATCTGGCCCCGGATGGTGAGTTGCTTCTCGACGTCGTCCGGATCCCAGATGCAGAAGCAGGCGGCCGGGTTGGCCGACCAGGCCTTGTACTTCGATCGGTTGGTGGTGCTGGTCACCGTGATGTGGTCGTCGATGAAGAGGTAGTTGAGCAGCGCGGTCACGGGCTCGGACATGGCCGTCACCCACGACACCGCCGCCATCTCGGCGTCCCGGATGATGCGGTCGACCTCGTCCGGGTCCACCTGGAAAGGCCGGATGTGCTTGCGGCTCCACCAGGCCGGCCGGCCCGGGATCACCGAGTACGGATCGGGAGGCGTCGCCGCGGTGCCGGTCATCACCGCAGGCTGCCACGCCCCGGCCGTCGGCCGTCGAGGTCGGCTGGCCGGCTTCAGCGGTCGAGGCGGCGGGCCCCGGCCGTGCCGGCGTCGACGCGGAAGCGGGCCGCGACCGTGATGGCGGAGCCGGCGTCGGCGATGTTCTCCACGGCCCGGTACTCCGCCTCCCACGCGTCCTCGGTGATGGTGCTGCGGACCCAGCCCCGCCTCGTGCCGTCCGCGAACCGGACGTCGGGGAACTGGGCCAGGATCGCCTCGGCTCCGACCGGCAGGTTGCTCATCGACGAAACGGACGAGGTCACGAACTCCGTGGCGACCGCCCGGCGGCCGTTCTCGTCCTCCACCGTCAGATCGGCCACGCCGGCGGCGTGGATGTCGCCCGTCAATGTCACCACGTTGGCGATCCCGCTCTTGGTCGACCGCGTCGAGGAGGCGCTGGCGGGCGGCCGGATAGCCGTCCCACTGGTCGTAGTTGAGCACGGCCCCGGCGAGGGTGAGATCGCCCAGGACGGTCTGGTTGCCAAGGATGTTCCAGGTGGAACGACTGCCAGCCAGCCCGTCGAGGAGCCACTGCTCCTGCTCGGCGCCGAGCATCGTGCGGACGGGATCGAACGTCTCGGGGCAGGGTGGCTCCAGCGAGAGCTTGACGTCCCCGCAGGCCTGGTCGGTGCGGTGCTGGCGGCCGTCGAGGAGGAACAGCGTGCCCAGCGCGCCGAGGGCGAACTGGCGCCGCATCTCGTAGTCGGCGCCGTCGGGCGGGGGGAGACGAACGGGTTGGTGCTCCCACCAGGCCTGGTACGCCGCGGCCCGGCGGAGCCGGAACCCGTCGGGCGCCACACCCACGTCCTGGCTGACGTCGCCGGCGTAGTCGTTCTCGACCTCATGGTCGTCCCAGATCACGAACCACGGGGTGGACGCGTGCGCGGCCTGCAGGTCGGGATCGCCGCGGTACAGCGCGTACCGGTTGCGGTAGCCGGGCAGGTCGGTGGGCTCCGGCCCGTCGTGGCTGCGGACCACGGCGCCCTCGCCTTCGCCGACGGCTCTGGCCGCTCCCTCGTAGATGTAGTCGCCCAGCCACACGAGGGCGTCGAGCCCGGCGGAAGCGATGTCCCGATGCGCGGCGTAGAGGCCGGTCTCGTAGTGCTGGCAGGAGGCGTGGCCGAGGGTCAGCGAGGCGTCGGTGTCGCTCTCGGCGGGCATGGTGCGGGTGCGGCCGATCGGGCTGGTGTACGGACCGACGACGAAGCGGTACCAGTAGGTCGTCGACGGCTCGAGTCCTGTGGCGTCGACGTGCACGCTGTGGGCGTGATCCGGACCGGCCGTGGCCGAGCCCGAGGCCACGACGGCGGTGAAGGCCTCGTCGCCTGCCACCTCCCATGAGACGGGCACCTCCTCGGCGGGCATGCCTCCGGTCCCGCCGGCGGCCAGCGGCTCCGGAGCGAGGCGGGTCCAGAGGATGACGCCATCCTCGAGGGGGTCGCCCGACGCCACCCCGAGCGTGAACGGGTCGCCGGAGAGCTCAGGGATCGATGTGGTGCTGGTCGTCGCGGCGGCGCTCGTCGTCGCCGTGCTCGTGGTCGGATCCGAGGGCTGTGCCGTCGGCCCGGTGGGTTGTGCCGAACCGCCGCCGTCCCGGCAGGCGGCGAGGACCCCGCCGGCGAGCAGCGCGCCGCCGCTGGCCAGGAAGCTCCGCCGGCTGATCGGGTGCACCACGCCATCCTGGCGCGGGCGGGACCGGCTGCGGTGGCGGCGCGGCCGACGTTCGCTACCGATTCGATGTCGATTCGGTGGGGAGGGCGTCCGCCACGGGAAGTGTGACCAGAACGCGCCGTTCTCGGCGCGATCTCGTCGCAGTTCGGCGACGGCGAATCGACGGCGAATCGACGGCGTCAAGGCAACTTGACGATTTCGTCGGAGTGACTGTTCCCGTCGGACATCCACCGCGGCGCTCCCGCTAGCCGAGGAGGTCGGCCTTGAGCTCCCGCTTCATGATCTTGCCGTTGGCGTTGCGCGGCAGCGGATCCTCGAAGAACCAGATGCGCACCGGCACCTTGAACGCGGCCAGCCGCTCGCCGACCCACCCCTGCAGCTCCGCCTCGCTGGCGGTCAGACCCGGCGCGAGGTGGACGACCGCGCCGACCTCCTCGCCGAGCACGTGGTGCGGGATGCCGATCACGGCGGCGTCGGTGACGGCCGGGTGCTCGAACAGCGCCGCCTCGACCTCGACGCAATAGACGTTCTCACCACCTCGGATCACCATGTCCTTGGCGCGGTCGACGATGAACACGAAGCCCTCGTCGTCCACCCGGGCCACGTCGCCGGAGTGCAGCCAGCCGTCGGTGAACGTCTCCGCCGTCGCCTCCGGCTTGGCCCAGTAGCCCTTCACCACGTTGGGGCCCTTGATCCACAGCTCGCCGACGTCGCCCACGGCAGCGGCTCGCCGAGGGGGTCGACGACCTTGACGTCCACGACCGGGACGGGCACGCCGACAGAGTCCGGCTTGCGCAGGTAGTCGGCTCCGACGTTCAACGTGGTCACCGAGCTCGTCTCGGTCAGCCCGTAGCCGTTGCTCGGCGACCGGCCGGGGAACATCGCCTCGATGCGGCGGACCAGCTCGGGCGCGGCGGGCGCGCCGCCGTACCCGATCGACCGCACCGACGAGATGTCCCTGGTGGCGAAGTCGGGGTGCTCGAGGACCTGCCACACCATGGCGGGAACGCCGCCGAACGTCGTCACCCGCTCGCGCTCGATCAGCTCCAGCGCCCGGCCGGCGTCCCACTTGCGCATGATGACGATCTTCCCGCCGAAGGCCACGTTGGGGACAAGGATCGAATGGCAGCCCGTGGCGTGGAAGAACGGCACCGACAGCAGGTAGACGTTGGGACCGGGCGAGGCCGGCGGCGGCCGCCGGCGGGTCGGGCCCGGGCAGCACCGCGGGCCTGGGCGTAGACCAGCGACAGGAGGTTGGTGCAGATGTTGCGCTGGGTGCCGAGGGCGCCCTTCGGCCGTCCCGTCGTGCCCGACGTGTAGAAGATCGTGGCGTCGTCCTCCGGATCGATGGCGACGTCCGGCAGCTCAGCCGCGGTATCCACCTCGCCCATTGCGTCCTCGAAGGTGACCGCGCCCGGAGGCAGCGCGCCGCCGGGATCGACCTTGGCGACGATCGTGGCACGGAGCGCGTCGAGACCCGGCAGGTGGCCGGCCAAGCGCTCGGCCCGCTCGCCGTCGCAGAACAGCACGACCGAGCCGGAATCGGCCAGGCCGTACTCCAGCTCCGGCGCCGTCCACCAGGCGTTGAGTGGTACGACGACGGCGTTGATCGACGCTGCGGCCCAGAACGCGATCGACCACTCGGGGAAGTTGCGCATGGCGATGGCCACCCGGTCGCCAGGACGCACGCCGTACTCGTCGACCAACCGGTGGGCGAGGGTGGCCGCGGCGCCGAAGTGCTCCTCGAAGCTCAGGTGGTCGTCCTCGTAGACGAGGAAGTCAGCCGCGCCATGGGCCCGGCTGCCGTCCAGCACGGCCCGGAGCGAAGGAGGGGCGTTCTTCCACGTCCGGGTCGGACGGCCCTCGATCACCACCTCCTCCATCTCGAAGAGCTGCCCGGGTGCGGTCAGGGCGGCGGTGACGTCGGCGATCGACGGAGCGGACTCGGCCATACCGTGCGCATGCTGCCAGAATGCGTGACCGATGGGGGATGCCGCCGACGTCGATCTCGACCGCTTCAACCCGTTCGACGCCACCATCCAGCAGTGCCCGTTCCCGTACTACCGGGCGATGCAGCGGAAGGGCGCGGTGTTCCCGGTGGCGGGCACCGACCTCTACCTCGTCACGCGCCACGAGCTGATCCTGCCCATCCTGCGCGACCCCAAGACGTTCTCGAACCGCTTCATGACCGGTGAGGCTCCCAGCGGCGCGGTGGTCGAGAAGCTTCAGGAGATCGTCAGCCGCGGCTGGCCGAACGTACCGACCATGCTCACCAGCGACCCGCCGCAGCACACCCGGTACCGCGGGACGGTGGCGCCGTACTTCACGCCCCGCACCATCGCCGGGCTGCGGGAGCCCGTGGAAGCCATCGTGCAGCGTCTCATCGACCGCTGGATCGGCGACGGAGAGGTCGAGTTCGTCGCCGCGTTCGCGGTGCCGTTGCCCGTCGAGGTCATCGCCCACGTGCTGAACGTGCCGGTCGACCGCTTGGACGACTTCAAGCGCTGGAGTGACGACTCGATCGCCGCCATCGGCTCGGTGATCACGGACGAGCGCCGGGTGGAGGCCCAGGAGGGCATCGTCGAGTTCCAGCACTTCTTCGCCGAGCAGCTCGAGCGGCGCCGCGCCGAGCCCGCCGGTGACCTGCTCACCGACCTGGTCCAGGCGGAGATCGACACCGACGACGGTGGCCGCCGCCCGCTGGAGACGGCCGAGATGCTGTCGATCGTCCAGCAACTCCTGGTGGCCGGCAACGAGACGACGACCAAGGCGCTCACCGAGGGCGTGCGCCTGCTGGCGGAGCACCCCGAGCAGTGGGAGAAGCTGCGGGCCGACCCGCAGGGCCGGGCGCCGCTGGTGACGGAGGAAGTGCTGCGGCTGGCCGCGCCGACGCAGGGCATGTTCCGCGTCGTCACCGAGGACACCGAGATCGACGGCGAGCCGGTACCGAAGGGCGCGCGCGTCGTGGTGGTCTACGCCGGCGCCAACCGGGACCCCAACGTGTGGGGGGATGACCCCGACCGCTTCGACCCGGACCGGCCGAACCTCAAGGACCACCTCGCCTTCGGCAAGGGCATCCACTTCTGCATCGGTGCGCCGCTGTCCCGCCTGGAGCTCCAGCTCGCGTTCGAGCACCTGGCCCGCCGCCTGGCCGACATCCGCCTCACGGACCCCGACCACCTCGAGTACCACCCGAGCTTCGTGCTGCGTGGGCTGAAGCGCCTCGACGTCGCGTTCACGCGCCCGATGTCGCCTTCACGCCCGCGCAGTAGGTTCGACTGCATGAGCGAGCAGGGCTTGATCGAGCGGGTCGGCGTGGTCGGCTGCGGGCTGATGGGATCCGGGATCGCCGAGGTGAGCGCCCGGGCGGGCCTCGACGTCGTCGTCCGAGAGGTCGACGCGGCCGCGGTCGAGGCGGGCCAACGTCGGGTCACGACCAGCCTGGACCGGGGCGCTGCGCTCCGGCAAGCTCACCGAGGAGGACCGGGACGCCGCGCTGTCCCGGGTCGGCTGGACGACCGACCTGGCGGACCTGGCGGATCGCGACCTCGTGGTCGAAGCGGTGGTGGAGGACGAGGGCCTCAAGACCGAGGTCTTCGCCAGCCTCGACAAGGTGGTGGACAGCAGTCGCGCCATCCTGGCCTCGAACACGTCGTCGATCCCGATCATGAAGCTCGGCATGGCGACGAGCCGTCCCGAGCAGGTGGTCGGCATCCACTTCTTCAACCCGGTCCCCGTGCTGCGCCTGGTCGAGGTCGTCACCTCCCTGCTCACGTCGCCCGAGACGACCGAGCGGGCGTCGACCTTCGCCACCGACGTCCTGCACAAGCGGGTGATCCGCTCGCAGGACCGGGCCGGCTTCATCGTGAACGCGCTCCTCGTCCCCTACCTGCTCTCGGCCATCCGCATGCTGGAGTCCGGGTTCGCCAGCCCGGAGGACATCGACACCGGGATGGTCGAGGGCTGCAACCACCCCATGGGCCCGCTGCACCTGACCGATCTGATCGGCCTCGACACGACGATGGCCGTGGCCGACAGCCTCTACGCGGAGTTCAAGGAGCCGCTGTACGCCTCACCGCCGTTGCTGTCGCGCATGGTCGAGGCCGGTCTGCTCGGCCGCAAGGCCGGTCGCGGCTTCTACGACTACGCCAGCACCAGCGAAGCGACCGACCATGTGACGGCCTGAGTCGCGAGCATGCTCGTGATGCCTCGGGTGTTGGCGCGAAGGTCGGCCTCGACGGGCACGACCGCGGTGTGAAGGTGGTGGCCCGCATGCTGCGCGATGCCGGCTTCGAGGTCATCTACACCGGGCTGTTCCAGACGCCCGACACGGTGGCCGCGGCCGCGGTCGACGAGGACGTCGACGCCATCGGATTGTCGATGCTGTCCGGCGCCCACATGACCCTGGCCCCGAAGGTGGTGGAGAAGGTGCGCGATCGCGGCGCCGACATCCCGGTCATCGTCGGGGGGATCATCCCCGAGCCCGACGTGCCGCTCCTGACGACGCAGGGCGTGGCGGCCGTCCTGACCCCGGGTGCCACCGCCGACGACGTCGTGAGGGTGGTGCGCGACGCCATCGAGCGCTCGCGAGCGGCTCCGCCGTCCACCGCGCCGGCCCAGCCGCCCAGCCCGTGACCGATCCGCTCGAGCGCCTCACCAACCTGGTGGCGCTCCTGCTGGAGACCCGCCGCCCCCTGACCCTGGACGAGATCACCCACGAGCTGCGCGGCCAGTACGCGCCGCAGGACCCGGCTCGTCGCACGGCGTTCGAGCGCGACAAGCGGCAGCTCCGGGACGAGGGTGTGCCGCTGGAGCAGACGGTCCTCAGCGGCGACCAGGCCGGTGCCACCGGCTACTGGATCGACAAGTCGCGCTACGCCCTGCCGGATCTGGGCCTGACTCCCGAGGAGACGCGGGCGCTGCAGCTCGCCGTCGCCACGGTCCACCTGGGGGAGGACTGGGGTGGTGAGGCCCTGCTGAAGATCGGTCCCTCGCAGCCGGACCCGACCGCGGGAGGGCTGGGAGACCGGCCGATCGTGGCCGCGCTCCCGTCGTCGCCCTCGCTCCCCGCCCTCTTCGCCGCCAACAGCGAGCGGGCCACGGCGCGGTTCACCTACCGGGGCCGCGTCCGCCAGCTCGACCCCTACGGTCTGCTGGCCCGGTCCGGGTTCTGGTACGTGATGGGCCACGACCACGATGCCGGTGAGGTCAGGACCTACCGGGTGGACCGCATCGAGGGCGCGGTCAGCGTCGGCCCGGGCGGCGCCTTCACCATCCCGGAGGGCTTCGACCCGGCGGCCATGTTCCCGGCCGACGCCAAGCTCGTCGGTGAGGGCGAGGTGGTGTCGGCCCGGGTCTGGGTGAGCGCGGCGCAGGCGCCGACCGTCATCAGCCACCTCGGCGAGGGCGCGGTCGCCGAACGCCGGTCGGACGGCAGCATCGTCGTCACCGTCCCCTACGCCAACCCCTGGGCCCTGCGGGCGTGGGTGGCGGGACTCGTCGACGACGCGGAGCTCCTCGAGCCGGAGGAGCTGCGCGGGGAGATGGTGCGCTGGCTCGAGGAGATCGCCGGGGGCCCGACGTGAGCCCGCCATCGCGGCAGGGTCGGGCGTGAGCCCGCCATCAAGGCGCGGCCCCGAACCGGCCGGCACGCGGCTGCGCCGGCTCCTCATCCTGCTTCCCTGGCTCATGGAACGGGGCCAGGTCCCCGTCGAGGAGGCCGCGGAGCGCTTCGGTGTCGGCCGCGAGCAGCTCATCCACGACGTCGAGCTGGCCGCGCTCTGCGGGCTGCCGCCCTACGTCGACGAGATGATCGACCTCTTCGTCGAGGACGACGTGATCTACGCCGGCGTCCCCCGCCTCTTCACCCGGCCCCTGCGGATGACCGCGCGGGAGGGCTTCTCGCTCCTGGCCGCCGGGCGCGCCGCCCTGGAGCTCCCCGGTGCCGACCCGCACGGGCCGCTGGCCCGGGCGCTCGACAAGGTGGCCGCGGTGCTCGGGGGTGCTCCGGTGCTTCAGGTCGACGTGCCGCACCCGGAGTTTCTCGACGCCGTCCGGTCCGCCGCCGACGAGGGGAGTCGCCTGGCCATCACGTACTTCGTGGCCAACCGGGGCGAGCGCGCCGAACGGCTGGTCGATCCGGTGGCTGTCGTCGGCGACCGGGGGCACTGGTACCTGCAGGCGCTCGACCACGGGGTGGGGGAGCAGCGCTGGTTCCGGGTCGACCGCATCGAGGCGCTGCGCGAGACCGGCGAGCCCGTGGCCGCCGATCTGCCTCCGGCGTCGGAGGCCCCGGACTGGCTCAGCCAGTTCGGCGACGCCGTGCTCGTGCGGCTCCGCATGAGCACCGACGGGGCCTGGATGACGGAGCGCTATCCGGTCACGAGCGTGACGCAGGATGGACCCGAGCACCTGCTGGTGGAGCTCCCGGTGTTGTCGGTGCGATGGCTGGAGCGCCTGCTGCTGCGCCTCGGCCCGAGCGCGGAGGTGCTGGAGCCTCCCGAGCTCCGACGGGCCGGCCCAGAGGCGGCGGCCAGGGTGCTGGCGCGCTACGGCTGAGCGCGGCCGGGGCCGCCGGCGCGGTCCAGCTCCACGGACGTCCCGGCGAGGTACGGGTCGAGCTGCGCGCGCTGGCTGATGCCGGCCTCGGCCAGGAGCCGGGGCAGGAGCATCGCCGTGGCCTCGGCGTCGGCGGCGGCGTCGTGGGGACGGATGAGGGGGATGTCGTACCGCAGGCACAGGTCTCCCAGGCGGTGGGACCGGAGGCGTTCGGGATCGAGCGAGCGGGACAGACGCAGGGTGCACAGGCGCAGCGCGTCGGGA
Source organism: uncultured Acidimicrobiales bacterium (assembly GCA_963813375.1). Classification (GTDB taxonomy): domain Bacteria; phylum Actinomycetota; class Acidimicrobiia; order Acidimicrobiales; family Ilumatobacteraceae; genus DASTFY01. Next base: position 65,603 of record CAWEYT010000016.1, on the reverse strand, counting down.
ACGGTGACACCGGCTCGCTGCAGGCCCCGCGAGAGGAACGGCCAGTCGAACTCGGCGTTGTGCGCGCACACGATGCAGCCGTCGAACAGGGCAACGAGCTCGCCGGCGACGTGACGCACCCGCGGCGCGCCCCGGAGCGTGCGTCGGGAGAGCCCGTGGACGTCCCGCCCACCCAAGGGGCGCCATGGGGCGCGGAGGAACGTGTCCCACCGGTCGATCACCGTGCCGTCCGCGGTGATACGGGTCACGCCGATCTGCAGCAGCCGATGGCGATCGGGGCGCAGCCCGCTGGTCTCCACGTCGACCACGGCGAAGCGGGTGGCGGCGAGGGAAGGGACGCTCGCGGTGGCCACCGGCATGCCCTGCACCCTACGCAGGGGGTGTAGCACCGGCCGCGGACCCGGCGACCGGCGCCGTCATCCGGTGAGCTGGGCCCGGAACGTCGCGTCGTCGAAGTAGTCCCGCCACAGCACGATGCGCCCGCCGCTGGTGACGAACAGTCCGGCCAGCGGGATCTCGACCCAGCGGGCGTCGTCGCCTTCGCCCATGCGGAACCGATCCGTGCGCTCGTTCATCACGGTGCCCGACCCGTCACCATCGTCCTGCTCGACCTGCCGGTGGACCACCCACTCCACGGCGGAGCAGCCGGCCAGGAACGGGGCCAGGATGTTCCTCACCGCCTCGGGGCCGTGCACCTTGCCGATCGGCACGTTGTCGTACTCGACCTCGGGGTCGAGCAGGCCGAGCGCGCGCTCGAGGTCGTTGCCCTCGATGGCCTGGATGAAGCTGGTGACGATCTCGCCGGGACCCATCCCTGCATCGTGCCAGGCCGGCGAGCGCTCAGGCGCAGGACGCGGTGCGGGCCCGGACGCCGATCGGGGCGGCCACCGTGAAGCCGGCGAGATGGCGCTCCTCCTCGGACTCCCCGCCCCACATCCCGTACTCCCGGTTGGCGCGGGCGAACTGCCGGCACTGCGCCTGCACCGCGCACGTGCCGCAGAGGAGGCGGGCCTGGGCCTCCCGGCGGATCCTGGCCTGCGGGCGCTCGGCCCGGGGCGGGAAGAAGAGGTGGGTCTGACCTACGCAGGCAGCGTCGTCCACCCAGACTTCGTGGCGGGGGTGCTGCTGCCGGGCGTCGTGGGTGTCGAGCGGCTCGAAGGGAGCCATCGAACCTCCGGCGGTGTGAGCTCGTTCGGTGAGGAGCGGCGGGAGCCGGGAGGGGTTGGCTCTCGCCGCTCCTCCGACCAACTGTAGACGGAATTGACCGCCTGTTACAGCAATTTAACACTAACCCGGACGCTCCCCTTGCACAAGGGGGTGCCGTCAGCCGTCGAGCGGGTTCCCGTCGAGCAGACCGGCGACGAGCGCGGCGATCGGCGAGCGCTCCGAGCGGGTCAGGGTCACGTGGGCGAAGAGCGGGTGGCCCTTGAGGGACTCGATCACCGAGACGACCCCGTCGTGACGGCCGACCCTCAGGTTGTCACGCTGCGCCACGTCGTGGGTGAGGACCACCCGGCTCCCGCGACCGAGGCGGCTGAGTGCGGTGAGGAGCACGCTGCGCTCGAGGTTCTGCGCCTCGTCGATCACCACGAAGCTCTCCGTGAGGCTGCGCCCCCTGATGTGGGTCAGGGGCAGGACCTCGAGGAGGTCGCGGCTGGTGACCTCCTCGATGATCTCGCGGCTCATGACGGACTCGAGGGCGTCGGTCACCGCGGCCGCCCACGGGCCCATCTTCTCCGCTTCGGTGCCCGGGAGGAAGCCGAGGTCCTGCCCACCGACGGAGTAGAGCGGGCGGAAGACGATGACGCGCTGGTGCGTGCGGGCCTCCAGCACGGCCTCGAGTCCGGCGGCGAGCGCCAGGACGCTCTTGCCGGTCCCGGCGTTCCCTCCGAGGCTCACGATCCCGATGGACGGGTCGCTGAGCAGGTCGATGGCGATCCGTTGCTCGGCCGAGCGGCCGCGCACGTCGAACACCGCACTGTCCGTGCGCACGAGGTGCGCCCGCTTGTCCGGGTGGACGCGGGCGAGGGCCGACTGTGATCCGGCGTGGAGCGCCAGTCCCGTGTGGCACGGCAGGTCGCGCCCGCCGTCGACGCCGCCGAGGTCGATGCACCGCTGCGCGAACAGCTCGTCGATGGCTGCCGCGGCCACGTCCAGCTCGGCGAAGCCCGTCCAGCTGCTGTCGGCCACCAGCTCGTTGCGGTACTCGTCCGCGGCGAGCCCGACGATGCTGGCCTTGAGCCGTAGAGGAAGATCCTTCGTGACGACCGCGACGTCGGCGCCCTCGTTGGCCAGGTTGCGGGCCACGGCGAGGATGCGATGGTCGTTGGCGTCGGACCGCAGCGTGGCGGGCAGACCGGCCAGCTCCTGGTGGTTGACCTCGACCCGCACGGTGCCGCCCTGCTCGTTGACCGGGAGCGGTCTGACCAGCGTGCCGTAGCTCGTGCGCAGGTCCTCCAGGGCCCGCAAGGCCTGGCGGGCCGCCCACCCGAGCTCGGGATGGTGCCGCTTGGCCTCCAGTTCGGCGAGCACCACGAGGGGGACGACCACCTCGTGCTCCTCGAAACGGGCGAAGGACCTCGGATCGGACAACAGGACCGAGGTGTCCAACACGTACGTCTTGGGCATCGTGCTCCAGGGTGGCGGTGGCGTCGGCGCTGTCCTAGTCCGTGATCCCAGGGGGATGGTGGATGGTCGGCGAGTTGTTCGCGCGACGTTCACACGGACGAGACTGCGGCGATGGCGGAGTGCCTCTTCTGCGCCGTGATCGCCGGCGTCCAGCCGGCCGAGGTGGTCCTGGACGACGAGGTGGCGGTGGGCTTCCTCGACCATCGTCCGGTCTTCAAGGGCCATGTGCTCGTCGTCCCTCGTGATCATGTCGTCACCCTGGCCGACCTTCCCGCCGGGCTCGTCGGACCGCTCTTCACGCGCGTGCAGCGCGTGGCGGTGGCCGTCCAGGCCGCGCTGTCGGCCGACGGGTCCTTCGTCGCCATGAACAACGTGGTGAGCCAGAGCGTGGCCCACCTCCACGTCCATGTCGTGCCCCGCCGCCGGAAGGACGGCTTGCGCGGGTTCTTCTGGCCCCGGGTTCGGTACGAGAGCGCGGAGGAGATGGCGATGGTGGCGGAGGCGGTGCGGACCTTCCTCGCGTGACTGGCTCACGTGATGATGCGCATCGGCAGGCCGCAGGCGTCCCGCGTCCCGTCGCCGTGCTCCATGTGGTCGCCGCGGCAGAAGCGCTCGACCGACCAGAGCACCGCGAACGCATCCAGCACGTCGTCGGCCTCGGTGCCGCGAGGTCGCGCCTCGACCAACTCGCCGAACAGCGGGCGCAGCAGTGCTCGTCGGGCGCGGAGTCCCTCGGGTGTGTGCTTCGACGGCAGAGGGGCGCCGGCCAGGGCCTGGAAACTGCACTCCGGATGGATCTCGAGCAGGCGGCCCTCGGGTTGGGTGCGAGCCAGCTCGTCCAGCTCACGCAGGCGCGGGAGCAGGTGGAACGACTGCTTCGGCAGCCCCTTGCCGAAGAGTCGCCGCGACATCGCGTTGACCACGGTGTAGTCGGTCTCGTGCAGGAGCGGCCGCGGCGGGGTCGGGAACACCGTGCTGGCACGCCCGCGACCGAGGGAGCGTCGGGCCTCGGCATCAGCCGCACGTCCCCACTCGTCGGGCAATCCGATCGGCATGTCGACGCCGATCACATCAATTGTTGAATCTGCAACAAGCAGCCCAAGACGGTCGAGCACATCGACCGAGGTGCGCGTCACGACCACCCATCCGCCACGGCAGCCGTCGGCTCCGGCGCCTCGCCGATCGTCGCTCACGCGGTGCTCATTTCCGGTTGTTGCATCTTCAACTAGATGAATGCTTGCTTTGCGCGTGCGCGCGCAGTGGGATATGCGTTGAGTTTCGTCCCAAGCAGCAGGAGGTAGAGCACAAGCATGACCAAGGCCGAGCTGATCGATGCGGTGGCTGAGAAGGCCGGCACCTCGAAGGCGGACGCGGAACGAACCGTGGACGCGTTCTTCGAAGTTGTCGTCGACAACGCCAAGAAGGGCGACAAGGTGGCATGGCCGGGCTTCGGCTCGTTCAGCACCACCCGTCGTGCCGCGCGCACCGGTCGTAACCCGCAAACGGGAGCACCGGTGAACGTGCCGGCGTCGACCGCCCTGAAGTTCAGCGCGAGCTCCGTGCTGAAGGCCCAGTTGAACAAGTAGCACCCGACGCACACGGAGGACACAGTGGCAACAGCGAAGAAGGCGCCCGCCAGACGGCCGGCGACGAAAGCCGCAGCGAAGAAGGCGCCCGCCAAGCGGGCTCCGGCCCGCAAGACCGCGGCGAAGAAGGCTCCGGCCAAGCGGGCTCCGGCCCGCAAGACCGCGGCGAAGAAGGCTCCGGCCAAGCGGGCTCCGGCCCGCAAGACCGCGGCGAAGAAGGCTCCGGCCAAGCAAGACAGCGGCCAAGAAGGCTCCGGCCAAGCGGGCGGCGGCGAAGAAGGCGCCGGCCGCAGGACCGCGGCGAAGAAGGCTCCGGCCCGCAAGACCGCGGCCAAGAAGGCTCCGGCCGAAGAAGGCTTCGGCCAGGCGCGCACCGGCGAAGAGGGCTCCGGCCAAGAAGGCCTGAGGCTGCTCGCCTTCAGCGCTCCAGAGAGGGACGACGCAGCGGGGAGCTCCGGCTCCCCGTTTGCGTGCCCGAGGGCGCGCCGGCCAGGCCGAGACAGGCCGAGGCTGACCTGATCGCCGCCTGGCACGATGGGTGCCATGCAGCAGATCTGCCGGGACCTGGAGGCCGAGCACGCGGACCTCGACGAGGTCGTCGCGGGGCTCGAGGCCTTGGACTGGGACCGGCCGACACCGGCGATCGGTTGGTCGGTCCGCGACCAGATCAGCCATCTCGGGTACTTCGATCGCACGGCGGTGCTGGCGGCGCGCGATCCGGCCGCCTTCACGCGCAGCGTGGAGCTGCTGCTGGCCGGGGGCGTGGACGCGTCCGTCGAGCCGGGCCGGGGCATGAGCCCTCCGGAGCTGCTGGCCTGGTGGCGTGACGGGCGCCGCGATCTCCTGGCCGTCCTCGAGGCACTCGATCCCGCGACCCGGGTGCCGTGGTACGGCCCGCCGATGGGGGCCCGCTCGTTCGTCACCGCGCGGCTCATGGAGACGTGGGCGCACGGGCAGGACGTCGTCGACGCCGTCGGCGTCGAACGCCCACCGACCGACCGGCTGCGCCACGTCGCCCACATCGGCGTCAGGGCGCGACCGTTCAGCTATGTCGTGCGGGGAATGGCGGCACCGAGTCAGCCCGTCGCCGTCGTCCTGACCGGTCCCGCCGGCGACCGGTGGGTGTGGGACGAGGGAGCCGGCGAGTGCATCACGGGGCCGGCGCTCGACTTCTGCCTCGTCGTCACGCAGCGCCGGCACGCCGCGGACACGGGCCTGGAGGCACAGGGTGAGCACGCCGTCGAGTGGCTCCGCCTCGCGCAGGCTTTCGCCGGGCCTCCCGGCCCGGGCCGGGAAGCCGGTCAGTTCAGAGATCGTTGATCCGCTTGAACAGCTCGGCCGCCGGGCGGCCGACACGCGCGCCGTTGTCGGCCAGGCGCTCCCGGACCCTGGTCCGGAACGCGCCCAGCTGCTCGTCGTCCTTGGCCTTCATCGTCGACTCGAACTGGCTCTCGTGGGCTTCCAGCGCGGCGAGCTTCCGGTCGATCGTGGCCGTCACGTCCTCGGCATGGTCGGGCTCGTCGGCCTCCCACAGCAGCAGCGTCGACGGGCGGTGGTGCGGTAGCTGTTGCTCGGGGAAGAAGTGGGGATCGCGGGCCGCCACGATGCCGTCGCAGACGAGGAGGCCGGCGTTGCGGTGGTCCGGGTGCAGGCGATAGCGCTTCCACGGATCGTGTCCGAGCACCACGTCGGGACGGAGGCGCCGGATCCAGTAGGCCACCTCCCAGCGCTGCCGCAGCCCGCTCTCGAGCTCGCCGTCCGGCCAACCGAGGAAGACCACCGCGCCGGCGGCGCCGAGGGCCCGGGCGGCAGCTCGCTGCTCGTGCTGTCTCATGACCACGAGCGCGGCGGTGTCGGCCTCGGCGTCCCACGTGCCCTTTGCGCCGTCGGTGCAGATCAGGTGATGGACGAGACACCCGGTCTCCGCCCACTTCGCCAGGGTGCCTCCCGCGCCGAACTCGACGTCGTCGGGATGGGCCCCGATGGCCAGCGCCACCGACGGTGACGGCAGGTCGATCGAGACGATGCCGCCCAGCGTCACCGGGGTGGTCAGGGGCGGCTGTCCCGGGTCGTTGGCAGCCACGCCAGCACCTCCCTCACGGCCGGCTCGTCGAGGTCGGCGGGCAGGTCGACATCGAGGCCCAGCCGCGGTTCCCGCCACACCCGCACGCCGATGCCGTGGTTGCGGGCCTCGGCAACGTGGTGCCGGAACGAGCCGGGGCCGTAGGCGAAGCGGAAGCCGAGGTCGGCGGGCAGGGCGAGGACGTTCGTCCCGTCGTCGTGGCGGTCGGGCACGAGGGTGATGAGCCCGGGTTGGATGAAGCGGGACAGGTCCTGGGCGAGCGGCAGGTCGGCGTGGGCGACCAGGACGTCCGTGAAGCCCAACTTGGCCAGCGACGCCACCCCGTCCGTGACGGCGCCGTTCAGACCGTGCCCGGGGCGCCACAGCACCTGTGTTCCCGCGGTCTCGGCCCACCGTGCGACCTCGTCGTCGTCGCACACGACGTAGACGGTCAACGGTCGAGCGGCCGCGATGACCGCGGTGGCCATGGTGCGGGCGAGCTCGGCGCGATCCGGGGCGGGCAGGACCTCGGCCAGCCGGCGTTTGGCGCTGCCGAACGCCTTGACCGGCATCAGCACCGCAGGACGCACCAGCGGAGTGTACGGCCGCCCGTAGTCTGCCCACCGTGTCGATCCGAGTCGCCGTCATCGGGGCCGGCTCGTGGGGGACCACGGTGGCCGCGCTCGCCGCTCAGAACACGACCACGACCCTGTGGGCGCGCCGCCCCGAACTGGCTCAGCAGATCAACGACGAGAACGTCAACCCGTCCTACCTGCCGGGTTTCACCCTCCCGCCGCAGCTGCTGGCCACCTCGTCCATGGAGGAGGCGGTGGGCGCGGCGGACGTGGTGGTGATGGCCACGCCCTCCCACGGCTTCAGGGAGGTGCTGCGCGAGGCGGCGCCGTCCATCCGGGCGTGGGTACCGGTCGTCAGCCTGGCCAAGGGCCTGGAGCGCGACTCCCTCAAACGGATGAGCGAGGTCGTCCACGACGAGCTGCCCGGGCACCCCGTGGCCGTCCTCACCGGGCCCAACCTCGCCAAGGAGGTCCTGGCCGGGCAGCCGGCGGCGAGCGTCGTGGCCATCGACGACGAGATCATCGCCAACGAGCTCCAGCGCATCTTCGCCACCATGCGCCTGCGGGTGTACACCAACCCCGATCTCGTCGGCTGCGAGGTGGCCGGTGTGGTCAAGAACGTGATCGCCATCGCCTCCGGCATGGCGGAGGGCATGGGCTTCGGCGACAACACCAGGGCCACGCTCATCACGCGCGGCCTGGCCGAGATGAGCCGGCTGGGGGTGGCCCTCGGCGGCGAGGCGCCGACGTTCGCCGGGCTGGCGGGGATGGGCGACCTCATCGCCACCTGCTCGTCACGTCAGAGCCGGAACAACACCGTCGGCTTCCAGCTCGGTCAGGGCCGACCGATCGACGACATCGTGGGCGAGATGCACATGGTGGCCGAGGGGGTCAAGAGCTGCCCGTCCGTGCTGGCGCTGGCCGAGGCGCACGGCGTCGAGATGCCCATCACCGAACAGGTCGTCGAGGTGTGCCACCACGGGCGGACCGTCGGCGACGCGCTCGACTGCCCTGATGCAGCGGGACGCCAAACCCGAGCTGGCCCCGTGACGCGCTCGCGAACGGAGGTGTCGGAATGTGACATCGCGTGGCAGTTCACGACACCTCCGTTCAGAAGGCGACGGTGACCGGACCCGCGACCGGCCACACGATCGGGGTCGTCGGCGGGACCTGGCGGGCACGGGTCACCCCCAGCGGGGCGTTGGTGGCCATGGACGGCTCGGTGCTCCTCGACTGGTGGGTGGCGGCGGAGGACCGATGGCACACGCCGTCGCGTGAGGTGACGTGCCGGCAGCGGTTGGTGAGCGGCGTCCCGGTCGTGGAGACGGCCATCCGCGTACCCGGCGGCGACGCGGTCCAGACCGTGTACGCGGTCGCCGACGGCGGAGGGCTCGCCGTCGTCGCGCTGGAGAACCGCTCGCCGGCCCCGATCGCCGTCGCCCTCAGCCGGAGGGACGTGCTGACCTCGCACCCGCCGGCCACGGTGGCCGCCCAGGGCGGGGACGCGCCGCGGGACGCCCTCGTCCTACCGATCGGCCACCGCTCGGAGGCGGTGGTGGCGCTCGCGCTCGACGGCCGTGGCCCCGGCCCACTCCCGCCAGGCCTTCCCGCGGCGGAACAGGTGGTGCGCGGGCTGGCTGCGCCAGACCGAGGCCGGCGCCGACCTCCGCCTGCCCGAGTCCCCTGCGCGCCCCCTCCCCACCCTCCGGTCCCACCTTCTGCTGGAGGGCCCGCCGCAGCCTGCGGAGCCTGCCCTCTTCCTCCTCGGCGTCGCCGAGCTGGGCCGGCTGGGTGTCGTCGTGGAGCCGTGGCTGGACGACGCCGTCGTCGCCGCCGACCGGCTGGCCCGCACGTCGCGCGATCGTTCCGCCCCGGTGCCCTGGCTCGTCGACGCCGGTCTGGTCGCCGCCGGCGAGCTCTTCGGCCTCGCCGGGCACCGCCGCGGCGTCGACGATGTGGCCGCGGCGCGGGCTCGCCGGCCCGATGTCGAGCCGACGCCCGCCACCCCGGCGGGCGATCTGACGGACCTGGCCTGGGCCCTCCGCCGCGTCGCCGTCGAGCAGGCCGGTGTCGTCGACCTGTTCCCGGCCCCGTTCCCACCCGCCTGGCGCGGCCATCCGGTCGAGGCCTACCGGGTCCCCGTCGGCGCGGCCCTGCTGAGCGTGGCGCTGCGCTGGCACGGCACCCGCCCGGCGGTCCTGTGGGAGATCGACGGGGCGGGTGCCGAGCTGCGCTGCACCGGGCTCGATCCGTCGTGGTCGGCGGCGGCCGATCGGGGCGAGGCCCTTCTGGCGACGTCCACCCTCCGTGGTGGCACCACGGCGGGTGGTGGCGAGTCGGGCCCTTCACCACCCACAGGAGGGTGAACCAGGGTGGATCGCGGGCTGATTCGTGCCATGCTTGTCGGCGAAGGCGACGGTGGCTGGGCGGCCGGAGTGCGGCCGTCTCAGGGATCGGAGCACAGCATGAACAGCCATGTGCACAGAGCAGTCGTAGCAGGCGCCGCAGCGGCGGCACTGGTGGCGGTCAGCGCCTGCGGGCCTCCGCCCAACCAGAAGCCCCCGCCCCCTCCGGCGGCCGTGACGGCGAGCTGGGGGATGAACGAGCGGTCCGGTCGGGTCATGACGGACTCGGCCAAGCCGCCGGCGAACAACGGGGTCATCGGGCCCGGCGTCAAGCTCAACGGCAGCACCTACGAGTTCCCCGGCTGGGAAAGCAACGTCGACACCGCGGGCAACTTCGTGGGTCAGATCTCGGCCACCGACAGCCTGGTCTCCGTGGCTGACACCGGCCACGAGCTGGAGCCCAAGAACGGCGCGTTCTCGGTCGACGGCATCGTGCAGGCCCGGCTCACGAGCGGCGGGCACGCTGCCCGTCGGCAGCCGGGGGGTGGCCTACAACATCGTGCAGAAGGCGCGGGCCTCGAACCTCGGTGGCTTCTGGAAGGTCGAGATGCGGGGCAACGGCATGGGCATCGGCCGGCTCGTGTGCACCCTCGGTGACGGCCGCAACGTCGTCTCCGTCGAGTCCACCGTCCGGATGGACAACGGAGCCCGGCACACCTTCGCCTGCCGCCTCAACAAGGGCATCTTCGCCGCCGTGGTGGACGGCTTGTCCGCCAACGCGGATGCGTCGATCCTCGGCGCCGTCAACCCCGTCGAGCGTTTCAGCACGTCGGTGAGCATCGGCAAGAAGCCGGGCTCGACCGATCCGTCGGACAGCTTCTCCGGCTGGATCGATCAGCTGAACATCTCGGCCGGCTAGTCGCCTCGCAGGCTCCGGCCAGAGCCTGTCTCCGGCCGGAGGCCGGCCCGCGCGGTCAGCCTGCGCGCGCCGCTCGCTCAGCCTTGCGGGCGAGGCGGCGGGCGGTGCGGCCGGTCGGCGTCAGCGTGCGCTCGTCCAGGTCCGGCAGCTCGACGCCGCCCTTGAAGCGCACGCGATAGCGCAGCCAGTTGAAGCCGTTGGCGAGGATCACCTTGCCCGGCGTGCCTTCGGGGACGCCGGGGAGGTCGACCTTCGCCGTCACCTTGTCGCCCATCCGCAGATCCAGCTGGTCCGGCCGCGGCCGGGCCAGGGAGTGGGGCTTCCAGGTCGGCATGCGGCCATCATGCCCCACTCCCGGTCGGGCTCGGGCCACACCGGCATCGGACCGGTCCGCCGGTACACTCGCCGCCCTGTGAAGAGCACGGTCGAGACCCTCGAGGGCAACAAGGTCAAGCTGCAGGTCGAGGTGGACGAGGCCGAGTTCGACCACGACATCGACGTCGCGTTCCGCAAGATCGCCCGAGAGGTGCGCTTGCCGGGTTTCCGTCCGGGCAAGGCGCCGCGGAGGATCCTGGAGGCCCGCATCGGCATCGCGCCGGCACGGCAGCAGGCCCTGCAGGACGCCATTCCCCGCTACCTCGCCGACGCCGTCAAGGAGCACGACGTCGACATCATCGCCCCGCCGGAGGTCGACATCACCGCCGGCGAGGACGACGGCCCGGTGGCCTTCGCCGCCACGGTCGAGGTGCGCCCCCAGATCATCGTGCCCGGCTACGCCGGCCTGCGCGTCGAGCTGCCGCCCGTCTCCGTTTCCGACGACGACGTCGAGGAGGCGGTCACCGGCGAGCTCCGCCGCCACGGGAGCCTGACGGACGTGGACCGTCCGGCCGAGGCGGGGGACTTCCTCACCCTCGACGTCGAGGCCGAGCGCGACGGGGACCCGGTCCCCGGCCTGAACACCGAGGACTGGCTGTACGAGCTCGGCCGTGGCTGGGTGTCGCCTGACTTCGACGAGCAGCTGACCGGCACGGAGGCCGGCCACACCCTGAGCTTCACCACCACGCCCAACGGCACCGAGGATCCTGCGGACATGACGGTGGCCGTCAAGCAGGTGCAGACCCTGGTGCCGGCCGAGCTGAGCGACGAGTGGGTCGGCGACCACCTCGGCGAGTTCGAGACGGCCGACGAGTGGCGGGCCGGCATCCGCGAGCGCATGGAGGCGTCCCGGATGAACAGCGCCCGCCAGCTCCTGCTGGAGCGGGCCACGTCCGCACTGGCCGAGCTGGTCGAGGAGGACGCGCCCGAGGCACTGGTCAACGGCGAGCTGCAGACCCGGGCCCGGAACCTGGTGGCCAGCCTGCAGTCCCAGGGCCTGACCATGGAGCAGTACCTGGCCATGACCGGTCAGGACCCGGCCACGTTGACCGAGGGGCTCAAGGGGAGCGCGGCGACCGCCGTGAAGGTCGACCTCGCGCTGCGCTCGGTGGCCGACTCCGAGGGCATCGAGATCACCGATGAGGACCTGGAGGCCGAGTACGCCCGGATCGCCGTGCGGGTCAACCAGAAGCCCAACCAGGTCCGCAAGGCCTACGAGCGCAACGACGCCGTCTCCGGCCTGCGGGCCGAGATCCGCAAGGCCAAGGCGCTCGAGTGGTTGCTGCGCCACGTCGAGGTGGTCGACACCGAGGGCGCGGTCATCGACCGGGACCTGCTGCTCCCACCCGAGGAGGACATCGTGGTGCCGGGCGATGTCGATCTCGGGGAGGACGACCACGACCACGACCGCCACGACCATGCCGGCCACGACCACGGCGCCCATGACCACCCCCACGAAACCGAGGAAGCGGAGCGTCCGTGATCCAGCCCCAGAGCTATCTGGTCCCCACCGTCGTCGAGCAGACGAACCGGGGCGAACGTGCCTACGACCTGTACTCGCGCCTGCTGAAGGACAACATCATCTTCCTCGGCACGCCGATCGACGACACCATCGCCAACCTGGTGTGTGCGCAGATGTTGCACCTCGAGTCCGAGAACCCGGACAAGGACATCAGCATCTACGTCAACAGCCCCGGTGGTGACGTCACGGCGCTGTTCGCCATCTACGACACCATGCAGTTCATCCGCAACGACATCGCCACCATCTGCTACGGGCAGGCGGCGTCGGCGGCCGCAGTCCTGCTGGCGGCGGGGACGAAGGGCAAGCGGCTGGCCCTGCCCCACGCCCGGGTACTGCTGCACCAGCCCTACGGCGCCATGGGCTACGCCCAGGTGACGGACCTGGAGCTGGCGGCCAAGGAGATCCTGCGCATGCGGGACCTGATGGAGGAGATGCTGGCCCACCACACGGGACAGCCGCTCGAGCGGATCCATGTCGACACCGACCGGGATTTCGTTCTGGAGGCCGAGGCAGCCGTGGAGTATGGCATCATCGACGAGGTGATCACCGCCCGGACCATGGCGGATCGCACCGGTCCCATCAAGTAGCAGCCGTCGAGTAGCAGTCCAGAGCAGGATCGGCAACAGGAGCCAGCAGGGGAGGCCCGTGGTGGCGAAGTTCGGGGACAGCGGCGAGCTTCTCAAATGCTCGTTCTGCAGCAAATCGCAGAAGCAGGTGAAGAAGCTCATCGCGGGCCCGGGCGTGTACATCTGCGACGAGTGCATCGAGCTCTGCAACGAGATCATCGAGGAGGAGCTGGCCGAGACCGCCGAGCTCCGGTTCGACGAGCTGCCCACGCCCCGCGAGATCTACGACTTCCTCGACGACTACGTCGTCGGCCAGGAGCCGGCCAAGAAGATCCTGTCCGTCGCCGTCTACAACCACTACAAGCGCATCCAGTACCAGAACGCGCAGGGCCCGACGCACCACGCCGAGGTCGAGTTGGCGAAGTCCAACATCCTCCTGCTGGGCCCGACCGGCTGCGGCAAGACGCTGCTGGCCCAGACCCTGGCCCGCATGCTCAACGTGCCCTTCGCCATCGCCGACGCCACGGCGCTCACCGAGGCCGGCTATGTGGGCGAGGACGTCGAGAACATCCTCCTCAAGCTCATCCAGGCCGCGGACTACGACGTCAAGAAGGCCGAGACGGGGATCATCTACATCGACGAGATCGACAAGATCGCCCGCAAGAGCGAGAACCCGTCGATCACCCGGGACGTCTCGGGCGAGGGCGTGCAGCAGGCGCTCCTGAAGATCCTCGAGGGCACGGTGGCCTCGGTCCCGCCGCAGGGGGGGCGCAAGCACCCCCACCAGGAGTTCATCCAGATCGACACGACGAGCATCCTCTTCATCTGCGGCGGCGCCTTCGCCGGGCTCGAGCGCATCATCGAACAGCGCATCGGCCAGAAGGGCGTGGGCTTCCACGCCACCGTCCGCGGGCACGACGAGTTCGACCCCGGCGAGCTGTTCGCTCAGGTCCTGCCGGAGGATCTGTTGAAGTTCGGTCTCATCCCCGAGTTCGTCGGCCGGCTCCCCGTCGTCGGCGCGGTGCAGAGCCTCGACCGCGACGCCCTCGTCCAGATCCTCGTGGAGCCCAAGAACGCGCTGGTCCGCCAGTATCGCAAGTTCTTCGAGTTCGAGGACGTGGAGCTCGAGTTCACCGATGACGCGCTGACGGGCATCGCCGACCAGGCCCTCAAGCGGGGGACCGGCGCCCGGGGGCTGCGGGCCATCCTGGAAGAGGTCCTGCTGAACACCATGTACGACCTGCCCGGGCGGAGCGACATCGGGCGGTGCGTGATCGACGGCGACACGGTGCGGGACAAGGTCAACCCCACCCTCGTGCCGCGCGGCTCCGGTCGGGTCAGCCGGCCGAAGCGGGCCGCGTCCTGAAGCGCCGCCCGGCCCAGCCCTCGTCCTGCGGCTGATGGACATCATCGCCGCGCTGGCGTATCTGGCCGACCACAGCAACTACGACGACACCGGCCGCATCACGTCGCCCTCCACGGAGCGCATCGAGCGGCTGGTGGGGTTGATGGGCGACCCGCAGCGGGCGGCGCCGGCCATCCACATCACGGGTACGAACGGGAAGGGCTCGACGGCCCAGGTCGTCACCCGGCTCCTGGTCGCCCAGGGGTTGACCGTGGGCACGTTCTCCAGCCCCCACCTGGAGCGGGTCAACGAGCGGCTGAGCCGCAACGGCGAGCCCATCGGCGACGACGACCTGGCCGAGCAAGTTGGCGCCGTGGCCGACCTCGCGATGCTGGCCGGGGTCGAGCCCAGCTACTTCGAGATCGTGACGGCCGCCGCCTTCCGCTGGTTCGCCGACATCGCCGTCGATGTCATGGTCGTCGAGGTGGGCCTGCTGGGCCGGTGGGACGCGACGAACGTGGTCGACGCCGCGGTGGCCGTGGTGACCAACGTCGGCTACGACCACCTCGAGTACGCCGGTCCCACGCTGGCCGACGTGGCCACGGAGAAGGCCGGGATCGTGAAGCCGGGCAGCACGCTGATCCTGGGGGAGACCGACGCCGCGCTGGCGGCGATCTTCCGCGCCGCGGGCGCCGAAAGGGTGATCGAGCGCGGCGTCGGGTTCGATGTGTTGGAGAACCAGCTGGCGCTGGGTGGCCGGCTGCTCTCGCTGCGGACGCCGACCACGATCTACAGCGACCTGTACCTCCCGCTCCACGGCCGCTACCAGGGTGAGAACGCCGCGGTCGCCCTGACCGCCGCCGAGGCGTTCTTCGACGCCCCGCTGGCCCAGGACGTGGTGGAGGAGGCGTTCGCCGCGGTCAAGATGCCCGGGCGCTTCGAGGTGTTGGGCCACCAGCCCCTCGTCATCGTCGACGGCGCCCACAACCCTCCTGGGGCCGACAGCTGCGCCGCCGTGCTCTTCGACGACTTCGACCCGGTCGGCAAGAAGCTGCTGGTGGTCGGCTTCCTGGCCGGCCGGGACCCGACCACGATGCTCGAGGCCCTGCGAGCCGACGAGATGGACGCGGTGATCTGCTGCACCCCTGGGACCTCGCGGGGCATCCCCGCCGGCGAGGTCGCCCGGGCGGCGCGGGCGATCGGCTGCGACGACGTCACCGCCATCGACAGCGTGGCCGGTGCCTGCGACGCCGCGCTGGTCAGGGCCACGGCGGACGACCTGGTGCTCGTGACGGGCTCCCTCTACCTCGTCGGCCACGCCCGCCCCCACCTCCTCAGATCATCCCTCGGTAGCCTCCCCTGACGGCCCAATCCTGACGGAGGTGTCGCGAAGCTGACACGTGATGTCACATTCCGACACGCTCCGTGCACGGACGGTGACATGCGGGCGGGCGTGGCGTGAGTCTCTGGCGGCTGCTGTCGGCGTAGCCTGCCCGGTCGCTATGTCTGATCGCACCCTCGTCATCTGCAAGCCCGACGCCGTCGAGCGGGGCCTGGTCGGCACGATCCTCGACCGCTTCGAGCGTCGCGGCCTGGCGATCGCCGCCCTCGAGCTCCGCACGCTCGACGAGGAGATCCTGGCCCGCCACTACGAGGAGCACCAGGGCAAGGGCTTCTACGCCGAACTGGTGGCCTTCATGTCCCGCGGGCCGGTCGTCCTGGCCGCCATCGAGGGCCCGGAGGACACCTGGAAGGTCGTGCGGGACATGATGGGCGCGACGAACCCCCGCAACGCGGCCCCGGGCACGATCAGGGGCGACTACGGCATCGAGTTCACGGAGAACCTGATCCACGGCAGCGACAGCGCGGAGTCGGCCGCGCGCGAGCTGGGCATCTTCTTCCCCGGGCCTGTAGCGCACACGCTGGACCCCAGCTGTCGTCGGGTGCCGAAGTACGGCACGGAAACGCGCCCTGTAACCTTTGTGCGGCCATCCGGAAGGACGCTCGTGCCGTCGAACTCCATCGCCCTCGGCCGTGACATGGCCGTCGACCTGGGAACCGCCAACACCCTCATCTACGTGCGCGGTCACGGCATCATCCTCAACGAACCGTCCGTGGTCGCCATCAACGTCCGTGACGGGCGGCCGGTGGCGGTGGGCCTCGAGGCCAAGCGGATGATGGGCCGCACGCCCGCGCACATCCAGGCCGTGCGCCCGCTGAAGGACGGCGTCATCGCCGACTTCGAGATCTGCGAGAAGATGCTCCGCTTCTTCATCCAGAAGGTCCACCGCAGCCGCTGGGTGAAGCCCCGCATGGTCATCTGCGTCCCGTCGGGCATCACCGGTGTCGAGCAGCGGGCGGTCCAGGACGCGGCCGAGTACGCGGGCGCCCGCAAGCCGGCCTACATCATCGAGGAGCCGATGGCCGCCGCCATCGGTGCCGGGCTTCCTGTGCAGGAGCCGACCGGCAACATGATCGTCGACATCGGCGGCGGCACGACCGAGGTCGCCGTCATCTCCCTCGGCGGCATCGTGGCCAGCCAGTCGGTGCGCGTGGCCGGGGACGAGCTCGACGAGGCGGTCATCAGCTACATCAAGAAGGAGTTCTCCCTCGCCATCGGCGAGCAGACCGCAGAGGACATCAAGGTCGCCCTGGGCTCGGCGTGGCCGCTGGCCGAGGAGCTCACGGCGGAGGTCCGGGGCCGGGACCTCGTCACCGGCCTTCCCCAGACGGTGGACGTCACGACGGAGCAGATCCGGGAGGCGCTGGAGGAGCCGGTGGCGGCCATCGTCGACGCCGTGAAGACCACGCTCGACAAGACCCCTCCGGAGCTGGCGGCCGACATCATGGAAGGCGGGATCACCATCACTGGCGGCGGAGCGCTGCTCATGGGCCTCGACGTACGGATCGAGCAGGAGACGGGCATGCCGATCAACCTGGCACCCAATCCGCTGCACTCGGTCGTCATCGGGTCCGGGCAGGCGTTGGAGGAGTTCGACTCACTGCGAGGCGTGCTCTTCCGCGGCCAGGAGTCGTGAGGTCATCCCGCCCCGGAGCAACGTGGCCAGCGTCCCGGTCGGCCGTCGCCGCCTCCTCATCCTCCTCGTCGTCACGGCCCTGGTGCTGCTGACCTTCGATCAGCGCGGCAACCGCGTGATCGACGGGTTCCGCAGCGCGTTCATCACGATCACGGCGCCGCTCCGCACGGTGGCCCGCGTGGTCTCCACACCGGTCCAGAACGCCTGGTACGGGCTGACGAGCTTCGACGAGCTCAAGCGCGAGAACGAGGAGCTGCGGGACCGCATCGAGGCGCAGGACGGCGCGGCCATCGCCGCCGAGGCCGTGGTGTACGAGAACAGCGAGCTCAAGTCCGAACTCGGCCTCCCGACGCTGTCCGGCATCGAGCGCGTGAAGGCCGAGGTCGTCTCCGGCGCGCCGTCCAACTTCGACCAGACCATCACGATCAACCAGGGCGAGCGGCGGGGCATCAAGGTCGGCATGCCGGTGATCACGTCCGGGGGTCTCGTGGGCCGCGTCGAGCAGGTCACGGCCCGCCAGTCCGTGGTGCGGTTGCTGTCCGATCCCGAGTCGACGGTCGGCGTGCGCTTCGCCAGCTCCCCGTGCAGCACATCCGCGCCCGCCACCACCACGACCACGACGACGTCCGCACCGCCGGCCGGTGGGTCGACGGTGCCCACGTCTGCGCCGACTGCGGTCGCGGGCGTCGCCCTGGATGCTTCGCCCCGCTCGGACACCGAGCTGGGCCAGGTCCGGGGCCGCGGGCGGGGGAAGCCGCTCGAGGTGGAGCAGGTCAACGCCGAGGCCTGCATCGCGGTCGGCGACGGCGTGATCACGGCCGGTGTGACCGAGAGCCTGTTCCCACGCGGCATCCCGGTCGGTCGCGTCAACCTGGTCGAGCGCCGCCCGGGCTCGCTCGACCTGCTGGTCCGGGTCGATCCCGTGGTCGACCTCCAGCGCCTCAGCATCGTGCAGGTGCTCCTGTACGACGGCGACGCCGCCTTCGCCGGGAGCTGACGACCCGTGCTCGCGGTGCTGCACACCCCGTGGTTCCGCGTGCCCGCGCTTGCGGTCCTTGTCGTGACGCTGCAGACCGTGGTCGTGTCCCAGGTGCACTTCCTCGGCGCCAGCGCGGATCTCGTCGTGCTGTGCGCGGTCGTCGGTGGCCTGGTCGGTGGCCCGCAGCGAGGCACGGTGAACGGCTTCGCGTTCGGGATCGTCTACGACTTGGCGCTCACGACGCCGTTCGGCCTGTGGCCGCTCGTGCTCTGCGTCACCGGCTTCGTCGTCGGGCTGACCCGTAACGAGGCCATCAGGGACAACCGCTGGCTGCAGATGGGCATCGTGTTCGTGGCCAGCGGCGCGGTGATGGTGACCTACGCCGCCGTGGCGACCGTGTTCGGATCCGAGGCCATCCTCACGCTGCGTCTCATCCCCACCGCGCTCCTCGTGGCCGTGGTCAACGCCGCCCTCACCCGCCCGGCGGTGAAGGTCATGCGCTTCACGCTCCTCGCCGGCGACCGGAGGCCTGTCTAGCGGGGCCCCCGCCAACGTGGAGCGTCACGAAACCGTCATGTGACGGCCGCTGAGGCGTTCCGGCACGGCAGAATGGAAGACCTATGGCGAGGGACGGACGAGGGCTGCGCCTCGGTGTGCTGGGGATCGTGGCCGTGTCCCTCTTCGCGACCCTCTTCGCCCGCCTGTGGTACCTGCAGATGATGTCGCCGGAGCGGCTGGTCGAGGACGTGCAGACCTATCGCACCCGCACCGTCCAGCTGGCGCCCATGCGGGGCCGCGTCTTCGACCGCCACGGCATGGTGCTGGCGGACAACCGGCGGGTGCTGTCGGTCACCATCGACCGCGAGGAGATCCGCAGCGAGCGGATCCGCGAGCGGCTCTTCACCCGCCTGTCCGGCCCGCTGCAGACCCCGGTGGAGGATCTGGAGGCCCGCTACGTCGACGACCAGTACGACCCCTACCGGCCGCTGCCGCTGGCCGACGACGTTCCCGAGACCGTCGCCATCTACCTGGGTGAACGTCGCGAGGACTACCCCGGCGTCGAGGTGAGCGAGGGGTGGCAGCGGGTGTACCGCTACGCCCCGCTGGCCAGCCACATGGTGGGCTACCTGGGCGCCATACCCGCCGAGACGGCCGAGGACTACACGTCCAAGGGGTACAAGCTCAACGAGCGGGTGGGGAAGGCCGGCGTCGAGCAGCAGTACGAGGATCAGCTCCGGGGCAAGCCGGGCCAGATCATCTACGAGGTCGACGCGCGGAACCGAATCGTGCGTGAGGTCAGCCGGCGGGACCCGGTCCCCGGGAACGACGTCGTGCTGTCGATCGACCTCCAGCTCCAGCAGTACGCCGAGCAGACCTTGCAGCAGGGCCTGCGCGAGGCCCGGACCCGCTGCCCCTTCGACTCCTTCACGGGCGGCTGTGGCGGACCGGCCTTCCAAGCCCCGGCCGGCTCGGTGGTGGTCGAGGACCCGCGCAACGGCGAGATCCTGGCCATGGCTACCTACCCCACCTTCGACAACCGTTGGTTCGTGGAGGGCATCACCAACAAGAAGATCGCCGAGCTCTACCCGGAGGCCGACAAGCAGGCCCCGTTCGTCAACCGGGCCGTGTCGAGCCCGTTCCAGCTCGGTTCGACCTTCAAGCTGGTGTCGACCGTCGCCGGCCTGCAGAGCGGCCTGATCACGCCCGGCTCGCCGTTCGACGACGAGGGCCGCTACCAGATCCCCAACTGCGACGTCGCCCGGTTCAAGTGCATCTTCAAGAACGCCGGCCGAGCTCGGGGCAACGGCACCATCTCGCTGGCCAACGCGCTCACCGTGTCCTCGGACACCTACTACTACCGCATCGGCGCGGAGCTGCAGCTGGCCGAGAACCCCACGCTCCAGAACGTCGCCCGGCAGTTCGGCTTCGGCGCTGACAGCGGGATCGACCTGCCGGGTGAGATCGCGGGGACGGTGCCCGACGCCGAGCTCAAGAAGCGCCTCGCCCAGCGGGACCCGCCGGTGATCAGCGCCGACGAGGGGCGCGGCTACTTCGTGGGCGACAACGTGCTGTTCGCCATCGGCCAGGGCCTCTTGAGCGCCACACCGCTGCAGCTCACCAACTCCTACGCGACCTTCGCCAACGGCGGCAACCGGATGCGGCCGAGGGTGGCCCTCGGCATCGTGGCGCCGGGCACACCGGACCTCAACCCCGGCGATGGCGGCCGGGTGAACCCGTACCTGTTCGACTGGCTCGAGAAGTTCACGCCCGAGGTCAAGGCTCAGGTGGCCATCAACACCGACTGGTGGTCGACGATGAACCGCGGCTTCTCCGGGGTCGTCACGAGCCGCAGGCCGTTCGGCACGGCCAGCCGTACCTTCGAGGGCTACAACTACGACGCCCTTCCCATCGCCGGGAAGACCGGCACGGCGCAGGACGCCGCCCAGGAGGGCAGCAAGGACGACTCGCTCTTCGTCGGCTACGGCCCCAACGGCGGCCCGGGCACGGCGCAGTGGGTGGTGGCCGCGGTCGTCGAGGATGCCGGATTCGGGGCCTGGGCGGCGGCGCCGATCGTGAAGTGCATTTTCTCCGCTCTGGCCGACCGCAACGGCATGGCTCCCGTCGCCCAGTCCGAACCGCTCGACAAGACCGCCACCACTCCGACGCCGATCGGCGCCATGCCCAACACGGCGTGCATGGCCATCAACGACGCCAGGGCCCAGGTCGACTGATCGTGGGCACCTGATGGTCGGCACCTGATGGTCGTGCTCGCGCCGGCGCCGGCGCTGTCGCTCTCCCGGCGCAGCGACGTCTCGTTCCGCCGGCTCGACTGGACGATGCTGTTCACGGTGGCCGGCCTCTGCGCCATCGGCCTGACCGCCATCTACTCGGCCACCGGACCGACCCGCCGGTTGGGCGGGCTCGATCCGTACTACTACGTCCAGCGCCAGGGCCTCTTCATGGGCGGCGCGCTCGTGGTGATGACGCTCGCCGCGGTCATCGACTACCGCCGCCTGCGCGACTGGGCGCTGTTCTTCTTCGGGGTCACCACGATCCTGCTGATCGCCGTCACCATCCTGGCCCGGTCTCGCAACGGCATCCGGGCCTGGTTCGTGATCGGCCCGTTCCAGCTCCAGCCGTCGGAGCTGGCCAAGGTCACGCTGATCCTCGTGCTGGCGGCATTCGTGGCCAGCGATCGCGGCGAGGAGCTGCCGTTCCCCGGCTTCGTGCGCGCGCTCGGGCTGATGGCCCTGCCGGTGCTGATCGTGATCGCCCAGCCGGACCTCGGGACGGCGTCGGTGTTCGTCGCCATCACGATGGCCATCCTCCTGGTCGCCAAGGCCAACCCCCGCCACATCGCGCTCGTCACGGGGCTGGCGGTCTTCTCGGCCGTGCTGGTCGTGGCCACGGGGACGTTGCAGAGCTACCAGTTCGCCCGCCTCACCACCTTCGTCTCGTCCGACACCGAGCCCAACGACGAGACAGCCCAGGCGCTCATCCTCCAGTCCCAGGAGTCGCAGGCGGCCATCGCCACGGGGGAGCTCACGGGCCACGGCTTCATGCAGGGGCCACGCACCAACGGTGGGTACGTCCCCGAGCAACACACCGACTTCGTGTTCTCGGCCGTGGGGGAGCAGTTCGGCCTGCTGGGCTGCGCGGGCGTCCTCGCGCTCTACGCCATCCTCATGGTCCGCTGTCTGCGGGTGGCCCAGATCTCCCGTGACCACCTCGGCTCGTTGCTGTGCTGCGGGGTGGCCGCGGCCCTCCTCTGGCACGTCTTCCAGAACGTGGGCATGACGATGGGGATCATGCCCATCACGGGCATCCCGCTGCCGTTCATCTCCTACGGCGGCTCCTCCACGGTGGCCTTCTTCGCCATGATGGGCCTCGTCCAGAACGTCTACCTGCGGAGGTTGTGAACGCGCTCACGAGGCCGTAGAAGGGCCCCGGGCTAGGATGGTCAGGTCATGACGCTGTGGCCCCGGCTCGAACCACTGCTGGCCAAGGTGCAGAAACCCGCCCGCTACATCGGTTGCGAAGACGGTGCCGTCGTCCCCGTCCATGGCCCCGGCAAGGTGTCCTGGCTGCTGGTCTACCCGGACACGTACGAGATCGGGCTGCCCAACCAGGGCCTGCAGATCCTGTACGAGATCCTCAACGAGCGCGACGACGCCGTGGCCGAGCGGGCCTACGCCCCGTGGACGGACCTGGACCTCGAGCTGCGCCGGCACGGGATCCCGCTGTTCTCGGTCGACTCCCATCGCGGCGCGTCCGAGTTCGACCTCCTCGCCTTCAACCTGTCCGCGGAGCTCGTCTACACGAACGTCCTCGCCTGCATGGACCTGGCCGGCGTGCCCGTCCGCAACGAGGATCGGCGGGACGAGCACCCCCTGATCGCGGCCGGCGGTCACGCCACCTTCAACCCCGAGCCCCTGGCCGACTACGTCGACCTCTTCGTCATCGGCGAGGGCGAGGAAGTGGTGTCCGAGATCACCGAGGTGGTCCGGGAGTGGAAGGCCTCCGGGCGGCCGGAGGGCAGCCGCCACCAGGTGCTGCGCCGGCTGGCCGCCGTCGACGGCGTCTACGTCCCGTCGATGTACGACGTCTCCTACGACGGACCCCGCCTGGTGGCCATCACGCCGAGGTACCCGGACGTGCCGGCCCAGATCGTCAAGCGCACGGTGGCCGACCTGGCCGACTGGCCGTACCCCAAGCGCCAGCTCGTGCCCCTGACGGAGGTCGTCCACGACCGCTTGGCCGTCGAGGTCTTTCGCGGCTGCACGAGGGGATGCCGGTTCTGCCAGGCCGGGATGATCACGAGGCCCGTGCGGGAGCGTCCGGCCGAGCAGGTGCGAACCATGGTGCACGACGGGCTCCTGCGCACCGGCTACGACGAGGTGAGCCTGACGTCGCTCTCCACGGCCGACTTCTCGGGGATCGAGCGGGTCGTGGCGGAAACGGTCGACGCCACGGGGCTCTGCGGGCCCACCAGCGTCAGCTTGCCGTCCTTGCGGGTCGACGCCTTCACCGTGGGCGTCGCGGCCCAGGTGGCGCGGGCGCGGCGATCGGGGCTGACGTTCGCGCCGGAGGCGGGCACATGGCGCCTTCGTTCCGTCATCAACAAGTTGATCACCGAGGAAGACCTCTACGGCGCGGTCGACGCGGCGTACAGCCAGGGGTGGAGTCGGATGAAGCTCTACTTCCTGACCGGGCTGCCCACCGAGACCGACGAGGACACCCTCGGCATCGCCGAGCTGGCGCGGCAGTGCGTAGCGCTCGGGAAGCGGCACACCAGTCGGGCCTCCGTCACGGTGTCCATCGGCGGCTTCGTCCCGAAGCCCCATACGCCGTTCCAGTGGTTCGGCCAGAACACGATGGCGGAGATGCGCCGCAAGATCCAGCTGCTGCGGGATGCCACGGCCAAGGCGCGGGGCGTCCAGCTCAAGTGGCACGACCCCGCCGCCTCGCTGGTCGAGGGGCTGGCCAGCCGGGGTGACCGGCGGGTCGGCCGCGTGATCGAGCGGGTGTGGCGGGCGGGCGGCACGTTCCAGGAGTGGAGCGAGCACTTCGACCTGCGCCGCTGGGAGGAGGCGATGGCCGCCGAGGGCCTCTCGATGGACTGGTACGTCCTGCGCCATCGGGACGAGGCTGAGGTGCTGCCCTGGGATCACATCTCGGCCGGGCTGCACAAGGACTTCCTCTGGCAGGACTGGCAGGACGCGCTGGCCGAGCACGGGCTCGAGGACTGCCGGTGGACGCCCTGTTACGACTGCGGGGTGTGCACGGGCTACGGGCTCGAGCACGTGGTCGCCTCGCCGGTGGCACCGGCCGGCGGCAGCCAGGGCACCGGGCAGGACCTCACCCGCGGGCACGTCGTGCCCGTCCAGCTGGGCTTCCGCCGAGAGCCCGTGGGCATGGGGGTGGCGTGAGGAAGACCGCCGTCCGGCTGCGCTACGCCAAGGAGGGCAAGGTCCGCTGGACCAGCCATCGGGATGCCGCCCGCATCTGGGAGCGGGCGTTGCGAAGGGCGGGACTTGCCGTCGTCTACACGGAGGGGTTCTCGCCCCGTCCCCGCCTCCACTTCGGGCTCGCGCTGCCGACGGGCTACGAGTCCGATGTCGAGCTGCTCGACGTCGACCTGGCGGAGCAGCCCGTCGCCGCGGACCTGCCGGCCCGGCTCACCGAGGCCCTGCCGGTCGGTTTCTCGGTCACGGCGGCCGCGATCCTCGAGGGCGGGGAGCCCTCGCTCCAGCAGGACGTCACCTCGTGCTCGTGGCGGATCGAGCTGTGCCAGGTGACGCCCACTCGCGCCGAGGCCGCGGTGGCAGCCGCCCTCGCCGCCTCTACCCTTCCCCTGGCCCGTAGCCGCAAGGGCCACGAGACCCTCGACGACCTGCGGCCGGGCATCCTCGCCCTGCGCGTCGAGACCACCACGCAAGACGGTCCGCCCGTCCTGCTGGCCGATCTCGCCACCCAACCCCGGGCGTTGCGTCCCAGCGAGCTGCTGGCCGCGTGCTTCCCTGAGGTGGCGGAACCGATCGACATCACCCACCGGGTGCGCCGCACCCACCAGTGGATCGAACGTGACGGCGCCCGCCGGGAGCCCCTCCCGGTGCCGGCGACGTCCGAGCCGCATGCTCTGGGAGCGTGCGCATGAGAAGGACACCCACGGATGACCGAGCAGGATCGCCCCCTGGAACTCTCCCAACCCGAACCCGACCGATGGCCCCGAACCCATCGATGGTGGCGTCCCGGGCGCTGAACGCGCCCCCGACGAGACCGACGGCGAGCCCGCCCTTCGAACCTCGTCGGCCGCGCGCCGCCGGCGCCGTGGGTCTCGAGGAGGAAAGGGCCGCCGCCGGCCGGGCGTGACGACGGCCGACGGCGAGGAGACCGACGGCGAGGATGCTGCCGGCGAGGACGGCCTTGGTGACGACACCGCCGACATGGCCGACAAGGACACTCCTGGTGACGCCGCCGACCACGAGAAGGTGAGCCCTGCCCCGACCGCCACCGGCACCCGTCCGGCCGGAAATCGCTCCGGCGCCGGTCGTCAGGCCGCGGGCAGGAGTACCGGTTCGAGCGCGCGCCGTCGTGCGCCGACCGATCCCGAGGAGCT
Organism: uncultured Acidimicrobiales bacterium; assembly: GCA_963813375.1. GTDB lineage: Bacteria > Actinomycetota > Acidimicrobiia > Acidimicrobiales > Ilumatobacteraceae > DASTFY01. The sequence goes on along the minus strand of CAWEYT010000016.1, from coordinate 40,543 downwards.
GCCCGACCTTCCCGGCGAGGGCCGGGTGCAGGATCCGGCCGCGGCCGAGCGGGTGCTGGTTCGCAAGCCCCAGATCGGCGACACCCGGCCGGCGCCCGCGCCGGCGGCGCCCGGGGGACGGTCCTCCCGCACCGAGCGCGTCGCCCGGCCGCCCGCCGACGGAGCCAACGCGGGGAGCGCCGGGGCGAAGACCAAGCGCCGGCGCAAGACCAGCCGGACCGGTGGTGCCCAGGCCAAGGGCCATCCGGCCGGTCCGGTGGCCCTCGACGCAGAGGTGCTCGAGCGCCGCCGTGGCCGTGAGCGCAACGGCCGCCCGGTCGGGCGCTACCTGATGTGCGTCCACGTCCGCCCGGACCTCGTCCAGATCGCCGTGCTCCAGGGGCGCAGCCTGATCGAGCACTACGTCAGCCGGCCCTCGGACGACGTGGCCCAGATCCACGGCAACATCTACGTCGGGCGGGTCCAGAACGTGCTCCCCGGGATGGAAGCGGCCTTCGTCGACATCGGCACGCCCAAGAACGCCGTGCTCTACCGGGGCGACGTCCAGTACGACGCCGAGGACCTGCTGGAGCCGGCCAAGGACAAGTCGCGGGGAGCCGACCGACCGCGCATCGAGCAGCTCCTCAAGAACAAGCAGCTCATCGTCACCCAGGTCACCAAGAACCCGATCGGGGCCAAGGGCGCCCGCCTCACCCAGGAGGTGTCGCTCCCTGGCCGGTTCGTCGTGCTCATCCCCAACTCGAAGACCTACGGCATCTCCAAGCGGCTGGCCGACGACGAGCGGCGCCGGCTGCGTTCGATCCTCGACCGGGTGAAGCCCGACGAGCACGGCCTGATCGTGCGCACGGCGGCCGAGAGCGTGAGCGAGGAGGAGCTGCGGGCGGACGTGCTGCGGCTGGTCGGCCAGTGGGAGACCATCAGCGCCAAGGCCAAGCAGGCCCGGGGCCCCGCGCTCCTCTACCGGGAGCCCGGCCTGGCCGTGCGGGTCATCCGGGAGGAGCTCAACGCCGACTACCGGGGCGTCGTCATCGACGATCCTGCGCTCTACGCCGAGGTCAGGGACTATGTCGGGGCCCTCAACCCCGAGCTGGCCGACCGCATCGAGCACTACGACCCGCACGCCGAGGGGCTCCCGCTGTTCGAGAAGCACCACGTGCACGAGCAGCTCCACAAGGCGCTGGACCGCAAGGTCTGGCTGCCGTCGGGCGGATCGCTGATCATCGAGCACACCGAGGCGCTCACCGTGATCGACGTGAACACGGGCAAGAACGTCGGGACCTCCAACCTGGAGGAGACGGTCTTCAACAACAACCTGGAGGCGGCCGACGAGATCGCCCGCCAGCTCCGGCTGAGGGACATCGGCGGGATCATCGTCATCGACTTCATCGACATGGAGATCCGGGAGAACCGCCACAAGGTGGTGGCCGCCTTCCGGGAGGCGCTGGCCCGCGACAAGACCCGCACGCAGGTGTTCGACATCTCCGACCTGGGTCTGATCGAGATGACCCGCAAGCGCATCGGCGAGGGCCTGCTGACGGCGTTCGCGCAGACCTGCCCGAGCTGCGAGGGGCGCGGTCTGGTGGTCGATCACTCCCTCATCGGGTAGGCTCGCTCTTCGCTATGTACGCCGTCATCACCGCCGGAGGACGCCAGGAGCGCGTCGTCGAGGGCCAGCGGGTCGAGGTCGATCTGCTCAAGGCCGCCGAGGGCGACGAGGTCAGCTTCCCGGCTGTCCTCCTCGTCGACGGGGACACCGTCCTCGCCACCCCGGCCGAGCTGAACGGCGCCACCGTGACGGCCACCGTGGTCGGCCTGGCCAAGGGGCCCAAGATCAACGGGTTCACGTACAAGCGGCGGACCAATCAGCGTCGGCGCTTCGGGCACCGTCAGAAGTACTCGGTCGTCGAGATCACCGGCATCCCCGGCGCGCGCGAAGAAGAGCTCGAAGGGCTGAGGAGGCCGAGATGTCCAAGACGAAGGGCGGCGGGTCCACCCGCAACGGGCGGGACTCCAACGCGCAGCGCCTCGGCGTCAAGGTGTTCGACGGCACCAAGGTGACGCGCCGGCACGATCATCGTGCGGCAGCGGGGCACCAAGTTCCACCCGGGCCGCAACGTCGGCCGCGGCGGCGACGACACCCTCTTCGCCACTGCCGAGGGAACCGTGAAGTTCGGCCAGCGCAACAACCGCAAGCTGGTCGACGTCAACCCCGTCGGCTGACACGCCGCCGGCGCGTCAGGCGCGCGACGGGTCAGCGTGCTGACCGTCAGCGCACGCCCTGGGGCAGCTTGGCGGGATCCCAGCCCAGGAGCGCGACAGCCTGCGCGCAGGCGAACCGATCGGTCATGCCGCCCACGTAGGTGACGGCGGCCCGCACTGCCGCCTCGCTGCCGGCCTCGACGCCCTCTTGGCGGTCGGCCGGCAGCAGGTTCGGGCGGTCGGCGTAGTGCTCGACCAGGGCCCGCAGCATGGAGATCACCCGCTCGGCCTGGGCGACGGAGGCCGGGCGCAGGTAGACGTGGGTGTAGTTGAACTGGCGGAACGCGGCCAGGGCCTCCGCGGCCGGTGCCGTCATGCTCACCTGCCCACTGGACAGGCTGGCCTCGACCATGGCGTCGATGAAGGTCCCGAGCTGTTGACTCCGATCGCGACCGGCCTCCTCGGCGACCGTCCCGGGCAGCATCGACGGTGTCACGATGCCGGCCGACACCGCATCCTCGAAGTCGTGGCACACGTAGGCGACGCGGTCCGCCCACGACACGACCTCCCCCTCCGGCGTGGCCGGCGCGGGCCGGGACCAGGAATGGTTGCGGACGCCGTCGAGCGTCTCCTCGCACAGGTTGAGTGGGTCCAGGACGACGTCCGCACCCCAGACGGCGTGGTCGTACCCCTCGGCCACGTAGGGGCTGAGCGCGTCCTCGCTGGCGTGCCCACCGGGGCCGTGCCCGCAGTCGTGACCGAGCGCGATCGCCTCGGCCAGCGCCACGTTGAGACCGAGCGCCGACGCCACGCCACGGGCGACCTGGGCGACCTCCAGCGCGTGCGTCAGGCGGGTGCGCTGATGATCGTCCGGGAAGACGAACACCTGGGTCTTGCCGGCCAGGCGGCGGAAGGTGGCGGCGTGGAGGATGCGGTCCCGGTCGCGCTCGAAGCAGGTCCGCCACGGGTCCGGCTCCTCCTCCCGCCGGCGGCTGCCCGCGCCGGTGGCCCGCGTCGCTCCGGGGGCCATGGCGGCGTCCTCGGCCGCCTCGCGAGCCCCGCGCTCGGCGCCGTGCGCCGGCCCAGGGCCGGCGTGCGACCCGTCGTGGGCCAGCACGATGCCCTGCGCGGCGTGACCGCCCATGGTGGCACCCCAGGCCCGGGCCCGATCGGTCGTCATGACCGACGAGGGTACGCCGAGGGTGTGTCGCGGTTGGGGTGGCGTCGCGCTCATCAACGAACGCTGCTACACCCCTTGGGTACACTTGTTCGTATGCGGTTGGCGGAGGTGCACGAGCTGGTCGAGGCGGTGGGCGGGTTGGATCCGGCCTGCCGGGACCGCGCCGTGTTGTCGGCGGTGCTGGCGTCGTCCGCTCGTCTGCGGGCCTGGCTGGACGGCCGCGACGTGGCCCTGGCCGCCCAGCTCGAGCAGGTGTCGTCGTATCCCGAGAAGGTCCTGGCCGACGCTTCCCGCACCTCGCTGAAGGACGCCGACCGCACCCTGAAGCGGGCCCAGACCACCCGGGTGCTCCCCGACCTGGGTGAGGCGCTCGCGGATGGCGCCGTGTCGGGCGTTCACGTCGATGTCGCCGGCCGGGCCCTGGGCCAGTTGGAACCACGCCAGCAGGACGCGCTCGTCGAACGGGCGGGGTGGCTGGTTGGTATCGCCGAGCGTTCCACGCCGGACGAGTTCCGCCTGGCTCTCAGCGCCGAGGTTCGTCGCATCCAAGCTGACGACGGCATGGCCCGCTTGGAGCGTCAACGTCGGGCGACCAGGTTGCGGACCTGGGTCGACCGCCGAGACGGGATGTGGTGCCTCTCGGGCCGCTTCGACCCGGAAACCGGTGTGCGGCTGCACGGCCGGCTGGAAGCCGCGCTGAGCGAGCTGTTCGCGGACCAGACGCCGGATGGGTGCCCGTCGGATCCGTGCGAGAAGCAGGACTTCCTGCGGGCCCGGGCACTGGTGGCGTTGCTCGACGGGCAGGTTCGCGGTGCGGGCCGTCCCGAGGTCACCGTCGTCGTCGATGTCACCCAGACCGAGCTCACCGGTACGCCGGTGGTGGATTGGGGGATCCCGGTCGAGGTCCCCTGGCCGTGCTGCAGGACCTGGCTGGTACCGCCGACGTCCAGGCCGTGGTCGTGGCCGGCGGGGTCGTGCTGGCACGCACCCGGCGTGCTGGACCTGGGCCGTTCCTGTCGGGTGGCCAACCGGGCCCAGCGCCGAGCGTTGCGGGGGTTGTACGCGACGTGCGCCATCCCCGGCTGCGCAGTCAAGTACGACAACTGCAAGCTGCATCACGTCGAGTGGTGGGAGAACAACGGCGCGACCGACCTGCGAAATCTCCTGCCGCTGTGCGAACGACACCATCACCGCGTCCACGACAAGGGTTGGGTGATCACCCTCGGGCAACACCGGGAGCTGACGGTCGAGACCCCAGACGGCCAGGTTATGACCACCGGACCACCAAGTCGCCGGGCGGCCTGACCGGCCCGGCCGGACCTGGACGAGACCCAGAACGACTCCGAGCCGGCGGCGGGTAGCCTCGACCGGCCGTGGCCAGCAGCTTCGTCGACGAGTGCGGACTCAACGTCCGCGGCGGGGACGGGGGCGCGGGCTGCATCAGCTTCCGGCGGGAGGGGCCCGTCTCCCACGGTGGGCCCAACGGGGGCGACGGCGGCCGCGGGGGAGAGGTCTGGCTGGTCGCCGACCACAACGTCGCCTCGTTGCTGGCCTTCCGCGATCACCCTCACCGGCGGGCGACCAGCGGCGCGCACGGCCGAGGCAAGGATCTCCACGGCAAGCGGGGTGCCGACCTCGAGGTGCCTGTCCCAGAGGGCACGGTGGTGTACGAGCTGCACGGCACCACTCCCCTGGCTGACCTGGCCCGGCACGGCGACCGCTTCCTGGCGGCGGCCGGAGGCCGGGGCGGGCGGGGCAACGCCAAGTTCCTGACCGACAAGCGGAGGGCGCCGAGCTTTGCCGAGCAGGGTGAGGCCGGCGAGGAGCGGTGGCTCCGGCTGGAGCTGAAGCTCATGGCCGACGTGGCCCTCGTCGGGTTCCCCAACGCCGGCAAGAGCACCTTCATCAGCCGGATCAGCGCCGCCAAGCCCAAGATCGCCGACTACCCGTTCACGACCCTGATCCCGAACCTGGGGGTCGTGCGGGTGGGTGAGCGCGGGGACGGAGCCGAGTTCGTGGTGGCGGACATCCCCGGTCTCATCGAAGGGGCCAGCGAGGGCCGGGGCCTCGGGCTGCAGTTCCTGCGCCACATCGAGCGGGCCCGGGTGCTCTGCCTCCTTCTCGACCTCGCCCCCGCCGAGGGGATGACCCCCGCCGAGCAGGAGCGGATCCTCCTGCGGGAGCTGGAGGCCTACCGGCCCGAGCTGCTCGAGCGGCCCCGCGCTCACCGTGGGCACGAAGGCCGATGTCGCCGTTGCCGCGCCGTCGGCACCCCCACCGCCACTGAAGGCGAACCGCTGCTGACCATGTCCGCCGTCACCGGACAGGGCGTCCAGGACGTCCTCTACCGGCTGGCCGATCTCGTGGCCGAGGCCCGGGAGGCGGAGCCAGAGCCCGAGGGCTTCGTCGTGATCAGACCCGAGGTCCAGGGGGTGACGGTGACGCGCGAGGGCGAGCACGAGTTCCGCATCGCCGGCCGGCAGGCCGAACGGGCCGTCGCCCTGTCCGACGTCACCGACCGCCAGGCGCTCGCCTACATCGACGATCGCATGAAGCGCCTCGGCGTCGACAGGGCGCTGGCGCGAGCCGGAGCGCAGCCTGGCGACGTCGTGCACATCGGCGCCTTCAGCTTCGAGTACGAGCCGGACGCCTGATCATGGCCCGCGTCATCGTCAAGGTCGGGAGCTCGTCGCTCACCAGCGAGCTGGGCGTCGTCAACACCGCCATGATCGAGAACCTCTGCCGGCAGGTGGACTCGGTCCGCGCCGACGGGCACCAGGTGGTGGTGGTCAGCTCGGGCGCCGTGGCCGCGGGCGTCGCCGCGCTCGGGTTGCACCAGCGCCCGGGCGACCTCCCCACCCTGCAGGCGCTCGCCGCGCTCGGCCAACCCCGCATGATCGAGACGTGGATCCGCTCCCTGGCCACCCACGGTGCGGTGGCGGCGCAGGTGCTCCTGGTGCCCCACGACTTCGTCAACCGCCGCCAGTACCTGCACGCGCGGCAGACCCTGGTGCGCCTGCTGGAGCTGGGCTGCGTCCCGGTGGTCAACGAGAACGACGCCATCGCCGACGACCAGATCCGTTTCGGTGACAACGATCGCCTCGCCGCGCTCGTCGCCCACTCCGTGAGCGCCGACGTCCTCGTGCTGCTCACCGACCTCGACGGGCTCTACACCGCCGATCCCCGGCGGGACGCCGGCGCCGAGCTCATCACCCACGTCGCCGCCGATGACCCCATCATGGGCGTCATCGTGGGCGGGACCGGCTCGGCGCGCGGCAGCGGCGGCATGGCGTCCAAGCTGGCGGCCGCCCGCATCGCGTCGTGGTCCGGCGTGCGCGCCGTGATCGCCCGAGCCGACCGCCCGGACGTGGTGGCCGAGGCCGTGGCCGCGCTGCCCGCCGTCGGCACCACGTTCGAGGCGAAGGACCGCCGGCTCCCGGCCCGCAAGCTGTGGATCGCCTTCGCCAGCGCGCCGTCCGGGCACCTCGTCGTGGACGACGGTGCCCGCGCCGCGCTGGTGGAGCGGGGCACCTCATTGCTCCCGGCGGGGGTGATCGACGTGATCGGGGAGTTCGACGAGGGCGCCACGCTGGACGTGACCGGACGGGACGGCATCGTCTTCGCCCGGGGCATGGCGGCCGCCGACGCGCTGGTGCTCCGCAAGACCGCCGGTCGGCGCACGAGCGATCTCCCCGCGGACGTCGCCCACGAGGCCATCCACCGGGACGACCTGGTGATGCTCCCTCAGGCCTGAGCTGTCCCGGGCTGGGCGGCTCCGGGCTCGGGCTGGGCGCCGGCCCGCTCTCCAGGCTGGCCCCGCCCTCCGGGGCCTCCAACCCGAGCTCGGCCCGCAGCTCGGACAGCCGGTCCTGCGCGGAGGCGTTGGCGGTGGCCGTCTCGATCTCGCGTATGGCGGCGTCCACCGTGCCCTCGTTCAGCTCCGCCATCGCCTTGGCCTTCGCGTAGCGGGCCTCGATCTTGTCCCGCACCTCGTTGAGGGTCGGTACATCCTCGCCCACGGCCTCGTTGAGCGTGGCCATGGCCTTGTTCATCTGCTCCTGCATCTTGGCCTGCTCGAGCTGGCTGAGGAGCTTGGCCCGCTCGGACAGCTTCTGCTGCAGTGCCCGCGAGTTCTGCTGCACAGCCGCCTTGGCCTGGTCCGACGCCTGCGTGGTCTGGAGCACCAGCGCCTTGAGGTCACCGACGTCCTTCTCCGCCTGGATGAGCTGGGTGGCGATGGTCTCGGCCGCCGAGGTGAGCTGCCCGGCCTTGGCCGCATCCCCCTTCCGTTCGGCGTCGGCGGCCATGACCAGCGCCTGGCGGGCGTTCCCGTTGAGCTTCTCCAGATCGGCCATGCGCTTGTTGAGGCGCAGCTCGGCCTGCTTCTGGCTGGCGATGACGTTGGCGGCCTGCTCCTTGAGGCGGCGGTGCTGGTCCTGGGCATCCCGCAGCGCCTGCTCGAGCTGCACGGCCGGGTCGGCCATCTCGTTGAACTTCCCGGTCAGCGTGGCGGTGAGGTAGTTCCACCAGCGCCGGATCAGCTTGATCATGCCGGCAATCTACGGCCGATCCGGCTGAACTGCCGCCTGGCGGCCACCAGCTCGGGCGACCGGAGCAGGGCCAGCACGCCGAGGTACGCGGCGACGCCGACCAGGCTGCCGACGACGACCCGAACCGCCGCGTCGAGGCCGCTCGTGCCACCCACGAGACGGGTGGCCAGCCAGACCAGTTCGGCCATGAGCACGGCCGCGAGGAGCATCCGGCCCAGGCTGGCGAACACCGGGCGGATCCCGTAGCCCGGCACCTTGTACGAGAGGACCTGCAACGCCCAGGCCGCGCTCAGGAGGTAGGCGAGCGCGAAGGCCAGTCCCAGCCCGAGCACGTCGTACCGGCCGACGAGCACGACGGCGAAGACGATGTTGAGCGCGTTCTCGACCAGGTTGATGACGAACGGGGTGCGGGTGTCCTGGTGCGCGTAGAACCCGCGCAGCACGAACAGGTAGACGGAGAAGCCGACGAGGCCGATGGAGAAGCCGGCGAGGGCGCGGCTGGTCGTGACGGCGGCCTGCTCACTGAACTCCCCGTACTGGAGGAACGTGCCGATGATCGGGCGGGCCAGCACGAGCAGGCCGAGCGAGGCGGGGAAGGTGAAGAAGGCGACCAGCCGCACACCCAGGGACGAACGGGCGATGAAGGACGCCTTGTCCTTGCGGGCCACGAAGCGGGCCAGATCGGGGACGAACGTGGTGGTGATCGACACCGCCAGCAGGCCGTGCGGCAACTGGAAGAACGTGAAGGCCTTGGCGTAGGCGTCCTGGCCGCCGCTGCCCGGCCGGGCCAGGTTCTTGACCACGATCAGCGCGACCTGGTTCGCCGCCACGTAGCCCAGCGTCCAGCCGGACAGGGTGACCAGCTTGCGCACGGCCGGGTGCTTCCAGGCCGGATGGAAGCGGAGCCGGACCCCGGCCCGGAGGAGCGCGGGGACGAGCGACAGGGCCATCACCGCGATCCCCACCGTGGCACCGAGGCTGAGCAGGAGCCGGAAGCCGGCGTCGTCGTCGGCCAGCTCCAGCGAGGGATCCCGCCCGTCGAGCAGCGACGGGACGGTCAGGAGGAAGCCGATGGTCACGACGTTGGCGATGACGGGCGCCCACGCAGGCGCGAAGAAGCGCCGCCGGGCCTGCAGCAGCGACGAGCCGAGAGCCATGAGCCCGTAGAAGAAGATCTGCACCAGGAAGATGCGGGCCAGCGCGGTGCCCACGCCCCGGTACTGGCCGGCGTCCACATCCGGATCGGGGGACAGCGAGAACAACCGGAAGATGAGGGGTGCCGCGACGACGGCGGCCGCGGTCACCGCCGCCATGGCGATCACGGCCACCGTCACGACGGCGCTCGTGGCCTCCTCGTCCTTCTCCTCCAGCTGGGTCGTGAACAGCGGGACGAGCGTCGCCGAGAGCACCCCGCCGATCAGGAGCTCGTAGATGGAGTTGGGCGAGTTGTTGGCCCCGTCGTAGGCATCGGCCAGCGCGTTCTGCCCGATGATGACGCCGAACACGATCACCCGCAGCAGGCCGGTGAGCCTGGACAGCAGGGTGCCGAGGGCGACCGAGACGTTGGCGGCCAGGAGGCGGCGGCCCTCGCCCCCCGGCTCGTCGATCAAGGGCTCGGCCACGCCTGCGGGGGGCCGGGCGTCTCCCCACCGCCGGCCTGTTCCGCTTCCTCGAGGGCCTGGCGGAGGGACTCCATCTCGCTCACCAGCGTGTCCACGTCGTCACCGAGCCCCGAGATGGCGCTGGCGCTGCCGCTGACCGACAGCTCGACGGCGCGGGCCACCAGTTCGTCGAGGCGGGCGTCGAGCAGCCGCAGGCGGTCCCGCGCATCGGTGGACACGGCCTGCATGCGGGCGGCCGTCGCCACCTGGGCGGCCAGCGCGTCGCGGGTGGCGGCCGTGTGCGAGCCGGCGGGCTCGTGGTCGAGCCGCGCCAACTCGGCCTGGGCCTCGCGCACGTCCAGGGTGGCGAGACCGGCATCGATGTCGTCCCCGCGGGAGGCCACCAGCCACACCTCGTCGACGCCGCGCTCGAGGCGGGTACCGATGTCGGCCAGGCGGACGCGCAGCGGTCCCTCAGGCGTGGCCTCGACCGTGCGCTGGAAGCGGGCTTGCGCGGCGAGCGAGCCCTGCACGTAGCGACGCCAGGGCTCCGAGAGCACGAACGGGTCGATGCGGGTGGACCGCTTGTCGCCCCTGGGGACGGCGGCGGCCACCCGGCCGCCCCAGGCCACGGCGGCCAGGCCGATGGCGCCGGGGATGCCGAGGCCGGTCGCCAGGCCGACGGCCGCGCCGACGCCGGCCAGGACGATGCCGAGCGGCGATGTCATGGCCCGCGCCACGGGAGGCGTGAAGAACCGGTCGCGGAACGAGCGGGCCATCAGGGACCGGAGGTTATTGGCCCCGGTCCCGCTGCCCGCGGCAGGCGGTCATCGACTGTCCTTCGCACGCCGTCGAGGGCCGCCTGCGGAACGTCTCGCGGAGTTGCGTTGCGGATTTCGCAACCATGCTCCGCGAGACCGTGTTCGGCGCGGTGGGTCAGAAGTTCGACACCACGGCGGTGAAGACGTCGTTGATGGTGGCCGGGTTGGTGGCGACGTACAGCGCACCGTTGGAGGCCTCCGCGATGCGGCGCAACGTGGCCGTGTCGGCGTCGTCTCCGTACGCGATGGGGAACACCCGCACCGCCTTCGCGTTGGCGCCCTCGCCGCCCCGCAGGGTCTGGATGAGCTCGTCGAGCTGGTCGGCGTCGTCGGTGGGATCGCCATCGTCGTTGACGCCGTCGGTCAGCAGCACGACGGCGTTGATGAGCGTCGGGTCGTAGTTGTCGCGGATGAGCTCCGTGGCGTCCTGCGTGGCCTGGTACAGCGGCGTGCCGTTCTGGGGGAACAGACCCTCGATCTGCCCGCGCAGCTCGGACCGCTGGCCCTCGTCCATCGGCGCGACCGGGACGAGGTCGATGTATGTCTCGCCGGAGACGTCGCCGATGTCCGTGGTGAAGATGCGCAGGCCCACCTGGTCGCTGTCCTTGAACTGGTCCAGGGCGGCGCTGGCGGCGTCACGCGCGAGCTCCAGCTTGGTGGCGTCGGTCGACTCCCCGGCCGGATCGCCCATGGAGCCCGAGACGTCCATGACGAGCAGGACCTGGGCGGACTTGCGCTGCTGCTCCCACGCGTCGAGGACCCGCACCAGCACCTCGGGCTCGGGGACGTCGAGCACGTTCTGCGGCTGCGTGGGATCGACGCCGTTGGCCGGCACGATCGGCGCACCGATGGCGACGGAGGTGTTCCCAGGCCGGAAGCCGTACTCGAGGACACGAGCTTGGTTCTCCGGCTGCTGCACGTACTCCTCGAACAGCGCGGCCGCCTGCTTCTGCTCCTCCGTCACCCACTCGGCGTCGAGCACCATGAAGGGATTGTCCGAGTAGAGGGTTCCCTCCTTCGGGTAGACGGCGACCAACGGCACCTTGGGCGGCCTGGGTGTCTCGCCGGGCGAGAGCTCACCGTCGGGGTTGCCCGAGTTGTAGTCGATGATGGACTTCTCCTCGACGGCGACCGCGGAGGTGTAGGTGAGCGCCGTCCCCCGGGCGTCGGCGCGGAACCAGTTGCTGAGGAAGGTGCCGGTGATGTCGCCGTAGTGCACGACCGCCTGCTCGACGCTGCGGGCGAAGTCCTCCACCTCCGGTCGGGCCAGGTCCTCCACCGTGAGGCCGGAGGACTTGCCCGTCGCCGCGTAGTACTCGGCGACGGTGAAGTTGAGACCGCTCGTGGAGAAGTTCGGGTTCGTCTTGCCCAGCTTGAACTGGCCCCATTCGGGATGGCCGTACTTGGCCCACCCTTCCGGGTCGTTGGCCAAGGCGACGATGTCCGTGAACCCGATGGGCGTCTCCGGGTAGCCCAGCGCCTCGGCCATGGGCTGGGGCATGGCGATGACGAGCGGTGTCTGCATGAAGGGGCGGCCGGCCGGCGCGAGCGTGCGACCGACCTCCTCGTTGACGATGGACGCCCACCCGCTGGCGGCCGGGGACCAGATCACGGGCTGCGGGCCGTTGGCCTCCGGGTTCGGCCAGCCCTGCGTGAGGAGGGTGGCCGCGGCGCCCGAGGACTTGCGGGTGACGCGGACCGACACGCACTGGTCGCCGATCTCGGCGTTCGACTCGTTGAACGTCTCGGCCAGATCGGTGAGCAGCGTCACCTTCTCGGGCGAGACCGCCATGTCGACGGTGACGCAGTCGGGATCGAAGCCCGGCGTGCTGCTGCCGTCGCTGCCACGATCGCCTCCGCCCGAGCACGCCGCGGCCGTGGCCGCGGCGAGCGCCGCCGCCATCGCGACCGCAGAACGTCGCCAGGTGGTCCGCCGGGTCGTCATCGTCGGGCTACTCCTTGCCACAGATCTCTCAGCGCGATCATCACGTCCGCGGACGGCAATCCGGTTCCCGAAGGGGTGGTCGGCTCGCTGTTCGGTTCGTACGTCCAGGGTGCCAGTGCCGTCTCGAGCGAGAGCAGCCGCCGTCCGACGGCCTCGGCATCGCCGCCCGCCACGACCACCTCCGCCAACGGCTCGGCGGGGCCACCGGTCACGAGGTCCTCGCTCTGGGTGCCGGCCTTCTCGGCCACCTCGGCCGCCGTCGTCTGGACGATGTCGATCCGGGGCTGGGCGAGCAGGATGTCGAGCGGTGTGTTCGCGGCGTCACCGTAGGTCGGGATGGCGGCTTCGAGCCGGTTCAGCCACGACAGGAAGTCGTCGTCGCTCTCGAGGTCGGTACCCGTGAAGTCCGTCGAACCCCAGTAGTCGGCCGACGATCACCGCGAACGAAAGCAGCCCGCTGGCCGAGCGGGCGGCGTCGGCATGGCTGGGCTTGATCACTCCCCAGGCTTGGTCTCCGCCGATGCTCGTCCACGGTTGCCCGGCGACCTCCCCGACGCAGCGCCACGTCAGCGCGCCGCAGTGCGACGCCAGCACGTTCCACCGCGCGGTGCGACCGACGGCCGCGAACGGCCCGTGGGCCACGGCCACCGTGGACGGGAACGGGTCGTCGCCGCCGCCCAGGGTCGCGGCCCGGCTGGCCATGCCCGGCCACGGGTGCAGGGTGACCCAGGCATCGGGCGCACTCGCGGGGTCGGCGGCCACCCGCTCGTAGGTGGCGCCGGCGTCCTCGATCGTCAGCTGGACGCCGTCATCGTCTGCGGCCAGCTCGCGGCACGCGGACTCGAGCTCGGGGATGCAGACGACCGTGGTCGTGCCGTCATCGGAGGCGCCGGTCCCGCTGTCGTCGTCGTTGCCGTCGAGCGCACGACGCACGAGCAGCCCCCCGGCGATGAGCGCGGCGGCGAGCACGATGGCGCCCAGCCGCTTCGCCCACATCGGCGGCAGCGTAGAGGCGGGCTGCGCCGGAGCGGCGTCCCCGTGCTACAAGGTCGCCGTGGCCGCGGGACCGACCAAGCACTTGCCCCGGGTCGCCGTGTTCGACCTCGACGGCACCCTGCTCGACTCCGCGTACGAGCTCAGCCCGCGGACGGCGGCCGCGTTGAAGGCCATCGCGGACGCCGGCGTGCTGATCGTCCTGGCCACGGGCCGGCCCGTCGATGCCGTGATCGGCCAGGTCGACGGTCATCACGCCCACTTCGTCGTCGGCTCCAACGGCCGGGAGCTCTACAGCTTCGAGACCGACCACCACGTCCACGAGCACTTCCCGATCGATCTCGCTCTCATCGCCGGACGCGCCCTTCGGGTCCGCATCCCCGGCGTGCGGCTCGCCCTGTTCACCGACATCACCGTCCACATGGAGGACGGCTGGCTGGACCTGGTCCCCGAGCGCCCGGTCGGCGTGGTGACGGTGGCGGACGCGCTGGCCGCGCCGGGTCGATCGGCCCTGCGCCTCGGCGCGTTCCACCCCGACCGGCGGGCCGTGACCTTCCTGACCGAGGCCCGCTCGGTCCTCCCCGACGGGCTCGAGGCCCATGTCTCGGGGCTCGACAGCCTCGACATCGGGGCCGCGGGGATCGACAAGCTGGCGGGCGTGAGACGGCTGACGGGCCAGCTCGGGGTCCGCCGCCGGGATGTCATCGCGTTCGGGGACAACCTCAACGACCACGGCGTCCTGAGCTGGGCCGGCCGTGGCATCGCCATGGCCAACGCCGACCCGGAGACCATCGCGCTGGCCGACGAGGTCACCGCCTCCAACGACGATCACGGCGTGGCCGTCGTGCTGGAAGCTCTCCTGCGCGACGCCGGCTGACTCCGGGAGTCAGGGCACCGGCAGGTCGTCGGCGATGAGCGTCGTGAGCTGCTCGGGATCGGGCTCGTCGACGTGCACCAACCTCGACGCCTGCCTGGAGACGGCGGCCTCGAAGATGTTGCGGATGAAACGGGCGTTGCCGAAGCCCTTGTCCCGGGGCGTGGCGAGCAGGATGGCCCGCAGCCGGGCGATGGCGCCGTCGGTGGGGTGGTACCGGCTGGCCTCGCCCATGCGCACGAAGATCTCGACCAGCTCGTCGTCGGTGTAGTCGGCGAACTCGATCGTCCGGGTGAAGCGGGAGCGCAGCCCGGGGTTGGTGGCGATGAGGGTCGCCATCTCGTCCGTGTAGCCCGCGGCCACGACGGCCAGGTCGTCGCGGTGGTCCTCCATGAGCTTGACCAGCGTGTCGATGGCTTCTCGCCCGAAGTCGTTCTCGCCGCCGCGGGCGAGCGCGTAGGCCTCGTCGATGAGCAGCATCCCGCCGATCCCCTGCTCGACCACGGCCCGGGTCTTGATGGCGGTCTGGCCGACGTAGCCGGCGACGAGCTGCGAGCGGTCGGCTTCGACGAGGTGACCCTTCGACAGCACGCCGAGCGCGCGGTAGATGCGCGCCAGCAGGCGGGCCACGGTGGTCTTGCCGGTGCCCGGGTTGCCGCTGAACACCAGGTGCAAGCTCGAGTCCAGGACGGGCAGGTCGTGGGTGACCCGGAGCTGTTGCACTTGCAACAGGTTCGTCAGCTGGCGCACGGAGGCCTTCACCGCTTCGAGCCCGACCAGGGCGTCGAGCTCGTCGAGGAGGTTCTCGAGCGTCTCCTCGGGGAGCGGCTTGTCGAGCGGGCCGCCCTCCGGAGGCGGGTCGCCTGGCGCGGGGAGCCCGGCGTGGTCGATGGCTCCGAGCAGCGTGGTGCGGAAGCGATCGATGGCGGCGGTGGTGGCGGTCGGGGTCGGGGCGTCGGCGGTCGCGGCCGCTGAGGCGACGCCCAGGGCCAGGTGGAAGTAGCGGTGGGAGTGGCTGGTGCCGGACCGGCGGTCGGCGGCGACGAGCAGGCCGAACAGCTCCGACGGAACCGCCTCCCATCCCTTGCGCCGCAACAGGTGGTCAGAGGTCCTCGCCGCGAGAGCGTCGATGGGCCGCCCGTTGCGGGTGACGTGCCGCCCGACGGCGCGGGCATAGGCCTCCGCCTCGGCCTGCGAGATGCGGCCGTCGGCGGCCATCACCGCCGAGACGAGCGAGTCGGACTCGTCCACCACGAGCGCGCGATACGAGGTGGTCCGCCTGGTCAGGCCGTCGAGGATGCTCGTCAGCTCGTCGACGAAGCGACCCACAGCCAGCGGAAGGTCCTCCGTCGTCATGGGTCCAGCAACGTACCGCCGCCGGACGGGCTGGTCGTCCTGCGCTCAGCCGCCGCCGTACGGGCGGGTGATGATCTCCAGCCAATGGCCGTCCGGGTCGGGGAAGTACACGCCCCGGCCGCCGTCGTTGTGGTTGATCTGGCCTCGCTGCCGCCCGCCGGGGTCGGCGTAGTAGTCGAGATCCTGCTCGACGATGCGCGCGAACGTGGCGTCGAAGTCGTCTTCACCGACCAGGAACGCGTAGTGGTGGCCGGTGACGGTCTCGGGCGGCACCATGCCCCCGAAGTCGATGTTGACGCCGTTGTCGGTGGTGAGCTGCCAGAACGGCCCGAACCGGACCGGCTCGCCCAATCCGAGCATCTCCCCCCACCAGGCTGCGGACCTCGCCGGATCGGTCGAGGCGACGATGTGATGGTTCAGTTGCACCGGCACGGGCGACTCCTCCCGTCGTGATCGTGTCGCTTCCAGTCTGCCGACCACTGACCCTCGGCCCACACCGGACGTCTCGCGGAGCACCGTTGCGCTTTCCGCAACCCAGCTCCGCGAGACGTCGGCGGCCGGCCGGTCAGCCTCCGATCCTGGGACCGGAACTGGGGCGGAAATCGGGCCGGAACTGGTGCCGGAACCGATTGACCCTGCGGTCAAGTCGGCCGGTAGGGTTGGGCGATGGCCCCGGCATCCCCTCTGGAGAGCAGCGCTCGCTTCGAGTCCGTCGCTTCCGTGCGCCAGCAGCTGCACGACGTGACCTACCTGGCCGACGACGGCATCGCCGGGGTCGTGTACCTGGCCGACCGGCTGGGCAAGCCGATCCTGGTCGAGGGCCCAGCGGGCACGGGCAAGACGCAGCTCGCCAAGAGCGTGGCCGAGATGACGGGCGGCCGGCTGATCCGCCTCCAGTGCTACGAGGGGCTCGACGAGTCCAAGGCGCTCTACGAGTGGAACTACAAGAAGCAGCTCCTCCGGATCCAGGCCGACCGGCAGAGCGACTCGTGGAGCGAGATCCACGACGACATCTTCTCCGAGGAGTTCCTGCTCACCCGCCCCCTCCTGGAGGCCATCAGCGCCGAGGAGCCCGTGGTGCTCCTCATCGACGAGGTCGACCGCGTCGAGGTGGAGACGGAGGCTCTGCTGCTGGAGATCCTGTCCGACTACCAGGTGTCCATCCCCGAGCTGGGGACGATCGAGGCCCGTCAGATCCCGCTGGTCTTCCTCACCTCGAACAACACCCGTGAGCTGTCGGAGGCCCTCAAGCGCCGGTGCCTCTACCTCCACGTGGACTATCCGGACCTCGACCGGGAGAAGCAGATCGTGCTGGCCAAGGTGCCCGACGTCGGGGACAACCTCGCCGACCAGATCGCCCGGATCGTCCGCTCGATCCGCCAGCTCGAGCTGAAGAAGGCGCCGTCGGTGTCCGAGACGATCGACTGGGCGCGGACCCTCGTGCTCCTCGGCATCGAGCACATCGACGCGCAGCAGGCCAAGGAGACGCTGCACATCCTCTTGAAGTACCAGACCGACATCGCCAAGGCGGCCAAGGAGCTGGCGGTCGACGCTCCGACCCGCTGACCAGCCCGACCCGCTACCCGGTCCGACCCGTGATCGACCTCCTCGCCGGCTTCATCCAGGAGCTGCGCGCCGCCGGCCTGCCGGTGAGCCTCACCGAGAACCTCGACGCCATGGAGGCGGTGCAGCACATCCCGATCGAGGATCGGGAGGCGTTCAAGTTCGCCCTCGCCGCCACGCTGGTCAAGAACAACGCGCACTGGCGCTCGTTCGAGACCGTGTTCGAGGTCTACTTCAGCCTGCGCGGCCCGCAGTACCAGCTCCGTGAGGACGGCGACGCCGACGAGCTCTGGCGCGACATGCAGGACCAGCTCCGCCAGGGGGAGGGGCGGGGCGCCGCCGGAGGGATGGAGAACCTGACGCCGGAGGAGCTGGCCCAGCTCCTGTACCAGGCGCTGATGAACGGTGACGAGGCGCTCATGAGGGCTCTGGCCCGGCAGGCCGTCAGCCGGTACGCGGGCATGGAGCCCGGCCGGCCGGTGGGCGGCACCTACTACCTCTACCGCACGCTGCGGAACCTCGATCTCGAGAACCTGCTGGACCGGATGATGGAAGCCTCGCGGGAGCAGGTCGGCGGCGAGCTGACGGCGCTGGAGGAGCGGCTGGAGCAGGACGAGTACCAGACCCGCATCGACGCCTTCCGCCAGGAGATCGAGGCCGAGATCCGCCGGCGCCTGGTCGCCGACCGCGGCGTGGAGGCGATGGCCAAGACGCTGCGCAAGCCACTGCCCGGAGGACGTCGACTTCATGCACGCGTCACGGGAGGAGATGGCGTCGCTGCGCAAGGCGCTGCACCCGCTCACCCGCAAGCTGGCCGCCCGCCTGGCCCGCAAGCGCCGCCACGGTCGCAAGGGTCCGCTCGACTTCCGCAGCACGGTGCGGCACTCGCTGTCGTACGGAGGCGTGCCGGCCGAGCCCAAGTTCAAGTACCCGCGCCCGGCCAAACCGGAGCTGATGGTGGTGGCCGACATCTCCGGCTCGGTCGCCGCCTTCGCCCGCTTCACCCTGATGCTCGTCTACGCCATCCAGGGCCAGTTCTCGAAGGTGCGCTCGTTCGTGTTCATCGACGGCATCGACGAGGTCACGGAGTTCTTCAAGGGCGTCGAGGACATCACCGAAGCGGTGCACCGGGTGAACACCGAGGCTGATGTGGTGTGGGTGGACGGCCACTCCGACTACGGCCACGCCTTCGAAGTGTTCTGGGACCGCTACGGCAAGGACGTCGGCCCCAAGACCACGATCCTGCTGCTCGGTGACGCCCGCAACAACTACCACGCCGCGCAGAGCTGGGTCGTCCGCGAGATGCGTCACAAGGCACGGCACGTCTACTGGCTGAACCCCGAGCCGCGCAGCTACTGGAACACCGGCGACTCCATCGTGGGGGAGTACGGCATCCACACCGACGGCGTGTACGAGTGTCGCAACCTGCGCCAGCTCGAGTCGTTCGTCGAGAAGCTGACCTGAGCCGTCAGCGTCGGGCCCGGGACTGGAGCCGGGCGAGGGTGCGGCGCTGGATCCTCATCGTCGCCCAGCCGGCCACGATCAGGCACACCACGTTGATCACGAGCTGGAGGGTCGCCCCCCAGGCCCTCGGCCAGTTCCCGGCGGCCATGTGCACCCCCATGGCGGCGACGGCGGGAATGGTGGTCACGGAGATGAAGACGCCGACGAGGGCGCCCGCCCTGGCCTCGGTCAGTGAGAGCGCGCCCGCCACCCCGGCCACGAGCGCCACCACCGCGCTGAAGAGGTTGGGCCGGCTGATGAACGCCGTCAGCGACCGCTCGTTGAACACGAACGTGGACGGCACGGTGTCCAGCGCCTCCACGATGAAGGTGAAGACGATCGTGGCGACCACACCCGCCGCGAAGCCGGTGACCAGCGTCGTCAGCCCCCGGACGGCCAGGCTGCGGCGCCCGACGACCAGCCCGACGGTGGCGGCGCTGAGTGGGTTGTAGTCGGGGCTGACGACCATCGCGCCCACGATGAGGATCGGCGAGTCGGTCACGATCCCGACGGCGGCGATCAGCGCGGCGATCACCATGAAGAGGACCAGGCTGACCGTGAGCGTGGCGTCGGTCTCCGCGCGGGCCAGCACCTCGTCCCAGATCACCGCCTCCTCCGGATGGCCGGGCGCGCGCTGCTCGGCCCGTTCGGCGGCCGCCGACACCGTGAGGTGCACTCGCTGCAGCGACACGCTGCCGGACTTGTCGACACCGAGCTGACGGAGCGATTCCACCAGCTCGTTGGCCGATTCCTCGGTGACGTCCAGCAGCACCAGATGGCCGGGCGGTCGCCGGCCGGCGCCCTCCAGGACAACCACGTTGACGATCGACGGGTCGCCCTCGATCCGCAACAGCACCGAGTCGAGCAGCTCGGGCGAGCTCACGATCCGCACGTGGATCACCCCGTCATCTTGGTCTGCCGTCTGCCACGCTGTCGGGATGACGGACAGCGCAACCCGGCTGATCCTCGTGCGTCACGGCGAGTCCAACACGACCGTGGCCCGGGTGATCGGCGGGTACCGGACCTGCAGCGGCCTGTCGCCGGTGGGCCGCAAGCAGGCCGAGGCCCTGGCCGCCCGCCTGGCCCGCACGGGCGAGATCGCGGCCGAGCTGCTGGTGGCCAGCAACTTCGCCCGGGCCATCGAGACGGCCGAGATCCTCGCACCCGCCCTCGGCGACCTGCCGGTGATCGTCGATGCCGAGATGGGTGAGCACGATCCCGGCCCGGACTTCGACGGGATGGCCTTCGAGGCCTACCTCGAGCAGCACGGGTTCCCGGACTGGGAGAACGACCCCTTCGGTGTCAGCTTCGCCGGCGGTGAGACGTTGGCCGAGTTCCACCACCGGATCGGCCGCGGCCTGCACCGCCTCGTCGAGGACAACGAGGGCCGGACGGTGGTCGTGGTCTGCCACGGCGGTGTCGTCGATGCCACGTTTCGGACACTGCTGCGGCTTCCCATGACGGGCGCCTTCGAGCTGCGGACCACCAACACCTCGTTGACGGAGCTCACCCGGGTGCGCGCCGGCCGGTGGCAGCTCGCCCGCTACAACGACGCCGCCCACCTCGACGGTGTACCGGTGGAGACCCCGCGATCCTGAACGACCTCAGAGCGTGTCGAGCAGCTCCTGCATCGACTCGTGCAGGTAGTCGGTGAGGGCCCACACATCGGGGACGAGCTCCCAGCAGCCGATGAACCCGAAGTCCAGGTTGCCGTTGTAGCTCTGCACGGTCATGTTGAGCCCCTGCCCGTCGGCGATGGCCGAGACCGGGTAGAAGTGCTCGAGTCGGGCGCCCGCCGAGTACAGCGGGTACGAGGGTCCCGGGACGTTCGAGATGATCAGGTTGAACGGCGGGTTCATGCGGTCGGCGATGCGGAGGCGGCTGTACATGCGCATGGCCCTGGCCGCGACGGCCGGGGGCGCGAACTGCACGAAGTCCTGCAGCGCCTCGGCGGGGATGGCGGAGAAGCTGCCCTTGGCGGCGTTCATCGACTTCTGGATGAGACGCAGCCGTTCGACGGGATCGGGCTCATCGGTGGCCAGGCTGGCCAGCAGCGCCGACACCCGGTTCTGGTAGGTGTCGCCCTCGTCGCCGGCGCGGATGCTCACCGGCACCATGGCGATCAGCGGCTCGTCGGGGAGCGCGTCGTGCTTGATCAGGTAGCGCCGCAGCGTGCCTGAGCACAGGGCCATCACCACGTCGTTGAACGTGCAACCGTAGGCCCGGCGGACCTCCTTGGCGGTCTCGAGCGGGATGGTGGTGAACGACAGGCGGCGGTGGGCGGTGATCGGCCGGTTGAACGGCGTCCTGGGGGCCGGTGTCGGCGGGAGTGAAGGCGGGTGGTCGACCTCCTTCCCGTACCCGCTGCGCAGACGGGCTCTCATGAGATCGCCGAGGCGGCCGGGCAGCGGCTGCGCGATGAGATCGGTGAGCGCCCGCAGCCCGCCGCTGCCCGACGCCGCCGCCAGCTCACGGATCATGCGGAGGTTCTGGCGCAACAGCTTCTCCGGCCGGCGCAGGTACTCGCCCATCGTGATCTGCAAGAGCTCGTTGTCCGTGGGCATGGCCTCGGAATCCCAGGCTGCGGGCAGGCCGGTCGGGCGGACGTCCGGGTCGGGGTCGAGGAGCAGGGCCAGCATCAGCGCTCCCGAGGCACCGTCGATGGTGGCGTGATGCACCTTCGTGAGCTGGGCGATGCGTCCCCCCTCGAGGCCCTCGATCACGTAGAGCTCCCAGAGCGGCCGGCTGCGGTCGAGCGGCCGGGACACGATGCGGGACACGGCCTCGGCGAGCTGCTCGTTGGTCCCCGGCGGCGCCACGGCGTGGTGGCGGACGTGGAAGTCGATGTCGAAGTCGTCGTCCTCGACCCAGTACGGCAGGTCCAGGCCGAGTGGCACCTCGGCCAGGCGGCGGCGGAACGGGGCGAGCTGGTCCAACTTCTCGAGGATGATGTTCTTGGTCACCTCCAAACCTGCCCCGCCGGGCGCGGTCGTGGGGTCGTAGACGTTCAGCGAGGAGACGTGGCCGAAGACGGTCGATGTCTCCATGTTGAGGAAGCTGACATCGATGCCGCTCAGCTGGCGCATGGCTCGCATCGTAGGTCCGGTTCCGCCGCTGCCCGGCCGGGCGTGACGTGGTAGCAACGGGCATGGTCGCGACGCAGGACGGGGTCGGGTTGCTGGAGATCGGCGACGGATGCTTCGCCTACGTCCAGCCCGGCGGGGGCTGGGGTTGGAGCAATGCCGGCCTGGTGGTGGGCGACGGCACCTCGCTGCTGGTCGACACCCTGTTCGACCTGCGGCTGACGGCACAGATGCTCGGAGCGATGGCGCCGCTCACCGCCCAAGCGGCCATCGGCACCGTGGTCAACACCCACGCCAACGGGGACCATTGCTATGGCAACGAGTTGGTGGCCGGAGCGGAGATCATCGCGTCGACGGCCGCAGCCGAGGAGATGAGCGAGGTGCCGCCGGCGCTGCTGGCGGCCCTGATCAGCGCGGAGGGCGAGGTCGGCGATCTCTTCCGGGGGTTCTTCGGTGAGTTCGACTTCGCTCCCATCACGCTGACGCTCCCCACCCGCACGTTCGACGGTCGTCTCGACCTGGAGGTGGGCGGACGTTCCGTCGAGCTGGTGGAGGTCGGGCCGGCGCACACCAAGGGCGACGCGCTCGTGGTGGTGCCGGAGGAGCGGATCGTCTACACGGGCGACATCCTGTTCATCGGGGGCACGCCGATCGTCTGGGCCGGGCCCTTGTCGAACTGGATCGCGGCCTGCGACTTCATCCTCGGACTGGACGTGCAGGCAGTCGTGCCCGGGCACGGTCCCGTCACCGACCAGCGCGGCGTGGCCGACGTCCGGGACTACCTCAGCTTCATCGAGACCGAAGCCACCGCCCGGTACGAGGCGGGGATGGACGCCTGGGAGGCGGCACGGGACATCGGACGAGAGCTGGCGGGGACGTCGTTCTCGCGGCTCGGGGAGTGGGGCCGGATCAGCGTCAACGTGGAGACGGTCTATCGGGGCCTCGATCCGGAGCACCACTCACCGGACGTGGTGGAGCTGTTCCGGCGCATGGCCCTTCTCGAGCAGGGTGGGCTCGAGCGGGGCGGGTGACCGCGCTCGACGGCGATGTGGTGGTCGTCGGCGCTGGTCCTGCCGGGCTGGCCGCGGCGGCGTCGTGTGCCGAGGTGGGGCTGGACACCGTTCTGGTGGCACCGGACCCTGAGGCCCCGTGGACGCAAACCTACGGATGCTGGGTCGACGAGCTGAGAGCCCTCGATCTCGGCCGTCTCGACTCGCTGGTGTCGGCGAGCTGGCCGTCCGTACGGGTCGTCGGGCACCGGGCGCATCAGCTCCCGAGGTCCTACGCGCTGCTCGACAACCCACGGTTGCACGGGCACCTCTCGGGCCGCTTCCAGCAGGCCGGAGGGCGGGTGGTCACAGCAACCGCGTCGGGGGCGCAGCACTTCACGTGGGGGAGCCGCCTGCACCTGAGCGACGGATCGTCGCTGGACGCTCGCGTGCTGATCGACGCCACCGGCGGGGCGGGCCGGTTGGTCAAGGGTGGGGGACCACCGGCGGCCTTCCAGTCGGCGTACGGATTGGTGGCGCGCTTCCGTGAGCCACCGATCGCCCCGGGCACGTGCACGCTGATGGACTGGTCACCGGCGCCAGGGGTCGCCTTCGACACGGCCGACCCGACGTTCCTGTACGCCATGGATCTCGGCGACGAGCGGTTCCTCGTCGAGGAGACGTCGCTGGCGCGGCGGCAGCGGCTCGCTACGACTGAGCTGTCCTCCCGGTTGCACGCCCGGTTGGACGCCGCAGGGGCGTCGCCGGTCGAGGTGCTGGCGGAGGAGGTCGTGCTCATCCCCATGGGCGGACCCGTGCCGCCGGCACAGCCCGTCGTGGCCACGGGGGCCGCCGCCGGGCTGATCCACCCGGCCACGGGCTACTCGGTCGTCGCCGGGCTACGGGCGGCGCCGGTGCTGGCCGGTGCCCTCCGGGCGGCCGTGGACGCCGGACAGGACCCGGCCGGTCTGGCCCGCGCCGGCTGGGAGGCGGTGTGGCCGGCGGATCGGCGCCGGGCCCGCCGGCTGGAGCGCTACGGGCTCGACCGCGTCATGGCGCTCGGGGGTGATGGCGTCCGCTCGTTCTTCGACGCGTTCTTCTCGCAGCCGGCCGACCGCTGGGCGGTCTACCTGTCCGGTACGGCATCCTCCGCGCAGGTGGGGCGGACGATGGCCGGTGTGTTCAGGTCGTCGCCGTGGCCGGTGCGGCGCGCGCTCGCCGGCGGACGACGATGACCCACCCGGCGACGGCGCAGGCCGCGAACAGCACCCATTGCCCCGCGTAGGCCAGGTGCGGTCCGTCGTTCTGCTCCGGGGGCGGGATGGGGACCGGCAGCGCGACGGTCGAGCCCGCTCCGCTCGCCTCGCCGGCCGGGGGGTCCAGCGAGATCAGCTCCACGTAGACCGGCAGCAGCGGGTACGGCACCTGCTGCGCGACCCTGGGCACGTCGACCCTGTAGAGCTGGTCCAGCCTGCCCTCGGCCGGGTCAGTGGGGCTGAAGAAGCGGCTCTTGCGCTGGCTGGGGCGGACATGTCCGGTCACGGTCACGTCCCCGGCCGGTGGTGGCGGGACGTCCAGCTCGCCGTCGTCCCCCTCCAGCGGCACCCACCCCCGGTTCACGAGGAGCGCGGTGCCGTCCGCCTGTTCGAGTGGGGTGACGACGTGATAGCCGGGCTGACCCCGGTAGCTGCGGTTGCGGATCAGGACCTGCTGGCTCGGATCGAACGTGCCGGTGGCGGTCACCGTCGTCCACTCGGCGAGGTCGTCACCGGTACCGATCGGCACCGGCGCGGCGGCCAGGGCGGCGGCGATCCGGTCGTTGCGGTCGCGTCGCTCGTCCAGCCTGCGGAGCTGCCAGAGCGCGAGGTTCAGCATGAGCACGACGAGGCCGAGGATCAGCGCGGTGAAGGCCACCCACCTGGGTTGGCGGAGGAAGCGGTAGTCGCGCGGCCCGCTCGTCATCGGCGCCGACGGTACCGCCGGCCCGGACAAGGCACCCGGCACGGTGTGCGAGGCTGGCCCAGTGAGCGAGCGGAGCGAGCTCCATGTCACGGTGTGTCGTCCGCCGCGAAGCGGCGGACGGGTCATTGGTGCTCCCCGAAGCGAGCGTGCCCGGACTGGTGTGCATCCTCGAGCGGTGCACCAATGACGGAGCGAGGCGAGGACGTCTTCCCCGATCGCTCGATGGAACACCAGGACAAGATCGCCTGGATGATCGAGACGAAGGGGTGGGCGATCGAGCCGGTGCCGCCCCGGCCGCACGCCGACCCGCCGATGCCGGGCTACGCCTACACCATCGGTCTGGAGACGGCGTTCGGGTTCCCGGAGGTGGTCCTGTTCGGGCTGACGCCCGTGGCCTCCAGCGGCCTGGCCGAGCTGCTGGTGAGCTTCCTGGCCGACGGTGTCGACGTCCCCGTCGACCAGGTGTTCACCGGCCTGCTCGACAACGACCTGCGCTGCGCCCTGTTGACCATCGACGGCGAGGTGTACGGCGAGCTGTTCGACGTGGCGACGGAATGGCACAAGGGCGAGGACTACCGCATCGTGCAACTCGCGTGGCCGGACAAGAACGGCTGGCTGCCGTGGGAGTCCGGGTTCGAGCACCGCTTGCTGTTCGCCCAGCCCGTCGTGGGGGCCGTCCCCGGCCAGTGACGGACCGGTCGTCGCCGGCCGTCCACCGACATCATCGACGTCTCGCGGAGATGCGTTGCGGATTTCGCAACCAGGCTCCGCGAGAGTCCCGGTCGGGCATCCTCCCGGGCGTTCCGGCGCGAGATCGTCGCGGGGCTCAGGACAGATCCGCGCCGGAAGCCGACTGGCCGCGGCCTGTGTCTGACCGGTTCAGCCGAAGGCCAGTGCCATGCCGACGACGTGGCGGCCGCTGCCTCCGAGGCTCCCGAGGAACGGCGAGCTCCCGAAGTTGAAGACGCCGCCGTCGCTCGACGCGATCGCGTAGCCGCGGCCGCTCGGCATGCCGATGATCGACACCGCGGGCTTGGCCCAGCGCACCTTGAGGCCCGGCACGTCGCCGAAGTAGCCGGCGTCGCCATGAGCTCCGACCCGGCCGTCGGCCAGCAACACCCAGTAGCCGTCACCCGTCGGTGTCGGCCAGAAGTCGACGACCGGGCCTGAGGAGGGCGCGCCCAGCTTGCGGGCGTCGCCGAACGCGTAGATGCGGCCGTTGCCGGCCAGGATCCAGTAGCCCTTCCCGCTCGGCGTGGGCCGCAGCTTCACCCCGCCGGAGCCGATGCCGGCCCGCATGAGGCTGCCGTGGTGCTTGGCCGAGCCGAACGCGTAGACGCCGCCGCCGGTCGTGAGCACCCAGTAGCCCTGACCGCTCGGTGTGGACGCCATGTCGGCGGCGCCGACCGGCTGGTTCGGGGCACCGTTGGCCGCCCCGCCGAAGGAGACCACCCGCCCGGACTGATCGGCGGTGAGGTAGGCGTTACGGCCCGGCACACCCGAGATCGTGGTGGCGTCGGCCATCCCCTGGTCCCTCGGCGAGCCCAACTTGGCGGCCTTGCCCAGCGTCACGACCTTCCCGTCGCTGGTGAGCAACCGGTACCCCGTGAGCTTGGCGCCGGTCGGGTTGACCGGACTCGGACCGGCGGCCATGGTCCCCGCCGACGAGCTCCCGGCCGAGCTCCCGGCGAGCGGCGAGACCCCCTCGGTCCAGCGCAGCGCCTGCGCCATGTTGATGGTGTTGTCGGGGAAGCGGCCGGCTCGCCGGGCGACCTCCTGGCGGATCCAACCGAGCTGGTCGTAGAGCCCTCGCCCCGGGCACACGGTCTCACCCGTCTGGCGGTGGCCGGCGATGTTCGGGAACTGGCGGTGCACGCCGAAGATCGAGATGTACTCCTCCTCGCCCAGCGCGTCGATCTGGTGCATCGACGCCTTCCAGGACAGGAGGTGGATGAGCGCTCCGATCGCTGCCGTGGTGGGTTGGGCCTTCGTGAAGTCGCCGATGAGGACGACCCCGCAGCTGCCCGCGTTGACGCCGAGCGAGTGCGCGCCGACCACCCCGTACCCGGAGCCGTCCTCCCCGTCCGGCGTCTCGCCCGAGGCGTAGCGGCGCGACCAGCGGCCCTCGTAGATGGTGCCACGATGGTCGATGGCGAAGTTGTACCCGACGTCGGAGAAGCCCCGACCCTTGACGTGGTAGTGGTACATGTCCCGGACGATCTGCACGGGCTTGCGCGGTTTGTTGGCGCTGTCGGTGTGATGGATCACGAACTTGCGGATGGGCGCGAAGCCGCGCTCGGCCGTGCGGATGGACTCGTCGGCGCCCCACTCGGCCCGGCTGACGATCGTCGGCGCCGAGACGCGCCCCGACGATCGCCGCCGCTCGGCGCTGGGAGCGGCGGCCGGGACGGCGGCGGACACCGCCGGGACGACGGCCGCGAGATGGTCCTCCCCGAGCTGTACCGACTCGAAGGGCGGGCCGAGGGCGCCGGCGATGCCGTCGGGGAGCACGAGCGTCGCCGCTGCGGCGGCCGCTCCACCGATGCCGGCGCGGCGTAGGAGGGCGCGACGACCGACGACGGCAGAGGTGGTCGGTGTCGATGAGAGGGGGTACTCGCAGGCGTCGCACATGACCCGGGATCCTTCCGGTGCGACTCCGCCCGCCAACCGATCGGCAGCGTACCTCAACTACCGTCCCGCGGCGATGACAGGGGACGACCTGCGACGCAGGCTGGCTGCGGGGGAGAGCGTCCTCATGCCCGGCGTGTGGGACGCGCTCGACCGCGCGGCTCGCGTCCCGAGCGGGCTTCGACACCGTGTTCCTGTCCGGCTACTGCGTCTCGGGGACGCTGCTCGGACTGCCGGACGTCGGCTACCTCACGCAGTCCGAGATGGCGGCGGTCGCGGCACGGGTGTGCGCCGCCAACCCTGCGACGGCCGTCGTGGTCGATGCCGACACGGGCTACGGGAACCCCCTCAACGTCGCCCGCACCGTCGAGCTCTGGGAGCAAGCCGGCGCCTCGGGCCTCTTCCTCGAGGACCAGGTGTGGCCCAAGCGCTGCGGGCACATGGCCGGCAAGCAGGTCGTGCCGACCGAGGACTGGCTGGCCAAGCTGCGCGCCGCCGTCGAGCACCGCACGCATCTCCATGTCACGGCCCGCACGGACGCCCGGGCGGCGATCGGGCTCGACGAAGCGTTGGAGCGGGCCCGGATGGCGCGCGACACCGGCGTGGACGCGGTGTTCGTGGAGGCGCCCGAGTCCGTCGCGGAGCTCGAGGCGATCGCGGAGGCCCTGCCCGGGACCATCCTCGTCGCCAACATGGTCGAGACGGGCAAGACCCCGCTGCTCACTCCGGAGGAGCTGGCCGACCTCGGGTTCACGCTGATCGTCTCGCCCTTGTCGGCGCTCTTCGCGATGGTCAAGGCCCTGCAGGACGCGCTGGCCAGCCTGCGCAGTGCCGGATCGTTGCGTGACGAACTGGACCGGCTCGTCGACTTCGAGGAGTTCGGCCGCATCGTGGACCTGGAGCGGCACCTCCGCATGGGCGACACGTCCACCGGCATGAGGCGCAAATGGGGCGACGCCGGAGCCTGAGTTGCTACCCTCGCAGGAGCGCATCACGAGTGACCTCGCTCGCCTCCGGGTGGTCGAGGTCCGGCAACCTGGGTCGGAAGCCCCAAGGTGCCTCCCGCCGGCCGGCCCACGCCGGGCGGTGGAGATGTGGTCGGGTCGCCAGTCGGTCCCGGCAACGAACGCTTCCGTCTCGTGAGGCGCCGGTGACCATCCATGTCCACAAGGCGACGAGGACCGAGCCCACGAGAGGAGGACCGTGATCCCAGAGGCGCCCTACCCGGTCAGTGGTGCCTGGCGGCCCGGGGACGACCCCGGCCGGCGGCAGTTCCTGACCGTGGCGGCCGACCGGCCGTTCGCGCTCGACCACGGTGGCCGGCTCTCCGACGTGGTGATCGCCTACGAGACGTGGGGCGAGCTGGACGCCTCGGCCTCGAACGCGCTGCTGGTGTGCCACGCGTGGACCGGCGACAGCCACCTGGCCGGACCCGCCGGCCGGGGCCATCCGACGCCGGGTTGGTGGGAGGGGGTCGTCGGTCCCGGCCTGCCCATCGACACCGACCGCTACTTCGTGGTGTGCGCCAACGTGCTCGGCGGCTGTCAGGGTTCGACCGGCCCCGCCTCGATCGAGCCGGGCACCGGGCGGCCGTACGGCTCCCGCTTCCCGGTGATCACCATCCGCGACATGGTGCGGATGCAGGCCCGCCTCGCCGACCACCTGGGCGTCGAGCAGTGGCTGTCGGTGCTCGGCGGCTCGATGGGAGGCATGCAGGTGCTCGAGTGGGGCATCACCTACCCCGAGCGGGTGCGGTCGCTCGTGGCCATCGCCAGCTGCGCGCAGGCGACGGCACAGCAGATCGCCTGGGGAGCCATCGGCCGCCGGGCCATCCGGCTCGATCCGCGCTGGCGGGGCGGGGACTACTACGACGCCGAGCCGGGAGACGGTCCGCACGAAGGCCTGGCCATCGCCCGCATGGTGGCGCAGGTGACGTTCCGGTCCGACAACGCCTTCACCGACCGCTTCGGACGCGAGCTCGCGCCCGTCGACGTCGTCGGCGAGCACGACGAGCCCGGCCTCTGGCAGCGCTTCGAGGTCGAGCGCTACCTCGACCACCACGGCGTCAAGCTGGTCCGGCGCTTCGACGCCAACAGCTACCTGGTGATCGGCAAGGCCATGGATCTCCACGACGTCGGCACCGGCCGGGGCGGGCTGGAGGCGGCGATGGCCCGCATCCGGGTGCCCACGTTCGTGCTCGGCATCAGCAGCGACATGCTCTACCCGATCTACCAGCAGCGCCAGATCCACCAGCTGCTGGCCCGGCACGGCACGCCGACGGAGCTCATCGAGATCGACTCGCCCCACGGGCACGACGCGTTCCTCATCAACCTGGACCAGGTGGCCGAGCCGATCGGCTTCTTCCTCGACGAGGTGGCCAAGAGACCATGACCGATCACGAACAACCGACGGCGCCCGCGCCGGCCCAGCCCGATACCGTCGCCATCACCACGGGTCGCTCCCACGCCGGCCGGGCCCTCGGCTCGGTGCTCCATGCCAGCGCGGTCTGGCAGGTGGACAGCCTGGAGGAGCACCGGCAGATGGCCACCGCGGCGCGAGCGGAACGCTTCTACGGTCGTTACGCCAACCCGACCGTCAGCGCGTTCGAGGAGGCGGTGGCGGAGTTGGAGGGTGCGGAGTCCGGGCTGGCCTTCGCCTCGGGCATGGGCGCCGTGGCCACGATGGTGATGGCCCTTTGCTCCAGCGGCGACCACGTGGTCGCCCAGCGGCACATCTACTCCGGCACCCAGTTGTTCCTGCAGGGCGTGTGCCCACGGTTCGGCATCGAGGTCACCTTCGTCGACGCCACCCAGCCGGGCGCGTTGGCGGACGCCGTCCGGCCGGGTCGCACCATGCTCGTCGTGGCCGAGACGCCCGCCAACCCGCAGTTGGCGCTCACCGATCTGGACGAGCTGGGGGCCATCTCGGGCCCGTTCACCGCCGTGGACTCGACCTTCGCCACCCCGATCGTGCAACGCCCGCACGACCACGGCGTCGACCTCGTCCTGCACTCGGCCACCAAGGGCATCGCCGGGCACAACGACGCCACCCTCGGGATCGTCACCGGCGCGGCGGAGGTGCTCGACGCCGTGTGGGCGTACTCGGTGCTTCACGGTGCCTGCGCGTCGCCGTTCGACGCCATGAACGGGCTGCGGGGCATCCGGACGCTCGCCGTCCGTGTCGAGCGCCAGAGCGCCTCCGCGCTCCGCTTGGCCGAGTGGTTCGAAGCCCATCCGGCCGTCGCCGGTGTCCGCTACCCGCACCTCCCATCGCACCCGCAGCACGATCTGGCCAAGCGTCAGATGGCGCTCGGCGGCGGGATGCTGGCCATCGACCTGCGCGGAGGGCGTGCGGCCGGCAAGGCGTTCGTGGAGTCGCTGCGGCTGGCCCGCATGGCCGCGACCCTCGGCGGCCCGGAGACGCTGGTGTCCAGCCCCGCCAACTCGACCCATGTCGCGCTCTCGGACGAGGAGTTGGCGGCGGCCGGGATCGGGCCGGGGCTCATCCGGATCTCGGTGGGTCTGGAGCACGTCGACGATCTGCGGGCCGACTTCGGGCGGGCGCTCGGGTAGGCGAAGCCCGAGGCGGCCGCTCAGCCGGGGTTCGCGGCGAGCTCGTCCAGCGTGGCGACCGCCCGGGACCGCTTGGGCACGCGCAGCGCCAACTGCCCCTCGCCCTTCAGCAGGTAGACGACGAGGCCTTGGCGGTCCGAGTCGGCTCGCCCCTCCACCCGGAACATGCGGATCGGGGTCTGGGACCCGGGCCGGCGGAAGAGCTTGGGTTTGACGGCGACGGTGAGCGCCTCGTCACCGGTGACGGCGACGCGGGCCTGCGACCACGAGCCGACCTCGCCCTGCTCGGGGTGCAACTCGGCCACACGGCAGGTGAACTGCTGACCGTCCTTGCTGACCCAGTGAGGCTCGATGCGCCGCGAGAGCCATATCAGGAGGACGCAGCCGCCGAGGAAGAGGATCAGGAGGGCCCAGGACCACACTGGCGGGCAGTCTGGCATGCTCGCCCGCGTGCCCGAGATCCTCGAGGTGGAGCGCTACCGCCGTGCGGCCGAGCCGCTGACCGGGCGCACCATCCGTGCCGTCGAGGCGCCCGACCTCTGGTACCTGAAGCGGGGTCTGACCCCGGGGGAGCTGGTCGCTGCTCTGACGGGCCTCCGTGTGGACGGCGTGCGCCGGCGGGGGAAGCTGCTGATGCTCGATACCGACGGACCGGTGCTCGGCCTGCGCTTCGGCATGACAGGGCGGCTGCTGGTCGACGGTGAGGCCCCGGTGGCCGAGCTCGAGTACGGACCCGAGCGCATGGATCCGGGCTGGCGCCGGTTCGGGTTGTCGTTCGTCGAGGGCGGCTCGCTCGTGATGGACGACGCCCGCCGGCTGGGCGGGGTGGAGCTGTGGCCGGACGAGGAGGCGCTCGGACCCGACGCCCTCTCGATCACCCGGCGGCAGCTTGCCGCCGCGCTCGACGGCGTGCGGGCGCCCATCAAGGCCGCGCTGCTCGACCAGCGGCGGGTGGCCGGCATCGGCAACCTGCTGGCCGACGAGGTGCTGTGGCGGGCCGGCATCGACCCCGCCCGCCCGGCCGGCACCCTGGACGCGGACGAGGTCGCGGTGCTCCACCGGGTGCTCCGCCGGACGCTGCCGCAGCTCATGCGGCGGGGCGGCAGCCACACGGGCGACCTGCAGCTCGCCCGCCAGCGCGGCGCGGTGTGCCCCCGCGACGGCACGCCGCTCGACCGGCGGACGATCGGCGGTCGCACCACCTACTCCTGCCCTGCGCATCAAGGTTGAGGGTGTGGCGTGCGAAACTGCCCGGCGCATGAGCAGGGCAGGCAGGGCAGCGTTGGTCGGCGTGGCGATAGCCGCTCTGCTGTCACTCGCGCCGGGCGAGGCCGACGCCGCGGCGGTCCCGGCGCAGGTCGAGACCACGGTCCCGGTCGCGGCGTCCGCAGCCACCGCGCCGAGCCCGCCGTCGACGGCTGCCGCCGAGCCGGTCGACGCCGACGCCGATGCGGACGCCGATGACGGATCGACGACCGTCGTGGGCGATCCGGTGGCCGACCGGCGGATCCGCCGCATCGTCATCGGCCTGTGCGCGGTGGCCGCTGCGGTGCTGATCGTCACCGTGCTCTTCTGGAGGGCAACTCGCCCCGTGCCGCCGGCCCTGCGGGGCCTCCAGGAGCTCGGCTCACGGTCCGGCCGTCGCCGGGCCGCCGCGTCGGACGCCGTCCCCGCAGCCCGCGGCGCCCCCGGTCGCGCCGGCCCTCGTGCCGGCAACGGGCACCGCTAGCCTCCCCGACGATGGGTGACACGCTCGACGTCGACGCCATGATCAAGCGGTTCCAGGACCGCGCCGCCGCGGTGAAGCGCCGCCCCCTGCCCCCCGTGGCGGGCGAGGAGCGCCAGCGCTTCATCCAGCAGGCCCAGGACGACTACCTGGACTTCGCCATCATCGGCGACGCCGATGCCCAGGTCGAGGACGGGGTGCTCGTGCTGCGGGTCGACCTGCGACCGAAGCCCGGTCCCTGACTCCCTGGAGGATCGAGAGGGCGCCTTGCTATCCTGACGCCCTCAACGCGGACGTGGCTCAGCTGGTAGAGCATCACCTTGCCAAGGTGAGGGTCGCGGGTTCGAATCCCGTCGTCCGCTCCAGACGAAAGTCCTGGTCAGAGGCGGTTTCCGAGCGCCTCCGTACAGGTAAGATCCGCAGAGCGTTAAACGAAGACATTAAACTTCTGCGAGTTCGCGTACGCGTGTCGCGGATGGTCGAGTGCCCGACGAGCGAGCGCCTCGAGCCGACGCGCGGGTGGGCTGAAGCTGGTTCGCGACGGCGTCTGGCGCGTCGACGCCGAGCTCCCACGCGCGGGCGAGCGAACCCCGGCGCAGAGTTTCCAGGACGGTCAATCGGAACCCAGCGACGACGCCGAAGCGCGCTCGCCGAGCTCAGCAGTCGTCGAGGTCGACGAACGTGGCCCGCGAGATCGGCTCGACCGGCGACGCCGACCCGCTCGGGTCGTCGGACGCGGGCGAGGCGATCCGGGGGCGTCACGCGGCTCGGTGCCCGACCGTTGGCTCGTCGGCGTCGAGGGCGAGCCCGACCCGGTCACCGGGCAGCGCCGGCGCCACACACGAAGGTGCCGCGGAACGCGCGAGCAGGCAGAGGTCGCGCTCGCTCGACTCAGGCTCACGGTCGACGGCCGGCGAGCTGCCGGTCGAGCACTCGGCGCGAACGCTGCGGGCGGCGTGCGACCTCTACCTCGCGGAGGCTCGGCACCGAGTCGCAGACGCAGCGGACCGACCGCGTCGGCGTGCCGTCGCATCTGCGCGACCGTGCTTCCGGGCGGCGCGACGGCTCGGCGACGCTGCCGCTGTCGAAGGTCACCTGGAAGCTGGTCGAGCAGGTCTTCGCGAAATGGGTGGAGGACCTCGACCCGATGACGTCGCTCCCGGTACGCATCGACGCTGTCGAAGGTCATCGAGCACGCGAAGCGAGCGGGTTGGATCCGATCGAACCCGTGCGCGGACGCTCGGCGTCCGAAGGTCCCGACGCACCGACCCGATGTGCCGACGACCGTGCGACGTGCGCGGGCGCGGTCCGACGTGCCAAGGCCGCCGACTTCACGCTGTACGCCTACGTGATGGGCATGGCGACGATCGGATGTCGTCGCTCCGAGTTGCTGGCGCATCACGGTGGCGACCTCGATCTCGAGCACGGCTTCGTCACGATCCGAGCCTCGATCGCTGACGGTGGCCCCGGACGGGGGATCTACCGCAAGACGACGAAGCGCGACGACTGGCGTGACGTGCCGCTCACCGAACAGATGGTCGCCGTCTTCCGCGAGCTGCTCGACCGCCGGCGAGACCTGCTGGCCGAGCTGGGCACGTCGGTGATCGACTCCGGACGGCTACGTGTTCAGCGACGACCCGGCGGCGCGACTTGGCTGCGTCCGGACTCGACGAGTCAGCGATGGCTCGCCGCCCGAGGCGACAGCACGGTGACGTTCGCCATGCTCCGCCGCTTCGTCGCGACCCAGCTCCTCGACGTCACCAGTGGCGACTACCGCACGGTGGCGTCGATCACGGGCAACAGCGAGGAGACCCTTCGCCGCTGGTACGACGCCGGCCCGAACCTCGAGAAGAAGCGGGCCGTCGTCAAGCTGTCTCGGCTGTAGGCGGCACGTCGCCGAGCATGACCAGCAGCTGATCGCGGTTGACGAGCACTCGGCGCCCGATCCTGATCGCCGGGATCTCCCCGTGGGCGGCCGCCTCATAGGTCGCGCTCTCGGAGAGTCCGAGGAGGAGAGCGGCCTCCGCGATGGTCATCGTGACCCTCGGAGGCGTCGACGTTCGCGGTGGGGCAGTGGGGCCTCGTTGGACTCTCGGTACACGGTCCTGGCTCGAGGACTCGTTTTCCATCTGGAACCTCCTCCGCAGTGGAGACGACGGTCTCTCCGGTTCCAACGGACGCGAGGCGAGCCCGAGGGTAGAAATCCACCCCGACGGACGATGCCGCGCTGCTACCACGCGACGCGGGTGGGTTCGGCGTTGTGGAGGAGCAGTTCCTCACAGCTCCACTCCGTCACCGACCGAGACGTGCTCGACGGTGGCTGCAGCGGGGAGGTCTGGGGACCACCAGGACTGGTCGAGGGGCGCCGAGGGGGCGATGCCGTGATCGGCCCGGAAGGCGGCGAGGTCTTCGAGGTAGCTGACGGCCTGGTCGTCGAGGTGGGTGGTGTCGCCGTTGGCGATTCGGGTGAGGGCGGCCCGCAGCCACGGCTCGCCGTGCTCGATCGAGGTGGCGAGCGGGTCGCTGACGGCTCGGGTGAGCAGGTCGGTGAGGAGTCCGGGGTCGGGTCCCCAGGTGGCGGTGGTGAGGGTGCGGTTGATCTCCTGGTACTCGACGACGTGGGGCCAGTTGGCGATGATCCAGTCCCGCCGGGCCGCCTGACCGTCGAGGGCTGCTTGGAGCAGGTCGGCGGTGTCGTCGAGGCTGAGCTGGCCGCTGCGGAGCTGGCTGATGGTGGTGCGCCAGTCGGCGGGGGCGCCGGCGAGCAGCCCGTCGAGCTCCGCCCGACGTTCGTGCAGCTCGGTGCGGCTGGGGATGATCGGTGTCGGCGGGGTGGATGCGGTCGGTGCCCGCGAGCCAGGTGCGGGTGAGCCCGAGCCGGGCCTGCAGCGCATCCCACCGCTGCCGCCAGGTCCGGGTCGGGGGGTCGAGGCCCGAGCCCTTCGGTGTGGTCGGGGAGCTGGTGGCGGGCCCGCCAGTGGGCGATCTGGTGGACGGCGTCGTCCCAGGTGGTGGCGCCGGCCACGTCGGCGGGCCGGTCGCCGAGCAGCCCGGTGAGCCAGCCGGGCCGTTCGGCGCTGAGCGTGTGCGGCCTGCCGTTCGATGGCACGGTCGACGGCTCGGGCGTAGCGGGCGGTGTCGCCGGGTTCGGCGCCGAGGCTGCGCACCGTGGCCTGCCACTGCTCGATGCGGGCGGTGAGGTCGCCCGTGATGGTGTCGAGGCGTTGCTGGGCGCCCTCCGGCAGGGTGCGAGGGTCGCCGCGTGTTGATGAGGCGCAGGTCGGCCCAGTCGAAGGTGCGGACCGCTTCGCGGCCGTCGGCGGCGACGAACTGGACGGTGACCCGCCCGGCGGTGTCGTCGAGGGCGGTGACGGTGCCGACGTTGTGCCGGTCGGACGGGCTGACCTGGCCGCCGATCCGGAGGTGCCGGGCGACGTGGTCGATGCGGGCGATCCGCTCGGCGAGGTCGGCGCCGTCGAAGCCGTGAGTGTCGGTGGCGATCCGCTCCGCGGCCATGGCTACAGCGAGGTGGGCTTCGAGGTCGGCCAGGGGGACGGTGCGGGCGAGGCGGTCGACGCCGTCGACGTCGGGGTCGAGGCTGTGGGCGAGCTGCTTGGCGTGGGAGCGGCTGATGCGCTCGATCAGCTCGCTCGCGGGTGTCGCCGGGTTCGTCGTCCGGGGGCGTGAGCCCGGTGTCGTGGCGTTCCAGCTCCACCATGGCGTCGTGGTGAAGTTGGGCGGCTTCGGGATCGGTGAGCACCAGCCAGTTCTCCGCCGCGCCGCGGGACAGCTCGACGTAGGCGCCTTCGCGGTAGAGGCCGTCGGCGCCGACGCCGATGGCCAGGTCCCAGGTGCCGCCCTGGGCCCGGTGGGTGGTCAGCGCGTAGGCGTGCGTGAGGTGCCCGCCCCGGCGCAGGTACCGGTCGGTGAGCACCAGCTCGGCACCGCGATCCAGACGGACGGTGAGCCCGCCGGGGTCGATGGCGGTGATGTGGCCGGCTTGCCCGTTGGCGACCTCGACCGGTTGGCCGTCGACGGTGTGTTCGGTGCTGTTGCGCCGTACGACGACCCGTTCACCGACCCGGAACACGCCGGTCCCGAACCCGACGCTGGTGCCGTCGAGTTCGCCGGTGTCGGTGAGGCGGGCGATGACGGCCTGGTTGAGCCGCTCGACGAGGTCGTTGGTGCCGGCCAGCAGCACCGGTGACAGGCCGGCGTCGCGGGCGGCGAACCAGCGGTCGACCGCGGCGGTGATCATCGTCTCCGGGGTGTCGGTGACGACGACGCGCCCGTGGGTCAGGTACGCCTCGACGGCGCGGGCGACCGACCCGTCACGCAGGTCGGTCAAGGCGGCTTGCTCCCACGGTTGGCGTTGGCGGCGGTTGACGCTCAGCTCGGCCACACAGCCGGCCTGCATGGTGGCGGCGGCGAACCCGCCCCCGGCGCCGACCTCGGGCAGCTGGTGGTGATCACCGGCCAGCAACACCCTGCCCCCGGCGGCGACCTGGCCGGTGACGACCGCCTCGAGGGTGCGCACGTCGGCCATCCCCGCCTCGTCCACCACCAGCAGCGACCCCGGCTGCGGGGCGTCGTAGCCGCTGCGCCACTGGTCGAGCAACGAATGCAGCGTCCGGGCCGGGATGCCGGCACCGGCGGCCAGCTCGATCGCCGCCCGGGCCGACGGGGCCGCCCCGACCACCCGATGGCCGGCCTGCTCGAAGGCGGCTCGGACGGCGTCGAGGGTGAACGTCTTGCCGGTCCCGGCCGGGCCGACCAGCACCGCCACCGGCTGCGTCGCCGCGGTGATCGTGGCGACGGCGGCCAGCTGGTCGTCGCCCAGCGACCGGCCAGTCACGGCTCGATCGACGGCGAACTGGGGGAGCGGGGCGAACCGGGCCGGTGCGGTCACCGCGGCGAGGAACCGGGCCTCGACCTCGACCAGCTCGCGGCTCGTCCACCGCGCCGGCTCCCCGGGCCCGGTGGCGACGGCGAGCACCTGGTCGGAGGCGAGGACCCGGTCGGCGATCCGCTCCACCGTCTCCACCGTCGCCCCGTGGCCCTGCCGGGCGGCGATGGCCCGGATCAGGTCGGCGTCGGTGAACGTCGACGCGGTGGCGGTCAGCTCGGTGCGCAGCAGGTCGGCGATCCACTCCTCCGGATCGACGACCCGCTCGACCCGCTCGGCCGTGCCGTGCTCGTCGAAGACGATCGTGTCGAGCCGCCACCACCCGTCGGCCACGGTGCCGGCGCGCTGCTGGGACCACCCCACGAGCCGCTCGGCGGCATCCGGTCCCCACCCGGCCGCCTCGGCCTCGGCCTTCCAGCCCTCGTCGAAGCGTTCGTGCTCGACCTCGGGCTTGTGCCGGCGGGTGGCCAGCACCGCCGCCTGGCGACCTTCCGGCGTGTCGGGTGTGCCGGTGGCGGCCAGCCACGCCTCCACCTCCTGCGACCGCTTCGAGAACCCGTCGAGCAGCGTCTGGGGGATGCCGGCGATCTCGGGGACGTGGCGGCCGGGTCGCCACTCCACCCCCAGCGACGCCGTCAGCTCGTCACGGAACACCGTCTGGAACAGCTCCCCGGCGGCCCGGGCGTGGCGGTACAGATCGGCCCCGTACAGGGCACTCCATCGGCCGTCGGCCCCTTCGGCCATGTTGGCGACGAGGGTGTGCCAGTGCAGCAGGGGATCGCCGGCTCGCGAGGTGCGATGCCGGAACGCCGCCGCCACCACCCCCGACGTCGCCAGTTGGCGCGGCCCGACGCCGGCTTCATCCGCGTGGGCGGCCAGCCACGCCTGATTGTGCGACCCGCGCCGCACCTTGATCGCCTCGCGCTCCAACCAGCCGACCGCCGCCCGCATCGCCGCCTCACCGGCTTCGATCACCGCCCCCTGGACCCGGGGGTCGTCAGACACGGCGTAGAGCACCGACGCCGACTTCGGCGCCTTGAACGTCAGATCGAAGCCCGGCACCCGGCGGGGATGCGGACGCGGCTGCTGCCCGTTCGGCGTCAGCCCGCCACGCCCGGGGCCAGGCCGGCGAGCACCGCCCGCAGATCATCGGCGTCGACGTCACCATCGAGCCCGAGCCGGCCGGCGCCGCCGCCGACCCACACGCCGCTGGCCTCGCCGGCGCCCGTGTAGTAGTCGTCGAGGGACTGGGCGACCCCGGACAGCTGGTAGGCCTCTTGACCGACGCGGAGCTTGGCGATCGACAGCATCGCCACCCAACGGACAGCCCGTACACCCTCCGGGTGAAAGTCTGTGAGAGAAATCCGCCCCTCGGATGGCGCCGACGGGAGTGAGCGGCACGGGAGCGGGCTGGGTGGCTGGACGCGACGAGGCCCCTGCCGGCGTGGCAGGGGCCTCCGTGGACGGGCGGGGTGCTTGTCAGTAGTCGCTGGGCCAGAGGATGGTCGTGGCGGTGTCGGGGTCCTCGAGGTCGTCGGTGATCACCCACACCTGCTGCTCGACCGTCGTCGCCGGCAGGTCGGCGGGCAGCTCGTAGGCCGACACGATCCGGCCCTGGCGTCGGCGAAGGGCGTGATCGTTGGCAGCCCGGTCGTCGGCGTCGAGGTCACCCCAGTCGGCGGTGAGGTGGCGGGCGAGGCAGCCGGCCAGC
This sequence comes from uncultured Acidimicrobiales bacterium, assembly GCA_963813375.1. Lineage (GTDB taxonomy): Bacteria > Actinomycetota > Acidimicrobiia > Acidimicrobiales > Ilumatobacteraceae > DASTFY01. The sequence continues at coordinate 1,381 of CAWEYT010000016.1, read as the reverse complement.
CACGCCATCCGCGACGGCTCGACGTCGGCCCAGTCCAGAACAGCGCACGTGACCACGGTGCGGTCCGAGTAGACAATCATCACGACACCTCGTCGAGCTCGTAGCGGTCGTCGTAGGCGGCCTCGAGGTGGCGCATCGGGAGCCAGCGGCCGGCGCGATCGGGTGGCCCGAGGAAGTCGAGTCGCTCGGCCACGACGTCGACCCGCTGGCCAGCCCCGCCGTCGTGGACGTCGACGGGCTGTGTGCGTAGCCAGCCGGTCACTCCGACGAAGTCGCCCACCGCGAGCCGCTCGGCGGCGATGAGGGCGAGCCCGCCGAAGCACGTCACGCTCACGAGCTCGGTCCGCCGGTCGGGTCCCGGCCGCTCGACGGCGAGGTAGAGCTCGCATACCGCGAGGTCGCCGACGTGCTCGGTCATCGGGTCGGACTGCAGCCAGCCGGTCACGGTCACGGTGTTCATCTCGGTCTCCTTCGTTCGCCACCCGGGATGGACGGCTCGCTCCTATGGGGCGGCGTCGACGACGAGCGGCCGGTCAACCCGAAGGGCTTGGCCCCGAGGAACGAGCGGGCTTGACCGGCCGGGAGCGTCGACGCACCCACCGCACCCGCCCGCAGGGCGGCAACGTCGCTGCCGACCCGGCGCAAGCGGCCGGGGATCTCCCGGCCACCGGCGCTCGGCGGTCAGGTCAGCGTCAGCCGGTGCGCCCGGCGGCGGGCCGGTAGGCAGCCGCCATCGACTCGGGGAGGTGGGCGGCTGGCCGTGGCTGAGGGCCGGCAGCCACAGCCGGATCGTGAGCGTGTCGGTCGAGACGAACGTGGTCACGTGGAAGCGGTGGAGCCGTTCGAGGCTGAGCCACAGCCGGGAGCGGTTGCCGGCCAGGCCGACCATGCGGGCCAGATCGTCGGTCGGCCAGCAGGTCTCGGCGTGGGCGGCGTGGCGGGCGAAGCGGAAGGCGAGGACGCTGGCGGTCGGGCCGATGATCGGCAGCCACCAGCAGAGGTCCTCGCTGTCGGTGCGGTGCGGGCCGGGGGTGTGGTCGGCGATCACTCGCACGCTGGTCGGTCGGGTCGTCTCGGTCATCGCGGTGCTCCTTCGGGGAGGTGAGAGCCGGAGGAGCGGCGGGGGACTTCCCCGAACCCCGGACCGCTCCGCCGGCCTGTCCCGTCCGGTGTGGGCGGGCTCGCCCCTACAGGGGCAGCGTCGACGACGAGCGGCCGGTCAACCCGAAGGGCTTGGCCCCGAGGAACGAGGGGCTTGACCGGCCGGGAGCGTCGACGCACCCACCGCACCCGCCCCGCAGGGGCGGCAACGGCACCGCGACAACCCGGCGCCGCTCACGCTGCGCCCGCGCGCTCACTCGACCGCTCACCGCACCACTCA
>CAWEYT010000015.1:0-372923 GCA_963813375.1 uncultured Acidimicrobiales bacterium | reverse complement strand
CACGATGAGGGCCGCGCTGGACAGGAAGAACAGGGCCTGCAGCATGGCCAGGTCGTTGTTCTCGATGGCGTCCGAGGTCGCCAGCCCGAGCCCCGGGTAGCTGAACACGGTCTCGATGGTGATGGCGCCGCCGACCACGAAGCCGAAGCCGATGGCGATCAGGGACACCGACGGCAGCAGCGCGTTGGGCACGGCGTGCCGGCGCATGACCTCGTCATCGCGCAGGCCCTTGGCCCGGGCCACCGTGAGGTAGTCCTCCCGAACGGTCTCGACGATCGACGAACGCATGATGAGCGAGTACGACCCGAGGTAGGCCAGGACCAGGGTCAGCGTGGGCAGGAACAGGTGGTGGAGGCGGTCGAGGAGGGCGTCGATGCCGGACGGGTCGCCCGCCACGTCCCGCACCCCGCCCGTCGGGAACCACCCGGTGCGGGCGCCGAGGAAGACGAGCAGGAGCATCCCGAGCCAGAACTCGGGCATGGAGTAGAGCAGCATCGAGGAGCCCGTGCTGATCCGGTCGAACCGGCTCCCCCGCCGCCAGCCGGCCTTGGCGCCGAGCCACAGGCCGAGCGCCACCGTGATGATCGGTCGAGAGCCCGACCAGCCACAGCGTGTTGGGCAGCAGCTCGAGGATCACGCCCCACACCCGGCGGCCGGAGTCGGTCGAGTAGCCGAAGTCGAGGCGCAGGGTCTGGCGCACGTAGCGGACGAACTGCTCCCACTTGGAGCCGTCGAGTCCGAACTTCTCGATGATCTCCGCCCGCTTCTCCGCCGTCAGCACCCGCCCCCGGTACTTGGCCAGGGGGTCGCTGTCGACGATGCGGAACAGGAAGAAGTTGAAGACGAGGACGAAGGCCAGCATCCCGAACGCGCCGAGCAGGCGGCGGCCCAGGTAGCGGGCGTTCACGTCCCGGCTCCGTCCCCGGGTCCGGCTGGTGGGTCCGTCACTCCCTGTCGTCGTCCTCCCCGCGGCGGCGGGAGCGGACCAACAGGCCCGACACCGGCCAGCACGGCGACACCGGCCGCGGCCACGCCGATGATCAGCCCGGTGTTCGAGCCGCCGCTGTCGCCGCCACCCTCGACCCGTTGCATCTGCACGTAGGCCGGAGAGGTGTTGGTGAACAGCACCGGTCCGGTCTCGGCCGGCTGGCGCACGAAGTTGGTCCAGCGGTCCTGGCGGATGCCCTGCGTGGTGTCGTACTTGTAGAGCACGGCGTACGGCGCGTCGTCGTAGAAGATCTGCAGCATCTGCTTGACCAGCTCGCGACGCTTCGCCGGGTCCAGTTCGACCTTCTGCTGCTCGTAGAGCGCGTCGTACTCCTCGTTGCACCAGTTGGCGTCGTTGTAGAGCGGCACCTCGGGATCCGTCGTGATCTGGTCGCGTGGTGAAGTAGGAGAGCATCGGGTCCGGATCGACGAAGGGCGCCCAGCCCCACAGGAACAGGTCGAACTCGCCCTTGCCGATGATCGGCGTGAGCTGGGTGGCGTCGATAGACCTGCACCTCGGTCGGGATGCCGATGTCGTCGAGCCAGCCGACGATGTACTCGGTGGTCCCGACGTTGGTCGGGCAGGTCGAACAGCCGCAGCCGCAGCTCCTCGCCGTCCTTCTCCCGGACGCCGCTGCCGTTGTCCACCCAGCCGGCCTCGTCCAGCAGCGCCTTGGCCCGCTCGGGGTCGTAGGTGAAGCCCTCGCCCTCGCCCAGGCCGAGGTCGTACCAGGACGGCTCCGCCGACACCGGCAGCGCGTCACCCGGCGTGCCCAGGCCGTTCAGCACCTTCTCGACCAGCAGGTCGCGGTCGATGGCGTAGTTGATGGCCTGGCGCACCTTCGAGTCCTTCAAGCGCCGGGTGGCCGTCGCCGAGCGGCCCGCAGCCGGCGTTCATGGCCAGCTCGCTGAAGTCCCCCTGGTTGCCGGCGATGGGCGCGATGTCGCCGTCGGGGTCGAGGTGGTGAAGATCTGCGGCCGGGATCTCGTCGACGGCGTCGAGCTCGCCGGCGTTCAGCGCCTCGTACTGGGCCGGCGTGTCGGCAAAGATGCGGAAGATCACCTCGTCCATGGCCGGCTCCTGACCCCACCAGTTGGGGTTCTTGGCCATGCGGATGAACTCGCCCTTCCTGACCTCGGTGACCGTGAACGGGCCCGACCCCACGCCGTCCTGTCCGTCGTACTCGTAGATCGCCTCGGCGTCGTACTGCTCGTAGATGTGCTTGGGGACGATGTAGACGTCCATGACCGGCAGCTTCGGGATCCGGCACCGAGGTGGTGATCTCGACCGTGCGCTCGTCGACGACCTTGGCGTCGAGGTTGGCGGTCGTGGCTGATGTGGTTGATCCACTCCTCGTCGCGGGAGCGGTTGATCGTGTAGGCGATGTCCTCGGCGGTCAGCGGCTGGCCGTCGCTCCACTCCAGGCCCTCCCGCAGCGTGTAGGTGACGGTCAGCCCGTCGTCGCTGATCTCCCACGACTCGGCCAGCCCGGGGGTGACGGCGAAGTCGTCGGCCGCCTTGTCGGTGAGCGTGGCGTACTGCAGGTTCCAGATCTCGTAGTCGATGACGAGCGCGCCGACCAGGGGGTTGATGCTGTCGATGTCCTGCGTGGTGCCGACGGCGAAGGTCACCGTGTCTTGGGCGCTCGCCGGGCCGGTGGCCAGCGACCGCCCCGAGGCCGAACGTGGTGGCCGCGACGGCGGCCGCCAATCGGGCGAACCGGCGCTTCCGTGACTGCATGGTGCTCCCCCTTGTGCAGCGGACTGCTCGCTGCAGGCATCATGGCACATCCGTTCCACCACCCTGACTCACGCGTCAGGATCGGGCGTCGCTCCTGGCCCGGCGGGGGTGGAGGAGCCGTGCTCGCCGCTGGTCGCGCCGGATGGCCGCCACCGCGTTGAGGGCCGGGATGCCGGTCACCCCGCCGCCCCCGTGGGTGGCCGAGCCGGCCATGTAGAGGCCGGCGATGGGGGTCCGGTGGTCCGCGTAGCCCGGCACCGGCCGCATGTGGAAGAGCTGGCCGGTCGACAGCTCCCCGTGGAAGATGTTGCCGCCCACGAGCCCGTAGGTGTGCTCCATCTCGTGGGGCCCGATGACCTGGCGGTGGAGGATCGACGCCGTGAAGCCCGGCGCCACCTCCTCCATCTGCGCGATGACCCGGTCGGCGTAGGCGTCCAGGTCGGCGGTGTGGGGGTCGTCGGTCCACGCGTGCGGCACCCACTGCGTGAACATGCTCATGACGTGGTGGCCCTCGGGGGCCAGCGTCCGGTCGAACACGCTGGGGATGCAGATGTCGGCGAACGGACGCTCGGCGGCCCGCCCGGCGACCGCGTCCTGGAACGCCTGTTCCACGTAGTCGAGCGAGGGCGCGAGGACGATGGTGCCGCCGTACACGTCCGGCGAGGGCTCGGGATGGCTGGCGAAGCGGGGCAGGCGGTCGAGGGCCAGGTTGACCTTGACGGTGCCCGAGCGGGTCCTCCAGCGCTCGATGGCGGTCACGAAGTCGTCCGGCAGCTCGTCGCGGTCGAGCTGCTGGAGGAACGTGACCTTCGGGTGCGTGGTGGCGATGACCACGGGCGCATGCAGCTCCTCCCCCGAGCTGAGGGCCACGCCGGTCACCCGACCGCGCTCGACCACGATCCGGTCGACGGCGGCGTTCGTGCGCACCTCGGCGCCGAACCCGAGCGCGGCGGCCTGCAGCGCCGCCGTCACCGCACCCATGCCGCCCTCCGGGAACCCCCACGCGCCCAGCCGGCCGCCTTCGCCGACGTCCCCCACCTTGTGGTGCACCATCACGTACGCGGTGCCCGGCGACCGCGGCCCGGCCCAGGTGCCGATGACGCCGCTGACGGCGAGGACGCCCTTGAGCTGCGCGGCTCTCGAAGTGGTCGTCGAGCAGGTCCGCGATGCTGGACGTGAACAGCCGCGTGAGATCGCCCGCCGTGCCGACGTCGACCCCGCGAAAGCGCCAACCCAGGCGGGACAGGTCGAGCAGGTCGCCGGGCCGTTTGGACCCCACCTTCGGCGGCACCTGCGACAGCATCGGGCCGAGCAGATCGGCCAGGCCGGTCAGCCAGGCGTCCCACTCCTCGATGGCGTCGGCGTCGCGGGAGGAGAACTTGGAGATCTCCTTGTGGCGGGCCACCGGATCGTCCGGGAGCTGCAGGTGACGGCCGTCCGCGTACGGCGCGAAGTAGGGCCCCTGCGGGTAGATCCGGTAGCCGTGCCGCTCCAGCTCGAGCTCCCGAAGGATGGTCGGCGGCATCAGGCTCATGACGTAGGAGAGTGCCGTCATCTTGTAGTCGGGCCCCCACGGGGTCTCCGTCACGGCGGCCCCACCGACGGTGTCCCTGCGCTCCAGCACCACGACCCGCTGCCCGGACTTGGCCAGCAGCCCGGCCGCCACGAGGCCGTTGTGGCCGCCGCCGATCACGACGACGTCGTACTGGTTGGCCCGACCGTGCACGCCGGCGCTCGCGGAGCTCATGGACCGGCACGGTACCGCCGCGGCTCAGCCGAACTGATCGCGTCCGCCTCCTTCGGATTCCCCCCTGGCCGGTCGCCAGCCGGTCGATAGCCTGCCGCCCGTGCGCAGCATCCACGCCGACACGTTCAACCACGACGAGGAAGCACCCGGTTACGACGAGGACGTCCTCCACGAGGAGAACCCGATCCGGGCCGGTTACAACGCCACGCTGGATTGGGTCGTGGAGCGGGCCGCCGTGGGCCTGGAGGACCAGGTGGTCGACCTCGGCATCGGCACCGCCAACCTGGCCGTGCGGCTGCCGCCCTGCCGGCGGCTGGTCGGTGTGGACGTGTCGGCGGAGATGCTGGGCCTCGCCGCAGGAGAAGCTGCACAGCTCCGGCGACGTCGAGCTTCGCCGCGCCGACCTCCTCGAGTTCCTCGACCAGCCGGCCACGTTCGATGCCATCGTCAGCACGTACGCCATCCACCACCTGGTGGCCGACGAGAAGGCGGTGCTCATCGAGCGGGCGGCGGCCCGGTTGGCGCCCGGCGGTCGCCTGGCTGTCGGCGACCTGATGGCCGCCAGCCGCTCCGCGGTCGACGGCGTGAAGGCCCGCCTCCAGCATCCCGACGCCGAGGATCTCTTCGCCGAGGAGTTCCCGTGGTTCGTCGACGAGACGCTCGGCCTCCTCGACGCCGCCGGCTTCACCGCCGTGGCTGTCGAGCAGCTCAGCGAGCTGTCCTGGGGCCTGGCCGCGACCCGCCTCTAGGTCGCCCTCCGAGGTCTCACTTGCGGCCGCAATCGCGGTCTCGCGGAGATCCGTTGCGGATTCCGCAACCCAGCTCCGCGAGAGCGCGCCCGCCGTCCGTCCCTATGAGAATGCCGCCGAGCACGGCGAGCGTGTGGCGGCCCAGGGTGTCCAGCACGTAGCCGCCTTCGTGCACCAGCACGGTCGGCCGCTCGAGTCCGGCCAGGCGCCGGCCTGCCGCTGAGAAACCGTCGTCGGTGACCTCGAGCGGGCTGTTCGGGTCCTCCGCGGCGGCATCGACGCCGAGCGACACCACGACCGCTTGAGGCTCGAAGCGCTCGACCTCGTCCAGCAGGCGATCGAGGGCGGAGAGCCAGCCGTCGTCACCGGTACCGGGCGGGACCGGCACGTTGCGGGTGGTGCCGCAGGCGTCCACCTCGTCCGCGTAGCCGACCGTGTGCGGGAACCATCCTGCGCCCGGATCGACGTGCACGGACGCGTAGAACACCGAGGGGTCGTCCCAGAAGCAGGCCTGGGTGCCGTTGCCGTGGTGGGCGTCGATGTCGACGACGGCCACGCGGCCCATTCCCCCGAGGCCGAGGCGGGCCGCCGCCACGGCGGCATTGTTGAGATAGCAACTTCCTCCGAAGAAGTCGGGGCCGGCGTGGTGGCCTGGCGGCCGGCAGATGGCGTAGGCGGACGGCGACCCCGCCAGCACGAGGTCTGCGGCCGTCGCCGCGGCGTCGCTGGCCGCCTTCGCTCCCTCCCAGGTGCCCTGACCGATGGGCGTCATGGTGTCCATGGCGTAGCGCCCCAGCTCGGCCCTGATGGTGGCCGCGGGCCGCGCCGGATCGCCGCCGCGGCGGCCGGCCACCGCCGGGAACCAGTACGCGATGGCGTAGGGCGAGCCGGGATCCTCCAGGTGGCCGTCGGCCACCCACCGCTCGTACGCCGTCTCCATCACGGCGAGGAACCGGGCATCGTGGACCGCGGCCAGGGCGTCCAGGCCGTGGTCGGCGGCATCGTGGACGGGAGCACCGGCAGCCCGGCAGGCTTCGAGCAGGACGTGCCCGCGCTCGGGCAGCTCGTCGGCCTCGATCGACACCCCGCACCACACGCCGCTCAGGACCCGGTGGGCGTCCGAGCCTGCCGCCCACACCACCGGCACCATCGTCATCCGCCGGGACCGTACCGGACACCCCGAGCAGCCCCGAGACGGAGGCGGAAGGCTTCTGGCGCGAGCCCGTTCCGGCTGCCGCGACGATCCCGCGCCAGAAGCCGTCGGGGTACGGTCGATTGGATGTCGCCGCCCGGACCGCCAGCCGCCCGCGCCCGCGCGCCGCGATCGTGGGCATCGCCATCGGCGTGCTGCCGACCGGGCCCGCCAACGCCATCACCGACGTGCCCGGCATCCTGGTCGGTCACTCGACGGTGTGGCGCGACGAGCCCGATCCCCCGGCCGGCCGAGGGGTCGCCCGCACAGGCGTGACGGCCATCGTCCCCGGCTCGGCCGCAGGCGTGATGGCCGAGCCGCTCCGGAGCGGGGTGGCGGTCCTCAACGGCGCCGGAGAGCTCACGTCGGCCATCCAGGTCCGCGAGCTCGGATGGCTCGAGACACCCATCGTGCTGACCTCCACCATGCAAGTGGGCCGGGCATGGGACGGGCTGATCGAACTGCTCTGCGAGGTCGAGCCCCGCCTCGGCCTCGACAACGTCGTCATCCCCATGGTGGGCGAGTGCGACGACTCGTGGCTCAACGACGCCCGCCGGACGCAGATCTCGGCCGACGACGTCCGCACCGCGGTCCTCGGCGCCGGGTCGGGGCCGGTGGACGAAGGCGCGGTGGGCGCGGGCACGGGGATGATCTGCTTCGGGTGGAAGGGGGGCATCGGCACGGCCTCGCGGCAGGTCGGCGGCGGCTTCACGGTCGGCGTGCTGCTCCTGACGAACTTCGGCACGTCGCCGCACCTGACCGTCGCCGGTGTGCCGGTCGGTCGGACGCTGCGCCCACCTCCCGGCACCGAGGAGGCGCCGGAGGACGCGGGCAGTTGCATCGCGGTCGTGGCCACGGACGCGCCGTGCGCCTCGGAGGACCTCGAGCGGCTGGCGAGGCGGGTCGGGCTGGGGCTGGCCCGCGCCGGCTCGGTCGCCTACAACGGCAGCGGGGAGATCTTCGCCGCCTTCAGCACCGTGCCCGCCGGCCGTGCGGAGCCGATCAACGACCGCGGGCTGGACCCGCTGTTCGCGGCCGTGGTCGAGGCGGCGGAGGAGGCGGTCGTGAACAGCCTCACCGCCGCGGACACGGTCACCGGCGCGCACGGCCACACGGTCGCCGGACTCCCGCTGGAGGAGGTGCAGGCCCTCCTGCGGGCCGCCGGCCGGCTCGACCCGACCTGAGCTAGCGCGCGGCCACTGCGGCCAGCGTCGCCTCGAGCTCGTCGAGCGCGAGGTCGACCTGATCGGCCCGGATGACGAGCGGGGGCGCCAGGCGGACCGTCCGCTCCCCGCACGTCAGCACGAGCACCCCGCGCCGGAAGGCCTCTTGTTCGACCGCGGCCGCGGTGTCGTGGTCGGCGAAGTCGAGGCCGATCATCAGGCCGCGACCCCGCACCGCCGTCAGCAGCGGCTGGCGCGCCTGCAGTGCCTGGAGACCGACGAGGAACCGCTCCCCCATCGTCGCCGCCGACGCCTGGAGCTCGGACTGCACGAGGTCGATCGTGACCAGGGCGGCCGCGCACGAGATCGGGTTGCCGCCGAAGGTGGAGCCGTGGGTCCCGGGCGGCCAGGACATCAGCTCCGAGCGGGCGACGATGGCCCCGAGTGGCAGGCCGCTGGCCAACCCCTTGCCCGCCAGCACAAGGTCGGGCACCACGCCGTCGTGCTCGATGGCCCAGAAGCGCCCGGTGCGGCCGATCCCGCTCTGGATCTCGTCGGCCACGAGCAGGATGCCGTGCTCGTCGCAGATCGAGCGCAGTCCGGCCAGGAAGCCCGGCGGCGCGGGGACGTAACCGCCCTCGCCCTGCACCGGCTCGACCACGATGGCCGCGATCTCCTCCGGGCTGACCAGGTGCTTGAACACCTGCGCCTCGAGTTGCTCCAGGCCGGCCATGCCGTAGGGCACGTGCTGGACGCCCGGGAGGAGCGGGCCGAAGCCGGCCCGGTAGCGCGCCTTGCTGGCCGTGAGCGACAGCGAGCCGAGCGTGCGCCCGTGGAACGCGCCGAGGAAGGCGACGATGTGCTGCCGCCCGGTGTGGTAGCGGGCCAGCTTGACCGCGCCCTCGACGGCCTCCGTCCCGGAGTTGGCCAGGAACACGCGCGCCGGCGCGCCGGCGAAGGGCGCCAGCCGGGCCAGCCGCTCGCACAGCTCGCCGTAGACGGGCAGGTAGAAGTCGCTCGAGCAGTAGTGGAGGATGCTGCGCGCCTGCGCCTCGATGGCCGCCACGACGTCCGGGTGGCAATGGCCCGTGGAGTTCACGGCGATGCCGGCGTTGAGGTCGAGGAAGCGGTTGCCGTCGATGTCCTCGATGACGCACCCCTCGGCGCGCACGGGGACCAGCGGATAGACGCGGGGCATCGACGGGCTGGACACGGCCAGATCGCGGGCGATGGCCTGCCGGGCCAGCGGCCCCGGCAGCTCGGTGACCAGCGCCGGCGCCACCGCGTCCGCCAGGGACTGCACGAGTTGCTCCGTCATGCCTGCTCCTCCACGATCGTGCGGCTCTGCTCTCTCAGGTACTGCTGCAGGTAGTAGGGCCCGCCACCGGCCTTGCCGCCGCTGCCGGAGCCCTTCCATCCCCCGAAGGGCTGGACCCCCGGCCAGGCGCCGGTGGTGGCGCCCGCCTTGCGGTTCACGTAGACCACGCCGGCCTCGATGCGGGCGAGGAACTCGTCGACCTCGGCGCGGTCCTGCGAGAAGAACCCGGCCGTCAACCCGAGCGGCGTGTCGTTGGCCAGCTCGAAGGCCTCGTCCAGCGAGTCCACGACGTCCACGGCGATCAGCGGCACGAACAGCTCGGTCGACATGACCCAGCTCTCACGCGGCACCTTGACCACGGTCGGGGCGACGAACGTCCCGCGGCCGAGCGCACCGTCCGTCACCCGGCTGCCTCCGGCCAGGACCTCGCCGTGCTCGCCCGCCTCCGCCACCGCCCGTTCGAAGCGATCGACGGCCGCCTCGTCGATGACCGGGCCGAGGTACGTGTCCCGGTCGCGCGGATCACGCGGTTCGATGGTGTTGGCCCGGGCCACCAGGCGCTCGACGAACGCCTCGGCCACCGGCCGCTCGACGTACACCCGTGACGCCGCCGAGCACTTCTGGCCCGACAGCCCGAAGGCCGAACGGGCCGTGCCCTCCGCGGCGAGGTCGAGGTCGGCCTGACGGCTGACGATGACCGGGTTCTTGCCGCCCATCTCGCAGATGACCGGACGGGGGTAGGCGCCCGCCGCCTCCTGGTGCAGCTTCATGCCCACCTCGTACGAGCCCGTGAAGGTGATGCCGTCCACCCGGGCGTCACCCACGAGCAGCCGGCCCACCTCGTCCCCGCCGACGACCACGTGGAGCGCGTCGGGCGGGAGGCCGCCGTCCAGCAGGCAGCGCATGATGGCCAGCGTCGTGCCCACGCCCTGCGGCGGTGGCTTGACCACGACGGTGTTGCCGGCGGCGAGCGCGGCGCCCGCCGGCCCGCCCGACAGGGCAGCGGGGAAGTTGAACGGCGCGACGACCGCCCACACGCCGTACGGCCGCATCACGTCGAAGGTCGCCTCGGCCGGGTTCAACCGGCCCATCGGCTGCTCGAACCCGTCGTGCTGGGAGAGCTGGTCGGTGTAGTAGCGGATCAGGTCCGCCGTCTCCTCGACGTCGCCGAGCGACTCCAGCCGGTTCTTGCCCACCTCGACGGTCAGGAGCGCCGAGATGACGTTGCGCCGCTCCGAGATGAGGTCGGCACCGGCCTCCAGGAGCCGCACCCGCTCGGTCCACGGGGTCGCGGCCCACGTGGGGGCGAAGGCCTTGGCCGCGCCGACCGCCTCGGCGACGTCGGCCGCCGTCGCCTCCACGAAGCGCCCGATGAGCACCTCGTTGTCGATGGGCGAGCGCTCGACCACCTCGGGCCCCGCGGTGCGCTCGGCTCCGCTGACGATGGAACCGTGGCGCTCCCCGAGGAGCGGCTCCAGTTCGGCCAGGCCGTCGTCGAACGCGGCGTGGACCTCGTCGCTCTCGGCGGCGAGCGTGGCATAGGTGACTCGAAACGCCATGGACCCCTCCATTCCGAGCTCGGGTGGAACGGTGTCACCGTTCCAGGATCTCGAGCACTGTAACGCCCGTTCCGAGACGGCTTGGCACCGGAGTCGACTCGCACCAATCGACGGACGCGGCCAGACTGGCACCCGTGCCTCCGGCACCGCCCCCGGCGGGTGTGGAAGCCATCGTGGCTCGGGCGTGCGCGGGTGAGGTCGCCGCGCTCCGGGAGCTCTTCCACGCCTACCAGCCCGGGGTGCTGCGCTTCCTCCGGGCGCTCGAACCGCGCGCCGCCGATGACCTCGCCGGCGAGGTCTGGTTGGCCGTCGCCGAGCGGCTCCACGCGTTCGACGGAGATGACGCCGCGTTCCGGGCCTGGCTGTTCACCATCGCCCGGAACCGTCTGGCGGACCATCGCCGCAGGGCGGCCCGCAGGCCCCGACTCGTGGCGCTCCACGCCGTCGGAGATCCTGCTGATGGCCTGGAAGCGGATCCAGGCGTCGTCGCCGTCGAGCAGCTGAGCGCGCAGGAAGCAGTGGACCGGCTGGTGGCCGAGCTCCCACCGGACCAGGCCGAGGTCGTGCTCCTGCGCGTGGTCGGTGGCCTGTCCGTGGATCAGGTGGCGACGCTGACCGGGCGCCGGCCCGGCACCGTGCGGGTCATCCAGCATCGGGCGCTCAAGCGCCTGGTGCGCAGCTTCGCACCGGAGGCTGTAACACGATGAGCCTCGAAGACGATCTGTTCGGCAACATGCACCGCCGTCATCCTGCTGATGAATCACTCGACGACGAGCTCGTCGACCGTCTGCTGGACGGCGCGCTGGCTCCCGACGACGCCCCTCCTGGGCTGTCGACGGTGGCTGCGCTCGTCGAGCGGGCCGCCGGCGACCCCAGCCCGGCGGAGCTGGCCGGCGGAGCCGCCGTCGTCGCGGCGATGGCAGCGGTGCTCCCCGACGCGGGCGGCGTCCCCGAGCCGAGGAGGTCGAGTCTGATGCAGGGAGTCGTACGAGCGAAGCTGGCGGCGGCGATCGTCGTGTCCGCAGTCGGCGTGGGAGCGGCGGCGGCCGCGGTCGGAACGATCGCGTCGCCGGGCCGTCCCGACCACTCCGGGGTGATGGAAGCGGGCGCCGCCACCACCGTCACCAGCCCGGCCAGCGCCCCACCGACGACCATCGAGGTGACGGTGCCCACGACGCCGCCATCGACGGCCTCGCCCCCCACTGTGGCGGCCGTGGAGGAGTTCATCGTGGCGGCCGCGGAGGCCAGCGTGGCGGCCCCTACCGATCTCGGGCACGCCGCGTCCGCCCGTTCCAACTCCGGTCCGTCGGCACCCAAGATGGCCCAGGCGGAGGTGTTCGGGCTCTGCACGGCGCTGCAGGGCACCGATGACAAGCTGGGACCCCCGGCTCTGGCCAAGATCAAGGCCGCAGCGGCCCAGGCCGGGAGAAGCCTGAAGAACTTCTGCGAGCGGGTGATCGCGGCGAAGAAAGGGCAGCACGACGGGGACGCCCGGGACGACGGGGACACTGCGGTCAGCGAGGGCGAGCGGGAGGCAGCTCGGCGTCACCAGCCCGGCCCGCCGGACGAGCCCGGCAACAGTCGCGGCTCGGGTCAAGAGCGAGGGCGAAGCCCAGGGCAGGGGAACGACGGTGGCCAAGCCGGAAAGAGCGGCGGCTGACGTCGACGCGGAAGTCGCCGGCTACAGGTCGCGGAAGGCGTCCTCCATGAGGTCGGCCAGCTCCTGCTCGTGGATGGTGGCCGAGCCGGTGGCGGGGCTCCCCGACTCCACCCTCGTCACGTGCCGCAGCTCGTACCCCTGGTACTTGAGGCGGAAGATCCGGTGCTCGACGTACGTCCACGCCCCCATGTTCTCCGGCTCCTCCTGGAGCCAGACGACGTCCCTCGTCCCTGAATAACGCTCGAGGACGGCCATGATCTGGTCGAGCGGGAACGGGAACAGTTGCTCGATGCGGACCACCGCCACCGGGGCCTGACGCTTGTCCCGCTCGGCCAGGGCGTCGTAGGCGACCTTGCCCGTACAGAGGATGACGCGACGCACCGCGGCGGGGTCGGTCACCCAGGGATCGTCGAGCACCTCCTGGAACGAGCCCTGCGTGAGGTCAGCGATCGGCGAGCGGGTCTCCTTCATGCGCAACGGCCGCTTGGGCGTGAACTGCACCAGCGGCTTGCGAACGTCGCGACGCACCTGGCGGCGCAGAAGATGGAAGTACTGCGCGGCGGTCGTGGCGTTGCAGACCTGGATGTTGTCCTCGGCGCACAGCGTCAGGAAGCGCTCGACCCGGCCGCTGGAGTGCTCGGGGCCCTGACCCTCGAACCCGTGCGGCAGGAGCAGGACGAGTCCGGAGGTCTGACCCCACTTGTCCTCGGCAGCGACGAGGTACTGGTCGATGATGATCTGGGCGCCGTTGACGAAGTCGCCGAACTGCGCCTCCCACAGCACCAGCGCGTCCTTGTTGGCCACCGAATAGCCGTACTCGTACCCGACCGCGGCGTATTCGGAGAGCAACGAGTCGTAGACGCGGAACCGCGCCGTCGCCCCAGGCAGGTCGTTCAGCGGGGTCCAGCGGCGCTCGTCCTCGTAGTCGATGAGCGTGCCGTGGCGCTGGCTGAAGGTGCCGCGCCGGCTGTCCTCGCCGGCCAGGCGGATGTCGGTGCCCTCCAGCACGAGCGACCCGAAGGCGAGCGCCTCTGCCGTCGCCCACTCGACCTCGCCGCCCTGGTGGTAGAGCTGCGAGCGGGACTCGAACTGCTTGACCAGCTTGGGGTGGGGTGCGAACCCGTCGGGATACTCCGTGAGGCGGTCGAACACCGTGTCGAGCACGGCGCGGTCCACGCCGGTGGCGACGTGCGGCAGCACGCCCCGAGGCGCGGGCGGCTTGGCGGCCCGGGTCGGAGCGGGCGCGCTCTGGCGGGTCTCGTCGAGGGCCACCTGCAACCGGCGGTGGAAGTCGGCCAGCGTCTCCTCGGCCTCTTCCAGGGTCAGCTCGCCCCGCTTGACGAGCGCTTCGACGAACTGCTTGCGCACGCTGCGCCGCTCGCCGATGGCCTTGTACATGAGCGGCTGGGTGTAGCTCGGGTCGTCGCCCTCGTTGTGCCCCTGCCGGCGGTAGCAGACCATGTCGATGACGACGTCCTTGTGGAACCGCTGCCGGTACTCGAAGGCCAGCGCGGCCACCCGCACGCACGCCTCGGGGTCGTCCCCGTTGACGTGGAAGATGGGCGACTGGAGCATCTTGGCCATGTCCGTGCAGTAGGGCGACGAGCGCGCGAACTGCGGTGACGTGGTGAAGCCGATCTGGTTGTTGATGATCAGGTGGATGGTGCCGCCGACCCGATAGCCCTCGATGTCGGACATGGCCAGGCACTCGGCCACCACACCCTGGCCGGCGAACGCGGCATCGCCGTGGATGAGGATCGACAGCCACGGGTACGACCCGGGCGGATCGATCTGGTCCTGCCGGGCCCGCACCATCCCGAGAACGATGGGATCGACCGTCTCCAGGTGGCTCGGGTTGGCGGCCAGCTCCACCTTGATGTCCGCTCCGGACGGGCTCACGTACTTGCCGACCGCGCCGAGGTGGTACTTGACGTCGCCCGAGCCCTGGACGGACGTCGGGTCCACGTAGCCCTCGAACTCGCGGAAGATCTGGTCGTAGCTCTTGCCGACGATGTTGGCGAGCACGTTCAGGCGGCCGCGGTGGGCCATGCCGAGGACCGCGCCGTCGATGTCAGCGTCGGCGGCCGCCGACAGCACGGTGTCCAGGATGGGGATGGCCGACTCCGCACCTTCAAGGCCGAAGCGCTTGGTGCCGACGTACTTGGTGGCCAGGAACCGCTCCAAGGCCTCGGCGGCGTTGAGCCGCTCGAGCAGGTGCTGCAGCGCGTCGGAGTCGAGCTGGAACTTGACACCCTCCACCTTCGACTGGATCCAGCGCTGCTCCTCCGTGTCCTGGATGTGCATGTACTCGATGCCGATCGAGCGGCAGTAGGCGTCGCGCAACACCCCCAGCAGCGCCCCGAGCTGCATGCGCTCCTTGCCGGCCACGCCGCCGGTGAGGAACTCCCGGTCGAGGTCCCAGATCGTCAGGCCGTAGCTGGCGGGATCGAGCTCGTCCGGCATGGCCGGCTCTTTCCAGTCCAGCGGATCGAGGTCGGCGATGCGATGGCCGCGCGCCCGGTTGGCGCGGATGAGCGTGGCGACCTGCATCTGCTTGTGGAGCAACGCCTCCTCGCGGTCGAGCGGGCTGACGTCCCGGCGCCAGCGCACCTCCTCGTAGGGCACGCCGAGGGCGCGGAACACGTCGTGGTAGAAGTCGTGCCCGCCCAGCAGCCGCTCGTGCACGGCCTTCAGGAACATGCCGGACTCGGCGCCCTGGATGATGCGGTGGTCGTAGGTGGAGGTGAGGGTCACGACCTTCGAGACCGCCAGCTCGCCGATGGCCCGCTCGTCGGCCCCCTGCCACTCGGCCGGGTAGTCGATGCTGCCCACGCCGACGATGACGCCCTGCCCGGGCATGAGCCGGGGAACGGACTGCACGGTCCCGATCGTCCCCGGGTTGGTGATCGTCAGCGTTGCGCCCTGGAAGTCGGTGACCTGCAGCTTGCCCGTCTTCGCCCGGCGGATCAGGTCCTCGTAGGCCGCCCGGAACCCGGCGAAGTCGAGGGCGTCGGCCTGCTTGATGACCGGGACGACGAGGCTGCGGGTGCCGTCGGCCTTCTCCATGTCGACGGCGATGCCGACGTTCACGTGCTCGTGGCGCACGAGGCGCGGCGTGCCATCCGATCCCTCGACGAACGTCGCGTTCATGGCCGGCATGTCGTCGGCGATCGTGCGCACGACGGCGTAGGCGATGATGTGGGTGAAGCTGACCTTGCCCCCGCCGGACCGGCCGAGGTAGCCGTTGATCACCTTGCGGTTGACCTCGAGCAGCTTGGCCGGGATGTCGCGGAAGCTCGTCGCCGTCGGGACCCCGAGGCTGCGCTCCATGTTGGCGACGATGAGCGCTCCGGCGCCACGGATCGGCGCGCCGGCGTCGGCGGCGACCGCCGCCGGTGCCGGGGTCGCGGCCGGTGCGACGGGCAGCGGAGCGGCCGGTGGCGGGGTCGCCGCGGGCGCCGGGGGCGCTCCAGGCGGTGCCGGCGGTGGCGCCGGCGGTGGCACGACCGCGGGTTCGGCGACCGCCGGAGCCTGCGGGCGGCTCGACCGGTAGTCCTCGAAGAAGTCCCGCCAGTTCTCGCTGACCGACGAAGGATCGGCCTGGAACTGCTCGTACATCTCCTCGACCAACCATGCGTTGGGCCCGAGGACCGACGGTGCGGCGTCGCTCTGCTGCTGGTCAGCCATCGCTTCCGATGGTACCGGGTGCCGCGCGAGCCCCCGCGGTGACGGGCGGCGCGGCTCACGGCCGCTGGTGTCGCCGGTGCCGACCGTAGGTAGGGTGTCGCTCATGACGAATATCAGTAGGGGCGGCTTACTTATCTCACTCGTCGCGGCGGGCGTCCTCGGGCTGGCCGGGTGCGGCGGCGGAGACAGTTCTGGGAGCAGCGACTCGGTCCCGGCCGACGCGCTGGTGATCGAGGCGCTCGACATCAAGTTCGACCAGGAGGAGTACACGGCCGCCGCCGGGCCGACGGACATCGCCCTCGTCAGCGAGGGCCAGCAGGTGCACAGCCTCGTCGTCTTCGACGAGAGCAACCAGAAGATCGGCGAGACCATGAAGGTCAATCCGGGGCAGACCAAGGTCGACCTGTTCGACCTCCCCGCCGGGACCTACTCGCTGATCTGCGACATCCCCGGCCACAAGGACGCCGGCATGGTCGCCACGCTGACCACGAACTGAGGCGCGGCCCGCCGAACCGAGGTACTGTGCGCCCCGGCGGGGGCGGGACCCTCTGCCATGAACAGTGGAGGGGAACATCATGGGACGAGTCGTTCGTTCGTGCATCGCGGGCGCCCTCGTGGCGGCTCTCGGTGTCGCCGCCGGCGGTGTGCAGGCCTCGGCCGCACCAGTCGCGGCGCGCTGGTCCGTCAACGTCGCGCCGGCCAGTGCGGTCACGGGTCCGGAGGTCGGAGGCGGACGGGTGTACGTCGGCTTCGCGACGTCTGGCGGGACCGGAGGGATCCGAGCGCTCGACGTGGGAAGCGGCCGCACGCTCTGGACGCGGACTCTCCCACTGCCCGTCGCCGTCTCGCCCGTCTACGTGCCCGGCAACGACCGGCTGTACACGGCGATCGAGGGACGGGTGTTCGCGCTGAACGCCGCGAACGGGAAGACGGTGGTTGCCGCGGGGCTCGAGCTCACGAGCAGGATGTACTCGCTGAACTTCGCCGACGGTCGGTTGTACGTGCAGACCATCGACGACGTCACGGCCTTCACGCCCGACCTGGCCCCTCGGTGGAACTTCTTCTTCAACGACGATGCGACCGTGCTCAGCGCGCCCGGGGACGGGTTCCTGTACCTCAATGACGAGGGCGATGAGCAGGACGGCTTCGTCCAGTGCCTCAAGAAGTTCGACTCCGCCACGGGTCGGCAGGTCGCGAACAACTGCGTCGACGACTTCATCATCCCGGTGGCGGTGCCGGCGCGCAACGCTGTCGTCGGCGGCGGGGACGCGGGCGTCTACGGCTGGCGGGCCAGCAACCTCGCCGACCGCTGGTTGAACCCCCGGTACGGGGGCTACGCGACGGTCAACGCCAGTGAGGCGCTCGGCGGCCGGGCGGCCTTGGCGAGCGGCGAGGTGTTCGCCTTCTTGCGGCTCCACGACGGCTCGAGGATCTGCGAGAAGCGCTTCGACGAGCGGAACTTCTCGGCCGTCTCACCGGCGTTCGATCCCACGAGCGGCGCCGTCTACCTGTTCGACGCCGACGCCCGCAACGTCTACAAGGTGTCCGCGACGTGCAAGGAGGTGTGGACCTACCAGGCCGGCGCGGACGTGGTCGGGTTCGCCACTTCCAGCACGAGGGTGGTCGGTGCCGGCGGTTCGACGGTGTTCGCCCTCGACCTGTAAGGCCGCCTACCCGGCCCGGCTCAGGGGAGCCGGGCCGGCTGCTCCCACTTGATGCCTCGAAAGCGCCCGAAGTCGGCATCGAAGGTGACGATGGTGGCGCGGTGCTCGACCGCGAGAGCGGCGAGGTGGGCGTCGGCCACCAGGTTGCCGCCGACTCCGACCGGAGTGAGCAGTTCGGTCAGCACCTCGAGGTGCCGCGCCGTGGGTTCCAGCACGAGCGCCGATGGCTGCGCGATCCAGACCGCGACGCGCTCCAGCGCGCCGTCGACACCCAGCGGGGAAGGGAACAGTCCGGGCCTCGTCGACAGCCGGACGAAGGCCAGCAGCGCGGTCCAGGCGAAGCCGACGGAGGCCGCGCCACCAAGCGCCGCGTCGAGCCACGTTCGCGACTGCTCGTGGTGGGCGGCGTCCTCGTTGACCGCGTAGAGGAGGACGTTGGCGTCGACGAGCTTCACGCTCCGGACCGGAGGCGGAGCAGGAGCTCCTCGTCCTCCAGCTCCGCCGCGACCTGCAACGCGCGATCGAGGTTGATCAGCGGCGTGCCCATTCGGGCGGTGCGGGTCCGGAACGTCGCCGCATCCGACGCGGGGCGACAGCCGTCACGGATGGCGTCGTTCAGCGCCCTCTTGAAGGACACCTTCTCGCGCGCGCATCCGCCGCCGAACGAGCTCCTCGGTGTCCGCGTCGAGCGTGACGGTCGTGCGCATATTGACAGCATAGCATCAATCACTCTGCTGTCATGATGCAGAGCGGGTCTCAGGACCCCAACAGGAGCTCCGAAAGGAGCCACAGCACGGCCCAGAAGACGAAGCCGGTGATGATGGCGTTCCGGTGGTTCTCGTAGGGCCAGCGCAACGGGCTCGGTCCGTTGCCGCCGAGCACTCCGAGCGCGTTCAACTCCATGAGAGCGCCCAACCCGAGCGCGATCAGGATGAACGTCCAGATCGCGCCTGACCCAGGGTTCGAGAAGCCGGCCACGACGTAGAAGTGGGACGTCGCCACCATGAACCAGAGCATGGGAATCGAGAAGATCATGTTCTGCCGCGATGCCAGCAGCGCCTTGCGGCCAGCGACAGGGGCATCCGGGTTGGCTGGCTGGTCGGCCAGCACGCCAGCCGCGTTGGCCAGGATCACCCGCTGCTGTGGCCAGATGACCATCCACACGTTGGCGGCCATGGTGATCCCGAAGATCATGCCGATGAAGATCGAGGCACCATCGGCTCGGTCGAAGAAATCGACGTAGTAGTCCTTCGTCGCGCCGGTGATGAGAAGGCCGAGCACCAGGGTGGTCAGCGCAGACCAGCGGAACCAGTCGAGGGCGCGACGAGCGAGCACGTTGATGGAAACACTGCGCGCCCGGGCCTCGTCGCCGTACGCGGCGAAGGCCGGCACCTGCACGACGTTGAAGTAGTAGAGCAGGCCGATCCAAGTGATGCCGGCCAGCACGTGGAGCCATCGCAGGCCACCGGCGAGTCCGAAGCGGTCGAACAGTTCCATCTCTCGAAGCCTCCCCTTGCGAAAAGCTGGGGTGAACGTAGCACCACTCACCGGAGGCCCTGCGGAACCGCCAGGTAGGCTCGCCTGCTCCTATGGCGCCGCAGTTCATCTACACCTGCTACAAGCTCGGCCGCTTCTACGCGCCGGACCGCACCGTCCTGGCCGACATCTCGCTGTCGTTCTACCCGGGCGCCAAGATCGGCGTCATCGGGGCCAACGGCTCCGGCAAGTCGAGCCTCCTTCGGGTCATGGCCGGCGAGGACGACGGCTACACGGGGGAGGCGAGGCTCACGCCCGGTTTCAGCGTCGGCCTGCTGGCGCAGGAGCCGCAGCTCGATCCCGACAAGGACGTCATCGGCAACGTCATGGACGGCGTCGGTCCGGTGCGTGATGTCCTGGCCCGCTACGACGAGGTCATGGCCATGTGGGGCGACCCCGACGCCGACTACGAGAAGGTGGGGGCGCTGCAGGCGGAGCTGGAGGACAAGATCGCGGCCGCCGACGCGTGGAACCTCGACCGCAACGTCGAGATCGCGATGGATGCGCTGCGCTGTCCGCCCAACGACACCGACGTCACGACGCTGTCCGGCGGCGAGCGCCGGCGCGTGGCCCTGTGCCGCCTGCTCCTGTCGCGACCGGACCTCCTGCTGCTGGACGAGCCGACCAACCACCTCGACGCCGAGAGCGTCGACTGGCTGGAGCGGTTCCTGCAGGAGTACCACGGCACTGTCGTCGCCATCACCCACGACCGCTACTTCCTCGACAACGTGGCCCGTTGGATCCTGGAGCTCGACCGGGGGCGGGGACTTCCTTTCGAAGGCAACTACTCCTCCTGGCTGGAGCAGAAGCAGGCGCGGCTGGCGCGGGACGAGAAGCAGGCCTCGGCCCGCCAGCGCACCCTGGAGCGGGAGCTGGAGTGGGTGCGCATGGCCCCCAAGGCCCGGCAGGCCAAGGGAAGGGCCCGGCTGTCCGCCTACGAGAAGCTGCAGCAGGAGGCCGAGGCCGCCGACCGTGGCCCGGACCGCCTGGAGATCTCCATCCCGCCCGGACCCCGCCTCGGCGACACCGTCATCGAGGTCGAGGATCTGCGCAAGGGCTACGGCGATCGGTTGCTGATCGAGGACCTGTCGTTCTCGCTCCCCCGTGCCGGCATCGTCGGCGTCATCGGGCCGAACGGGGCGGGCAAGACGACGTTGTTCCGCATGCTGACGGGCGAGGAGGAACCCGACGCCGGACGCATCACGATCGGCGACTCCGTCGAGCTGGCGTACGTCGACCAGTCACGCGACGCGCTGGAGGCCGACCGCAGCGTCTACGAGGAGATCACCGACGGCCAGGACCTCATCCGGGTCGGCACACGCGAGGTCAACGGCCGCGCCTATGTCGCCGGGTTCAACTTCAAGGGCTCCGACCAGCAGAAGCGGGTCGGCGACCTCTCGGGCGGGGAGCGCAACCGCGTGCACCTGGCCAAGCTCCTCAAGACCGGTGGCAACGTGCTGCTGCTCGACGAACCCACGAACGACCTCGACGTCGACACGTTGCGGGCACTGGAGGACGGGCTCGAGTCGTTCCCCGGCTGCGCCGTCATCATCAGCCACGACCGCTGGTTCCTCGACCGCATCTGCACGCACGTGCTCGCCTTCGAGGGCGACAGCCAGGTCCGCTGGTTCGAGGGCAACTTCACCGACTACGAGGCGTACCGGCGCAAGGAGCTCGGGGCCGACGCCGACCAGCCGCACCGCATCAAGTACAAGCCCCTGGCGCGGTAGAGGGCGATCGGCTCAGGCCGACGCGCCCGAGTAGCGCCGCAGCCCCCGCTTCCACACCGCACGGCTGAGCACCACCATCACGACGCAGAACACGAACGCGAACCCGAGCGTCGCCGCGTCCAACCGGCCGGTGACGGCCTCGGACGGGACGGTCACGGCGAAGGCGATCGGGATGAGGAAGGTCAGCCCGATCCGCATCCAACCCGGGTAGATGCCGACGGGGTACTGGCCGGCGCGGTAGACCCCCTCGAAGAGCTCGTGGGTCTCGTCGAGACGCACGACCCAGAAGGAGGCCGTGGTCAGCAGCAGCCAGAAGCAGTAGATGATGATGGCGCCGAGGACGAGCGCGACCGCGAAGCTCAGGACTTCGGCCGGCCCGAGCGACGCGGGATCGCGGGCGACCGCGTAGCCGAGCACGACAGCACCGGTCAGGATCTCGACGCCCTGCCAGATGCGGATGTCGCGCACGCTGACGAGGAGCTGGGGGTCCTCGGGCTTGGTCAGCACGTAGTCGAGCGTGCCCTTCCGGACGTCCTCCATGAGCCGCTGCATGTTCGGCGCGATCGCGCTGCGGATGATCCCGCCCATGATCGTGAAGATGCCCATGACGGCGATCAGTTGCGTCTGCGACCATCCGCCGAGCTCGCTCGTCTGGTCGAAGATCAGCGCCAGAACGGCCAGCCCGGTCCCGAGCGCGAGGAGCGACTGGAAGAGCTGGATGACGAAGTTGGCGCGGTACTGCAGGTCGTTCAACACGCTCACCCGCAGGAACAGCAGGGCCAGCCGCCCGCCGGCCAGCGGCGCGGGCGCCCTCATCCGCCGACCGCCCCGTAGTGCCGCACGCTCACCCGCCAGAAGCCGCGGACGACGAGCGCGAAGACGACGATCCAGAGCAGCTGCATGCCGAGGCCGCCCAGCAGCTCCGCGCCGTCGATGGGACCGACGAGCGCGGTGATCGGGAAGCCGAACGTCCAGCGGAACGGCAGGAGCCAGCTGAGACGCTCGGCCCAGTCGGGCAGCAGGGCCAGCGGCACGATGCGGCCCGACAGCAGCATCTCGGTGACCCAGACCAGCTCGAACAGCGCGCTCGACTCGAGTCGTCCAGAACGTCACCATCCCGAGCACCCACATGTACAGCGAACGCAGGACGTACGCCCCCACGACGGCGAGGGCGAACACGCCGATCTGCTGGGCGGTGGGGTCCAGCTCGGGGTCGAAGAGCAGCGACAGCACCACGGCGATGGGCAGCCACAGGAGCACCACGATCACCTTGGTGCCGGCGAACCAGCCCAGGTCGTAGTGGATGGGGTGCACGGGCTTGAGGAGCTGTGCCGACAGCTCGCCCTCGCGGATGCGCCACTCCCAGCCGTACGGCGTGAAGACGATGTTGATGTTCCGCACGAGCGTCCACACGATGTAGTAGGCGGCGAACGTCGCGGGGGTGTACCCGGCGACCGATCCACCCTGCTCCTCGGCGATCGTGCCCCACACGACCAGGTAGATGACCGGCTCGGCCACCATGCCGATCATGTAGAGGTAGGCGGCGACCGGATACTGGAGCTGGTTGATGACGGCCGTGCGCATCAGCGTGAGGTACAGGCTCACCATGGAGCGCAGACCGTCCATCCTCGGCGGGGCGGGCGTCCTCGCCGGAGCCGGGCCTCGGCGGCGATCACGTCGTGCTCGGCTCCGCGAACACCTCGGAGATCACGTCCTCGATGGGCGGGTCCTCGACGGTCAGGTCGAGGACCGACACCTCGGACAGGAGTTGCGCGGCGATCCGGGGCGCGGCCTCTCGATCGACTCGCAGCTTCGTGTGCCCTCCCTCGCTGCTGACGATCTCGCCGAAGGCGGCCAGGCGGGCCGCGTCCGACTCATGCTCGAGGAGGACGCCGATGGTCTTGTGGACGGCGAAGCGCTCCGTCAGGGCGGACAGCTCGCCGTCGAACAGGATGCGGCCCCGGTGGATGACGATCACCCGCCGGCAGAGAGCCTCGACATCGGCCATGTAGTGACTGGTGAGGAGGACGCAGGCGCCGTGGCGACGGTTGTACTCGGCCACGAACGTCCGGATCCGCTTCTGCATGTCGACGTCCAGTCCGATGGTCGGCTCGTCGAGGAAGAGCACGGACGGGCGGTGCAGGAGCGAGGCGACGATCTCCATCTTCATGCGCTCGCCGAGCGACAGGTTGCGCACCGGCTTCGCCACCAGGTCACCGATGTCGAGCACCTCGACCAGTTCGTCGCGCTGGCGCTCGAAGTCGGGCCGCGGGATGCGGTAGATGGCCCGGTTGAGCTCGAAGGAGTCGGCCGCGGGCAGGTCCCACTGGAGTTGGTTGCGGTTCCCCATGACGAGCGTCATGCGGCGGAGGAACTCCTTCTCGCGGCGTTGGGGCACGTAGCCGAGCACCCTGACCTCGCCGCTGCTCGGGTGGAGCAGGCCGGACAGCATCTTGAGGGTCGTGGTCTTGCCGGCGCCGTTCGGGCCCAGGAACCCGACCACCTCACCCGGGGCGATGTCGAAGCTGACCTCGCTGACGGCGTTGACCAGCCGCGACCGGCGGCGCACCAGGCTGCCGAGGGCCGCCCGCAGACCGGCCTCGCGCTCGGGCACCTTGAAAGACTTGCCGAGGTCCACCACCTGGACCGCCGGCTCAGTCACGGCGGCGACGGTACCTGACTGCCTGCCGGCACCCGAGTGGGATTCGCGCTCTGGCAGCATGGGACGGTGACGTTGAAGGCCATCCGCATCGTGTGCGCCCTCATCTTCGTGGGCGGGATCGTCACGATGATCGTGACGACGGTCGCCTCCAACAACATGGGCGTGATGATCACCACCGGCCTCGTCACGGCCGTCGCCGCCATCGTGCTGCTGGCGGTGAGCTCGGCCGTCCAGGGCAAGCCGTTCGGAGGCATCGCCGACGACATCGCGGCCGAACGGGTCGAGCAGCGCGTCGACCAGCTCGTGGCCGGCGGGGCGGACGAGGAAGCGGTCCGGTCGCTCGTGAGGGACAGCGTCCGCCTGGGCAGGACTGGACTAGACTAAGTCGCATGGTGAGCCGAACGGAAGGCGTCGTGAACATGCACGAGGCCAAGACGCACCTGTCGCGTCTGGTCGAACGGGTCGAAGCCGGCGAGGAGATCGTGATCGGACGCTCCGGCAAGCCCGTGGCGAAGCTCGTGCCGTACCAACCCGAGCGACGGCGTCGGGTCCCTAGGCGCGTGGAAAGGTCGGATAACGATCGCCGACGACTTCGACGACGATCTGCCCGCTGAGATCCTCGAGGCGTTCGAAGCAGACCTCTGATGCTGCTGCTCGACACCCATGTGGTGCTCTGGTGGTTGGAGGACGACGCCCGATTGAGCCTCTTGGCGCGAGAGTCCATCGCCGACGTGGCGCGGGTCTCGGTCAGCGCCGTGACGGTGTGGGAGATCGCCATCAAGAAAGCCCTCGGGAAGCTCACGCCGCCCACGAACTGGTCGGACGACATCGAGGCGGAGGGTTTCGATCCGTTGCCCGATCGAGTTCGACCACGCCGTGGAAGCCGGCGCGCTCCCGCGCCATCACGCCGATCCGTTCGACCGGATGCTCGTCGCCCAGGCGCGGATCGAGGGGCTGACGATCGTCACCGCCGACCCCAAGCTCGCCCTCTACGACGTGCCGACCATGGCACCGTGACCGGCGAGGACGACCACGCCCTCGCCGGCCGGTTGGCCGAGGAGGCGGGCGCGCTGCTGCTGGACCTGCGCGAGGAGGCCTTCGCGGCGGGCACGCACCCGTGGCAGGTGATGGACGAGGGTGACATGCGGTCGCACCACTTCCTCGTCGAGGCGCTGCACGAGGCCCGGCCCGACGACGCCATCCTGTCCGAGGAGGGCAGGGACTCGGCGAACCGGTTGAGCGCCAACCGCGTCTGGATCATCGATCCCCTCGACGGCACGAACGAGTTCGGCGAGCCGGGACGGCCCGACTGGGCCGTGCACGTCGCGCTGGTCGTGGCCGGCGAGCCCGCCGCGGCGGCCGTGGCCCTGCCCGTCGTGGGGCGGACGTTCGTGACCCGGCCACCTCCTTCCGTGCCGCCGACCGGCGACCGGCGGCCTCGCATCGTCACCAGCCGCTTCCGCTCGCCGCAGGCCGCGGTGATCGCCGCGCAGGTGCTGGGAGCCGACGTCATCCGGCTCGGCTCGGCCGGCGCCAAGACCATGGCCGTCGTGATGGGTCATGCCGACGTGTACGCCCATCACGGCGGGATGTACGAGTGGGACTCGGCGGCGCCGGCGGCCGTGGCGGCGGCGGCCGGGCTGCACGTCAGCCGCATCGACGGTTCGCCGCTCGTCTACAACAACCCCGATCCCTGGCTGCCCGACCTGCTGGTCTGCCGGCCGGAGCTCGCTCAACCGATCCTGGACGCGCTGTGGAGCTGAGCGCGTGGAGCTGAAGGCGACCCGTTTCGAGGTCGCCGACCGGGTGGCCACGGTCTGGCTGCACCGGCCCGACCGCCACAACGCCTGGACCGGGCGGATGCACGCGGAGTACCGCTGGATCCTCGCCCGGCTCGAGGCCGACGACGCCGTGCGGGCCGTGGTCGTGACGGGCACTCCGCCGGCCTTCTGCGTCGGGGGCGACAGCGACGCGCTGGCCGGCCACGCCGAGCGGGGCGGCTACGACCCCGGCCTGCCCGCCAGACCCGGCGCGACCTGGGTACGGCGTCCGCACCGAGCTGGACCACGACTTCGCCTGGCACTACGGCCTGCGCCTGCCCGTCATCGCCGCCGTCAACGGCGCCTGCGCGGGAGTCGGTCTGGCCCTCGCCCTGTTCTGCGATCTGCGCTACGTGAGCGCCACCGCCAAGCTGACGACGGCTGCTCCCCGGCTGGGCCTGCCGGCCGAGTTCGGCATGAGCTGGGTGCTCCCCCGCCTCGTCGGCGTGACGCGAGCCGCGGACCTGCTGCTGTCCGGTCGCGTCGTGACCGGCGCGGACACCGCTGAATGGGGTCTGTGGAACGCCGTCGCTGCCGACGGCGAACGGCGCGCTCGCCGCCGCGCTCGAGTGCGCCGCAGCCGCCTCGCCGACGTGTCGCCGGCCAGCGTCGCGGTGACGAAGCGCCAGCTCTACGACGACCTGCTCCGCCTCGACGTCGGCGCCTCGGTCGAGGAGTCCAAGCAGCTCCTCGACCGCATGATGGGCTCGGCCGACTACCGCGAGGGCGTGGCCGCGCTCAGGGAGAAGCGCCCGCCCCGCTTCTGACGGCACTCGCCCTCAGCGCTGGATGCTCTTGACCTCCAGGAACTCCTCGAAGCCGAACCGTCCGTACTCGCGGCCGACGCCGGACTGCTTGTAGCCGCCGAAGGGCGCGTTGGGGTTGAAGGCCCCACCGTTGACCTCTACCTGACCCGTGCGCAGGCGACGGGCGACAGCCTCGGCGCGGCCGGGATCGGCCGACCAGACACCGCCGGCCAGGCCGTACACGACGCCGTTGGCGATCTCGACCGCGTCATCCTCACCGTCATAGGGCAGGATCGACAGGACCGGCCCGAAGATCTCCTCCTGGGCGATGGTCATGTCCGGCGTGACCCCGGAGAACACGGTCGGGCGGACGTAGTAGCCGCGCTCCAGACCCTCAGGTGCTCCGGGTCCGCCGGCCACCACCGTGGCCCCTTCCTCGATGCCCTTGTCGATGTAGCCGTTCACCCGTTCACGCTGCGCGGCCGACGCGAGCGGCCCGAGGTGGACGCCCTCCGAGAACGGATCACCGACGACGACGGCCTGCGCGGCCGCGGCCGCCACCGCCTCCGCTTCGCCCAGGCGATCCCGCGGGACCAGCATGCGGGTGAGGGCGGAGCACGTCTGCCCCGAGTTCAGGAACGCCTTGCCGACGCCGTCCTTCACCGCGCGGGCGTACGTGTCCGGGTCGAGGTCGTCGAGCAGCACGTTGGCCGACTTCCCTCCCAGCTCCAGCGTCACCTTCTTGATGGACTCGGCGCCGAGTTGGGCGACGCGACGCCCGGCGGGGTCGACCCTGTGAAGGTCGACCATGTCCACGTCCGGGTGCGCAGCGATGGCCTCGCCGACCGCGGGCCCGACCCCGGACACGAGGTTGAACACGCCTGCGGGTAGGCCCACCTCGTGGATGACCTCCGCCAGCACGAAGGCATCGAGCGGAGCGACCTCGCTCGGCTTCAACACGACGGTGCACCCCGCTGCCATCGCGTAGGCGACCTTCGCCGCGATCTGGTGGAGCGGGTAGTTCCAGGGCGTGATGCAGCCGACGACACCGATCGGCTCACGGACGACGAGCGAGTTGCCGACCTCCTCCTCGAACGCGAACTGCGAGGCGATCGACGCCGCATGGTTGAAGCTGTTGATCGGCAAGCCGACCTGGACCAGCTGGGACAGCCACTTGGCCATCCCGGTCTCCTTGGAGATGGTGGTGGCCAGCTCGTCCATGCGGGCCCCCAGCGCGTCACCGATCCGGGTCAGGTACTTCGCACGCTCGTCCACCGGCGTCGCCGCCCAGCCGGGGAAGGCGGCCCGGGCCGCCGCCACCGCGGCGTCGACATCGGCTGGGGTCCCGGCCGGCACCCGGGCCATGACCTCCTCCGTCGTCGAGTCGAACACGTCGATCCGCTCGTCAGAGCCAGCGGTCACCCACTGCCCGTCGATGTAGTGGTCGTCGAAGGTCTGCACGTCGGGCCTCCTCGCCTCGTCGCCGGTCATGGGTCAGTGAGGTGCGGTCACAGCATCGTCACCGTACCCGTGCCCCCGTCGACCTCGACCAGGGCGCCGTCGGGGATCCGCTTGGTGGCGTCGACCACGCTGACCGCGCAAGGGATGCCGAGCTCACGGCTGACGATCACCGCGTGGCTGTTCATGGCGCCCACGTCGACGATCACGCCCGCCGCGGGGACGAACAGCGGTGTCCAGGACGGGTCTGTGTTCGGGGCGACCAGGATGTCGCCGGGTTCCAGCGCCAGCGGGTCGCCGGGATCGAGCAGGACCCGCGCCGTGCCCCTCGCCACTCCGGCGCAGCCGGGCGAGCCCGTGAGCACGTCGCCGGGAACCGCCACGGTGATCTCGGCGTCGCCCTTGCGGGCCAGGCTCGACAGCGGCGGGACGCCCTTGTCCCCCTCCACGAAGTAGGGCGGTTCGAGCGACCACAGCGCCTTCCACGCGTCCCGTCGCTCGCTCAGCCGCTCGGTGAAGGAGGCGGGGACGGCCAGATAGTCCTCGAGCTCCTCGTCCAGGAGCATGAAGACGAGCCGCTGGTCGTCCAGGACACCCTTCTCCACGCCGCGGCGGCCCAGCTCCCGGAGCGCCATGCGCTGCTCGTGGATGGCCTTGACGCAGTTCGTCTTGGTGCGCTCGCGCCAGGCCAGGAAGCGCAGCGCCGACCCCTGCGCAGCGAGCACCAGGCCCTTCGTCTCCTCGTCGTCACCCAACGAGGCCAGCACCTCCTCGGTCGCCGCGGCGCGGTCGGCCGCCACCGCCTCGTTGCGGACGACGGGGCTCTGTTCATCGGCCGTGACCCGCATGCGGTCGACCAGCGCCAGCACCAGCTCCGGCCGTGTCTCCCACACCTCCGAGTACGGATCCCACTCGTTCGGCCCCCGGGCTCCGTACTCGAGCATGAACTCCTCGAGGTGGGCGAGGAAGCGGGCGCCGTCCTCGCCACCGGACGATCCGAGCCGGTCGAACAGACCTTCGATCCCCGCCTCGAACGCCGCCGTCAGCCCGGCCGAGTCCCGGACCTCCCGCGACAGCTGCCACATGGCGAACGACGGCGCCGCGGAGTCGACGTCACCGGCGGAGGCGATCAGCCGCAGCATGTGCGCCGGCGCGACCTGGCCGAGGATGGTCGGTCCGACCGCGGTGTTGGACGACGAGAGCACGTGGTCGCTGAACAGGCGGCGCTGGAGCGACGTCAGCTCGCGTGCCCGAGCCACCAGCGCCTCGTCGGACGAGCGCGGTGAGGTCGCCGCGCTCGGCCCGGGCCGCGTCGGCCAGCGCCTTGGACTCCATCATCTCGGGCCACTCCACGGCCGACATGACCCAGCCCATGGTGGCGCCGATGCGCTCGGCCGCCTCGGGACTCTGGTCGTCCGGGTGCGGCACGTACGGCGGGGTGTCCGGACGGTTGCCGAAGAACGCAGCGTCGATGGCCGCCGCTCCGGCACCGGCCCGCTCGCCGTAGACGCGTACGACGGAGGCGTTGACGTAGAGGTAGCCGTTGAAGACCGCGCAGCAGGGGTTGACCTCGCCGTCGAGCTCTTCACGCGAAAAGGCGCCCTGACGGACGTTGCCGTCCCGCCACCCCTCCAGCACCCCGGGGATCCATGACAGCGTCGCCCCGAGCGGGCTGACGGGATGCGGCAGCACGTCGCTGGCGTTCGCGCGGGTGTAGACGGGGAAGCGGGTGCTGGCCCGGGTGTCCGTGATCCAGCGCTCGGCGCTGTCAGTGTGCGCGGTGTCGGCCATGGTGCTCAGCCCTCCGGGAGCTCGATGATGGTGACCGTGCCGGCGGAGCCGTCAACGGTGACGACGGCGCCGTCGGGGATGGTGCGGGTGGCGTCGTGGACGCTGACGACGCACGGGATGCCGAGCTCGCGGCTGACGATGACCGCGTGGCTGACCTGCGCGCCCACGTCGACGACCACGGCGGCCGCCGGCACGAACAGCGGCGTCCACGAAGGATCCGTCAGCGGCGCCACCAGGACGTCCCCCGGCTCCAACCCGGCGGGATCGGACGGGTGCAGCACGACCCTCGCCCGTCCGCTGGCCCGGCCGGGGCAGCCCGGCACGCCGGTGAGGACCTGACCGGCCACAGCCGACCCGCTGTCGTCCCCGGAGCGGCGCGGACTCCACTCCTCCAGCGGGGGCACGGTGGCGCCCACGATGAACGGCGGGTCGAGGTCGAACAGCGTGAGGTACTTCTGCTCCCGGCTGGCCAGGCGAGCCCGGAACTCGGTGGGGTCGTTGACGAAGGCGTCCAGCTCGTCGGCCAGGAGCATGCACGTCGCCGACGGCGTGTAGCCATGACGGGTCCCGAGCTCCCACATCGCCATGCGCACCTCGTGGATGACCCTGATGATGGCGGTCTTCGTGCGCTCCCGACCGGCCAGGTAGAGGTGGGCGGAGTGCAGCCCGGCCCGGAACTGGCCAAGGGCGTCCGGCTGGTCCGCCAGCGCGGACTCGGCCCGCGCCGTAGCTGCCTCCCGTTCGGCGATGTTGCGAACGGAACGAAGTTGCGGGGACGCGTCGTCCGTGGCGAGACGCATCCGGTCCAGCAGCGTCAGCGCCAGCTCGGGCGTGGTCTCCCAGGTCGCCGAGCGGATGTCCCACTCGTTCGGGCCACGGCTGCCGTAGTCGCGGAGGAACGAAGCGAAGGCCGACGACAGCTCCCGCGACTCCGGGCCGGCCAGTCGCCCGAGCCGGTCCAGCAGACCGTCGACACCGGCGTCGAAGAGGGCCATGAGCTCGGGCGAGGCACGCACCGTCCGGCTCATCTCCCACAGCGCCAGGCTCGGGGCGGCGGAGTCCACGTCGCCGACGCCGGTGACGAGGGTCAGGGCCAGCCCCGCGTCGCCCAGCGCCGCGCTGACGGCGCCGATCACGCCGCTGCCGATCGATGCCGCCGCCGTCACCTCGAGGTGCCGCTCGAACATGCGCCGCACGACCGGGATGAACGACCGGGCCCGAGCGACGAGCGCGGCGTCGTCGAGGACCGTCAGGTCGGGTCGGGACGCCCGCGCCGCCTCCGCCTCGTCGCGCAGGTCCCGCAGCTCCGGGAGGTCGGCGGCGAAGAGCACCCGCCCCATCCACTCCCCCAGCCTGGCCGTGTTGGCCTCGCTCTCGTGCCAGTCCTCCGGCACGTAGGGCGGGACGTCGGGGTGCTGGCCGAAGTAGAGGTAGTCGACCATGTCCGGCGTGAGCCCGGGCGCCCGCACGCCGAAGATCCGGGCCATGGCCGCGTTGAGGTAGAGGTAGCCGCCGAAGCAGGCCACCACCTCGGGCCGGCGGGGATCGAGGTCCTCCGGGTCGAGGGTGCCGACGGCCACCTGCGCGTCGGCCCACCCCATGGCCACCCCCGGCTCGAAGACCAGCGTCCACCCCAGCGGGCTGGCGGGCTCGGGCAGCACCTCGCCGGCGTTGGCCCGCGTGTACAGGGGGTAGCGGGGACTCGGCTCCCAGTCGGTGATCCAGCGGTTCACGGCGGCGAAGCGGTTCAGGAGGCTCAGAGGATGGTCACCACGCCGGTGCTGCCGTCCACCCGCACCCGTGCTCCGTCGGGGATGGACCGCGTGGCACCGGTGGCCGACACGACGCACGGGATGCCGAGCTCCCGGCTGACGATCACGGCATGGCTCAACGGTGCGCCGACGTCGACGACGACGGCGGCCGCCGGCACGAACAGGGGCGTCCAGGAGGGATCGGTGATGGGCGCCACCAGCACATCGCCGGGATCGAGCGCGCCGGGGTCGTTCGAGTCCAGCAGGACGCGCGCCCGGCCCTCCGCCACGCCCGCGCATCCCGGGATCCCCTGCATCGTCGCTCCGCTCGTCAGACCTTCGAAGACGGCGTCGTCACGGCGCATCCACGAGGCGGGGTCGGGCGGATCGCCCACGAACACGAACGTCGGCTCCCGCGCCGACAGATCGAGGTACTGGGCCCGGCGCCGGCGCACGTCCTCCGTGAACGCGTGCGGCTCGTCGAGGAACGGCCCCTCCAGCTCGGCCTGGCGCAGGAAGCCGAAGTCCTCGATCTCGTCGAACGCCCCCCGCTCGACCATCCGCCGCCCGAGCTCGCGCAGCGTCATGCGGGCTTCGTGGATGAGGCGGATGTTGTTCGTCTTCGTCCGCTCACGGGCGGGCAGCCAGACGGTGGCCGCCCGCAACGCCGCGGCGAGCTGGCCGTAGGTCTCCGGATCCGCCTCCACGAGGGCGAGGATCTCGCGCGACGCGGCCTCGCGAGCCGCCGCCTGCGTCGACAGATGGGCGTCCGGCGAAGCGGTGGCGGGCGCCAGCCGCATGCGCTCGATGGCCGACAGCGCCAGCTCCGGACGGGTCTCCCATGTCGGCGACCTGGTCTCCCACTCGTTCGGCCCGCGGGAGCCGTAGTCGTGCTGGAAGGCCCGGAAGCCGCGTGAGGAAGGCCTGCGCGGCCTGGCTGCTGCTCGCCTCCAGCCGGTCGATGAGGCCGGCGACACCGGCATCGAAGGCGGCCTGCAGCTCGGACGACGCCGCGACCACGCGACCGAGCTCCCACAGGGCCATCGACGGCGCGGCGGAGTCGACCTCGCCGACGCCGGCGATGAGGACCATGAGCAGGTCGGGTCGCCCGACCGCGCCACTGACGCCCTGGATGATGCCGAGCGGGACCGTCGCCATGTACGACGCGAACAGGTGGTGGGCGAAGAGGTTCCGGTGCAGCTCGATCAGCTCGCGGTACCGGGCGACCAGATCGGCGTCGCTCATCGCCGACAGGTCCGGGCGCGTCGTCGCGCAGCCGCTTCGTGGCCCGCATGTCCTCGACCAGCTCCGTCAGGTCGGACAGCCGCTCCACGGACAGCGCCCAGCCGAACGTGCCGCCGATCCGCTCGCTCAGGTCAGGGCGGACGTCTCCCGGCTCCTCCTGGTAGGGCGGGATGCCGGGCTGCGCGCCGAAGAACTGCTCGTCGATGAGCTGCCAGGACAGGCCGGGTGCCCGCTCACCGAACAGGCGGATGAGGGACGCGTTGAGGTAGCAGTAACCACCCACGACCCCGAGCTGCGCGTAGTCGTCCGGTGGGAACTCGTCGGCCTCGAAGGCTCCCATGCGCACCCAGGCGTCCCGCCAGCCCAGCTCGGCCAGCCACAGGCCGGAATCGAAGGTCAGCGGCGTGACCGGGTCCGGGAAGACCTCGCCCACGTTGGCGCGCGTGTAGATCGGGAACCGGGCGCTCAGGTTGCTGTCCGCCACCCAACGCTCCGCGGCCACGCCCGGCGCCTCCTCGGTGTCAGCCATGTCGTGTCGCGACCATGTGGTGTCCCCCGACCCCCTGCATCCCGTCGTCGCGCCGGCGAGGCGCGAACCGGGCGGACTGTACCGCTTGGCCGCTCGGCGGGCGGCCGTGGGATCATCGCTCTCATGGCAGCCGCCGCCGGCCCCGCTGACCTCGCCTGGGGCGCGTTCAGCGAGTCGCCGCCCTGGGTGGTCGACCGCGCCGCGCTGACGTGGCTGCCGGAGGTCCCGGCGTTGCGCGCCGCGGCGGACGCCGAAGGTTCGGCGCTCACCACACCGACGCGGTGGCCGCCCGGCGCGCGGGTCGTCAGGGTGCTCGGTCGACTCGGATTCGCGCTGGCGCCCTGGGCGGCACGCAAGCGCCGGCACCGATACCCGAGCCCGGAGGTCAGCCGGGCCGACCTGTCCCGCCGCCTCCGCCTGGCCGCCGAGTCGTTGGGATCGACCTACATCAAGCTGGGCCAGATCATCTCGTCCGGCGAGGGCTTGTTCCCCCCCGAGCTGGTCGAGGAGTTCAAGCTCTGCCGCGACCAGGTCACCCCGGAGAGCTTCGCCCGTGGTGCGCGACGTCGTGGAGGCCGATCTGGGCACGACGATCGAGGCCACCTTCACCTGGTTCGACCGGACCCCGCTCGCCGCGGCGTCGATCGCCCAGGTCCATGCCGCCGAGCTGCGCACCGGCGAGCCCGTCGTCGTCAAGGTCCAGCGCCCGCAGGTCGCCGGCCTCGTACGCAAGGACCTGCGGGCCATGGCCTGGCTGGCCCCGCACCTCGTCGGTCGCATCCCCATCGCCGCGCTGGCCAACCCGCCGGCCCTCGTGGAGCTGTTCGCCGAGACCATCGTCGAGGAGCTCGACTTCCGGCTCGAGGCCGCGAACATGCTGGACATCGCCGCCGTGCTGGCCGACCTCGGCCAGCGTGGCTATGTCGTCCCCCGCCCCCATCCGTCCCTCGTCACCCGGCGGGTGCTGGTCATGGAGCGGCTGTCGGGCTTCAAGTTCGACGACGTCGCCGGCATGCACGACGCGGGCATCGACACCGAGGAGGTGGTCCGCACCGGGATGGTCGCCTTCATGGAGGGGGCGATGATCCACGGCATCTTCCACGGCGATCTCCACGGCGGCAACCTGTTCGTGCTGCCGGACGGTCGCACCGCCCTGCTCGACTTCGGCATCGTCGGCCGCCTCGACGACGCCCGCCGCACCGCGTTCCTCCGCCTCATGCTGGGCGCCACCACCAACGACGTGAAGGGTCAGCTCGCGGCGCTGCGCGACCTCGGCGCGCTGCCGGCTGACACCGACCTGCGCGCGGTCATCAAGGACCTACGCCTCGACCAGCCTGCGGTCGACCCGACGACCCTGAGCGGGGAGGAGTTGGTGAAGGAGGTCCAGCGGGTGGTCAAGGCGCTGCTGGGCTACGGCGCCCGCATGCCCAAGGAGCTGATGCTCTACGTCAAGAACATGGTGTTCCTCGACGGCGCCATCGCCCGCCTGGCGCCCGACCTCGACATCCTGGCCGAGATCGCCAACATCTCGCTCCACTTCGCCCAGGCCCACGGGGAGCGGCTGGGGCGGGAGCTCGGCATCGACCACACCCGGATGGAGGTCAACCTGGACGGCGTCAAGGCCAGCCTCGGCCTGGACTCCTCGACGCAGCGGATGACCTACCGCGACCTCCAGAAGCGCCGCGAGCTCATCAACAAGCGCATGCGGGACCACGTCCGCTCGCCCTCCTGAGCGCACCTTCCGAACAGAGATGTCCGAAAGCGCGGTCTGGCCGCGCTTCCTGACAGCTCTGTTCGAATCGGG
The DNA here is from genome assembly GCA_963813375.1 of uncultured Acidimicrobiales bacterium. Taxonomy (GTDB): domain Bacteria; phylum Actinomycetota; class Acidimicrobiia; order Acidimicrobiales; family Ilumatobacteraceae; genus DASTFY01. Next base: position 338,384 of record CAWEYT010000015.1, on the reverse strand, counting down.
AGAGTCGATACGGTCGGCGGGATGCGGCTGGTCATCGCCCGGTGCCGGGTGGACTACGAGGGGCGGCTGGCCGCGCACCTGCCCGAGGCCGTGCGGCTGCTGATGGTCAAGGCCGACGGGTGCGTGGCCGTGCATGCCGACGGCGGCGCCTACAAGCCGCTCAACTGGATGAACGCGCCCAACGTGCTGCGGGAGCAGCCCGGGCGCTGGGAGATCACCAACCCCAAGGGCGAGCGGCTGACCATCGAGCTGCTCGAGGTGCTGAGCGACACCGCGTGGGAGATGGGTGCCGATCCTGGCCTCCAGAAGGACGGCGTGGAGGCACACCTGCAGGAGCTCCTGGCCGCCACGCCGCACGTCCTCGGCGACGGGCTCACGCTCGTGCGCCGGGAGTACCCGACCGCCCTCGGCCCCGTCGACCTCCTGTGCCGGGACGCGGCCGGCGTCACCGTCGCCATCGAGGTGAAGCGCCGCGGCGAGATCGACGGCGTCGAGCAGCTGTCGAGATACGTCGAGCGGCTCGCCCTGGACACGTCGCTGGGCACGATCCGCGGGATGTTCGTGGCCCAGGTGGTCAGGCCCCAGGCCCGCGTGCTGGCCGAGGCTCGGGGCTTCGCGGTCGTCGAGGTCGACTACGACGAGCTGCGCGGTTTGAGGGCCGACGACCTCAAGCTGTTCTAGCTGAAGCGGCAGAGGCCCTGGTCGATGACGACGGTGCCGGCCTGGGTGGCCGTCGTGAACACGGCCTCGCCGTCACCCGTCGTCCAGATCGACACCGTCAGCGTGTCGCCCGGGAGGACGGGGGCGGAGAACCGGCCCTCGACGTGGTGGAAGCGGGCGGGATCGGAGCCGGCCAGCGAGTGCAGCAGGGCGCGGCCGGTGAAGCCGTAGGTGCACAGGCCGTGGAGGATCGGCCGGTCGAAGCCGCCCATCGCCGCGAACGACGGGTCCGAGTGCAGCGGGTTGCGGTCCCCGGACAGCCGGTAGACGAGGGCCTGGTCGGGCGGGACCTCGTAGGTGACCTGGTGGTCGGGCGCCCGCTCGGGCGGCACGTTGGCCGGCCCCGAAGGTCCCCGGTCACCGCCCCAGCCGCCCTCGCCGCGGATGAACACGGAGGAGCGGTTGGTGTAGAGCGGCTGGCCGTCGGCCAGGACGGCCTCGGTCTCGGACGCGACCACCGCGGCCTTGCCCTTGTCGTAGATGCCGACGATCTTCGAGGTCAGCGTGGCCGTCCCCTCCACGGGGATCGGCCGGTGCAGCGTGACGGCCTGCTGGCCGTGGACGAGGAGGGCCGGGTTGAAGGTCCCGATCTGCCCCATGGCCGAGTTCCCCCGGCCCCAGCCGATGACGACGGCGAACGTGGGGAAGACCTGCTGGTCGACGCCGTTGGTGTTCTCGGTCGTGTAGGCCAGCTCGTTGGTGCCGGCACCGATGCCGACGGCGTAGAGCAGCGCGTCCTTCGAGGCCCACGAGGCCTCGACCGGATCGGAGGTGGCGCCGACGGCGTCAGGGTTGATGGGCATGTCGTCTCTCCTCGGTCCTCAGTTCGGCGGCGGCTGGGGCCAGCTGCCGTCCTTGCCGTCCATGCCGGCGTTGAGGCGGGCCTTGGCCACGAGATCGGCCACGATCGGACCCAGCTCGGTCGGATCCTCCACGGGCGCGTGCTCGGGCCCGCGGTGCCAGCCCTCGGCGATGGCCAGACCCTGACCCGACGCCTCGAAGACCCGACCCGTCACCGCCTTCGACTCGGGCGAGGCCAGCCAGGTGACGATCGGGGCGATCCAGCGGGGCGAGCGCATCTCGCGCTCCTCGTCCGTCTCGGGCGCCGGGCCCAGACCCTCGGTCATGCGGGTGAGCGCGACCGGGGCGACGGCATTGACGGTGACGCCGTAGCGGCCCAGCTCGAGCGCGGCGATGACCGTGAGGGCGGCGATGCCGGCCTTGGCCGCGCCGTAGTTGGTCTGCCCGGGGTTGCCGTAGATGCCGGACACCGACGTGGTGTTGATGATGCGGCCGTCGACGGCCTTGCCGGCCTTCGTCTGCTCCCGCCAGTAGGCAGCCGCCCAGCGCGCCGGGCCGAAGGTGCCCTTGAGGTGGACCTTGATGACCGCGTCCCACTCCTCCTCGGTCATGTTGGTCAGCATGCGGTCCCTCAGGATCCCGGCGTTGTTGACCAGCACGTGGAGGTCGCCGAAGGACTCGACGGCGGTGTTGACCAGGCGCTGCGCGCCCTCCCAGGTCGAGATGTCGTCGCCGTTGGCGACGGCCTCGCCACCCATGCCGGCGATCTCCTCGACCACCTGCTGGGCCGGGCTGAGATCGTCGCCGGTCCCGTCCACGTTGCCACCGAGGTCGTTGACCACGACCTTGGCGCCCTGGCGGGCCAGGCTCAGCGCGTGCTCGCGGCCGATGCCCCGGCCCGAACCGGTGACGATGGCCACCCGGCCATCACAGAGTCCCATCTTCGCAAGTACCTCCTGGAGGAACGGTCTGCTGCATCATGCCCGCCGCGCCCGAACCCGACGAAAATGGCCCACCGCCCGAACGGTCCGCGTCCGGCCCGCGGTCTCGCGGTCACTTCTCACGCACAAATCACGTCCGATGGCCACGAGAGGGCAACCAGCCGCGATTTGTGCGTGGATTGTGACACCGCGGTCAGCGGTTCTGGACGTGCTGGAAGCCGAACCGTCCCTTGATGCAGAGGTTGCCCGAGGTGATGGCGTGGTCCTGGGGCGACGTCACCTTGACGATCTCGTTGTCCTGGACGTGGAGGGTGAGCGTGCAGCCGACCCCGCAGTACGGGCAGATGGTGTCCGTCTGGGTCTGGCGCTCCTCGTCCCAGGTGCCCGCCGCCCTCCGGTCGAACTCGCTCTTGAACACGAGGGCACCCGTCGGGCACACGGCGATGCAGTTGCCGCAGTAGACGCAGGCCGACTCGGTCAGCGGGACGGAGAACTCGGTGGAGATGCGGGCGTCGAAGCCTCGCCCAGCCACGCTGATGGCGAACGTCCCCTGCCACTGCTCGCCGCAGGCGTCCACGCACTTGTAGCAGAGGATGCACTTGGCGTAGTCCCGCACGTACAGGTCGTTGTCGACGATGGGCGGCTGCTCGACGGTGGCGGCTCCGACATCCTCGGTGGCACCCTCGGCGGTACCGTCGGTCCCGAACCGGGAGGGCTCCGCGCCGTACTCGTCCTGCCAGCGGGCGACGTTCGGGGCGATGGACAGATCGACCGACGAGCCGAGCAGCTCCAGGACGAGGCGGCGGCTGTGGCGGGCCCGCTCCGTGTCGGTCCGCACGACCATCCCCGGCTCGGCGCGGCGTGAGCACGACGGCACGAGGACGCGCGAGCCCTCGACCTCGACCATGCACACCCGGCAGGCGTTCTTCGGAGTGAGCGTGTCCCCGTAGCAGAGCGTCGGGATCTCACGGCCCACCAGCCGGCAGGCATCGAGCAGCGTGCTGCCTTCGGGGACCTGCACCGCCTCGCCGTCCACCGTCAACTCGACCAGCCGCCGGGGAGGCGCCACCCGCACCATCTCCCCCTTCACCGTTCCACCTTCATTGTGCGAACACCCCCAGCCGGGCGATGGCCGACTCGACGGCGCTCGACGCGGTCTGACCCAGGCCGCAGATCGACGCGTCCCGCATCACGCGGCCGAGGTCGGTCAGCAGTGCGAGATCCCCGGCCGGGTCGCGCCCGTTGGCAGCCAGCCGGTGCAGGACCTCCTCCTGGCGCACGGTGCCGACCCGGCACGGGACGCATTGCCCGCAGGACTCGTCACGGAAGAAGGCCGCGATCCGCAGGAGGAAGGGCACGAGGTCGACGGTCTCGTCCAGCACCATGACGACACCCGAGCCGAGCGTGACGCCGGCGGCGCGCGTGCCCTCGAAGGTGAGAGGCAGGTCGAGCTCGTCCGGGCGGACGAACGCGCCCGCGGCCCCTCCGAGCAGGACGGCCCGCAGCTCGTGCCCGTCGGGCACACCCCCGGCCAGCTCCAGCAGCTCGGCCAGCGTCGTCCCGAACGGCACCTCGTACACGCCGGGCCGCTCCACCCGGCCGGACACGCAGAACAGCTTCGGCCCCGTCGAGCCTTCGGTGCCGATGGCGGCGAAGGCCGGCCCGCCCATCTCCAGGATCGACAGCACGTTCACCAGCGTCTCCACGTTGTTGACCAACGTGGGAAGGCCGAACAGCCCGACCTCCACCGGGAAGGGCGGCTTGTTGCGCGGCTCTCCTCGATGGCCCTCGATCGAGTTGAAGATCGCGGTCTCCTCGCCGCAGATGTAGGCGCCGGCGCCGCGGAACACCTCGATGTCGAAGCTGACGCCGCTGCCCATCACGTCCGGCCCGAGGAAGCCGTGGCGCCGGGCCTCGGCGATGGCGTGCTCGAGCCGCTGGCGGGCGCGCGGGTACTCCCCCCGCAGGTACAGGTAGCCGTGCTCGGCCCCGGTGGCGAAGCCGGCCACGGTCATGGCCTCGATGACCGCGAACGGATCGCCCTCCATGAGCACCCGGTCCTTGAACGTGCCCGGTTCGGACTCGTCGGCGTTGCAGACGAGGTGATGGGGGCGCACGGGCTGACCGGCCACGGCGTCCCACTTCCGGCCCGTGGGGAAGGCCGCTCCGCCGCGTCCCTGGAGTCGCGAATCGGACACCTCGCGGATGACCCCGGCGGGACCGAGGTCGATGGCCCGCCGCAGCGCGTCATAGCCACCCTCGGCGCGGTAGTCAGCCAGGCTGGCCGGGTCGACCCGGCCGATCCGCCGCAGCAGGAGCAGCCCGGTCTCGCCCGCCTGGGGCACGGAAGCACCGGCCGGCGGCTCGTCGGGGCCAGGCCGTCCGTCCAGCGCGCCGGCGAGATCGGCGGCTGACGCCGGCGCCAGCACTTCGGCCCGCGGCGGCGCGCCGGCCTCGACCACCAGCGCCGCCGGCGCCCGCTCGCACACCCCCAGGCAGGGGGAGGAGTGCCACGTCGCCTCGCCATCAGTGGAAGGGGAGCCCTCGGCTCCGAGGCCGGCCACCAGCTCGCCGGCGCCGTTGGTGGCGCAGGCCAGATCCGTGCAGACGTGGAGCACCCGGCGCGGCCGGGGCCGGGGGGAGAACAGGGCGTAGAACGTGAGCACGCCGTAGAGCTCGGCCGGCGGCACCGAGAGCCGCTCGGCGATGTAGTTCAGCGCGCCCTGGCTCACCCAGCCGACGCGGTCGTTGACGGCGTGGAGGGCCGGGAGCACGTGCGGGCGCAGCGACGCCGAGGCCTCCCATCCGCCGAAGGCCACATGGCGGTCGTCGTCGCCCCGTTCGCCGCCACGCCACCCCGACGGCGGGGGGCCGAGCAGGGCATCGACCGCGTCCCGCTCCTCGGACGTGGGACGGGCATCGAGGAAGTGCAGGTCCATGCTCGTCGATCTGCGTCAGTCGCCGCCCGCGGCAGCGAACTGCTCGAGCTTCTCGACCCGCACCGCCGACGCCTTGAACTCGGCCGTCCCCGACTTGGGATCGATGGCCTCGATGGTCAGCACGTTGGTGTCGATGTCGTCGGGGAAGTGCATCGTCATGAACACCAGCCCCGGCCGCAGCGAGGGGTCGACACGAGCGGGCGCCACGAGCGACCCGCGCCGGGAGGTGACCCGCACCTGCTCACCGTCCACGATCCCGAGCTGCCGGGCGTCCTCCGGCGACAGGTCGATGGTCTCGCCGAACCGCAGCGGCGACACGTACCCACCCGACTGGACGCCGGTGTTGTAGGAGTCCAGCCGGCGCCCGGTCGTCAGCCGCAGCGGGTACTCCTCGTCGAGCTTGTCCACCGGCGGCTCGTCCACCACGACGGAGAAGGGCGCCGGCCGTCCCCGCTCGGCTGGATCCTCCGCCCAGAGCCGGCCGTGGAGCCACGTCGGCTCCAGCCGGTCCTCGTGGTAGCACGGCCACTGGATGCCGCCCAGCTCCTCCAGCCGGCGGTAGCTCATGCCGGCGTGCATCGGCGACAGCGAACGCAACTCGTCCCACACGGCTTCGGCGGAGTCGTAGTGCCAGTCGTGTCCGAGGCGGCGGGCGACGTCCAGGATGATCTCGATGTCGTCGCGGGCGCCGTCGGGCGGTTCCAGGGCCTTGCGCACCCGTTGGACCCGACGCTCGCTGTTCGTCACCGTGCCGTCGCTCTCGCACCACGCCGCCGAGGCCGGCAGCACGACGGAGGCCAGCTGCGCCGTGCGGGTCAGGAAGATGTCCTGCACGACGAGGTGGTCGAGACCCTCGAGCAGGTGGACGGCGTGCTCGCTCTCCGCCTCCGACTGGGCCGGGTTCTCGCCGATCACGTAGAGCGCGGTGAGATCGCCCCGCTCCATGGCCGCGAACATGTCGGACAGGTGCCAACCGTGCCGGGGCGGGATGCGCGAGCCCCAGGCGGCATCGAACTTCGCTCGCGCCTCGTCGTCCAGGATGTCCTGAAAGCCGGGCAGCTTGTTCGGGATGGCGCCCATGTCGCCACCGCCCTGGACGTTGTTCTGGCCTCGCAACGGGTTGAGCCCGCAGCCGTAGCGGCCGACGTGCCCGCACAGGAGGGCGAGGTTGATGAGGGCCAGCACGTTGTCGACGGCGTTGTGGTGCTCGGTGATGCCGAGCGTCCAACAGAGCTGGGCGCGGTCGGCCCGGGCCCAGGTGTGCGCCATCTCGGCGATCACCTCGGCCGGGACGCCGGTCACCGCGGCGCCCCGCTCCAGGGTCCAGTCCTCGACCGACGCCGCGTACTCCTCGAAGCCGGCCGTCGCCCGCTCGATGAAGCGCGGGTTGTGGAGCCCGGCGTGGATGATCTCCCGGGCCATGGTGTTGGACAGGGCGATGTCCGTGCCCACGTGGATGCCGAGCCAGACGTCGGCCCAGCGCGCCGAGCTGGTGCGCCGGGGGTCGACGCAGTAGAGGCGCGCACCGTTGCGCACGCCGGCGAGGACGTGGTGGAAGAAGATCGGGTGGGTCTCCCGGGCGTTCGAGCCCCAGAGGATGATGACGTCGGTGTCCTCCACCTCCCGGTAGGAGGACGTTCCTCCGCCTGCTCCGAAGACTGTCGCCAGACCGACGACGGAGGGAGCGTGTCAAGTGCGGTTGCAGGAGTCGATGTTGTTCGTGCCGATGGCCGTACGCACGAACTTCTGGGCGATGAAGTTCATCTCGTTGGTGGCCTTGGAGCACGAGAACACGCCGATGGCATCGGGGCCTCGGCCCGCTACGGCCCGGCTGAGACCCTCCGCGGCACGGTCGAGCGCCTCGTCCCAGGAGGCCGGCCGGAGCCGGCCGCCGTCCCGCACGAGGGGTTCGGTCAGCCGGGTGTAGGGCTTCTCGCGGTATTGCTTCCTCACGTCGTCACCCCCTCTCGATGCTCGGAGCGGTGGGAAGGTGGACGATAGCCCTCGTCCGGCGAGAACCGCAGTACCGGTGACGTCTCGCGGAGATGCGTTGCGCATTCCGCAACTGAGCTCCGCGAGACGTCTCATTGGCGAGCGGGCGGAGCGCTCGGCCTCCCACCGGCGGCGGGCCGTGGCCTCGGAGAGCTCAGACCGCGCCGAGCATGCGGGCTGCTGCGAGCGTGTTCTCCAGGAGGCAGGCGATGGTCATGGGGCCGGTGCCGCCGGGCATCGGCGTGATGGCCCCGGCCACTGCCTGGACGGCGTCGAAGTCGACGTCGCCCACGATGCCGGCCTCGCTGCGGCTCACGCCCACGTCGACGACCGTCGCGCCCGGGCGGACGTGCTCGGCCGTGATCATCCGGGCCATGCCGGCGGCGGCGATGATGATGTCGGCCTGGCGGCACACCTCGACCATGTCCCGGGTGCGGGAGTGGGCCAGCGTGACCGTGGCGTCGACGCCCTTGCGGGCCAGCAGCAGCGCCATGGGCAGGCCGACCAGCGTCGAGCGACCGACCACGACGGCCCGCTTCCCGGAGACGTCGGTCCCGTAGCGCTCCAGCAGCCGCATGACGCCCTTCGGCGTGCACGGGACGTGACCGGGGCGGCCCCGGAGCAGCCGGCCCATCGAGCGCTCGGTCAGCCCGTCGATGTCCTTGTCCGGCGGGACCAGGTCGAGCACCGGCTCGGGGTCGAGGCCCTCGGGCAGGGGCAATTGGACGAGGATGCCGTGGACGTCGGGATCGGCGGCCATGCCGGCCACGGCGTCGTCCACCTCGGCCTGCGTCGCGGTCGGGGGCAGGCCGATGTGCTGGGACACCATCCCGGCCTTCTCGGCCTGCTTGTGCTTGCTGCGAACGTAGATCTGGCTCGGGCGGTCATCACCGACGAGGACGGTCCCCAGACAGACACGGGGCGAACCGAGCGACGACCATCTCCGCCGCCAGCTGCTCTGTGATCTCGTCGCGCAGGCGGATGCCGTCCATGAGGATGGCACCCCCCGGCGTGCGCTGGTCCGCTCGGGCGTCGTCGACGTCAGTCATCGCGCCTTTCTACTTGGCCCCGAAGGTCACGGCCTCGGTCACGCGGCGGCCACGCCGGCCAGGGGCAGCCGGCGGCGATCGACCACGTGGTCGATGAGCCCGTAGGCCACGGCGTCCTCGCCGCGCAGGATGTAGTCCCGGTCGATGTCCAGGGTGATGCGCTCGGCCGCCTGGCCCGTGGCCTCGACGAGGATCTCGACCATCCGCCGGCGCATCTCGACGATCTCGGTGACGGCGCGCTCGAGATCGGTCGACTGACCCTGCGCGCCGCCGTGGGGCTGGTGGATGAGCACCCGGGCGTTGGGGAGGGCGGCCCGCTTGCCCTTGGCCCCGGCGGCCAGGAGCACGGCGGCCGCCGACGCCGCCTGCCCCACGCAGATCGTCGCCACGTCGGGCGCCACGAACTGCATGGTGTCGTGGATGGCGAACAACGCCGTCATGTCCCCGCCCGGGCTGTTGATGTAGAGCGAGATGTCCCGGTCGGCAGCTTCCGACTCCAGATGGAGGAGCTGGGCGATGACGAGGTTGGCCACGCTGTCGTCGATCGCCGTGCCCAGGAACACGATGCGCTCCGAGAGCAGGCGGGAGTAGATGTCGTAGGCCCGCTCCCCCCGGTTGGTCTGCTCGATGACGGTCGGCACCAGCATGATCGCTCCTCCTGATGTGCAACTTGTGAGTTGCGAGTCTAGCCGTGGTCGAGCGGATGTGCAACCGCTGTGTTGCGGCTATCGTGGCGGCAATGGAACGCACCACCGTCCGCCGCACCATCGAGCTCGAGTGCGACGCCGCCACGCTCTGGCGCCTGATCTCCGATGCCGGGGAGCTCGGCACCTGGCTCGGCGAGGACGTCCACCTCGATCTGCGAGTCGGCGGCTCGGGCCACCTCGTCGACGACGACGGCGTGCGACGCCACCTGACCGTGACCGACATGAGTGCGGGCGAACGCCTGGCCTTCACCTGGTGGCCCGCTGGGGACGAGGCCGCCGCGTCCGACGTCACCTTCACCGTCGAGGAGACCGACACGGGCAGCCGTCTCGTCATCACCGAGTCGGCCGACCACTCGCTCAGCGGCTCCTGGGAGACCCGCGTCGTGTCGCTCTGGTTGTCGGTCTGCTCGCTGGCCCGGGTGTGACGGATCCGCTCGATCCCCTCTTCGACGCCCTGGCCGACCCCACCCGGCGCTCCTTGCTCGTGCGTCTCGTGCGGGAGGGGCCGGACACCGCCAGCCACCTGGCTGCCGATCTCCCCATGACCCGCCAGGCCGTGGTCAAGCACCTGCAGGGCCTCGTCGAGGCCGGTCTGGCTGCCCCGGAGCGCCGGGGCCGTGAGGTGCGCTACCGGGCCACGCCCGAACCGCTGGTCGACGCCATGCGGTGGCTCGTGGCCGCCGGCGCGCAGTGGGACCAGCGCCTCGACCGCCTGCAGCGGGCGACCCAGCGGGACAGGCGGCGTTCGGCCGTACCCTGACCGGCCGTGATCAGTGCCGACGTCGTCGTGGTGGGCGGCGGGCCCGGTGGGATGGCGGCCGCCATCGAGCTGGCCCGCGCCGGGCGCGACGTCGTCGTCGTCGACAAGGCCCGCTTCCCGCGTGACAAGTGCTGCGGCGACGGGCTCACGACCGCGGCGTTGCGCCTCCTCGAGATCCTCGGGCTGGAACCGACCTCCGTACCGAGCTGGCAGCAGGTCGACACGGCCTGGGTCCGTTCCCCGTCCGGCCGGGAGGTGGAACTTCCGCTCCCCCGTGGTCAGGGGCAGTTCGCGGCCGTCGCTCCCCGCGTCGAGCTCGACGCCGCGCTGGTGGACGTGGCCCGCCACGCCGGCGTCAAGGTGCACGACGGGCACGGGTTCACCGGTGTCCTCGAGCGCGGCGCCGAGCGGGTGGTGATCGACGTCGACGCCCTCGGTCCGGTCACGTCCCGCTATGTGATCGCGGCCGACGGGATGTGGTCACCGGTGCGCAAGGCGCTCGGGTGCGCCGAGCCGGGCTACCTCGGCGAGTGGCACGCGTTCCGCCAATACTTCGACGGCGTGACCGGCACCGCGGCCGACCGGCTGTGGGTGTGGTTCGAGCCCGATCTCCTGCCGGGCTACGCCTGGTCCTTCCCGCTCCCGGACGGACGGGCCAACGTGGGGTTCGGCGTCCTCCGGGGCGGCGGCCGTCGCATCCAGGACATGAGGGACCTGTGGCCCGACCTGCTCGAGCGGCCCCACGTGCGTGCCGCTCTGGGCTCGGCCGCAGAACCTGCAGCACCCCACAAGGCCTGGCCCATCCCCGCCCGCATCGACCGCGCCGTGCTCACGGAGGGGCGCACGCTGTTCGTCGGCGACGCCGCCGGCGCCTGTGACCCGCTGACCGGGGAGGGCATCGGCCAGGCTCTGCTGACGGGCGCGCTGGCGGCACAGGCCATCGGCGAGGCCGGTGGCACCCGCCCGGACCTCGCCGGCCGGCGCTACCGGGAGCTCGTGGCGAAGGAGTGGACGCCGGACCATCGCATGGCGGGCGCGCTCTCCCGCCTCCTGCAGCACGAGGAGCGTCGCGCGCGGAGCCATCCGCCTGGCCGGCTGCAGCGACTGGACGCGCCGCAACTTCGGGCGTTGGCTCTTCGAGGACGAACCGCGGGCGGCCGCCCTCACACCCAGCCGCTGGCACCGCGGCTTCCTGGCCCGCGACGGCGCCTACGCCTGAGGCACCGTTGCACGAGCGGCCGTCGGGCCGTCGGGTGTCAGGCCGTCAGGACGGCTGCTGGACCTGTGGTCCGACGATCATCCAGGGCGTCCCGAACCGGTCGACGCACATGCCGAACGCCTCCGAGAAGAACGTCGGGATGAGCGCCTGGGTGACGGCGCCGCCCTCGGCGAGCGCGTCGAACACCCGGTTGGCGTCGGCGACGTCGGGAGCGTCATAGCTGACCATCATCCCCTGGACCGGGCCGAAGTCGTCCGACATCGGGTCGTCGGACGCCATGAGCAGGTCGTCCCCGACCATGAGCGCGGCGTGGATGATCAGGTCGGCCTTGTCGGCGGGCGGCTCCTCGCCGGGGACGTCCTTCATGGTGAGCAGCGTGAGCTCCCCGCCGAAGACCTCCTGGTAGCGGGTGAACGCCTCGCGGCAGTTGCCGCCGAAGAACAGGTAGGGACGGAAAGCCATGATTCCTCCGTACGGGATCGTTGATCTCGCGCCAACAGTGACGACAGTCAGACGGTACGGCGCCCGCGAACTCATCGCGGACCCGGCTGGCGCCGGACGTACCTTGGCTCGGTGTCGGATCGCGGGGACTTCGTCGAGGCGCTGATGGTGGCACCGCTCGGTGCCGTCGTGCTGGCGCTGGTCGAGGGCAAGGTCCGCGACGACGTCCCCTGGTTCTTCGTCCCTCCAGATACCGATGGCGACGCCGTGCGGCGCGCCGCGGACGCGGTCCGGACGTGGCCGTTCGGGTCGTTGGTCGAGCTGGCGGTCTACGCCTCGTACATGCAGGTCGGCCCGTGGGTCTCGTCGGAGGCGCCGGCGACGGCGGCCACCGCCTACCGGCACGTCGAGGAACGGCTTCCCATCGCCGAGGCGGTGGACGAGGTGTTCGGACCGGCGCTGCACCAGCCCGTCGACGTCGCCGTGCAGGAGTGGTGGAACAGCGCCGCCGAAGCGACGGGGCTTCACGTGGCCCGCCGCTTCGATGCGTACGAGTCGGTGTACGGCGCCGGACAGTTCACGTGGGCCGGGCTGTGGACCGTGACCCGCCCGCCTGCGGAGGTGCAGGGCGAGCTGGCTGCGGCCTGGGAGCTCGACCAGGCGCCGGTGAGCCGGTGGCACCTGCCGGTCCGCCCCGATGTCCGGGTCTTCGAGGTCCACCGGCCCGAGGACTGGGCCCGGCTGGTCGCTCAGCACCCGGCCGAGGCACGACCGAACGAGGAGTGGTGGGAGCTTCCCGGACGTGATCGACCGGATGCCGCACCGTCGGGCCGAGGATGGTCAGCGGCGCCGCCGATCCGGAACCAGCGCGGCTCGGACCTCGCGCCGTTGCTGGCCATCCCCGGGCAGGCGGCGGCGCGGGTCGCCATCCGCCGGCATCTCGTTCCGGACTGGCGCGGGGTCGCCGCCGACTTCGACGGCGTCCATCTCTCGTGGGCAGGGTTCCTCACGACCGAGGGATGCATCACCGATCTCGGCCCTGATGTCGGCGGGGGCGACGTCACCATGCTCCGCTACTGGTTCAGCGAACGCACACACTGGCTCCACGACGTGTTCGGCGAACCCGAGCCGCTCGCTGCCCCTGAGATCGACGGCGACGCGGCGGTGGAGGTGGCCGACGTCCGGACCGACGCCAACCGCCGCCGCCACGACGAGCTGGTCCTGCACGCGCAGCTCGGCCGCTGAGCGCTGGGCCGGGCCCGGCGGGCGTCCCTACAGTGCGGGCATGCGGACGCGACTGACCGAGCTCCTGGAGATCGAGCACCCCGTGATGCTGGCCGGCATGGGCGGGGTGTCCTACCACCGCCTGGTGGCGGCGGTGTCAGAGGCCGGGGGCATCGGCACGCTGGGGGCCTCCACCATGCGCCACGACGAGCTCATCGAGGAGATCGCGGGGGTCAAGGCCCTGACGTCCAAGCCCTTCGGCGTCGACCTGCTCACCGCGCTGCCCGGCCAGGTCGAGGAGGGCATCCAGTCCGTCATCGACGGCGGCGCTCGCATCTTCGTCGCCGGCCTCGGCGTGCCGCGCGAGGTCATCGATCTGCTGCATGCCAGCAACATCCTCGTCGGGTCGATGTGCGGGAAGGTGCGCCATGCCACCGGCGCGGTGGCCTCGGGCTGCGACTTCGTCGTCGCCCAGGGCACGGAGGCCGGCGGCCACACCGGCCAGGTGGCCACGATGGCTCTCGTGCCTCAGGTGGTCGACGCGGTGGGCGAACAGGTCCCCGTGGTCGCCGCCGGTGGCCTCTTCGACGGCCGCGGCCTGGCCGCGTCGCTGGCACTGGGGGCTGATGGGGTGTGGGTGGGCACGCGGTTCATCGCCACCCACGAGGCCAGAGCGGTGGAGGGCTACAAGGAGGCCCTGCTCACCACGGCGGAGGACGGCACGGTCGTGAGCCGCGCCTACACCGGCAAGACGTGCCGGGTGGTGCGCAACGACTGGACCCAGCACTTCGACGAGCACCCGGAGGAGCTGAAGCCCTTCCCGCAGCAGGCCATCTACTCCGCGCAGGAGGGCGCCAACCACCTCGGGTATCCGGACGGCACCGATGTCGACACCCGCCGCGAGTTCTACCCGTGCGGCCAAGGCGTGGGCGCCATCCACGACCTCGAACCGGCCGCCGCCGTCCTCGCCCGCATGGTCGCCGAGGCCGAGGCCGTCATCGACCGGCTCGTGTCCCAGAAGGTCTGAAACCATGGACTCGTCCGCAGTCCTCGACGACGCCCGCGCCGTCTGGCGCGACGACATCACGCCGACGCTCCACGACTACATCGCCATCCCGGCGCTGTCCCCGGCCTTCGACGCCGACTGGGACGCCAACGGCCACATCGCCCGGGCCGTCGATCTGGTGGCCGGCTGGTGCCGCGCCCGCGCGATCGCCGGCCTGTCGGTCGAGGTGGCCGACCTGCCCGGTCGGACGCCCCTCATCGTCATGGACATCCCAGCATTCGGCGACGGTCCGGCTGACGACACCGTGCTCCTCTACGGGCACCTCGACAAGCAGCCGGAGATGCACGGCTGGCGCGACGGCCTCGGTCCGTGGACGCCGGTGCGGGAGGGCGACCGCCTCTACGGCCGCGGTGGTGCCGACGACGGCTACGCGGCGTTCGCCTCGCTGGCCGCCATCGAGGCGGTGCAGCGGGCCGGCGGAGCCCACGCCCGCTGCCTCGTTCTCGTCGAAGCCAGCGAGGAGAGCGGTTCTCCCGACCTCCCTGACCATCTGGAGGCGCTGGCCGATCGCGTCGGCACGCCCTCGCTCGTCGTCTGCCTCGACTCGGGGTGCAACGACTACGAGCGGCTCTGGGTGACCACCTCCCTCCGGGGTCTGGCCGGAGGGACGCTCACCGTCGACATCCTCGAGGAGGGCGTCCACTCCGGGGCGGCGAGCGGCGTCGTGCCCAGCACGTTCCGCATCGCCCGCCAACTCCTCGAGCGGGTGGAGGACGTCACGACGGGCGAGATCAAGGTGCCCGAGCTCCAGGTGACGATCCCGGACGACCGTCGCCGCCAGGCCGAGGACACCGCGGCGGCGACGCCCGCCTACGCCGAGCGCTACCACTTCGTCGACGAGGCCGGACCGGTGACCGACGATCCGGTCGAGCAGATCCTCGCCCACACCTGGCGGCCCACCCTGAGCGTCGTGGGGGCGGACGGGCTGCCGCCGACGAACCGGGCCGGGAACGTCCTGCGGCCGTCGACCTCGCTGCAGCTTTCGTTCCGCCTCCCGCCGACGTGCGACGCCGACGCGGCGCTGGGCGCCATCGCGTCCGCGCTCACGGCCGACCCGCCGTACGGCGCCCGGGTGACGTTCGCGGGCCGGGAGGCCGGGCCGGGCTGGAACGCTCCCACGTTCGCCCCCTGGCTGGACGCCTCGCTGGAGCGCGCGTCGCAGGCCGCCTTCGGCGCTCCGGCACGGGCCTTCGGCGAAGGAGGCACGATCCCGTTCATGGGCATGCTGGGCCAGCGCTTCCCGGACGCGCAGTTCGTGATCACGGGCGTGCTCGGCCCCGACAGCAATGCGCACGGGCCGAACGAGTACCTCCACCTACCGACCGGCGAGCGCCTGACCGCCGCCCTGGCCATGGTGCTGCACGACCACGCCCACCGGTAGCGGCGGCGAGCGGGACCGATCGTGCTCGAGCTGCTCCGGCACAATCGGGATCTCCGGTACCTGTTCATCGCGCAGGTCGTCTCCTACGCGGGTGACTGGTTCTGTTACGTGGCCCTGCTCGGGGTGGTCGGCGACCTCACCGATTCGAGCCTGCTGGTGTCGCTGGTCTTCGTCTCCCAGACGCTGCCCGCGTTCCTGGTGTCGCCGGTGGCCGGGGCCGCGGCCGACCGGTTCGACCGCCGCCGCATCGTCGTCACCGTCTCGTCCGCCCAAACGCTCGCCGCGCTGAGCCTGCTGGCCGTGGGGCCGGGCAGGGTGTGGCTGGCGTTCGCGGCCCAGGCCACCATCGCCGCCTTCGGCGCCTTCGTGCTGCCGGCCGCCCAGGCCGCGGTGCCGAACCTGGCCCGGAGCGACGAGGAGCTGCGGAAGGCGGCCGCCCTCTTCGGCTCGCTCTGGGGGGCGATGCTGGCCGTCGGGGCCGCGCTCGGAGGCGGGTTCGCGGCGCTGTTCGGCCGCCGGGCGTCCTTTCTCGCGGACGCCACCTCCTTCCTGCTGGCCGCGGCGCTGGTGGCGCTGATCCGCCGGCCGATGCAGGAGGCGCGGCTCGATCCGGAGGCGGCCGGCCGGCTGCGGCCGATCGCCGACATGAAGGTGGGCCTGCACCACGCCCGCCGCGATCCGGTGCTGCTGGCGCTCATGTCATCGAAGGCGACGTTCGCCATCGGCGCGGGGACGGTCAGCCTGCTGGCGGTGCTGGTGACGGAGGTGTTCGACGGCGGCGACGGCACCACAGGGCTGCTGCTCGGGATGCGAGGGCTCGGCGTCGCGCTCGGGCCGCTGATCGCGTCGCGTCTCATCGGGCCGTCGTTGTCGCGTCTGCTGACCACATGCGGTCTGGCCGGGCTGGTGTTCGGGACCTGCTACCTGGGTGTGAGCGTGGCGGGCAGCCTCGCCGTCGTCGCGCTCCTCGTGTTCGTGGGCCACCTCGGTGGCGGCGCGCAGTGGACGATGTCGACCTTCGGCCTGCAGCTCCGTGCGCCGGACGAGGTGCGGGGCCGGATCCTGGCTGCCGACTTCGCCTTCCTCACCCTCATCCTGACCGTCACGACGACCGCGGCCGGCGCCCTCGCCACCCAGATCGGCCCGCAGCCGACGATGGCCACGTTCGCCGGCATCAGCCTCGCCACCGGGACCGCGTACCTCCTGGTGACGCGCCCGCTGCGCCACCGCCTGCGCGCGGACGAGGAGACCGGGACGCAGGCCGCGCCCGTCAGCTCGCCAGGACCGCCTTGACGGCTTCGACGAGGCTCAGGGCCCGGACGTCGCCGTTCAGCGTCGAGTCCATGCGGTTCATCGCGTAGCCGAAGCCGATCCGCGCCTCGGGATGGGCGAAGGCCAGCGAGCCGCCGGCACCCGCGTGGCCGAACGAGCCCGGACCGAGCATGGGCGTGAACGGGCCCGAGGTCATGAAGCCCATGCCGAACGTGGTCGGGAAGAACAGCACACGATCCGGCTCGCCGTCGGGCGTGACGGTGGCGCTCGCCGACTGCACCGTGGCCGGCTCGAGCAGGCGGACACCGTCGACGTCGTCCACGCAGGCCGAGTAGATCCTGGCCAGCGACGCGGCGGTCGAGATGCCGTTGGCGGCCGGGATCTCGGCGCGGTGGAAGTCGGGCGAGTTCCAGACCGGGTCGCCGGGGCTGAAGGCACCGTTGAGGAACAGCGCCCGCCCCGCCAACGTGTCCGGACCCATGAACTGCTGCATCACGGCCCTGATGGCCGGATCCGTCGACGGCGGCTCGGTCACCAGCGGCGACACCCTGGCGTCCTGCTCCGGCGGCAGCCCGATCCAGGCCTCGGCGCCGACCGGGGCCGCCACCTCCTCGGCCACGAACGCGCCCACGGATCGCCCCTTCGGATCCACCCGCCGGACGAGCTCGCCGGCCAGCCAACCGAACGTGACGGCGTGGTAGCCGTGACCCGTGCCCGGCTCCCAGAACGGCGTCTGCGCGGCAAGGAGGCCGGCCATGTGGTCCCAGTCGACGACCTCGTCGAGGGTGAGGGACCCATCGACCACCGCCAGGCCGGCCTGGTGCGACAGCAGTTGGGCGACCGTGACGGCCTCCTTGCCGTTGGCCGCGAACTCGGGCCAGTAGTCGACCACCGGCGCCCCGTAGTCGAGGAGCCCGCGCTGCACGCACAGCGCGACCGCGATCGCCGTCAGGCCCTTCGTGGTGGAGAAGACGAGCTGCAGGGTGTCGGCGGTGTACGGCGCGGTCCCGGCCTCGTCGAACGCTGCCGCCGGCCAGCTCCACGACGGGCTTGCCGCGGTGGTACACGGCCACGGCCGCGCCCACCTCGCGACCGGAGGCCAGGTTCGCGCTCGAACGCGTCGCGAACCGGCTCCCAACCCGGCGCGACCGTGCCGGCGGAGGTCATGACCGGCGAGCTCATGCGACGACCTCTCGGGGCCACGTTCGTCATGCCTCGCCCACCAGGTCGCGCAGCTTCTCGATCGTGGCGGTGGCGTTCGGCCCGACCGGGTTGACGCTGAGCACCGTCACCCCTGCCTCCTTGAACGCACCCAGCCGCTCCCTGATGTAGCTCTCCGGGCCGATGAGGTTCGACAGCTCGAGCCACTCCCCCGGCACGTGCGTGGCCGCCTCGTCCTTCTTGCCTTCCAGGTAGAGGTCCTGGATGTCGGCCGCCTCCTTCTCGTAGCCGTAGCGCTGCGCGACGGTGTTGTAGAAGTTCTGGCCCCGCGCTCCCATGCCGCCGACGTACAGCGCCACCATGGGCCGCGCCATGTCGAGGATGCGGGTCCGCGCCTCGCCGACGAGGTCCTCGCCGATGGCCACCATCCCGCCGGCGGAGATCTCGAGGCGACCGAGCTCGGCCGGACGCTTGGCCAGGCCGGCCTTGAGCTGGTCCCCCCAGACCTGGTGGTACTTCTCGGGGATGAACATGATCGGCAGCCAGCCGTCCGCGTGCTCCGCCGTGGCCTCCACGCTGCGGCCCATGAGCGACGCCCACCAGATCGGGATGTCCGTGCGCACCGGGTGGTTGATGAGCTTGAGCGGCTTGCCGAGGCCCGTGCCCTGATCGGCGGGGAGCGGGACCTGGACGGCCTCACCGTCGTAGACGAGGGGTTCCCGCCGCCACGTCATGCGGCAGATGTCGATGTACTCCTTGATGCGGGCCATCGGCTTCTCGTACGGGACGCCGTGGAACCCCTCGACGACCTGTGGCCCGGAGGCGCCGAGGCCAAGGACGAAGCGGCCGTTGCTCACGTAGTCGCACCCGGCCGCCGTCATGGCCATCAACGCCGGCGTGCGGGAGTACACGTTGACGATGCCGGTGCCGATCTCGAGCCGCTCCGTCCGGGCGGCCAGGTAGCCCACCTGGCTGATGGCGTCGAAGCTGTAGGCCTCGGGGATCCACACCAGGTCCAGCCCGGCCTTCTCGAGCTCGGCGAGCTGGTCGACCGACTCCTTGAACCCGCCGGAGTAGTTCATCATCATGCTCAACTTCACGGACCGGCACCCTATGGCCGGCGCGGCGAGGCGGGCCAGACGACGGCAGGTCTCCGACGACGTCGCGCTGGATCAGCCGCCGGCGCTCGAACTGCGGCTTGCGCTTCTCCAGGAAGGCGGCGAAGCCCTCCTGCGCGTCGGGGATCATGGCCGCCGACGACATGAGCTCGATCGCGAACGCGTAGGCGCTGTCCTGGTCCCGGCCGACCTGCGCGTAGAAGCCCTGCTTGCCCAGGCCCTTGGACTCGATGCTGCCCCGCGTGGCGCGGGTGATGAGGTCCCACGTCGCCTCGTCGAGCTGGTCAGCCGGTACGGCCTTGTTGATCAGGCCCCAGTCGGCCGCGGTGCGGGCGTCGATCGGGTCACCGGTGAAGGCCATCTCCAACGCTCGCTTGCGGCCGATGTTGCGGGCCACGGCGACGAGCGGCGTGTGGCAGAACAGCCCGCCCTTGCCTCCGGGGATGGCGAACGCCGCGTCCTCCGAGGCCACGGCGAGGTCGCACGACGCGACGAGCTGGCACCCGGCCGCGGTGGCCAGTGCGTGGACCTTGGCGACCACCGGTTGAGGGATCTCCTGGACCGCATCCATCATCTCGGTGCAGATCTGGAACAGGCGCCGGGCGTCGGCCAGCGTCGCACCCCGCATGTCGCCGAAGTTGTGCCCGGCCGAGAACACCGGCCCGTTGGCGGCCAGGATGACGCCGAGCGCGTCGCTGTCGCCCACCTCGCGCAGAGCAGCCGTCAACTCGACCATCACGTCCAGCGCCAGCGCGTTCCGCTTCTCCGGCCGGTTGAGCGTGATCGTCGTGATCGTCTCGTCCTGCTTCACGAGCAGGTGCTGGATACGCGGTCATGCCGCGATTGTCGCGCCGCGGTCACCTCTCTTGCACAAATCGCGTGACGCGACCCTGTCGCGGCCACATCCCGCGATTTGTGCGCCGAAAGTGACAGGTCTCGGGCGGTCTCGGGCGGTCTCGGGCGGTCTCGAGGCGGTCTCGGGCGGTCTCGGGCGGTCTCGGGCGGCCGGACCTACCCGTCCGATTTCCGCTAGCCAGCGGGCGCCCACCCTGTCACCATCGTGACGTGCTGCAGGACTTCGAGCGTTGCTACCGGGCCGTGCAGGCCAAGGATGCCCGCTTCGACGGGTGGTTCTTCACGGGCGTGACGTCGACCGGCATCTACTGCCGGCCGAGCTGCCCTGCCATCACCCCCAAGCGGGCCAACGTGCGCTTCTACCCGACGGCGGCCGCCGCGCAGCTCGCCGGCTTCCGGGCCTGCAAGCGCTGCCGCCCCGACGCCACCCCGGGCTCTCCGGAGTGGAACGTCCGGGCCGACGTGGTCGGGCGGGCCATGCGCCTCATCGCGGACGGCGTCGTCGACCGCGACGGCGTACGCGGGCTGGCCGATCGCCTCGGGTACAGCGAGCGCCACCTCCACCGCCAGCTCGTGGCCGAGGTGGGCGCCGGGCCGATCGCCCTGGCCCGGGCCCAACGGGCGCAGACGGCCAGGGTGCTGATCGAGACCACGGACCTGCCGTTCGCGCAGGTGGCCTTCGGCGCCGGCTTCGCCAGCATCCGCCAGTTCAACGACACGGTCCGCGAAGTCTTCGCCACCACGCCGACCGAGCTGCGCGCCAAGGCCTTGCGACGACGCCCCGACGGGTCCGCCGTGAGCGGCACGGTGCCGGGCACCGTGCGGTTGCGCCTCCCGGTGCGCCAGCCATTCGACGGCGACGGGCTGCTCGCCTTCCTCGGCCCTCGTGCCGTGCCCGGCATCGAGGAACTGGTCGGCGGGACGTACCGCCGCACGCTCCGCCTGCCCCACGGACCCGCGGTGGTCGAGTTGACGCCCGCGCCCGACCACGTGCGGTGCGCGGTGCGCCTGTCCGATCTCCGGGACTTGGCCAGCGCCGTCCAGCGGTCGCGGCGCCTGATGGATCTCGATGCCGACCCCATCGCCGTCAGCGACCTGCTGGAGGCTGACGCGCTCCTGGCGCCGCTGGTGGCCAAGTCCCCCGGCCGCCGCTCGCCCGGACACGTCGACGGGGCGGAGCTGGCCGTCCGAGCCGTCCTCGGGCAACAGGTGTCCGTCGTCGCCGCCCGCACCCACACCGCCCGGCTCGTGTGGGCGACGGGCACTCCCCTCCCGGCGCCGGACGGCGGGCTGACCCACCTCTTCCCGGAGGCCGGTGCCGTCGCCGTCGCCGATCCGGCGGTCCTCGCCATGCCCGAGTCCCGGCGGCGCACCCTGCGCGTGCTGGCCGGCCGGCTCGACGACGGATCGATCTCCATCGACGCCGGCACGGACCGCGCCGCGCTCGAGGAGCAGTTGACCGCGCTCTCCGGGATCGGCCCGTGGACCGCGGCCTACATCGCCCTTCGGGGATTGGGCGATCCCGACGTGTTCCTTCCCAGCGACCTCGGCGTGCGGCGGGCGCTCGAACGTCTCGGCATCCCCGCCGATCCGGCGTCGGCCGCCGACCGGGCGAAGGCCTGGCGCCCCTGGCGCTCGTACGCCCTCCACCACCTGTGGGCCAGCCTCGCCTGACCCCCAGCCCTCACGACGAGCCCTCACGATCCCCTCCATCCCGTTCGACCCCAGGAGTTCCACCATGACCACCTACGTCACCGCCACCATCCCCAGTCCCGTCGGCCCGCTCACCCTGCTCGGCTCGGACAGCGGGCTGCGCGCCGTGCTCTGGCCCACCGAGGCTCCGGGTGAGCGTGTGGCCTGGCCCGACGCCACGCGCGAGGAACCGGGACATCCGGTCCTGCGGCTGGCCACCGAACAGCTCGACGCGTACTTCGCCGGCCGCAGGCGCAGCTTCGAGGTCCCGCTCGACCTCCACGGCACCCCGTTCCAGGTCAAGGCCTGGCGCCTCCTCGCCACCGTCCCGTACGGCTCCACGGTCAGCTACCGGCAGCAGGCGTTGCTCCTCGGCGACGCGAACAAGGCGCGCGCGGTCGGCGCCGCCAACGGCCGCAACCCGGTGAGCATCATCCTTCCCTGCCACCGGGTGATCGGCACGTCCGGCGCGCTGACGGGCTTCGCCGGCGGCCTCGACGCCAAGCGGTCCCTCCTCCAGTTCGAGACCAGAGTCGTGAAGGACGGGCCGATACCGTTCCCCGGGTGACGGGGACGAGGAGGCGACGGGTCGCCATCGACCTGTCGCCCCTGCGGGTCTCGCCCCGCTTCCGGATCCTCTTCCTCGGCCACTTCGTCGCCCAGATGGGCGCGCAGGCGACGGTCATCGTCGTCGCCTGGCAGGTCAAGGAGCTCACCGGCTCGCCGGCCGCCGTCGGGCTCATCGGGGCGGTCGAGCTCATCCCCCTGGTGTTCCTCTCGCTGTTCGGTGGTGCCCTGGCCGATGCCGCCGACCGGAGGAAGGTGCTCGTCATCTGCGACACCGGCCAGCTCGTCGTCGCCGCCGGCTTGCTGCTCAACGCCCATCTGGACCACCCCAACCTCGCCGCGGTCTACGTCCTCGCCGCCCTCGTCGCGGTCTTCAGCTCGCTCGGCCAGCCGTCGCTGTGGGCCATCACCCCGAGGCTCGTCGGTGAGCGCTACTACCCGGCGGCGAGCGCGCTGGAGAGCAGCAGCTACAGCCTGGCCGCCATCATCGGCCCGACCATCGGCGGTCTCCTCATCGCCGCCGGGGGGAACGCACAGCTCGCCTACCTGTTCGCCGTGGTCACCTACGTCGCCTCGCTGGGGTCGCTCGTCATGTTGGGGCCGGTCCCACCGTCGCCCGGCGCGCCGCAGGCCGGCCTCCGCGCCATCGCGGACGGCTTCCGCTACCTCAAGGGCAAACCGGTGCTGCAGGGCACCTACATCGTGGACTTCATCGCCATGGTGTTCGGGATGCCGCGCGCGCTGTTCCCGTTCTTCGCCGACGAGTTCGGAGGTGACCAGTACCTCGGCTTCCTCTACGCCGCGCCGGCGCTCGGCGCCCTGCTGGCCAGCGTGCTGTCGGGATGGACCGGCCACATCCGCCGCCACGGCCTCGGCGTCATCGGTTCCGCCATCATCTGGGGCCTGGCCATCTTCGCGTTCGGCATCAGCCCGGGGATCTGGTGGGCCGTGCTGTTCCTCGCCCTCGCCGGCGCCGCCGACCTGTTCAGCGTGATCTTCAGGCGGACGATCTGGGCCACCCTCATCTCGGACGAGTACCGCGGGCGCCTCGGCGGCATCGCGTGGGCGAACGTCCGGACCGGCCCGGTGCTGGGCGACGTCGAAGCGGGCGTCATGGCCCGACTGACGAGCGTGCGATTCTCGGCGGCCAGCGGTGGCCTGGCCTGCGTGGTCGGTGCCGTGATCGCCGCGGTGCTGCTGCCCGCGTTCACCCGCTACCGCTGGGACCCCGACGGTCGGGCGGCGGAACAGCCCGGCACCCCCGCACCCGTCTGACCATCGGCCCGCCCGCCTCGTCGCTCGCGGACCGCGCCGAGGTCGACCGGTCGGTCTGGAGGCGCGCTGTACGGTGACGGCCGTGCGCATCGGGGTGGCCATGTCGGGCGGCGGCCACCGCGCCACGGTGTGGGGAGCAGGCACGATGCTCGCGGTCAGCGACGCCGGTCTCGCCCACGACCTGACCTCCGTTTCGTCGGTGTCGGGCGGGTCCATCACGAACGGGGTCCTCGCGCACGACGTCGACCTCGGCTCCTCCGCACCGGCGGACGTCGAGACCGCGCTCCAGCGGCTGATGCGGCAGATCACCGGTGTCGGGCTGTTCTGGTTCGGCGCGCCGACCGATGGCTTTCTCGTGCGCTTCCTCGCGGCGGCCGTCCTCGCGGTCGGCAGCGTGCTCGGCCTCCTCGTCGCCTACCTGCTGGCCGGCCGGGAGGTCCCCCCGTGGTGGTTCCTCCTCCTCGGCGTGGTGGGCCTCGTGGTCGGCATCGCCATGCAGGGAAAGCTCACGGGCATGGGCATGCCGGCCAACCTGCGCCGGCTGTTGGTCCTGCTCCTGGCGTTGATCGGCGTGCCGGTCGCCGTGCTGACCGCGATCACGACGTGGGCCCACGGCTGGGGTCTGGTCCTGGCCGTCGTCGTGGTGACGGTCCTGGCCAAGCTGGCGGTCCTCGTCTTCCTGCGGGTCTTCAGCGGCCGCGGCGACGTGGTGGGGCGAGGCCTGGCGCAGGCCCACTTCAGCGGCCGGGGAGCGCCGGCGCTGCTGCGGGAGGTCGACCGGCCATCGGTGCACCACGTCTTCTGCGCCACCGATCTCCAGTCCGGCGACGCGCTCTACCTCACGCCGCGGCTGGTCTCCGGCTACCGGATCGGCTTCGGCACCCCGGGCGATCTGCCGCTGGCCGTGGCCGTCCAGTGCTCCGCCTGCCTGCCCGGCGCGTTCCCGCCCCGAACGCTGCACAACAGAGGCAACGACGCCTTCCACCTCTCGCGCAGCTACGACCTCGATCGCCCTGGCTTCCCCGACCAACCGATCGAGCGCCTGGTCGTCAACGACGGCGGCGTGTACGACAACATGGCCGACCAGTGGGAACAGGGCTACCGCGAGCGCGCGGCGCGCCAAGGTTCCCCGTTGGACGCGAACGGGCGCGCCGAGCTCCTGATCATCGTGAACGCGGGCAAGTCGGCCGGCTGGACACCGTGGAAGGGCGGGCAGATGCTGTCCGACCTTCCCGGGCTGACGCGCACCATCGACATCCTCTACGACGTCTCGACGAGCCACCGCCGCAAGCGGTTCGTGTCGACGGCCGACGCCACCGGCTCGGGCGCGGGTGGGCGGGGAACCCTGGTCCACATCACGACCTCACCCCTCGCGGTGGTGGGACGCTTCGCCATGCACGGTGACGACGAGCAGAAGGCCCGGGCCGAGGTGGCTCGCGCCGCGCTCCTCGAGCTGGCCGACGAGGCCGGGTGGACCCGCATCGCCGACGCCAACGGTGGCGTCAAGACGACACTCGGGCGGCTGAGCGTCGACGATGCGTCCCGCCTGCTCTGGCACTCCTACGTGCTCACCTGGATCAGCGTGTGGGTGGTGCACGGCATCGGGGCGCCACCGGATCCCGCGCGCCTCTCCCGCGACCGGTTCGAGCAGATCTGCCAACCGGCGGTGACCTCGTGACCGTGACCCTCGACGTCCTTCCCGCGGGGCACGGCGACGCCCTCATCGTCACGCACGGACCCCGGAGCCGGCGGCGGCGGATCCTCATCGATGGTGGCCCCGCCCCGAAGTACGAGGAGGGCCTGCGCGCCCACCTGCTGTCGCTCCCCGAATCACAGCGACGCTTCGACCTCGCGATCGTCACCCACATCGATGCCGACCACATCGACGGGATGCTCAAGCTCATGCAGGACGAGGCGCTCGGCCTCAAGGTGCGCGAGGTGTGGTTCAACGGCTGGCCGCAGATCTCCGGCTCCGCGATCCCGGCGCCGCCCCGCCCGGGCGACCGGGGACCGCTCCAGGGCGAGTTCCTGACCGACCTCCTCAGGACCCGGCGCTGGAACACCACCTTCGCCGGCGGTGTGGCCGGACAGGACCTCGACCACCCGATCTCGCTCCCGGGCGGGGCCACGCTGTCGGTGCTGTGCCCGACGGAGACAGAGCTCACCCGCCTCCGGCGCGAGTGGGACCGGACCGTCACCGAGGCAGGCTTCGCCCCGGGCGACAGCGCAGCCGTCGCCCGCCGGCTGGAGGCCAGCGGCCGGTACGAGCCGCCCGAGGAGGGCGTGCGATCCCGGGGCGGTCCCCCGGTGCGGGCCCGGCCCAAGCTGGGCAGCGACCGGGCTGTCGCCAACGGATCGAGCATCGCCGTGGTCTTCGAGGCCGAGGGCCGGCGCCTGCTGCTGGCCGGCGACGCCCACGCCCGGGTGATGGTCGATGCCCTCCGCGCGGCCGCCGAGCGAGAGGGGACCGAGCGGGTCAAGGTCGACGTGTTCAAGCTCGCCCACCACGGCAGCGCGGGCAACGTCTCGCGCGACCTGCTGGGTCTGGTCGACTGCGACCGGTTCGTGGTGTCCACGAACGGCCAGTACTTCAACCACCCCGACGTCGAAGCGATCGAGCTGCTCGGGCGGCCCGGCGGGGCGAAGTGCCCGACCGTGTACTTCAACTACGACTCCGACACCACCCGCGCCTGGACCGACCCCGTCGAGTGCGCGCGCATCGGCATCCAGGCCGTCTATGGCCGGGACGGGCACCTCACCATCGAGGTCTAGGGCGGACGTGTCGGACGGCGGGATCCCGTTCCTCCACCAGGCGATCGTCGTGAGCGGGCACATGATCGACCACCCGGATCGCTCCGCCCCCCGGTTCCCTCCGGAGGCCGAGGCGGTCGTGACGAAGACGATCGCCGAGGTCTTCGACGGGTGGGGTGTCGGTCCGGGCACGCTCCTCGTGTCCGGCGGGGCGCGGGGCACCGACATCATCGCCGCGGAGCTCGCGCGCGCAGCGGGAGGCGAGGTCTGGCTGCTCGTCGCCCAGCGCGACGAGGACTTCGTGCCGGGCTCGGTCCGCCTTCCCGGGACCGACTGGGAGGAGCGGTACCGCGTCCTTCGCGCCACGTGCGCCACGCGGTTCCAGCCCGACGAGCTCGGTCCGGCACCGACACCGGAGGCCGCCTTCGAGCGCAACAACGACTGGCTGCTCGCCGTCGCGCAGTCCGCCGCGCCCCGACTGCGGGCTCTGGCCGTCTGGGACCGTGCGCCGGGCGACGGTCCCGGCGGGACGTCGGACTTCGTCGACCGGGCGCGCGCGATGGGCGCCACCGTCGCCATCATCGATCCCGCCGACGGCCGCCTCGTTCCCGAGGCGTGACCGCGCTGACTGCGCCCGGCTGACGGCCCGGCGCTGGACCGCCCCTCAGGCGATCGTCAGGCGCTCCACCGCGCCGGTGGCCAGGTGCAAGCCACCCAGGCCGGGGAGTTGGTCCAACCGACGATCGATCCGCTCGGTCATGGCGCGGCCCTCGCGGCCCGTGAAGAGATGGCCGGCCAGGAATGCCACCTCGCTGCGGGGCAGGAGCGTGGAGCCGACCGGCGCCCACCACCGGCGCAGCGCGGTCCGGGTGAGCCAGCGCGCCCGGGCGTCCACGCGCAGCCGGCGCTCCGCCTGCCGAGCGTAGAAGTCGGCGTGACGGCCCTCCTGGCGCATGATGCGGGCGAGGAGGGTGCTCAGCGCCGGGTGCTCGGCCCGCTGCCCCAGGCGCGCATAGCCGGCCTGGGCCGTCCATTCGTTGACGGCTCCCCACGTCATGTGCACCGCCGTCCAGGCCTGGCCCACCAGCAGCGAGCCGACGGTGTGGGCGGCGGGTGCGAGCCGGTCGAAGCGCCGCAAGCGCTGGCGTGTCGATCCGACCCGGGGCCGGCCCGCCGGTTCGCCGTGCGCGGCGAGGACGGCCCCGATGGCTTCGCCGTGGTACATCTCCTCGACGTTCCACAGGGTGAGGAAGGTGGTGACGGTGGGATCCCGGTGGGCCGGCGTCACGAGCAGGTCGCGGAGGTAGCAGACCGTGTGGTACTCGACGTCGTGCATGTAGCGGAGGCAGCGCAGCGAATCGGGATCGAGGGGCTGGTCCCGGAAGCTGTCGAGGTCGATGCCCTCCAGGGAGACCGGCGCGGATCTCGATTTGAAGGCGTCGATGTCGAACTCGTCGTCCACGTCGTCTGAACGGGCGGCGCCGTAGCAGTTCCGTGGTCATCCGTACGATGTACCAACCACCACGGTCGGCGGTCAACCTCGCCGCCGACCCACGTCAGGGACGGGCGGGAGGGGGCGGCGGGGGCGCGTCGGACCGATCGTCGGACGGCGACCCACCCAGCACGGACCCGATGGAGCGCAACGCCTCGCCGAGCTCGCTGGGCACGATCCAGACCTTGTTGGCGCTCCCCTGCGCGATCTGGGGCAGGGTCTGCAGGTACTGGTAGGCGAGCAGCTTCGGGTCGGCATCACCCTCGTGGATGGCCTTGAAGACGGCGCCGATGGCCTCGGCCTCGGCCCGGGCCCGGACGACGCGGGCCTGGGCGTCGCCCTCGGCCCGGAGGATGGCGGCTTGGCGCTCGCCCTCGGCGGTGAGGATCTGGGA
Organism: uncultured Acidimicrobiales bacterium; assembly: GCA_963813375.1. GTDB lineage: Bacteria > Actinomycetota > Acidimicrobiia > Acidimicrobiales > Ilumatobacteraceae > DASTFY01. The sequence goes on along the minus strand of CAWEYT010000015.1, from coordinate 310,567 downwards.
CTGCTTGCTCCCCTCGGCCGTGAGGATGACGGCCCGCCGGTCGCGCTCGGCCCGCATCTGCTTCTCCATCGAGTCCTGGATGCTGGCCGGCGGGTCGATGGCCTTCAGCTCCACCCGGTTCACGCGGATGCCCCACTTGCCCGTCGCCTCGTCGAGCACTCCGCGGAGCTGGGCGTTGATCTCGTCGCGCGAGGTCAGGGTCTGCTCGAGGTGCAGCCCGCCCACGACGTTGCGCAGCGTCGTGACCGTGAGCTGCTCGACCCCCTGGATGTAGTCGGCGATCTCATAGGTCGCGGCACGGGGGTCGGTCACCTGGAAGTACACGACGGTGTCGATCGACACCACGAGGTTGTCGGCGGTGATGACCGGTTGGGGCGGGAACGACACCACCTGCTCCCGCAGGTCCAGGAGCGGCTTGAGCCGGTCGACGAAGGGGACCAGGAGCGACAGGCCCGGGGGGAGCGTCCGGCTGTAGCGACCGAGGCGCTCGACGATCCCGGCCCGCGCCTGCGGGATGATGCGCACGGTCCGCACCAGGCCCACGAGGACCACGCAGCAGGATCACACCGGCGATGATCGGCAGAGCCACGGAGCTCACCTCGTCCCTCCTACTGCTCGAGCTCGAAGACGACGGCGACGGCCCCGTCGATGCGCAACACGTCCACCGTGCGGCCTGGCTCGATCACCAACGATCCGTCCATCGTCCGCGCGCTCCACACCTCACCGGCCAGCTTCACCCGCCCGCTGTGGAAGTCGACCCGCTCGAGCGTGATGGCCTCGCGCCCGATCAGCGCGTCGACGCCGGTCCGCAGCTCATGGGGCGTCTTCAGGTGGCGCAGGGCGATCGGGCGGACGACGGCGAGCATGGCGATGGCGACGACCGAGGCCACGAGGACCTGGACGAGGAACGGCGCGCCGACCGCCGCCGTCACCGAGCCGGCCAGGGCACCGGCGGCCAGCATGAGGAAGACCAGGTCCAGCGTGGCCAGCTCGATGCCGCCGAGCACCAGGGCACCGAGGAGCCACACGACCCACTCGTTGTCGGCCAGCCAGTCGCCCACGCCGTCGATGCTAGGCAGCGCTACAGCCGGCGCCACCTCGGGCAGCTCTAGCCATGACCAATACCGAGCCGCGCCCGGCGTCACCATTCGAACGGAGGTGTCGCGAAGTGACACCGCGCGTCACAACCTGACACCTCCGTGCCCCAGGTGACGCGGGCGAGCGGTGCGCGCGGCCCGAGCCGACCGGCCGGTGCTCGCTACTGGAGCGCGGCGAGGGCGGCGTCGTAGTCCGGCTCCTGGGCGATCTCGGGGACGAGCTCGGTGTGGAGCACGTTGCCGTCCTCGCCCACCACGACGACCGCCCGGGCGAACAGCCCTTCGAGCTTGCCGTCGACGAGACGGACGCCGTACGCCTCTCCGAAGCTGCCGTCGCGGAAGTCGGAGCCGTTCACGACGTTGGAGAGGCCCTCGACGCCGCAGAACCTCGCCTGGGCGAACGGCAGGTCCATCGAGACGTTGAGGATCGTGGTGTTGTCGAGGTTGCCCGCGGCCTCGTTGAACCGCCGGACGCTCGCTGCGCATGTCGGCGTGTCGATGCTGGGGAAGATGTTGAGCACCAGCCGCTGGCCGGCGAAGTCGCTCAGGCTGACGGGCGACAGGTCGCCCTTCACCACGGTGAAGTCCGGTGCGGGCTGCCCCGTCGCGGGCAGGTCGCCCGCGGTGTGGACGGGGTTGCCTCCAATCTTGGTCTCGGCCATGGGTCAGGTCCTCCTGCTGGTCTTCGTCGTCAACGGGTCAAGGTAGCCCCCCGGTCCGGCTACCGCCCCTCGAAGCGCGGCGGTCGCCCGTCCCGCAAGGCGGCCATCGCCTCTTCGTGATCCCGGGTGAGGAACAGCGGCAACTCGAGCGCGGTCGAGAGGTCGAAGCTGTCGAGCAGCGCCCGCTTGACCTGCGCGTTGACCGCGGCCTTGGTGCCGCGGAGGGCGAGCGGCGCGCCGGCCGCCAGGCGCTCGGCCCACGCCCGCGCCCGGACGGCGACCTCGGCGTCGGCCGCCACCTCCGTCACCAGCCCCAGCCGCTCGGCCTCCACCGCGGTGACCGGGTCCCCGGTCAGCAGATAGCGCTTGGCGAGCAGCGGTCCGACCAGCAGCGGCCAGATGGCGGCCCCGCCGTCGCCGGCCACGATCCCCACGCGGACGTGAGGATCGGCGATCACCGCGCTCTCCGCCATCACCACGACGTCACAGAGCAGGGCGATGGAGGCCCCGAGCCCCACGGCCGGACCGTTGACCCCGGCGACGAGCGGCATCTCCACGTCCAGGAGGTCCCAGATCATCTGCTTGGCGTCGCGGCGGAGGTGGTCGAGCCGCTCGACGGAGCGAAGCGAAGGGAACCAGTCGAAGTCGCCGCCGGCCGAGAACGCCCGCTTGCTCCCGGTGAGCAGGGCGGCCCGCGCGCCCCGTTCCCGCTTCAGCGCGGCGAAGAACGAGGCCAGGTCGGCGTGGAGCTGGTCGTCGACCGCGTTGAGGTCGGACCCGGCCCGGTCGATGGTGGCGACCAGCACGTCGCCCTCCATGGCGACGCCGATCGTGGCCAGGCTGTCCACGGTCGCCTCAGGCGGGTACGCCTGGCGCAGCAGGTGCCGCCCGAGCGCCGCGGATCGACTCGGCCCAGGAGAGCCCGGCCTCGACGTTCACGTCGTGGGGCAGGCCCAGCACCCGTTCGGCGACGATGTTGCGCTGCACCTCGCCGGTGCCCCCGCCGATGGTGAGCGCCTGGGAGAAGAGGTAGCCGCTGTACCAGTTGCGGTCGTGCAGATCCGGCTCGGGCTTGTCCGGGCTGAGCGTCAGGTCCTCCTCGCCACCGCGGCCGCTCCCGGCCGAGCGGCCGAGCCCGTCACCGCCGGTGAGCAGCGCCCACGGGCCGGTGAGATCCCTCGCCGCCGCCATCACGTGCTGCCCGTGCTCGTCGGCCAGGATCTTGCGCACGCTCGCCTCAGGACCCGGCTGCTCCCCCTTCAGGCGGGCGGTCAGCGTGCGCAGGCGGATCAGCTCGAGCAACGTGTGCTCGATGTAGAGACCGGCCAGCCGCTGGCGGATGACCGGATCCGTGACCGGGCCCGCGGCCCGCACCGCGTCGAGCAGGTCGAGCGCGGTCGGCCCTGAGCCCCACAGGACGCCGCCCGACGACAGCGACACCCGTTCGTTGCCGAGCGTCACCTTGGCCAGACGCCATCCGTCGTTGGCGTCACCGACCACGTTGGCCGCCGGGATGCGGACGTCGGTGAAGAACACCTCGTTGAAGCTGGGCACGCCGGTCATCGTCCGGATGGGCCGGATCTCGATGCCGGGCAGGTCCATGGGGCAGATGAAGTACGTGATGCCCTTGTGCTTGGCGACGTCCGGGTCGGTGCGGGCGATGAGGATGCCGAACTTCGCGAACTGGGCGCCGCTGGTCCAGATCTTCTGGCCGTTCACCACCCACTCGTCCCCGTCGAGCACGGCCCGCGTGCCGAGACCGGCGAGGTCGGAGCCGGCACCGGGCTCGCTGAAGAGCTGGCACCAGAACTCCTCGCCGGCCAGCATCGGCGGCAGGTAGCGCGCCTGCTGCTCGGGCGTGCCGGCGAACAGGATCGTGGGCCCGGCCCAGCCGATGCCGATGGGGTTGACCGGTCGCCGCACCCCGGCGCGGTGGAGCTCGTCGTCGATGACGAGCTGGCTGACCGGGTCCGCTCCCAGCCCGTACGGCCGCGGCCAGTGCGGCACGACGTACCCGCCCTCCGCGAGCTGGCGGGCGCTGGGGTTCGGGTGGTCGGACAGCCAGGCCCGCACCTCGTGTCGGCGGGGATCGTCCTCGGCAGGGAGCTCGAAGTCCACGGATCGACCGTACCCGAGCGCCGCTGAGTACCGTCCGGTCCGTGCACTCCGACGGCTGGAACTTCGCCGACGTGTGGGAGTGGGTGGCCGATCACTTCCCCGGAGCGACCGCCCAGCTCCACGCCGGGCAGCGGACCACCTGGGCCGAGATGGACCGGCGGGCCGACGGGATCGCGGCGACGCTCCTCGCCGCCGGCGCGCAGCGTCAGGACAAGGTGGCTCACTACCTCTACAACGCGCCCGCCTACCTCGAGTCGATGTTCGGGCTCTACAAGGCGGGCCTCGTCCCGGTCAACACCAACTACCGCTACGGCGACGACGAGCTGGTGTACCTCTGGAGCAACGCCGACGCCGTGGCCGTCGTCTTCCACGCCTCCCTCACCGACAAGGTGGAGCGCGTGCGCGAGCGGGTGCCGGGCGTGCGGACGTGGCTCCACGTCGCCGACGCCAGCGGCGTCCCCTGCCCTGACTGGGCGGTCGACTACGAGCAGGCGGCGAGCTCGGCCGCCACGCGGACGGTGGCGCCGTGGGGCCGCAGCGGCGACGACCTGTACCTGCTCTACACGGGCGGCACGACCGGCATGCCCAAGGGGGTGATGTGGCGGCAGGACGACGTCATCGCCAGCCTCGACGCCACCTCGCGCCACCCCCTGCCGGCCGAGCCGTCGGAGGCGGCCCTGGCCGAACGCCTCGACGCGGCCCGGGCCGCTCAACCTCCCGGCCGCGCCGCTCATGCACGGCACCGGCGCCTTCAACGCCATGTGGAACCTGACGCTGGCCGGCTCGGTGGTCACGCTCGAGTCCCGCCGCTTCGACGTGGTGGAGCTGCTCGACACCTGCCAGCGCGAGCAGGTGAAGTCCATGTCGATCGTGGGCGACGCATTCGCCCGCCCGATCCTGCGAGCCCTCGACGGCGAGCCGGACCGGTGGGACATCTCGGCCCTGCGGGTGATCGTGTCGTCCGGCGTGATGTGGAGCGCCGAGACCAAGACCGGTCTTCTGCGCCACAACCCCCGGCTCATCATGATCGACTCGCTGGGCTCGTCCGAGGCCATCGGCATGGCCAACGCCACGACCACCGCCGACGGCACCGAGCCGACGGCGCGCTTCCGACTCGGGCCCCACACCCGCGTGCTGACCGAGGACGGGCGGGACGTCGTCCCGGGGTCCGGGGAGCGGGGACGGGTGGCGCTCCGGGGCCGCACCCCGGTCGGCTACTACAAGGACCCGGAGAAGTCGGCGGCCACGTTCGCCGTCATCGACGGCGTGCGCTACTCGATCCCCGGTGACTGGGCGGAGGTGGCCGAGGACGGCGCCGTCGTCCTCCTCGGCCGGGGCAGCCAGGTCATCAACACGGGAGGCGAGAAGGTCCACCCGGAAGAGGTCGAGGAGGTGCTCAAGCAGCACCCGTCGATCGCCGACGCCGCCGTGGTCGGCGTGCCCGACGAGCGCTTCGGCGAGGCGATCACGGCCCTCGTCGAGGTGCTCCCGGGAACGAGCGTCGACGCCGCGGACGTCATCGCCCACGTCAAGGCGCACCTGGCCTCCTACAAGGCGCCCAAGCGGGTCATCGAGGTTCCGAGCGTGGGGCGGGCCGCCAACGGCAAGCTCGACTACCGCAGCCTGAAGGCCCTGGCGCAGGCGCAGGAAGGATCCGCGCCGGGCGCCGGAGGGTGATGCCGGAACCGCCCGAGCGGCAGTAGCGTTCTCGCGGCAGCGCCCCCGCCGTCAGGCGGCAGCGTTCACCGCCGGCAGGCGGCGCCGTCCATAGGCCTCAGGAGGCACATCGTGGCGAACCCCATCCTCAACGACCAGGTCTTCGAGAAGGCCACCGCATCGGCCAGCGGCGCCGACGCCGCGCTCCCCCCGCCCGCACCCGGCACGCAGGCCGCTCCCATGAGCGACGGCCCGATCTCGCCGTACCGCGCCTACCGGCCGATGACCCTGGACGGCACGATCGCCGTCACCGGCATCCTGTTCGTGCTCCTCCTCGCCTCCGCGGTCTGGGGCTGGAACCAGGTCGAGGTCACCGCCGGAGAGGTCACCGGCTTCCCGACCTGGAGCCTCATCGCGGTGCTCATCGGCTTCGGCTGCGTGCTGTTCTCCGCGTTCAAGCCGACCCGCGCCAAGTTCTTGGCCCCGATCTACGCGATCGCCGAAGGCGTGTTCGTCGGTGCCATCTCCGCCGCGTACAACGCGCAGTGGGACGGCATCGTGGTGCAGGCCGTCGGCGCCACCCTCGGCGTGTTCCTCGTGATGCTGTTCCTCTACCGGGCCCGCATCGTCAAGGTGACGGACAAGTTCCGCAGCGTGGTCATCGGCGCCACGGCCGGCCTCGCCGTCTTCTACCTCGTGGCCATCGTGCTGAGCCTGTTCGGCATGAACATCTCGTTCCTCTCGGCCAGTGACAGCAGCCTGTTCGGCATCGGCTTCAGCGTGCTGGCAGCCGGGCTGGCGTCCTTGAACCTCCTGCTCGACTTCGACTTCATCGAGCGCGGCGTGCGGGGCGCGGCCCCGAAGTACATGGAGTGGTTCGCGGCGCTCGGCCTGCTGGTCACCCTGGTCTGGTTGTACCTCGAGCTGCTGCGGCTGCTGGGCCGCCTGCGGGGCAACTGATCGACCCCCGATCGACGGGGGGCCGCGGCGGTGGCAGTAGCCTTTTCCAGGTCATGCGCCGTCGTTCCCCCGTTTCCGCTGCTCGCCTCGGCGACCGCTCGTGGCTGGCGGGCGCGGCAGCACTGGCGCTGATCGGCGGCGGCGTCGCCAGCCAGACGGCCGATCCCCCTGAGCAGGGGCGGAACAGCCAGAAGGACGCCGCAACCACCACCTCCGTGGTGTGCGAGCCCACGGACTCGTCCTCGACGACGAGCTCCACCACCACCACGACGACGACGGCTCCCGACACGACGATCCCCGATCCGTGTGCTCCTGACGGCAGCACGACGACGACACCCGAGGTCGACGGCTCGCCGACCACGACCACACCGGGTGGTCCAGGCACCACCGGGGACGCTCCCGGCCACCACGACCGTGACCTCGGTGGCGGCGGTCGCGACGACGACCGCCGACTCGACGACGACGAGCACGACGGTCCCCGCTCCTCCGCCGAGCACCGAGACCGACGTGGCCTCCCCCGAGCTCCCACCGGTACCGGTCGAGGACTGGCCGGTCCGTCCCATCACCTTCCCGGTGGCCGGGCCGGTCACCTACTACGACGACTGGGGTGCCTGCCGCGGCGGTGACGGCTGCCCGCGGCGCCACATCGGGAACGACATCATCGGCCGGCGCTTGCAGCCGCTGGTGGCGGCGGCCGACGGCGTCGTCTCCCACCTGGTGCAGGACCACCCGACGGCCGGCTGGGGTCTCGTCATCGAGGACGCCGAGGGCTGGGACTACCGCTACTACCACGTCAACAACGACGCTCCGGACACCGACGACGGGTCCGATCCGCCGGAGTGGCGGCTGGCTCCCGGGATCGTCGAGGGCGTCACGGTGACGGCCGGCCAGGTCGTCGCGTACATGGGCGACAGCGGCAACAGCGAGCTGTCGGTACCGCACCTCCACTTCGAGCTCCATCGGCCGGACGGCAGCCCGGTCGATCCGTACCGCAGCCTGCGCTCCAGCGAGTGGACGGCCCGCTGCTCGGTCGCCGCCCCCGGCGTGCAGACGGCCCAGGCGCTCATGCCGCCGGTCAACACCGCGCTGGCCGACGCCACCGTGGCCACGTCCACCGGGCGGGGTCAGTTCCTCCTCAGCCTCGACGGCACCGTCCTGGCGCTCGGCGACGCCGACTCGGTGGGGTGGAGCCGCCACATCGCCGACGACCCGGCCTGCCCACCCCCCGAACCCACCGCCTGAGGTGGAGGTCGACGAGCTGCGCCGGGAGGCGCGCGCGTGGCTCGCCGCCAACGCCCACGAGGCGCCCCCCGACTACGGCGCCATCTGCCCGCCCGAGCTCATCGACGACGCCAAGGCGTGGCAGCAGCGGTTGGCCGACGCCGGCTGGGCCGGCCTGCACTGGCCGATCGAGGACGGTGGGCGGGGCCTCAGCGTCGAGCACACCGCGGCCTGGATCGAGGAGTGCGCCACTACCGGCGTACCGGCGGTCCTCAACATGGTCGGCCTCGTGCTGGCCGGCGGAAGCATCCTGCGCTTCGGCACTCCGGAGCAGCGCCACCGCCACCTGCGCCCGACGCTGCGGGGCGAGCAGGTGTGGTGCCAGCTCTTCTCGGAACCCGGCGCCGGGAGCGATCTCGCGTCGCTCTCCACCCGGGCCGAACAGGACGGGGATCGTTTCATCGTCAACGGTCAGAAGGTGTGGTGCTCAGGTGGACGGGTGAGCGACTGGGGCATCCTCATGGCCCGGACCGATCCCGACGCGCCTCGCCACCAGGGCATCTCCTTCTTCCTGCTCGACATGCGCACTCCCGGCATCGAGGTGCGGCCGCTGCGCCAGATGACGGGAGACGCCGAGTTCGACGAGGTGTTCCTCACCGACGTCGCCGTCCCGGCGACCGATCTCGTCGGACCGCTCCACGGCGGGTGGGGCGTCGGCATGGCGGTGCTGACGAACGAACGGGGGCACATCGGCGCCTCGGTGATCTCCCTCGAACGGCGGCTGGCAGGGATGGCCGGCGAGCTCGCGGCCGTCGACGGACGCGCAGGGTCGGTCGAGCGCGACCGCATGGCCGCGCTGTTGATGCGTGGGCGCGCCGCCATCGCCCTGGGTCGCCGGCAGGGTCCCGAGGCGTCCGTCGCCGGCTCGCTGATGAAGCTGGCCATGACCGATCTCTTCTACGACGTCGCCATGAGACGAGCTGACGTCGCCGGGCGCGCGCAGCCTGCTCGACGGCCCCGAGGCCGACGGCGTGCTGGCTGCTCCGGCGGGCCGCATCGCGGGCGGCACCAGCCAGATCCAACGCACCATCATCGGCGAGCGGCTGCTGGGGCTGCCCCGTGAGCCTTCCCCGACCCGCTGACGCCCGTCGGTACGATCCCGCGCATGGCCGAGGACTTCCGGGACGGTGACGGCGATCGCGGCGATCGCGGGGTGTACACGCACGGCCACCGGTTCCCGACCCGCATCGTGGCCGTCGTCGTCATCGCCATCGTCTGCGCGCTCTTCATCTCGCAGAACCGCGAGCGCGTCAACGTCGACTTCATCGTCTTCGACCGCGATGCCCGGACGTGGGTGGTCATCATCGTGTCGATGGCGCTCGGCGCCCTGCTGGCCGAGTTCGTCCGCCTGGCGCTCAAACGGCGGCGCCAGTCCTCCGAGTGACCCTCACCGCTTGCGGGGCACGGGGCTGCCGTGGTGGGCGACGATCAGCCAGCGGTCATCCTGGTGCTCGAACACGTTGAGCGCGGCCACCGTGCCCCCGAAGCCGTCGTCGGCGAGCAGGTTCTCCGTGCAGGCCACCCACGCCACCGAGCCACAGACCCTGACGAGCTCGTCGGCCACGATGAACTGCAGCCGCTCGCCGTTGGACAGCAGCGCGGCCCACGACGCGCCGACCTTCCCCCATCCATGCAGCGTCGGCCAGCCCGGATGCGTGCAGGCGACATCGTCGCCGTGATCCCAGAGGTCCGCCATGGCGTCGAGGTCACGCTCCTCGAACGCCGAGTAGAAAGCGAGGTTGGCGGCCAACACGTCCCCGGTCTGCTCAACCACGGGAGTCCAGGCTAGAGGCCCGATCTGGCGCGTCCACCGTGCCGGCGACGATCATCGGGCGATGGCCCCTCAGCACCCTGCGCCTGACCTCGGCCGACGGCGTCGGCCTCGCGCTCCACGACCTGGGAGGCGAGGGCCCGGCATTGCTGCTGTCCCACGCCACCGGGTTCCACGGCTACGTCTTCGCGCCCCTCGCCGCGCAGTTGGTGCCCGAGTTCCACTGCTGGTCCCTGGACTACCGGGGGCACGGGGACTCCGAGGACCCGCCGACGGACATCGGCGACTGGAGCCGCTTCGGCGACGACGCCGTCGCCGCCGCCGACGCGCTGGGCCTCCAGGGCGCCCTGGGTTTCGGGCACTCGCTGGGCGGGGCGGCCCTGCTCATGGCCGAGCTGGCCCGGCCGGGAACGTTCGCCGGCCTGGTCCTGTTCGAACCCATCGCCTTCCCACGCGATCCTCACCGGAGGGAGGGTCCGTCACCCATGATCGAAGCCGCCCGACGCCGGCGCACGGTGTTCGCCGACCGTGACGAGGCGTTCGACAACTACGCCGGCAAGCCCCCGCTGGACATCCTCACTCCGAGCGCACTCCGGGCCTACGTCGACCACGGCTTCGTCGACCGGCTTGACGGCACCGTCGAGCTCAAGTGCGACCCGGAGCACGAGGCGCGCATCTTCGAGGGCGGTGCCGAGCAGAATCTGTTCGATCGCCTGGGCGGGGTGCGGTGCCCGGTGCTGGTGTTGACGGGCCGCCTCGAGGACAACCCCCCGGGGCAGCTCGGCCCGGTCGTTGCGGGTGCCCTTCCCAACGGGCGGTTCGTCACCTTGCCGCAACTCTCGCACTTCGGCCCGATGGAGGACCCGGCCGTCGTCGCCGCCGAGATCGACACGTTCGCCAGATCGCTCCGCACCCTGACATGAGCGGGGACATGAAGGGGCGTGACGTGGCGACGAAGCGCGCCTCGCCCGTCCCCCATCGGTGTAGCACCCCGGGCGTACCATCGTCCTCATGCCCTACCCGGTGCCGACCAGCCTCTCGCCGTCCCGGGTGGAGTCCTTCACGAGCTGCCCCATGGCGTTCCGCTTCTCCAGCATCGAGCGCCTGCCGGAGCCGCCGAGCCCGCACGCGGTCAAGGGCACCCTCGTCCATCGCGCCCTCGAGCTGCTCCTCGGCCGCCCACCGGAGGAGCGGCTGGCCGCGACGGCCCATGCCTGCATCGAGCAGGCCGCGGTCGAGCTGCGGGAGCACGAGGACCCGGCCGAGCGGGAACTGGCCCAGCTCGAGCTCTCGGCTGACGAGGAGGCGGCCTTCGTCGCCGACGCCCACACGCTGATGGACACCTACCTCACCCTGGAGGACCCGCAGACCGTCGCCCCCCTGGGCCTGGAGCTCCGGCTGGAGGCGCAGGTCGGCGGGTTGCTCATGCTGGGCATCATCGACCGCCTGGAGGAGGACGAGGACGGCCAGCTCGTCGTCACCGACTACAAGACCGGTCGGGCCCCGACCATCCACTACGAGCAGCACCGCCTCGGCGGGGTGCACTTCTACGCCTTCCTTTGCGAGCAGGCGCTGGGCCGCCGTCCCGCCGTCATCCGCCTCATGTACCTCCGGGATGCCACCGTCATCGAAGCCCGCCCCACCGAGCGATCGGCGCGCTTCCTGCCCAAGCGGACGGAGGCCGTCTGGCGGGCCATCAGCCGGGCCTGCGAGACCGGCGAGTTCAAGCCGCGCCCCAACCGACTGTGCCCGTCGTGCGCGTTCCAGGACTGGTGCCCGGCGTTCGGTGGCGACCCGGATCGCGCCGCGCTGGAAGCGCCCGTGCGCTACGGGCGGGGCCCGGTGCAGCTCCCGTTGGACTCCGCCCCCGCCCCACCCGGCACCGCCGATCCCGCGCTGTCCGCGTGACGCCACCGGCCGTCACCCGCGCCGCTCGGCGCTTCGACGACGCGTTCGACGACGGTCTCGAACGTCTCCGTGGCCATCCCGTCGCGGACCACGTCTTTCGCGCCGCGTCCGCGCTCGGCGACTTCTCCGTCGTCTGGCACCTGGTCAGTGCCGGCTACGGCCTCACCTCGCGTCGCCGCACCGACCGCGCCGTGCGGATGGCGATCCTGGTCGCCGCGGAGTCCCTCCTGGTCAACCAGGGCATCAAGCGGCTGTTCAGCCGGACCCGCCCCACGGAGGCCGGTGACGAGCGCTATCCCGTGCGTCGACCGAGCACCAGCAGCTTCCCGAGCGGCCATTCCAGCTCAGCGTTCTTCTCGGCCAGCCTGCTCAGTGAGGGGGAACGGGCGCTCACCCCGCTGTGGTTCTCGCTGGCCGCGGTCGTGTCGACCTCCCGGGCCTACGTGCGGATCCATCACGGGTCGGACGTGGTGGCCGGTGCCGCGGTGGGATTGGCACTGGCCTCGGTCGCCAAACGGCTCTGGCCCGCGCCCTGAGCGAAGGCCCACGAGCGGAATAGCGCGCCGCGGCGCGGCGTTGCACGCCCCGTGCCCCTGACCTTCGCCGTGACCTGGGACTACCGGTGTCCCTTCGCCCGCAACGCCCATGAGCACGTGCTCGACGCGCTGGCCGACGGCGCCGGCTGGGACGTCACCTTCCTGCCGTTCTCGCTCGGGCAGGTCCACGTCGAGGAAGGGCAACCCGACGTCTGGGACAACCCCGACGCGGACAGCGGCATCGTCGCGCTCCAGATGGGCGTGGCCGTGCGGGACACCATGCCGGACCGGTTCCTCGACGCCCACCGCGCCCTCTTCGACCACCGGCACGAGCACGGAGGATCGCTCCGCGACGAGCAGGAGCTCGTGAACCGCCTGAAGTCGGTCGGCGTGGACGCCGACGCGGTGCTGGTCGAGGTCGCCTCGGGGCGCCCGCTGGCCACCATCAAGGACGAGCACACCAAGTACGCCGCCAGCCACCACGTCTGGGGCGTGCCCACGTTCATCGTGGGCGACCAGGCCGCGTTCGTCCGGCTCATGCACCGGCCGCACGATGACGGGGCCGTCGCTCGGGCGACGATCGAGCGCGTGGTCGACGCTCTGCAGTGGACCGACCTGAACGAGCTCAAGCACACGTCCATCCCTCGCTGAGGGAGGGCCGTCGCCCTGTGGCCTAGCGTGGGCCCATGGCACGGCCACCTCAGTTCGACGCCCGCATGAGCGAGGCGGAGAGCCTCATGTGGAGGCTGGACAAGGATCCCTACCTCTCGTCGACCGTCGGCAACATCACCGTCCTGGATCGCCGGGCCGACTACGAGCGGTTCAAGCGCCGCCTGGAACGGGCGAGCCGCCTGGTGCCGCGGCTGCGCCAGCGTGTCCAGCCCACGCCCGTGAGCCTCACCCCGCCGACCTGGGTCGATGATCCCGAGTTCGACATCGACTACCACGTGCGTCACGTGGCCCTGCCGAAGCCGGGCTCGCTGCGGCAGCTCTGCGACCTGGCGACGCTGATCGTGGCCGATCCGTTCGACCGCACCCGCCCGCTGTGGGAGTTCTTCGTGGTTGACGGCTTGAAGGGCGGCGGGGGCGCCATCATCCAGAAGCTCCACCACACGGTGGCCGACGGTGAGGGCAGCATCCGGCTGTCCATGCAGTTCCTCGACCTCACCCGGGACGCCGAGGAACCGCCCATGCCGCCCGAGCCGGAGACGAGCTCCGAGCCGGTGCCACCCCCGACGACCGGCAACACGGTCCGGGACCTCTTGGCCGGCAGCATGCGGATGCCCATCGGCATCAGCCGCCAGTTCAAGGACCTGCTGGCCGACCCGACCCAGATCCCGTCCGCGGGGGTGTCGCTGGCCGGCACGGTGCGGGGGGTCGTCAGCCAGCTCTCGGACACCGACGCCGCCCACTCGACGCTGTGGACCAGGCGGTCCTTGCGCCGCCGGCTGGAGACGCTGCAGGCGCCGCTCGAAGAGACGAAGGCCGCCGCCAAGAAGCTGGGCGGCACCCTGAACACGGCGTTCATCACCGCGTCGGCGGCGGCGGCCGGCGAGTACCACCGCAAGGTCGGGTCGCCCGTCGACTGGCTGCGGGCCTCGATGGCCATCAGCACGAGGACCAAGGAGTCGGGCTCCAACGCCTTCTCGCTGGCGCGGCTGCTGGTACCGACCGGCGAGATGGAGATGGCCGAGCGCTTCGCGCTCATCCACGAGGCCACGACGACCGCTCGCGAGGCGTCCGCCACGGCAGGCCTGGAGACCGTGGCCGCGGTGGCGGCCACGCTGCCCACGTCGCTCGTCACCCGCCTGGCCCGGTCGCAGGCGCAGACGGTGGACTTCGCCACCTCCAACGTGCGGGCCGCCGACTTCCCCTGCTACATCGCCGGGGCGCAGATCCTGACCAACTACCCGATCGGTCCCCTTCTCGGCGTGGCCTTCAACCTCACGCTCATCTCGTACTGCGGCAGCCTCGACATGGGGCTCAACGTCGACACCGCCGCGGTCGAGGATCCCGATCTGCTGCGGACCTGCATCGAGGGCGCCTTCGCCGAGTTGCAGCGTGTCGGCGAGAAGCCCAGCCCCCGCCGCCGCAAGCCGGCGCGCGCCGCAGCTTCCTGATCAGACGGGGTGTGTCGCTCGAAGGCCCGGGGATCACCCCGGCCTGGTCACCGAAGGCCCGATCCGGGCTGAGCCGTCTGGACGCCCGGGTATCACCCGGGCGTGGGCGTCAGTGGTCGGCCGGCTGCGGAGCGGTGACGAGGAGCGAGCGGACGTCGAGCAGCAGGTCGGCCACCTCGTCGGTCGACACGAGCTCACGGTTGAGCATGTCGGCCAGCGCCTTGTCGATCACGGACAGGGCCTCGCTGATCACGGCGTCGTCCCGAATCTCGGTCATCGCTCCTCCTGTCAGCGGGTGGACTGCTCTCGTCTTGGGCTCTGGTGTTGACGGTACTGCTCTATCGGCCGTCGTGAGTGCATCGTACCCGTGAACATCTGGTTTCCGCCCCGGTCCCCACGTGGCGCTCACCACATCCGCCGACTTCACCACCGGCCGTGCCGCGCCGACCCGCTCCCCTACGATCGCCGGCATGGAGCTGCGCGACAAGGTGGTCGTCGTCACCGGGGGGGCCAACGGGATCGGGCGGGCGCTCGCTCGGCGCTTCCACGACGAGGGCGCCCGCGCGGTCGTGGTGGCCGACCTGGACGGGGCAGGGGCCAACGCGGTGGCGACCGAGCTCGACGCCCGCCGTCCCGGCTCCGCCCTCGGCCTGGCCTGCAACGTGGGGATCGACGTCGAGACGACAGGGCTGATCGAGCGGACGGAAACAACGTTCGGTGAGATCGACCTCTACTTCGCCAACGCCGGCATCGGCCCGGGAGCCGACCTCGAGACGCCCGACGATGTCTGGTCGACGGTCTGGGCGGTGAACTGGCAGGCCCACCTGTTCGCCGCCCGCCGCCTCGTGCCGGGGTGGCTGGCGCGCGGCGAGGGCTACTTCTGCTCCACCGCGTCCGCGGCCGGGGTCCTCGCCCAGATCGGCAACCTGCCGTACTCCGTGACGAAGCACGCCGCGGTGGCCTTCGCCGAGTGGCTCAGCATCACCTACGGCGACCGCGGCATCCGCGTGTCGTGCCTGTGCCCCATGGGCGTCAACACGAACATGCTGGCGGCCGCCGACGAGCTGGGCGGCGGCGAGGCCGGCAACGTGGTCCGGGCGACCAGCGACGTGCTGGAGCCCGAGCAGGTGGCCGAGGTCGTGGTCGAAGGCATCCGCGCCGAGCGGTTCCTGCTCCTCCCTCACCCCGACGTGGCCACGCACATGCAGCGCAAGGCCGCCGACATCGACCGCTGGCTGGGCGGGATGCGGCGACTCCAGGCCCGCATGGGGGCGGCCGGTGGATGAGGCCGCAGGACGGCCGCCGCTGGCGGCGCTCGGCCTCCGGCCGGGAGATCGGGTGCGCTTCCGTCGCAGCGAGGCGAGCCACTGGACGGAGGGCGTGGTGACGGGACGCGAACGGGACGGGAGCGTGGGCCTGCAGGAGGATCGCAAGGGGGCCAGCCGCGCCATCGCGCCGGCGCGCCTCGAGGTGCGCCGGCCCGGCCCGCGCGGCGCCCTCCGCTGGATCCCGGTCGCCGAGCTGGCCGCCGGCCGGGAGCAGCTCTCGCTCTTCGGCTGAGCGGGCCACGTACGCTCCCCGCATGGGAGTGCGCCTGGAGCCGGCCGACGAGTACACGCACGAGCTCGGACCAGAGCCGAACTTCAACGAGAGCATGTACGTCAACGTGTTCGACCCCGACGTGGGGTTGGGCGCCTTCTTCCGCCTCGGCAACCGGGCCAACGAGGGCCAGGCCGAGATGACCGTCTGCGTCTACCTCCCGGACGGCCGGGTCGGCTTCATGTTCAAGCGGCCGCCGATCGTGGACAACGCCGCGCTCGACGCCGGTGGCCTCACGTGGACCATGGTCCGCCCGTTCGAGGAGCTGCGCGTCGACTTCACGGGCAAGCTCGTGGTGCTGGACGACCCCACCGAGATGGCCGACCCGAAGACGGCCTTCACGAACAACCCGTACGCCGCCGCCGAGGTCCACCTGACGTTCACCGGCCAGGGCCGGCGCTCGATGTTCGGCGGCGAGCCCGACCAGCCGCACGAGGCCCCGGGAGAGGAGTTCGCGAAGGGTCACTACGAGCAGCTCGTCGCCGGGCACGGCACCCTCACCGTCGGCGACGAGTCCTGGGTCGTCGCGGGGCACGGGCTGCGGGACCACTCGTGGGGACCGCGCTTCTGGCAGGCGCCCTGGTACTACCGGTGGCTCACCGCCAACGCCGGGCCCGACTTCGGGTTCATGGCCAGCCGGGTGGCCCGTCGGGACGGGCCGGGCACACGGGGCGGGTTCGTGTGGGAGGGCGGCACGCTCCACCTCTGCGACGACGTCGAGATCGCCACGGAGTACGACGGCGACGACGCCTACCACCACCACATCGACGGGCGCCTGCGGTCGAGCCGGTCGGACCGCGAGTGGCGGTTCGAGGGCGAGGTGCTCAACCTCATCCCGCTGCGCAACCGCCGCCGCGACCCCGAGGCCAGCCTGGACGCGGAGGACGAGGCGCCGTGGCTGATCACCCGCATCAGCGAGGGCATGACGCGCTGGACGATGGCCGACGGACGGGTCGGGTACGGGTTGTCGGAGTACCTCGACCAGATCGTGGACGGTCAGCCGGTGGGGCTGGCCGAGTAGGCAGCCGCCGCGCTGCCGACGACGTCGAGCGCGGCCACCGGGCCGATCACGATGGTGGCCGGCGGCGCGGTCTCCATGCCGGCCAGCTCATCGAGTCGGCCTCGTCGCACCCGCTGAGCCGGCGTTCCGGCCCGCTCGACGACTGCGACGGGAGTGCCCGGCGACCGTCCCCCCGCCATCAGGCGCCGAGCGATGGCTGCTCGTTCGGCCACACCCATGAGCACGACGATGGTGCCGCCCACCTGGGCCAGCGCCTCCCAATCGGTGGCCTCTTCGTCGCCGTGGCGGCGGTGCCCGGTGACGACCGTGACCGACGCGGACAGGCCACGGTGGGTCACGGGCACGCCGGCCAGCGCGGGTGCGGCCACCGCCGACGTGATGCCCGGGACGACTTCGACGTCGATCCCGGCCGCTTGCAGCCCGAGGGCCTCCTCGCCGCCGCGGCCGAACACGAACGGGTCGCCACCCTTCAGGCGGACCACGCACCCGTGGCGACGGCCGAGCTGCACGAGGAGCTCGGTGATCAGCTCCTGGGGCACGGGCCGTCCCGGCCGCTTGCCGACGTCGATGAGCTCGGCCGCGGGCGACACCATGGCCAGCACGGCGGGATCGACGAGCGCGTCGTGGACGACGACGTCGGCGGCGGCCAGCAGCCTGGCGGCCTTGATCGTCAGCAGCTCGGGATCGCCGGGGCCGGCCCCGACGAGGTGCACGGTCACCGGTGGAGCCCGCACTCGGTCTTGTCCGAGCCGTCCCACCGGCCGGCCCGGGCGTCCTCACCGCTGCGCACAGGGCGGGTGCAGGGCCAGCACCCGATGGACGCGTAGCCCTGCTCCACGAGAGGGTTCACGGGGACGTCGTGCTCGGCGATGTACTCGGCGACGTCGTCGTCGCTCCAGCCGATGAGCGGGTTGACCTTCACCAGCCCACGCCGGTCGCGCTGCACCACCGGCAGCTGCTGGCGCAGCGGTGAATCGGCCCGCCGCACACCACTCAGCCAGGCCGTCCGGCCCTGGAGCGCCCGCTCCATCGGGAGCACCTTGCGGGCGTGGCAGCAGGCATCGGGATCGGTCCGCCAGAGGTCGTCCGGCCGGGTCTCGGGCCACACGACCCGCAGGTGGATCGGGTAGCGGTCCCGGATCCGCTCGGCGGTGGCGAGGGTCTCCTGGAAGTGGTACTGGGTGTCGAGGAAGATCACCTCGATGCCGGGCGCCACCCGGGAGGCGACGTCGATCAGGACGGCGTCGCCCATGGAGGCGGCCACCGTGAGGCGGGGGCCGAACATGGCCGCGGCCCACCCCACGACCTCTTCTGCCGGAGCACCCTCGAACTGGTGCGCGAGGTCGCGCAGCTCGGCGTCGGTCAGGGATGGGACGAAGGGCGCCTCGGCCCGTCGGCGGGGCCGAGCCAGCGCCACGGGCGCCGGGAGTTCGTCGAGGGCGAGGCTCACGACGCCTGTGCCCGGTGCACGAAGTCCCCGAAGGACTCGTCGCCGCGGCGCTCCTCCGTGAAGCGGTCCAGCCACGGGCCGAGCACGCCGGGAAGGTCGGCCAGCTTGACGCTGCGCGCCACGGCGGGAGCGAGGCGGTCCCCGCCTGACGCCCCGCCCAGATGCACGTCGTACCCGGTCTTGGTCCGGCCGACGATGCCGATCTCCGCCGTGTACGGCCGGGCGCAACCGTTGGGGCAACCCGTCATGCGCACGTGGAGGTCGAGCCCGGCGAGGCCGCGGCCGGCCAGCTCGGTCTCGAGGACGGTCAGCACCTCCGGAGCGACTCGTTCCGCCTCGGCCAAGGCCTGCCCGCACGTGGGGAGGGCCGGGCAGGCCATGGCCAGGCGGCGGACGGGCGTGAGGTCGTCGGCCAGCGCCACTCCGTGGCGGCGCAGGACGTCGACCACGGCCCGCCGCTGCGCCGTCTCGATGCCGGTGAGCAGCAGGTCCTGGCGGGGGGTGATCCGCACGTCGAGCTCGTGGTGCTCGGCGATCTCGGCCAGCGCGGCTCGGAGGCCTCCGGACACCCGTCCGCTCTGCACCGGGATCCCGAGGAACCAGCGACCGTCGTCCTGGCGGTGCCAGCCCAGGTGGTCGTGCTGGTGCCACGGCGGCAGCTCGGGCGCAGGGGCCAGCGCGGCGCCGAAGCGCTGCTCGACCTCCGCGGCGGAAGGCGTCGAGCCCCAGGTCCTCGATGACGTACTTGAGCCTCGCCCGCTTGCGGTCGTCCCGGTTGCCGAGGTCCCGGAACGCGAGCACGACCGCCTCGGCGACGTCCTCGACGGCGTCGGCCGGAACCCAGCCGAGCGGATCGGCCAGGCGCGGGAAGGTGTCGTCGGGACGGGCGTGGCTGGCGCCGAGCCCACCCCCCACGAGCACCGCGAAGCCATCGGCGCCGTCAGCGCCGGGCACCGGCACCAGGCCCAGATCGTGGCTGAAGATGTCGGTGCAGTTGTCGCCCGGCCAGGCCAGCCCGATCTTGAACTTCCGGGGGAGGTAGGTGGTGCCGTACAGCGGCTCGACGACTGTTGGATCCGGGCCGGCTGGAGCGGGGGACGCCGCGTCGGGCGGTGCTGGCTCGGCGCTGACGGCGCGGTCACCGTCGATCCAGACCTCGTAGTAGGCACCGGTGGTCGGGCGGAACCGCGCGGCCAGGCGCTGCGCGAGGTCGAGCAGGACCTTCTGGCGGCTGTCGGACAGCGGCGCGGGGCAGGCCACGACGTTGCGCACGACGTCGCCGCAGGCGGCCAGCGTCGTCACCAGGTGGCGGTCGAGTGTCCGATGAGTGGCGCCAGACCTCCCTTGCGGGCGAAGTGGAACTGCACGCCACCGCGCGAGGTCAGCCGGAGGCTGCCGTCGGCCACCTCACCGGCCACGCGGTCCATGGCCGACCACTGCGCCGCCGTGAGCGCTCCACCGGGCACGCTGGCCCGCACCATGAAGATGTGGTCGACGTCCTGGCCGGAGCGGGTGCGTTCGCGGCGCACGTCACGGTCGTCCTGCTGGTAGATGCCGTGGAACTTCAGGAGATGGCAGCTGTCATCGGAGAACGCCGCCGTCCCGTCCCCCAGCTCGGCGGTCAGGTCGCCCCGCAGGCTCCGGCTGGCGGCCTTGACCTCTTCGACACTCGGCACGGATCGAGCGTAACCCAAAACCTGACTAAAGCAATCAGAATTTACATATTTAGGCTGGCGGTCGGACGCCGGTGCCCCCGCCGATCGCCTCCGCCCAGGCCTCGATGACCGCCGACCAGTCCTCGTCCTCCGTCGAGCGACCCTCGGCCTGGACCTCGGCCCGGCGGCGGACCAGCGCCGCCACCAGCTCCTCGAGCCGTTCGGGCAGGGCTCCGGCCAGTCGGTCCCGGAGCCAGGCCGCGAGGGCCGGGCTGGTCCCCTGGGTGGACACGGCGACCAGCACCGGCTCCCGGCGGTGCACGGCGGGAAGGAAGAAGGAGCAACGCTGCGGGTCGTCGGCGGCGTTGACCCAGATCCCGGCGGCCTCGGCGTCGTCGAAGACCTGCTGCTGCGTGGCCGCGTCGTCCGTCGCGGTGAGGACCAGCCACGCGCCCGCCAGGTCGCCGGACCGGTACGGCCGCGCGGCGACGGCGATGTCCCCGCGGGCGGCGAGGTCACGGAGCTCGGCCACGACCATCGGCGCGACGACGGTGACGGCGGCGCCCGCCGCCAGGAGCCCCTCGACCTTGCGCGCGGCCACGCCCCCGCCTCCCACCACCAGCACCCGCCTGCCCGAGAGCCGCAGGACGACCGGATAGGCCGTCATTCCACCGTGGTGCGGGCCACCAGGCGCTCGGCCACGTCCCGGTCGCCGAGCACCTCCACGCCGTCGAGCCCGATCCGGCGCCACAGGGCGAGCAGCAGATCGCTCGCCGGCCCGCGGACGGCGGCGTCGCCCTTGGCGTGCTCCGCGGTCACGGTCAGCGCGCCGTCGGCCTCCTCCCGCACCACCCACTCCCCCGGCGTGTCGGTGGCGTGGAAGTGGACCGAGCCGCCCACGGTGGCTCCGCCCTCCTGCGGCCCGTCGTCGATGAAGAAGGTGAAGAACTCGTCGACGCCGTCGCTGGCCAGCTCGGCGTCGATCGGTCGAGGTCCGCCGGCCGAGGCCTCGGCGTCCCAGCGGTGCACGGCGGTCTCCTGGGCCATCCGACGCACGATGAACGCGACGTCCTTCTGGGGTACCCACGTCCAGACCGGTGTGGCGGGATCGGCGTCCTGCAGGGTGCGCTGGAGCTCCGCCGCCTGTTCGGCCGCCCACGCCGCCAGCTCGTCATCGGGTGGACGGGCCGGCGGCTCGACGGTCGGAGCGGCCAGGCGCCGGCGGGCCACCTCGCCCCAGAAGTAGTGGACCTCACCGAGGTGGTACACGAGATCGGCGACGGTCCAGGCCGGGCAGGACGGTACGGACGCCTCCAGTGGCGTGGCGGTCACGGCGGTGTCGAAGGCGGCCGAGTCGGCCGCCAAGGCCTCCAGGTACTGCTCCCGTTCCATCGGCCCCACCGTAGGGGCTGGTCAGCTCAGGGGCGGGTAGCCGTCGATGCTGTACTCGGTGTCCGGGTCCCAGAACAGCCAGTTGTCGATGCCGCGGTCCTTCGCCGCCTGCATCTGGGCTTGCACCTCGGCCGGGCCGTACGGGACGTGGCGCGTGTAGTCCTGCAGCCACGGCACGACCGCACGGCCCATCGGCTCGACGGCGCTCTGGAAGTCGACCAGCGAGCGGGAGACGATCTCGTAGGGCTGGGCCTCGGGGTTGGGCAGGTTGTACTCGCCGAGGCCCCAGAGGTCCGGATAGAC
Source organism: uncultured Acidimicrobiales bacterium (assembly GCA_963813375.1). Taxonomy (GTDB): domain Bacteria; phylum Actinomycetota; class Acidimicrobiia; order Acidimicrobiales; family Ilumatobacteraceae; genus DASTFY01. The sequence continues at coordinate 289,038 of CAWEYT010000015.1, read as the reverse complement.
CATCGGGGCGACGTAGTCCACGTGCTGCGCGATGAGCGGGACGTCCTGGGCGATCGTCTGGGGCCGCGTGGCCGAGATGCCGAACACGGACGCGCCCTGGTACACCCCGTACGGGCGCAGCAGGGCGTGGCCCTCCTTCAGGAACTGGCCGATGACCTCGCTGGAGAGACCGGTGAGGCCGGGCACCACCATGGTCGCCGGGTCGCCCTCGGGCCGCCGGACGTAGTCCCAAAGGATGTCGTCGACGCCGGCGCGGGCCGCCTCCTCGGCGATGGCCAGGTTGTAGGCCCGCACCTCCGGCTTCACGTAGTTGGTGAAGCCTCCGTACGCCGACAGGGGCTGCCCGTCGGGCGTCTGGAGCACCCAGTCCGCGTTTCCGGCCGCCCACGCCGCCTTGGCCAGGATGGGATCGCGGAAGGCGACGATGCGCCCGATGACCCGCACCCCGAGGCCGTGGAGCTCGTCGAGCGCGGCCTTCAGGTCATAGCTGGCCTGCACCGCACCGATGTCGCGGGCCAGCTTCACGTCCGACGCGTAGCCGACGATGCCGTCCTCGTCCTTGAGGTCGAGCTCCACCGTGTTGATCCGCTTCTCCGTGATCATTCGCAGGATCTCCGCCTTGCGGACCGGGTCGGCCCAGGCATTGGCGGTGACGTGGACGCCCTTCGTCTCGGGGTACGCGACGGGCACGACGACGGACATGACCGCACGGTTCCCGGCCTCGTCGGTGGCGGCGATCTCCACGGGGGCGGCCGGCGGGTAGGGGAAGACGAGCGAGAACTCCGACCCCTCGACCTCCACCTCCGCGCCCGGCGAGGCCACCTCGGTGGCTCCGTCCGCGGTGCCGACGAGCGTGAGCGGCTCGTCGAGCGGCACGGGCTCGGCCGGGGGCGCGAAGCGCAGCGCCGGCGGTGTCCCGTCCACCGTGAAGTCGCGGGTCGTGGTGACCCGGCCCAACGGGCGACGGTCCGAGGTGATCGCCAGCTCGTAGGTCCCGTCGACGAGCGTCGGGAGCCGGACGTGCAGCATCGAGCCGTCGTTGACGACGTTGGGGAGAGGTTCGGCCGTTCAGGCGCACCTCGATGGAGTCGAGATCGCCCTCGGTGGTCACCGTGATGTCCCGCTGGGCGAGTGCCGTCGGTGACACCACTTCGCCGTCGGTCACCCCGGCGACGCTGGGTCCGGCCGACACCAGCCGCAACCCGATCCAGGCCAGGCCGGCCACCACCGCGGCCAAGGCCACCCAGATCAGGCGGCGGAGCCGGAAGCGCGGCAAGCGCGGCCGCCAGCCCGGCGACGTGCGGCGCGACCGGTTGCCCCCCAGCTCGCCGAGGCGGCGTAACGACGTCCCGCCGGCCGGACCACCCCAGTCGCCGGATGTCGGTGGGCGGGCGCGGACGGGACCGGCGAAGTCCCGGCGGGGGGCGGCGAGCGGCGCGCGCGAGCCCAGCGCGCTCGTGCCCGTCAACGGCGGCTGCCCGGCCACACGGCCGGTTGCTTCGCCCACGCTGTCCACGTTGGTCCCCACCCCGGGAGAGGAAAGTCGCAGCGTAGCCCCCCGGCTACGTTCGCGCCGATGCGCCCGACCGACATCGCCGGCCTCGTCTCCGCCGCCTCTCCCGCCGTGTCGCCCGACGGCACGCGGATCGCCTTCGTCGTCGCCAGGGTCGACGAACCCGCGAACCGCTACCGCAGCCAGATCTGGCTGGCCTCCACGTCCGGTGGCGCACCGCCTCGTCCGCTGACGGCCGGCGAGAAGGGCGACAGCTCGCCGGTGTGGTCACCCGACGGCGCCATGCTGGCCTTCGCCTCCCACCGCGGCGAGAAGGACGAGGAGACCACGCTGCACCTCCTCCCGGTCGACGGCCCGGGCGAGGTCCGGACCGTCGCCGCCTTGAAGGGAGGGGTCGAGGAGCTGCGGTGGTCCCCGGACGGGCAGTACCTGGCCTTCGCCTCGCGCACGCTCGACCCCCGGTACGACGAGAGCGATCCGGCCAAGCAGCCGCCCCGCCGCATCACCCGGTTCTTCTCACGGCTCAACGGCGAGGACTGGGTCTACGACCGGCCCCGGCACCTCTACGTCGTGCCCGCCGACGGGACGGAGGCGCCCCGCAACCTGACCCCGGGCGAGTACTCCTTCGGGGGGCCGGCCTGGTTGCCCGACTCGTCCGGGCTGGTCTGCTCGGGCGCCGCCTATGACACCTGGGACCGTGACCTGGCCGAGGACCTCCACCTCGTCCCCCTCGAGGGCGAGCGGCGCGCCCTCACCGACCAGACCGGTCTGTACAGCAGCCCGTCGGCGTCGCCCGACGGCGCCCAGGTGGCCTTCCTCGGCCAGGACGACCCCTTGACGGATCCCCAGAACGCGATGGTTGGCGTGCTCGACCTGCCCTCCGGTGAGCGGCGGTGGGTGTCGTCGGGCCTGGACCGGACGTTCGCCCCGTTCCCGGGTGCGCAGGCCCCCATCTGGGACGGCGGCGAGCTGATCGCCTCGTGCGAGGACCGGGGCGACCTTCACCTCTACCGCGTCGCGCCGGACGGCAGCGGGCCCCCGTTGCTGGCCGTCGGTGGCGAGCGGGTCATCACCGGGTTCGACGCCGCTGGTGGCACCGTGGCCTTCACGGTCTCCACGCCCGAGCGTCCACCGGAGCTGTACGCGATCGGCGCCGACGGCCAGGAGCGGCGGCTCACGTTCCTGACCGAGCGCTTCGCCGCCCGTGCCGGCGTCGTCCCGGTCGAGCAGTTCACCGCGCCGTCGACCGACGGCATGGAGGTCGACGCCTGGGTCCTCACCCCTCCGGACTTCGACCCCGCGCAGCGCTATCCCGTGCTCCTCAACGTGCACGGTGGGCCGTTCAGCCAGTACGGCAACCGGTTCTTCGACGAGGCGCAGATCCAGGCCGCGGCCGGCTACATCGTGGTGATGGGCAACCCGCGCGGCTCGTCCGGCCGGGACACGGCGTGGGGTCAGGCCATCATGGGGCCCGACCACCCGAAGGCGCCCGGGCGGGGCTGGGGCTCGGTCGACGTGGAGGACGTGCTGGCCACGCTCGACGCTGCGCTCGCCCGGTGGCCGGCGGCCGACCCCGACCGGGTCGGGATGCTCGGCGGCAGCTACGGCGGCTACATGGCCACCTGGCTGGCCGGCACGACCACCAGGTTCAAGGCCATCTGCAGCGAGCGCTCCGTGAACAACCTGGTCAGCGAGGAGTGGAACTCCGACATCGCGACGGTGTTCCGCACGAACCACGGCGTCAGCCACCTCGATGACCCGGAGCTGTACGCCCGCATGTCGCCCATCCGGTTCGTGCGGGAGATCGAGACGCCGATGCTCATCCTCCACTCCGAGGACGACCTGCGCTGTCCGATCAACCAGGCCGAGGAGCTGTTCGTGGCGCTGCGCCTCCTGGACAAGGAGGTCGAGTTCCACCGCTTCCCGGCCGAGAACCACGAGCTCTCCCGCTCCGGCTCGCCGGCCCACCGCCGTCAGCGGATGGAGATCATCCTGGAGTTCTTCGGTCGTCACCTGCAGCCAGCCACCGATCTATGAGCTTGCGGGCGATCGAGATGGGCGGCGGGATCGGCGGCAGGTCATCCCTCGTGAACCAGCCGGCTTCAGCGATCTCCGTCGGATCGATGGCGATGTCGCCCTCCACCCACCGGGCGAAGAACCCGATCATGAGCGAGTGCGGGAACGGCCAGGGCTGGGAGCCCTGGTAGGTCACGTCGTCCACCCGGACGCCGACCTCCTCGAACACCTCGCGGGCGACAGCCTCCTCGAGGGTCTCGCCCGGCTCCACGAAGCCGGCCAGGCAGGAGAACATCGGCATCGCGAACTGCACCCCGCGCGCCAGCAAGGCCTCGTCACCCCGCTCCTCGGTGTGCCGGTGGACGAGCGCGATGACGGCCGGGGCCAGCCTCGGATAGGCCAGCAGCCCGCAGTCCGGGCAGCGCATGGCCCGGTCCCCCGGCGCCGGGACGGTGGCCGAGCCGCAGCGGCCGCAGAAGCGGTGGGTCGAGGCCCAGGCCACGAGCTGCACCGCGCGACCGGCCACGATCCAGTCGACGAGCTCCACCTCGCTCCACAGGCGGCGCAGGTCGAGGATGGGGCGGTCGGACGGCCCGGCGTGTCCGTCCGGGACCTCGACGGCCCAGCAGGCCTCGGTCCCGAGCATCCCGAGGAAGTGCACCGGCCAGCCGTCCTCCGGCGCGACCTCGCTGATGCCCACCTGGCCCGCCTGCACCCAGTACCACCGCGTCCCGGACACCGCCGGCGAATCGGGCGGGAGCAGCATCGGGACGAACTCGGCCGCCATGGCCGTCGAGGCGTATCAGGGGCGCCGCCCGCGGGACAAGTTGATGTGAACCGGATCGTGTTGCTGCGAGCGGTCGCGCCGGGGCGGGCGCCGAACAGCCCTCGTAGGATGCCGTGATGACCAGTGTCGTGATCGTCGACGCCGTGCGCACGCCTGTCGGGCGCAGGGGCGGGGGCCTGTCCAGCGTCCACCCGGCCGACCTGCTCTCCACCGTCCAGCGCGAGCTGCTGAGCCGAAGCGGCATCGATCCGGCCGAGGTCGGCCAGGTCGTCGGCGGGTGCGTCAGCCAGGTGGGCGAGCAGAGCTTCAACGTCACCCGCACGGCGTGGCTGGCCGCCGGCCTGCCCCTCTCGGTGCCGGCCACCACTGTCGACACGCAGTGCGGATCGAGCCAGCAGGCCACCAACCTGGCCACCTCGCTCGTCGCCGGCGGTGTGGTGGACGTGGCGGTGGCCTGCGGTGTCGAGGTGATGAGCCGGATCCCGATCGGCTCCAACTCCCGCAAGGACCTCGGCCTCGGCGTGCCGATCCCCAAGGCCTACTTCGGCCAGTACGAGATGACCTCGCAGTTCGAGGGCGCAGAGCGCATCGCCGACAAGTGGGGCATCACGCGCGAGGACACCGACGCCTTCGGTCTGGCCAGCCAGCAGCGCGCCGCCCGGGCGTGGGCCGAGGACCGCTTCGCCGGCAGTTACGTGACGGTCGAAGCCCCGGACCTCGACGCCGACGGCAAACCGGCCGGGACCACCCACACGGTGGCGAGAGACGAGGGTCTGCGCGACACGACGCTGGAGGCGCTGGCCCAACTCAAACCGGTCGCCCGGCCCGACGGCGTGCACACCGCGGGCTCGTCGTCGCAGATCTCGGACGGCGCAGCCGCCGTCCTGCTCATGACCGAGGTGAAGGCCGCCGCGCTGGGCCTCACCCCGCGAGCCCGCGTGGTCGACACCTGCCTGGTCGGCGTCGACCCGGTGCTCATGCTCACGGGCCCGATCGACGCCACCCAGCGCCTGTTCGACCGCACCGGGCTCACCATCGATCAGATGGACACCGTCGAGATCAACGAGGCCTTCGCGTCCGTCGTGCTGGCGTGGGCGGCGGAGGTCCATCCGGACATGGAGCGGGTCAACCCGAACGGCGGCGCCATCGCCCTCGGCCATCCGCTGGGGGGCACGGGCGCCGTCCTGATGACGAAGGCGGTGCACGAGTTGGAACGCGCCGACGGGCGCTACGGACTGATCACGATGTGCTGCGGCGGCGGGTTGGGCACCGGCACGGTGATCGAGCGGCTGTGAGATGACCGGCTGTGAGATGAACGGCCTGGCTCGCCGGTCCACGAGGGCCGCCCGGGCCGGGCTCCTGGTGACGCTCGTGGTCCTGGCGGGCTGCGGACCGCCGCGGCGCATGGTCACCGGCTGGGTGCCCTACTGGAGCACGGACACCGGGCAGACCAGCATCGAGACGGCGCGCGACCTCGTGTCCGAGGTCTCGCCGTTCTGGTTCAGGGCCACCGGCGCCGAGAGCATCGTGTCCGACGAACCGGCCAACGAGCAGGCCGCGGTCGTGCAGCAGGCCCGCGCCGCCAACCTGCCTCTGGTGCCGGCGGTCCGCGACGGCATGCCGGCCCGCGCCATGGCGGCCCTCCTCGCCGACCCCGCGCAGCGCGGCCGCCACGTGGCCGCCCTCGTCAAGCTGGTCGAGACGAACGGCTACGCCGGGATCGATCTGGACTACGAGCAGTTCGCCTTCGCCGACGGCACCGCCAGCTGGGCTTCGACCCGGCCGGCGTGGGTGGCGTTCGTGAGCGAGCTGGGCGCGGCGCTGCACAGCCGGGCCAAGCTGCTCACGGTCACGACGCCGCCGATCTACAACGGCACCCGGGCCGCCGGCAGCGGGTACTGGGTGTACGACTGGGCGGCGATCGGCAACCACATCGACCGGCTGCGGATCATGGCCTACGACTTCAGCTTCAGCGCCGCTGGCCCGATCGCTCCGCTGCCGTGGGTGGACGGGATCGTCTCGTACGCGGTCAAGGTGGTCGCCCCGGCCAAGATCCAGGTCGGGGTACCGGCCTACGGGCGGGACTTCGTCGTCCGCGTCACCGGGACCTGCCCGGCCGGCGTGACTCCGGCCAAGCGTGACGTGCGGGTGATCAACATGCCCGCGCTCGTGCAGCAGAAGCGGGCCACGCCGGTGCGCGACGTGGCGTCGAGCGAGATGACGTTCACGTACGTCGACACGTTCACCGGGCCGCCGCCTCCCGCCACCCCTGGCGGCCCGGCCCCGCCGTCCACCGTGACCTGCCAGGTGACCCGCACCGTCTGGTACCCGGACGTGGAGTCGATGCTGGGCAAGGCCCGCCTCGTCGGGAAGTACGGCATCTCGGGCATCGCGCAGTGGGCCCTCGGCATGGAGGACCCGGCCCAGTGGAAGCGGCTGCGGGACTACGCAGCCACGCTCCCGCACCCGGGCGGCACCGACCCGGTCGGTGGGATCGAGGTCGTCGTGCCCGGCAACCGCCAGGTCATCGTCGGCGGCTGGGCGTTCGACCCGGAGTCGGACCTTCCCATCCAGGTCGCCATCACCACCGGCGCCGGGCGGAGGGTGGTCATCGCCAACGGCCCCCGGCCCGACGTCGCCCGCACCCACAACGGCATGGGTCCGTTCCACGGCTTCGGCTACCCCGTGGCGGCAGCTCGAGGAAGTCAGTCGGTCTGCGTCGAGGCGCTCGGAGTGGGCGCGGGCGCCCGCACCGTGTCCCTCGGCTGCCGCACGGTGACCGTCGCCTGACCGACCGCGGCAGTCGCGGTCAGTCGGACAGGGCCTTCTCCACCCGGGCCACCGAGCCGGGCACGTCGACGGGGTCGAAGAACACGGTCAGCATCCCGCAGGCGTCGGCGCCGCGGAGGTTGTTCTGCTGGTCGTCCACGAACACCACCGTGCCGGGATCGGGATCGCCGAGGGCGGCGAGCGCGGCTTCGTAGGCGCCAGGGTCGGGCTTGAGCACCTTCGTGATCGATGCATCGATGAGGATGTCGATCTCGCCGAGCACCGTGATCGACTCCAGCCACTCGGTGCCGTGGAAGGCCCGCAGATCGTTGGTGAGGATGGCCACGCGGCCACCGGCGGCGTGGTGGGCCCGCACCAGATCCCACATCTCGTCCCGGATCAGGTGGTCGCCGCCGGGCTCGAAGAACCCACCCATGAACGTCTGCGTCTCGAGCCCGTGGGAAGCGGCCCGCCGGGCCCAGTACTCGCGTTCGGTGACCTCGCCCGCCTGCCACTGCCGCCAGAGCGGATCGGACGGCGGGTCGAACGGCCCGGCCCACGACAGCGTGCCGGGCGCCAGCCCCAACGACCGCTCGGCTTCGTGGCGCAGCTCGAACGGCGTCCGCAGCAGGACGCCGCCGAAGTCCAGCAGGAGGTCCTTCACGGGCGCGGTCAGATCCCGCGCACGGACACGGAACCGAGGTGGCCGAACGTCGCCGTCACCGTCGTCCCGGCGGCCAGCGGTACCGCTGCGGTCAGTCCCCCGGAGAAGACGATCCAGCCGGGCAGGATCGCCTCGCCCCGCGCCCCCAGCCAGTTGGCGAGCATCGCCACCGCCTCGGCCGGGTGACCCATGGTGGCGGCGCCGGCGGCGGTGGCCACCGTCGAGCCGTCGACCTCCAGCAGCAGGCCGACGAGGGCGAGGTCGAGCCCGTCCGGGTCGACCATCGTCGGTCCCAGTACCACCCGGGCCGCCGACGTGTTGTCGGCCACCACATCAGCCGCGGTGAAGGAGAAGTCGGCGTAGCGGGAGTCGATGATCTCCAGCCCGCAGCAGACGGCACGCGTCGCGCCGAGCACCTCGGCCGCCGTGACACCGGGCCCGCGCAGGCCGTCCTTCATGACGAAGACGATCTCGGGCTCCACCCGCGGATGGATGAGCTCATCGACGGCGACCGGGTCGCCGGACGGGTGCAGGCCGCCGGACAGCAGGCGGCCGTACACCGGCTCGGCCACCTTCATCTGCTCCTGCTTGGCCCGCGCCGTCAGCCCGAGCTTCGCCCCGATGACCCGCTCGCCGGACATCACCCGCTGCGCGCACCCTTCGGCCTGGATGGCGTAGGCGACCTCCAGGGAGAGATCCGGGTAGGACGCGGTCAGGCGGGGGATGGCGACCTGGTCGGCGGTCGCCGCGGCCAGCATGACCGCGGCCTCCGAGACGAGGTCCAGGCCGACGGCGCTCACGAGGGGGCGCCGGCCAGCGTCGCCGCGATCTGGATGATCTGGTCCTCCTGCCCGCCCACGAGCTTCTGCCGGCCACACTCGAGCAGGATGTCGGCACCACTGACGTCGTAGCGCTCGGCCGCCCGATAGGCGTGCTTGAGGAAGGACGAGTACACGCCGGCGTAGCCCATGATCACGGCCAGGCGGTCCTTCACGCACTCGCCGTCCATCACCGGCCGCACGACGTCCTCGGCCACGTCGATCATCTTCAGCACGTCGAGGCCGGTGACGATGTCCAGCCGCTCGGCCACCGCGGCGAAGCACTCCAGCGGCGTGTTGCCGGCGCCGGCCCCGAACGCCCGGGTGGACCCGTCGATCTGCACCGCGCCGGCCCGCACGGCCAGCACGCTGTTGGCCACCGAGAGCCCGAGGTTCTCGTGGCCGTGGAACCCGACCTGGGCGTCGCCGCCGAGCTCGGCCACGAGCGCCGCGACCCGCGCCGACGCATCCTCCAGCACCATCGCCCCGGCCGAGTCGACGACGTACACGCACTGGCAGCCCGCGTCGGCCATGATCCGAGCCTGCGTCGCCAGCGCCTCCGGGGGCTGGGAGTGGGCCATCATCAGGAACCCCACCGTCTCCAGCCCGATCTCCCGGGCCAGGCCGAAGTGCTGGATCGAGATGTCGGCCTCGGTGCAGTGGGTGGCCACCCGCACGATCGAAACGCCCAGGTCGGCGCAGGCCTTGATGTCGTCCTTCGTGCCGAGGCCGGGCAGCATGAGCGCGGCGATGCGGGCCCGCCGGGCGGTTTCCACCGCGGCCTTCATCAGCACCCGCTCGTCGGTCTTCGAGAAGCCGTAGTTGTAAGAGGAACCACCCAGGCCGTCGCCGTGCGTGACCTCGATCACCGGCATGCCGGCGTCGTCGAGCGCGGCCACGATCGACCGCACGTGCTCCTCGGTGAACTGGTGCCGCTTGGCGTGCGAGCCGTCGCGCAGGCTGGTGTCGGTGACCCGGATGTCGAGCTGGTCCGAGTACGTCATGCGCCTCCTCCTCCTTCGGTCACGAGCTCCCGGGCGATCTCCTCGCCCACCTTCGTCGCCGCGGCCGTCATGATGTCCAGGTTCCCCGAGTAGGGCGGCAGGTAGTCGCCCGCGCCCTCGACCTCGAGGAAGGTCGCCACCCGCGCCGTCCCGTCCTCGAAGCGATCGAACTGCGGCTCACCGCGCAAGCGGTAACCCGGCACGTAGCCCTGCACCTCCTCCACCATGTCCTGGATGGATCGGGCCACCTTGGCCTCGTCGGCGTCGGCGGGCAGCGAGCAGTAGATGGTGTCGCGCATGATGAGCGGGGGGTCGGCCGGATTGAGGATGATGATGGCCTTGCCCTCGCGCCGCGCCGCCGATGACCTCGACCGCCTTGGCCGTGGTGCGGGTGAACTCGTCGATGTTGGACCGGGTGCCTGGTCCGGCCGAGGCCGAGGCCACCGTGGCCACGATCTCGGCGTAGTCCACGGGCGCCACGCGGTTGACGGCGTGCACGATGGGGATCGTCGCCTGCCCGCCGCACGTCACCATGTTGAGGTTGGGCCGGTTGAGGTGCTCGCGCAGGTTGACCGGCGGCACCACGTACGGGCCGCGGGCCGCAGGCGTGAGGTCCACGGCCCTGATGCCGGCCTCCTCGTAGCGGGGAGCGTTGCGGACGTGCACGTACGCCGACGTCGCCTCGAACACGATGGCCGGCAGCTCGGGGCGGGCCAGCAGCCAGTCAACGCCTTCGGACGACGCCTCCAGGCCGGCCTCTTCGGCGAGCCGCAGCCCCTCCGACGCGGGGTCGACCCCGACCATGTAGCGGGGCTCGATCACCGGCGAGCGCCGCAGCTTCTCCATGAGGTCGGTCCCGATGTTGCCGGGCCCGACGATGGCGGCCGTCACCTTGGTGGGCACCGTGCTCCTCCTCTCCTGTCAGGCGAACCGGACGCTCACGTGGCCGAGCCGGTCGAAGTCGGCCCGGATCGCGTCGCCGGCGGCCACGGGCACCATGCGGGTGCACGAGCCCGGCATGATCACATGGCCGGGCTCCAGGGTCACGCCGAACTGCGCCACCTTGTTGGCCAGCCAGGCCACGGCGATGACCGGGTTGCCGAGCACGGCGCCGCTGCAGCCCGTCTCGACGATCTCGCCGTTCTTGCGCAACACGGCGCCGATGAGGGCCGGATCGACGTCGTGCAGCCGCGTCGGCCGGCCGCCCAGGACCAGCGCCGCGGAGGACGCGTTGTCGGCGATGGTGTCCTGGATCTTGATCTTCCAGTCCCGCACCCGCGAGTCGACGATCTCGATGGACGGGAGCACGTAGTCGGTGGCGCGCACCACGTCGGCCACCGTGACCCCCGGCCCCGCCAGCGGGCGCCCGAGCACGAACGCCACCTCGATCTCGGCCCGTGGCTGGCAGAAGCGCGACATCGGGACGACGTCGTGCTCGTAGCAGAACATGTCGTCGAGCAGGTGGCCGTAGTCCGGCTCGTGCACACCGAGCATCTCCTGCATGGCCTTGGCCGAGAGACCCACCTTGTGACCGCGCACGATGGCACCCGCCTCGAGGCGGCGGGCGATGTTCGCCTGCTGGATCTCGTACGCGTCGACGACGTCGATGTCCGGCCAGGTCTCCGTGAGCGGGGCGATCGGCTCCTTCGTCTGGTCGGCGTGCCAGAGCGCGTCGGCCGCGTCCGCCCGTCGGTCGTCAGCCACGAGCGGTCCCCGGTATCACCATGTGGCGCCCTCGAAGGCGTCCCAGCAGCGGCGGGTGGCCTCGGCGCCGGCGAAGTACGCGGCACGAGCCGAGCGTCGCTTCTCGTCCGTGTCGAGGTAGCGCTCGGCGAACGCGCCGACGCCGCCCCCGTGCTCCTCGTCCACCGCGATGTGGATGGTGTGGAAGGCGTAGTCGTCAGGCGAGAGCACGTCGCCGTAGTGCTCCTTGAAGCCTTGGACGGCGCGGGTGTACGCGTCCGGGATCTGGTTCTCGATGCCGAGGATGGCGCCGAACTGGAACTCGTACCAGGGCCGCTGGTGGGCCAGGTTGTAGAGCAGGCTCTCCGACAGCACGGCGGCCACGTTCGGGGTCGCCTCCTCGATCACGCTGTCCGGCGCGCCCAGCGCACGGGTGAACTGGAAGAGCCAGTGCAGGTGGCCGTAGCCGGACTTGGACTGGATCCCGAGCACCTCCTCGCCGATGTTCTCGATGACCGCATCGGTCATCTCGTAGGGGATGCGGCCGACCCAGATCGAGAGGAAGCGGCGGGTGTGGTACGTGACGCCCCAGTAGTGCTGCCGGGCCCAGCCGACCATCTCCTGCGGCGTGGCCTCGCCCTGGGTCACCTTCTCGACCCAGACCGCCTTGTCCAGCGTGCGGCCGGAGTCGATGAGCTCCTGGCGCATCTCGGCGACGAACGCTTCCCCATCGAAAGCCATGACCAGTTCCTCCTCGATCGTGGTGGCTCGTCGCCCACGCTCGCACCTCGGCTGTTCCAGGGACAAGCACTGCGTTCCTCTGTGTGGAACGAAGGCGTTGTCGGCTGGAGCGTCGCGACCGTACCGTGCCGCCCATGCCCGTCTCCGACACGGCCGAGGGCAACTGGATCGACCGCAACGGCGGCTTCGCCGGCTACGGCGAGCCGGCCACGACCACCACGCTCACGGTCGACGGCACCGCCTACGCCATCACGTGCGATCCGACCATGGCCGCGCTCAAGGCCATCCGCGAGATCGCCGGCCACGCCCGCCCCCGCCGGGGCTGCCAGGAGGGGATCTGCGGCAAGTGCGAGTCGGTGATCGACGGGGCCGAGACGCGTCTGTGCATCACGCCCATCGGCACGCTCGAGGGCGCGGTGGTGGTCACCCCCGCCCCCCGCCGGAGCATCTGGGGCTGACCGCGCCCGGGTCCCGGTCCCGCCTGATCCTTCCGAATCGTTCATGGCCGACCTGGTCGCACCAGTTCCGGTGAGATCGGCCACGAACCGTTCAGGTCGGCGGCTGGCCGTAGGTCCTGAACCGCTCGGCCACCCGGGCGATCTCCTCGTCCGGCAGGACGATTGGTTCGCCGAGCACCGACGCCCGGCGCCAGACCCCGGCCAGCCATTCGACGTCGGCGGCCAGCGCGACGGCGGCGTCGAGCGTCGGACCCACCGTCAGCAGGCCGTGGTTGGCCATCAGGCAGGCCATGCCGTCGCCGAGCGTGGCGACCACGTTGCCGGCCAGCTCCTCCGTGCCGTAGGTGGCGTACGGCGCACAGGGCACCGTCGACCGGCCGGTGCGGGCCACGACGTAGTGCACGGCGGGCACCGGGCGGGCCACGCACGCCGCCGCGGTGGCCTCCGGCGAATGCGTGTGCACGACGCCCACCACGTCCGGCCGCGCCGCCAGCACGGCCGCGTGCAGCCGCCATTCGCTGGTCGGCACCAACTGCCCCGGTAGCGGTGTGCCGGCCGCGTCCAGCGCCACGACGTCCTCCTCCCGCAGCTCCTCGGCCGGAACGCCGCTCGGCGTCACCAGGAGCCCGCCGTCCACCCGCAGGCCGACGTTGCCCGCCGTCCCCGCGTTGAGCCCCCAGGCCGAGAGCTGCCGCGCCGCTGACACGACCGCCCCGCGGCTCCCGCTCGCCGTCACGAGAGGAGCTGGGCGATGGCGAAGGGTGCGGCCGGGATCAGCCCCCGTTCCGTGATGAAGCCCGAGACCGAGGCGGGCCGGGGTGACGTCGAATCCCCAGTTGCGCACCTCGGTGTCCGGCAGCGTGACGGTGACGCCCATGGTGTGGCCGTTGTCGGCCCGTCCGTAGACCTTCGTGATCTCGTTCGCCCCCCGTTCCTCGATCGGGATGACGGCACCCGAGTCGGCCCGCAGGTCGAACGTCGTCGTCGGCGCCGCGACGTAGAAGGGCACCTGGCTGTCGCGGGCCGCCAGCGCCTTCAGGTACGTGCCGATCTTGTTGGCGACGTCGCCGTTGGCGGCGATGCGGTCGGCGCCGACCAGGACCAGGTCGACCAGCCCCGAGGCCAGGAGGTGGCCGGCGGCGTTGTCGACCACGACCGTGTGCGGCACCCGTCGCTGGGCCAGCTCCCAGGCCGTGAGCGACGCGCCCTGGTTGCGGGGCCGGGTCTCGCTCACCCAGACGTGCACGCTCAGCCCTCGCTCCCGGGCGATGTACACGGGCGCCGTGGCGGTCCCCCACTCGACACAGGCCAGCCAGCCGGCGTTGCAGTGGGTGAGCACCTGGACCGGCCGATCGACCCTGTCCGCCACGTCCCTGATGAGCCGGGCGCCGATCTCGCCGATGGCGCGGCAGGCGGCCGCGTCCTCGTCGGCCAGCCGGCCGGCCAGCACCCGGGCGGCAGCCGCCCGCAGCTCGGTCGGCCGAGGGCGGACGTCCTGGTCGATCCGCTCCAGGGCGTTGCGCAGGTTGACCGCCGTCGGCCTGGTGGACGAGAGCGTGTCCATGGCGTGGTCGAGGGCCGCGTCGCGGGCGTCGGCGGCCATGGCCAGGGCGACGCCGTGGGCGGCCGCGACGCCGATGAGCGGCGCGCCGCGCACCTGCATGACCCGGATGCCGTCGGCGACGTCCTCCACCGTCCGCCAGCGCCGCGTCACGTAGCGATGGGGCAGGTAGCGCTGGTCGATCACGGTGACGGACTGCCCGTCCCACCAGATCGTTCGCTTCACGCCCACCGTCGCGACCACTGCTGGCGACGGTACACCGCGCCCTCCGCCGTCCCACTGCGACACCCCCGTGCCAGACTGCGCGCTCGCCGCTGCGGGCGGCCGGTCGCCGTCCCTCCTCACGGAGGGGTTCCGCCTGGAGTCTCCGATGCCCCATCTCCGTGCCGCCGGCCCCGTCTCAGCATTCGCAGCCTCGGCGCTGGTCGCCCTCGTGGGCTGCCGCTCGACCGGCCCTCCGTCCACCGCCGCCCGCGGGCCCCGCGGCCGGAGGCTGCCGTCGTCGAGCGGATCGTCGACGGGGACACGATCGACGTCGACATCGGCGGCCGCATGGAGCGGATCCGCCTGATCGGCATCGACACGCCCGAGACCAAGGACGAGAACTCGCCGGTCGAGTGCTACGGCCCTGAAGCCACCGCGCTGACGGAGCTGCTCGTCCCGCCCGGCACCGCCGTGCGTCTCGAGCGGGATCTCGAGGCCCGCGACGACTATGGCCGCCTGCTGGCCTACGTGCACCGTAGCGACGGCCTCTTCGTCAACCTCGAGCTCGCCCGGCAGGGTGCGGCCACGGTGCTGTCCATCCGGCCCAACACCGCCTACGCCGACGTCATCGCCGACGCGGTGGACGACGCCCGACGTGCCGGCCGCGGCCTGTGGAGCGCCTGCCCGGTGTCGTCCTGACAGCCACCGGTAGCGTGGCCTCGTGCCGAACCCCGACGGCTCCAGCCTGGTCGAACGCCTGGGCTACCGCGCGGGCGACAAGCTCGTCCTCATCAGCTGCGACGATCTCGGCACCTGTCACGCGCTGAACGTCGGCATCTTCACCGCGCTGCGCCACGGCGCGGCGACCTGCGCCTCGCTGATGGTGCCCGGGCCGTGGGCCCGCCACGCCGCCGCCGAGCAGCAGGGCGAGGACCTCGGCGTGCACCTCACGCTCAACGCGGAGCACGCGCTCTACCGATGGGGGCCGATCACGCACGCGCCGTCGTTGGTCGACGGGGACGGCGGCTTCCCCCGGAGCATCGACGACCTGTGGGAGCACGCCGACCAGGAGGAGGTGCGGCGCGAGTGCCGGACGCAGCTCGAGCGGGCGCTCGAGTGGGGTCTCGACGTCACCCACCTGGCTCCCCACCTGTCGGCCATGTCGCTGCGACCGGAGTTCTTCGACGTCTACCTGGATCTGGCCGTGGACTTCCGTCTCCCGGTCCGCCTGCCGTCGACGGTGGGCGAACGGGAGGCCGGGTTTCCCTTCCGTGCCCTGGCGGCGGAGGAGGGCGTGCTGTTCCCCGACCACTTCGACAACGCGTGGCGGGCCGGCAGCCGGGAGCGCATCCTGCGGGAGGTCACGCAGCTGCAACCAGGGGTGACGGAGCTGCACGTCCAGCCCGCCATCGACACGCCGGAGGTGCGGGCCATCTCGGCCGATGCCGAGGGGTGGATCGACGACCTGGACCTGATCATGGACCCGGCCCTGCGCGAGGCCCTCGACGCCGCGGGCGCGGTGCGGATCGGCTACCGCGAGCTCCGGGATCTCATGCGGAGCGAGGCGCCGGCCCGCAACTCCGCCTGACCGCGGGGCGCCGGCCGCTCAGGCGTGGGCCTTGAGCACCTTCTCGGCCGCACCCGAGCGAAAGGCCTCGAAGAGCACGCCCGTGTGCCCTGCGGCCTTGAGCCGGCCCTGCATGTAGGCCACCGCCGGATCCGACCCGCAGTCGGCCTGGGGGACCGTGATGACGACGTCGGCGTCGTCGGGCCCGATCACGATCTCGTCCTTCTTGCCCAGGACCACCCGGTACTGCACCGTGCCCGTCAGCTCGCTCCGCTCGCTCACTGCCGCACCGACACCCGCACACCCGCGAACAGGTCGTCCTCGACCTCGCCCGGCGCCGGCTCCCCCACGACCGAGCGGGCCAGGATCCAGTCCTCGTAGGGGTAGACCTCGGTCAGCTCCTGGTCCGAGAGCCCGAACCAGAACGCCTCGCTCGGGTCGACCTGGGTGGCGTGCGCCCGCAGCGCGCCGGACCGCGCCCACATGTGGTCACCGACCGGGACCTGCGTCGTGATGCGACCGTCCTGGTCCGGACGCTCGAACCAGGCCTCGTCGAAGGGCGACGCTCCCCGCAGGAGCAGCAGCGCCTCGTGGATGGCCAACAGCCGGCGGCGACTCCACACCGTGTAGTACAGCTTGCTGGGCTGCCACGGCTCCCCCAGCTCCGGGTACCAGGCGGGATCACCGGCCCGTTCGAAGGCCGGCACCGAGATGTCGTGGACCTTCAGGTGGTCCGGGTGCGGGTAGCCCTGCTGGTCGTCGTTGTAGGTGATGATCACCTGCGGGCGGGTGCGCCGGATGACCTCGACCAGCCGCCCCACCGCCTCGTCGAAATCGGCCTGATGGAAGCTGGCCGGGTCGTCGTTGGCGGGGCTGTCCTTCATGCCGGAGTCCCGGTACCCGAGCATCACGACCTCGTCGAAGCCGATGACCTCGGCCGAGCGGGCCAGCTCCAGGGGCCGGAGCTCGGCCAGCAGGGCCTTCTCGTCGTCGGGCGAGAGCCCGTGGAAGGGCTGGCCGGGCTCACGGAGCGAGGGGTTGTGGAGCTCGCCCTCCTCCCCGCCGGTGCAGCACACGAGCACGGTGCGGACACCCTCGCTGTGGTATCGGGCCAGCGTGGGAGCGCCCTTGGACGCCTCGTCGTCGGGGTGGGCGTGGACGGTGAGCACGCAGAGCGGAAAGCCCTCGGGATCTGCTGGAGCCACACCGTCACGCTACCGGCGGCCCCGCGGCCGAACGTAACGCCGCTGCGATCCGGTCGCTGTACGAGACGACAGGGAGCGATCGCCGCCCGCGGCCTGCGGTCGCGGTCGAGGCGCCCGACCTGCGTCCGCCCTGCTCGTGGGGATGCCCACCGCCAGCGGGACCGCCGACACCAGACGTGGCCGTCAGGACCCTCAAGGGGGCGGCGCCGTGGAAAGGAGGCTCCGTTCCGGACGCTGTCGTGCCTGGAACCGTACGTTCACGACCGGCGGCCGGCGGACGGCTGGCATTGAACACCCGGAGGTCACGGTCATGATCGGTCGTCGAACGCGACGCGGTCTCGCCGGTTTCGCCCTTGGCGGGGCGCTCGTCATTGGCGCGCTCGGCACCGCAGGCGCGGCGCCCACCGGTCCCGGCTCCTGGTCCGGGGTGATGGACTGGAACAACTTCGTCGCCATCCACCTCTCGGTCGGACCCAACGGCGACGTCCTCATGTGGGACAAGGAGAACGGGCTCACCAGCGCCCGGCGCTGGAACCCGGCCACCGGTGCCTTCTCGTCGACGCCCGGCGTGAACGTGGCCCTGTTCTGCGCCTTCCAGACGCAGCTCCCCGACGGCCGCCTGGTCGTCGTCGGCGGCACCGCGTACAAGCAGCCGGGAGGCGGCCTCGCGGTGACCCGGATCTTCGACTGGGCCTCCAACACGTGGAGCGCGGCAGCGTCGATGAAGACCCCGCGGTGGTACCCGACGGTGATCGCCCTGCCCGACGGTCGCCAGGTGGCCCTGGGTGGGCAGGTCAAGAAGGGCCTCATGGCCAACCTGTCCGAGATCTACAACCCCGTCACCAACACCTGGCGCGAGCTGCCGGGGCTGGCCGAGTCCAAGCCGATGGGCCTCTACCCCCGCGCCGTCCTCGCCCCCAACGGCAAGGTCTTCGTGGTGAAGAACGCGTCGGGGAAGTCCGCCTACCTGGACGTCGACGCCCAGACCTGGACCACGGTCACGAAGAGCCCGCCGGTGGTCGGTGGCACCGGCATGGCCATGTACGACACGGGCAAGATCCTCCTCTACGCCGCCGGGAATACCGGCACGGACTCGTGGGTGATCGACCTGAAGGCCGCCAGCCCGACGTGGCGCAAGGTCGGCTCGCTCAACCTGAAGCGCAAGAAGTTCAGCACCGTGGTCCTCCCGGACGGGCGGGTGATGGCGATCGGCGGGTCCAGCTGACGGCACGTCCACCATCGCCAAAGCGGTGATGACGCCCGAGGTGTGGGACCCGGCAACGGAGACCTGGACGAAGCTCCCGGACCTGGCGGTGCCCCGCATGTACCACTCCAACGCCGTGCTCTTGGCCGACGGCCGGGTCCTGACGGCGGGAGGCGGCCGGACCGGCAACGCCCCCACCTTCCCGAGCGGCCAGGTGTACAGCCCCCAGTACCTCGCGCTGGCCGGCCGGCCGACGATCACCAACCCCGGGAGCGCCACGTGGCCGTCCGGCGGCACCGTCACCCTCGGGGTGAGCGCCGCCCACGGGCTGGGCTCCGTCGTGCTGATGGGGCTGCCGTCGGTAACCCACAGCATCGACACCTCGCAACGGAGGCTGGTGCTGCCTGTGACGTCGGCCTGGAACCCGGGCAACGGCAGCGTCGGCGTGCGGGTGCCGCCGATCAGCGAGGCCCCAGCCGGGCATTACTACGCGATCGCCCTGGACAGCCGGGGCGTGCCGAGCGCCGCCCGCATCGTCAGGATCACCGGCGGTGGCGCCGCCGCGGCCTCCGTGCCCGAGGCGAGCGCGACGGAGGCCGCACGCGTCGTGGCCGACCCCGAAACGCCAGAGACGGACTGACCGTCCGCCCAGGCAGGCCCGGCCGTAGTGTCGGCCCGTGCGCGCCCGCCGGCCTTCCTCCCCGTCGTCGCCCTGGCCGCGGCCGTCCTGCTCACCGGCTGCGACACCGGCGACGGCCGGGAGCTCCGCCCGGCCGGCCCGGACCAGACGGCCTCGGTGTTCAACAGCACCACCACGTCGATCCCGGCCGATCCCGCCGTGCTCGGTTCCGGACTGCCGGGGGAAGGCGTGGGCGAGCTCGGACTCACGCTCCGAGCTCCCTGGGAGGACGAGGCGCCGATCGACGTCCGCTTCACGTGCGACAGCGCCGGCGGAGTGTCGGGCGAGGGCCTCTCCCCCGCGCTCTCGTGGTCCGGCATCCCGATCGAGGCCACCAACCTGGCCGTGGTCGTGACCGACCTGTCGGCCGACGGCTTCGTCCACTGGGTCGTGACCGGGATCGATCCCGGCGTCACGGGGCTGGGCGAGGGTGAAGCGCCGGCCGGCGGCATCCAGGGCACGAACGGCTTCGGCGAGGTCGGGTGGGGAGGCCCGTGCCCGCCGCCCGGGACCGGGGAGCACGAGTACCTCGTCCAGCTCCACGCCCTCGACCGGGATCTCGGGTTCGCGCCGGGGTTCGACGGCGAGGAGGTCATCCCGGACATCGAGGCGGCGTCGATCGCCACGGTGAGCGTCGTCGGGCGCTACAGCGCGGCAGCACGGGCGGCCGCAGCCTCGACCAGCACGTCGATCAGGCCGGGTACCGCGTCGACCAGCACTTCGAGCACAACGACCGCAGCAACCAGCGCGAGCGCACCGACGACCACGGCTGGTTGATCTACGAGTTCAGCGCCATGCCGTCCAGGAACTCGGCGAACTTCTCCTGCGCGGCGCGCCGGCGGGTCGGCACGTGCTCGCTCGGCACCTCGGTCGGCTTGTACTGCTTGAGCACCTGGCGGGCCACCGTCACCTTGTGGACCTCGTCCGGCCCGTCGTAGATCCGGGCCGCCCGGGCGGCGCGGTACATCGATTCGAGCGGCAGGTCGGTGGTGTAGCCGAGTGAGCCATGCACCTGGATGGCCCGGTCGATCACGTTGTAGAGGGCACGGGCGCCCCAGAACTTGATGGTGGCGATCTCGATGCGGGCGTCGCTGTGGTGCCGCCCGGCCTCGTGGAGCTGATCCATCTTCCACGCCGCGTGCAGGGTGAGCAGGCGAGCGGCCTGCAGCTCGGCGTAGCTCTCCGCGATCCAGTCCTGCACCATCTGCTTCTCCGCCAGCAGCGAGCCGTGGGTGAAGCGCGACAGCGACCGCTCGCACAGCATGTCGAACGCACGCTTCGACTGCCCGAGCCAGCGCATGGCGTGGTGGATGCGCCCCGGACCGAGACGCTTCTGGGCCAGCGCGAAGCCGTCGCCCGGGTTGCCGATGATGTTGTCGACCGGGACGCGGACGTCCTCGTAGAGGATCTCCGCGTGGCCGCCGGGCTCGCCGGTGCGGTGGTCCGGCTCCCCCATCGTGGGCACGTCCCGCACGATGTTCACGCCCGGCGTGCGGGTGGGCACGATGATCATCGAGTACCGCCGGTACGGCTCGACGTCGGGGTTCGTGAGGCACATCACGATGAGGAAGTCCGAGATGCTGGCGTTGGACGAGAACCACTTGTGCCCGTTGATGACCCACTCGTCGCCGTCCCGCTCGGCCCGGGTGATGAGGAGGGTGGGATCGGCGCCCGCCCCGGGCTCGGTCATCGAGAAGCAGGACCGCAGCTCGCCGGCCAGCAACGGCTCCATCCACTGCCGCTTCTGCTCCTCGGTGCCGCCGACCGCGATGAGCTCCGCGTTGCCCGAGTCCGGTGCCTGGTTGCCGAAGATGCCCGGGGCGTAGATGCAGGCACCGAGGATCTCGTGCATCAGCCCAAGCTTCACCTGGCCGAAACCGCCGCCCCCCATCTCCGGCGGCAGGTGGGCCGCCCACAGCCCTTGATCCTTCACCTGCTCCTTCAGCGGCGCGGCGATGGCCGTGAAGCGCTCCCGCCCCTCCGGCGAGCGCCAGAGGTCGGCGAGGGTCTCGAGGGGCATGATCTCCTCGCGGACGAAGCTCCGCATCCAGTCGAGCTTCGCCTCGAACTCGGGCTCGGTCGAGAAGTCCCAGGCCATGCGACCCCCAGTCAGTCGGCTGCCGTGGCAACCTACCCGGGGTGGTCGAACTGGTCCTAACGGTCGGCGTGCTGGCCTTCGTCGGGTTCCGGTTGGCCGGCGCCGCCCGCCACTCCTTCACCGCCGCCGGCCGCTCGACGACCCTGCCGGTCGTACGCGGCATCCGCTGGCGCCACGTCTGGCCCGCGCCGCTCGTCCTCACGCTCGTGCTCGTCGTGGCATCCGTGCTGCTGCTCGTACCCGGTCTCGACTGGGGCTGGTGGAGCGCACTCGGAGGTGCGGGCAACCCGGTGACCGGCACCACCGAGCAGACCTCGGGGACGCCGCTGGAGTGGATCGTCCCGATGGTGTTCCTCGCGCTGCTCCTGCCGGCCATCCCCCTCTTCGCGCTGGCCGAGGAGCGCGCGTTCCGTCGCGGCTGCGAGCAGTGGTCCTGGCCGCGACGCTGTCCGGCGCACCATCGAGTTCGGCCTCGCCCACGCCCTGATCGGCATCCCGATCGGGGTGGCGCTGGCCCTGGCCTGCGGCGGCGCCTACTTCATGCGCTGCTACCTGCGGGGCTACCGCCCCGACCACAGCCGGCGGGAGGCGGTGCTCGAGTCGGCCCGCGCCCACACCGTCTACAACGTCCTCATCGTCGTCATGGTGCTGACCGCCGTCGTCCTCCAAGCCGTCGGCGCCGTCGACGGCCTCTGAGACGCGTGATCAGCGGCCGGTCATGCCGGCAGCGGCACCACCAGCGAGAGCTGACGGGACTGCGCGAGGAGCCTTCCCGAGCGGCTCCAGATCTCGCCGTCCTCCTCCACGAAGCCCTCGATGGAGGATCGGGTGCGGAAGTGGACGAGGAACCACTCGTCGTCGGGCAGGACGCGACGGCGGAAGTGGATGGTGAGATCGATGGTGGGCACGCCGAAGCGTTCGCTGGCGCGGCTGAACACCGGTGGCAACCAGGCGTCGGCGATGGCCGCCAGCAGCACGTGGTCCGCCGGCCGAGGGTCGGCCAGGCGGATCCACCCACCCACCTCGGCGCGATCGCCGGCGGTGAACGGCATCGGGCCGATCGCCCAACGGGACTCGTAGCGCTCGCGCATCGGGATCTCGATCGGCCCTTGGACGGCCAGCGGTTCGAGGTCCTCGGGCGGCGGGACCACCGGTGGTGTCGAGTCGTCGAACTCCGGGGCCACGACGGGCACGCTGAACACGGCTTGGGCCACCGCCAGCAGGCGGCCCTCCTGCTCGAGCCGGCCCGTGACGAAGCTGAGCTGGCGTCCGGCCCGTTCGACGGTCGCCTGGAGATCGACAGGGCCTTCGTTCGGCGGCGCCAGGTAGTGCACGGTGAACGAGCGCGGCGCCCGCACTGGGTCGTCCACGGCCGCGGTGAGAGCGCGCAGCACCACGGCAGCGACGTACCCGCCGTTCGGTCCCCGCTCGATCCACCACCCGCGGTCCATCCGCGCCTCGAAGCGGCCGCCTCCCAGGAGGATGACGGCCGTGTCGCGATCGAACCGGGCAACGCGCTCGTCGGTCACGGCGGGGGAACGTAGCGAGGTCAGCCCGTCACCGCTACGTTCGGCCCGGTGGCTACCTCGCCCGCCGGGCCGAACGTCGTGGTGACCTCCATCGACATCGACCGCCGGCGTTCCGTGCAGTTGACCTTCGAGGACGGGGCGATCTGCGAGTTCGGGCTCGAGGAGCTCCGGCGCTTCTGCCCATGCGCCACGTGCCGGAGCCACCGCGAGCGTGGCGATGAGGCCTGGCCGCGACCGGGCCAATCGACCGATCTCTGGATCGACGACGCCGAGCTGGTCGGCGCCTGGGGACTGTCGATCCACTGGAGCGACGGCCATGCCACGGGCATCTACTCGTGGGATCTGCTGCGCGGGTGGTGCGGGGACGACGGGCAGGGCCGCCGTTACGCTGCTCCCTCACCGTGAGCCTCCCCCCGCCGACTCCCGTCACCTGCTACCGCCACCCATCACGGGCCACCGGCCGGGCCTGCACCCGCTGCGGCCGCCCGGCCTGCACGGACTGCCTCACGCCCGGCCGCCGTCGGCTCGCAGTGCGCTGACTGCATCCGGGAGGGCCGACCGTCGACCCGGGACGCCATGCGACGCTGGGGAGCCAGCCGTCCCACGATGATGACGAAGGTCTTCATCGGGATCAGCGTCGCAGTCCTCCTCCTCGGCGTGGCGCGTGGCGACGCGCTCCTGAACACCGGCGTCGGCGCCATGCAACGTGACTACGGTCTCAACCCCATCCTCATCGACGCCGGCGGCGAGTGGTGGCGCATCTTCACGAGCGGGTTCCTGCACTTCGGCCTGCTGCACCTCGCCATGAACATGCTCGTGATCTACCAGGTGTCGCTGATGCTGGAGCCCGCGCTGGGACCGGTGCGCTACACGCTCACCTACCTGTCGTGCCTGGTCGGCGGGTCGGCCGGCGCGCTCATCCTCACGGACGATCCTCGTGCCATCACCGCCGGCGCCTCCGGCGTGGCCTTCGGGCTCGTCGGTTGCGCGGTCGCCGGCATGATCATCCGCAAGATCCCCATCATGCGGACCAACCTGGGTGGGCTCCTCATCATCAACCTGGTGCTGACGTTCGCCATACCGGGCATCTCGATCGGTGGTCACATCGGCGGGCTCGTGGCCGGGTTCCTGTGTGGTCTCGTCCTGATGCGGCCCCACCACGGCCCACCACCCGTGTGGGACATGCTGGTGCCGTTCCTGCTCGGGCTGGCCGGCGTGGTGCTGTCCTTCTGGGCCGCGGGGCAGTGGCCGAGCCGTCTCTGACGGCACGGGGCGCGTCCACTCGGACGCCCACCAACATCGTCACGGTGAGATCCGCGAGAGCGTGGTCCGGCGCGCGATCTTGATGCGGCGGCGGCGACCCATCACCCGGTCGCTCGACCAGACCGCCGGCGGTGCCATGACGAGCGCGCACAACTCCACCAGCACGGCGTCGTAGTTCACCCGCCAGCCCGCGAAGTCCCGCCAGGCCTGGTCGCGGTCCGCCTTCAGCGGGATGCCGGCCGCCTCGAGCTCGGCGCACATGAGGTCGAACTCGGGCCGCGTGACCGAGATGGGATCGTCCGGGCGGGGGTTGTGGTCGTAGGGGATGCCGAAGAAGTCGGCGATGCGCCGCAGGCAGAGGTACCCACCCCGCACAAGAAGGTCAGCCCGGGCGTCATGGCGCTTGTCGATGACGGAGTTCGAGATGGCCGCGGTATCGAGCACACAACCGGCCGCCGTGATCCAGCTGCGCCCCGGATGCGGCGACCGCAGGAAGTTGAGCGCACTCTGACTGGTGTGGCTCTCCTCGATCTCGGCGAACCAGCGCTCCCACGACGGGAAGAGCTCCTCGCCCAGACGGTCGAGCCAGCCGATGCGGGCGTAGCGGGTGAGCAGCTCGACCGGGCTCGGCGGCAACCCGGCCCGGACCTCCAGCGTGGCCACGAGCGCCTCGCGGCGGCTGAACGCCCCGTAGATCGACGGCAGGTACGAGATGACGAGGGCCACGATGCCGAGCCCGATCAGCGCCTCGGTGAACGACACCACGATGTGGGCCATGTCGCCGGGCCGGTCGAAGCCGAGGGTGAAGAGCGACGACCCACTGATGGCCAGCGCCTCCGCCAGCGGTTCGATGCCGGTCCCCCAGTAGATCCCCGTGTAGCCCAACAGCACCATCGTCACCCAGGTGACCGGCAGAAGGAGCAGGACGACCGGTGCGTAGTACGCCATGATCCGGTCCCGGAACGCGAACGATCGCTTCGGGGAGCACACCCGGTCGAACACCCGACGGAGGTTGATGAACAGGGCGGCGGCGACGATCGAAGCCTCCGCGCGGGAGGACGATCGTCTTCATCGCCGACAGGAGCGCCGATGCCACCGAGCGCGATGCCGGCCACCGTGGCCAGCAGCCGAAGGGCCGTCACGATGGGGCAGTCTGCACCGGCGTGACGCATGCTCCGCGGACCATGCCGTGGGACGGCCACCTTCGGCTCCTAGAGTGGGCTGTCGACCGAACGACAGGAGCACTGCGTGCCGAAGCAGAAGGAAGACGCCATCGTCTTCGAAGGTCAGGCCACCGAGGCGCTGAAGGGCGGGCACTTCCGGATCATGCTGGACAACGGCCACAACGTGCTGGGTCACCTCAGCGGGAAGATGCGCAAGCACCACATCCGGGTCCTCCCGGGTGACCGGGTGCAGGTGGAGCTGTCGCCGTACGACCTCAACAGGGCCCGCATCACCTTCCGCTACAAGTGATCCGACGAGGGCTGTAGCACCCCGTCGTTAGGGTGCCGCCACGGCTTCCCCCGCCGCCTATCGAGCGCGAGGAGCCGCCATGGCCCCCACCCTTCGTCACCCATCCTTCGACCCTGCCGGCCAGAGCCTCACGCCAGGCCCGCTGACCGACGCCGCGGCCGCCATGGCCGTCGTCCGGTTGGCCGCCAGCGATCCGCCCCGCCCCGAGACCGTCGTCCTCTTCCTCGACGATGTCCACGTCGGGCGGGGGTGCTGCATCGTGAGTGGCACCACCGCGCCCGACGATGTGCTCGATGTCGGCGCGCTCGCCGCCGAGGTCGCGGCACGGTCCCCGGACATCCACGCCATCGTGCTGGCGACGGTGCGGGCCGGCCCGGCCGCCGATGCGGGCGCCGGTCTGGAACCACAGGAGGACGTCGGTCGTTGGCTCGTGCTGCTCGACCTGTTCGATGAGCTCGGTGTCGAACTGCTCGACTGGTTCGTCCTCGGGTCCGCTCCCGAGGTGCGGTCGCTGCGGGCACACACCGGGATGCTCTCTCCGTGGCGCGGGAGCTGATCGCCTCCACGGCCCGGCGGGGCTCAGGCGCCGGCGCGGGCCCGCCGCTGCGCCGGGGACAGCCGCAGTCCCGCGGCCCGTAGCCGCGCCAACAGCTCGCGGCTCGGCACCGGCACCGCGCCCTGCGGCCAACACCTCGGCGCGGCGGTCCTCGGGGATGTCGTAGTGGTCGCCCTGGAACGCCCGAGCCGGGATGCCGACGCCGGCCGCGAACTCGTGCAGCTCGGCGAGGCTGACGTCGCTCACCAGGTGGCACCAGCGCTGACCCCGCCACCACCAGAGCGGCTCATCGACCAGGATGGCCATCGCCGTAGGCTGGCACGGGTGGAGGAGCTGCTGCGAGCGCAGTGGCAGGCGGCCGTCGGGCACGGTTCGGGCGGCGGGACGAGCCGCGCGGACGACCACCTCGAGCGGCTCCTGGCCCGCTACCGGGAGCCCCAGCGGCGTTACCACACGGTGACGCACCTGGCCGCCGTGCTCGGCGCGGCCGAGGAGCTCATGGGCCAGGTCGAAGTGACCGACCCCGAGGCGGTGCGCCTCGCGCTGTTCTTCCACGACGCGGTCTACGACCCGCGCTCGGCGACCAACGAGGCCGACAGCGCCGCGCTGGCCCGCGCCGTCCTGTCCGAGCTGGAGGTCCCGGCGGCTCGGGTGGACACCGTCGTGTCCTTGATCATGGCCACCCAACATCAGACGCCGCCGCCGTCAGACAGCCGCCGACTGCCGCCGATCGCCGACCCCGACGGCAACGACACCGCCGTCGTGCTCGATGCCGACCTGGCCATCCTGGCCGCCGAGCCCTCCCGCTACCAGGCCTACGCCACGCGGGGTCCGGGCCGAGTACGCCCACGTCGACGACGCGTCCTGGCGGGCCGGCCGGGCCTCGGTGCTGCGCGCCTTCCTGGATCGTCCCGCGATCTACCTGACCGCGCCCATGCGGCGACAGGAGCACCGGGCTCGAGCGAACCTGGCGGCGGAGCTGGCCGCCTGGCCGTCACCGCACGCTGACCCGGCTTCGGCGGGTCAGGCCAGCAGGCGCTCCATCGTTCGGTCCACCGCGGTGCGGTACGAGGCCTCGTCACGACGCGTCGCGATCATGACCGTCACGACGCCGTCGGCTGCCACCTGCGCAGTGTGGATCAGTCCGGCGTCGGCCGGCAGCGGGCCGACCGGCGCGCCGGCGGCGGCCAGCGCCGTCGACGTGAACTCCCACCGGCGCGCGAGCGCCTCGCCGTCCAGCGGCGGGAAGACGAACACCGCCTTGTCCAGGTGTCCTCCCGCCACCACCTGGGAGACCTCCCACCGGAGCCCGGGGGTCTCGCCCGTGGCCACGACCACGGCGCGGGCGTCGTGCATCCGCTGGGCGACCTGGTCCTGCCAGGTGTCGTCGGACAGGTGCTCCCGTGCCGCGCCCAGCGAGGCCAGCGAGTGCCCGGGCCGACCCACCGCCACGACCGGTCCGTAGGTGGCGAACTCCCACGCGACCGCCTCCTCGAACGGGTCACGACCGCGGAACGAGAACAGCTCGAAGAACGGCCGCCGGGCCGAGGCGATGGTGGCGAGGGGCACCGAGTCGTCGCCGAACGACCGCAGGTACAGCACCGGGGGCCGGCGGTCGACGGCCAGGAGCTTCCGGGTGTCCGCCCGGCCGAGGGCCCTGGCGATGCGGAAGAGAATCCCGCCGATGACGGCGACGATGAGGCCGCCGATGGCGAACGCGACCCCCACGCCCCGGGGCGACAGCCCCAGCAGGTTCGACCAGCGGAGCTGGGCCAGCGTCGGCTTCAACAGCAGGTAGCGAATGCCCTTCAGCGCGTAGGCCGTGCCGAAACCGAGGACGGCCAGGGCGATGATGCCGACCAGCGCGCCGGCCGGGCGGGGAAGGATGAACGGACTGCCGCTGCCCTTGGGGCCGAGGGCGCCGAGCTCCTTGCGCCGCCACCAGGACGTGAAGCCGAGCCCGCCGGCCAGGCCGAGCACCGCGACGACGACGCCCGGCCAGGCGAAGTCACCGGCCAGCGAGATGATGATCACGTTGAGCGCGATGAGCTGCGCGGCCACGACCACGATGCCGCGCCGGCGCAGATTGGCGGCGTCCGCGTCCAGCGACACCACGCCTCCCGCGGGCGTGGGTGGAACCGCTGTCGGCGCCGGTCCTGGCGCGGGCGGGGCCAGGACGACGGCCGGGGCCGTGGCTGGCGTCGGACCGGCGCAGCGTCCAGGCCCGGGCCCGCCCCACGCCGACGGACGCCAAGCCGGCCGCGGTGACCGCGGCCGACGTCACGGCCAGGCCGGCGAAGGTCGATGGCGGGGACGGGAAGCGGTACGGAGCACTGGCCTCCGCCGGCAGGCTCGGCCGTCGAGCTGACGGGTCAGGTCGACGACCGCACCCGCCGCCTCCTGGATACCGCCGTCACCCGCCTGGACGAGCACGATGGCGCTGAGCCGCCCGCGGCGCAGGCGTCGGCCCCGGCCTGATCCGTCCTTGTCGCCCGTCCCCAGGAACGTATGGACGTCGGCGATGTCCTCGGTACCTCTGAAGGCGCGGGCCTCCGCCTCGTCGATCGTCGATGCTGGCCGCGAGCGCCGCCGCCGCGAACACGTTGTACGGGTACTCCGTAAGCCCGACGGCTGCGCGTCAAACCGGTCTCCGGATTTGCCCACACCCGCACCGCGGTGCGGGATCGGTTGCTCGAGGAAGGACACGACCTCGGGATCGATGCCGACCGCGTCCGGGATCTCGTCCACCCCCGAGACGGTGACGGGTTGCGTCAGCCCGAACCCTGGGATCGGGATCCTCGGGCAGCAACGCCTCCAGCTCCGGGTCCGGGGTGATCGCCACCGCGCGTCTCGACGGGCCGGAGGTATCGGGAGGGCCGCCGGCCCGTTCGATCTGCCGCCGGGCCACGTCGAGCAGGGTGTCCACCGGCGGCAGCGCATCGACGTTGTCGCTGCTCAGCAGCGCGGTGAAGATCCCGGTGCGGCTGGCGAACATGACGATCACCACCGGGGCTCGGCCGGCTCCACCCCTTCCGTGGCCGACCAGCGGGCCAGAGGCAGTCCCGGCACGTCGACGCGGACGAGCCCGGAGAATCCCGGGTCCGCCTGCTCCATGAACGCGAAGAACTGCGCCGCATCCATGTCCTCGGCGAGCGGCGTGTACTGAAGGACCAACTGGCCGGCCGGGATGCACGAACGTACGGCTGGCCGTGCCTCCCGCGGCCCGTCTGGTCACCGGCCTGCTCGAACCCCGGCCCGGCATCCTCGATGAGCACGTCCGTGTCGACGGTGGCGTGGGCGGGGTGCAGCAGGGGGCCACCGATCAGGGCGGCCAGCGCCGCGACCAAGGCCCCGACGATGAGGGACCCGCGTACCCACCGCACCGGCGTCAGGGTACGCCGCTGGCCGGCGGAGGTTTCAGCGACGGCGGGCGCGGCGGCTGCGGACCGGGATCAACAGGGGCGCCGGGCGGCGGGAACCGGCCGCCCTGGTGGCGGCCCACGCGGCAGCGGCGGCGGCCGCAGCGGTGGCGATGGCCCAGATCACGACGCAGAGTCTACCGCCGAGGCCCGCCGGCGCTGGTCGGAACGCGGGCGAGGCCGTGATTGACTTTCGATCGTGCCCGAACTGGTGACGCAGCAAGTCGTCGAGACGATCCCTGTCCAGGACGAGGACCTGCAGACCGGCGAACCGGCCATGGCCCACATCGTGAAGACGGAGCCCGACGAGAGCGCGGCGGCCAAGGTGCTCGAAGCTCGCATCTACGGCACCCCGATCGAGGCCCTGTGCGGGCACGTCTGGGTGCCGTCACGCGACCCCAAGCAACTCCCGCTGTGCCAGAAGTGCAAGGAGATCTACGAGGTCTACCAGGCCTTCAATGACGGACTGAACGACCGCCCCGACGATGCTTGAGAGCGTCAGACGACCTGACGACGCTTGAGAGCGTCAGACGACCTGACGACGCTTGAAGCGTCAGACGACCTGCAGGCGGGTCGACGCGATCTGACTCGGGTTCCGGCCGCAGTTGACCTGCACCGTGTAGGTGCCCTTCGCCGCGGTGGCCGGGATGCCGAAGCCCTGGACGACCGTGCCGTCGGACCGGGTCGCGCCGTAGAAGCTGAAGCTCGACGACGCACCCAGCACCTGGACGGCGGCCTGGACCTCACCGTTGGCCGAGCGCCCGCAACCCCGCGCCGTCAGGGTGGCGGCGCCCCCTGCGTGCGCCGGGCTGGTGACGGACACCGCGGCTTGGGGAGCCGCTCCGGCGATGACGTTGACGGGGGTGGTGGGGACGTTGGTGAGCGAGCCGGTGCAGATCAGGTTGGCGACGTAGGCACCGGGCGCCAGCAGCGGGGTCTGGAAGGTCACGGCCACGGTCCCGTCGGGACGGACGGCCGCCGCCGCGCTGCCCATGGCCCGGAGCTCGATGACGCTGTTCGTGCCGGCCGGCCAGATCTGCACACGAGGCCCGGCGGGATGGGCCGGATCGCAGCCCGTGCCCCTCACGACGACGGTGTCGAAGGACCACATCGGCCCTTCCACGACGATCCCTGGGTTTCCCTGGAGGCGGAGTCGGTTCGCAGGCTGTTCCGAAGGCCAGGGCCAGGATCGCACCCGAGATCGCCATCATCGTGCTGGTCCGCCGCAAGTCGCGCCCCTCTCGTCCGTGTGCTGTCGTATGACGGTTCGGTGAACGATAGTCGTTGAGATCGCAACAATCGCAACAATCGCTACCGAAAATCGCGACTTTCGACATGCGCGGCCACGGGGAGTGGGTCCAGCCGGTCGGCCACGACGTTGATCACCCCCTCGCTGCGCTCCAGCCGGCCACGGATGAGGAGCGCCGGCGCGTCCCTGGCCACCCGCCGGTACCGGGACCAACACCCCTTCGAGCACACCACGTTGATGAGCCCGGTCTCGTCCTCCAGGTTGAGGAAGGTGGTGCCCTGCGCGGTCATCGGACGCTGACGGTGCGTGACGACACCGCCCACCAGCACCCGTTCCCCCGGCGTCACGTCCCACAGGCCCATCGCCGTCACCACCCCGAGGGTGGTCAGGCGCTGGCGCAGGAACTGCGTCGGGTGGCCCTCGGGCGAGACCCCGGTGGCCCACAGGTCCGCCACGGACTCCTCCACCGGGGTCATGCCCGGCAGGGTGGGGGCATGGGCGCCGGTGACCACGCCGGCCAGGCGGTCGGGGCGGGACTGGGAGAGCGCGCCCACCGCCCACAGCGCCTCCCGCCGCTCCAACCCGAAGCACCCGAAGGCACCGGCGGTGGCCATGGCCTCGAGCTGGGGCAACCGCAGGCCCGGCACCCGGCGGACCAGATCCTCGAGGTCCTCGTAGGGCCGGCCGGCGGCGATCTCCGCCGCCAGCTCCGAGCTGGGCGCCCGAGCGGATGCCAGCCCGCGGATGGATCCCAGCCCGAGGCGCACGGCCACGTCGTTGTGGCTGCCGGGGCAGGGCTCGAGCACCGCTCCGGCGGAAGAGGCGTTGAGGTCCGGCGTGCGCACCACCACCCCGTGCCGGCGGGCGTCCTGCACCAGCGAGTGGGGGGCGTAGAAGCCCATCGGTTGCGCGTTCACCAGGGCGGCGCAGAACGCCGCCGGCTCGTGCAGCTTGATCCACGAGGAGGCGTACACCAGGTAGGCGAACGAGACGCTGTGGCTCTCGGGGAAGCCGTAGTTGGCGAAGGCCGACATCTTCACGAAGATCTCGTCGGCCACCTCGCCGGTGATCCCCCGCTCGGCCATGCCCTCGTACAGCCGCGCCCGCAGCCGCTCCATGCGGGTCCGGCTGCGTTTGGATCCCATGGCCTGGCGCAGCTCGTCCGCCTCGGCCGGGGTGAACCCGGCCACGTCGATGGCCATCTGCATCAGCTGCTCCTGGAACAGCGGCACCCCGAGGGTCTTCTTCAGGCTGTTCTCGAGCAGGGGGTGGAGGTAGGTGACCGGTTCCTGGCCGTTGCGGCGCCGGATGTACGGGTGGACGGACCCGCCCTGGATGGGGCCGGGACGGATGAGCGCCACCTCCACCACCAGGTCGTAGAACTCGCGGGGGCGGAGCCGGGGCAGGGTGGCCATCTGGGCCCGGGACTCCACCTGGAACACCCCGACGGAGTCGGCCCGGCACAGCATCTCGTACACCTCGGGCTCCTGGGGGATGGCGGCCAGGTCCACCTCGTAGCCCCGGTGGTCGCGGATGAGGTCGACGGCGTAGTGCAGGGCGGAGAGCATCCCCAGGCCCAGCAGGTCGAACTTGACCAGGCCGACGGCCGCGCAGTCGTCCTTGTCCCACTGCAGGACGCTGCGGTTCTCCATGCGGGCCCACTCCACCGGGCACACCTCGATGACGGGCCGGTCGCAGATGACCATGCCCCCGGAGTGGATGCCCAGGTGGCGGGGGAAGTCCTCCACCTGCTTGGCCAGGTCCAGCACGGTGGCCGGGATGTCGTGGGCGGGGCCGCCGCCCAGGGAGGCCGGGTCCCGCTGGGCCTCGGTGACCTCCACCCGGCCCCACGCGTCCACCTGCTTGCTCCAGGCGTCCTGCTGGCCGGGGGCGAACCCCATGGCCTTGGCCATGTCCCGCACGGCGGAGCGGGCCCGGTAGGTGATGACGTTGGCCACCTGGGCCGTGTGGTGGCGCCCGTGGGTGCGGTAGACGTGCTGGATGGCCTCCTCCCGCCGGTCGGACTCGATGTCGAGGTCGATGTCGGGCGGCCCGTCGCGCTCGGGGGACAGGAAGCGCTCGAACAGCAGGCCGAGGGACACCGCATCCGCCTTGGTGACGCCGAGCGCGTAGCAGACGGCGCTGTTGGCCGCGCTCCCCCGCCCCTGGCAGTAGATGTCGTTCCGGCGGCAGAACTCCACGATGTCCCACACGACCAGGAAGTAGCCGGGGAAGCCCAGGGTCTCGATGACGTCGAGCTCGTGGTCGATGGTCCGCCAGGCCAGCGAGTCCCGACCGTCCCGGGGGCGAGGTCCGTAGCGGCGGGTGGCTCCCTCCTCGACCAGCTGGCGCAGGTAGCTCATCTCGGTGTGACCGTCGGAACACGGGAACGGTGGGAGCGACGGCGCCACCAGCGTCAGGTCGAACGCCGCCGCCCGCCCGATCTCCACCGCCCGCTCGACCGCGCCCGGGTACCGGGCGAAGCGCCGGGCCATCTCCGCCCCCGAGCGGAGGTGGGCGGCTCCGGCCGCCGGCAGCCACGGGTCCAGCTCGTCCAGGCTGCGACGGGCCCGCACCGCGGCCAGCGCCGTGGCCAGGGGCCGGTGGGCGGGCGTGGCGTAGTGCGCGTTGCCGGTGGCGATGCAGGCCACCTCCTGGCGAGCGGCCAGCTCGGCCAGGGCGTCGTTGCGGGCCGAGTCCAGCGGGTCCCCGTGGTCCCACAGCTCGACCACCACACGATCCCGCCCGAACGCCTCCACCAACCGGTGGAGCTCGCGCCCGGCCGCGGCAGGACCGTGATCGATCAGGGCCGCCGGGACCGTCCCCTTGCGGCAGGCCGTGAGCACCCACCAGTGGCCCCGCCCGATCCCGGCCAGCTCCTCCAGGGCGAAGCGGGGGGCGCCCTTCTCCCCCGCCAGCTGACCCAGGCTGATGGCCCGGGCCAGGCGGGCGTACCCCTCCGGACCGTCGGCGAGGACGACGAGATGGTGACCCATCGGATCGGCCACCCCGTTCTGAGGGGCCTCCACACCGAGGGACAGCTCGGCCCCGAACACCGTGGGCACGCCGACCGCCCGGGCCGCCTCGGCGAAGCGCACCACGCCGTACAGCCCGTCGTGGTCGGTGAGGGCCAGGGCCTCCAACCCCAGCCGAGCCGCTTCCTCGGCCAGCTCCTCGGGGTGGGAGGCGCCGTCCAGGAAGCTGAAGTTCGAGTGGCAGTGCAGCTCGGCGTAGGGCACCGTGCCGGCCGGCCGTGACCGCCCCCGATCGGGATCGGCGGGCTCGAAGGGCTGGCGCTTGCGGCTCCACGCCGGGCCGTCACCGCCGGCGTTCCAGCTCGGCGAGCCGAGCGTCCGCCCGTTGGAGAGCCGCCGCTCCAGCTCCTTCCACGGCATCAACGGGTTGTTGAAGCCCACAGCTGCACCCTACGAACTGGTGTTCGTTCACGCAACCGCGCCGGCCGTACAGTGCGTCGACGTAGGGCCGATCCCCGATTCCTCGCGCCGCGAGGATGATCGGCAAGACTCCGCGCAATGAGCGCCGTTCAGGAGGCACGCCCGTCGGGCGAGGCCGCGGACGAGCGCACCCGCCTGGCTCCGGCGGGCTGGTACCGCCATCCGGCCGACCTGGCCCGGCTGATCGTGGCCCTGGCCGTGACCGCGCTCATCGCCCTCGTCGTGGAGATCTATCCCGAGGGCGTCCTCAGGATGTCGACCGACCTGGTGCGGCTGGTCTCGAACCTGCCCAGCTGGCTGACGGCGGGCATCGTGGGCTTCCTCCAGCTGGCCGCGTTCGTCACTCCGGTCGTGGTGGTGGCGGTGCTGGTCATCCGCCGCAAGTGGGCGGTACTCGGCCTCCTGGTGCTGGCGGCGGCCCTCGGCGCGGTCCTCGTGCTGCTCGGCCACACCTTCGTCGAGGACACCGCGCCCGAGGCCGTCCAGCGCAACCAGAAGCTCGACTCGTGGTTCACCGGCCGGGCCTTCCCGTCCGGGACATACCTGGCGATCATCGCCGCGGTGGCCACGGCCGCCGGGCCTTTCCTGCGGCGCTCGTGGCGGCGCATGACCTACGTGGGGGTCGGTGCGGCCGCCCTGCTGCGCCTGCTCACCGCGACCGAGGTGCCCATCAACCTGGCCACGGGCCTCGCCCTCGGCTGTGTGGCCGGCTCCCTGGCCCTGGTGCTGCTCGGCGCGCCGCCCCAACGCATCGACACCGACCTCGTGCGGTCCGTCCTGGAACGGTGTGGCCTGGACGCCCGGTCGATCACCTCGCTCTCGCGTGACCGCGGCTCGCCCACCGTCCTGGCCACACTGGCGGACGGCGGGGCGTACGTCCGGGTGCTCGGGCGCGAGGAGCGCGACACCGACCTGTTGCTGCGCTGGTGGCGAGCGCTGCGGATCAAGGGCCTCGGCGACCACCGCCCGGCCGGTTCGGCCCGGCGCGTCGCGGAGAACGCCGCGCTGGCCGAGAGCCTGGCCGGCACGGCCGGAGCCCGGGTGCCGACGGTGCTCGGCGTCGTCGACACGGACGTCGAAGGCGCCATGTTGCTGGTCGACGAATACGTCGACGGCGTGCCGCTGTCCGCCATGACCGGCGACGAGATCGGCGACGATCTCCTCGCGGACATGTGGCGGCAGGTCGCGGCCCTGCGGAGCCGCCGCATCGCTCACCGCTGGCTGGATGCCAAGCACGTCCGCGTCCGCGATGGCGCGGCGGTCGTCGTCGACTTCCGTTCCGCCGTCACCGCCGCGCGCAACGAGCTGCTGGCCGCCGATGTCGTCGAGCTGCTCGCGTCGACGAGCGCCCTCGTCGGCGTCCCGCGCGCGGTGGCCGCCGCTCGCGACGTGCTCGGTCCTGCTCCGCTCGCCGAGGCGCTCCCGCTCGTGCAGCCGGTGGTGCTGCGTCCGCGATCGCGCGAGCAGATGAAGCCGAAGGGCGAGATGGAAGCGCTGCGGGTCGCTGTCCAGGAGGCAGCCGGCGTCGAGAAGGTGGAGCTGGCCCAGATCCAGCGCATCACCGTCAAGGGCGTCGTGTCGCTGGTCGGCAGCGCGGTGCTCGCCTACTACCTGATCTCGCTCCTGAGCGACTGGCAGGACATCTGGGAGACGATGAAGTCTGCCGACTGGTCCAGCCTTCCTTGGATGCTGGTCCTGATGGTCGGTTCGTACGTCGGCGGCAGCATCAGCCTGATGGGCGCAGTCAACACCGACCTGGCGTTCGGGCGGACGCTCGAGGTGATGTTCGGCCAGTCGTTCCTCAACCGGTTCACGCCTGCCAACGCGGGCGGCATGGCCCTGCGGGCCCGCTACCTCCAGCTCGCGGGCACCGATCTCACCGTGGCGGCGGCGGCGGTCGGCCTCACGTCGGCGGCCAGCGGCATGGTGCAGGGCGTCCTGCTCGTGGTGTTCGCGTTCTGGGGAGGGGCCACCGGCGCGTTCGGCGACATCTCCCTGCCTGAGGCGTCGACGATCCTCCTCATCCTGGTGGCCGTGGCCGCCATCGTGGGTCTCGTCCTGCTCAGTGGCTGGGGGCGCAGGACCGTGGTCCCGTGGACCCGCCGGACCTGGGACAAGGCCTTCGGGAGCTTCCGGGAGCTGGCCAAGCGTCCCGGCAAGATGGTCGAGCTGTTCGGCGGCGCCCTGTTCGCCAAGCTCTCGACGATCATCGCGTTCTACGTGAGCATCCACGCGTTCGGTGTCGACATGTCGTTCGCCCGTACGGGAGCGCTGTACATGGTGGCCAACACCATCGGCTCCGCCGTGCCGACGCCGGGCGGTGTCGGTGGCATCGAAGCGGCGCTGACCGCGGCACTGCTGGCGGCCGGAGTGGAGGACGCCACCGCGGCCTCCATCGTGCTCTTCTTCCGCCTGTGGACGTTCTGGTTCCCGACCATCCCCGGGTGGTTCTACCTGCAGCGCATCCAGCGCCAGGGGATCGTGTAGACACCGGGCCGTGAACCGAGCCGCCATCGCCACGCTGTCGCTGCCCGAGCGCCTCCTCATCGAGCAGACCGAGCCGAAGGCACTGGCCGCGCTCGACGAGGACGAGGCCGGCGACCTCCTCCTCCAGGTCCGCCGGGCCCGCAACAAGTACTCGAAGCTGTACCGCCGCCAGGCGGGTGCCCAGGTGGCGACGGACGCGTCCCGCGCCAAGGCCAGCGCCAAGAACCAGCGCACGCGGGACAAGGCGGAGGTCTTCGAGGACGCGCTGGCGCGCGTCAGCCGCCGGCTGGCGACACTGGCCCGCGAGAGCGCCGCTGCGCTGCGGGCCGAGCGGCTGACGGCCGCGCGCAGTGTGGGGCGTACTCGGGGTTCGACGGCCCGCCGTCCAGCGAGCGACGACGGCAAGGTCGACGACGTCGGCCGCCCGGACACCAAGACCCCGGTCAGCCGAAAGCGGACAGCTTCGACGCGGGCGACGGGCGCCCGCCGGCAGGCCAAGCGCGACAGCCGCTGAGGCCGCCTCGCGCGGCTGGGGCGTGGCCGGGGATCCCCGCTCCGCGCCCCGGGGGTCCGTACGCTCGCGTCATGGTCCCTCGCCTGGCGAGGACGACGACACTGGCTGCGACGGCGCTGGCCGCGACCACCGTGCTCGGTGCCTGCGACGAGCCCCGGCCCAGCCGGGGACGGGTCGAGGGCACGGTCCGGGCCGGTCCGACCTGCCCGGCACAGCAACAGGGTCAGCTGTGCCTCCCCCGGGCCGTCGACGGTGAGGTCCAGGCCGTCCAGGACGGCGCCGTGGTGGCCCGCGCGCGGACCAGTCCGGCAGGGGCGTACGAGTTGGCGGTCGGCGCCGGCGACTACACGCTGGTGGTCGACACCGGAGGCCAGACGTCTCCGCAGTGCCCGCCCATCGCGGTCCAGGTCCGGGTGGCGGCCACCGCCACCGTCGACATCGACTGTGTCGGCGGCAGCGGCTGACAGGCCCGAGTCGACGCGGTGCCGGCACCCTGTCAGCGCGGCGTCAGCGCGGCCGTCGCACCAGCAGGTCGAGTCGCACGAAGGTCTGATCGAAGGTGCCGTCGGCACGCTCCAGCTCGTCGACGCGGGCCTCGATGTCGCGCCGGAACCGTTCGGCCCGCTCGGCGTCCAGACGCGAGGTGTACGCCTGCTCGACCTGGCTCCGGAACCACCCGAGCAGCGCCGCACGGTCGAAGGCGCGGCGCTGTGCGGTGGAGCGCACGAAGCCCGGCCCGACCTCCAGGCCGGCCTGCTCGACCAGCTCGAGGTACGTCGCAGGATCCGTGAAGGTCCACGGCGTCACCGGTCCGCCGAGACGGCGTGACACGTCGTCGAGCAGCGGCAGCACCACCGGGATGTTGCCGGCCCCACCGAACTCGGCCCGGTACCAGCCACCGGGCCGCAGGAGCCGGCGGACATCGGCCAGTAACCCGCCATGGTCGGCGAGGGGGACCCAGTGGAGCATGGATCGGCTCATCACGACGTCGAATGCCGCGTCGGTGGGGAACAACGAGCCGAGGTGCTGCACCTGTCCCTGGACGAACCGCTGGTTGGGGCGGGCGCACCCGCGGGCCGCGGCCAAGAGGGACGGTTGCGGCTCCAGCCCGACGACGAGCCCTTCGGGAACCCGCTCGGCCACGGTGGCCGTGAAGTCGCCCGAGCCGCACCCGAGGTCGAGGACGTGGTCACCGGGCCGCAGAGGCAACGTGTCGAGGAACGCGTCGTCGTACACCCGGTGGTGCCCGGTGTTGGCTGCGTAGAGCGCGCCATCCCAGGGTGCCAGCACCTCCCCCGCACCAGCCGGCCCGGAGTCCGGGCTCATCTCATTCAATGAGATTGAATTCTCATTCATCAGAACGACTGTAGCAGCCGTTCGACCTCGTCCTCCCCCACCGCCGAGAAGTCCCGGTACGAGAGGCCGACGGCCCGGAGGTGGACCGGCACCTCGACGCAGACCACCTCCTCGGCCAGGTCCTCCAAGCTGCGCACCGCCTCGGGAGACGCCACCGGTGCGGCCACCACCACCTCCGTCGTACCCGCCCTGCGGGCGGCCAGCACCGCCACCCGCATCGTGGCCCCGGTGGCCAGGCCGTCGTCCACGAGCACCACCGGACGGCCCGCGAGCTCGAGCGGAGGGCGATCGCCGCGCAGCCGTTGCTCCATCTCCTGCACCACGGCAAGGCGGGCCGCGGCCTGCCGGCTCAGCTCGGCCTCGTCCAGCCCGGCGACGGCGAGGACGTCGTCGTTGATCACGATGGCGCCACCGGTGGCCACCGCACCGAGGGCGAGCTCCTCGTGGCCGGGGAACCCGAGCTTGCGCACGACCAGCACGTCGAGCGGCGCCGCCAGTTCGCGCGCCACTTGCTCGGCCACGACCACGCCGCCGCGTGGCAACCCGAGGACGATCAGCCCCTCGCGGCCGCGCAGGTGCTCGAGCCGGGCGGCCAGGCGCCGACCAGCGTCGGCTCGGTCACGGAAGAGTCGGGCCATCCCACCATCGTGCGCCGGTCCCGACGGGTTGAACAGTTCGACGCTCCACGGAACGAGGAGGCCCCCGCTCCATGACCTTCAGTCGTAGGTCGCAGCCAGCCACCACCGCCCCTCCGCCAAGACCACCAGATGGGCCCGACCGTCCTCGGTCACCAGCTGGAAGCGGGCCCGCCGGCGACGGTTCAACGGATCCCACCATCGCTCCTCGACCGGCCAGGGCCCCGCCCAGGCCGTCACCCGGCGGGGCGAACCGGCTTGGTCGTGCCGGCCGACGGCGAGGAGCGAGGGGTCCGCGCTCAACGTCCCCCGGCCGCTCACGGCGATGGTGTCGCCGCGCTCGTCCACCACGCTGGCCGGCACCAGCGCGGCAGGGACCCGAGCCGGGGACGGAGGCGGCAACCGGCCCGGCCAGGGGCCCGACTGCGCCGAAGGGCTCGAGCGACCCTCACGCTCGAGCAGCTCGACGGACGCGGCCGGCACCGCGGTGACCTGTTCCCCCGGACCTCGCCCTCCCCGCCACTCCGGCACCCGAACCGCGTCAGGCCCCAGCAGACCCGCCAGGCGGGCGGCGGCCCGGGCTGCCCGCTCGGCCCGCAACCGGTCCCCGCCCCAGAAACCGAGCTGGCGGCCCTCGTCGGCCACCACCTCCACCGGGGTCAGGGTCAGGGTCGTGATGCCGGCCGTGGGACCGGTGGACGACTGGGCCCACCCCTCCAACTGCCAGCGCACCCGTTCGGTCGAGCGCGGGTCCGGTGAAGCCCTGGGCGTGGTGCCAGACGCGTTCATGGCGTTCGGCGTGCTCGGACTCCACCCGCACCAGGCAGGTGGTGATCACCATGCCGCGGGAGGCGGTCGCCGCGTGCAGGTCGTCGGCCAGGTGCTTGGCGGCGAACACCACCGGTCCGCTCTGCAGCACCGGCGGTTCGAACGCCTGCTGGACGGTCAGCTCGGGCGGCGGCGATCGCGGACCGGGTGGACGATCGTCGAGCGCGGCCGCGGCCCGGTGGGCCAGGGCTCCCGGGGTCCCGAAGCGGCCCAGCACGTCGGTCGCCGGCAGGGCGGCCAACTGGCCCAGCGTGCGCAGACCAAGGCGGTGGAAGAGCTCGGCCAGCGGACGCTCGACCACGTCCAGGTCGGCCAGCACGCCGACCGGGAACGGGGCCAGGAACGCCGCCGATTCGCCCACAGGGACCACATGGGCACGCTCGGACAAGGCAGCCAGGGTGGCGGCCAGGCGCCCGTCGGCCACCCCGATCCCCGGCGGTCCCGTCGCCGGGAGCCGATCCGCCAGGACCGTGGTCACGGCCTCGAGCACCTGGACCGCCAGGGACTCGTCTCCTCCGTGGTAGCGGGACGGACCCCGAGCGGCGAAGGTGGCGGTGCCAGGCTCGGTCAGCTCGACCACAGGAGTGAAGCGCTCCAGGGCGCGCAGGACGTCCTCGAAGGCCCGAGCCGCCTCCGCGGGGTCGGCCGGGACCAGGGTGAGCGCGGGGCAACGAGCTTGGGCTACCCGCCGGCGTTGCCCCGGCTCCACCCCTTCCTCGCGGGCGGCCCGGGAGGCGGCCACGACACGGTTGGCCGCCAGCACCGCCATCGGGGCGTCGGGCGGCACACCGGCCCGACCACCCGCGGCCGCCACCGGCCAGTCCGGGCAGTGGACCACCACCAGGCGGGGCGGGCCCATCAGCCCACTGCCTCGGCACGGAGGGGGACGACCGTGGGGAGCTCGAGACGAACCTGTCCCTCCTCATCCGGCAGCCAGATCCGGCCGGTGCGGGGACGGCTGGCCGCCCGGCGGCCCGTCACCTCGACGGGGACGCAGCGGGACCGGAGGTGCCCCCATCCCGTGCCGAGACCCTCCCAGGACGGCGCCGAGGCGCTGAGCACCAGGTCCGGCTGGAAGGCTCCCGTCGCGCCGACCAGCACCACGACCGCGCCCCGATCCCGCAGCCGGGACTGGAGGCGGCGGACCTCGGACTCCCGGCCACCACGGGCCAGGCGTCGGGGGAGCTCCACCAGCACGGCGTCCATCCCGTCGAGCGCGGCGGCGACCGCGGTGGACCATTGGTCAGGGATCGGGACATCGACCAGGAGCAGCCGCTCCAAGGCCACGCCCAACTCGCCGGCCGCCTCGAGGCCCAACCCCTGGAGGCCGATGGCCGCCACCCACGACCCGTCCTCCGTGCACGCCGCCAGGAGGGCCAGAGCCAGCGAAGTGGCCCCCGGCCCCTTGATCTGGGTGACCGTGCCCCTACGGAGACCAGCGTCGGGGAGCAGACCTTCGAACGCCGTCGTGACCGGCATCACCTGCTGTCCAGCGAGCACCACCGCCTGGCCCCGCTGCTCCAGCCCTCGCACCACCGTCCCCGACAGCACCGCCTGCATACGACCACGCTACCGAACAGGTGTTCGTGATGTCCACGTCGCTTTCAGTTCCAGTCGATTCTGTCCAGCTCCTCGCAGCAGTTGGTCGCCAGGGACTTCACCTGGAGCAGTAGACGTGTGGCGTGCCCTGTTCGAAGGCGAACTCGTTCGGAGAAGGCGGCACTGCTGGGGGCGGCGCAGACGCTGCATTGGGATAGAAGGTCGGCAATGTCGTTACGTCGGTCACTTCGCCCGAGTTCCGATCGATCGTGATGGCGAGGATGTCGTAGCCACAACCCCGATGGGTGATCGAGCCCTCGACGGTGACCCGGTCTTCGGTGACGTCACGCACGCCGAAGAGTTGCGTCACCGGCGTACGAACCCGCCACTGCACCGCACCGGTGCCGCGGTCAAGGGCGACCACGATTGCTTTGCTGCCATGCGGATACCAGCGGCTCGACAGAAGGATGACTCCGAGAAGCATGACCGCTACGGCCGCGACAGCGATGAGCACGGAACGTCGGCTCCGGCCGAGACGACCACGCAGCAGCAACAACCCGACCCCGAATCCCATTCCGACCGCTGCGGGCACGAGCGCCGCTCTGGCCGCGCCAGGGTCGACGAGCGCGGAGCCGTTGCCCAAGTAGCCCGAGTCGACCACGAGCCATCCCGCGAGCCTGACGGCAACGACAGCGCTCACCGCAACGGTCACGCCTCCGAGCAACGCGACCGCCCGAGCCCGCTTCCGACCCGCTGCTTCCATCGCCTCCCCACCCACCCCGTCAATACTCGCCGACCAAACCGAACGACGTTCCATGAAACGCAGCCGCTGTTCTGAAGTGGTGGTCCCGTCCGTTCGAGCGAGGCCGCAGGGTCAGCCGGCCACGATCGCGGCGGCGAGCGCGGTGCGATGGTCCTTCGTCCAGGGTGGGCCCAACCTCGCACGGGGACCCTCAAGGACCTCGTCGGCCCGATCCCCCAGCACGCTGACGGCCTGCGGAACGACGTCCTTGGCGACATAGAGGTGGACGGCCCAGCCACGCGCCTCGGCGACCTCGGCGAGGACCTGGCGATACATGATGGCGTCGGCGCGGGCCTCGTACGGGGAGCGTCGTTGGATGGCGATGTCGTCGGGAAAGTCCGGCGGCCAGGTTCGCATCGAGATCGACACGATCGGCTCGGGCAGCGCGGTGGCGAGCTCGTCGAGCGCTGCTGAGGTCGCCCGGACGACCGACGCCCGGACCGTGGCGACCAGCGCCGTCGTGGCGGCGACATCGAGACGGTGGCTGTCGTAGTGGATCGGCGCCGCCGTGATGCCAGGTTCGACCAGCTCGATCCGCCGGCGGTCCACGACCTCGTGGTCGGCTGATGCCGTCACGGCGACGGCCCAGCCGAAGTGATCGGCGATCCCGACACGCATCTCACAAGTATCCCCGCAGCCGGAAGGCCATACCCTCGACGGATGGGCGATCACTGGGTGCGCTGGCACACGGCCTACGACGACGCCGCGAACCCGCTGAGCGAGCGTCGCCGTCATGTGGTCGATGCGATCACACGGTCTCTTGACGCTGCGCCGCCAGGGCCTCTCACCGTCGTGTCGCTGTGTGCGGGCGATGCCACCGACCTGGCGATCGCGGTCGGCCGCCACATGAGGCGCGGCGACATCATCGGCGCCGCCGTCGAGCTCGATCCGGAGCTCGCCCGCCGCGCCGCCGTCAACCTCGAACGCGCAGGAGTCGGACTCGACGTCCGCTGCGCCGACGCCGGAGACGTTCAGAGCTTCTCCGATCTCCTACCGGCGGACCTGCTGCTGCTGGTGGGGATCTTCGGCAACATCAGCGAGGCGGACATCGAGCGCACCGTCAGCGCAGTGCCCACGTTGTGCCGTCCGGGCGCCACGATCATCTGGACCCGACACCGCCGCCCACCAGATCTGACGCCGCGCATCCGAGCTTGGTTCGAGGAGCACGGCTGCACGCACCTCCGGTTCGACGCGCCGGACTCCGCCAGCTGGACGGTCGGCGCCGAACGTCTCGATCCCGTCGCCGACACGCGCGCCACGACCCGACCGGAGCGGCTGTTCACCTTCTTGCCGCTCGACTGATCGACGCCGGCATGCGGTCAGGCGTTCGCGACGTCGATCAGCACGTCGGCGTGGCAAGGCTCATCCAGAGGGCAATAGCAGGCGAGATCCCGCCCCCGAAGCTCGCGCTTGGCGTCCTCGACCGTGATCCGCAACCGACCCGCGAGCAGGTCCGAGCGGTACCGACGAACTGCTTCCTCTCGGCCGAGCTCCAACGGGTGAGGGTTGCCCCACTTGGTCGGTCGGCTCACCACCACCGTGCCCGCCGGCAGCCGTGCTCCTCGACGACGCGTGCGTTGGAACCGCTGCGGCACCGGGCATAGTTCAACACCTATGACGAGGTTCGTGATCGGTCCGGACGTTGCGATGCGCCTCGCCGCTGAGCGGGCCACGATCCCTGGCGAGCATGCACTCCTGGCGCCGACGCTCCTTCGCTCGCAGGTGCTCTCGTCGCTGTACCAGGAGGTGCAGCAGGGTGACCTGACGAAGGACGAGGCCGACCAGCGCCTGACCTACCTGCGTGGATTGCGGCTGCGATTGCTCGGTGACCGCGTGCTCCAGAGCGTCGCAT
The DNA here is from genome assembly GCA_963813375.1 of uncultured Acidimicrobiales bacterium. Taxonomy (GTDB): domain Bacteria; phylum Actinomycetota; class Acidimicrobiia; order Acidimicrobiales; family Ilumatobacteraceae; genus DASTFY01. The sequence continues at coordinate 245,110 of CAWEYT010000015.1, read as the reverse complement.
GGAGGATCGCCCAGGAGCTCGGATGGTCCGACACGTTCGACGCCGAGTACGTCGCACTGACGCAACTGCAGGCGGACGCCTTCGTCACCCTCGATCGGCGGCTCGCTCGCGCCGTGAGCGGGATCGTGACGATCGCGCCGATCGACGAGCTCCGCTGAGTCAGAGCCGGCCACCGATCGCCAGGTCCTCGAGCAGGGCCACCACGGCCCGGCCATCGCTCGCCCAGCCGTCGGCGCCCAGCGCTCGTGCGTGGTCCCTGTCCCGAACCGCGCAGCCACCGGCCAGGATGGGCACGTCGGCGACGACGGCGCGCACCGCGTTGATCGTCGCCTCCGCCGAGCCGGTGGACTCCCTCGTGCTGATCGACACCCCGACGGCGGTCAGGTGCTCCGCGCGGGAGGCGGCGAGGGCGAAGGACGTGGCCGGCACGTCGGCGCCGAGGTCCGAGACGTCCCATCCGGCTCCCCGCAGCAGATCGGCGAGCAGCGCCAACGGAAGGCCGTGACGTTCGCCGGCCGGTGCGCCCAGGACGACCACACCCCGGTTGCGCCCTCGCCGCAGGAACCGGTGCCCGAGCCGCCCCACCAACCGGCCGGCGATCACGCTGGCCCGGTGCTCGACCGCCACGTCGAGCTCGCCCGACTCCCAACGACGGCCGATGGACACCATGGCCGGCGCCACGATGTCCAGGTACAGCTCGTCGAGATCAGCGCCAGCGGCCTGTGCGGCCTCGATGACGCCCCAGACACCTCGAGCGTCGCCGGCCACGAGCCGGTTCTCGAGGCGCTCGGCCCACGGAGCCCGCCGACCTCCGCGCCGCCCGCCCGCGGCGGCGGATGTCACCGGGGCCCGCATCGCGGGCCTGGATGAACGCTTCGACCACCTCGGGCGCGACCCGCCAGGTGCCTCCGGACTTCTCCGCCGTCAGCACCCCCAGCCGCACGTACCGGTACGCGGTCATGTAGTGGACGTCCAGCCGCTCGGCGACCTCCTGCAACGTGAGCCCACCGCCGGCTCTTTCGGGCCGGCCACCCCCCGGTTCACCGGCGTCGACCACCGACGCGGACCTTAGTGCTAAAGACCCGGCCAACAACGGACCGGAGCGGCCGGACCGGAGCGGCCGGACCGGAGCGCCGGCCGGGTGGGCAGATTCGCGGCGCCTGTCAGCCCTGCTTGGCGAGCCAGCGCTCCTTGGCCAGCCGGCTGCGCTCGAGAAGCTCCGCGGGCACACGCGAAGAGGCCGCGTCGACCCCGGTCGACAGGGCGGCGCCGCCCGACTCCCCGTCCCCGCTCGACGCCGCGGGAGCCTCCTCCGCCGGCATCTCGAGCGGCGGGGGCACGAAGCCCGGGCGGTAGTAGGTGTACAGGTCCTCGATGATCGGCTCGAGCGACTCCCCGGTGAATCCCTTGCGCAGGTCGACGGTGATGATGTTGCTGTAGACGTGCACCGCCTCGACCTCACCCGTCTCCAGGAGGCGCCGGGCCAGGATGGGCCCGGATCCGCTGCCGGTGGCGTCGTCCACCGTCCGGTAGTGCTCGTGGCCCATGCCGGTGAGGCTGCGATTGGCCTCGAAGCGCAGCAGGCCCGGTTGGCTGCTGGGCAGCGGGGTGACGGCGACGGGCTGGCCCACGGCGGCGCAGGCTAGATCCTCTTGGGGGTCGGAACTTGAGACGTTGTGACAACTTCGTGGGACTTGCGGGGTCCCCGCCGGAAGCTCTGCTTCCGGTGGGGTGCTCTAGCCAGCGCCGCCGGCCTGATCCGCAACCGCGGACGATGCCGGCGTCCGCAGTCGCCGCACCACCAGCCAGGCGGCGACGGCGAAGGCGATGCTCACGATTGCCAGCACCGTGTGGACCACCTTGAAGCCGGTCGACCGGCCGTCATCGCCCCAGATGTTCCAGATGCGGGTGCCCCACACCCACACCGTCCACAGGCAGAACGCGCGCAGCAGGTTGGCCTGACCGCGGGTCATGCGCGGCTGGCCGGACGAGGTGAGGAGGCCCGGTGGGCGGGCGGGGGGCGGAGCCGGCGGTGGGGTCTCGATCATCGGCTCGACCGTAACGCCGGCCGTGCCCGGCGGGCCTCCGCCGACTACATTGACCCGCAGGTCAAGTCGCGTGTTCCAGGGGGTTCCATCCATGCCCGACGTCAGCCTCGAGGCCTTCGAGACGGAGGCCCGCGGCTTCCTCGATGCCAACGCCACCAGGCGGGAGGTCGAGAAGACCTTCGTGTGGGGAGAGGGCTCGGACAAGGTGTCGCTCTTCGACGAGAAGGCCCGCGAGCGCGAGCAGGAGGAGCTCGCCCGGGCGCAGGAGTGGCGGGCCACGAAGTTCGACGCCGGTTTCGGCTGGATCGGCGGGCCGGCCCAGTTCGGCGGTCGGGAGCTGCCCAACTCCCATGAGCGGCTGTGGTCCTCATTGGAGTCGCAGTACGAGGTGCCCAACCAGTCGTTCTTCGGCATCGGGCTCGGGATGGTCGCGCCGACCATCCTCGCCCACGCCTCGGACCCCGCCAAGGACCGCTACCTCCGCGCCATGTACCGGGGCGACATCGTCGGCTGCCAGCTCTTCTCCGAGCCCGGCGCCGGCTCGGACCTGGCCAGCCTCCAGACCAAGGCCGAGCGCGACGGCGACGAGTGGCTCATCACCGGCCAGAAGGTCTGGACATCCGGGCGCGCAGTACTCCGACATCGGCGAGATCATCTGCCGCACCGACCCGGACCTGCCCAAGCACAAGGGCCTGACCGGGTTCATCGTCGACATGCGGGCCCCCGGGGTCGAGATCCGGCCGCTGCGCCAGATGACGGGCGGCGCCAGCTTCAACGAGGTGTTCTTCAACGAGGTGCGGGTCCCGGACGACCACCGCCTCGGCGAGGTCAACCAGGGTTGGTCGGTGGCCCTCACCACGCTCATGAACGAGCGGGCGTCCATCGGCGCCGGGGGCGCGGGCGGCGCCACGGGCGGCATGACGACCCGGCTCATCGAGATGGTGCGCCACCTCGGCCTCGCCGACGATCCCATCGTGCGCAACGAGCTGGCGGCGATCATCACCTCCCTCCGCGTCGCCGGCTATACCAACCAGCGGGCCATGGACAAGATCAAGCGCGGGCAGCTCCCCGGGCCTGAGCTGTCGATCGCCAAGCTCTCCCTCACCATGAACATGCGACGCATGAGCGAGTTCGCGGCGGGCGTGCTCGGCCCGCGGATCCTCGCCGACTCCGGCGAGTGGGGAACCTACGCCTGGGGTGCGTTCTTCCTCGGCGTCCCCGGGATGCGCATCGCCGGCGGGTCGGACGAGGTGATGAGGAACATCGTGGGTGAGCGGGTGCTGGGCTTGCCGAAGGACCCCGGGATCGACTCGGTGACCCCGTTCCGCGAGCTCAAGGTGGGGACGCAGGCGAGCTGACGAAACCGTGCTCGCCGGCCCAACGGCCGAGGTCGCGGCGCTCGATCGCCGCGGCCAGCAGGTCGGGGAACGCGTCTGGCGTGCAGGCGAAGCACGGCACACCGAGAGCGGCCAGCACTGACGCACGGCCATGGTCGTGCGAGGGCGCGCCCTCGTCGGACAGCGCCAGCAGCACGACGGCCGTGACGCCGGCCCGCGTGAGCGCCGCCAGCCGCGCCTCCAGCTCACCGGCGAGACCGCCCTCGTAGAGGTCGGACACGATGACCAGCACGGTGTCGGCGGGCCGGGTGATGAGGCCCTCGCAGTAGGCCACGGCCCGGTTGATGTCCGTGCCCCCTCCGAGCTGGATGCCGAACAGGACGTCGACCGGATCGTGCAGCAGCTCGGTGAGGTCCACCACTTCGGTGCTGAAGGCCACCACCGACGTCCGGAGCGCGGGAACCGACGCCAGTGCCGCGCCCATCACGCCCGCGTAGACGGCGGACTCGGCCATGGAGCCGGACTGGTCGATGGCGATGACCAGCTCGCGCTGGACGGCCGGGGCCAGGCGACCGAACCCGACGAGGTGATCGGGCACGAGCACCCGGCGATCCGGGAGCCAGTGCCGGAGGTTGGCCTGGATGGTGCGGTGCCAGTCCACGTCACCCGGTCGGGGTCGGCGGGTGCGGAGATGGCGGCGCAGCGCGCCTGCGGTCGCCTGCTGGAGCGGACGGGCCAGCCGGTCCTCGATCTCGGACACGACGGTGGCCACCACCCGCCGAGCGGTCGCCCGGGCCTCATCGGGGAGGTAGGCCTGGAGTGCCAGCAGCGTGCCGACGAGGTGGATGTCGGGTTCGAGCGCGGACAGCATCTCCGGCTCGAGCAGGAGCCGGGTGAGATCGAGGCGCTCGATGGCGTCGCGCTGCATCACCTGGACCACGGAGGTCGGGAAGTAGCGCCGGATGTCGCCCAGCCAGCGCGCCACCTGAGGGGAGCTGCGCCCGAGGCCCGCCTGCCTCCGGCCGCCGCCGCGGGTGCCGCCCTCGGACCCGCCGTCGTAGAGCGCGGCGAGGACGGCATCCATGCCGGCATCGTCACCCGAGAGATCCGCGCCGGTCCCGTCATCCCCAACGTCATGGCCACCTCCGAGCACGAGGCGCCAGCGCCGCAGACGTTCGGCCTCGCTCGGCGCGGTGCTCACGACCCGTCCTCCTGCTCGACGCCGAGCAGGTCGGCCATCGTCGCCAACGCCGCCCGCACGCGCTCCTCGTCGAGGCCGCCGGCCAACTCCGTCTCGTGTGGTGCGCCGGCGCCACCGCGACGCACGAGCTCTCCGATGAGGCGGCGCTCGGAGGGCTCGAACGTGGCGAACGTCCGTCGCAGGAGCGGCAGGGCGTCGGAGAAGGCGTCGGTCGGGAGCTCGGCCACCCAACGGTCGACCAGGCCGAGCAGCGCGCGGTCGTGCACGAGGACGGTGCCACTGCCCGCGAGGAAGCCCTCGACGAAGGCCGCGCCCTCCTGCGCCGGTGTGCCGGCCGTCAACGCGCGGCTGAGGAGCCGTCCTGCGCCACCGGCGTCGAGCTGCTCGGCGTCGAGCAGCAGCCGCGACGCGCGACCTCGCACGAGCCCGGGAACGGTCGGCGCCCCGAGCAATCCGCTCAGCGCACGGAACCAGCTCGGGAGCAGCTCGGCGGTGTGCTCGCTCGTGGCCAGCAGCGCGAGCGCGGCCTGGGTGGCCTGGAGCCGCTGCCCCATGGCGGCGGCCTCGTCGGCGTCGAGACCGGTGCAGGCGGGACCGAGGCCGGAGGTGATGCGCACCACCAGGCCGCGGAGCACGGTGTCGAGCGCGGCGACGTCGGTACCGCGGACGTCGCCGTAGCGGCGGGCTCGGGCGAGCGGGCCCAGGGCGTCCATCAGCTGGGCGACCTCGGCATGCACCGCGGCACGGTCGGCCAGCACCCGCATGACGTCGCTGAGCGCGGCGGGGAGATCGGCCAGCAGGCATCCCTCCACCAACTGGGTGAGGTCGGCCAACACCACCTCACCATCAGCGAGGTGGGCGACGTAGGCGGCGGCAGCAGCCTCGACGGTGGTCCCGAAGGCGCTGCGTTCGACGAGCCGAACCGACAGCTCGGGCTCCCAACGCAGCTTCCAGGTCTCCCTGAACGTGCCTGCGGCGCCTCGGCCCTCGAGCGGGATGCCCCAGGGCACGTCGAGCAGCGCCAGCCGGTGGAGGAGATGGGACCGGGCCAGCCCGCCCGGCCGGCGCAGGTCGAGCTCGAGCGTGCGGTCCTCCGGCTTGAGGCGCAAGCGGCGCTGCGAGGCGGCCAGGTCGCGCGCCAGCGGGACCATGGGCGTGTCGTCCGGAACCGAACCGACCGTCGTGCCGACGATCAACTCCTCGTGCACGAGGGCCATCGGCGCCGAGCCCCCTTCGCCCAGGACGGCCGCCGCCGCGTCCGTGACCTCCGACAGTCCAGGCAGCGTCCGTCTACGCATCGTCGCCAGTGCGTCGGCCAGTCGCGTGGCGTCGATGAGCTGCGCCGGCGAGACCGTGTAGCCGCCGGCGCGGAGCACGGCGGCGACCTCGCAGAACCAGCGGGCCACCACGTCCGGCCCAGCGTGGGTGAAGAGGTGGTGGTACCAGCCAGGGGCGCGGACCCCGGCGCCGTAGCCGGTGGCTGCGGCCAGGCGCCGGCTGGACCACGGCACCCACGTCATCGCCACCTTGACGGACGGCAGCCCTCGGAGCAGCGCCGCGTCCGCTTCAGCGGGCACGGCCGAGAGGTCGTGGAGCGCCGGGGCGTGCCACGCGCCGCACACGACGGCCACCCGGTCTGCGCCCTCGGCGAGCGCCGTGCGCACGCGCACGCGCATGTGGGCCTCCCGCCGACCGTCGAGCGTGTCCTCCGACACCGGTGGTGCGGCCTCGCGCACCGCGGCCATCGCCTCGCCCACGGCGGCGAAGACCTCGCGCTCGCTGTGCTCGACGAGGTCGTCCCACCACCGCTCGACATCGTCGTACCCGGCCGCCGCGGCCAGGCCGGCCAGCGGGTCGGCCTCGTCCCGCGCGGCGCGGCGCTCACCGGCGCCGGCGGCCAGCACGTGGGCCGCGGGCAGGTCGACGAACCGCACCGTGCTCCCGTGTCGCTGTGCCCAGCGGAGGGCCTGCCACTCGGGGCTGAAGCTGGCCAGCGGCCAGAACGACGCGGTCGAGGGATGGTCGAGGTCGTACGCGAGGAGGGCCACCGGCGGCGTCATGGCGGCATCCGCGGCGAGGTGGGCTATGGCTTCCGCCTCCGGCGGGCCTTCGATGCACACGACGTCGGGGCGGAACGCGTCGAGCGCTTCGAGCGTGGAGCGAGCCGAGCCCGGGCCGTGGTGGCGGATGCCGAGGATCCGCACCTCCGCCGCGGCGGGCGTCACAGCGTCTCGCGGCAGGCGCGGTAGAAGTCCGCCCAGCCCGGCCGGTCCCGCAGCACCCCCTCGACGTACTCCCGCCACGCCACCGTGTCGTGCACGGGATCCTTGACCACGGCGCCGACGATGCTGTCGGCCAGATCGGCCGGGTGGAGCTCGCCGTCGCCGAAGTGGGCGGCGAGGGACCAACCGTTGGTGACGACTGAGATCGCCTCCGCGGGTGAGAGCGTGGCCGTCGGGGTCTTGAGGCTGACCCGGCCGTCGTCGGTGACACCCGAGCGCAGCTCGCGGAACACGGTCACCACCCGGCGGATCTCGGCGTCGGCGCTCGGGAGCTCGGGCAGCTCCAACGCCCTGCCGATGTCGGCGACGCGGCGACCGACGATGGCGACCTCGTCGTCAGCAGAAGCCGGCAGCGGGAGCACCACCGTGTTGAACCGGCGCCGAAGCGCGCTGGACAGCTCGTTGACGCCGCGATCGCGATCGTTCGCCGTGGCGATGACGTTGAAGCCGGGGGCGGCCTGCACCTCGGTCCCCAGCTCGGGGATGGGGAGCGTCTTCTCGGACAGGATCGTGATGAGGGCGTCCTGCACATCGGACGGGATGCGGGTGAGCTCCTCGATCCGGACGAGGGCGCCGTCCCGCATGGCCCGCAGCACCGGGCTGGCCACCAGCGCCTGTTCGGTGGGGCCCTCGGTGAGCAGGCGCGCGTAGTTCCAGCCGTAGCGCAGCGCCTCCTCCGGGGTCCCCGCTGTCCCTTGGACGAGCAGCATCGACTGCCCGGAGATGGCGGCTGCGAGGTGCTCGCTCAACCAGGTCTTGGCCGTGCCCGGCAGGCCGAGCAGCAGCAAGGCCCGGTCCGTGGCCAGCGTGGCCACGGCGACCTCGACCACCCGCCGAGGCCCGATGTACTTGGGGGTGATCGTGGTGCCGTCCGCCAGCACGCCCCCGAGCACGTAGGTGACGGCGGCCCACGGCGACAACCTCCACTGCGGTGGCCGCGGGTGATCGTCGGCGCGGGCCAGCGCGTCCAGCTCCTGCGCGTACTCCTGCTCGGCGTGTGGCCGGAGCACGGGTCCGCCGCCGTGGCGGTCGTCCTTCGGGCCGGTCTGGTTGCCCTTCGTCATGACGGTGCCAGCTCCTCCAACATCGCGGCGCGGAACCTCAGCCGGGCGGCCAGGTCGTCCCGCAGCCCGTCCAGCGGAGGCGGCAGGTCCAACCCGGACAGCACGCCGGCGAGCGGGAGCAGCACGGGCGGGTCGAGGGCGCGGGCCAGGCGCCGCAACGAAGGCAGGTGGTGCCGGCCCATCCGGCGCTCCAGGAACAGGGTGGCGACCGCCTCGACGACGCGCGGGCCCAGCGGCTCCGGCCACGGGCGCCGCAGCGCCTCCAGCGTGGCCAGGCCCAGCGCCGTCAGGACTCCATCGGCTCCTGGTCGAAGGGCCAGGCGGAGGGCCAGCCGCTCGACATCCTCCGGTCCGAGCACCGCCGCCAGCGCAGGATCCCCCGTCTCGTCCAGGAGCAGGCCCGCCCAGTCGGCCCGTCGCTGCCGGACCGCGGCCGTGGCCCACCCGGCCAGGAGGACCGGGCCGAGCTCGTGCTCAGCGGCCAGCACGACCAGGTGCGGCGCGGGGGCGAGCCGCTCCCACCACGACAACGGTGTGCCTGCCACCACCTGCCGGAGCACATGGACACCGAGCGAGGTCCCCGGCGGCGCCGCGGGGTCGATGCCGTCCCGTTCCCAGCGCGCGGGAAGGGGGGCCATCAGCCGGATGTCGAACTGGTCGCGCCCGGCCGGCCCGACCACGTGCACCATCTGTTCGGCGCGCCGAGCCATGCGGGCCGACCAGGCCGAGCCCGGGAGTGAAGCGAGGAGGTCCGCCGCGACGGCTCGCACCGACGCGACGCGGTCGTCCAGGGCGCGCTCGAGCAACGGTTCGTCGTCGGTGCCGAGTCCGACGGCCAGCGCGCCGTAGCAGGCGGCGCGCACGTCGGCCCGTTCCCCTCCCAACCCTGCGGCCAGCAGAGCCCGGGCGGCGGCCGGGTCCGTGGCGCGGCAGGCGGCGGACGGCGTCGATCCGCTCTGCGGCCGCTCCGCGCTCCCACGCCTCAGCGGGATCGGCCGGTGGCTCCCACCCGAGCCCGGGCACCACCTCGCACAACCACGCCGCCAGCGGTCCGGCGGCGACCTGCACCGCGCGGCGGGCCGCCCGGAGCACTTCTGGTGAGCTCCATGAGCCCGGCGAGGTGCTCTGGCGGCGCGGCCAGCCCGGCCGCGCCCAACGCCTGCAACCACTCGGGGAGGAAGTCGGCCTGGTGACCTTCCAGCATGAGGCCGAGCCGCCGGGCCGCTCGACGGGGGCAGGGCGGTCTCGGGTCGGCGGGGCACTCGGCAATGCGCCTCCCCGCGGGCTCCGGCAGCGCACCGGCCCGCCGCGCCGCGACGACCGCGGCGGCGCGGTCCAGGAGGGCCACCGCGGCATCAGGCACCCGTGCCGAACATCTCCACCGTGCCAGGCGGAGCTGACGGCAATGGCCGGCGGTCCGTGCCGAGCATGGCGGTGGCGACCAGATCCGTCCAGGCTCCGGCGAGCCCGACCGCCGTCACCGGAGCACCGCCGTGCGATCGTGCGAACGGACAGTCAGGGGGACGAAGCCGTCGGCGCGGTGCTCACCCGACACCACCACGGGCCTCCCGCCGGAGACGGCGAGCAGGGTGAGCAAGGCGGGTGTCCCGACGATCGGCAGCGCCCCGGTGTCGTCCACGAGCGCCCAACCGTGCTGGTGACACGGCGCGGGGGTGGCGAGGACGACGGCGGGCCAGCGCTCCAGCCACGGTTCGTGGGCGATGGCCCAGCCCGCGTCGGCGAGGGTGCCGGCGACGGTCGACGCCGGCGGTCCGGACTCGTCCTCCTCGGCCGGCCCGTGCTCGACACCGACGAGAGCGCGCAGCGGCACCCGAGCCGGGAAGTGGTGCAGGTCGGCGTGGAGGACGCTGCCCACCGCGGGCTCCTCGGCCAGGCTCTCGCCGAAGGCGGCGAAGTCCAACAGCAAGCCCCAACGCCCCGAGCGGCGGCCGAGCAGCCACGTCCGACGGACGGTGATCCGGTGCTCCTCGGTATCGCTGCGGGCCACGACGTGCCAGTGATCGGTCGTGGGTGGGGTGGCGAGCACCTCTTCGCGCGCGACGGTCCAGCCGACCGCGGTCCGGACGCTCGCCGCCAGGTCTTCGTCCAGCGCGAGCGTGCGCCGGCCGGCCACCGTCAGCGCGTGCAGGGTGGCGATCTCGGCCAGGACCGCGCCGTAGCCGCCCGGCCCGGTGCCGAGGAGGTCCGTCGCGCGGCGGACCCGGTTGGCCAGCGCGCCGGCTTGGGCGTCCACCAGGCGCGCCGCCGCGGCCTCCCAGGCGTCGCGGGCCGTGGCCTCCGGGGCGGCCAAGCCGCGGCGGACCTGGTCGGCCAGCCAGCGGTCCAGCTCCTCGAGCCCGGCACGGACCCGCGCCGCCCGCTCGTCCGCCCGTCGCTGGCGCGCACGGTCGGGCGTGGGGCTCGGACGACCCGAGCCTGGAGCCGACGGCCGGCCAGGCGCGACCGCCGGCGACTGAGCATCCACCGCGGCCTGAGCAGTCGCCGCCGTCGCAGCCGCCGCGGCCCGCGCCGCCAACCAGGACGAGACGGCGGACGGCCGCACGGTGGTCGGCACCGAGCCCTCGGCCCACAGCAGGAGCAGGCCGAGGGCGTGCTTGCAGGGCAACTTGCGGCTGGGGCACGAGCACCGCCAGGCCGGACCGGACCGGTCCACCGCGACGTCGTACGGCTCGGCCGAGGTACCCCGGTACAGACCCCACACGCCGACGTCGTCGCTGCCGAGGTCGGTCCACGAGGCCGGCACGGCCAGTCCGCGGGCGGCGTGGGCGACGCCGTCGTCGGGCGCCAAGGCCAGCACGTCGGACGTCGACCACATGGTTCGAGGGTAGCCAGGGGGTGCGCCGCAGTAGCGTGGTCGGCGTGGGGAACACGAGCCGTGACGGGCGAAGGGGCCTCTCGGCGGACCCCGAGATCGCCGAGTCCGTGCTCGACCTCATCGGCAACACCCCGCTCGTCAAGCTGGGCCGCGTGGCCGGCGCCCATGGGCTCACCTGCACGCTGGCGGCGAAGCTCGAGACCACCAACCCGGGAGGGTCGTCCAAGGACCGGCCCGCGCTGGAGATGGTGCTGGCCGCCGAACGGGACGGCCTGTTGCGCCCGGGTGGCACCATCGTCGAACCCACGTCGGGGAACACGGGGGTGGGTCTCGCCATCGTCGCCGCGCAGCGCGGCTACCGCTGCCACTTCGTCACGACCGACAAGGTCGCTCCGGAGAAGATCGACCTGCTCCGCGCCTACGGCGCCGAGGTCACGGTGTGCCCCGTGGCCGTGCCGCCCGACCATCCCGACAGCTACTACTCGACTGCCGAGCGGCTGGTGCAGGAACTGCCCGACGCGTTCCGGCCCAACCAGTACGCCAACCCGGCCAACCCCTTGTCCCACGAGAAGACGACCGGCCCCGAGATCTGGCGTCAGACGGCGGGCCGCATCACCCACTTCGTGGCCGGAGCGGGCACCTGCGGCACGATCACCGGCGTGGCGCGGTACCTGAAGCGCCAGGACCCCGGGATCCAGGTGATCGCCGCCGACCCCGAGGGGTCCGTGTTCTCCGGCGGCTCCGGGCGCCCCTACCTCATCGAAGGGGTGGGCGAGGACTTCTTCCCCGAGGCGTGGGACCCCGCCGTGCTCGATCAGGTCGTGGCCTGCACCGACGAGGAGGCCTACCTGATGGCCCGCCAGGTGGCCAAGGAGGAAGGGATCCTTCTCGGCTCGTCCGGCGGCCTGGCCGTGGCCGCCGCCATCAAGGTCGCCCGGGATCTCCCCGCCGACGCCCTGGTCGTGGTGCTCATCCCGGACTCCGGTCGCGGCTACCTGTCCCGCGTCTACAACGACGAATGGATGGCGACCTACGGGTTCCTGCGCGAGTGCGACCTCTGCGTCGGTGCGGTGCTGGAGGCCCGCAGCGAGGACCTGCCGGCGCTGCTGTACGTCAACCCGGAGCAGACCGTGAGGGAGGCCGTTTCGTTGATGCGCGCCACGGGGGTGTCCCAGCTCCCGGTGTGCAAGAACGAACCGCCGTTCGCGGCCGCCGAGGTCGCCGGCGCCGTCGACGAGCTCGCGCTGATGGATGCCGCGTTCCGCGACCCCTCGGTCCTCGACCTCCCGGTGGAGAAGGTGATGGGGCCGAACTTGCCGACGGTCGGCATCGGCCAGCCGCTGTCGAGAACGGTCGAGATGCTGGACCGTGCGCCCGCGCTGCTCGTGCTGGCCGGCGGACGTCCGCTCTCCGTGCTGACCCGCACCGATGTGCTCACGTTCCTGTCGCCCACCGCCGGCCGTCCGGCCTGACCTCGGGGATCACGCATGGGTGAGCAGGATCAGGGCGAAGGGCTCGGGTTCGAGACCAGGGCCATCCACGCCGGCCAGGCCGCGGACCCGGCGACGGGCGCCGTCGTCACTCCCATCACGCTGTCGACCACCTTCGCGCAGGGTGAGGTGGGGCGGCACCAGGGGTACGAGTACTCGCGCTCCGGCAACCCGACCCGAGCGGCCCTGGAGGCCTGCGTGGCGTCGCTGGAGCGGGGCGCCCACGGTCTGGCCTTCGCGTCCGGGCTGGCCGCGGAGGACAACGTGCTGCGACTGCTGCAGCCGGGCGACCGCATCGTCCTCGGCAACGACGCGTACGGCGGCACGTACCGCCTCATCGCGAAGATCTACGGCGCCGTCGGCTATCCCTGGACGGCGGTCGACCTGACGGACCTGGACGGACTGCGCGAGCGCTGGTTGCCCGACACCCGCATGGTCTGGTTGGAGAGCCCGACCAACCCGCTGTTGACCTGCATCGACATCGAGGCCGTCGCCGCCATCGCGCACGAGAAGGGTGCGCTGGTGGTCGTGGACAACACCTTCGCCACGCCGTACCTGCAGCAACCACTGACCCTCGGCGCCGACGCGGTCGTTCACTCCGCAACCAAATACCTGGGTGGACACTCGGACGTGGTGGGCGGGTTCGTGGCCGTCGACGACGACGAGCTCGCAGAACGTCTCCGCTTCACGCAGAACGCGGCCGGGGCGGTGCCTGCGCCCTTCGACTGCTACCTCGTGCTGCGGGGGCTCAAGACCCTTGCCGTTCGCATGGATCGTCACTGCACGAACGCCCGCGCGGTGGTGGACCTGCTCGTCGGCCATCCGGCCGTCGACCGCGTGCTGTACCCGCAGCTGCCTGACCACCCCGGACATCCCGCCGCGGCGCGGCAGATGCGCGACTTCGGCGGCATGGTCAGCTTCACCCTTCGGGGTGGCGAGGCTGCGTCACTCGACGTCGTTCGCCACACCGAGCTGTTCACGCTCGCCGAGTCGCTCGGTGCCGTCGAATCGCTCATCGAGCACCCGGGCCGCATGACCCACGCGAGTGCGGCAGGGTCGGCGCTGGAGGTCCCGCCGTCGCTGGTGCGGCTGTCGGTCGGGTTGGAGACAGCCTCGGACCTGGTGGCCGATCTGCGTCAGGCGCTCGACCGGATCTGATCGCCCGGCCGCACCCAACGGTCGATGGTCGTCGTGGGACGCGTGGGACGAGACCCACCCCGTCAGAACAGCGCCGGCTGCTCGGCGCGGATCACCCTCAACCCCGGCCAGGGGACGTAGTGGTCCATGAAGATCCAGGTGCGGCGGTGGATCGCACTCGGCCCGTAGCCCTGCAGCGCGGCCTTGTGCACCGGGCACGGGTAGCCCTTGTTGGTGTCGAACGACCAGTGCGGGTAGTGCTCGGACTGCTCGCGCATGAACCGGTCGCGCGTGACCTTGGCGAGGATGGACGCCGCGGCGACTGACAGGCAGAAGGCGTCGGCCTTCACCCGGCGGTCGACGTGGGGCACGACAGGCCCGACGAAGTTCCAGCGCCCGTCGACCACGGCGGCATCGGGCTCGACCCCGAGGGCCTCGATGGCCCGGCGGGCGGCCAGCTTCTGCGCCGGCGCCATCCCCAGTTCGTCGCACTCCTCCCGCGACGCCACGCCGACCGCCCACGCCTGGCACCAGCCGGCCACCCGGTCGAACAGCTTCTCCCGCTCCGGTTCGGTGAGCAGCTTCGAGTCGCGCACGCCGTTCACCCGTTTCGTCCTCGGCAGCACGGCGGCACCGACCATCAGGGGTCCGGCCCACGCGCCCCGCCCGACCTCGTCGACCCCGACGACCACGTCGTGACCGGCGGTCCAGAGCTCCTGCTCCGCCGACCGGGTCGGCGCCCGCTTCTTGGTCACCCGCACCGGCACGGCCCGACGCTACCCGCGCCCGCGCTCAGGCGATGCGGACCCCGGGCGGGCCGGACTCCACCCGGCCGATCGGCCAGAAGCCCGCGGCCTCGATCGCCGCGACGGCGTCCGCAGTGACGGCGGCGAGGAGACCGCCTGACGTCTGGGGGTCGAAGCACAGCGCGTCGAGCGCCTCGGGGGCCTCGCTCACCACGCGCTGGCCCAGGTACTCACGGTTCCGGGCATCCCCACCCGTGCGCACGCCCCGCTCGGCCGCCGCCAGCGCGCCTGCGTAGAGCGGCAGGCGATCCGCTTCGAGCACCACGAGCACCTCGCTGCGCTCGGCCATCTCCCACCCGTGGCCGGCCAGACCGAAGCCGGTGACGTCGGTGACTGCGTGCACGGCGCCGTCCAGGGCCTGCAGGGCTTCGGATGCCGCCCGGTTCAACCCGCGCATCCCCTCGATGGCGGCAGCCTTCTCGTCGTCCGTCCCGCCGGCCAGGACGACACCGGTGCCGAGCGGCTTGGAGAGGACGAGGACATCGCCGGGCCGCGCCCCTCCCTTCGTGAGGATGCGGTCGGGGTGGACGAGGCCTTGCACGGCCAGCCCGAAGATGGGCTCCTCGCTGCGGATGGTGTGTCCGCCGACGATGCTGCCTCCCGCTTCCCGCACGGTCGCCGCGGCAGCGGCCAGGATGGCCTCGATGGCCGCCAGGGGCAGGCGCTCGGGGAAGGCCGACACGTTGAGCGCCGTCGTGACCCGGCCGCCCATGGCGAAGACGTCGCTGCAGGCGTTCGCCGCCGCGATCGCACCGAAGTCGGCCGGATCGTCGACGAGAGGAGGAAAGAAGTCGGTGGTCGACACCACGGCCAGGTCATCGCTGACGCGGTACACCGCGGCGTCGTCGAACGGGGCCAGGCCGACCAACAACGCGTCATCCGAGCCTCCCGCCAACTCCCGCACGAGGCCCGACAGCGGCGCCCCGCCCCACTTCGCGGCACAACCGCCGCAGGCCGTCCACTCGGTCAGCCGGAGGGGGGTGGCCGGAGAGGCCGCAGTCGTGCTCATGACGCCGAGCCTAGGGGCGTGTCGCGCCACCGCCCGGGGTCGGCGGTGACAGGCTGGACCGGATGAGCACCGCACTGATCGTCGAGGGCTACCACTACACCGCCCACGATGCCCGGGCCACGATCACCAACCTCGGCGCCTGGTGGGCACAGCTGCTGTCCGGCCGCGGGCCGGTGCCCGAGGTCGACGGCCTGCTGGCCGAGCAGGTCGCGCTGCTGGCCCACGCGCTGCACCGCCCCTCCCCGTCCCCCGCAGCGACGGCCGGCGCCATCGAGGCGGTCGGCGAGCTCGGCCGGGAGGCCTACGTCGCCATCGGTGACGGCCGAGTGGACCCGGCGCTCCTCCTCGGACC
This sequence comes from uncultured Acidimicrobiales bacterium, assembly GCA_963813375.1. GTDB lineage: Bacteria > Actinomycetota > Acidimicrobiia > Acidimicrobiales > Ilumatobacteraceae > DASTFY01. The sequence continues at coordinate 229,548 of CAWEYT010000015.1, read as the reverse complement.
ATCGCTCCGGTTGCTCGACAGGGCAGTCGACGCGCTGCGGGCGGCGGGCCGTCTACCCGCGCGTGCGACCGGCTCGGTGGTCCAGCTCAACGTCAGCGACGGGGGCGTGCCCAAGCGGCCGGTGGAGTCGGTGGACATCGACGAGCGGGGCGTCGACGGTGACCGCCAAGCGGCACGCCGCCACCACGGTCGCCCCTGGCAGGCCCTGAGCCTGTGGTCGGCGGAGGTGATCGACGCCTTCGCCGCCGACGGCCACCCCATCAGCTACGGGCTCTGCGGGGAGAACATCACGGTGCGCGGGCTGCCCTGGGCGGACGTGCGCTGCGGTGTCCGCCTGGCCATCGGCCCGGTCCTGGCGCAGGTCTCGCTGTTCGCCCTGCCGTGCACCAAGAACGCCCAATGGTTCGCCGACCGGGACTTCACCCACATGCACCACGAGCGGGGGCCGGTCAGCAGGGTGTACGCCAGCGTCCTCACAGGCGGTGAGGTCCGCATCGGCGATCCCGTCGTGCTCGAACCGTGACGCCGCCGACCTCCGGCGTCGAGCTGGCGCAGGTGAACGTGGCACGGCTCCGGCAGCCGCTCGACCACCCGGACATCGCCGACTTCGTGGCCGGTCTCGCACCCGTGAACGCCCTCGCCGATGACAGTCCGGGCTTCGTGTGGCGCCTGCAGACCGAGGAGGGCGACGCCACCGCCCTCCGGGTCTTCCCGGACGAGCAGGTCATCGTCAACCTGAGCGTCTGGACCTCGGTCGACGCGCTGCGGGACTTCGTGTACCGCAGCGCCCACACCCCGTTCCTCCGCCGGCGGGCCGAGTGGTTCGAGCGCCTCGCTCACGCCGGCCGTGGCGTTGTGGTGGGTGCCGAGGGGCCACCGACCCGACGTGGCGGAGGCGAGGGACCGCCTCGACTTCCTGGCCGTCCACGGCGTGTCGTCGTACGCCTTCGGGCTGCGGAACCCCGAACCTCCGCTGCTGGTCGAGCGGCAGCTCCCGAGCGCACCCGAGGCGAAAGCCCTCATCCGGGAGTTGGACGAAGAGCTGGTCCGGCGGTATCCCGAGCCGGGCGGCACCTTCTTCCGGCTCGACGACCGCGAGGTCGACGACGGGCGGGGCACCTTCCTCGTCGCCCGCCTGGACGGGCAGCCGGTCGGCTGCGGCGCGTTGCGGGTCCTCGAGGGTGAGTGGCCGGAGCGCACGGCCGAGCTCAAGCGGATGTACGTGCGCCCGGAGGGTAGGGGGCGGCGGATCGGAGCCGCGGTGCTCGACGGCCTGCTGGCCGAGGCTCGGCGGCTGGGCGTGCGCCGGGTGGTCCTGGAGACCGGGCGCCGCCAGCTCGAGGCGCTGGCTCTCTACCGGCGGGCCGGCTTCGAGGAGTGCGGCTGCTGGGGCGCGTACGCCCGAGCGCCGCTCAGCGTGTGCCTCGGTCGATCCGTGGCCGATCCTTCGGCTGCACCGCCGCCCGCGAACCGTTCGGGTTCCCCCGCCGTACCACCTGGCGACACGTCGAGAAGGGGGAACCCATGACCCGCACGCTCCGCCATCTGGCCGCCACCGCCGCCGTCGTCGTGATGGTCACGCATCGCCAGCTCCTGCGGCAGCTCCGACGACTCGAACAGCGCGGACGACGCGGCGAGCGGCGCAGGAACGGAGACGACGGCCGCCGACTCAGGCACGCGTGGCGGGATCTACGGCGACACGGGCACCGAGGCGCCCGCGGACACGTCGGCGGCCGCACCGGCCACCGGCGACGGCGCCGTGGGCATCGCCGACTTCACCTTCGACCCGGCCGACGTCTCGGTCGCCGCCGGCACGGCGGTCACGTGGACGAACGATGACGGGGCGGCCCACCGGATCAAGGCCAACGACGACTCCTTCGAGAGCGAGGATCTGGCGCAGGGGGACACGTTCGAGCACACGTTCGACACCGCCGGCACGTTCGACTACATCTGCGCCATCCACCCGCAGATGACGGGGACGGTCACCGTCACCGGGTGATCGCCCGGGTGCGACCTCGCTCAGAAGCCGCAGAGGTCCGTCAGCGCGGCCGCGATGTCCTCGACCTGCGGGAGGATCGCCGCCTCCAGCGATGGCTCGTAGGCCACGTGCGTGTCCAGGGCCGTCACCCGGCGAATGGGCGCATCGAGCTCCGTGAAGCAGTGCTCCGCCGCCCAGGCCGACACCTCGCCGCCGAAGCCCGCCGTCAGCACGTCCTCGTGGACGACGAGCAGTCGGTGGGTGCGGGCGACCGAGGCCGCGACCAGCTCATGGTCCCAGGGGACGATCGTTCGCAAGTCAACGACCTCGGCCTCGTAGCCGTCCGACGACGCCACCCGCTCCGCCGCCCTGAGGCACTTCTCGACCGTCGCGCCCCAGGTGACGATGGTGCAGTCATCGCCCTGCCTCCGGACATCGCCCCGGCCGAAGGGGATCACGTAGTCGGGCGGCGGGAAGGGGTCGACCGTGTAGGGCTGGCGGAGCAGGTGCTTGTGCTCCAGGAAGAGCACCGGATCGTCGCCGGCGAACGCCGCTCGCAGCAGGCCCGCGGCGTCGCGGGCGCGTGACGGGAAGGCGATCAACAACCCGGGCACGTGGGCGAAGATGCTCTCGCCGCTCTGGCTGTGCCAGATGGCGCCACCGGTGAGGTAGCCGCCGATCGGGACCCGGATCACCGTGGGGCAGGTGAACGCCCCGTTGGAGCGCCAGCGGATGGTGGCCGCCTCGCTCTTGATCTGGGTCATGGCCGGCCAGATGTAGTCGAAGAACTGGATCTCGGGCGCGGGCTTGAGCCCCCGCAGCGCCTGGCCGACGGCCCGGCCGACGATGTTGGCCTCCGAGAGCGGGGTGTTGTAGCAGCGGGCCTGACCGAACGCCCGCTGCAGCCCGTGGGTGGTGCCGAACACGCCGCCTTTGCCCTCGACGTTGCTGAGGACGACCTCCCTGGCGTCGGCCACGTCCTCGCCGAAGACCCGGATGCGCTCGTCGGCCTCCATCAGCTCGTGCAGCGTGCGCTTGATGGCCTCGCCCAACGGGACGGCCTCACCGCCGTCGTAGGTGGCGGGAGGATCGGCGAGGTCGGGCAGCACGTAGACGTGCTCGGTGACCCGGGCCGGGTCCGGCCGGGCCGCGGCGAGGGCTTCGGCCGCGGCCTTGGCGACGATCTCCTTGGCCTCGGCTCGCAGCTCTGCCGCGTTCGCGGCCGTCAGCACACCGTGCTCGACGAGGGTGTGCTCCATCTGGTCGATGGGGTCACGGCGCGCCTCGTCGGCCAGCTCGTCGGCGGATCGGTACTTGGCCTGCGTGTCGGCAGCCGAGTGGGAGTACGGCCGGACCACGTCGCAGTGCAGGAGCGCAGGGCCGACGCCGGCTCGGATGCGGTCGATGACGGCCTTCGTTCGGTGCCGGATGCAGAAGTAGTCGGTGCCGTCGAGGCGGTGCACGTCCAGGCCCCGGAACCCGGCCACCAGGTCGGCCACCGGCGCCGGCTGCTGATCGGTCGTGGGGACGGAGATGGCGAAGCCGTTGTCGGGCACCACGTACAGCACCGGCAGGTGCAGGTTGCAGGCCGTGTTCAGGCTCTCCCAGAACTCGCCCTCGCTGCACGCACCCTCGCCGAGGCTGACGTAGGTGAGCTCGTCGCCGTGGGCGGGCAGGCCGAGCTCGGGCCGGCGCACGATGTAGCGGGCGGCCTCGGCGGAGCCCACCGCGGGGATGCACTGGCTGCCGGTGGGGCTGGACTGGGTGACCAGGTTGACAGCGGGGTGGCCCCAGTGGCTCGGCATCTGGCGCCCGCCGCTGGCCGGGTCCTCGGCCGAGCCCACCGCCTGCAGCAGGATCTCCTTGGGGCTCACACCGAGACCGAGGACGAGTGCCTGGTCCCGGTAGTAGGGGAAGAACCAGTCGTAGCCGGGGCGCAGGTGGCGGGCCAGGGCCAGGCCGAGCGCCTCGTGGCCGGCGCCGGAGATCTGGAAGAAGACCCGGCTCTGCTTCTGCATGCTGATCTGGCGGTCGTCGATGGCCCGGGACACGCAGGCCATCCGGAAGTCGTCGATCAGCTCCTGGACCGGGAAGCCATGGACCGTCTCGGCTGTCTCGGCGCTGGCGGCCATCAGAGCTCCTGCTGCCAGTCGCGCGTCTCGAGGAGCTCGCGCACGAGCGCCAAGAAGGCGGCGGCGTACGCCCCGTCGACGGCACGGTGGTCGAAGCTGAGGCTCAGGTTGCCGAGGGGATGCACGGCGACCACCCACTCCCCCGCCTCGCTGCGGACCGCTGTGGGCCGCATGCGGACGGCGTCCGTGGAGAGGATGGCCACCTGCGGTTGGTTGATGACCGGCGCCGTCACCACGGTTCCGTACGCCCCGACGTTGGTGATCGTGAAGGTGCCGCCGCTGAGGTCGTCACCGGTGAGCCGCTTGCTGCGGGCCTTGTCGGCCTGCGCGGCCATGGCCTCGGCCAGCGCGGCGAGGCGGAGACCGCCGGCGTCCCTGACCACCGGCACGACGAGTGCCTCGAAGCCGACGTCGACGGCGATGCCGAGGTGGATGCGGCGGTGCACGATGAGCTCGTCGTCGCCGACGCTGGCGTTCAGGTGGGGGTGCTGCCCCAGCGCGTCGATCGTCGCCCGGGCGACGAAGGGCAGATAGCTCAGGCCGGCGCGACGACGGATCGGATCGACGTGGTGGTAGTCGACCTCGGTGGCGACCAGCGTGTGCGCGCTCGTGGCGAGCGAGCGCACCATGTGCTCGGCGGTCGCCCGCCGCGCCTTCGTGAACTCGACGACGTCGTCGTCGGGCCCGGCCTGCGGGATCTGAGCCTGCGGCGACGGTGCGGCCGGAGGCGGAGGCCGGGCGGCTGGCCTGGCCGGCGGACCGGTTGGCGGCGACGGCCAGGACGTCGCTGCGGGTGATGCGGCCGTCCTGCCCGCTGCCGACGACGTCATCGGACGAGAGGCCGTGCTCGTCCAGGAGCGCTCGCACCACCGGCGACAGGAACCCGTCGTGGCCAGCTCGTGGAACGCGCGCCTCTGGGCGGGGCGCGGGGGCCGAACCGGACCGCGCCGGCGGCTGGCCGGGGGGCGGCGGCTGGCCCGGAGCAGGGGTTGCCGGTGGGGGCGGCGCGGCCGTGCCGTCGTCGATCGGCTCGTCGGCGGTGGCGGTGATGACGGCCAGCGGCGTCCCGACGGGGACCGTCTCACCCTCGACCACGTGCACGGCCCGGAGCACCCCCGCCACCGCCGAGGGAACCTCGGTGTCCACCTTCTCCGTGGACACCTCGAACAGCACGTCGTCGACGGCGACAGTGTCACCGACCTCCTTGTGCCAGCGGATGATCGTCCCTTCTGTGACGGTCTCGCCCAGCTGCGGCATCGTGACGAGCTCCACCGGCACCCACTGTACGGTGGCGCGGCCGCGCAGTGCCGCCGTCCCCTACTGGCTCAGGCTCACCGCCGTCGCCTCGTCGGGAGCGATCCCGAGCCGCACGTCGCGGCCCTCGCAGGCGAGCGCGCCGACCTGGTCACCACCCGCCATCACCGTGACACCGCCGCTCTCCTCGCTCGTGGTGTCGAAGGCCGCTCGGTACCACTCCTGCACAGCGCCGCAGAGCGCTCCGCTGTCGTCCTGATCGACCAGGCCGACGGCCAACGCCGAGCGCTCCCCGTCGGTGAACAGCGTCAGCTCGCCACCGGCCCACCGGCGCACTGCGTCGTCCGCACCGTCGATCGCGGCCTCCTCGTCACCACCCGGGGCCTGGAACAGCCACAGCAGGGGCGCGGCGCCGAGCGTGTCCCGCCGGGCCTGTGTCCACCCGCGGCCGGGAGACGCGGGATCGGTCGGGTCCTCAGGCTCGCCGGCGGCCTCCGGGAAGAGGATCTGGGCCGTCGTCTGCGGCAGATCGTCGTAGGCGGCGTCGACCGCCGGCCAGCCGCCCTCGACGTACAGGCGGCAGGCGTAGCTCAGGCCGGACAGGTACGGGAACATGAGCTCGTTGCGGAGGTACGACGGCACGTCCTCGAGTTGGCCCTGCGCGGCGAGCGCGTCCGGCGACAGTGCCGACCCGAGCTGATCCATCAGGCTCGCGGCCGTGAACGAGAACTGTTGCATCAGCAACGTCGCATCACCTTCGACCAGAGCGGTCGCCGCCAGGTTGGCGTCGCTCTGGCCCTCCTCGTCCGCACCGGGCAGGCCGAGAGCCTGGTCGGTGAGGGCGTGGTCGAGCTCGTGCGCCAGCGTGACCTGGCCGTTGAGGTCGAGGCTGGCACCGGCATCCGGCACCCGCACGACGATCTCACCGGTGTCGGGGTCGTAGTACCCCGCCACCTGGCCCTCGAGCAGCTCGCCCTGCAGCGCCTTGAGATCGGTGCCCTTGGGGATGGCGCCCAGGAGCTGCAGCACGCGGCTGTCGAGGTCCGCCTGAGCGGCCGGATACTCGGACTCGACGGTGTCGGCGAGCTCGCGCTCGAACTCGTCGCTGGTCTGGAACTCGGGGTCGACCCCGTCCTCGAACCGGAGGCCGCGCAGGTCCTCGACGATCGGGGCGATGGCCGCCACCTGTTCCTCGACCGTCCCGTCGATGGACTCGCCTCCGCCCTCCCCGAGGACGTCCGTGAAGCAGGCCGGGTCCACGTCGGGGAGCCCGGCGGATCCCATGAGCTGGTCGAGCAGGTCCTGCAGCCCACCCTGCTCGCGGGGCGTCTCGCTCGGCGCGTCGCCACTCGGAGGCGCATCACCCTGCGGTGGACCGTCGCCCTGAGCCGGACCGTCGCCCTGAGCCGGACCGTCACCTTGCGGCGGGCCGTCGCCGCCCTGCTCCGACGACGGCTCATCGGGGGCCTGCTGAGCCTCCATCTGCTCCCGCAGCGCGTCGAGATCCCGGCGAGCCTCCGCCCGGTCCCGGATCACCACGACCAGCCCGGTCGTCATCAGCACCAAGGCCAGCGACAAGGCCGCCACCAGCCAGGGCCAGCGGCGGTGCGACCGCCCGGTCTCGCCGGTCGGTGGGGCGGGCGGGGGCAGGACAGGCGAGGACATCGGTCGGAGGGCTCCTTGGGTTTCGCCGCCACCGTCGCGTGCGCGAGCTAAAGGAGCCGTAAAGAGGGTTGGGCGATCGTCGGCCGCACTACCAGCCGGTTCGCGCGGTCAGCGGCCGCGTCGGACGACGTCGATGAGCACTGGCAACGGCAGACTGGTGGCGCTGTGCAACGTTCCCAGGTGCACCGTTGGCTCATCCGAGTGCTCCTCGCCGCGCTGGCCGTGTTCGTGCTGCTGCAACTCGTGCCGTACGGATGGTGGCACGAGAACCCGCCAGTCCGGGCCGACGCGCCGTGGCCGGACGCCGAGAGCGCCGCCCTCGCCCGCGACGCCTGCTACTCCTGTCACAGCAACGAGACGGACTGGCCGCTCTACAGCTACGTCGCGCCGATGTCGTGGCTGGTCCGGGCCGACGTCGAGTCGGGCCGTGACGAACTGAACTTCTCGGACTGGGACGAGGACGGCGACCGGGCCGACAAGGCGGCCGAGGCGGTGGCCGCCGGCGAGATGCCACCCCGCCGCTACACGCTGCTCCACCCCGAGGCCCGCTTGTCCGACGAAGAGGTGGCGCGGCTGATCGCGGCCCTGAACGCCATGGACGACGGTCGCGGCGACAACTCGGGGCAGGGCGGCGGCGACAGCTCAGGCCCGGGTCCGGGCGGGGACGGCGGCTGACCGGGGGAGTCGAGCCCCGGTCGCTCGACCCCGCCGCCGGCAAGAGGGGCCGCAACGTGAGGCGGGCCGCGGCCGAGCCGAGCGCTACGCTCGGAATCCCCGGGGAGTAGCGCAGTGGTAGCGCACCTGCTTTGGGAGCAGGAGGCCGGGGGTTCAAGTCCCCCCTCCCCGACCACATCTACCAGGACTTTCACGATGTGGCTTCGTCGCTGAAGCGACCCGTGCATCGGCGACGTATCGGAGTGAGGCCATGGGGTGGAAGGCGACGGGGCAGCCGACGGTGCGCAGGCAGCGCGACAAGTGGACGGTGCGGGTGGACGGCACGGACGCCGAACGGTGTGCGCTGGGGGCCTTCCTTGCCGGCTATCGGGGCCTGACCCAAGGACGCGTGTGCCGCCGGTCGAGCGCAGGCAACTACCGCGAGCGGAGCCAGAACGACGCCGTGCCTGCGTGTCCAAGCCGCTCCGAACGTCGCGTCGGAGTGCTACCGGCGTGCGGAGTACCGGTCGCCACAACCAGACACGACAACGCACGCGTCCGTGGTGACGCACGCGATGTCACGGCAGCGACCCGAATGCGCGGGATCCACCGCACTGCGCGGGACGACCAGCGGGCGCTGGGCAGGTAGTCGGGATGGGCGCTCCACCCTGCCCGGCTGCAGACCGCCCTGGAGGGCGTCGATACCGTGCACCGCGAGATCGGCGTTGACGCCCAGTCTGGCCATTTCGTGAAGGCTATGCCGCGCTCACGATCTGCACGGGCGGGACGCCGCGCCCTCGCACGGTGATGATCAACTGGCTGAACCGCCCCAGCTCTGTTGGAGGCTCTGGGGTGCCTTGGGTTCGGTTGAGTCGGCTGACCGGATCATGCCGCTGTCGTTGGTTCATGGATCGCTTCGAATTCAACGGGTGTGAGCATGCCAAGCATCGAATGTCGGCGCGGGCGGTTGTGGAGGATCTCGAGGTACTCGAAGATGGCGTTGGCGAGTTCGACCCTGGTGCGCCGTCGCTGTCAGTCGAGGAGTTCGACTTGCATGCGGATCCAGAACGATTCGATGGCGGCGTTGTCGTAGCAGTCCCCGACCGTGGAGCTGGAGTCCCCGGAGGGCAAGTTGGTCACCGGGGCCCTGGGCCGCCGAGAGGGGACGAGGCGACGCGCCGAGGGCGGCGCCCGCCGGACGAGGATGCCTGAACCTCGACCCCGACGACCTCAACCGGGTACACGGGCGCAGCCCTCAGTGAATGAGCTGCCAGATCTCGACCGCCAGCTTTATCGCCGTTAGCACGCCGACGGCCATCGGCACGACGGTCCGCAACGCCGTCTTGAACGACGCTGGCCCGACGAGCACCCCCCGATCAGCAGGGTTTCGTCGTCGGCGTCCAGACCGTGACTTCGTCGCCTGGCCGAAGTGCGAGTCTTGCGGCGACGTCGATCTCGTCGGTCGTGTCGTACAAGATGTGAGTGTTCTGCTCCGATCCCAGAGTGACCCTCCGCACGAGGCCGGGTTCAGTGGAGTTGCTGCAGCCGATGGTGGCCTGGCTCACGGCGAGCCCGGCTGACTGCAAACGTTCAACCGCGACGTCGACGGGTTGTTGGAAGATGTCGGTGTCGGCAGGGAGGACGACGAGTCGTCGCGGGGCTGTCGCCATCCCGGAGAGTTGCGACGACCACGGTGCCGATCAGCACGACAGCGGCCAGCGCCACGATCACCGCGAGTCGCCGCCCTCTGGCTGAAGAGCTGTCCTTCGGCGGGACCGGAGGAGTGGGGGCTCGTGACGGCATGTCGTCGGGCCGTGCTCCTCGGGTCGCCTCGTAGGGCGGTGCAGCGGACACCGTGACGACGGGGACCACGACTGCCGCCGGAGGTGGGGGGCTGTGGATCGGTGCCGGAGTGGCCGTCTGGGGCGCGGCCCCCACGGGCGGCAGGTCGGATTCGCCCGGCGCGACGGGTGCACTCGGGGTTGCCGCCGGTTCAGCCGGGCCTCGTGCACCACTCGGCTCGCGTGGTTCGATCCGGCGCAATGCCCGCTCCAACACCTCGACGTCACGGGTGAACGAGCCGTGGTCGACGGTCAGCGCGTTGCGGAACGCGAGGCTCTGCAGATCGCCAGGCAGCTCGCTCGACCTCGGCATCGCAGCCCCGCCGACGAGGATGGGGATCACCCGCAGCCCCGAGTTGAGCGCCGTCGTGACCTCAATGCGATGGACATCGCTCTCGTCATCGATCCGGCGACGACCCGCTTCGTCCTTGGTCAGCCAGGTCGGACCGATGAGCACCAGAACGACATCGCACGATTCGAGCGTCGACGCGATCACCGTGCGGAAGTCCTGGCCGAGATCAACCGAGTCGATGTCGAAGAAGATCCTCCACGTGTCGATCGATGCGGCCAGGCGATCGTGCAGTCGACCCGCCCAGGGCGCCGAATCGTCTCGCCGGTAGCTGATGAAGCAACCGATCACGACCGCCTCACCATCCGGTCACCGACCCGTCGAGCGTCTCGAGTGCGCAGGTTCTCGGTCACCGAGCCTCCTCTCACGCACGCCCGCTTGTCGCCCCGACGTCTCGCCGCTCTGTGCGAGCTCGATGCGATCACACACGACGGACGACGAGCGAGATCCGCCTCATTGTCGCAGATCCGCCGCGACCGGCCCTCCTCTTCTGCAATTGCATGCAAGCGGCAGCAGGACGGCGACCGGTAGGTGGGGCGGGCGGGTCGGGACCAGCGGGAAGCGAGCCCAAACCCACGGCGTAATCGCCGCGATCGGGCAGGGCGACACATCCCGCCGCAGCCAGCTGTACCGCACCACGCGGGCAGCCATGAAGGACAAGGCCGATCGCGGCAACGGTGACGCCGATCTCGTGCGTCGCGTTCGCCGAGGCGGAGCGCACGTCGGTGGGTCCCGGCCCGATGCCTCCTAGCGCCGGCTGGGTGAGGCAGTTGAGGGTCGCCGACTCGCGCAGCGCTGCCTCGCGCGATCGGGCTCGGCGTTTCTCGACGCCGGTCTGCAGTTCGCGGCTGAGAGTTTCGCCCCGGAACTGTTCACACTCGAGGTCGCCGCGTTCAACCGCCGGGCGATTATCGTCTATGAGCGGGCCGGGTTCGTCGAGATCGAGCGATTCGACCACCGCACCAACGGGGGTCTCCACCCCTTCGTGCGCATGAGTGGACCCGCAGGATGAATAGCGCGCCCAGATCCACCGCACGGTGCGGGACGGCCCCTCGGTAGCGAGCGGCGACACGCACCCGGGATCCGCGTCCATCTCGGCTGGCCGCGGAGCTGAGTCGAGCCGGAGCCGAGCGTCGATACCGTGCGGCTGAGGTCGACGTGGACCGCACCGTCCCGCCAGGTGTGCCTCGCCAAGGCGTTCTCGCGCCGACGCCGCCCGGATCTTCCGAAAGAGCCTGTTGGATCCGCAGCGCACTCATTGACGCCCGACGTGCCTCAAGTCGAGCGGCAAACCGGTATGGCCCTCGGACCGCGCACGCGATCGTCCTGGGTGCCCGGCTAACGTGCCTGGCGTCACAGGGTGCGGCGGCCGAGAGGTAATCCTCGCCGCCGGAGGGGGTCGAAGATGAGTGGCGAGCGCGGCTCGGTCGAGATCGTCAACGTCACCAAGCGCTTCGGCTCCACCGTGGCCGTCGATGACGTCAGCGTCGATGTGCTACCCGGCGAGTTCCTGTCGCTGCTCGGCCCGTCGGGCTGTGGCAAGACGACGACGCTGCGCATCCTTGCCGGCTTCGAGCAGCCGGACGAAGGGTTCATCCGTATCTCGGGCGAGTTCGTCCAGGGGACCCCGCCGTACCGCCGGGACGTGAACACCGTGTTCCAGCATTACGCGCTCTTCCCGCACATGACCGCGGCCGAGAACGTCGCCTACGGGCTGCGCCAGAAGCGGACCAGCAAGGCCGAGATCAACCGACGCGTCGGCGAGGCGCTCGAGATGGTGAAGATGACGAAGCTCGCCAAGCGCAAGCCGCGCCAGATGTCCGGCGGCCAGCAGCAGCGGGTCGCGTTGGCCCGAGCGCTCGTCAACAAGCCGTCGGTGCTCCTCCTGGACGAGCCGCTCGGTGCCCTGGACCGCAAGCTTCGCCAGGAGATGCAGATCGAGCTGAAACTGCTGCAGAGCCAGCTCGGGATCACTTTCGTTTTCGTGACCCACGACCAGGAGGAGGCGTTGTCGATGTCCGATCGCATCGCGGTCATGCTCGACGGTCGGGTCGAACAGCTGAACGATCCCGACGCGATCTACGAGTCTCCGGCCTCAGCCTTCGTCGCCGGGTTCATCGGCCAGAACAACTTCCTCGAGGGTGTCCGCGGCGAAGCCGGGCACCTGCAGGCTGACGGCGTCAGCATCGTGTCCGTCCGGGTCGCGCCCGGCGCCGTTCCGGGCCAGCCCGGACTCGCCGCCGTCCGCCCGGAGGCGATCAGCATCACCGGCGACGAGCCGCCCGCTGGGCCCAACCAGCTCGCCGGCACCCTGGCCGGCATCTCCCATCTCGGCGACGTCATCCAGTACGTCGTGATCGCTGGCACCCGTGAGATCCTTGTCCGCCTCCCCCGCCACAACGCACCTCGTCTCGCCGCCGGCCAGCCGGTGTGGTGCTCGTGGCCGTCCGACCTGGTCCAGCTCTTCCCGCACGACCAGGCCGGCCTCGTGCTGGAGGCGGACCCGATCACCGAGACCGTCCCGTGACCACACAAACACAGGAGAACCCATGGCACGCACCAAGCAGACCCGCATCCTCCTTCCCGAACCGAGCGCCGACCGTTTCGCCCTGGCCCTGAGCCGGCGGCGGTTCCTCGCCCTCACCGCCGGCGCCGCTGCCGGGACCGCGTTCCTCGCCGCCTGCGGCGGAGGAGGCGACGGCAAGTCGCTCAACCTGTACACCTGGGCTGAGTACGACGACCCCGAGGTGATCGAGGCCTGGGGCGACGTCACCACCGACATCTACGCCTCGAACGAGGAGGCGATCCAGAAGCTCGCGTCGGCCGGCGACTCGTCCGGCTACGACATCGTGGTGCCGACCGGCAGCTACATCCCGCAGATGGTGACGGCCGGGCTGCTCGAGCCGCTCGACCTGAGCAAGATCCCGAACTTCGCCAACGTCGCCGACGAGTACAAGAACCAGCCCTGGGACCAGGGCAACAAGTACAGCGTCCCGAAGGACTGGGGCTCGACGGGGTGGATCTACGACAACACGGCGCTCACCACGCCGCTCGAGACCTGGCAGGACTTCATCGACGCCGCGATGGGCCCGGCCAGCGGCAACGTCTCCGTGCTGGACACCCCCCAGGAGATCCTCGGGATCTACTTCTGGGCCAACGGCATCGACTGGAACACCACGGACGAGGCCGAACTCGACGCCGCCGAGGACTTCCTCGTCAACCAGTTCGCCCCGCACATCAAGGCGTTCGACTCCTACCCCGGCATCGCCCTCACCGAGGGCAACTACGCGCTCTCCCAGGTGTGGAACGGCGACGCCCGCCAGGGACTGGTCGCGGTGGAGGAGGCCGGGGGAGATCCGACGCAGTACACCTGGGGCCTCGGCGCCCCGACGACCGAGCTCTGGATGGACACTTGGGTGATCGCCAAGGGTGCCGACCTCGACAACGCTCACGACTTCATCAACTACATCCTCGACGTGGACGTCTCGGCCAAGGAGCTCGAGTACCACGGCTACAACACCGCCGTGAAGGGCATCGAGGAGATGATGCAGGACGTGAGCTATCCGGAGATGATCTTCTTCGACGCCGAGCAGGTGAAGACCATGGAGCCGGGCGTGGTCAACGAGGCCCAGGACCGCCAGGTCGAGATCTACAACAACCTGAAGGCCGCGGCCGGCGGGTGAGCGCATGAGTGCGGTCGACGCTGGCGCCGGCCGGGACGCGGAAGCCCCGCCTCGCCGGCGGCGCTCGCTCGTTCCGAAGTTCGCGCTGGCGGTGCCGTCGTGGGTCTGGTACGTGGGCTTCTTCGTCGTCCCGCTGCTCCTCATCGTGGTGGACAGCTTCGGGTCCAAGATCCAGGGGACGGCCGGCGAGGTCGACCGCAGCTCGCTCACGCTGGAGCGCTACCGGGAGGCGCTCAACGCCACGTTCTTCGACGTGATGAAGCAGACGCTGCGGACGTCGATCACCGGCACCCTGCTGTGCCTGCTGATCGGGTTCCCCGCGGCGTACTTCATCGCCGTCAAGGTCCCGCCGCGCTGGCGCGGCGTCCTCCTCGCGCTGGTGATCATCCCGTTCTGGACGAACTTCCTGATCCGCACCATCGCGTGGCGGATCGTGCTCTCGCCGACCGGGTTCTTCTCGAACTGGTTCCAGGACCTCGGGCTGCGCGACTCGAACCTCCAGCTGCTGAACACGCGGTTCGCGGTACAGCTCGGTGTCGTCTACAACTACCTGCCGCTGATGATCTTCCCGCTCTTCGTGGCCCTGGACCGCCTGGACCCGGCGCTGCGGGAGGCCAGCAAGGACCTCGGGGCGAACCGCGTGCGGACCTTCTTCCAGGTCACCTTGCCGCTCGCCGCGCCAGGGATCGTGGCCGGGCTGCTGCTCGTCTTCATCCCGCTGACCGGCGACTACATCACCGCCGCCGTGCTCGGCGGCGCCAAGGGGAACATGGCGGGCGCGCTGGTGGCCTCCCAGTTCCTCCAGGCTCAGAACCGGGCGCTCGGCTCGGCCGTCGCCGTCGTGCTCATCGCCAGCATCCTGGTCTGCATCGTGGTCGCCGCGCTCATCGCGGGCGTCGTGCGCGCCGTGCTCCGGCATCGACGCGTGGTCACGGTTGAAACGCCGCCGTCCACGCACCCGCAGGTGACGTTCACGTGACCACCGCGACGCTCCCGGCGACCGAGACCCGCGTGCGGACCTCGGCGGCCGCCCCTCGCCCGCGCCGGCGGTTCGATGCGCTCACCCTCGGGCTCGGGGTCTGGACCGTGGTCGTCTACGTGTTCATGTTCCTGCCGATCCTCTTCGTCGTGGTCCACTCGTTCACGGACAGCCGCGACTTCACCCGTTGGGGCGGCTTCACCACCGACTGGTACCGGCGGTTCCTCGACAACCCCGGCCTCCGCGCCTCGCTGACGAACTCGCTGAAGGTGGCCGTCGTCGCCACCGTGATCTCGGTGGTCCTCGGCGGGCTGGCGGGCATCGCGCTCGCCCGCCGCCCAGGGGTTTGGACGAAGGCGTTCCTCGCCCTCGTGTTCCTGATCCTCGTCACGCCCGAGATCGTCGACGCCATCGGGCTCCAGATCTGGTTCGTCGAGCTCGGCGGGATCTTCCGCGAGGGCCTCGTCCCGTTGTGGTTCGGGCAGTCGATCTTCAGCTCGGCCGTGGTGACGCTCATCGTCCGGGCCCGCATGGCCGGCCTCGACGAGTCGCTGGAGGAGGCGGCGGCTGATCTCTACGCGCCGCCGGCCCGTGCGTTCCGCCAGATCACGCTGCCGCTCGTGTTCCCGGCGCTGCTCGCGGGCGGCTTGCTGGCGTTCACGTTCAGCCTCGACAACGTGATCGTCAGCCAGTTCGTGAGCGTGCCCGGCTCCACGACCTTCCCGGTGTACGTGTTCTCCTCGGTGCGCTCGGTGATCAAGCCCGACATCGGCGCGGCCTCCACGATCTTGCTCGGGCTGACGCTCGTCGCCCTCGGCCTGGTGGTAGCGGTGCTCAAGCGCTCCGGTGACTCGTCGACCGAGATCGCCGCGACGATCACCGGGGCCGGCGGATGACCTGCTCGAGGCGCGGCAGTCAGAGCCTCGACGACACCGACCGAGCGATCATCGAGCAGTTGCAGCAGGACGGATGACTGTCCTACACCGGCCTGGCCGCAGCTACGCAGCTGTCCGACGCCACAGTCCGCCAACGCATCCAGCGGCTGATGAACACCGGGGCGATGCGAGTCGTCGCGGTTACCGATCCACTGATGCTCGGCCGGGGCCGCATGGCCATGATCGGCGTGCGCGCCGAGGGCGACACGGCGAGCGTGGTCGACAAAGCTGGCCTTCGACGACATCGGCTACCTCGTCGTGACGGCGGGATCGTTCGACCTCGTGTGCGAGGTCGTCGTCGACGACGCCGCGCTGCTGAGCCACGAATCACATAGGTCCGTGCCCGGCGTTCGCTCGATGGAGACGTTCATCTACCTGGCCCGCGAAGCGAACCCATCGCTGGGTGACCACGAGACGCGCCGACCCTCGTAGCGGCCTGAGCCGCGCCCTACGAACTCTCCACGGTACGGCACCGGGCGAGTAGGCGCTCGGAGCTGCTATCGACGCGAGGGATCGCGGAAGCCCGAACCATGGAGCACGCTCTGAGGTCATCGCCCAGATGCGGTCGCCGGCGAGGGTGAGAACGATGGGACCGGTTCCGTATCGGATGGCGGTGGGAGCGCTCAGGTAGGCCCCGAATGCCGGCTGGACGTTGGCTCGCGTCCGCATGAGGTTGAAGTCCGGCCCGAGCCGATGAGGCTGGCGCAGAAGCGGGCCACGACGTCTCGGCCTTCGTACTCGAGAGGCATCGGTGGCGTCGATATGAAGACGTCAGCTGTCAGAACGGCCACCGAGCGCGTCGAGTTCGGCGGACTCGTACGCGCGGACGAACTTCGCCACGATCGCATCCTCGGAGGGTGAGTCGGACGCGGGAGGCGGTTCGCTGTCGGCCGCCGGCGACCGCGGGAGCTGCGGGCTGGCGCGCGCCCGTTTGAGGGCGCTGTTGACCGAGTCGACTGTCGAGTCGAGCACGTCGGCGACCTCGTTCGCGTGGAATCCGAGGAAGTCGCGCAGGATGAGGACGGCGAGCTGGCGAGGCGGCAGGAGCTGAAGGGCGGTCACGAACGCCAGAGAGATGGATTCGGCCTGCTTGAAGCGGGCCGCCGGGCCTCGGGGCACGTCGATCGCACCCTCGGGGAGGACATCGGGCCCTTCTTCCGCTCCCTCGACGCCGATCGATCACCCGCTGATCGAGCGGACATCGTCGACGACTTCTACCAGCGGCTCCAGACTCAGCTCGAGCGCCATCCCAACGTCGCCGCCGTGTGGCACGTGATCTCGCGGCGGATCCGCCGTCGACAGCGGTCGCGACTGGGGTGAGGACAGCGACCGTGATCAGACGCACACCGCGACGCCGACACCGTGGTAGGCGTCGGCCACGATCACGGGGCGCTTGCTGTCGAGGCAGAACCGGACACCGACACCGTGATAGGCATCAGCGACATCGATCGGCCGGTCCTCGACGGCGACGAGGTTCGGCGTCGAGACGACGACGCTTGACCGAGCGCCGGGGACAGCGCGGCCCATGATCGGGTCGTCGGTCACGACCGCGGTGATCGCCCAGGTGAGCGCGGCTGCCAGTGCGGCGGCGGCGAGGACCAGGATGATGAGGTGGCGGCGCTTGATCTGGACAGTGGCAGGAACGGTGATCGCGGTCATCGGAACCTCTCCTCTCGATGCGGGGGGACACCGTTGAGGCTGCGCCTCAGGGACGCGGACCGGAAACCGGGAAAGCCCTAGGTTTGGGCCGTGCTGGCCCCGCCCTTGGCGGGGCTGTCCGCCTCGAGTACCAGCCGGGTGGCCAGACCGGCTCGGCGAACGCCGAGCTTCCGGTAGACGTGCGAGAGGTGGGCCTCGACCGTGCTGACACCCATGTACAGCCGGGCGGCGATCTCCTTGTTCGTGAGCCCCTCAGACGCCAACGCGGCCACCTGATGCTCCGTCTCGGTCAGCATCGTCGCCGCACGGGCGCGGCCGCTGATCCGCGCGAGTTCGCTACTGGCCTTCTCGGCCCAGAGGCGAGCGCCGAGCGACTCGAAGATGACGAACGCCTGTTCGAGTGCGTCACGAGCGGACGACTTCTGCTGTGCCTGCCGGCGCACTGATCCCAGGACGAGCAACGAGCGCCCGTGCTCGAACGGGCATGCGAGCCCGGCGAGCTCGACGAGGCCGCGCTCGACAGCGGCGAGCGCGGCCGGGAGCTCGCCCTCGCTGGCGGCGAGCTGCCCCCGACACCGCGCCGCGGCGGCGATGGCCCATCGACTCTGCAGGCGTTGACCATTGACCTCGAAGCACTCGAGGTAGGCGCGAGCGCGTTCGCGATCACCGACAGCGACCAGGGTTTCGATCGCGTCCTCCCACACCGGGATCGTCGGATCGTCGATCCCGCCGGCGTGCAGGCGGCCAGGCAGGTCGCCGAGATAGCGCCGGGCCGCCTCGTAGTTCCCGAGCGCCAACTCGACGCGGCCCAGTGAGCCAAGCGAGGTGATCGCGAAGAACTCGTTCCCCACCGTCTCTGTGTAGGCAAGACTCTCACGGGCGGACGCGCGTGCCTGATCGACGAGGCCCAGGTCGGCCTCGATCAGCGCCTTGACACGCCCTATCCAGAGGCGGCCGTGCGCGTGTTGCGTCTGCTCGACCAGCTCGTGAGCGGTTGTGGCGTGTTCGAGGGCTCGGTGCCATCTCCCCGCCAGCCACTCGAGCATCCCGAGCCTGCTCATGACCATCAGCCGCGTTCCCTCGTCACCGCGCGCCGCGGCATCCTCCGCCATCGATTCGAGGATGACACGCGGCCGCTCGATCTCGCCCAGCTGCAGCAGGAGTCGGCTGAGCTCGTGGCGCGGGCTCTGGTAGTACTCGAGAATCGGACCCAGCCCCTGTTCGATCTCGACCCCTCGCTCCAGCAAGCCCGGCGTGATCTCGGCCACGTAGGACTCGGCGAGCGCCGTTCGGGCGATTGCCATCGCGAGCAGAGGTGGATCGCCGACTCGTTCAGCGCGTTCCGAACGCGGCACGGGCGTCCGAGAGCGCGCGCCGGCCATCGGCCCGCCACAAGTCGAACCCCGCACGGTTGCCCAGGATCCGAGCGGCCCTAGCGTCGTCGCCGGTCGCGTCTACCAATGCCTGATCGAGCAGCTCGATGATCGTGCTCACCGCGCCGCCACCGGCGTGGCGTTCGGCACCGAGCGCGAAGGTCATCGCCAACTCGGACAAGACATCGGAACGCTCGAACCCCGGTGTGGCTTCGGCGAGCAGCTGCTCGAGCAGGAGCACCGCTCGTGAGCCGTCGCCGGCGAGCCGGTGCAGGTGGGCGGCCCGCAGCATGCGTCGGCGGGCCGCGACGACGTCGTGCGTGTCGAGCGCCGCCGAGAGCTCGCACAGCTCCGCGCCGGCAGCCGTGGCTCCGCGGGCGGCCGCATGATCTGCCGCTGCGGCTACCTCGGCGGCGACGGCGGGATCCTGGCCCACTGTCGCTTGCGCCCGGTGACGCGCTCGCTCTTCGAGATCGGTGACCGCCTCGGCCAGGGCTTGGTGCACGCGTCGGCGCTCCCCCGGCGGCGCTTGCTCATGGACGACCGCGGCCAGCAGCGGATGCGCGAACCGCACCCGTTCGGCGGCCAGTTCGACCACCCCCGCTGCGCTCGCCTCGTCGAGTGCGTCGCTGACCTGTTCCGCGTCCCCGTGTGCAGCTGCGATCACCGCGGTGGTCGGCCTACCGGCCAGCGCGGCGATGAGCAGCACCTGATGGGTCCCGACGGACAGACGCGAAAGGCGCATGCCGAGGAGTTGCCGAAGACTGCCCGAGACCGGCCACGGTTCACCACGATGCAGCCGCGTCCCTGGACGGGTCAGCTCGCGTCCCAGCTCGAGCGCGAAGAGTGGGTTGCCGGCAGTCGCCTCGTGCACCCGCACCAGGTCAGGCCGCGGCAGATCCAGCCCCAGCTGTTCACGCAACAGCGAGTGCAGTACACCGAGACTCAACGGTCCGAGCCGGAGCCGGCGCAGACGCGCCGCGGCGAAGCAACGGTCGAGGTCCATCGGAACGGCGACGTCCGGCATCTCACGCACCGTGACGAGAAGGCCAAGGGCTCGTGACGCTGGCGCCGGAGCGCGATCTGGAGGACGGCGCAGGAAGCCGGATCCAGCCATTGCAGGTCGTCGATGCCGATGAGGAACGGTCCCTCCCTTGCCAACGCCCGCAGCACGTCGAGCACGGCCAGGCCGACCGCGAGTGGTTCAGAGATCACGTCGCCCGGTTCCTCGAGCAGCAACGCCACCTCCAGCGCCCGCCGCCTCGGCGTCGGCAGCGATTCGAGGGTGCGGCCCAGCACCGGGGCGAGCAGCTCGGACAGCCCGGCGAAGGACAACGTCGCCTCGGCTTCGACTCCGCGGCACGTCAGAACGTTGGCGAGGCTCTGCTCTGCCTCGGCGACGCCTGAATCCCACAGGATCGTCTTGCCGATCCCCGCCGGCCCGACGAGCACCAGCGCAGACGACCGGTCATCGATCCCGCGCAGAAACGCCCGCACAACACCGAGCTCTCCGTCGCGCCCCACGACCCCAGCCATAGCCGATCCATTCTGCACCCTGCCTGGAGCCGATCGGCCGTGCTCGCGGATGACGTAGACCGCGCCGCCGCAGGGCGGCTCGCCCACGAGAGCCGGGCAAGCCGGCGGTCCGGGTCGCAGCAGTCGAGACCTCGAGAGCCTCGGTCAGGCGGGATAGGTCGTGATCTCGGTGGCCTTGACGGTGGCCCAGACGTGGTCCCCGGGCCGGAGCGCGAGGGCATCGAGCGCCGCGGGGGTGATCTCGGCCACGAGCGGCACCTCACCGTCCAGGCGCACCCGGACACGGTCGGTGTGACGGTCGATGTCGGTGACGGTGACGGGCCAGACGTTGCGGGGGCTGCCGTCGGGTGGCGACAGGTAGAGGGCGACCGCGTGGGGCTGGATCATGGCGAAGGACGGCCCTTGGACCGGGTCGGCCGGGACGATGCTCCCCCCGGCCGTCGTGGTGATCGTGCCGTCGTGACCGGTGCCGGTGAAGAGGTTGACGCCGACGAGGTCGGCGACGTACCGAGAGCGTGGTCGAGCGCTCACGTCGGAGAGGGTGCCGGCCTGGCACGGCCCGTCCGGCTTCCAGGATGACGACGCGTTCGGCGAGCGCGTACGCATCGACCGGGTCGTGGGTGACCAGCAGGCGGGCACCGTCGAAGGTGGCGAGGTGGCGGCGGAGATCGCGTCGCACGTCGCTGCGCGCACCTGCGTCGAGCGCGGCCAGCGGTTCGTCGAGAAGGAGCAGCCGCGGCTCGGTGGCCAGTGCCCGGGCGAGGGCGACGCGCTGCGCCTGACCGCCCGACAGGGCGCGCGGCCGGTGCTGGGAGTGATCGGCCAAGACCCACCCGCGCCAACCACGACGCCGCCAACGCCCGGGCCTCGGCTCGAGCCGTACCGCGGGCGCGCAGGCCGAAGGCGACGTTCTCCAGCGCGGACAGGTTCGGGAACAGCAGGTAGTCCTGGAACACCACAGCCACCGGCCGGCGCTCGGGCTGGACGAAGACGCCCGCGGCCGGATCGTCCAGCGGTTCACCGTCCAGCTCGATGCGGCCCGCCTCGATGGGCAGCAGGCCGGCCAGGCAACGGAACAGCGTGGTCTTGCCTGCGCCGTTGGGGCCGAGGATGGCGACGGTCTCGCCACCCTTGACCGTGACGTGCGCGTCGAGGGTGAGAGTGCCGAGCGTGCGGGTGACCCGGGCGTCGAGGCTCACGGTCGCGGCGTGTCGGTGCCGCTCCCGAGATAGCGGTCGCGCAGCGCCACGAGCATGCCGAAAGAGACGGCGATCAGCACGAGGCTGAGCACGATCGCCTCGTCGGGATCGATCTCGTTGGCGAGGTAGATGG
Source organism: uncultured Acidimicrobiales bacterium (assembly GCA_963813375.1). Taxonomy (GTDB): domain Bacteria; phylum Actinomycetota; class Acidimicrobiia; order Acidimicrobiales; family Ilumatobacteraceae; genus DASTFY01. The sequence goes on along the minus strand of CAWEYT010000015.1, from coordinate 208,178 downwards.
CGAGCGGCATGGTCTGGGTACGGCCGGGAAAGTTGCCGGCGAACGTGATCGTCGCACCGAACTCCCCCAGGGCGCGGGCCCAGCGCCAGCACGGCACCGGCGACCAGACCCGGCCGGATGGCGGGCAGGGTCACGCGCCGGAACACGTACCAGCGGCTGGCACCCAGGGTCCGGGCAGCCTCTTCGAACCGGGTGTCCTGCTGGCGGAACGCGGCCTCGACGGTGAGCACGAGGAAGGGCATGGCCACGAAGGTCTGGGCGACGACCACGCCGGCGGTCGAGAACGGCAGCGTGATCCCGAACCACTCGTCGAGGTACTGCCCGACCAGCCCGCGCCGGCCGAGCGCGTAGAAGAGCGCGACCCCCGCCACCACCGGGGGCAGGACCATGGACAGGGTGCACAGGGCGCGGGCGAGGCCCCGGCCCGGGAAGGCCACCCGGGCCAGCAGCCACGCCAGCGGCACCCCGAACAGCAACGCCGCGAGCGTGGCCCACAGCGAGCACCAGAGCGACAGCCGCAGCGCCGTGAGCGCGCTGTCCGAGGTGAGGATCGACCAGACATCGCCCCACGGTGCTCGCCACAGCAGGCCGAGGAAGGGCAGCGCGAAGAACGCGATGGCGATGATCGCGAGGACGAGTGCCGGCCAGGGCAGGCGCTCGCGATCGACGTGGCGGCGGCGCGCCTTCGCCGGCGCCGCCGTCGTGTTCACGGAGCGCCGAAGCCGTACTCGGACATGATCGCCTGGCCATCCGCGCCGGTCAGGAAGTCGATGAACGCCTCACCGGCCTCGGGGCTGGCGGAATCCTTGACCGTGGCGATCGGGTACTGGGCCACCACGTTGATGTCCGCGGGGATCTCGACCATGGCGGCGTCGTCACCGGCGGCCGTCACATCGGTGACGTAGACGATCCCCGCATCGGCCTCTCCGGCGGTCACCTTCGTGACCACACCGCGCACGTTCTGCTCCAGGCTGTCGGGCGTCACGGTGACTCCGGCGTTGGTGAAGATCTCGTTGGCGTAGCGGCCGCACGGTACCTCCGGGGCGCAGATCACCGTGACGAGGTCGGTGTTGGCCAGGTCCGCGACGCCCGTGATGCCCTTGGGGTTGCCGGGGGCCACGATGATCGTGAGCAGGTTCGTTGCGAACACAACCGGATCGGTGCCGTTCAGACCGGCCTCGGTGAGCTTGTCCATGTTCGCGGTGTCGGCCGACGCGAAGACGTCCGCCGGAGCGCCTTCGGTGATCTGCTGCACCAGCGCCGACGAGGCGTCGAAGCTGAACGTCGCCTTCGCATCCGGGTTGGCGGCGGTGAAGGCCTCACCGACCTCGGTGAAGGCCTCCGTGAGCGATGCGGCGGCGAACACCGTGATGTCGCCCTCGACGCCGGGGGTGGTCGTCGTGGGCGCTTCGGTGCTCGCCGCCGCGGTCGTGGCCGGCGCCTCTGTCGTCGCCGCCTCGGCCGTCGTATCGGCGGAACCGCCATCATCGTCGCTGCCGCACGCAGCGGCACCGAGAGCGAGCACGGCGATCGGGACGAGCAGGAAGCGGGTCGTTCTGGTCATGGGCGGCACGGTAGTCAGCTTCTCATGGCTATTACAAAGAAGCTGACTACAGTGTCGACACGTGGCCCTGGCTGCCCCTCCTGGCCCCGCAACGGCCCGACCGACTACGCGTGGTGCCGTGCCGGCTCTCCTGCCCTTGGCCGAATGGGTCTGTCTCACGCTGATCACCCAGAAGGTGTCCCACGGCTGGGCGCTCGGCACGATGCTCGCCCCGGACGGCGAAGTCGGGCGGATCTGGTCGCTGACGCGGCCGCTGACTTACCGGGCGATCGACGGCCTGGTCGATCGAGGGCTGGTCACCAGGACGGGCCAGACCGCGGGGCGGGGACGCGACAGGGTCACGCTGGCGGCGACGCCGGCCGGGCGGCGCCTCGCCCGCCGTTGGCTGGATCAGCCGGTCGAGCATCTGCGCGACGTCCGCACGGAGCTCCTCGTCAAGTTGTTCCTGCGGGAACGAGCCGGGCTGGACAGTTCCAGCCTGCTCACCGCTCAGCGCGAGCTGTTCTCCCCCACCATCGACGCGCTCACCTCCGCCGACCCGGACGACGACTTGGTCGACCTGTGGCGCCGGGAGAGCGCACGGGCGGTGCGCCGGTTCCTGGACCAGGCCCTCCATCCGATCGAGCCAGGAGAGGTGGCGAAGCCCGACCTTCGCATCAGTGCCCGCAATCAGCTGCAGGGCACCGTCGTCGCCGTCCACCACGGCGAGGTGATGTCCACCGTGAAGGCGGTGCTCGCGGGCGGGCAGCCCCTGACCGCGGCCATCACCAAGGAAGCCGCCTCCGATCTCGACCTCGCCCCTGGTGACACCATCGTCGTCATCATCAAGGCGACTGAGGTCATCGTCGCCAAGCCCCAGTGACCCGAGGAAGGGATGTCCGACATGCAACTCAGTGCCCGCAACCAGCTCCGCGCCACTGTCGACTCGGTCAACCACGGCGAGGTGATGTCCACGGTGCGGGTCACGCTGCCCGACGGCCAGAACATCACCGCGGCGATCACGAAGGACGCCGCCGAGCAGTTGGCGTTCGCGCCGGGCGACGAGGTGATCGTCGTCATCAAGTCCACCGAGGTGATGCTGGCCAAGGACTGAGTCCTTCGTTGGTACGGTGCGGCCACGAAGGAGCGGCCGATGACCGACTACGTCATCCGCGGCGGCGACCAGGGCAAGGCTCGGCTGCACGTGATCGGCGAGGCACTCGGGCCGTCCACGGCGGCCGTGCTCGACGAAGCAGGGATCGGTCCTGGCATGACGTGCCTCGACCTGGGCTGCGGCGGCGGTGACGTGACGATGGCGATGGCGCGCGTGGTCGGACCAGACGGCACCGTGGTCGGAATCGACATGGACGACCGCAAGATCGATCTCGCGCGACAGGACGCGCGGGCCGAAGGCCTGTCCAATGTGACGTTTCGTGCCGGCGATGTCACCGACGTCGAACTGGATGGTGCGTACGACATCGTCTACGCCCGCCTGTTGCTCACCCACCTGCGGCACCCGGCCGGGGTGCTGGATCGCATGGTCGCCGCAGCAATGCCAGGGGGGTCCGTGGTCGTCGAGGACCTCGACCATGACTCGGTGTTCGCTCACCCGACTTACCCCGCGTTGGAGCGATACGCCACCTTGTACGACGAGCTCACCCGACTGCGCGGCGGCGACCCGTCCATCGGCCCGAAGCTGGCGGTGATGCTGCGCCAGGCGGGCCTCGAAGGCGTCCGCCTCCGCATGGTCCAACCGGTGTTCATGGACGGTCCGGCGAAGAGAATCCACCTGACGACGCTCGAGAACGTGCGTGACTCGATCATCGAGGCCGGTCTGTCCACCGCACCCGAGCTCGACACCATGGCGGCAGAGATGGACGCGTTCGCCCACGATCCCGACACCATCGTCGCCTTTCCCCGCATCTTCCAGGCGTTCGGTCACCGCCCGACCGTGGGCTGACCACTGGCCGCGTGGTCAGTGGTCGGAGGCGGCCTCCTCGACCTCCAGTTGGGTCGCCTCCGCCTCGTCGGCCGATTCGTCCCTGGTGCCTCTCGGGAAGATGAAATAGCCCGCGATGAGCGCTCCCAGGCTCAACACCGCACCGACGAGGATGGCGATCCTGATCCCCTTGACGAAGGCGTCGTCCGCGGCATCCACGAGCTCATCGGACTTCGACACGTCGTCAGGCAGAGGCTTGCCGGGGCCGATGAGCGACGTGACCGCCCGCGGGTTGGCGTCCTCGACCACCTGATCCACCACCTGCTGGCGGGGCGGGTCGGCCATGTAGGGCTCGAAGCTCGCCGGGAGCGTGGACGCCACGACCGCGGCCAGGACACTGCCCATGATGGCGAAGCCGGTGGTCGAGCCGAGCGCCCGCTGCGCACTCATGATCCCCGACGCCATGCCGGCGCGTTCGGGCGGGACCGACGCCATGGCGACGTTCGTGGTCGGGGCGATGCTGAGCCCAGCCGCCGCACCCACGAGGAAGAGCCCGACGATGACGATCACCAGCGGGTTGCCGACGCCGACGGTCACCACGGCGAGCCCGACGACGAGCAGGGTGAGGCCGGCCAGCGTCGGGCGGCGACCTCCCTGGCGAGCCGCCAGGCCGCCGGCGATGGGTGCCAGGACGATCGTCGGTGCGGTGAAGGCGAGCATGATCGCTCCGGTCGTCTCAGGGCTGTAGCCCTGCACATTCTGCAGGTACTGCGTGATGACCAGCAGAAGGCCGTAGACGGAGAACATCACCGGCGAAGAGCGACACGATGGCCACCGAGTAGACGTGGTCGCCGAACACCCGCACGTCCATCATCGGGTCGTTCGAGCGCAGCTCCGCGACCACGAACGTGATCCCGGTGAGCACCGCGACGGCGAAGCACCCCAGGATGATCGACGAGCTCCACCCCCTGTGGGGTCCTTCGATCAGCGCATAGGTCAAAGTGCCGACGGCCACGATGAAGAGGAGCTGGCCCGGGAGGTCGATCGAACGCGCCGTCGGGTCTCGCGACTCGTCCACGAAGCACACGACGAGCACGATGCCGAGAAGACCAATACCGACGTTGACGAGGAAGATGCTGCGCCAACCCAGCGACTCCGTCATGACACCGCCGACGGTGGGGCCGAGGGCGAGGCCGACCGAGGCGATGCCCGTCCAGATGCCGATGGCCCTGGCCTTGGCCTTCGGATCGGGGAACGCGGCACTCACCAGCGCGAGCGAGGCGACGTTGACGGTCGCGGCACCGACGCCCTGCAGCCCCCGGCCGACGTTGAGGAAGCCGAGGTTCGGCGCCGCCGCGCACATCGCCGAGGCCGCGGAGAACAGCACGGTCCCACCGATCAGGGCGAGGCGGCGACCGCGGCGGTCCGCGAATGTCGCCGCCGACATGATGAACATGCCCATCGTGAGGCTGTAGGCGGCGACCACCCACTGGGCGCCTTCCTCGCCAGCGTGGAAGTCGCGCTGGATGTCCGGCAGGGCGACGTTCACGATCGTTGCATCCAGAAAGATCATGAACAGGCCGACGCTCGTCGCCAGCAGCGTCAGCATCTGGCGCTTCGTGAACCTCTCCGACGCCACGCCGTTGGAGACTAGTGAGCGGTGGGTGGACGGTCGGCGGGGGGACATCGGCGCCGCAGACTGAAGGATGCTCACGAAGAACCGACTCGAGGCCTTCTCCGACGGCGTGTTCGCCATCGCCATCACCCTGCTCGTCATCGAGATCCGACCACCCGACCTGGCCGAGGATGAGTCGCTGGCCAGCGGGCTCTGGGACCTGTGGCCCAGCTACCTGGGCTATCTCCTCAGCTTCCTCGTCCTCGGTGTGATGTGGCTCAACCACCACCGGATCTTCGAGCCGGCCCGCAGGGTCGACGGCGTCGTGCTCGTGCTCAACCTCAACCTCCTGCTGTGGGCGGTGCTGATCCCGTTCCCGACCGCTGTCCTCGCCGACTTCCTGCGCGACGGGGGCGACGACGCCAAGACGGCCGTCGCGCTCTACGGCGGCGTGATCCTGCTCGCCGCCATCGCCTTCACAGCGCTGTTCGTCGGGATCACGCGACCGGCCATCGTCGACGAGCTCCCGCCGCCGGAGGTGGTGCGAGCGGCGCGGATCCGGTTCGGCGTCGGCGTCGGCGCGTACAGCGTCGCGTTCGCACTGTCCTGGGTCTCGCCGGCGCTCGCCCTGGCGGTGCACGGCAGCATGGCCGCCTACTACCTCACCGAGCAATCCTCCCGGTTGCGCACCCGAGGTTTCGACGCCGACGAGGATCGAGCAGTGTGAACCTGTTCCCCGGCGGCGCCCGCCGGGGCGAGGAGGGTGAGACGGTGACGGAGGATCTCGGCGAGCTCACGGCGGACCTCGACTACCCGATGCTCGTCGTCACGGCCGTGGACGGTGACGACCGTGAGGGCTGCCTGGTCGGCTTCGCCTCGCAGTGCAGCATCTCGCCGCTGCGCTTCATGGTCTGGATCTCCAAGGTCAACCGGACCGCTGAGGTCGCCGCCCGGACACCCGTGGTGACCGTCCACTACCTGTCGACGGCCGAGCCGCGCCGTGGCCGAGCTGTTCGGCGAGCAGACGGGCGACGACATCGACAAGTTCGAGCACTGCCGCTGGCACACCGGGGCGTCGGGCGCCGCCATCGTCGACGACTGCGCCCGCTGGTTCGTGGGCCGGGTCATCGAGCGCTTCGACACCGGGGACCACATGGGCCTCCTCCTGGAGCCCGTCGCCAGCCGCGTGGATCCCTGGGACGGCCAGCTCGGCTACCAGTCGGTCCGCGACCTCGAGCCCGGCCACCCCGCGTAGCGAGGCGAGTGGCCTCCGCACGTGGCGGAAGGTCAGGAGAGGCGTAGCGCGATGCCGTCGAGGATCGTGCGCAGCCCGAACTCGAACTCCGCCTCGCCGTCGGGCGCGTTCAGGAGGTCGGCGTGGGCGAGGACGGTGGGATAGGTGTCGGCAGGCAGCGCTCTGAACAGGCGGGTCATCGCCGTGCGCTCCAGGCCGGTGCGGGCCGCGCCGCCGGTGTCGAGCAAGGCCGTGCCGATGACGTAATGGGCCACGAGCAGGTAGGCATGCACCGCCAGTTCGCCTCCGGCCCCGGCGGCCAGGAGGCTGCGGACCCCACGGTCGCGCCCTCGCATCGCGTTCGGACCGAGGAGCTGCCCGGCCGTCAGCAGGGGAACGAGCGCGGGATGCTCGAGGAGGACGCGACGGAACTCGCGTGCCGACCACTCCGCCTGTCGCCGCCAGTCGTCGCCACCGTCCTCGTCGGCAGGCGGCGGGCGCATCCCGCCGAGCACGTGGTCGACCAGTTCGACCAGCAACTCGTGACGGCTGGCGACGTGGCGGTAGAGCGAGGTGTGGGTGGTCAACAGCTCGTCCGCCAGCCGGCGCATCGTCAGCGCGTCCAGACCTTCGCGGTCCAGGAGATCCAACGCCGCCGCCATGATCCGGTCGAGGCTCAACCCGTCGGCCCGCGGCCGGCGGCGCACCTCCACCGTGTAGCGCTGGTGCCACCAGCCCGCCGAACCGGGCACCAGGGCCTCGGCGCCCGGTTCGGCGCGGGCAGGTGCCAGCCGACTGGCCGGCGTGGCGTCCGGCGCTGAAAGGGGTGCGGTGCCCCGCCCGGTCACTCGAACAGGTCGGGGTCGGTGCGAACGATCTCGTCCCACAGAGGCTGGAACGAGAACCACCCGGCGAGCGGGAAGCCCGTCTGCTCGCGGGTGTAGCGGGCCATCTCGGCCGGGATCAGCTTCGGCGAGCCCGCGGCCTGGGCGAGGAGCTGCGCCTGGCAGGACCGCTCCATGGTGACGAACCACCACGCCGCTTCGTCGACGGACTGGCCGACGGTGAACAGGCCGTGGTTCTGGTGGATGGCCGCCTTGTGGGACCCGAGCCCGGCGGCGAGGGCGCGTCCTGCCTCCTCGTCGAGCACGACCGCTCCGCCACCCTCTGTCACGACGACGTGGTCCTCGTAGAAGGCGCAGGCGTCCTGGGTGATCGGATCCAGCGTCACACCGAGCGATGAGAAGGCCTTGCCGTGCACCGAGTGGGCGTGTGCGGCCGCGATCACGTCCGGCCGAGCGGCGTGGACGGCGGCGTGGATGACGAAGGCGGCCCGGTTGACCGGCTTGCGGCCGTGGACGACCGTGCCGTGGTGGTCCACGAGGATGAGATCGGACACCCGCACGTGGCGGAAGCTCATGCCGAAGGGGTTGACCCAGAAGTGGTCGGTCAGCTCCGGATCGCGGGCCGTGATGTGACCGGCCACTCCCTCACCGAACCCGAGACGGCCGAAGAGGCGCAGGGCGCCGGCCAGGCGCTGCTTGCGGTGCTGCCGCTCGTCCTCCAACGAGTCGAACGTGGGCGGCAGGTTGAGCTCGAGCTCCTCCTGGCGGGGGGCGAAGGCGGCGGTGACAGTGGCAGCGGCAGTGGGCATCAGGACCTCGTCGACGCGAAGGTGCCGAGCAGGCACGCGGACCCGCTCATTATGCGACCAGTGGACGCATAATGTCAACCGTACGATGGCGATCCGTACGATGCCTATCCGTACGATGGAACCATGATCACCGCGGTCCACACCCTCGTGTACGCCGACGATCCCGAGCGGGCACGGGCCTTCTTCCAGGACGTGCTCGGTTGGCCGCACGTCGACGCGGGCGGCGGCTGGCTCATCTTCCGGACGGGCGCCAGCGAGCTCGGCGTCCACCCCACCGGTGACGGAAGCAGCCCCCATCACCAGATCTCGTTGATGTGCGACGACATCGAGACGACGGTGGCCGACCTGCGGGCCAAGGGCGTCGAGTTCACCCGGGACATCCGCGACGACGGCTTCGGGCTGACCATCGACTTCGTGGTGCCGGGAGCCGGCGGCATGCAGCTCTACCAACCTCGTCACCCGAGTGCGTTCGACCTGTAGCCGGCCGCCGCCAGCGTCGCGTGCGTAGTCCACCGACAACGGGCGGGGTGACCACCCGTGAAGGTCGCCGTTGTGGGTGCGGGCAGCACCTACACCCCCGAGCTCGTGGACGGGCTGCTCCGGCGGCGGGAACGGCTGGGCCTGGACGAGATCGCGCTCGTGGACCCCGACCGGCGGCGCTTGGCCGTGATCGGTCCGCTGGCCGAACGGATGGTCGACCGGGCTGGTGGTGGCGTGACGGTGAGCGACTGCGGCGCCGACCTCGTCGCCGGCGTCGAGCGAGCCCGCTTCGTCGTGTCCCAGATCCGTGTCGGTGGCCAGGCGGCGCGCGATGCCGACGAGCGGCTCGGGCGGGAGTTCGGTCTGATCGGTCAGGAGACCGTCGGCGTCGGAGGGTTGGCCAACGCGCTGCGCACCATCCCCGTCGCGCTGACCATCGCCCGGACCGTGGCCGAGCACGCGCCGGATGCCACCCTCCTCAACTTCACGAATCCCGCCGGCCTGGTGACCGAGGCGCTCTGCCGGCACGGCCCGGTGCCCGCCATCGGTCTCTGCAACGCGCCGTGGGGGATCAAGGCGGCCCTGGCGGGAGTCCTCACCTGCCGGCCGGACGAGATCGAGCTGGACTACGTGGGGCTCAACCACCTCGGGTGGGTGCGAGGGGTCACCGTGGCCGGCGACGATCGCACGGCTGAAGCGCTCGCCGACTGGGAGCGGCGCGCCGGCCGTGCGGCGGAGAGCGGACGCGGTCCCGACTGGACGCCCGAGGCGATCAGGCTGCTCGCCGCCATCCCGAACGACTACCTCCTCTACTACTACGAGACCGCGGCGATGCTGGCCGCCCAGGCAGCACGCCCTACCCGGGCATCGGAGGTGATGGCGATCGAGGAGGCGTTGCTGACCCGCTACGCCGACCCCGACCTGGCCGAGAAGCCGCCCGAGCTGGATCTCCGGGGCGGTGCGCATTACAGCGAGGCCGCGGCAGCGCTGATGGCCGACATCGTCACCGACGCCGGCACCGTCCACGTGGTGGACGTACCGAATCGGGGCGCGATCCCCGGCCTGCCCGACGACGTGGTGGTCGAGGTGTCGGCGCGGGTGGGTACAGCCGGTGTCGTGCCCATCCCCGTGGCTCCCCTGCGCCCGGACGTCGACGCGTTGGTTCGGACGATGAAGGATGTCGAGCTGTTGACGGTCGCCGCCGCCGTCCACGGGGACGAGCTGGCGGCACAGCGGGCACTGGCCGCCCATCCCCTGGGACCGGGGGTGAACGGTGCAGCCGAGCTCTGGCGCCGTCTGCGCGAGGTCAACGCCGGGATGCTCGGCCGGCTCGACCGATGATCCTGGCGCCGTGAGCCGGCACCCGTGCTGTCCGGGTTGAGGCGGTCGATTCGGTGAGCGTGGTGCTCGGTGTCGACGGCGGTGGGACCAAGACCGACGTCTGCGTGGCCACGCTGGACGGTCGGGTGCTCGCCTTCGGGTCCGGGCCAGGCGCGAACTGGGAGACCGTGGGACTCGACGCCATGCGGTCCGTCGTGGCCGCGACGGTGGCGGACGGCCTGCGCCTCGGCGGAGCACAGCCAGCCGATGTCCGCGCCGTCGCCTGCTGCATGGCCGGTGTCGACTGGCCGAGCGACGTCGCTCGTCTCACTGTCGCCCTGGGCGCGGTCCTGCCGGTCACGCCGATCGTCACCAACGATGCGTTCGCCGCGCTGCGGGCCGGCTCGCCGGACGGCATCGGCCTGGTCTCGGTCGCCGGCACCGGCGGCGTCACGGCGGGGAAGGACCGTCGCGGCCGGACCGCGCGCACGATGGGATCCAGCCTCGGTGAGGGAGCCGGCGCGTCCGGCATCACCCGTCGGGCCCTCGATGCCCTCGCCCGCTTCCATCACGGCCAGGCCGACGACGGCGCCGCGCTGGCCGGCGCATTGTGTGCATCGCTCGAATGCACCGACCTGCCCGAGCTCTTCGAACGGATCTCGAGGGAACGGTTGCCCGTCGGCGCCGCACAAGCGCCCGTCATCCTGGATCTGGCCGATGCCGGCGATCCCCTCGCCCGCGCGGTCGTCGGTGACGCGGCCCGCCAGCACGGCGCGGACGTGATCGGGATCGCCAGTCAGCTCGAGCTCGACGACGAGCACGTCATCGTGGTCACCGCGGGCGGGGTGCACACGAAGGCCGGCCCGACCTTCTCGCGGCCGTTCGCTGAAGTCGTCAAGAGCGCGCTCCCCCGAGCGACCATCCGTCTGCTCGCCGCGCCGCCGGCGGCCGGCGCGGCGCTCCTCGCGCTCGACTCGGTCCGCCCGCTCGACGCCCACGGCCCGGTCTCGCCCGAGTCGGCGGCGACGCTGCTCGACGGTGCGTCGGTGGCGCGGCAGGCGGCCGTCAGCAGCGCAGCACGGGATCCGGCCGACGCGTCGGGCTGACGGTCAGCCACCGGGTGCTCAACCGCTCGCCGGCCGGATGCGCCCACCGCCGCGCCGCTCGGCCGGCTTGGCCGTCGGTCCCTACGGTTGCGCGACCACCGCGCTGCTGTGGCCGAGCACCCGGGCGAGGATGTCCGGCCGGTCGGTCATGATCCCGTCGACTCCGAGCTCCAGGAGGCGTTTCATGTCTGCCGCGTCGTCGATCGTCCACACGTCGACCCTGAGCCCGGACCTGTGGGCGGCGCGCACCAGTCCGGCGGGTGACGATCCGGATGCCCTTGTAGGTTTCGGGTGGCTGCAGCGCCTGGAACGGCGCTCGGTACAGCCAGCTGAGGCGGAACTTGCTCAACAACCGGAAGATGGCAATCTCACGCATGGAGGCTCCCGTCGCGACCATGCCGGCGGAGGCGGCGCGGAACCGGTTGATGGCACCCGCGCTGTCGGCGACGACCAGCGTGCGCGCCTCGCCTCCGGCCGCCTCGATCGTGCGCCAGACGGCCGCCTCGCTCCCCAGCCGTTCGCCCTTGAGCTCTATGTTGATGGGCCGGTCCGGGAACTCACGGTAGACCGCCTCAAGAGTCGGAATTCTGACGCCCCGGTCCCGCCAGGGAAAGGTCACTCCGCCGTCGGGTGTGAACCGGTACCCAGCATCCAGGCTCTGGAGCTCGGCGAGCGTCATCCGGGCGACGTGGCCGGTCCCGTTCGTGGTGCGGTTCACGGTCTCGTCGTGAATGACCACGACCTCGCCGTCGAAGGACGTCCGCACGTCCAACTCCAGCACCACAGGCCCCAGCCTGACGGCCTCCTGGAATCCTTCGATCGTGTTCTCGGGGACGATCTTGGCCCCGCCGCGGTGGGCGAAGTTGACCGGCCACCCCGTCGGCGTCGGCGCCCTCGTGCCGGCGGACCGCCGCGCCAAGCGGCTGACGAGGAGCACGCCCGCTGCGCCAGTGAGGAGACCTATGGCGTAGGCCCCGGCCCCCAGGTGGAGTTCCCAGATGTTGTCCGCGACGAGCGAGCCGTCACCGTGTTGCCTGATGATCGCGTTGCTCATGGGTGGCTCCCTTCACACTGGTTGGGTCCGCCGCCCCCGCACATCGGTCAGCAATCAACTATGAAGCTAATCGACATCGCCAGTTACTCCGTGCGGCGCGCCCGGCTGGGCGCCACTCGAGGCGGCTCGTCGGGCATCTTCGGGTAGACGGGAGGCCAGGGAGCATCGAGCAGGCCGGCAGCGCGATCCCGCTCGGACAACGCCAGCAAGGGCTCCAGCGACTGGGGCTGGTCGTACATCTCCGCCCACGGATCGCCATCGCGCGCCAGGCGTTCGGGCACCGTCACGATGGTGAGATCGTCGGGATGGATGGCCTCCAGCTCGTCCCAGCGGAAGGGGGCCGACACGGTGGCGGCCGCCCGGGCACGCACGCTCCATGCGCCGAAGACCGTCTTGTGGGGCGCGTTCTGGTTGTAGTCGATGAACACCCGCTGGCCCCGCTCCTCCTTCCACCATGCCGCGGTGACGAGATCCGGATGTCGCCGCTCCATCTCGCGGGCCAATGCGACGGCAGCAGAACGCACGCCGTACGAATCCCATTGTCGTTGCAGACGCACGTACACGTGGACGCCTCGGTTGCCGGTCGTTTTCGGGAACGAGATCATGCCCAGTTCGGCGAGGAGTTGCTGGGTGAGCCGAGCACCCTCTCGGATCATCTCGAACGTCACGCCCGGCGACGGATCGAGGTCGATGCGGAGCTCATCGGCGTGGTCCATGTCGTCCCAGTGCGTCGGCCAGACGTGGAAGCCCAGGCATCCGAGGTTGACCGCCCACACCACGTGTGCCATGTCCGCCAGGACGAGGGCGTTGGAGGTGGTGCCGTTCGGTGTCGTGACCATCGTCGTCTCCAGCCACGGCGGGGCCCCGGCCGGCACCCGCTTCTGGAAGAACGACTTCCCGGCCGCACCGTCGGGGAAGCGCTGCATCAGGGCGGGTCGGCCCTCGGCGACCGCGAGGAACGGCTCCCCCACGGCCAGGTAGTAGTGCACCAGGTCGAGCTTGGTGTCGCCCCGCGCGTTGAAGAACACCTTGCCCGGGCTGGTGATGCGCACCTCCCGACCGGCGACGTCGACGGTGACCTCCTCGGACCGGGCCATGCCCCAACGCTACGGCGAGTCGGCGGGGCCTGCCGTGACCAACTCCAAGGCCCGCGTCGCCCGCCACGGCTCGCGGAGCCTCACCACCAGCATCCCGGTGCTCAGCGCAGACGCCAGGGCGGAGGATGCGGTGTGCAACGACGTCGACCGCCCGATCGACCCGGTCGATCTCCGCCGCCTGCTGGTCCGTGGGCAGTGCGACGAGGCGCTCGGCCAGCGACCACGCCTGCTGGCGGGCGCGGCGGAGGCTGAAGTTGATCACCGCCTCATCACTGCGGGCACCCAGGCTGTCGACCAACCCGAACCATGGGGACGCTGCCGACAACGCCCGCTGCGCCGGATCCACCATCGTCGCCAGCACGTCGTTGACCGCGTCGAAGTCGGGACGCAGCGCCGGGAGCGCCTCCGGACTCCCGGCCAGCTCGGCCGTGACCGCGCCCAGGTCCAGGTTGATGTGCGCGTTCATCCCGAGCAGGAGGTGCTGGAGGACGATCGGACGCCACCGCTGGGCGGCCTCGAACGCCGACGTCCAGACGGCGGGCGCGCGCTGCCCGTCCCGCCACGCGTCGTGAGCCACGAAGTAGTGATCGGCGAAGGCCGTCACGAACCGCTCCATGCGGAGTGGCTCTGTAAAGGTGCCGTCGCTGCATCCGGCCCGCACCGATCGGGTGACACCGGCGTACATGGCCGCGAACAGGCCCACGCGGTCTTGCTCACGCCGGGACCGCTCGATCACCGCCTCGAACTGGCCGAGGCAGGTGTCGAACGTGCGCTGCATGTCGCCCAGTGTCGCAGCACCGCGCACGAAGGGCCGCGACCTGCGAGCGTGGCGTCCATGGAGGTGCGCTCGGATCGCCGGTTCCACTTCGACACCGAGCCGGCGCAGTTCTGGGCCGCCATCGGGTCGGTCGAGCGCTATCAGGAATGGTGGCCGTGGCTGCGATCGTTCGAGGCGGCGGGCCTGGTGACGGGCGACCGCTGGCGTTGCACGATCAAGCCGCCGCTCCCCTACACGGTGCGCCTCACGATCCACCTGGAGGAGGTGGTGCCCGACACCCGGATCGTCGCCGCCATCAGTGGCGACATCGAGGGTCGGGCAGCAGTTGGAGGTGACGCCGGACGAGGATGGTTGCGCCGTACGCCTGCAGTCGGGCCTCGCCCCCACGAACACCCTGCTTCGGGTCGTGGCCGTGGTGGGTCGGCCCGTCGCCCGCTACGGCCACGATTGGATCCTCGACGTGGGCGCCGGCCAGTTCGCGAGCCGGGCCCTGTGATGCCCTGGCGGTAGGCTCGGCTCGACCGCGGGTGTAGCTCAATGGTCAGAGTTCCAGCCTTCCAAGCTGGCCATGCGGGTTCGATTCCCGTCACCCGCTCCGACGAAAGTCCTCCTCAGCGCTATCGCGAAGTCGAACGAAACGTTACTAGCCGGAGCACGTGACACCGCCGTGACACGCGTCAGCTCCCACGCGAGCACGCGAAGCGGCACCGCGACCGACTGTTGACGTCCACCGATGAGGTCCTCCATGCGAGCAGCGATTAGCTGGTCGCGCTCGACCGTGGCGTGCTGGTACCGGAGGGCCGCCGCTGGCGTGGCGTGACCGAGGCGACTCATCAACTCCTTCGTGCTCGCCCCGGCCGAGGCGGCCATCAGACTGGCGTAGTGACGGAGGTCGTGCAGGTGCAAATCCGGTCGGCCGACCGCGCTGCGAGCGCGTGACCAGATCGGCGAGAAGTTCGCCCGTCGGGGCGTTGCGCCCTTGGCGCCGACGAACACGGGAGCATCGGGCGAAGGTCCAACGAATCGCTCGAGGTGGGTCGCCAACTCCACCGCTACGACCGGCGGCATGGCGACCGCCCGCACTCCCGCGTCGCTCTTCGGCGGTCCCTCCTCCAGGCGCCCGTCACCCTCGGAGCCCGACGAACGCCGCCACGAGCACCAGAGCGCGATAACGATCAGGACCGTCCGCGTCGCAAGGTCGACGTCAGATCGGCGCAGACCGAGCAGCTCGTCGAACTCGCGGTGGGCCAGGCCGGCCCACGACGCAGAGCCGTCGGTCCGTACGCCCGGACACGCGCTCACTCCTGCGTCGAGGTTCGGCGGCTGAGGCAGTCCTGAGACCGCTCCTCGGACTGCGAGAGACTCTCGGTAAGGACGAACCTTTACCTTTCGGGCCCCGGGCTACGGCGACGTACGGCGGCTGCGAGTCGAGGTCAGGCCAGGAGCTCGCAGATGTCGGTGTACCTCCCGACACCGGAGAATGGCGGGAAGGTGAACCGCCCCTGCGTGTACGCGAGCGTGTCGACGGTATCGTCGAACACCCGGTTCCTGAGGATGAGGTTCGAACCGACGTTCACCTGGAACACCACGTTCCCGTTTTCATCCAGCTCCTGGTGTTGCGTGCCTGTGATGTTTAGGCTCACCTGCTTTTGATTGGCGAGGTTGGTGACGGTGACCCTCAGGGCGGGCGAGGTAATGATCCTGAGGTTGTTCGGGAGCGTGAGTTCCCCCGCCTTGCCTTGGATATCGAGCTTCACGTCAAACGCCGGGCACGCGTGGAAAGGAGCGTCCTCCCGGAAAAAGATCGTGACATTGACCGCACTGGGTGGTGATTGCTTCGCACCGACCGGTGCCGGAGCCCAGACGGCGGCGAGGCCCAGCGTTCCCAGCACTATCAGAAAGCGCCGGGCCCTGGCCGTGACGGATTTGGCAAACATTCGGGCCCCTTCCCTCGATTCGAGCGGATCGTTCACAGTGCCACGGTGCACTTACGGGAGACCGACGGTTCGCTTACGTGTGTCCTGCGATTGGTCCCGAGCGGTGGGCAGCGAGCACATGGCCACTTAGCGCGCTTACACGACCGCTGTGGGGGATTGTCCGCTGGTCGTCCAGGAGGCGCTATTTGGCGGCCCGACTGCCGTTCTGCACGCGCAACGGCCCTCGGCCAGTGGTTAACCGAGGGCCGTTGCTGGCCGCCATGCCCGTTCCGCCCCTAGCCGGCGACAGGCGCGCTGTAGGCTCGTTTGGTGGGGCGGTGGCCGTAGATGGCCGAGGATGCGGCTAATCAGATGGCCCCCAGCCGTGAGGTGATCGATAGAGCGTTGGCTGGCCTTGATCCCTCGTTGGTGGGTGCTGGTGGTCGCACCGGCGAGGGGATCGCCGACACAACGACCCTCATCGTTCACCGCCGACAAACGCAGCGGAAGAACAGTCCGTGCGGCATCTGGACGGTCGGTCAACGCTTGATCGGCTATGTCGGGACCAGCGGGCACAGCCACGCCGCCGTCGGTCGGATAAGCGATGCAGGCGGAGGCATCTTGGGTGAACGCTGGTCGCTGTCAAGGCGCCAGGCACGACGAAGCCCAGATGTGCCCGAGGAGCTCATGGCTCGGACGACAACCATGAGGCGCCTGGACGAGCTCGAGTGGGTGGCAGCCGGGGACCGGGTCTTGGCCACGTTCCCGCCGAAGAGCGAGGAGGACAAGGAAACCGACTTCGAGATCATCGAGCTCTTCGCGCCGGCCAGACGGTGGTCGCTCCAGGTGAAGGACAAGCCCCCCACTAGCGGGGCGTTCATGGCCTTCGCCCAGGTAATGGATGGCGACGTCGTGGTGGCTTATGGCCGGGCGGTGGGGCCCGCCAAGCGCTGGCTGTGGGGCGACACGACCCTGACGACGGCGCTGAGTTTGCACCCCGATCTTGATCTCGACCAGCGCGTTGTAGTTCTGCTTGCCATGCTCCGCTGGATCGGCCCACCAACCACCGTCTACGACGACTGAAGTCCCCGAGACCGCACGAATACCGGTTCGTACTGCGGTTACGCGCCGACGCGCAGCAGCCCCGGCAGATGGGTTGCCGAGGGCCGCTGCTGGTCGCCTCCCGCTCCGCCCGCGGGTGGCGACGTCCTGTGTTCGACTCAGGTGGTGCGCCGGCTCCAACGGGTGACGCCAACCGGGCCGTCGTCCCGGTGGTCGAGCCCGGCCCGGTCGGCCAGCTCTCGCGCCTGTCGTCACCCTCACGATGGGAATGCTTGGGAGTGGCCCGACGTCGAGAAGTGGGCAAAGGCAACCGGGCGGCTGCCGTCGTGACACAGCCGTGACACAAGAGGACACGAAACGGTGTGAAACAATACGAACCGTCCGGAAGTCGAATCAGCAGGTCAGACGGCGTTTGGGCACGTTTCAGCAGGTCAGCCGATGGCCTCCGTCCAGCCTTCCAAGCTGGCCATGCGGGTTCGATTCCCGTCACCCGCTCCCCGTGATGTCGCGAGACATCCTGGACTGTTCACGGCGTCGTCGAGCGCCCGGGGCCGTGGCGTCGCATCTTGCCGATCTGGCAGAGCGCGATCACAGTGCTGTCGCGGCGTGAGGACCGGAAGATGAAGTTGTCGTCGATGTCGGGCCATGCGGGATCGGTGCCGGCGCTCCCGTCGTTCTCCTCGGCGTGTTCGAGCGCAAAGCAGTGGCCGCCCTCCTGGGCAAAGGGTTTTGTCCCAGGTTGACCGTGGAGGAGTGCCGTCGGTGCTCCCTCTCGATGTATCAGGGGCTGGGCTCAGCGGGTCCTCTAGGTCAATCCTCGACTGTCCCTCGGTGTTCGGACCGCGGGCCGACGGGATGCACGTAGGAGGTTCACGATGGCTGGAGACATCGGCGTTCAGGAGGCCATCGTCGTCGGTCTGCCGCCGGCTACGAAGGCGGCCGCGGCCAGGCTGGCTCGGGTGGCCGCGCCTGTTGGCCGGCCAGGTCCGCGGGCCCTGCACCGCTACGGGCGGCTGGTGATCGTGGGCCAGGCCGAGGCGTCATCGGAGGATGACGCCACAGAGTCCGACGGCGCCGCCGAGACCATCGCCGCCGAGGCCATCGCCGCGGTGGCTGCGTCCACGCTCGACATCGCCAAGCTCGGCGAGTTGTCTCCCGTCGAGCAGCTCGGTCTCGATGCCTTCCGGCTGAGGGAGTCAGCCGAGTACGCCGCCGCGAAGGCAGCGCGGCCACGCAAGGGTGAGCCGTGGGACATGGAGGGGTGTCTCCAGCGTGGCGGTCCGGTCGATGACCAGGGTCATTCTTTGCCGCTCGGCGAGGCCGGTCGGGCTGGAGCGCCGACCAGTGCCTACATGGAGGGCTCGATCGCCGTCGGCATCGTGGTCGTCGAGGGTCCGACCGCCGCCCTGCAGTTCTCCGCCGCCGAACGCCAGCACGTGGTGGCCGAGGTCCAGAACGGCCTGGGCTGGTTCGCGGCGCAGAACCCGGCCGCCAACATCACGTTCGTCTACGACATCCAGATCGTCCGGGTGAACAGGCAGCCCAACCCGAACGCCGTGGATCTCGAGGGCCGTTGGCGGAACCCGGCCATGGCCGCCATGGGCTACGCCGCGAACTGGGGAGGTGTCACCAGTTACGTGAACCACCTGCGGACGAGCCTCGCCACCCGGTGGACCTACTGCGCGTACTTCACCAAGTACCCGCTCAGCTGGTTCGCGTACGCATCCATCGGCGGCCCCCGCCTTGTCATGGCCTACGACAACGACGGTTGGGGCCCAGACAACATCGACCGTGTGTTCGCGCACGAGACGGGCCACGTGTTCGGCTGTCCCGACGAGTACGCCGCCTCTGGCTGCACCTGCGGTGGCTCGTGGGGTCGGTTCGGCTCGCCCAACAGCAACTGCGCGAACTGCGCCCCGGGCGGAGGAGTCAGTTGCATCATGAAGCACAACGACTACACCTCCTGCTCGGTGACCCCGAGCCATCTCGGATGGAGCGGGGGTACCACGGGCGGGAGCCCGGTCCTGATCCAGTCCAGCTTTGGCACGCAGGGCAACTACGAGCTGGCCGTGCCGTCCGCCTTCACCGGCATCGATGTGATGTGGCGCGACAACGACCTGCCCGGCATGCCCTGGAGCGCCATAACGAAGTTCGCCCAGAGCCTGGGGCGAGTGGACGCCCTGACCATGATTCAGTCCAGCTTTGGGACTGCTGGCAACCTGGAGCTGGTCGCCCGCGTCGGCGACACCCTCCACGCCTTCTGGCGCGACTCCGGCCCGACCTTCACCTGGAACGGACCCGCACCGATCGGTACCGCCACCGGCGCTACCGGCAACCCCGTGCTGATCCAGTCCCGGTTCGGCCAGACCGGCAACTTCGAGCTCGCCTACCCCCTGGCCGCCGGCGGCATCGGCATCAAGTGGCGCGACAACGACGCCCCCGGCATGCCCTGGTCCGCCACCTCCTCCTTCGGCCAGAGCCTGGGGCGAGTGGAGGCCCTGACCATGATCCAGTCGAACCTCGGGAGTCCGGGCAACCTGGAGCTGGTCGCTCGCGTCGGCGACACCCTCCAGGCCTTCTGGCGCGACTCCGGCCCGACCTTCACCTGGAACGGACCCGTGCAGGTCGCCACCGGCGCCGCCGGCAACCCCGTGCTGATCCAGTCCCGCTTCGGCCAGACCGGCAACTTCGAGCTCGCCTACCCCCTGGTCGCCGGCGGCATCGGCATCAAGTGGCGCAACAACGACGTCCCCGCCAGGCCATGGTCCGCCACCACCTCCTTCGGCCAAACCCTCGGCCGTGTCGACAGCCTGAGCATGATCCAGTCCAACTTCGGCACCCCCGGGAACCTCGAAGTGGTCGCCCGCGTCGGCAGCGCCGTCCACCTCTTCTGGCGCGACTCAGGCCCCACCTACACCTGGAACGGCCCGTACCGGATCCTCTGACGCCGCCCCGTTTACCCTCGCCCCTCCTGATCCGGCGGCGTGAACCCGGGCGTGTCCCAGGCCTGGCCGTCGCCCCGCCGAAGCCTGGTCGTGCGACGCCCCGCGAGCCACGCGGTGACGAACAGCTGCTCCGTCTCGCTGAGGTCGGCAGGCACGTCGACGATGTCGTGCGCGATGGTCTCGACGTCGAGTGAGCGCACAGCTTCCTCAACCACTTCCGGGCTGCGCCCGGCCACCACGAAGATGCGAGGTGGGAGCTGGCTCAGGATCCTGAGCCCACCATTGCGCAGCGTCGCTTCGATCAGTGACCTTGATTCGTGTTCGTACGCCACGAGGAGAATCTCGGTGCGATCGTCCATCGCCCCAACCATGCGTCCACCGACGCTCGTGGTCAACTTCCGAATGGCCAGTCGACGTCCCCGAACGCCGGCTCATGGCTGCTATTTCCGTGGTGCGAGGCTGTTCAGATCAGTCCGACAGGTCGCCCACGAAGCGGGCGATGAGCGCGGCGTCCTGTTCTGCGGCGTCGTAGCGGAAGCCTTGTGTTCGAGCGAGTTCGATTGACGAGCGGTTGAAGAACGCGGCGGCGGCGAACTCCCTCTGGAGCAGAAGCGTGTTCGCGAGCCCGTTGAGCGCGGATGGGTTCCGGGGGTCCACGCTCAGGCACTCGAAGAAGCGGTCCCGGCTGTCGACGAGGCGAGGGTCCTGAGGAGGCCATCGTCCGGCCTGGACGGCGTCCCAGTACTCGAGCAGGTAGTCGTTCTTGGCCTGGTAGCCAGCGAGGTTCACGATGTCGCTGTCAAGCGGCCAACGCCGTTGGGCGACGGCCAGCATGTCCGCGGCCCGTTGCTGCTGCAACCGCGCCCGGGCGCGATCGTTGACGAGGAGGTCGAGCATTGCGAACTGCGCCTCCGAGACCCCGGCGATCGCGTCGCCGAGCTCGGGCTCGACCCCTCGGGCGAACGGCGTCAGCTGGCTCCCACCGGACGGGACGTCGCGGAGCTGCCGGGCCAACCGCTCAACGACAGCATCGGTCGACCTTCGCAGATCGAAGAACAGCGTCGTGCTGAGGCACTGCGGTAGCGGTGTGGCATCGAGCGCGCACGGAAGGATGAACCGGCCAAGCTGGATCGCCGACAGCCACTCAACAGTCACCCACGCCGACCCACGCGCCTTGTCGGACCACAGGAGCACGACGGCGCGGCTCCGGCGGATGGCCTCCTGCAACTGACGTCCGAGCAGGACGCCGAAGCGGATGTCGTCAGCATCGAGCCACACCGACAGGCCAGCCGCCTCGAGCGCGTCGACCAGCCTGCCCACACGCCGCTTGTTGGCCGAGCTGTGACTGACGAACACATCCTCGTCTACGGCTGGGTGGCGTCGTGTACCCACTAGGAGCGACGGTACAGCGGTCGTCGCCGCCGACCGCGCCGAGCGCACACCGCGCGATCGGAGGCCAGTTCAAACGGAGGGGTGTGACCGTCGAGCGTCGTGGGGGATTAGGTCCGCTTCGCGGCTAACGCACCGCGTTCGGGCGCGGAACGGCCGTCTGATCTCCTGCACCGCCCCTCCGACCGGCCAAGCTGTCGTGAGCAGACTTCGAGAAGGTGGTGGAGGAGACCGATGAGGACCGAGATCAGCTACAGCCCAGCGTTCGCGATGGCGACCGTCCACATCGACGTGGGCGAGTCGGTGAAGGCGGAAGCGGGCGCGATGATGGCGATGACGCCGTCGGTCGGGATCGAGACCAGCACGAAGGGTGGCGTGCTCAAGGGCCTGCGGCGGTCCGTCTTGGGCGGCGAGTCGTTCTTCATGAACACCTTCACGGCGACCGGACCCGACGCGCATGTCGTCGTGGCTCCGGCCCTTCCCGGTGACATCGTGACCTGGCCGCTGACCGGCAACACCGTGTACCTCCAGTCCGGCTCGTACCTCGCATCACCCGACGCGATCGACATCGACAGCAAGTGGGGCGGCGCCAAGACGTTCTTCAGCCGCGAGGGCCTCTTCATGCTGAAGTGCAGCGGCTCCGGCGATCTCGTGGTGTCGAGCTACGGCGCGATCCAAGGCATCGACTTGGCGGCTGGCCAGTCCTACGTCGTCGACACCGGTCACATGGTCGGCTGGGAGGCCGACGTCACCTACGAGGTGCAGAAGGCCGGTAGCTGGAAGTCATCCGTGCTCGGCGGCGAGGGCCTTGTCGTTCGCCTGACCGGTCCCGGTCGCGTGTACATCCAGACCCGGAGTCCGGACAGCTTCCTCGACTGGCTGATCCCGAAGCTCCCCGCGCAACGGGCGTAGCAGGGCGTCGGCCTAGGGGCGACGACCCGGCGGCGTCCGACTCCGACCGCACGGCGTAGTGTCGGAGACCATCGGCCGACCAAGGGAGGGATCCTCGTGGCGTTCGTCCAGATCATCGAGTTCCGCACGTCGAAGTTCGACGAGATGCAGCGTCTCGGCAACGAGTGGGAGGCCGCGGCCGGTGACGACAGCAAAGCCCGGCGCCGTGTGCTGTGTCGCGACCGGAACGACGACGGTCACTACCTCAACATCGTGTTCTTCGACTCCTACGACGAAGCGATGGAGAACTCGAACCATCCCGTCACGCAGGAGTTCTCGCAGAAGCTGATGGCGCTGGCCGACGGCGCACCCGGCTTCTACGACCTCGATGTCGTCGAGGACCGCGGAGACCTGACGCTGCGCCCGGCCGGCGTTCGGCTGGCTGGCTGCGGGCTCCGGGCACGGGGCGGACACCTCGGTAGGGTCGCACGGGGAAGGCGCATGGCTCGAACTGCGGACGTCCCAACAGAGATCCTGGACGGGCTCCGCGCGGTCTGCCTCGCCCTCCCCGAGACCTACGAGGAACCGGCGTGGGTGGGCGTGCGTTGGAGGATCCGCAAGCGCACCTTCGCCCACGTCCTCGTCGTCGACCACGGCTGGCCTCCGGCCTACGCCCGGGCTGCGGGCACGGACGGGCCGGCGACGCTCCTGACCTTCCGGTCCGCCGGTGACGAGCTCGATGTGCTGCGCGGCACCGGCCCGCCGTTCTTCGCGCCCGTGTGGCGCGGCGATGAGGTCGGCATGCAGTTGAGCCGAGACCTCGACTGGGAGGAGATCGCCGAGCTCGTCACCGAGAGCTACTGCGTGCAGGCGCCGAAGCGGCTCAGCGATCTGGTCGACCGACCGAACGGCTGAGCGGCACGATCGCCACCGCCGCCGAAGGAACCTCAGCCGAGCGGCTCGGCGAGACGCATGGCGGGGTTCCCTTCGCGGGGCACGAAGCCGACCGACCGGTAGAGACCAACTCCTTCCGCGGTGGCGTGGAGCTCGATGCGCTCGATGTCGCGCCGTTCGCGCCTCGGCCAACAGCTCCGCGAGGACGGCGCGGCGCCAGTCCTCGCCGCCGCCATGCAACATCCGTCGACATGTTGGAGATGTAGGCGGCTCGCCCGAACGGGCTGGCTGGTCGACGGGATCCATTGCAGGAACTCGATCACCCCCGTCGCCGCGAGGCCACCGTCCGGCGCGTCGACCACGACAGCGACGACCTCGTCTTCGGCAAGGGCCCTCTCGAAATGGCGCTCGGCTGACACTCGCCAGGTCTCGCCCGCCGTGTCGATGCCCATGGCCTCGAACATGAGGGCCCTCAGCCGCACCAGCTCCGCGGCATCGCCGGGTCGTGCCCGCCGTGCCGGTCCCAGATCGACCTCGTGCTCATCCATCGGTCAGCATGGTCGATCCACCGGCCGGTGCGCGGCCCGGCGAGCCGTGACGTCAGAGCGGACTGTCGGTGGACCAGACGGGCCCGGTCGGGGACCCACCGACGATCAGGGAGCCGTTGTTGGAACCGGCGGCGTCGTCGAGCACGGTGCCTGATCCCTCGTCCGCGTGGTAGAGGGCGACCGTGTTGCCATCGGCCGGCGAGCGCGGACTGTGACGGCTGGAACGCCGCGGTGTAGCGGACGGTTCGGCTGATGCGGAGCTCGTCGATCCAGCCGGGATAGCTGGGGAACTCCGACCCTGCGTCGTGCTTCTCGGCCCCGATGACCAGGTACGGATCGTTGGCGGCGCCGGAGCGGCCGTCACGGTAGGAGACGTCGCCGGTGGGCCCGGTCGACGTGCCCCAGGGCTGGCCGTCGATGTAGATGGCCAGCGTGCCGCTGGTCGACGAGCGAGTGACGGCGACGTGGTGCCACGCGCCGTCCGCCACGCCCACCGTGCTGCAGAGGGTCACGCCGTTCGAGCCGCGGGTCACGCCGAAGGCGATCCGGCCACCACCGTTGCCGAAGAGGCTGATGCCGTAGTCGCCGTTGTCCCCGCCGCCGTAGACGTCGCGGTCGATGAGGATGTTGCCGTAGATCCATCCGGCCTCGGCCGTGCCACACGAGTCGTTGGTCAAGGGACCCGCCACCTTCATCCACCACTCGATGGTGAAGTCGCCGCCGACGTCGACGCTGCGGTTCGGCGTGAGCGGGATGCGCACCCGGTCGATGCCGTCATTGCCGTTGCCGAAGAAGCGCAGCGAGCTGCCGTCGCCCGAGGAGGGCGCGGTCGTCGTCGGAGCGACCGTCGTCGTCGGCGCGACCGTCGTGGTCGGTGCCGTGGTTGTCGGAGCGGCCGTCGTCGTCGGCGCGATCGTGGTGGTCGTCGTCGATGCCGGCGGCGTACCGCCTGAGACGGGAGTGGCACGATCCGCCTGGACCTCGGCCTGGCTCAGCTGCCGGCCGTACCAACGCACCTCGTCGATGCGTCCGCTGAAGTGATCCGCATGGCCACCGCCCGTCGGCCACGCACCGATCACCAGCGGAGCGGCCGCACCGCTCGCCGTGCTGGCCGACACTGCGGCGGCTTGCACGCCGTTCACGTACGCGCGCACCGTCCCTCCGGCGCCCGTCACCGCGACGTGTGCCCAGGTTCCCGCGGGCACGTTGGCACCGAGATCGACGTCCCTGGTGCCGTCGAAGAACGAGAGCCGCCCGTTCTGCAGGAAGACGTCCCTCCCCGTGCCGTGGGCCACGATGGTCTCGTAGCCGGTCGCAGCCGGGTTGAAGAGCCAACCGGTGAACGAGAAGGCAGAGCCGACCGGCACGGTCGCCGTCGTGCTCGACGCGGCTGCTCGTGCCGTCGAACGTCAACGCCGCGCCGTTCTGGCCCGACGCGGTCCACGTCGCCGAGGTGAGGACGCTCGTCCGGCCATTCCCCGATGCGTCGGACGCCGTCGTGCCGGTGCCCTCGTTGAAGGCGTGCGCCACGAGGGCGTCACCGGTCGCGGCACCGGCTGTGGTGGATGCCACCCCCCAGATGCCCAGCGCTCCCGCTGTGAGCATGGCTGCGGCTGTACGGGCAGGGGCATTCATCGTGGGTTCTCCTTCGATCCGCCGTTCATCTGGGCACAGCCCTACCTCGCCCGGACGGTCGACCAAACCCGCACGAGCGCGGATGACCGGTGATCAGCGTCGAAACGCGCGGAGCGCGTTCACCAACCGATCCGCGGGCCGGGTTTTCAGCGCTGGCGGGCTTGCTCCAACGCCTCGGCGGCGGCGTCCGCCGCGTCGCGACGACGCGCGTGCTCCGCGGCGGCCTTGTCCCGCGCTCGTTCCGCCCGATCGAGCTGCGCCCGGGCCGCGGCGCACTCGGCCTCCGCCTGCTCCAGCGCTTCGACGGCGGCCGTCAGCGCGCGTTGCGCAGCGGCGTCCGCGCGCTCGGCCTTCTCGACGGCGCGGGCCCGCTCGCGTTCACGCTTCGCCTCTGCCGCGGCCTGCTTCCGGGCCTCGGCGGAGTCCGGGCCATCGGCCTGCCGAGCCCCTCTCCGGCGCGCTTCTCGGCCGGGCTGCGCCTGCGTGCGACGCGGCGACGCCCGGGGTGCAGGCGCCGACCCATCCTCGGCCGCACCGAGCCCGAACGCGCCTTCGGCCTCCACCGCTCCCGCACCGAGCCGGCCGTGGGCCAGTTGCTCGGCGAGGGATGGCTCGGCGGCGATCTCGGCCAGCCGCGTGCTGACGGCGGCCCTTGCCGAGGCCGTCGGCCGGCCCTGCCCGGCGAGGGTTGCGGCGGCCAACGCGGCGACCGTGGCCGATGACTCCCGCACAGCGGCCACGGCGGCGCGCAGGTCTTCGCGGCGTCCGGAGAGCGCGGCCGCTTGGGCGTCCTGGGCCGCCCCGGCGGCGTCGGTGAACCGGTCGATGGCGTCGGCGTCGTCGCGGGCGACCTGGTTGAGCGCCCAGTCGATCGGCGTGGGACGGCGCCACGTGGCGACCTCGGCGGCACGCTCGCGTTCGCCCGCCGCCTTCAACCGCTTGACCAGCGCGTTGCGGGTGGCGACGAACTCCTCCGGCCGGACGGCGAAGAGCTCGTCGACTTCGGTCGCGCGGTCGGTGTCGTCCTTGGCCACGGCGGGACGCTACGCCGCCACGGCCCGGTCAGGCCTCCGGTGCCGTGTCGGTGGTGTCGTACCGGTGGACATGACCGCCCTTCATCACGAACGACACCCGGGTCAGCTCGATGATGTCCTCGTACGGGTCACCCTGACAGGCGATGACGTCCGCGTAGGCCCCGACGTCGAGCCGGCCGAGCTCCTGGGGCCGGCGCAGGAGCGTGGCCGCGTGCACCGTGGCTGCCCGGATGCTCTCGGCCGGCGACAGCCCGCACTCCGTCACCATGAAGACGCACTCGTGGGCGTTCAGGCCGTGGTGGTTCCCCGGCGTGCCGGCGTCCGTGCCCATGGCGATGCGCACCCCGAGCTCGTCGAGCGCGCCGGATGGTGTCGACGTGGAGCTCGTTGAACTCGACCATCCGCTGGCGCAGGTGGGCCGGCATGGCGTCGAGCACGGGCTGGTCGCGCACCAGCAGCTCCCCGGCGCAGACGGTCGGGACGACGAACGTCCCGGCTGATGCGAGCCGAGCCAACACGGCGTCGTCGGCGAACGTGCAGTGCTCGATGCTGTCCACCCCGGCTTCGACCGCGTGCTCGATCCCGCGCAGCGCATGGGCGTGCGCAGCCACCGGCGTGAAGTTGTCGTGCGCGATCTCGACCGCGGCGCGCAGCTCGTCGAGCGTGTACTGGATGGCCCGCGCGTCTTCCCGCTCCGACGACAGCATCGCCCCCGTGGCCATGACCTTGATGACGTCGGCACCGTGGGCCAGCTGCCGGCGGACGGCCTCCCGCACGGCATCGGGGCCGTCCGCCACCTCGTACATGCCCGGGTAGTACGCCACGGTCGCGGTGGTGATCGAGAGCAGCCGGCCGGCCAGGAACAGGCGCGGGCCGGCCACCAGACCGTTCTCGATGGCCTCCCGCACGGCCATCTCGACATAGTTCCAACCGCCGACGTCCCGCACGGTCGTGATACCCGCATCGAGCGTCCGCGTGGCCGCGGCGGCGGTGAACAGTGCCACGGCCGCGTCCGAGCGAGCCGCCGCGGCGGCCGGGTCGCCGGCGTCGGTGGGTTGCGTCAGGTGCACGTGGCAGTCGATGAGGCCGGGCAGGACCCACCGGCCATCGAGCTCGACCATCTCGTCGCCGGGCGCCGGCGAGGCGGAGGGCACGATGCGCGCGATCCGATCCCCCTCGACCCCGATGTCCGCCCGCACGAAGCGCGAGCCCTCGGGCTCGAGCACGTGGCCACCCGTCAGCCAGCGCATGGCCCGACCGACAGTCTCAGCCGCGACCGGCAGGGGGCCGGTGCCACACCGTGAGCCGCATGATGCGGAGGTACCCCATCTTCTCGTACACGGGCTGGCCGTCATCGCTCGCCACCAGGGCAGCCGGCAGGTCGGGCTCGACGAGCGTGGCCGCCCAGGTGAGTGCCGCCCCGTACCCGCGGCCACGCACCTCGGGCCGTGTCGAGACCCACTCGACATCGTTCAAGCCGTGACCGAGGCGGGCGCCGGCCGTGGCCACTGGCGCCCCGTCGACGTATCCGACGAACAGCCGGAAGGGACCATCGAGAACCGCAGGGTCGGCGATGGACGTTCCTTCGGCGCCCGGCATCGGGTAGCCCTCGATGAGGGTGTCGACGAAGTCCTTCAGTCCCGCGCCGTCGCTGATCAACCGGACCTCCAGATCGGGAGGGACCGGCGGAGCCTCACCGCCCGCCGGGCGGTACATGAGCGGCGGGTGCCCCATGAGGACGAGGCCGAAGCGCGGCGAGGTCCGGAGTCGGCCACGCGGAGAACAGCACGAAGTGCCGGTCGGGGGGATAGAAGGCCAGCACGGCCTCGACCGTGGCGTCCAGGTTGATGTAGGTCGGCGGTTGCAGGAGCACGGCGATGTTGTCGAACATCACCGGCGAGGCCGCGTCGGCCATGGTCACCGCGGGCATGGCCCTCGTGCGGCCTCCTGCCCGCGTGGCCAGATCCATGCTGCGCTCGCCGCTGGCCAGCACGAACCGGCGCAAGAGGCTGTCGCCCTCGTCGAGGTCCGGCTCCCATCCGTTCGTGAGGTGCTCCATGGCCTCCACCGTAGGACCCCGCCCTAAGGTGCCCGCGATGCGCGCCGCCCGCTTGCACGAGCTCGGGGGCAGCCTCCAGCTCGACACCGTCCCCGATCCCACGCCGGCCGAGGACGAGGTCCTGGTCGACATGGCCTACGCCTCGGTCAACCCGCTCGACGTCTGGGTCACGCAGGGGTCGACCGGCGCCGCGGCAGACCACCTACCGTGGATCCCGGGCACCGAGGGCACCGGCTACGCGGACGGACATCCGGTGATGGTGAACGGCGTCGGGATCGGCGTGCTCCGGCCTGGCCTCTACTGCGAGCAGACCGCGGTGCCGCGCGCCGCGGTGACCGAGGTGCCCGAGGGCGTCGACCTCGCCCAGCTCGCGGGCCTCGGCGTGGCCGGAGTGACGGCATGGGCGTCGCTGTACGACCGGGCCCAGCTCACGGCCGACGACCGCGTGCTGGTCCTCGGGGCCAGCGGCGGCGTGGGCTCGCTCGCCGTTCCCCTGGCGCGGGGCACGGCGGCCACGATCTGGGGCCAGACCACGCAGGCCGAGAAGGTGCCCGTGATCGAGGCCGCCGGAGCCGATCACGTCGTCGTGGTCGCTGACGCCGGTGAGCTCGCGGCCGCGGTCGCCGAGCTCCGACCGACGGTGATCATGGACGGCGTGGGCGGCGCGTTCACCGCCGCGGCCGTCGAGGTGCTGGCCACGCACGGCCGGATCGTCGTCTACGGGACCTCGGCCGACCAGATGGCGACGCTCAACCTCCGCGTCCTCTACCGGAAGAATGGCTCGATCCTCGGGTACGGCGGCCTGGTGATGGCCGACGAGAAGCGGCGGTCGATCCTCGGCCGCCTGGTGGCGATGGTGGCCGACGGCTCGCTCACCGTGCCCGTCGAGGTCGTTCCCCTGGCGGACGCCGGCCGGTGCCACCGGCGCATCCTGGACCGGGAGGTCACCGGGAAGCTGGTGCTCGACACAGCCTGACACCGCGCCGGCGAGTCAGCGGCCGCCGACCCCGGGGCACGGTCACGCGACGTTCACGGTCACCATCCCCAGATGTGACCGCGAGCCCGGGCCGCATCGGTGAGTTCAGCTCGCCGGGGAGCGGCGCCGCGGTAGCGATTCGGCTCCGCGCCGGCCGAGTTCAGCGGCCGCCGGCGAGATCCAGACGGCCCTGCTCCGACGAGGAGGCGGCGTGGCGCAGGATGTTGCGGGCCATCGACGACTCCTGCTGCTCCGCCCACGCGGTGTAGATCTCGGCGCGGGCGCCGTGTACGTCCGCCGATTCGGGTTCGGCCAGGACCGCGTGCTCCACCAGATGGCAGGCCATGCGGAGGTCACCGGCCTCGGCCAGCGCGCGAGCCCGGTCGAGCACGGCGCCGCGTCCCGCCCGCCAGGGCCACCCACTCCTCGGCCTGCTGGCGGCGGGGTGCCGGGAGCAGGTTGTCCGGCTGCCCGTCGTACCAGCCCCCGAAGCGCCGCCACACGTTGCGGACGAGGAACTGCGGGTGGTCGTAGACCGGCCGGAGGTAGGGCCGGTCGAGCAGGTGCGCCGGCAGCTCGACCTCGTGGAGCGCGCGGTCCAGGGTGCACCCGGTGTTCATGAGCGCCAGCGTCTGCAGCTCGATCGAGTCGAGCACCTCGGCCGTGTCGAGCAGCGCCTGGCGGATCCGTTCGGCGCCGAACACGGGCAGCCCGTGCCCGGGCAACATGATCTCGGCGCCGAGCCCGGCCATCGTCGCGCAGCGCCCCCGCCCACTCCCCGGCGTAGCGCTGGACCTTCTGCGGGTTGCCGGCGTTGGGCACCGCCCAGATGAACAGGTCGCCGGGGTGCAGGATCCGGCGCTCCGGCACCCACGTCCACGTGGCGTCGTCCGTCTCGCCCATCCCGTGGTGCAGCTCGAAGGTCAGCTCACCGCACGAGAACGTCAGCTGGTCCCGGTAGGTCACCGTCGGATCACGGAACTCGCCGGGGAACTCCCAACCGGCCACTGGCAGGCCGAACTGGCGCTGGTTGATGGCGGTGTTCCAGCCCCGCGTGCGCTCGTAGCGGCGGAAGTCGGCCGGCATGGCCTCGTGGCCGTGCACCGCCGGAGGGTCCCAGCCCTCGGCCTCCGACTCGGCCTCGAACAACCGCGTCCCGAAGACGTGGTCGATGTGGTGGTGAGAGAACACCGCCCCGGCCAACCGGCCCCGCCCTCCGTCACCGGGCCGCCACGCCCGCACCACATCGAAGACGTGCTGGGCGTCGAAGGGCCCACCGGTGTCGAGCATGACGAGCCCGTCGCCGCTGTCGAGGGCCGTGATCGACGCCACGCTCTTCACGTACAGAACCCCGTCGAGCAGCTCCTCGGCGACTCGACCCTCGACGGGCATGACCGGGTGGTGCGCGTGAACCAGGTCGCCCTGGCCGTTCCAGTGCTGCTCCGCCAGCTCGCGAATGCGGCTCGTGGTCATGATCGGGTCCTCCCCGGGTCACCAGGTGTCGATGTTGGGCCGCTTCTTGCCGGTGCGGGCGGGCGGCGGGGGGACGGAGCGGAGGGCGCGGAGGATCCACCGGCGCGAGTCGGCCGGGTCGATCACGTCGTCGATCTCGAAGTGCGAGGCGGTGTTGACGGCCTTCCCGTGCTCGTACGCGCGGGCGACCATCTGCTCGAACAACGCCTCGCGCTCGTCCGGGTCCTCCACCGCGGCGAGCTCGTTGCGGTACCCCAGCTTCACCGAGCCCTCCAGCCCCATGCCGCCGAACTCGCCGGTCGGCCAGGCCACCGTGAACATCGGCGCCTTGGTGCTGCCGCCGGCCATCGCCTGCCCACCCAAGCCGTACATCTTGCGGAGCACGATCGTGAAGAACGGCACCGTCAGGTTGGCGCCGATCACGAACAGGCGGCTGCAGTGCCGCACGAGGCCCGTGCGCTCCGCCTCCGGGCCCACCATCATCCCCGGCGTGTCGCAGAGGAACAGCAGCGGCAGGTCGAAGGCGTCGCACAGCTGCATGAAGCGGGCGGCCTTGTCGGACCCGTCGGTGTCGATGGCGCCGCCCAGGTGGGTGGGATCGTTGGCCACGATGCCGATCGGACGACCGGCCACCCGGGCCAGCGTCGTGACCATGCCGGGCCCGAACCCGCGGCGCAGCTCGAGTGCCGAGCCGCGGTCGACGAGCGTGTCGACGACCTGGCGCACGTCGTAGACCCGGAGCCGGTTCTCCGGGACCAGCGTGCGCAGCCTTCGCTGGTCGGCGGCGTCCCAGGTCGGGAGTGCGCCCTGGAAGTACGAGAGGTATCGCTTCGCCGCGACCACGGCCTCGGCTTCGTCGGCCACCGCGATGTCGACGACGCCGGACGGCACCTGGACCGCCATCGGACCGACCTCCTCCGGCTCGTAGACGCCGAGGCCACCACCTTCGATCATGGCCGGGCCGCCCATCCCGATCGTCGAGTCCGCGGTGGCGATCACGACGTCGCAGCAGCCCAGCAGGGCAGCGTTGCCCGCGAAGCACCTTCCGGAGTTGATGCCGACCAGCGGCACCAGCCCACTCAGGCGCCCCCACAGGTGGAAGGCCATGCAGTCCAGACCGGCCACGCCGCTGGGCACGTCCGTGTCGCCGGGGCGGCCGCCGCCGCCCTCAGTGAAGAAGACCACCGGCAGTCGCGCCCGCTCCGCCAGCTCGAACAGGCGGTCCTTCTTGCGGTGGTTCTGGTAGCCCTGCGTCCCCGCCAGGACGGTGTAGTCGTAGGACATCACGACGCAGCGAGCGCGGTCCTCGCCGAACAGGTTGCCGTTGACGGCCCCGACGCCGGCGACCAGGCCGTCAGCGGGCGTGCGGGCGATCAGGTCATCCAGCGGCCGGCGGCGGCGCTGGGCGGCGATGACCAGCGGGCCGTACTCGATGAACGTGCCGGCGTCGCACAGGTCCTCGACGTTCTCGCGGGCGGTGCGCTGCCCGGTGGCGCGCCGCCGGGCCACGGCGTCCGGACGGGCGTCGTCCTCGCCGATGGCGTGGCGCCGGACGGCGGCCGCCAGGTCCGGCCGGATGTGGTCGAGATCGACGTCGCGGGCGCGCTCGCCGTCAAGACGGTCGACCGTCTCCGGCCGCAGGATCATGAGGACATGCCCGGCGGCCACAGTCTCGCCGCGCACCGCCAGCACGCGCTGCACCCGGCCGCTCGCCGGGGCCACCACCTCGTGCTCCATCTTCATGGCCTCGAGGACGACCAGCGGCTGACCGGCGGCGACGAGCTCGCCCACCTCGGGCAGGACATGGCCCACCGTGCCCGTCAGCGGCGCCAGGATGTCGAAGTGCCCTCGAAGGTGCCGTCGGTCTCGCTCATGGTCACGGTGGGCTCGGCGGACACCCGCTCAGGCACCAGTTCCGCCAGGTGGTCGTCGACGAACGTCGTCGTCACCGCCGCCTCCGGCAGCTCCGGCCGCCGCAGGAGAGCGGACAGCAGCGCCGCGTTGGTGGCAACGCCCTCGACCCGCAGCTCCTCCACGGCCCGCGCCGCCCGTGCGATGGCGGCAGCAGGATCGGCATCGGGTGACCAGGCGATCACCTTGGTCAGGAGCGAGTCGTAGCGCGGATTCGCCTGGAAACCGCTCCAGCCGGCACCGTCGACACGGATGCCGGGCCCGGACGGGACCTCGTAGACCGTGATCGTGCCGGTGGAGGGGACGGCCGTCCCGTCGGCCTGCAGCGTCTCGGCGTTGACCCTCGCCTGCACGGCGACGCCGCGAGGTGCCGGAATTCGGTCCTGGGTCAGGCCGAGCTCGGCGAGCGTGGCGCCGCCGGCGATGCGCAGCTGGGCCTGGACGAGATCGATCCCCGTCGTTGCCTCGGTGACCGTGTGCTCCACCTGCAGCCGGGCGTTGACCTCCAGGAACACATAGCCGCGGTCGAGCCCGGGTGCGACGAGGACCTCGACGGTCCCCGCTCCGCGGTACGAGAGCTCGCCGGCCAGCCGCACGGCGGCGTCGTGCAGTTCGTGGCGCAGTTCGGCGGACAACGAGGGCGCGGGCGCGATCTCGATCAGCTTCTGGCGGCGGCGTTGGAGGCTGCAGTCCCGGGTGTGGAGGTGGGAGACCGCACCGGAGCCGTCGCCCAGCACCTGGACCTCGACGTGGCGGGCGCCCGCCAGCAGCCGCTCGAGGTACACGGCATCGTCACCGAAGGCCGCCAACGCCTCCCGCCGGCACTGGCCGAGCGCGGCGTCGAGCTCGGCCGGATCGGTGACCGGTCGCATGCCCCGGCCACCACCGCCCGCCACGGCCTTGACCATCACCGCCGCGCCCGGACCCAGGTCCGTGAGGAAGGCCCGAGCGCCTTCGGCTGTCAGCGGACCTTCGGTCCCCTCCAGCACGGGCAGCCCGCAACGCAGCGCCAGCGCGCGGGCCGCCACCTTGTCGCCGAGCGTGGTGAGCGTCGATGCGTCCGGCCCCACGAAGGCGATCCCGGCGACATCGCAACGCCGCGCCAGCTCCGGGTTCTCGGCCAGGAAGCCGTACCCCGGGTGGATGCTGTCGCACCCGGAGTCGACGGCGGCGGCGATGATCTGGTCGACGTCGAGATAGGCCGCAGGGCCGGTGCCCCGCAGCGGAACCACATGATCCGCCCGTCGCGTGTGCAGCCCGTCCCTGTCGTCCTCGGCGTGGACGGCCACGCTCCCGATCCCGAGGTCAGCCGCGGCCCGCATGACGCGGATGGCGATCTCACCCCGGTTGGCGACCAGCACCCGTGTCAGCATCGGAGGGAGCGGTTCGGCGGCCTCAGCCGGCGATGCCGAGCTCGTTGTCGCGCCGGCCCGCGGCGCGGTCGTCGGCGAAGCGGTCGAGCCAGGCCCGCATCTCCTCGCTTCCCGCGGCGGCGGCCCACTGCCGCGGGATGGCGGGGAAGGAGTAGTCGCCCAGGTCGCGCGGCTCGTACTGCTTCCGGGCCATCGCGGCCTCGACGACGGGGGCCAGCCGCGCCACCTTGGCCGCGGACGCGGCCTCGTCCCGATCGACGAACTCGGGGAGCACCTCACGACCGAAGACCTCGAGCGATTCCATGATGTGCTCGTGCCGGTTGCGGCCGGCCTGCAGCACGAAGATGACCTGGTCGACGCCCGCCTGCTCGTAGCGCCGCAGGTACTCACGGACCTGCTCCGGCGTCCCGATCGCCCCTCGCAGCCCGGTGCTGTCGCCGGCCGCCACCTTGGCCCCCAGCCGCTCCTCCTTGACGGCTCGGGCCACCGCCTCGGGATCGAAACCCTGGGCGGAGCGCCGCTGCTCGTACTCGCTCCACACGTCGGTGACGCCGGGCCGGTGCTCGCCGAAGACGTAGAAGTGGCCGAGCGAGTACCCGAAGAAGTTGGCGCCCTCGACGCCCCGCCGGATGGCCTCGTCCTCCTCGTGGTGCAGCATCATCGGGCTGACGCAGGCCAGCTGGGGGTTGACGCTCCAGCCGACCGGCACGCACGAGGAGGCCAGCGTGCTCTCATACGCCTCCACCCACGTGCGGGCCTCCTCGGGATCGATGAACGCGAAGGTGAGCGCGCCCATGCCCTTCTGGGCGGCGAGGAGGATCGTGTCCCGGCGGGAGCACGCGACCCACAGCGGCGGGTGCGGCTTCTGGACCGGCTTGGGGACCACGTTGCGAGGCGGCATCTTGACGTACTCGCCGTCGACCCCGGTGAAGGGCTGCTCGACCATGCAACGCAGCGCGACCTCGAGGCCTTCGAGCCACTGCTCGCGCTTCAAGGCAGGGTCGATCCCGAAGCCGGCCAGCTCGGCCTCGCTGGACGATTCGCCCGAACCGAACTCGACCCGCCCGTTCGACACCAGGTCGAGCATGGCCACCCGCTCGGCCGTGCGGGCCGGATGGTTGAAGTTGGGGGCGGTGAGGATGATGCCGTGACCGAGGCGGATGCGCTCGGTGCGCTGGCTGCAGGCGGCGAGGAACACCTCGGGCGCGGACGAGTGGCTGTACTCCTCCAGGAAGTGGTGTTCGACCTCCCACACGTACTGGATGCCGAGGCGGTCGGCGAGGGCCACCTGCTCGAGCGCGTCCTGGATGAGCCGCTGCTCGCTCTCGGCCTCCCAGGGCCGCCCCATCTGATGCTCATAGAAGATCCCGAACTTCACGGGCCGATGTAACCACACGGCCAATGCCGCCGCCGGTAGCGGCGAACGTTGCCGGTGGGGGCACTAGAACAGTGCCGTGACGCGGCTGCGGCTGATCACCTGGAACCTGCACGGCTCGGCCAAGCCGCGGATCGACGCCGTGGTCGAGTTGCTGCAGTCCCACGAGCCGGACGTGCTCGCCCTCCAGGAGGTCCGCTCGGGCCAGGCGCGCCGCATCGCCGGCCTTCTCCGCTGGCGCCGACCGGCCTGGTCGCTCAAGCACAACGCCTGGTGGCCCCTGTGGTGGCGGGGGGAGGGCCTGGCCGTGCTCTCGCGCCACCGGATGGCCGTCCACGCGCCCGTGGTGCTCACGCCCGGCGTGAGCAAGCGCAGCTACGAGCGGCGCATCCTCGTGCCGGCCGAGGTCCTGCTGGAGGACGACCAGCGGGTGCTCCTGATCGACGCCCACCTCTCGTCCGGCGGCGCCGACGAGGCTCGGCGGTCCGAGCAGGCGCAGCACCTGCTCCGGCTCCTGCCGGAGAGCACCCCGGTGATCGTGGCCGGCGACCTCAACGCCAACCCGGATCGCCTGCCCATCCGGACCCTGGTGGACGCCGGCCTCGTCGACGCGTGGGAGGCCGCCGGGACGGGTCCCGGGCCCACGATCCCTGCCAACGCCCCCCGCCGGCGCATCGACTACGTCCTGGCCGGTCCGGGCGTGACGGTGGTGGAGGCAGCGGTGCTCGACGATCTCGGGCCGGCGATGGCCGGACTCTCGGACCATCGCCCCGTCCTCGCCGTGCTGGACGTGCCGCCGGCTGCGGCGACTGAGACGCAGACGGATCAGGCCTCGCCGCCACCGTCTCCCGAGCCCGGATAGCGTTCGGTTCGTGGCCGACGCGATCCTGGACGTGGACCTGTTGGGCTTCGAGCAGGGCGACGCACCGGCCCGCCGCGCGGTCGTGGACGGCGTGCGCCGCAGCCTGCAGACGGGATTCGTCTACACGAGCCACGACCTGTCCGGGGACCTGCTGGACCAGGCCTACGACATGCTGGCCGAGTTCTTCTCCCGCCCCGTCGAGGAGAAGCTGAAGTTCGTGGCGCCCGGTTCGCACGGGCAGACCGGATACACCGGACTGCTGGTCGAGACGGCGGCGTCATCGGACGTGCCCGATTGGAAGGAGATGCTCAACTGGGGTCGCGAGGCGCCTGCCGGCCACCCGCTGCGCACCGGCTTCCCCCACCGCTACGGCCCGCAGGTGCTGCCGGAAGCCGCGGTGCCCGGCATCTCGGACGTGCTCAACCAGTTCCACGACCGCATCGCCGACCTGCAGCGCCGTTTCCTGCGCGTCATCTCCGTGGCCGTCGGCTGCCACGAAGAGTTCTTCGACGCCATGCTCCGCCACGGGCCGCACCTGACCCGCGCCATCCACTACCCCGCCATGGACCTCGCACCGGACCAGGGCCACGTCTGGGCGGGAGCCCACGGTGACATCAACCTGATCACTGCACTCCCGCGGGCCAGCGCGCCCGGCCTGCAGGTCCAGACCGACGACGGCTGGGTCGACGCGGTGGCGCCCGAGGGTCAGGTCATCATCAACACCGGGATGATGCTGGAGCAGCTCACGAACGGCGTGATCCCGACCGGCATCCACCGCGTCGTCGCCGCGCCCGGGCAGGGCGGCGAGCGCTACAGCGTCGTGCAGTTCTGCCATCCCACGCCGTGGACGATCCTGTCGCCGGTGCCGTCCTGCGTGTCACCCGAGCGGCCGCAGCGGTACGGGGCCATCCCCGCCGGCGACCGCCTGGACGAGGTGCTCTGGGAGATCAACCTGGTCGAGGACGGCCGCAGGGTCAACTGACGGGAAGCGGGGCCCCACCCATCACCTGAGCCGGGCGAGCACCTCCTCGATCACCTCGGTCCCGGTCTCCGGGTGCAGGAAGACCAGCCGCCCGAGGGTCTCGCCCTTCCAGCGCGTCGGTGTCACGAAGGCCACGCCATCCTGCAGCAGCCGGCGGGACCAGCCGTACCAGTCCGCCTCGGCCCAACCGTGCCGCCGGAACAGGACCACGGACAGTGTGGGCTCCATCACGAGCTCGAGGGGTGGGCCGAGCGCGCGCACCCGCTCGGCCGTCCAGCGGGCGAGGTCCAAGCCCACCTCGACCGCGCGGCGGTAGGCGGCCACGCCGTGCGCGGCGAGCGAGAACCACACCGGTAGTCCGCGCGTCCGCCGCGTGAGGTGGAAGGCGAGATCCGCCGGGTTCCACGCGCCGTCGACGTGGAGCGCGTCGAGGTAGGGCGCATCCTGGGTGTGCACGGCGCGGGCCGCATCAGGGTCCCGATACAGCAGGGCGCAGCAGTCGAGCGGTCCGAAGAGCCACTTGTGAGGATCGACGATCAGCGAGTCCGCCGCCTCGATCCCGGCGAAGGACGGCCGAACGAGTGGCGAGAGCAGGGCTGCCAGCCCGTAGGCGCCGTCGACGTGCAGCCAGATCCCTTCCGCCGCGCACACCTCGGCGAGGCCGGACAGGTCGTCGATGACGCCGGCGTTGGTGGAGCCGGCCGATGCCACGACCGCGCACACGGGCCGAGGGTGGCCGGCCAGCGCGGTCCGCAGCGCACCGGCCGTGAAGACACCGTCGGCGGCCGTCGGCACCACCAGCGCCCGCAGGCCGAGCAGGGCCAGCGCATTGGCCACGGACGAGTGCGCGGTGTCGGCGACGGCCACCCATCGCTCCCCCGCGGGCGGGCCACCGCTGTCTCGCGCCACGGCCAGCGCGCTCAGGTTCCCCGCCGAGCCCCCGCTGACGAAGCAGCCACCGGCGGACGGCGGTAGGCCCGCCAGCCCGGCCAGGAAGCGCAGGACCTCGTTCTCGGCGTGGACCGCGCCCGCGGCTTCCAGCCAGCTCTCCCCCGAGAACGACGACGCGCTGACGACGGCGTCGAAGAGCGCGCTGGCCGCCGTCGGCGCCGCCGGGATGAAGGCCAGGAACCGGGGGCTGTCGAGGGCCACCGTGGCCGGCGCGATCACCGTTTCGAAGCGCCGGAACGCCTCAGCGACGCCGAGCCCCTCCTCGGTGATGGTCGGGCCGAGCGCGGCGGCCAGCGCGTCCGGAGTGGCGGTGGCGCCGAGTGGCGGCCCGCCGGTCAGGCGGTCGGCCACGAAGCGGTTGGCCAGTGCCGTCACGAGGCGGGCGTCGTCGTCGAAGCGGTGCACCGGCGGAGCGTACGGGCCGCCGGCAGCGGCACACCGGCTGCGTCAGGTGCCGTACAGACCTCTACGCTGGCACCGTGACGGCGCGCATCATCATCCCCGGGCGCCTGGCCCGCGCCGGGGTGGCCAGCCGGCACCCGGTGGCGTATGCCGGCGTGAAGTTCCTGGAGGCGGTGCACCGGGCGGACGGCGAACCCCTGGTCGTGGCCCCGAGGGAGCTCAACGAGGAGGCTGCCCGGCGGCTGCTCGGCCACGCCGATGGCCTCCTGCTCATCGGTGGACCGGACGTCAACGCCGACCTGTACGGCTCCCGCCAAGGGCCGCACGACTACCCGGCGCCCAAGATCGAGGACCGGTTCGAGATCGCGCTGGTCGACATCGCCATCGAGATGCAGGTGCCCACCGTGGCCATCTGCCGCGGGATGCAGGTGGTCAACGTGGCGCTCGGAGGCACGCTCCAGCAGCACATCACCGGCCGCACCGACCTGCAGGCCCACTCGGCGCCGGGCTTCCCCAAGCCTCCGGCGGGCACCATCGGCCCGCTCAACGAGATCACCCTGTCGCCCGACTCGCGCCTCGCCCGGGTGTTCGACGCCACGGTCCTCTACGGCGCCTGCTCGCACCACCAGGCCATCGACCGGCTCGGCCGGGACCTCCACGTCGTGGGCACCACCGCCGACGGGCTCATCGAGGCCTTCGAGCACGACCACGCGCCGCTCGTCGCGGTCCAGTGGCATCCGGAGGACACCGCGGCCAAGGATCCGCAGCAGCAGCGCATCTTCGACGTGCTCGTCGAGAAGGCCCTGGCCCAGACCGCGCTGTAGGCACGGCCGCTCCCCGTTCGCTACTCCGGCGTCGTGTAGGCCGCCGTGATGCCGCCGTCGATGATCAACGACTGGCCGGTCATCCACGCGGACTCGTCGGACGCCAGGAACAGCGCGCCGTTGGCGATCTCCAACGGCTCCCCGAACCGTCCCATCGGGATGTGCACGAGCCGGCGCTGACGGCGCGCGTCGTCGGACAGGAACTTGGCCAGCATCGGCGTCATGATCGGTCCGGGGCACAGCGCGTTGGCGCGCACCCCGCGGCGGGCGTAGGTGACGGCGATCTCCCGCGTCATGGCCAGCACGGCTCCCTTCGAAGCCGTGTAGGCGATCTGCGGCGTGGCCGCTCCCATGTGGGCGACGAACGACGCCACGTTGACGATCGCGCCACCCCCGCTGGCCAGGAGGGCCGGGATCCCATGACGGCAGCCGAGGAGCACGCCCTTGACGTTGATGTCCATCGTCCGCTCGTAGACCTCGATCGGCGTCGTGACGGGATCGTCGTCGTCGCCGAGCATCACCCCGGCGTTGTTGTAGAGGACGTGCAGGCCGCCGTACGTGTCCACGGCGACGGCGACAGCTTGCTGGACCTGCGCCTCGTCGGTCACGTCGCAGACGACCGACGTCGCGACACCTCCGGCTTCCGTGATGGCCTCGACGGTGGCGTTGCCGTCGACCGCATCCGCGACCACGACCCTCGCGCCCTCCGCCGCGAAGCGCTCGGCCGCCACTCGGCCCAACCCTGCCGCGGCGCCCGTGATGAGCGCGACCTTCTCCTCGAGCCGTCCTGACACGGCGGGCGAACCTACTGCGCCGCTGCCGGCTCGCCGGGCTTCACCGGCGCGGACTTCAGGTCGCCGGCCGCCGGGTCCTCGATGACGGTGTTGAGCTCAGCGGCCCAGAGGATGAGCCGCACCTGGATGTTGATCCACGTGAGCAGACCGATCACGACCGCGAACGTGCCGTAGATGTCGCTCGCCCCTTTCACCACGTAGCGCACGAAGTAGGCACCGACCGTCTGCAGGATCGTCCATCCGACGGCGCCGACGATCGCACCGGGCATGTGGACCCGCCAGGTCCGGCGATGGGGGTCGAGGTAGCGGAAGACCAGGAGGATCACGCCCGTGTTGAGGACGACGCTCACGACGAGGGACAGCGGCTTGACCAGGCCCGGCAGGATCGTGACCGCGGCGAGCAGCGAGCCGACGATCGTCGTGGCCAGGATCGCGCCGCCGAGGATGGCCATCGTGGCGAAGGCCCGCAAGCGGCTCTTGACCAGGCTCTCGGGGGGCACGGCCGGGCCCTCCCACACGACGCGCATGGCGTGCTCGAAGGACTCAAAGGCGTGGGAGCCGGCCCAGAGGGCCAGCACGATGCCGATGAAGGCGGCCACCCCTCTCCCCTCCGGGCTGCTGGCGTTGCGCAGGATGTCGTTGCTGATCACCGGGAACTGCCCGAGGACCGAGTCGAGGATCTCCTCGCTCCTCCTTTCGTCGAAGGCGGCCTGGACGATCGTGACGAACACCATCAGCAGCGGGAACAGCGAGAAGAACGCGTAGTACGTGATCTCCGCGGCCAGGCGGCGCTCCCCGTCCACCTTGGCCTTCGTGATCATGCGCCACAGGCCGTCGACGAACCGCGAGCGCTCCCGCAACCGCGCGAGCTTGGAGCCTGACTGGCCCGGCATGGGCCTCGACCCTAACGGCGGGTCGCAGTGAGGCGTCAGGCGCCCTTCTTGGCTTCCGAGGTCTCCTTGGGCGGGCGCAGGACGCCCTTGGCCAGCGCGTCGTCGAGGTACTGCTCGGCCGCTTCGGCGCTCACCTTCAGCGCCGGGGCGATCTCGGAGACCAGGTTGATGCGGGCCCGCTCGTACATCGTGCGCTCAGCGGCCGACAGGGCGGCATCCCGGTTGCGGGCGGCCAGGTTCCGGACCACTTCGGCCACCTGGTACACGTCGCCGGACTTCAGCTTCTCCTGGTGGTTCTTGAACCGCCGCGACCAGTTGGACGGCACGCGGGGATCGGGCTTGGACAGCACCGACACCAGGTCCTCGAGCTCGTCGGCCGACACCGGCGGGCGCACCCCGACGTCCTCGGTCTTGTCGAGCGGCACGGACAACGTCATCTCGCCGATGACCGAGCGCAGGACCAGGTACTCCTTGGTCTCACCGAACATGGTCTTCTTCTGTCGTCCCCTGCACGATGCACGCGCCGTGCTGGGGGTAGATGACCGTTTCACCCTTCTTGAACTTCACGCGACCACCGGACGGTTGGGGGATGGGAGCCGAGACCGGTCCGGCCGGTCGGCCGTCCGAGACACGGTCCTCCAGGGTAGAGGACGAGGACGACCGTTCCACGCCGGACCGAGCACGGTTCAGACGTCGGGGTGCTGCCGCACTCGGTCAGGTGGCCACCCAGCCCACGGCGCGGTCGTACTCGCGGTTGCGGAACGTCCGCACGTCGCCCCGCAGCACCCACCGCAGCACCCGGAGGCCGTTGCGGACCATGTCGTCGTCCGTGACCACGGCGCCGCGATGGAACGAGGCGTGGCGGATCTCGGAGGTCAGCTCCCCCCATGCACCCTCGCCGAAGCCGGTGAACTGTGGGCCGAGGTGGAGCAACAGGCGCAGCTCCTCCTGCGCGGCCTCGAGGCGATCGAGCTCAGGTTCGATGACGGTCACGTAATCGTCGACGCTGAACGGCCCGACTGCCCGCAGGCCGAAGACGCCGTCGGGCAGGTCGCTGATGGGTTCGAGCACGGCGGCGAAGGGTAGACGGCCGGACAACGGGCGCAGTGAGCCGGCGAGGCCACAGCCGGCGCGACGGAGGCGGCGAGGGCCCGCTACGACCGGTGCGCGTCAGCCGACGGTCCAGGGGGTCAGCGTCATGCGAGGGAACAGGACCTCGCCCAGCAAGCTCCCGCGGTCGGTGCAGATCTGCGGCATCGGCATACGTGGTCTCGACCTCCGCCAGGGACCGGTTGCCGAACAGCAGGTGCAGGAAGGCCTCGTCCGGCAGCCGCAGGTCCACAGAGCCTGCGATCTCCCCGGTCTCACCGGTCTCACGGGCCCGCTCGACGTCGACCAGGCGGCCGGCGTCGAAGCACAGCGTCAGTCGCTCCGTGAACAGGTCGATGATCAGCTCACCGCAGAAGCCGACCGCAG
Source organism: uncultured Acidimicrobiales bacterium (assembly GCA_963813375.1). Lineage (GTDB taxonomy): Bacteria > Actinomycetota > Acidimicrobiia > Acidimicrobiales > Ilumatobacteraceae > DASTFY01. Next base: position 165,693 of record CAWEYT010000015.1, on the reverse strand, counting down.
GGGATGCGGCCACCCGCGCCTCGAGGGCCGGTGCGACGGCGCGGAGGAACTGCCCACGGTCGGGTACCCGGACGTAGAGGCCGTACGTGTTGCCGGCCGGCTGGTCGAGGTGCGTGGAGACGCAGCGCCTGGCCGGATGCCCGTCGGGCAGCAGGAGGCTGATCCCAGTGGCGGGGCCGTCCGGCCGGTCGGCTCCCCACGCGGCCACGTGGGCCAGCACGGCCGCCGTCGGCTCGAGCCAGCTCCGGCCGGCGACGAGCTCGAGGATCCAAAGCTGGACACGGCCTTCCCGCAGACGCGGACGAGTGGACCACGTAGCCGACCGGCTCGGCAGGAGCGTCCGGCGCCGCCGCGCCGCGACTGTTCGAGCACCAGGATCCGGCCGGTGGGCAGTGCGCCGGGGCGTCGGGTCACCTCGTACGTCATGCCGTCGACGCCGCGCAGGCAGCACAGCGACGACCGGGTCGCCGCGGCCTCGTCGAGCGCGGCCACGAACGGGATGTCGGCGGCGACCGCGGGGCGAAGGCTGTACCCGGCGGGAGGCTCGGGCTGGCTCTTTCCCCAGCGCCAGATGGGGAAGGGCGGCAGATCCAGGGCGTAGGAGTACCCGAACTGCCGGTAGTACCAGGGGATGCCGCCGATGATCTGCCACTGCTGACCGAGCTCGGCGCTACGGGCATGGATGACCTCGAACTGCGCCCGCACCAGCCCGCGGCGGCGGTAGTCGGGATGCGTGCCGACCAGCTCGGGCTGGCCGACCGATGTCGGCACCCCCGCATAGGACCACGTCTGCGGGATGAGGCAGAGGCTCGAGACCAGGCGGCCCGACGCGGTGTCCTCGACGACGAGGATGTCGTCCTCGGCCCGAAAGCCGGGCGGAGGTATCTCGAACAGCTCGAGCGTCCACTCGGCGATGGCGTCACCTGGGGATCGTTTCGTCCGCATGGACGGACGCGTTGAACTCGGCCAGCTCGGCGGCGTCACCCGGTCGTGCCGTCCGCAGGAGCAGGTCGCCGGACAGCGGCCGCGCGTCGATCATGCCGGCAGTCCATCGCGGCTGGCGGCGTCGCGCCATCGGATTGCCGCGCTCGGACCGCCGCGGCCGCGGCATTCAGGCGGGCGGCGCCGGCGCCAGGGCCCGGCGCAGCGCCGTGACCCGCTCAGCGGCCTGTCGGGCCCGCTCGAGCGGCAACCGGCCGTCGGCCATGGCCTGCACGAGCGCCTGATGCAGCTCGATGCAGCGTCCCGGGCCTTCGGTGATGAGCAGATCGACCCCGGCCGCCGCAGCCGCCACTGCCACCTCCGCAGGCCCACCGACGACGGCCAGCCCACTGGCATCGAGCGCGTCGGACACCGCCACGCCCTTGAACCCCAGCTCACCCCGCAGCAATCCCTCGACGATCACCGGCGACGTCACGGCGACGCCGGGTGCCAAGGCCGCATAGGACGCGCTCGACACCATGACGAGCTCGGCCCCGGCGCCCACCCCGGCCCGGAACGGCACCAGGTCGATGCCGCGCAGCTCCTCGGCGGAGAGGGTGACCGCTCCTTCGGTGTCGTCGGTGTTGGCCGAGGCCGCGCCCAGCCCCGGGAAGTGCTTCAGCGTTGCCGCGACCGCGCCCTGGCGGAGTCCGGACACGAAGGCCGACACGTCCGCCGCCACCACCGCAGGATCGGCACCGAACGACCGGCGGGAACGGTCCTCGAACGTGCCCGGACGGGCGACGTCGGCCACGGGAGCGAGGTCCGTGTTGACGCCCCAACGACGCAGGAGGTCCGCGGTCGCCCGCCCCTCCGCCTCCACGGCCGGAGGCGGCAGCAGACCCATGCCGGCCGCGGAGTCGCTCGGCGGGCCTGGGATGCGGGCGACGACCCCTCCCTCCTGGTCGGTGGCGACGATGGCGGGCAACGGGGAAGGCGACGCCCGCGCCGCGGCCTGGATCGCCACCGCGTTGGCCACGGCCTGAGCTTCCGACGGCAGGTTCCGCCGGTACAACAGGACGCCTGCCGCCCATCCGGCCTGCACCCGCTCCAGTGCCCAGGCCGGCACCGCCGGCTCGGCGAACGCGCAGAGCACCATCGCTCCGGCCAGCAACTCGGGCGGTGCGGGGGGCACCGTCGGCAGTGGAGTCGTGGGTGGGGTCGTCGGAGTGGTGGTCGGTGCCGGCGTGCTCGGCGGCACGGTCTACAGGGGAGCTCGTGGTTGGCGCTGGGCGCGCCGTGCCGGTTGTGTCCGAGCGCCCGTCGCCCGATCCGCCGCAGCCGGCCACCAGGACGACCAATGCGGCGAGCGCCCGCGCGACGGCGGAAGTGCGGTCGTGGCGGCGTGAAGCGCGTACGGCGGTGGAGAGTAACCGGCTACGCCGGGAAGCGGCCGGGGAACAGGAGCTGGGCGATGGACAGGAAGGTCCGCGTTGCACCTACCGAGCGCGAGGCTCTCGGTCATGGAACAACGGATCTCCCTCGTCACCCTCGGTGTGCGTGATCTGGGCCGGGCTCGTAGGTTCTACGAGGCGCTGGGCTGGTCGGGGGAGTCACCGCCCTCCGGGGACGTCGTGTTCTTCCAGGCCGGCGGAATGATCCTGGCGCTGTGGGGCCGCGAGGAGCTGGCCGGCGACAGCACCGTCGAGGACGGTGGAGGCTGGGGCGGCGTGACCCTTGCCTACAACGTCGCCTCGCCCGCGGAGGTGGACGCCGTGCTGGACGAGGCGGCGGCCGCCGGTGCGACGATCGGGCGAGCTGGCGCGGCGACGTTCTGGGGCGGCTACTCAGGGGTGTTCGTCGATCCTGACGGTCACCCGTGGGAGGTCGCGCACAACCCGTACTGGACCCTCAGCGAGGACGGATCGGTTCGGCTTCAGAAGTAGAGCGGGAGGTCGGGTAGCACTGACCGGCGGATCGGGAAGCGCCGCTCGCTGCTCCATTCGTGCTATCCAACGTCCACCGCGCGGCACGACCGACGGGAGGAGCAGGGGGAACCAAGTGCCTCGATTGTCCGACGAACGCTTTCACATCTTCGTCAGCCACAAGCACGAGAACCACACGCTGGCGGTGGCCTTCCAGCAGGCGCTGGAGGGTCTCTCCCCGACCATCGAGTGCTTCGTGTCCGGTGCCAACCTGTCCGCCGGCACCGACTGGAACCGGGAGATCCGCCACCGCCTGGCCGAGAGCCACATGCTGGTGCTGCTCTTCACGCGGCCGACCGCATCGTGGGACTGGTGCCTGTTCGAGACCGGTCTCTTCACCCGCAGCGACGTCGACGACATCTCCGCCGTCGTGTGCATCTACGACCCTTCGGCCTCCACCCCGAGCCCGCTGGCCAACCTGCAGGCCGTACCGGCCCAGGTCGACGCCATCGAGCGGTTCCTCGGTGAGCTGTGCCGGGCGACGTGGCGGGTGTCGGATGACTGGCGCGTCGGCGCCATCTCCCCGAGGATCCGCCAGCCGCAGCTCCTGAAGGCCGCCACCAGGATCGTGGAGGCGTTCCCGGACAACACGGTGAGCGAGGGCGCCTACCACCCGTGCCATCGGGTGGTGCTGGACCTGCGCGGCGTCGACGGCGTCGAGTCCGGCATCCCCGACGGTGCGCGGGTGGTGGAGGGTCCCGGCGGCACCACGGAGTTCACCCTCTCGCTCTTCAACCAGGCCATCGGCCGCCGGACCCACACCTGGGGCGACCTCCTCGACGCCGTCGACGGACGGGAGTCGGCCTGGCGGGCGCAGCTCGACCGGCGGTACGTGCTCGCCCTCAGAGAGGAGCTGTTCACGCCCATCACAGCCACCCTGCGGGCCTGGAACCAGGGTCGGCGGCGGCAACGGTCGCTGAAGCCGGTGCTCTACCGCATCGTGCGTGAGCCGCCCGTGGACCGCGGGCGGGCGGACGCCGCGGCAGGAGCCGAGCCGCGCGGCCGTCCCGCCGAGGTCACGGTGCTGTTCGACCCGCAGGCCACGACCGCCCGCATCGGCGGCCCCGAGCTGACGCTCGTGCGGATCAACGCCCGGTTCCAGCTGGAGGTGATCGAGGAGTTCGGTGGTTCCGTGCGGGCGCGCGCACGTGAAGGGCTTCCGGTGCTCGAGGACATCCGAGAGGCGCTGGCCCTCGTGTACGACGAGGCCAACACCTACGGCGTGTTCGGCCAGGCCGAGCTCCGCCGCGTCTACGGAGCGGACTACGAGGAGCATGGCATCGACGCCATGGGCGCGCACTGGGAGGCCACCCTGCGCGAGCTGGATGCGGCCATCAACGCCCAGGACCTCGATGCCGTCGAAGCGCAGCTGGCGGTCCTCGCCGAGCTGAACCGCTCGTTCTCCATCCTTTCGACGGAGCGCTACCTGCGGTCGCTCCAGACCACCGACTGACGGCCGTGGGGCGCACGGAGACCACGACACCGGCCGGCGAGCTCTCGTCCTGGTTGGCGGCGATGGTCCATGCGCTCAGGACCGGCGGGGGCTCGGACGTCCCGTGCGCCGGCTGCACGGCATGCTGCCGCGTCATCTCAGTTCGTCCACATCGAACCCGACGAGCTCGACACCCTGGCCCACGTGCCCGACGAGCTCACGTTCCCGGCGCCCGGCCGGCCCAGAGGCCACGTCGTGCTCGGCTACGACGAACGGGGGCACTGCCCGATGCTGGTCGAGGACAGATGTTCGATCTACGCGCACCGTCCGCGAGCCTGCCGGACCTATGACTGCCGGGTCTTCCCCGCCGCCGGGGTCACACCCGACCAGCCGCTCGTCGCGGAACGGGCGGGGCGCTGGGAGTTCCGCTACCGCGACGACCAGGCCAGCGCCGAGCACGATGCGGTCCGCGCCGCTGCCCGCTTCGTGCAGGACCACCCTGAGGTGCTGCCCGACCCTGGCCCCGTCCCGGGCACGCAGCTGGCGGTGCTGGCCGTCGAGCTCCACGACCTGTTCCTGGACCACGATCGCCCACCAGCTCCGGCGGAGGTGCGGGTGGAGCTCCGTCGCCGGCGCGGCCGCTGAAGGCGCGCTCGTCCTCGCTGGCGCGGCTACGGCGGCCGGGTAGACGCCGGTGCCTGGGCCCGCAGCGCCGCGACCCGCATGGGGATCTCGGCGGCCAGCATCCGGTAGACGGCGTCGCCCGGACAGTACGTGAACGACATGTCCCGGTGGCCGGAGATGGGACGGGCGGTGACCGTCGCTCCAGCGGGCCAGCGTTCGGAGCCCCGCGACGTGAAGGTCACGGGAGCGGCGGGGTCGACGTCCAGACCGTGTCGATCGGCCAGGAAGGCGAGCAGCGCGACCAACGAACCCGTCATCTCCGCCGTGGGCGCCTGGACCATGAAGTCGCCGAGCAGGCACACGAGCTGCGCGAATCCCTGGCTGCCGCCCGTGGCGTCGGCCATGACAGGCCCGGCGAGGCTCCCGGTGCGACCCTCCCACACGCCGCCGAACCGGTCGACGAAGAAGTTGTAGGACACGTCCGGCCATCGCCTCGCCGCGCCGGTCTGATACAGGAACGCGCTCCGGAGCAGCCCGGGGACGTCACCAGCGCCGTACGTGTTCGGCATGGCGCCGTGGTGGACGAGCAGGAAGCGGACGTCCTCCGGGTACAGCGGCCCACGGGGCGGCAGGTCGGCACCCCACGACGTCCGGGGATGGATCCGGAGCCGGCCGACGTCCACGGGCGGCGCGCAGCCCATCGTGGTGCGCAACGACGCCGCGACGAGACCGGCGGCGGTGCCGACGAGGAGCTGACGGCGGGTGATGCACACCGTGGCCAGGATCGCGCTCGGCAGGCTCCTCCGGGCGGATGGAGCACCGCCTTCCTGGGGCGTCACGCACCGTTCACCGGCGGGACACGCCCTGTTTTCACATCGCCCGAACGGGGTAGCACCACGGAGATGGAACAAGAAGACCGGGGCGAGCGCATCAACCGTGAGCTCATCGAGCTGCTGAACGAGCTGCGAGTCGCCCTGCCCGGCGCGCAGGTGCTGCTGGCCTTCCTGCTCACCGTGCCCTTCATGCAGCGCTTCGACGAGCTCGACGCCGCGGACCGCCGCATCTACATGTTCGCGGTCATCACCGCCGCCCTCGGGTCGCTGCTGCTCATCGCCCCGTCCGCCCATCACCGCATGCGCTTCCGTCGGCGGTCCAAGGAGGACATCATCCGGACGGCCAACTTCTGCGCCATCGCCGGCATGGCTCTTCTCGCGCTGGCCGTCGGCGCCGCGGTCTACCTGGTGGCCGATGTCGTCTACGGCTCACCGTTCTCCGGCATCGTCGGGGGCGCGCTGGTCGCCGCGACGGTCCTACTGTGGTTCGTGGTGCCGCTGCTGTTCTTCCGGGACGACCAAGGGGACACGACCACACCCGCGTCCGCGGCGCGGTCGGGTGAGCCTGCTCCGGGCGATCAGGAGCGAGCACTCGAGGCCGACGGTCAGAGGAGCGCCCGCTGACCGCACGAGCCGCGGCTGTCCAGGCTGCTGCCGAGCGGACAGCCGGAGGCGCCGGCGTGCCCACTGGCCTGCCGCGCGAGGCCTACGTCTCCGAGGACGTCTTCGAGGCCGAGGTCCGGCGCATCTTCCTCCGCCAGTGGATGTTCGCCGCCCACGAGTCCCAGCTTGCGGGCCCCGGCGACTTCGTCGTCGAGGAAGTGGCCGGGGAGAGCTTCGTCGTGGTCCGCGACGACGCCGGGTCACTTCAGGCCTTCCTCAACACGTGCCGGCACCGCGGCTTCCGCTTCTGCGAGGAGGCGCACGGGTGTGTCCGGCGATTCGTCTGCCCGTACCACCAGTGGACCTACGGGCTCGACGGGCGCCTGCTCCACGTCCCCGGGACGGCGGCCGGCGACCACTTCGAGTACGGGGACTGGGGCCTCCACCGCGCGCACGTCGAGGTCTGGCACGGCCTCGTCTTCGTGTCCCTGTCCGAGTCCCCTCCCCCGGCGTTGACGCCGGCGCTCGAGACGCTCGCCGCTGACATGGTCCCCGCCCGACCCGAGCACCTCCGGGAGGCGTTCCGGGAGTCCTACGACGTCGAGGCGAACTGGAAGGTCCTGCTCGAGAACTATCTGGAGTGCTACCACTGCCGCGGCCAGCACCCCGAGCTGTGCTCGTCGATGGCGCTCGACGCGATGTACGCCACCACCGCGGGCTGGACCGGGCCGTACCTGGGTGGCTCGACCCCGCTCAAGCCGGGGTACACGACCATGTCGCTCGACGGTCGGCTCGTCTCGAAGCCCCTCGGCGACTACGCCGAGCTCGAAGAGCTCCCGGACGGGCTCGGCGGTGGCTTCGTCATCGTGCCGCTCCTCACGCGGCTCATCTGCCACGCCGACCACATGATCGTCCACCTCCTGAGGCCCGTCGACGTCCGCACGAGCCGCTGGGAGACGAGGTGGTACGTGGCCGCCGACGCCGTCGAGGGCCTCGACTACGACCTCGAGGCGCTCACCGCGGTGTGGCGGGCCACGAACCGCCAGGACATCCCGCTGTGCGAGGGGACGTACCGGGGCGTCCTCTCCCGCCGCTTCGTCCCCGGCCCGCTGCACCCCGAGCGGGAAGCCGCGGTGCGCGCCGCGCTCGACGTCTATGCGGAGCTCATGGACGAGGGCTGAGCGCTCCCGCCCGGCCGGGTCAGGAGTCGGGCGGTTCCCGCCAGGCGTCGGCGATGTCGCTCAGCGGCACGGCCCACACGCCCTCGTGCGAGAGCACATGGTCGAGGAAGCGCTCGAACATCAAGAAGGCGTGGGCGCGGGCGATGGTCTGGGGATGGACGGTCAGAGCGAAGACCCCGCCCGGGACGCGCTGGTAGGCGAAGTCGAAGTGATCCTTCCAACGGGCGAACAGCGAATCCGTGGAGCCGAGACCACCGCCCCTGGGCAAGTTGTCGAGGGCCGGGAAGTCGTCGAGGAACCACGACACCGGGATCTCGATGATGCGGCTCGGCGGACCGAACGCGTTGCCGCGCTCACGGTCGACGGTGACGACGGGACGCGGCCGGTACACCTCGAAGTCGCGGCCCATGAGGGACGAGTCCCACACGAACCCGAACTCCTCCAGCAGCCCGAGCGTGGCGTCGGAGAAGTCCCACGCCGGCGACCGGTAGCCGCGCGGGCGGCGACCGACGAGACGCTCGTGCTCGGTGAGCTGGAGCGCCATCAGCCGCCGCTCCTCGTCGGGGTCGAGCTTGGGCACCTGCTCGTGGTAGCAGCCGTGGGCGGCGATCTCGTGGCCGGCTTCGACGATCTCGCGCGCACTGCCTGGGGAAGGTCTGCAAGCGTGTGCGAGGGCGTGCACCACGTCGTGCGGAGGTCGTGTTGCTCGAAGAGCCTGAGCAGGCGCGGCACTCCGACCTCCGCACCGAACTCGCCCCGGGAGAGGTAGCTCGGCGAACTGAGCCCGAACGTGCCCATCCAGAGGCAGTGGGCGTCGAAGTCGGCGCCGATGGACACCGCGAGGCGCTTCCCCGGCGGCAGCGAGAGCGGCATCTAGGTCGCGTCCCACCCGCCGTCGACGTAGAGGACCTGGCCGGTGATGTAGGCCGCCTCGTCACCGGCCAGGAACAAAGCGACAGCCGCCACTTCGTCGGGGCGGCCGGGGCGGCCGACCGGGATGAGCCAGTCCATCTTCTCGCTCGACGTCCCGACACCACGGTCGACGTCCACGAGGTCGCCGAGCACCTCAGCGGAATTGGCACGAATGTCCGTGCGGATGACGCCGGGCGCGATGACGTTGGCCGTCACTCCGTGGCGGGCGACATCGATGGCCAGCCGCCGGGTCATCCCTTCGATGCCTGCCTTCGAGGCGGCGTAGGCCAGCCCGTCGGCTCCGCCGTGCCTGCCCGCCACGGACCCGATGTTGACGATGCGCCCACCGCCCCGCCGGACCAACACCGGAGCGGCTGCCCGGCACCCGTGGTAGCAGCCGGTCAGGTTGACGTCGATGATGCGCCGCCACAGCTCCGGCGTCGTCTCCTCGATCCCCGCGTAGCCGTCGAACACCCCGGCGCAGTTCACGAAGACCGACAACCCACCTTCTGCTCCGGCGTCACCGTCGGCTGCGGCGACGAACCGGTCCATGGCGACGTGGTCGCTCACGTCGAGCACGTGGGTCGACACATCGTGAGGCGCACCGATGGCGCGGGCCGCGTCGGCCAGCCGCGCCTCCGAGACGTCGCCGAGGTGCACGCGGTCGCCCGCCTGCACGAACGCCTCGGCAATGGCGCGCCCGATGCCCGAGCCCGCCCCGGTGATGGCCACCGTCCTGCCGCTCATGTGGACCCCTCGCCGGCCGCCCATCCGGCGGCTCGCAGCCCCTCGGTGAGATCGAGCGGCGGCTGGTCGCCGTAGTCGACCTGCTCGTCGGGCACCACACGGATGCGCTGGCCGCTCTGCAGCTCCTCCGACACGTGGGCGATCAGCCCCGGGAAGGTGGACAGGATGGCCAGGCCCGTCATCTCGTCCGGACTGAACCCCAGCTCGAGCAGCACGACGGCCATCATCCCGACGTCGTTGATGGGGACGTCAGGCTTGCCCGACGCCTCGATGAAGGCGCGGTGGATCTGCTCGTAGAGCTCGGCCTTCTCGCCCCACACGCCCGCAGCCATCGCGACGTCCCGAAGACGCTGGGCGCGCGGATCGATCCGCTTGAACCGCGGGTGGCCGAAGCCCGGGATGCGCAGCCGGCGGCTCCGGGCGTCCTCGACGATCTCGCCCGCGACCTCCTCGAGTGGGCGCCCGGACGCGACGTAGCGGTCGTGGGCGTCGATGACGAAGCGGGCGGTGTCCTCCGGGGCCAGCGTGTACGTCCCGACCGAGAGGATGGCGGTGGCCAACCCCGCGGTCATGCTGGGGTTCGCGGACACGGCGTACCGCGCCGCCACCGTGCCCGGCTTGAGCAGGGCGTAGTCGAGCACCGCGTTGAGGACGGCGTCGAGCACCCGCACCTCGGCCGGGGACGGCAGCCGGCCGCGGATGAGGAGGAAGCACGAGGCCGTGAAGGAGGGGCCGCCGATGAGCTCCTCCAGGTCGTAGCCGCGGATGCGCACGGTGTCTCCCTCGACCCGGCTGATCGACGACGTCCAGGGGGCGGTCATGACGGCGCGTCCGCGGCCAGCAGCTGGTCGGCGACGAGGAGCTGCAGGATCTCGTTCGTGCCCTCACCGATGGCCATGAGGGGCGCGTCCGCGGTAGTAGCGCTCGACCGGGAAGTCGACGGTGAACCCGTAGCCGCCGAGGATCCGCATGGCGTCCATCGAGCACTCGATGGCGGTCTCGGACGCCAGCACCTTCGCCATCGCCGCTTCGCTGCTCGCCCGCCCATCGCGGTCGATGCGCCGGGCGGCATCGTGGGTGAGCAGGCGTGACGCACTGACGGCGATGGCCATCCGGGCGAGCTTCAGCTTGACGGCCTGGTGCTGCCCGATCGGCTTGCCGAAGGCCTCCCGCTCGTTGGCGTAGCGGGTGGCCGCTTCCAGCGAGGCCCGGGCGATGCCCACGCTGGCCGCCGCCATGTAGATGCGCCCCCGGTCCAGCGCGGACAGCATCTGGTGGAGCCCGCACCCCTCGACCTCACCGAGCAGGTTGGCCACCGGCACCTCGGCCTCGTCGAAGACCACCTCGCAGAGCTCGACACCCTTGTGGCCGAGCTTGCCGATGTCGGTGCTGATGGAACGACCGGGGGTGTCCTGCTCGACGAGGAGCAGGCTCATGCCCCGGTGCGGTGGGGTGGCCGCGGGATCCGTGACGACGAGCGCCACCAGCGGGTCGGCGTGGCGGGCCTGGGTGATCATGGTCTTCGTCCCACTGACGACGTAGCGGTCCCCCTGCCGGGTCGCCTGCAGCCTGATCGCCTTCAGATCGCTGCCGGTCGTGGGTTCGGTCAGGGCGATGCCGCTCATGCGCCGGCCGGCGGCGAGATCGGGGAGGTAGCGCCGGCACTGCTCGTCGGTCCCGTACCGCGCCAGCAGCCAGCACCCGCTGCCGGAGCTGCCCACGATGCTGGCCAGACCCATCCAGCCCCGGGCCAGCTCCTCGAACACGAGGGCGAAGCCGACGAGGTCGAGCTCGCTGCCGCCGTGCTCCTCCGGGATCGACATGCCGAGCACGCCGAGGTCGGCGAGGGTGGGCAGCAGGTCGGACGGGTACGCATCGGCCCGCTCCCGCTCGGCGACCGTCGGAAGGACGTCGCGGTCCACGAACTGGCGCACCACGTCGCGCAGGGCGCAGTGGTCGGCGGTGAGGCCGGGAGGCTCGCTCACCAGTGCACGGTGGCGCCCGGCGTGACCGGCTCGAGGCTCCGCCCCCAGCGACAGTCCGCCATGTCGATCTCGGGCTCACGACCGGCCAGGAGCTGGCTGACGATCTTCCCGGTCATCGGTCCGGCGGCGTTGCCGAAGATGTGGCCGGCAGCGACGAAGAGACCGGGGCGCACCTCGTCGACGATCGGGATCTGGTCCGACGTGTACGGCAGCACCCCGGCCCACATGCGGTCGATGGCCACGTCGCGCAGCCCGGGGAAGTCGTCGGTGATGGCCAGTGCCGTGTCGCGGAGCCCGGCCAGCGTGACCGCGTGGCTGATCTCGGACGGGTAGTCCATCGGGCAGCCGAGGAGCGTCTCGCCGTTCGCCCGCTGGGACACCAGCTGCAACATCCAGTTCCCGGTCTCGATCTCGTAGGGCGCCATGAACGCGTCCTGGTCCCACGACGGGAGGTCCCTGAACAGCGCGTACTGCTTGGCCGCCAGCGGGCCGTAGACGACGGGCTGGATGTCGAGGGGCCGGGGCACGGTGGCGAGCACCTGCAGCCGCTCGATACCGACGCGGACGTCGAGGCCGATCTCGGCCAGCAGCTTGCTCGTCCACGCTCCGGTGGCGATGACGACCATGTCGGCCGTCAGGCGTCCCTGGTCGGTCTCGACCCCCACCACTCGGCGACCGTCCTCGCTCGTGACGAGGTCGACGACCCGCACGTGCTCGCGGACGTCCGCCCCTTCGGCTCGGGCTCCCGCAGCCAGCGCGTCGACGACCATGGGCGTGTTGATCTGGGCGTCGTTGGCGCAGAAGCTCGCCCCGAGGACGTCCGGCCGGATGGGCCCGACGAGCCGGCGCACCTCGGCCCCGTCGATGAGCTCCATGTCGAGCCCGTCGGCCTGGCGGGCCTTCACGAACTCCTCGAACACGACGCCCTGCTCCGGGGTCTTGAAGTAGATCACGCCCCCCTCGGCGCGGAACTCGAACCCGACGGGCAGGTCGCGTAGCAGCTCGTCGTAGAGGCGCCGGCCGGCCAGCGAGATCTCGAGGGCCCAACCGGGGTTGCGGCAGTGGAGCCAGACGAAGCCCGGGTTCCGGCCCGAGGCGCCGTAGCCGGTCTGCTCCTGCTCGAGCAACGTGACGTCCATGCCTTCGCGGGCGGAGAAGTACGCCGTGGCGGTGCCGACCAAACCGCCCCCGACGACGATGACGCTTGTCATTCGTCCGCTCCTCCCGTGCCCATCGCCGAGCGTGCGGTCGAGCAGCGCGGTGATCTCCGCCGCCTCGCCTTCGTCGTGGGCGTGGTGCTGCTGGTAGTAGCCGTCCCGGCTGATGCGGTACTGCCCCGTGGCGTGCAGGTCGGCGAACATCTCCGCCAGCTTCACCGCCATGACGTTCGGGTTGACGACCGAGAGCGCCGCGAGCTCGGCATCGCCCTCCAGGGCCGCCAGCTCGTAGCAGGCCGAGACGATCGTGCAGCCGATGACGACGGTCTCGGCCCCGGTCGTGCGCATCACGTCCTGCACCTTGACGTAGGTGTCCTTGGCGACGGTCCGCGGGTCCAGCACCATGTCCGTGACGAACCAGTCGATGGCGTCGATGGCCCGGCAGTTGCCCTCCAACCCGTAGAGCCGGACGCGGTCGCGCAGCTCCGGCACCGCCTTCCGGTGATCCGTGACGACGGCGAAGCTGTGGCCGAAGAGCCGCGACAGCAGGACCGAGGCCTCCAGCGGTCCGATGACGGGGATGTTGACGAGCTCCCGGCACTGGCTGAGGGCGGGGTCGTAGCAGCATCCGATCACGAAGGCGTCGAACCCTTCCCGCTCCGCCTCCAGCGCCGCGGTCATGATCTCCGTCTCCGCCAGGTGCTTGGGCGCGTAGTAGTCGATGTTGCGCGGCGCGTTGGCCAGGTGCCGGATGTCGACCTCGGTGTTGCCGTGGAGCGCGGGCCTGAGCGTCGCCCCGATGAGGTCGTCGTAGCTGTCGGTGCCGAACGGATTGAGGAAGCAGATGCGGGCCATCGAACCTCCGGAGGCGCCTCGGGGCGGGAACGGGGCGACCGTACCGCACCCGACGATCGGGCCGACGGGTGGGAGTTGATCGATCTCGCCGACCGCACCGCCATAGTGGGCCGACCGCTCCCGGGGGGATGCCGCGTGCCCAACACCACCTCGTCCCGAGGCATGTACTTCGACGAGTTCGAGGTCGGGCAGTCCTGGGACAGCCCTGCCCGCACGATCACCGAGGCCGATGTCGTGGCGTTCGCCGGGCTCTCCGGCGACTTCAACCCGTTGCACACCGACGAGGAGTTCGCCCGGACGACCGCCTTCGGCGGGCGGATCTTCCATGGACCGGGCGTGTTCGCGGTGGCCACCGGCCTGGAGTCCCGCCTCGGGATCAAGGAGGGCACGGCCATCGCGTTCCTCGGCATGACGTGGAACCTGAAGGCCGCGGTGCGGATCGGCGACACGATCCATGTGCACCAGACGGTGGCCACCGTCCGCCCGACGAGCAAGGGAGACCGCGGCATCGTCACCTTCGACGTCGAGGTGCTCAACCAGCACGACGAGGTGTGCCAGGACGGGCAGTGGGTCGTGATGTTCCAACGGGCGGCATCCGGGTGACTCCGGCCGTCTTCGACCGGATCCTCACCGCCCAGGCCGCGGCGCGACCGGACGCGCCGGCCCTGGTCGACGCCGCGACGGACATGACCTACGGCGAGCTCGACGCTCGGGTGGGCGCCGTCGCCGCGCACCTGACGGCGACTGGCCTCCGGCCGGGTGAGCGGGCGGTCCTCGTCGCCGACAACTCCGTCCACCATCTCGTCACGGCCTTCGGGATCTGGCGGGCCGGCGCCACGCTGGTGACCATCTACCCGTCGTCGACGGTCGACGAGCTGGCGTACGCCATCAGCAACGCCGAGGTCTCGCTCGTCGTGAGCGGCTCCAGGATCCTGCCCGCGGTCACGGAAGCCATCGGCCGGTCCGGGGTGCCGGTGCTCGAGCTCGGCGACGCGGGCCTGGTCGGCGGGGCCGACGCGGGTGCCGATGCCCGTGCCGTTGCCGACGAACCCGAGGCCGTCGCGCTCATCTGCTACACGTCCGGCTCCACGTCACGGCCGAAGGCGGTGATGCACACCCACGCCGGACTCCTCGCCGCGGCGCAGTCGTACGCCCGGGTGTGGCACCTCGGGGAGGAGGACACGACGCTCGTCGCGCTGCCACTGGCCTGGGCCTTCGGACTGGTGACGACGTCGATGGCGACGCTGGCGGCCGGGGGCCGGGTGCTGCTCCTGCGTCGCGGCGACCCCGATGAGATGCTGCGGGCCTTCGTCGACCACCACGCCACGTTCTTCGCGGGGGTGACGACCATGTACGTCAAGATGGTCGGCGTGCTGGAGGCCGATGCGGAGCGGGCGAGGCCGGCGGACCTGCGGTTGTGCATCTCGGGCGGCGAGCCCCGCAACGACGTCGCCTTCGCCCGCTGGCGAGAGCTGACCGGCTGCGCGGTGCACGACGTCTACGCGGCGTCCGAGGCCTTCCCGCTGGTGACCTACGACCCGCGCGAGGACCCCGAACCCGTGCCCGGGGCGGCCGGGCGGGTGGTCGCGGAGGCGGCCCTGCGGGTGGTCGACGCCCAGGGCAACGAGGTTCCTCCTGGCCAACCCGGGGAGGCGTGGGCGCGGAGTCCGGCCCAGATGGTCGGGTACTGGCGGGACCCGGATCTGACGGCGGCGGCGCTCACCGGCGACGGCTGGTACCGCACCGGGGACCTCGTCGAGGTCGATCAGCGGGGCTACGTGCGCGTCGTGGGCCGGCTGAGCGACCTCATCATCCGCGGCGGAGCGAACGTCTCGCCGGCCGAGGTCGAAGCGGTCCTGGTCGCGCACCCCGACGTGCAGGAGGCGGCCGTGGTCGGCCTGCCCGACCCGGACTACGGCGAGCGGGTGGTCGCCGCCGTCGTCCTCGCGCCGTCGGCGGGCCATGACCCTGACGGGCTCCGCACCCACTGCGCGGCGTCCCTCGCCGGCTACAAGGTCCCGGCCGAGATCGTGAGCGTGGACCGACTCCCCCGCAACGCCAACACCGGCAAGGTGCAGCGGCGCGACGTCGCCGCGCTCCTCACGGCCCCCCGAACGGCAGCGCCCGATGACGTCGTTGCGGGTCGCCACCGTCCAGTTCGAGCTGCGCGCCGAGGACGAGCTTCGAGCGCTTCGCGGCTCATCTGACGTCGGTCGTCGAGCGGGCCGCGGCGGACGGGTGCCGAGCTCGTCGTGCTGCCGGAGCTCGTGACGACCGGGCTGCTGGCCACCCACCCCGACGCGGCGTCGCTCGGCCCGGCTGACATCGCCGAGGCGTACCGCACCGTCTTCCCGCCACTGGCCGAGCCCTTCGCGCGAGCTGCTGCGCACCCTGGCGACCCGCACGGGTCTGACGATCCTCGGCGGCAGCCACTTCCGCCGGTCCGATGACGGCGCGTTCCGCAACACCGCCTACCTGGCTCATCCGGACGGCCGCGTCGAGCAGCAGGACAAGCTGCACCTCACGCCCCAGGAGCAGGCCATGGGACTGACGCCGGGCGACGATGTCCTCGTCACGACCATCGGGCCCGCGCCGGCCGCCGTGCAGATCTGCGCCGACATCGAGTTCCCCGAGATCAACCGGCTGCTGGCGCGGCGCGGCGTCGAGCTCGTGTTGTGCCCATCGCTCACGTGGAACACACGCGGTGCCCATCGGGTGCGGTACGGCGCGCACGCGCGGGCGATGGAGAACCAGCTCTACGTCGTCACGTCCCCACTGGTGGGCAGCTCGGGCCTGCCCACTGGACGGGCGATCCACGGCACCGGCTACGCCATGGTGGCCGGCCCGATCGACCGGCGTTGCGGGCTCGACGACGGCGTCGTCGTCGCCCACCCGGACACCAGGACCGAAGGCATGGTCGTCGCCGACCTCGATTTCGACCTCATCGCGCAGTCACGGGCCGATCCCGAGCCTCCGGGCCTGTCGAACATCCGGATGGACCTCTACGAGCGCTTCGCCGCCACCTTGGAGCATCGGGTCCCGTGAGGACCGCGCTCACCGAGCAGTTCGGCATCACCCACCCGATCGTCTCCGCGGGCATGGCCCGCGTCGCCCAGGCCCCGCTCGTGGCCGCCGTGAGCGAAGCCGGCGCCATGGGCTGCCTGGGCGGCGTGAGCTACTTCGCCGACGCCCTGCGCGACGAGATGGGGGCCATCCGCCGCGCCACCAGCCGGCCGTTCGCGGTGAACCTGCTCGTGCCGCCGTCGCTGGTCCAGGACGATGTCGAGTCGTGGGAACCCGTGCGGCGCCGATGGGACGCCCTCTCCCCCGCCGAACGCGATGCCCTGCGCGGCGTCGAGCCGATGCTCACCCCCGGTGCGGTGCACGACCAGGTCGAGGCCGTGCTCGACGAGCGGCCGGCCGCGGTGGTCCTCACGTTCGACGTGCCCGACTGGTTCGTGGCCGCCTGCCGCGAGCGGGACATCAAGGTCATGGCGCTCGTCGGCTCCGTGTCCCGCGCGGTGCAGGCCGACCGGGCCGGGGCGGACTTCATCGTCGCCCAGGGGACGGAGGGGGGTGGCCACACCGGCTACGTCGGCACCCTGGTCCTCATGCCGTCCGTGGTCGACGCCGTGGACGCGCCGGTCCTGGCCGCCGGCGGCATCGTCGACGGTCGCGGCCTGGCCGCCGTGCGCTGCCTCGGCGCCCAGGGCGCGTGGATGGGTACCCGCTTCATCGCCACCACGGAGGCTTACGGACATCCCGCTTACAAGCAGCGGGTCGTCGACAGCGCGAGCAGGGACGCCGTCATCAGCCGGGCCTACACCGGCAAGCCGTTGCGGACGCTGCAGAACGAGTGGACCAGGGAGTGGGCGCAGCGCGTGGACGAGATCGAGCCGTTCCCCGCGCAGTACGCGGTCGCGGGCGTGCGGGTCGAGAGCGGCTACCAGGACGGCGACGTCGAGCAGGGCATGATGCCGGCCGGCCAGGCCGTCGAGGGGATCCACGACATCCGCCCGGCCGGCGACATCGTGCGCGCCATCGTCGCCGAGGCCGAGCAGATCCTGGCGGCCGCCGCGCTGTGAGTCGGCCGGCGCCGAGTGACGCCGACCGGCGTCAGCCGACGTGCAGCGTGTAGGTGTTCGTGCCGGCGAAGCCGCCGGCGTAGGCGAACGACGTCACCACGACGTGATCACCGTGCCGGAGCGGGGCGATGATCGCGCCGCGCAGGATCTGGAAGTACTCCGTCGGCGCACCCGGCTCCCCGAGCAGGCTGCCCGCAGGGAAGCGGGTCTTCCCCTTCGCCCTCACGTGCTCGATCTTCACCCGCTTGCCATCGAGCGTGATGGACGCCGACACCAGCGGGTCCCTCGCCCATTCCTGCTCGCACTCCGCCTTGGCGTCGGGGGTGACGTCGTCCGTCCAGCAGATGAGCGCCGCGGGGAGCGCCAGCACCTTGGCCCCCGCGGGAACTGAGCATTCGAAGTCCTGATCGGCAATCGCAGGCAGGTAGAAGACCTTGTGCTTGCGTGGGCCGCCGAGGCACTCCAGCGGCCACGGGTTGGACTCGGTCGACTTCATCAGGTCCTCGGCGAAGACGTTCCACGTCGACTGCGTCGACGTCGCCCGCGTGGCCGGCGTCGCCACCACTCCCACCGCCGTCGCCGCCACCGCGACGACACCGCCAACCGTCGCCCGATCGAGCCGGGCTCCAATCCTCGCCGGTGCGGCGGCAATACTGCGTGCGAACGGTGACTCGCGCGAGTCATCGAACGGGAGATGGAACGACAGGAGGAACGATGGCGCTCTACCTGACGAGGTTCAGCTACACGCCGGAGACGTGGGGCCGGCTGATCGGCAACCCGGAGGACCGTCGGAAGGCCGCGCAGGACTACATCGAGTCGGTCGGCGGGAAGCTCCACGGGTTCTGGTACGCCTTCGGCGAACACGACGGGTACACCCTCTGGGAAGCCCCCGACAACGTGTCCATGGCTGCGGTGGTGCTGGCCATCGCCGCCGGCGGCGCGCTCAGCTCGTGCGAGACGACGGTCCTCCTGACCGTCGAGGAGACGATCGACGCGCTGCGCAAGGCCGGGCAGATCGGATACCGAGCGCCCGGCGCGTAGCGGCGCGCACGCCTGGGACGGCGTCCGGCGACCGCTACCGTCGCGCCGGTGGCCGGCTCGACGTCAGTGATCATCCCTCGGTGGGAGTGGCGAACCTTCGGGAGCGACTTCGGCGACTCGGACGAATCCATCGAGTCGACGGCATCGAGCGGCGTCGAGGAGAGCGACGAGCTGTACCTCCTCTCGCCGGACGGCGAGAACGTGAAGGTCCGGGACGGGCTCCTGGACATCAAGGTGCTGCGCGAGGTCGACCGTGCCGGCCTCCAGCGGTGGGAACCGGTGCTGAAGGCGCCCTTCCCGCTGTCGCCGGCCGACGTCGCCGCGACGTTCGAGGCACTCCGGCAGCCCCATCCACCGTTGTCGCGAGAGGCGTACACGCTCGAGCAGTTCGTGGCGGAGCTGATCGAGCCGTCGCCGGTGCTCCGCGCCGTGCCGGTCCACAAGCGCCGGACCCGCTACACCATCCACGGCTGCAAGGGGGAGCTTTCGGAGATCGCGGCCGGCGGCAGGTCCACCCGCACCATCGCCATCGAGGACGAGGACCAGGCCGCTGTGGTGGCGGCGGTGCAGGCGGTCAGACTGCACGACCGGCTGAACACCAGCTTCCCCGATGGGCTGCAGGCGCTCGTCGACGGCGAGCCACCCCGGTACGCCGTCATCGACTGCGGCACGAACTCGATCAAGTTCCACGTCGGTGAACGTGCGGACGACGGCACCTGGACCTCGCTCGTCGACCGGGCGGAGATCACGCGCCTCGGCGAGGGCGCGGCCGGGTCCGGGGCGATCGCGCCGGAGGCCATCGACCGCGCCGCGACCGCCGTGGGCGCGATGGTCGAGGAGGCGCGCGACCTCCACGTTCACGCCATCGCCGCGGTCGGCACGGCGGTCATGCGCAGCGCCAGCAACAGCGCCGACGTCGTGCAGGCGATCGAGGAGGCCACCGGCATCCGGATCGAGGTGATCTCCGGCGAGGAGGAGAGCCGCCTGGCCTATCTGGCCGTTCGCGCCGGCCTTCCGCCGTTCGAGGGGTCGATGGTCGTGTTCGACACCGGAGGCGGCAGCACGCAAGTCACGTTCGGCCACGGGGCCGATGTCTCCGAACGCTTCAGCGTCGACGTCGGAGCCGTGCGCTTCACGGAGCGCTTCGGCCTCGAGCACGCGGTGTCGACCGACGCGCTGCAGGCGGCGATCGACGCCATCGCCGCCGACCTCGCCCGCCTGGACGACCGCCCGGCACCGGAGCGGCTGGTCGGGATGGGCGGCGCCATCACCAACCTCACGGCCGTGAGCCTCGACCTGTCGACGTATGACCCCGACCGGGTGCAGGGCGCGGTGCTCGATCGGTCCGAGATCGATCGGCAGATCGAGCTCTACCGCACGCGCGACGTGGACGACCGGCGCTCGATCGTCGGTTTGCAGCCCAAACGAGCCGACGTCATCCTGGCCGGGGCGTGCATCGTTCGGGTCGTCATGGACAAGCTCGGGTCAGACGTCGTTGACGGTGAGCGACCGGGCGCTGCGCCACGGCCTGATCGTCGAGCGCTACGGCGCAGGTGCTTTTTCAGGCCGTGCTGGCCGTCCGACCAGTTCCGAGTGACAGCGGCGCATCCGCCTTGGTGAACTGGAGGTTCAGCTTCAGCGTGCCGAGCATGATCCCTGGCTGGTGCAGCCAGTCGTTGCCGTCGCCGTACTCGATCGACTCGAGCCGGTCCAGCAGGACACCCCAGGCGATCTGCTGCTCCACACGCGACAGGTTCGCCCCCGGACAGACCCGTGGGCCTGTGGAGAACGCCACGTGGCGGGTGATCCCGTCCCGGTCGAGGTCGAGATCGAACGGGCAGGCGAACTCGTCCTCGTCGACGTTGGCCGCACCGAACCGCAGGTGCAGCAGCGAGCCCGCCGGCACCTCGACGCCCTGGAAGACCTCGTCCTGAGAGGTGGCGCGGGTCGAGAGCCCGTGAGTGGGCGACCGCATCCGCATCCCCTCTTCGGTGAAAGAACGCACCTTCGCTCGATCGTGGCGCAACTGCTCGAACATGCCGGGATGCTCGCACAGGAGCTGGGCCTGCTCCTCCAGCGCGTACTGCGTCGTCTCGAGACCGCCGATGATCATCGTGTGCACGATCCCAGCGATCTCCAGATCGGTGAGCTTGCGGTCGAGCGCCCCGTAGTGGACGTCGCAGAGGAAGCTCACCATGTCGTCCTGGGGGTCCAGGCGCTTCGCACGCACGTGTTCGTAGATGTAGTCCTGGAAGCCGTCGAGGCGAGCGAGCATGTCCATGGTCTGCTCCGGGTCGAGCTCGTGCGTGAGCCCGGTGCCGTGAACGAACGGTGTGACGACGGCATCGCCCCATTGGGCGAGCTGCGGGATGTCTTCGAGGGGGAACCCGAGAAGGCTGGCCATGACGCGCTGGGGCAGCGGCCGCGCGAAGCGGCTGATGAACTCAACCGTGTCCTCACCGATCCACTCATCGACCAGGTCGTTCGCGTGCTTGGTGATCATGTCCCGGTGGCGCAGCGCCCCCGGCCCGACCCACGGGTCGGTGAGCTCCTTGCGGTGCCGGGTGTAGAGCGCTTGCGTCGGGCGCAACGACACCATCGCCGCGTACATCAAGTTGTGGTAGGTGGCGTAGGTCTCCTCCGGCTGACAGGCCCTGGCCGGCGTAGCCACCGACTCGCACTTGCGTCAGGCTCGGGAACCGCGCGGGATCCTTGACCACGCGGGAGACATCGGCGTGCTTGGTGAGCACGAACGCATCGGTCCCGGGCGTCAGGCCACCGCCCTCGATCCGCAGAACCGGGGCCTCGCGGTGCAGGATCTCGTACGCCTCGTACCAGTGCTCCTGCGCGCCATCGCCGAAGAGGTCGACGGCATCGAGGCCCACGGGACACGCCATGGGGCTGAGTTCGTGATTGATGTGCTTCGGATTCAACGCCATGCGCGTGCCTCCATCGAACGGCTTCCAGCCTGTCTCGGATCAGCCCTAGGTCGACTGCTCGGTGGCGTCTCGTCCCCGCGGTCGATGTCTCGATCTCCGGCCCAGTACCTTCGCTCCTGGCCGCACAACCGCTACGCACCCGTTCGGGTGTGTGGCGCACGCGTGAGGTGTCATCGACCATCCTGGATGGGCACAGAGAGGGACAACCCGTGCCGGATGAGGCCAGCCAAAGGGGGCAGGGTGAAGAGCAAGCAGATCTACAGACCCGGCGGCAAGCCGATCGTCATCAAGACGAGATCGGGTTGGGCGGGCGCCGTCGGCCTGCTCGCGATCGCGGCGGCGATCATGATCGTCGGCGCATCAGTGCTCGGCCTGCGCGCCTGGAACTGGTTGCAGGGCGAACGAGTCGCTTCGTCGAAGGTCGTGGACGCCGACGTGCTCCGGGTCGAACCGAAGGACATCGACTGCCGGGCCGTCATCGGCTCCGAGATCACGGCTGACGCCAAGACCATCGTGGAGATCGGCGGCAGGAAGCTGCCCTTCATCAGCGGGACGCTCGGCACGACGTCCAAGTTCCGCAACCTCACCGACCCCACGAAGGGAGGAACCGTCGACACCCTGGTCTGTGTCGAGGCGGCCGGGACGCGCGACGAACGCCGAATCGATCCCACGACCGATCAGGTCACGCACATCATCCACATACCCGTGTCGAACGTCGTCTTCGACTCCAAGGTCGTCGAGAATGAATCCGCTGTCATTCGAGATGACGGTGTTGTGAACTCGCTCGGTTCGGACATCTTGAAGCTCATCCCGTTCTTCGGGGATCCCATCTCCGACCGGATCCAGACCGGCCGTGCCCGTCTTGATGTCGCCGTGCGAGCCTTCGCCATCAACGTCGCGCAAGAGAACTGCGCCGTTGAGGCGTGGAACTCCCAGCTCGTGGAGCGAGCCATCACCGATGCCTACCGAGAGATCGCGAGCGCCCAGCAGCAGAACTTCGATCCCGCGTCGCTGACCGTCGTGTTCGACCCCGCTCCGGACGGCTCCGTGACGCCTAATTTCACCGGTCCGTACGACTTGACCCAGATCCCCGGCGAAGTCGAGTTCTCCGCCCTGCAGGCCGATCCCGCCACGACGACGTGCACCGTGCGGGACGACGCCTATCGACAAGCGGACAACACCTACACCGACGCAGAGGACATCCGCAACGAGGGATAGGCGGGCCGTTGGAGTTCACCCGGGAGCACGGACAGCCAGCATGAGGCGGGCGGAAGCCCGCCTCGGAAGGCGTCCTGACGCCTCGTCTGCCGTGGGGGACCTCTCGATCAAGGTCGGCGATTCCGCACGTATCTGACCGCCAGGGACACGCCTCCCTAGTAGGGGTAGACGCCGCCCCCGAACGGGACCGCGAGGAGCCGGAGATGAACGCGACGAGTACCCGCCTCGATGACCTGCTCTTCCCCACCCCGAACACCCGGGTCGATCGCTGAGATCGGAGCATCGCATGGCCGAGCACTTGTCCCCCGATACGACGTGGCATCCGTGGATCGTCGCCCCCGGATCCGGCTTCGAGGTTCAGGCCGTCGCGCACGAGGCCGAGGACACGGCCGGCACGGTCGGTCTGCTCCAGATCGACAAGAAGCAGTTCGACGTCACGAGGCGGTTCCGCTTCGGCGCGCCGGACGTGGAGAAGGCGCTCCTCGATCACCTCGTTCGCAACGGGATGACCGCCGCTGAGGCCCGCGCCGCCGTCGACGAGGCCCGGACGTTCACGCCGAGGCGGGAGAACCCCACCGACCTGGCCTCGATCCCTCGGTACATGCGCTGGTTCGAGAGCTCGTACGGCCTCCACACGCTGGCCGCCGTGATCCATGACGGCCTCATCGTCGACACGCCGAACGACGGAGCGCTGCACAGCGACACCCTCTCGGACCGGTTCTTCCGGGAGATGATGAAGGCGGCAGGGGTGCCGTGGCTGAAGCGGTGGATCATGTGGGCTGCGGTCGCCCTCCGCTCGCGCTGGGTCGCCGGCGGCGTCCGACGTGGTTCGCTCTGCGTCTGGATCCTCCTTGCCGTCGTGGGGATCGCAACCTTCGTATGGGCCGTCGGCGCCGCGCTGCTCGGTTGGGGCAGCCCGGTCGAGCCCTGGGTGCTCTTCGCCGTGGCCTTCCTCCTCCCGTTCGCGGCCGCGCCGCTGTGGGGTCGTCAGTACGGCGCCGGACTCGTGGCCGCGGTGGCTGGGCTCTGGATCCTGCCGGCCGCCGCGTTCGGCGGTCTGGGCTACCTGATCTACATGGCGCTCGAGCGCCTCGCGAAGGCCGTCGGCCTCGATTGAGTACCGCCCGTCGCGCTCGATCGACGGCGAGGCGCCTCCCGCGCGGGCGGCGCCAGCGCGGGCCGTGCAACGCGTGCTCGACGAGACTGTCCGATACCGCGCCTGAGCTGTGTCGCACAGCGCTGGCCGATGGCCGCAGGCCACGAGGCACCGCCCGAGCCGGCGGCCACCTCGTGCTGAACCGCCCACGTAGTAATCCGACGGTACCGCCGTACCCAGACCGTCTCCATTCGCTCTCGAGCAATTCTCCAAGCGCCGGATGCCGATCCAGCAGATACTGAGAGGATGAATGTGGAACACAGGACGGTCGGCGACTCGACACCGGGGGTCGACGCGTCTGCCTCCTACGCGATCACGGGCGGAGAGGTAGGGCGGGATCGGCTGCGGGTGCTGTCCTCCGTGTTCGAGGCGACGACCGGGTCACTGCTCGATCGTGTAGGGATCGCGGAGGAGGCGCGCTGCCTGGACGCCGGTTGTGGCGGTGGCGATGTCACCCGGATGCTGGCTGTGCGCGTGCCGGCTGGCCGCGTCGTCGGGGTCGATCGCGACGCAATCAAGGTGGCTTCGGCTGCCGTCGATGCACCGGTCAATGTCGACCTGCGCGTGGAAGACCTCGCCCACACCGTGCGGACCGAGGACCGCTACGACGTCGTGTACGCCCGGTTCGTTCTCTCCCACCTCGCCGACGCAGCCCGATGGGTCGACGCCTTGGCCCAGCTCGTTGACCCCGGTGGCGCCCTCGTCCTCGAAGACGTGCGCATCGACGGGTCGTTCTGTGCCCCCACATCGGAGGCCTTCGACCGATCGAAGGCGATCTACTGCGCGACCGTGCGTGCCAACGGTGGTGACCCGAACGTCGGCCCGCACTTGCCTCGCTTCCTGGCCGCTGCCGGGCTCTGCGATGTGCAAGTCACGGTGGTGCAACCCGCCGCGATGACGGGCGCCACCAAGCGGATCTGGCCGCTCACCATGAGCGCCATCCGGGAGGCGGCGATGGCCGCCGATGTCATCGACGCGGCGGCGATCGACGCCGTGATCTCCGATCTGACTGAGTTCACCGAGCGCTCCGACAGCGTGATCGCGATGCCACAGGTCATTCAGACCTGGGCCCGTCGCCAACGCTGACGCTCGAGCCGGTCGATCACCGTCGGCTAAGCGGCGTGTCGTTGGGATCGGTCTTGTCGATCCGGCCGCGCTTCAACAACCGCACCCGCGACGACAACTTTCGGGTCACGTCGACCACGTGCTCGCCGGCACCGACGACCCTCTGGGCCACCATCGCGCCCAGTCGCTCCTTCGACGGCCGATGTGCGCAGCTCGAACCGTGTCGCCCACTGCAACAGACGGCTGCGTTGGTGGCGATCAGCCTCGACCCGGATCGCGTCGAGGACGGTCTCGGAGCGGTCGACAGCGACCGCGGTGCGGGACCCCGTGTACGGATCGATCCCGATGATGAACATCACGTGCTCCCGGCTCTCGTGGTCAGGTTCGCCGCGGTCGGCACACCTGATACGTGATCGAAGCCGTTCCTCTTACCAGCCACCCCGCGACAAGGCCTGGCCGACAGTCGATTCGTTCAGAAGCCAACCTCCCGGTGGCAGGGCAGTCGAGAGACACACCCGACCAGATCCCCGACGCTACGGACCACCGTCCCGTCGTTGCCCCGCATCCTCCATCAGGGCAATCCGTGCGCTGCGACGTCCCGCCGCGCTAGGAGCGATCGGTGTGCCTGCGGTATGTGATCGGGCGCGTCGGACCAAGACCGATCCGTGCGTCTACTGACCCGCGTGGTCAAGAGCGAGGCGGCGCAGCGCGGGTTCGACCTCAGGTACATGTGGTCGGATTCGGTCGAAGTCCTGACCTGAAAGTGAAAGAAGCCGCATCGGCGTACGCGGCGACAACCGTGGCCGTCCGCTGTCCTGTCAGGAAGAGTCCGATCTCGCCGAACGTGTCGCCAAGGCCCAGAGCCTTGATCGCGTCACCAGCGTCGTTCAGGACATCGGCCTGTCCCGCTTCAATGAGGTAGATAGCAGTTCCGTAGTCGTCGGTTCTGATGACTGTGGCACCGGCCTCGACCTCGACCTCTCTCATCTCGCCCGCGAACTCGCTGAGCTCCTCGGGAGGGAGGTTGGCGAAGGCCGGAAATGCCGCGATTCGCTTCGTATCCATCACCACGGATCGTGCCACAATCTGACCCGTCGCTGAACGCCCACACGACGGCTCACCGACCGATCGAGCAGCATCGTGTGAGACCAGTGGTGAGACCTCGGCCCCATCGTCTACGGCGTGTGGGTCGTAGCGGGAACCGGTCGGACCAGCTCGGCCAGGATCGCCGCCGCGGCCTGGTCGGAGGACTCCAAGAAGTGGGCGTAGACGCCAAGGGTCGTGGCCGCGTTCGCGTGTCCGAGTCGCCCGGGCACGGTACGGACGTCGACTCCGGCCGACAGCAGCCCGGTGGCGGCGAAGTGGCGGAGGTCGTGGAAGCGGACTCCGCTGATCCCTCCTGCACGAGCCTGGTGGGTCTTGGTGTCCTTCTCGATCAGCACCTGTTCGGCGACCACGTCGATCCCGCCACGACGGCGTGCACCGTGCGGGACGACGCCTATCGACAAGCGGACAACACCTACACCGACGCGGAGGACATCAGCAACGACGGATAGGAGGGCCGTCGGAGTTCGCCCGGGAACACGGACAGCCAGCATGAGGTGGGCGGAAGCCCGATCCCGCCCGCCCTGGCGCAATCGCAGCGTAGAGTGCCGGCGTCGACATCGATCTAGTGCATGAGGTGCCCGCTCATGGTGAAAGTGGGAGACCGGATTCGGCTGTCGTCGGCCAGGGGCCCGGACCGCGAAGGCGTCGTCACCCTACTGACCGGATCGATGGTACGGGTGCGATGGACGGCGGGCCAGGAGACGATGGTGATCCCGGCGCCGGGGACACTCACCGTGCTCGTGCCGTCGAAGAAGCGGGCGCGGAAGGCGAGGCGCAAGCCGGCGGCACCTGGGCGGGTCTCCGCTGAGAAGACCGCAACCAAGAAGGGTGCGACCAAGAAGGCCCCGCCGGCGAGGGGTACGAGCAGGAACCCGGCCACGGCCAAGAAGGCCGCCACCAGGACCGCGAACTCCGACGAAGGGCGGAGCCAAAAAGCCGACAACCGGCAAGCGTTCGTCGCGCTAAGGCCCGTCGCCGCCGCGCGACGAGGTCGGCTGCCCACTCTGAGATCATGAATCGCCAGTCGAACCAAGCACCAGACCCTGCAATTCCTTAGGACGGGCGGTGCTGAACGGCCGACTTGGGCCGTCTAGCTGACTGGCCGAGGGTCCTGGTCCGGTGGCACGTACGGGAGCAGCGGGCCTCGCGGAGTCGAGCGCCGCCTGCTGATGGCCCGGCCCGTCACTGATGTGGGCATGATCCGGAGCCAATGGTCCCGCTCGCCCGGCGCCCAGGGATGGAGCGTGATCCGGCTGAGCCGGTCCAGCTCGCGGGGGGTGGTGACCTCCACAGTACGACCCTCGACGAGCACGCTCCATCCGGTCTCTGCGGCATTGTCTGCGCCATCGACCTCGAACGCCACGATCTGGTCGCTGTGGAGCCCGCCCAGCATGGTGTCGTGTTCGGTGCGCACGACGATCGATTTCTCGTCGACGGCGTGATTCACGGGCAGCACCTTGGGCCGCCCGTCCCACACGAAGCCGACGCGCCCGACCGGCTGGCCGGCGATGAGCCGCCAGCAGACATCCACATCCAGATCGTCCATCCAGACCAGCGCTGTTGTTTGCTCACTCATGGCGTTCCTCTCATTCGGCCGCGGCGCGGGGCACGTCCGTCGGGCGTGCCCCCCACCGACTCGGATCCACGACGTGGAAGCGGCGCCCACTGATCTGGTCGGGCACGATGCGCACGAAATGCTGCTTCGGCGTCGCGTGCCACGGGAACAAGGGCAGATCCGTGGACTCGAACAGCTCGTACATCCGTTCGATCTCCGTCGCCTGACCCTTGACGACGACGCTCCACGCCTCACCTGAGACGGCCTCGTAGCCGTCGACTTCGAAGGCGACAGGCCGATCCAGCACCGCACCCGCCAGCTTTGTCCCTCCCGCCGAGCGAAACACGATCGTGCCGTGGTCGACGACGTGGTTGATCGGAAAGATCTCGGGGTGATCGCCGATCGAGACGGCCAGCCGACCGACCTCGGCGCCACGCAACAGCGGCCAGCAGGCATCCGTCGTCAGGATCGTGATCCCGGTGCCGAGGTCGGTTGTCATTCCTCCAGGCTCGTCGCACCTCGTCGGGCTGCATAGGGCCGAAGGTCCTGTAACGATGGGCCCGAGGCAGGTCTCACAGGTATCCGACGCGCTCTGCGTCGAACGTGAGCCGGTCGCGGTGGTCAGGGAACCGCCGTGGCGCGCGGCGAGGGCGGTGGACCCTTGTGGTCCACCGCCCTCGCCGCCTCGGCTGCGATCAGCCGCCTGATGAGGTTCAGACGCTCACCAGCTCCTTGTCGTCTGCCTTGCCGTTCACGTGCTCAGGGAGGCGCTGCAAAGGCCTTGTCCTTCGGAGTCTTGAACGCATGGACGAAGCCGGCGATCGACAGCAGGGCCAGCAGCGCGGCGACGATGTAGGCGACGGTGGCGACCTGCTCGCCCTTCACACCGAAGACGCTGAACCCGAACGAGGTGAGCAGCAGCCCGCGGAGGGTCTCGCCCTTGAAGAGGGTGTCACGCTGCGCCGTCACGGCCGTCAGCTGCTCCTCCAGGTCCGCGAGGCCGGGGTCGTTGGCCGCGGCGGCGGCGACCTGGTCGCGCAAGGCGCTCTGCGGGGCGCCGAGCTCGGCGTAGGTCTGACCGTCGGCGATCGACTGGAGGTGCAGACCGATGTAGTCGTTGGCGTAGCACTCGGCTTGCTTGCCGGTGGTGAGCGGCTGACCGGCGTACTTGACGAGGCAGGCGGACTGCTCTCTTCGTCGGTGAGGGCGTCGCTGGGCGGGAAGGTGATGTTCTGCTGGCTCAGCTGGTCCTTCACGTAGCCCTTGGCGAAGTTGGCGTTGCTGGTCATGACGAGTCCGAGCACCAGCAGGAGAGCCGCCAGGGCGATCCCGCCGGCGCTGAAGAGGACATCGAGGGTTCTGCGTTTCATCTCTTCTTCTCCTTGGAGCTGGTGACCGGCATGCCGCAACCGCCGAAACGCGGCGCTGTGACGATCATCGGCGCCCGAGCCCGTCGGCAGTAGGGGCGAAGGACCCAGATGCGACGGACGTGCGACACCTCTCATGTCCGGGTCAGGACGACCTTCAAGGCGCCGGTCTCACCGGCGCGGGCGAAGACGTCGTAGGCCTCCTCGAACTGGTCGAGCGTGAAGTGGTGGGTGACGAACCGAGCGGCGTCGAGCTGCTGGCTGATCACCAGACGGAGCAGCGTGGGGGTCGTGTACGTGTCGACCAGGCCCGTCGTGATGGTGACGTCGCGGCTCCACAGCTCCTCGAGGTGCAGTGTCGCCGGCTCGCCGTGAACGCCGATGTTGGCGATGTGACCGCCCGGCCGGGCCAGCCGCACAGCCTGCTCGAAGGTCGCGGGCATACCGACGGCCTCGATCGACACGTCGGCGCCCAGCCCACCGGTCAGCTCGGCGATGATCGCCTCGGCGTCCTCTCGCCCGTTGTTGACGACGATGTCGGCGCCGAACTGCTTCGCGGCCTCCAACCGGCTGTCGGCGAGATCGATGGCCACGATGTGGCTAGGGCTGAACAGCCGAGCGCCCATGATGGCGGCGAGCCCGATCGGACCCGCGCCGACGACCGCCACGACATCGCCGGGCTGCACGGCGCCGTTGAGGACGCCCACCTCGTAGCCGGTCGGCAGGATGTCGGCCAGCATCAGGATCTGCTCGTCGGCCACACCGGCCGGCACCTGGTAGGTGGACGTGTCGGCGAACGGGACCCGCACGTATTCGGCCTGGGTGCCGTCGATCTTGTGGCCGAGGATCCATCCGCCGCCACCGAGGCACTGGCCGTAGCGTGACTCCCGACAGAAGCGGCACGCACCGCACGACGTGATGCACGAGACCAGCACCCGGTCGCCGACGTTGACCGTCTTGACACCGGTGCCGACGGCCTCGACCGTCCCGACCGCCTCGTGGCCGAGGATCCGTCCGTCCGTGACCGCGGGGACGTCACCCTTGAGGATGTGCAGATCGGTGCCGCAGATGGTGACGGCGTCGACGCGGACGATGGCGTCGGTGTCGCTGGAGATCGTGGGCTTGGGTACATCTTCCCAAGCCTTCTGACCGGGTCCGTGGTACACGAGCGCCTTCATGGCAGACCTCCTGGTCGTCGTGACGTCAACGATGAGCCCGTGACGGGCAAGGAGGTAGAGGCGAAGGTCACACACATCCCGCCGATGGATGTCCGTCGACGAACCACATCGTGTGACACTCGGCCCTGTCGACCTGTTCCCCGTCCCAAGGCAATGACCTTCGGCCCTGCCGGCAAATCCCGTGCCGGGTCATGATGCAGGTCCATGGAAGTCGACCGCAACGGTCTGGAGGTCCTCGGCCGCGACGATTGTCTGCGCCTCCTGGCCTTGGCGACGCTCGGTCGCATCGGGTTCACGTCAGGCGCGCTGCCGACGGTGTTGCCCGTCAACTTTCATCTTGACGGCGAGCGCATCTTGGTGCGCACCGGTCGGGGCAGCAAACTCGATGCCGCGCTGCAGAATGTCGCTGTCGTTGCCTTCGAGGTCGACGAGTTCGATCCGATCTATCACTCGGGTTGGAGCGTCGCCGTGACCGGCGTGGCCACCGAGGTCATCGACCCGACCGAGCTCGACCGGGCTCGCCGCGAGCCGGTGGCCCGCTGGACGCCCGCGGGAGACGAAGCCTTCATCGCCATCTCGACCGAGTTCGTGTCTGGTCGGCGCATCACCACCGGCTCCCTGGCGATGAGGCGGTGAGCCGACCGAACGCCGGGGCGAACGCGTGCAGGCCGTCAACTCCTCGGGACCTGCCATTCCAAGACGCTGCCCTTAGGCGCACCGGCTCTGCAGCTCGAATCGGCCGCCGTGCGTGCGGCGCGGGCCTCCATGTTCTTCAGACCATGCCCGCGGGGCGTTTCCGGGGCTGGCGGGCCGATCCCGTCGTCGACCACCCGCAACACCACCTGGTCCGTCACGACCAGCTCGACGTCCACCTGCGTCGCGTTGGCGTGACGGGAGACGTTGCTCAGCGCTTCGCGCAACGTCGCGAGGAGCTCGGCGGCGAGATCGTCTCCGACGGCGCTGTCGACCGGACCATCGAAGAAACATCGCGGTTCGAACCCGATCGCGCCAGAGCCTCCGACCGAGTGCCAGCACCGTGCCTCGCAGACCGTCACCTGACGCCAGCCGAGATGACTCCAGCTTGAAGATGGCAGAACGGATGTGCTTCACCGTGAGGTCGAGATCATCCACCGCGGCCTCGATGCGATTCACGGCCGCGTCGGCGTCGGTCCGCACGAGCCGAGCCGTTCCTTGCAATGACAAGCCCGTCGCGAACAGACGTTGGATGACGGTGTCGTGCAGATCGCGGGCGATGCGCTCGCGGTCTTCGACCACGCAAACTCCTGCACCCGGGCGTGGAGCCGGGCGTTCTCGATGGCGATCCCGGCCGCGGCGGCGAGACCGACCACGAGCTCCTCGTCGACGTCGGTGAACGCCTCAGCCGTCGTCTTGTCGGTCAGATACAGGTTGCCGAACACCTGGTCGCGCACCCGGATCGGCACGCCCAGGAACGATCGCATCGGCGGGTGGTGGGGCGGGAAGCCGAAGCTGTCGGGATGCTCGCGCAGGTCGGGCAGCCGCAACGGTTTGGCGTCCATGATGAGCCGACCGAGGATGCCGTGTCCTTTGGGGAGGTCGCCGATGAGCCGGTGCGTGTCGTCGTCGATCCCGACCGTGATGAACTGCGCCAGGCGGGTCCCGGTGGCGTCGAGCACACCGAGAGCGCCATAGCGGGCATCGACCAGCCCGACCGCCGCCTCGACGATCCGCCGGAGCATGCTGGGAGGATCGAGGTCCGAACCGAGGGCCAGCACCGCTCCGAGGAGCTCACGCAGGCTGCGGGGACCGGCCACCTCGGACATACCGTCAACACTACGAGGGCCTCGTGGGCCACCTTCGCCGATCCGCCACGCGAGAATAGGCCGGTGACGGTGCGCGTGTTCCTTCTCGACGACCACGAAGTCGTGCGCCGCGGCCTGCGCGAGATCCTCGAGGCCGAGAACGACCTCGAAGTGGTCGGCGAGGCGGGCACCGCCGAGGAGGCCTACGGGCGCATCCCGGCGACAAGCCCGAACGTCGCCATTCTCGACGTGCGCCTGCCCGACGGTGACGGTGTGGAGGTGTGCCGGGAGATCCGCTCGAAACACCCCGAGATCGCCTGCTTGATGCTGACGTCCTTCGCCGACGACGAGGCATTGTTCAGCGCGATCATGGCGGGCGCCGCCGGCTACGTGTTGAAGCAGGTGCGCGGGACCGATCTCGTCGACGGCGTGCGCCGAGTCGGCCGAGGTGAGTCGCTCCTCGACCCTTCCTTGACCACCAGAGTCCTCGAGCGGCTGCGCCACCCACCGGCGCCCGACGAGCTCGCCGGGCTCACCGACCAGGAGCGGCGCATCCTCGACCTCATCGCCGAGGGGATGACCAACCGCCAGATCGGCGAGCAGCTCTTCCTGGCCGAAAAGACCGTCAAGAACTACGTGTCCAACCTGCTGGCCAAGCTCGGCATGAGCCGCCGCTCCGAAGCGGCCGCCTACTCCGCCCGCCTGTCGGAGCGCCGCCAGCACGACCATCCCCGCGACTGAGGATTCTCCGCATGCCCCGCGCGGCCTCAGTTGGTGGCGCGATGCAGGCCCTCGCCGTGGAGCTGGTTGCGGGCCGCGTTCTCCACCAGGAGCGGTACGAACTGCTGCAGCGGCGCGTCGGCAAGCGGCTTGGCCGCGGCGTCAACGACGTCGACGACGTGGTCATGTGACGCGGGCTTGCCGTCCGTACTGACGAACTCGTCAGCAAGGCGATCGGCTAGCGAGTTGATGAGCGCGCTGTTTGTCATAACCGTCAATGTACGGCCGTCCGGCCGGGAGAATGGCGCCGACCCCAGGAGTTCATCTTCGGCTGCACGGCCGGGCGCCGCCATACCTTCTCATCCCTGCTCCGGGGCTCACACCCTCCAACCCGACTCGGCAAGGCCTTCGGAGAGGAGACCTCGCGCCTCGACTGTTGGATATTGGGTTGCTGTTCACGCTGTGCTCACGGTGGCCTTCTAGCGTCACAGATGATGGTTCCCATCGGCGATCCCGGCGAGCTTGGTGCGCTGCAGGCCGAGGTGTCGGTGTTGCGCGAGGCGCTGTTGGCTGCGGAGGCGGCGCGAGCGGACGAGATCGGGGCCGCCCATCCGGCGCGTCAGCGATCAGCGGCGAACCTGGTCCACTATGTGGCGCTGAGGAACCACGATGTCCGGGATCTCCAAGCACGACTGGGTGCGCTCGGGTTGTCGTCGCTCGGTCGCTGCGAGCCCTACGTGTTGGCGACGATCGAAGCCGTCCTGGCTCTTCTCGCCCAGCTGACCGGCGAAGCAGCACCCGTACCGATGGCGAGCATCGCGCTCACCGAAGGGCAGGAACTCCTCATGGGCAACGCCGACCGGCTTCTCGGCTCCGCCTCCGGGGACGGGCGACGCGGATCATGGTGACCCCTGCCGAGTGAGGCCGCTGATGATCCGCAACTCGTCGCCGGGTTGGTTGCCAACGGCATGGACGTGGTCAGGCTCAACTGCGCGCACGATGACAGCAAGGCGTGGGCGCGGATGCTCGTCTTGGTGCACTCGAGCCTCAAGCCGGATGGACAACGGTGTCGGGTGGCGATGGACCTGGGAGGGCCCAAGCTGCGCCGATCATCACCCCGACCTGCGGGCTGCGCATCGCCGTCAGCAGCAGCTCGGGCAAGTTCTCGCTCGTGGTGATCTCGCGGTGGACCTTGGCTTCGAACGGCTCGCCGAGGTCCAAGAAGAGATCTTGTGGGCCTGCGAGGCCGCCCATGTTCCGGTCATCTGGGCCACCCAGGTCCTCGACACGCTGGCCCGCAACGGACAGCCGTCGCGGCGCCGAGGTCACCGACGCAGCGATGGGTGAGCGCGCCGAGTGCTTCATGCTCAACAAGGGACCCCACATCGCCGAGGCGATCAGCACCCTCGATTCGATCCTCACCCGGATGCAGGACCACCACGACAAGAAGCGGAGCCTGCTGCGCCGACTCCGCGCCTGGGACCACACCGACCCACCACGGTGACACGATCCGTCACCGCCACTCCGACGCGCAATTTCGAGGACGGTGGCGCCCGACCCGTCAGGTGCTGAGGCGGGCGAAGAGGTCGACGTACTGGGCGAGGTGCCGGTCACCGAGGAACAGATCGAGCACCCGCGCGCGTCCGGCTGCTCCAAGCCGGTTGGCAAGCTCTTCGGTCGTGCAGGAGGCGGGCCATCGCCGCGGCGAGGCCGTCGAGGTCGTAGGGATCGATCAACAGACCGTCGCGCTCATGGACGATCTGATCCTGGATCCCGCCGACGCGACTGGCGATCACTGGCCGCGCCTTCCACATCGCTTCGGTGACGGTCAGTCCGAACCCCTCGACGAGGCTCTTCTGCACGACGAGGTAGGCGTGGCGCTGTAGGGCGTTGATGAGGATGGCGTTCTCGTCGACGTCGTCCATGGGGATGGACACGAGGTGGACGCGCCGGCGAATGGACTCGGGCACGGTCCACCAGTGGGCGCGGCACTCGGCGAAGACCGCAGCGCCCTCCGGGTCGTCCGTCACCCCGGACACGTCCGGCCCAACGAGCATGAGATGGGCGTCAGCAGGACCGCCAGCGGCCCTACGGACGAAACCCGTGAGCACGCCAGCCATGTCCTTGAGCCGGTCCCACCGGCTCACCTGAAGGAGGACCCGTGCGTCGTAGGGCGGCGGCGGCCCGTCGGCGATCAGATCCGTGTGGTGTCGGACGTTGCCCTCGGAGCCGTCACGGCGCTCGAAGCGGACGGAACCATCCGGGTCCGCACCGCTGACCAATCCCGCAGTCGCGAGGACCACGCTGACCGTTCGCTCATCCAGCTCGCGGTTCTTGGCGGAGAACGGGTCGATCGATGGCGGGATGACCACGAGCCGCTGTCGGTCCACCCACTCCGGCGCGTACTCCTCCCGGGAGAACACGAAGGCGTCGGCGCGTTCGATGTAGGGCCTGAGGAACGCCCACGCCTCGTCGGTCTCGTCGTTGCGGGTGTCGCGCCCGACGTGACAGCGCCACACGGTATGGACGCCGGCCGCACGGAGATCGTCGACCATGCCTGCGGTCTGGGGGTCGTGGAGCAGCACGAGGTCGCGGGTGCCGATCACGGGGAGCATCTCGGCCAGGTTGGCGCCTAAGACCCGCTCGTAGCAGGAGTGTTCGTTCTCGCCGAGTGGACCACCGTCGCCCAGGTCGCCGTGCAAACGGTTGTGCAGACGCTTCGTGATGGCGAAGAACTCCGGCTCGCCGTTCAGCACGAGCCACCGGTTCTCGATGTGCGCCCCTCGCCCGTACGCGAGCAATGTCTGGAGCATCTCGGCGACGCCACCACCATGGGCCGTTGCGTTGATGTGCCAGATCGTGCGGTCCCCGAAGGCTGCCTGGGCTCGCGCCGCCGACTCCCACAGGCGTCGGGCGCGTTCGGGCGTCAGGATGCTCGCGAGCAAGTCAACCGGTTGCGCCTTGACCTCGACTTCCTGCATCCGGACATCCTGACGCGTGTTCCCCCTGTTCGGGGGCGACCTGGGCGTATCGGGCATGTGTCAAGGCCGACCCTTGAGCACCGCAGCGCGCCACTGGCGCGGAGTTCGACGGCGTCTTCGGTGAGGAGACAATCGAGCTGTTCCTGGCCACCAGCTTCGAGCAGTTCGCCGAGCCAGGTTCAACCACTTCCTCCCGCTCATGGCCGAGCAGTGAGCTCGCGCGTAGCGGTCGGTGGTCGGGTCCACGCCGGCCGAGACGGTCAGCTCCCACGACCCCGGCGACCGTTCCCTCATCGTCCCCATGGTCACCACCCTTCGCGACAGATTCGCGGCGTCGGCGCTGGAGGATCGAAGCACACCATCAAGGGACAAGCGTGTCTACTAGGACTTTCCTGCGCCTCCGGCACGATTCGAACGTGCGACCGTCGGATTAGAAGTCCGCTGCTCTGTCCGGCTGAGCTACGGAGGCGACCGGCTCAGCCTATGGCTGAGCCGATGTCGACGGAGGCGACGGTTTCGTAGTGCGCTCCCCCGCGGCCGAGATGGCTCTCGACGAGGCTGAGCGCGGGAACTGTGAAGGAAACGCGCTGGAAGCAGCGCGATTTGCTCAGAGCTCGCACGGCCCGGCCGCGGGCCAGGGTGATGTGGCCGCGGAACGGGCGGCGCTCGGGCGGGCGGCCGATGCCGGCGAATGCAGCCGCTACGACCTCGGCGAGGTCCGAGAGACCCTCAACTGGGAGCGCCAGCACTTCGCGGCCGAGGCGGTCAACCGACCCGTCGATCGTCGCCACCGCGGCCCGGCGCGCCGGCCAGCGTCGCCAGCGCAGCGATCGCGGCTTCGGCCGACTCGACGGAGCCCAGGAAGCGAATGGTGACGTGCCACTGCTCCTGGGTCGTCCAACGCACACCATCGACCACCGGACGGTCGAGACTCGCCAGCACCGCCACCACCTCCGGCGGCGGCCAGACGGCGACGAACAGCCTCACCCCGACAGGAGGCGCCGCCGCAACAGGTCGAGCGCGGAGATCACGGAGAGCTGTCGCATCTGGAGCCGCTGGCCGGGCAGCCGAACGGTCACGGCCGTGAGCTCCTCGCCGTGGGCCAGCCCGATGCAAAGGGTCCCCACAGGCATCCCGTCCTGCTCCGCGGGACCAGCGACCCCGGTCAGCCCGAGACCGACGTCGGCGCCCAGGACTCGCCGGGCCCCGACCGCCATCGCGGTCGCCGTCTCCTCGTTGACCACCGCGCCGACGGGGACCTCGAGCAGATCAAACTTGACCTCGCTCGCGTACGAGACGATCGAGCCCCGCAGCACATCGCTGGCACCGGCCACGTCGGTGAGGCGCGCCGCCACCAGCCCACCGGTGACCGACTCCGCGAGCCCGAGGGTCAGGCCCCGCGTCCTGAGCAGATCGATGACGACGGACTCCATGGTGTCGTCGTCCCTGCCGAACACGATCGGGCCGAGGATCGAGCGCACCTCGGCCTCGACCGGGTCGAGGACCGCGGCGGCCGCGTCGGCCGACGGGGCGAGAGCGGTCAACCGAACCTTGATGCCCTCCCAGCCGCTGGCGAGGAAGGCGAGCGTCACCCCGCCGTCCACGTCGAGCCGGTCGATCACGGGCCGCAACCGCTCGTCGAGACCGCTCTCGCTCTCGCCCCACGCCCGCAGCACGCGGCTGGCGATCACGGACTCGTCGCCCGAACGGTGGCGCAGGTCGGGCAGGACCGCCCGCTCCACCATCTCGCGCATCTCGTGGGGTACCCCGGGCACGAGGTAGGCCACGCGGTCGCCCACCGGGCAGATCAGGCCCGGCGCCGTGCCCCTGGTCTGGGGGATGACCATGGCCCCGACCGGCACCAGCGCCTGGCGGAGGTTGTTGTCGGGCATGGCCCGCCGCCTCGACGCGAACATCTCCCGGATGCGGCCGGCCACCTCGTCGTCCGGCTCGAGGCCGACGCCCATGACCTCCGCCATCGCCTCGCGGGTGATGTCGTCGTGGGTGGGGCCGAGGCCGCCGCACACGATGACGGCGTCCGACCGCCCCAGCGCCTGGCGCAGCGCAGAAACGATCCGGGCCTGGTTGTCACCGACCTTGACCTGATGGTGCGAGGCGATGCCCGACGCCGCGAGCTGCTCGCCGATCCACGCCGAGTTCGTGTCGACGATCTGGCCCAGCAGGAGCTCCGTCCCGACGGCCACCACCTCGCACGAGATCACCGGCGATCGGCCCTCACCAGCCCGGCCCTCACCAGTTCGGTCCGACCGGCGCCAGCGGTTCCGAGGCCACCCGGCGGGCCCGCAGCAGGTAGTGGGCGCCGGACACCACCGTCAGCACCACCGCCACCCACAGCAACGTCAGCCACAGCCACCGCCCGTCCACCGCCGTGATTGGGCACAGCGCGGCGCCGACGGCCAGCTGCTGGAAGACGGTCTTCAGCTTGGCGACCGGCGTCGCCGGGATGCTCACGCCCTTCGCGCCCGCGAACGTGCGATAGAGGCTGATGGCGACCTCCCGCACCGCGATGATCGCCACCGGCAGCACCGGGAAGACGCCGCGGCCGACGAGCGTGAACATCGCTCCGAGGACCAGCACCTTGTCCGCCAGCGGGTCGAGGAAGGCGCCCGACCGGGTGGACCCGTACCGGCGCGCCAGGTAGCCATCGATGCCGTCGCTCGCGCACAGCACCACCCAGAGGGCCAGCGCCACCCACGAGCCCTCGCTGCCCGTGATCAGCGCGAACAGGACCGGCGACACCATGACGCGAGCGACGGTCACCGCGTTCGCCCACGTGGCGATGGCGCTCGGGTCGTGGCTCACCCATGACCCTCGGCGACCAGGTCAGGGCCGAGCGCGTCGATGACGACCACGTCGTGCAGTACCCCCACGGCGAGCGAGTCTGGCACCTGGACGACGCCGTCGATCTCTGGTGCTTCACGGTGGCTGCGGGCGACACCGGGCGCGTCCACCAGCACCTGCACGCGGGCGCCGATCAGCTCGTCCCGCCGGGCCGCCGTGATGTCGTCCTGGAGCGACCGCAGCTCGGCCAGGCGCTCGTCCATGAGCTCGCGGGGCACCACGCCGTCCAGCCCGGCCGCGTACGTCCCGTCCTCCCGGCTGTAGGCGAAGAAGCCGCACCA
This sequence comes from uncultured Acidimicrobiales bacterium, assembly GCA_963813375.1. Taxonomy (GTDB): domain Bacteria; phylum Actinomycetota; class Acidimicrobiia; order Acidimicrobiales; family Ilumatobacteraceae; genus DASTFY01. The sequence continues at coordinate 127,122 of CAWEYT010000015.1, read as the reverse complement.
GTCGAGCTGCGCCGACTCCACGAACGACAGCAGCTCGTCGTGGTCCTCCTCGGTCTCGCCGGGGTAACCGACGATGAAGTTCGAGCGGAAGGCGGCATCCGGGAAGCGGTCCCGGATCTCCTCGATCCGACGCAGGAACCGAGGGCCGTCACCCCACCGGCGCATCCGTCGCAGCAGCGGCTTCGACACGTGCTGCAACGAGAGGTCGTAGTAGGGGACGCCGGTGCCGCCGATCACGTCGATGAGCTCGTCCGTGAGGTCCGACGGGTACAGGTAGAGCAACCTGACGCGCGCGCACCCGCTCGGCCACCGCTCGGACGAGCGGGACGATGGCGCCCGCGCCGAGCTCCGCCGGACGGTCCTTTCCGTAGCTGGCCAGGTCCTGGGCCACGAGCACGATCTCCTGCGCCTGGAGCTGGTCGACCTCGTCGAGGATGGACGTGACGTCGCGGCTGCGCTGCGGACCACGGAAGCTGGGGATGGCGCAGAAGCCGCACGAGCGGTCGCAGCCCTCCGCGATCTTCACGTACGCCCACGGTGCCTGCGCCGGGGGACGAGGCAGGTTGAGCAGGTCGAGGTTCGGGAGGGTCGGCGCGTCCCCGTCGCCGGCCGGGCGCTTGCGGCCCAGCGTGATCGGGACGCCGAAGCCGCTGACCGCATCCACCTCCGGCAGCGCGGAGGCCAGCTCGCTCCCGTACCGCTCGGCCAGGCAGCCGGTGACGACGAGGCGCGCCCCGTCCCGCCGGCGCTCGTCCAGAGCGAGGATCGTGTCGATCGACTCCTGGCGGGCCTCCTCGATGAAGGCGCAGGTGTTGACGACGACCAGGTCCGCGGCGGCGGGATCCTCGACCGGTTCCAGTCCGTCCGCCAGCAGCGTGCCGACCAGCTTGTCCGAGTCGACCTGGTTCTTGGGGCAGCCGAGCGTCTCGATGTAGAAGCGCCCCGGCACGGCTGACCAGCCTACCGGCGGACCCTTTCAGGTCTGGGGGTTCGGGCCCGGGGTCAGGCGTGGTGGGCGAGGCGCAGACCCGGGCGGGGCCAGCGCATCGAGAGGAGCCGGCCGGTGCCCGACGCCGTGATGAAGGCCGTCCGCATGTCCGGACCGCCGAAGCAGATGTTGGTCGTCAGGACGTCGCCGGTCGGCACGTGCTCGATGACCTCACCGCCAGGCGCGATGACGGTGATGCCTCCGTTGACGAGCGTGGCGACGCACACGTTCCCGTCGCCGTCCACGGCCAGCGAGTCGAGGAGCTGCATGCCGGGCAGGCCGGCCAGGCACACGCTCGGGTCGAGCGGGAGCGCGGCGGCCAGCTGGCCCGGACCGGTCACGGTGCGCTGGTAGACCCGTCCGTTGTGGGTCTCGGCCCAGTAGACGGTCGCGCCGTCAGGAGACAGGCCGATCCCGTTGGGCGAGTCGACGGGGAACACGACCTCGGTGATCGCCGACCCGTCCGCCCGTGCGTAGTGGATGCCGGTCCGATCCTTCGACCGGCCGTGGCGGATGCCGTGGTCGGTGAACCAGAAGCCGCCGTAGGCATCGAACACGAGGTCGTTCGGCGCCCGCAGAAGCTGCCCCTCGCACTCGGTGTAGAGGTCGCTGACCGCGCCCGTCGCGAGGTCCACCCGCTGGATCCTCCCCCCGATGTAGCGCTCGGGGTCGAAGGGGCCCGGCAGCAGCAGACCACCCATCTCGACGGGGGTGAAGCACCCTCCGTTGTTGCAGAGGTACAGCGCGCCGTCGGGCCCGATCGCCGCGCCGTTCGGCCCGCCCGGGACCTCGGCCACGGTCGTCGTCGTCCCGTCGACCGCGACACGCGTGATCCCCGGCTTGAACATCTCGACGAGCACGACGCTGCCGTCGTCCATGGCGATCGGGCCCTCGGGGAAGCGAAGGCCTGACGCGATCTCGGTGAGCTCAGACACCGGCGCCGTTGCCGTCACGCTCGGCCTGCTGCAGCAGGTCCAGCTCCTCGACCGTCATCAGGACCGCACGGGCCTTGGAGCCCTCGCTCGGCCCCACCACCCCACGCTGCTCGAGCAGGTCCATCAGCCGACCGGCCCGGGCGAAGCCGACCTTGAGCTTGCGCTGGAGCATCGACGTCGAGCCGAGCTGGCTGCGGACCACGAGATCCATCGCCTGCCGGAGCAGCACCTCGTCCTCGTCGTCGCCGCCACCCTCGCCGTAGAGGCCTCCCCCATGGCTCTCCTCACCCTCGACGCCGGCGACGTAGACCACCTCGGGGGCCTGACGCCGCCAGTGGGCCACGACCTTGCGGACCTCCTCCTCGCTCACGAACGCACCCTGGATGCGCTGGGAGACGTTGGAGTTGCCGGGCAGGAGCAACATGTCCCCCTTGCCGACCAGCTTCTCGGCGCCGGGCTGGTCGAGGATGACCCGGCTGTCCGTGAGGCTCGACACGGCGAACGCGACACGGGCGGGGATGTTGGCCTTGATCACGCCGGTGATCACGTTGACGCTGGGCCGCTGCGTGGCGACGATCAGATGGATGCCGACCGCCCGCGCCTTCTGGGCGATGCGGGTGATGCACTCCTCGACGTCGCGGGCCGCCACCATCATGAGGTCGTTGAGCTCGTCGACGACGACGACGATGTAGGGCAGGCGCTCGGGCTCGGGTGCTTCGTCGTCCGCGTCGCTGAGAACGCCGTCGCCCGGCTTGGCCACCAGCTCGCCCCGGTCGTACGCGGCGTTGTAGCCGGTGATGTCCCGGAAGCCGACCTCGAACAGCAGGTCGTAGCGGCGCTCCATCTCCTTCACGGCCCACCCGAGCGCGTTGGCCGCCTTCTTGGGGTTGGTGACGGGTTGGGTGAGCAGATGGGGCAGCCGGTTGTACTGGCCCATCTCGACCTGCTTGGGATCGACCAGGATCAGCCGGACCTGCTCCGGCGTGGTCCGCATCAGGAGCGAGGTGATGATGCAGTTGAGGCTGCTCGACTTGCCGGCGCCGGTCGCCCCGGCGATGAGCAGGTGGGGCGTGGTCGCCAGGTTGAGGAAGACCCCCCGCCCGGCGATGTCCTTGCCGATGGCGACGTCGAGCGGGTGGGTGGCCTGACGAGCCTCGGAAGCGGCCAGCAGGTCGCCGAGCGACACGAGTTGCCGGGTGTGGTTCGGTACCTCGATGCCGATGGCCGACCGGCCCGGGATCGGCGCCAGGATGCGAACGTCGGTGGCCGCCATGGCGTAGGCGATGTCCCGCTGCAACGTCGTGACCCGGGCGACCTTGACCCCGGCCCCCAGCTCCAGCTCGTACCGGGTGACCGTCGGCCCCACGGTCATCCCGACCAGCTTCGTCTCCACGCCATGGCTGGCCAGCGACTCCTCCAGCACCCGCCCACGCGCCTGCACCTCAGCGCGGTCGAGCTCCAGCGTGTTGCTGCGGTGGAGGTACGACGCGGGCGGCAGCTTCCACTGGCCCCGCTGCGCGCCCGGCCCGAGGTCGATCTCGAGCTGCTGCGACTGCCCGCCGACGAGGGTGGTGGGGTCGGGCGGGGGCAGCGCCTTGCGACGACGGCCGCGTGCGGTGCCGGCCGCGCCCTCCTCGCTGGCGAAGTCGTAGAGGGCGGGGCCGTCCGGTCCGTCGGCAGTGTCCGTCCCGTTCGATGCTGCGGTCGAGGCGCTCGACGCGCTCGACAGTGTCGACATGCCCCGCACGGCCTGCTGCGCCTTCCGCCAGGCGGGACCGGCGCCACCGCGGACGCCTCGGCCGACCCCGACCGCAACCCGCCGCAGGGAGGCTCGCGTCGCGATCAGGACCCCGGCGACGACCACCGCCACGAGCAGCACGACCGTCCCGGCCGGGCCGACGAGTTGCCGGAACGGCTCACCGACGACCGCCCCGAGCCATCCGCCGGCACCTTCCACCTCCGAGGGCGTGATGACGATCTCACGGGGGCCGCGGGCCACGTGCAGCAGGCCGAGCACAGCCAGCGTGGCCACGCCGACCCCGACGGCCAGCCGCCACCGATGCTCTCGGTGGCCGTCCACGAGCAGCGCGACACCGCAAGCGACGAGGGCCGGTGGCAGGAGGAGGCGGCCGATGCCGATCAGTGCGCCGAGCCCGGTGTCGATCCCGCCCCCGAGAGGTCCGGCGAGCCGGAGGTAGACGGCCAGCGCCACCAGCGCCCCGACCACGATGACCACCAGGCCGATCAGGTCGGCCCGGTGCGGATCGAGCGCGCCGCGGACCGCGGCAGACCGCGACCCTCGTGGCGCCGGGGCGCGGCTGCTGGTGGCCGGACGCGACGAGCCGCGCGGGGGCGTCTTGGTCGCGCTGGCCCGGCGGGACGGGCCCTTGGCCGGGTTGCGGCTGGCCATGGGACCTACCGTAGCAATGGGGCGCGCGAGCGTTCGGGCATCAACCGCAGCGTCGGGTCCCGTCTTCTAGCGCGGAATCGTCGCGGGTGCCGCGACGCATCTTCACCAGAAGCCATCGGACCGCCTGCGAGCGCGACCGGGTGGTCAGGCCTCCATCACGACGGGCACGATCATGGGCCGGCGCTTCGTGCGCTCGCTCACGAACTGCCCCGCCGCCCGCCGCACTTCGCGCTCGAGGCTCTCGACGTCCCGCACCCCCTTGCCGAGCGCCGCCTCCACGGCCTGGGCGACCCGGTCGCAGGCCTCGTCGAGCAGGTCCTCGGCCTCGGGGGCGTAGACCCAGCCGCGGGTGATGATCTCCGGACCGGTGAGGACCCGGCTGGCTCCGACGTCGACGGTGGCGACGACCACGACGACGCCTTCCTCGGCCAGCACCCGCCGGTCCCGGAGCACGCCCCTCCCCACGTCGCCGACGATGCCGTCGACGTAGAGGTAGCCGGCCGGCACGCGCCCGCTCAGCTCCAGCCCGCCGTCGGACAGCGTCACGACGTCGCCGTCCTCGCACAGGTGCACGTGCGAGGCCGGCACGCCCATGAGGGCGGCCAGCTTGGCGTGGGCCACCATGTGCCGGTACTCGCCGTGGATGGGCACGAAGTACTCGGGACGGGTGATCGACAGCAGCGTCTTGAGCTCGTCCGCCTGCGCATGCCCTGTGGCGTGGACATCGGCCACGCCGCTGTGCACGACCTCCGCGCCGTTGCGCAGCAGCCCGTCGATGACCCGGTTGACGTTGAACTCGTTCCCGGGGATGGCGTGGCTGGAGAGGATGACCGTGTCGTGCTCGCCGACCTTCAGCCAGCGGTTCTCGCCGGACGCCATCAGCCCGAGCGCGGACATCGGTTCGCCCTGCGAGCCGGTGGAGATGATGCACACCTCGCCCGGGCTCGAGGCGGTCCACCTCCTCGATGTCGATCAGCGACGCGTCCGGGATGGACAGCAGGCCGAGGTCGCGGGCCAGCCGCACGTTCTTCTTGATCGACATGCCCAAGGTGGCCACCACCCGCCCGCTGGCGATGGCGGCGTCGGCGATCTGCTGGATGCGGTGGATGTGGCTGGCGAAGCTGGAGGTGATGATGCGTCGGCCGCGCTGGTCGGCGAAGAGGGCGCGCAGCACCGCGCCCACCTTGCGCTCGCTCGGCGCGTACCCGTGCTCCTCGCGCGTTGGTGGAGTCCGACAGCAGCAGGCGGATGCCCTCGCTCTCGGCGATGGCACCGATGCGGGCCAGATCCGTCCGGCGACCGTCGACCGGTGTGAGGTCCAGCTTGAAGTCGCCGGAGTGGAGCACCACGCCCTGCGCGGTGTGCACGGCGATGGCGAAGGCGTGGGGGACCGAGTGCGTGACGGGGATGAACTCGACGTCGAACGGACCGATCCGGCGCCGCTCACCGTCGCCCACCACCTCGAGCCGGGTGCGGTCGAGCAGGCCCGCCTCCTCGATGCGGTTCCGGGCCAGTCCCAGCGTCAGGGCCGAGCCGTAGATGGGAAACGACAGCTCCCGCAGCAGGAAGCTCAGCGCGCCGACATGGTCCTCGTGGCCGTGGGTGGCGACGCAGCCCACGATCCGATCGGCGTTGTCCCGCAGGTAGGTGAAGTCGGGCAGCACGAGATCGATGCCGTGCATGTCGGCATCGGGGAACATGAGACCGCAGTCGATGAGCAGCAGGCGATCCTCCTGCTCGAGGACCATGCAGTTGCGGCCGATCTCGCCCAGCCCGCCGAGGAAGGCGATGGAGATGGGGGTCGCCATCGGGCTCAGCCAGGCCGGCGATCAGGGTGGCCGGGGAAGGCGTCCCGCCAACGCTCGAGGTTGGCCAGCACCTCCCGCGCCCGGTCCTCCAGCGCGGCCGGCGCCGGACCCATCGGCAGGCGGGCCTCACCGACCGGCAGCCCGAGCACCCTGAGCATGGCCTTGGTGGGCAGCGGGTTCGGGGTCTCGTCGCCGGTCTCGAAGGCGAAGCTCTCCAGCAGCCGGGAGTTGACCAGGCGGGCACCGACCACGTCGCCCTTGTCCCACAAGTCGAACAGGTCCTGGTGGTCGGGCCCGGTCCAGTGGGTGGCGACACCGATGACGCCGACCGCGCCGCTCGCCAACAGGGGGAGCGTCATGCCGTCGTCCCCCGAGTAGACCTCGTAGCCCTCGGGAGCGCTCGAGACGAGCGCCGCCGTCTCCCCCGGGTTGCCGGCCGCGTCCTTCAGCGCCAGCACGTTGGGGACCTCCCGGGCCAGCCTCAGGAGGGTGGCGGTCGTGATCTTGCGCCCGGTCCGGATCGGGATGTCGTAGATGACGACCGGCAGGTCGGTGGCGGCGGCCACGGCCCGGAAGTGCGCGTCGAGCCCTGCCTGCGACGGCCGGTTGTAGTACGGGCAGACGGCCATGACGCCGGCCACCCCGAGCGAAGACGCCTCCCTGGTCAGGTGCACGGAGTGGGCGGTGTCGTTGGTGCCGGTGCCGGCGATGACCGGGATGGTGACAGCTTCGGCCACGGCGGCCCAGAGGCTCAGCTTCTCCTCGTCGCTGAGCACCGGCGCCTCGCCTGTCGTGCCGGCCACCACCAGCCCGTCGTTGCCATGGCTCTCCAGCCAGCGGGCCACCGTGCGGGCGGCGTCGAGGTCGAGGCCGCCATCGGCGTCGAACGGGGTGACCATGGCCGAGAGCACACGGCCGAAGCGGGCCATCAGAACGAGCCCTCCTTCGCCCGGTCGATGCCGAGGGTGAGGATGAGGTCCTCGTGGAGCTCCATCCACACATCGTGGTAGGAGCCGCACATGACGCCGGTGAACATCTGGTGATCGCCCTCGGCCACCCGCTGGGCGGTGGACGAGAGCCGCGGCCCGTACGGCGCCAGGCGGGTGACCTCGACCCCGATGGCGCCCACGACGGGTTGGGCCTGGCTGTCGATGTCGAGCAGCCGAGCGATGACCGCGGCGTCGTGGGCCGCGTCCGAGTGGTCGTTCGGGCTGCCGTCGCGCAGCTGCCAGTCCCCGCACAGCTCCTTGAAGGCGTCGTTGAGCTCGAGGAACGGCGGGTAGTGGGGCTCGATGTAGCGGCCGGAGCGGTGGGGCCTCGGCGGCGAGCTCCTCGGCGTGGACCTCGCGGCCCTTGGGCGTGAGCTGCCAGAGCGCACGGGCCTCCCGGAACAGGGCCAGCTCCTCGGTCTGGAAGTCGGCGAGGTGCTGCTCGACCTCGTCCGGTTCCACGGCCGAGAGGTCCGCCAGCACGTCCACCTTGGCGAAGCCCTTGATGCGCAGGGCATGAAGGACACGGAAGCGGGGTTCGGAGTCGTAGGGCATAGCCGACCGAACGGTACCAGCGGGGCCGGGGCCGCTCTGGACCACCGGTGAGCCGAAAGGTGCCCCGGGAGCGGGCCGGAGCCCCGCCGGCGGGTCGGCGCGGTGGCACTGGGTGGTGGGCCAGTCTCCGAGCGTGGCCGCGGGCACGCCGCCGCGGCCCCCGTTCGGGTGAGACGCCCGAGGACCGACAGCGCGCCCGTCGCTCGACGTTGAACTGACCGTAACGTCTTCAAGTCCCCCATACGACCGGCTTGGCGCGCCCCCACGCCCCGGGCACCGATGCAACGAGGAGACCACGTCGCGATGACGCTCAGCCGACGGGAACTGCTGAAGAGGGCGAGCGCGGTGGCTGGCGTGGCTGCTGTGGCGGCCGCCTGCGGGCCGCCGACGCAGCAACCGCCGCTGCGCCCGCCCCCGCCGCCGAGCGGGCCGCGGACCATCGTGGTGATGATCGGGGACGACATGCGGTTCGACTACCGCACCGTCCTGCGCAACCTGGACTCGCGGTGGGTCGATTGCGTCAACGCCGCCGTCGAGGTCCCCATGTGCGGCCCCTCGCGCGCCGCCGATGTTCAAGGGCATGTACTCGTCGCGGACCGGGGTGACCGGCAACTCGACCACGTACCTGATGAACGACGCCGACACCATCGCCACTCGCATCCGCTCCCGCGGCTACAAGACCGTGCTGTCCGGCAAGTACCTGAACGACTTCCCGTGGACCCGGCCGGCTATCGTACGTGCCGCCCGGCTGGGACGTCTGGAACGCCGCCGGGTCGTCCAACTTCCAGCCCGGGGGGATGTGGGCCTCCGACTACATCTTCCACTTCGCCGCGCAGCAGGTGCTCAACACCCCGCGCGTCGACGCCGCTGTTCCTCTGGGTCGCCCCGACCGAGCCCCACCTGCCGGCCAACCCGCCGGCCCGGTACGCCAACGCCGCCGTCAACCTGCCGCCGAAGTCCCCGGCGTTCAACGAGGCGGACGTCAGCGACAAGCCGGCCAACCAGCAGTTCCCGTTGCTGAGCGCCTCGCAGATCGCGACCATCGACCGCGACCGCCTGGGCATCGGCCGCTGCCTCCTGGGCGTCAACGACGGGATCGGCGAGCTGATGAACGCCCTCTCGGCGACCGGCCGCCTGAACAGCGCCCACATGTTCTTCACCAGCGACAACGGCTACCTGCTGGGCGAGCACCGGCAGGTGAAGAAGGGCGAGCCCTACGAGGAGCCGAGCCGCCTCCCGTTCATGGTCCGCTGGCCTGGCGTGGCCGGGCGCACCGAGCGCAACCTCATCAGCTCCGTCGACCTCTCGGCGACGCTCTGCGGCATCGCCGGCACGACCCCTCCGGGCTCCGACGGGCGGAACCTGGCGCCGCTGATCACGACAGGCGCTGCGGTGCGGGACGCGGCCTACATCGAGCCGCCCGGAGGCGGCAACGCGTGGCGCGCCCTGCGCACGACCCGCTACAAGTACGTCGAGTACGGCAACGGCGGGCGGGAGCTCTATGACCTCGCCGGCGACCCGGCCGAGCTGAACAACGTCTACTTCTCCCCCGCCTACCAGAGCACGGTGGCCTCGCTCAGCGCTCGCCTGCAGACCCTCAGGCCCTGACGACCTCCTCCGCCCGGTGGCGGCGGGTGGGATGATGACCCGACCCTGAAGGGGGGACGGATGCTGTCACGACGGGAGCTGCTGAAGCGGTCCGGCGTTGCGGCGGGCGCCGCCGCGCTCAGCACGATGACCGCGGGGATGCGCCCGGCCCGTGCGCAGGTCGTCGGGCGCTTCCGCACGATCGTGGTGATCGTGGCCGACGACATGCGCTTCGACTTCCGCACGGTCGTGTCCAACTTCCAGCAGGGCTGGATCGACTGCGTCAACTGTGCCGTCGAGACCCCGCTGTGCGGCCCAGGGCGGGTCGGGCTCATCAGGGGGACGTACTCCTACCGGACGGGCGTGACCTCGAACGACACCACGTCGCAGATGGCCGATGCCGACACCATCGCCACCCGCATCCGCGCCGCCGGCTACCGCACGGTCCTGTCCGGGAAGTACCTCAACGGGTTCCCCTGGGGCCGCGGCGGGTCGTACGTGCCTCCGGGATGGGACGTCTGGTTCGCGACCGGATCACGGAACTACCGGCCGGGCAATCAGCACCCGACCGACTACATCTTCGGCGTCGCGGCCAATCAGGTCCGGACGACCCCGACGACGACGCCGCTGTTCCTCTACGTCGGACCACAAGCGCCGCACCTCCCGGCGGTGCCTCCAGCCCGTCACGCCAACGCCTCACCGGTTCTCCCTCCGGTACCTCCGTCGTTCAACGAGACCGACGTCAGCGACAAGCCGGCACCACACAACACCGCTCCACCGCTGACAGCCGCCCAACTCGCGCAGGTGCCTCGGGACCGGCTGCAGATCGGGCGATCCCTGCTCGGGGTCGACGACGGCATCACAACCCTGCTGAGCGCGCTCGCCGACACGGGCCGGTTGCCGACGACCGCCATCTTCTTCACGTCGGACAACGGCTACATGCTCGGAGAGCACCGGCTCTTCAAGAAGGGGGAGCCGTACGAGGAGCCCAGCCACGTGCCGCTCCTCGTGCGGTGGCCGGGGGCGCCGGGCCGGGCGGAGACCGGTGTCGTCAGCTCGATCGACATCGCCGCCACGGTCTGCGCGCTCGCGGGGGCGGTTCCGCCCAGCGCCGACGGCGTCGACCTCTCCCGCCTCCTGGACAGCGGGGCGCCCGTCCGGGACGCCGCGTACATCGAAGCGCCCGGCAACCAGTGGGACGGGCTGCGAACGGGCACGTTCAAGTACGTCGAGCGGCGGTCCGGAGCCCGCGAGCTGTACGACCTGGCGACCGATCCCTCCGAGCTGGTCAACGTCGCCGGCAACCCGGCCTACGCCGCCACCCGGGCCGCGCTGGCCACCAGGCTCAGCACGCTGCGGCGCTGATCCGTTCCGTCGATCGGGCGGCGGGGGGCCGGCTCACGCCAGGCCGGCTGGCACGGGCACGTTGCACGCGGCCCCGACGCAGCTCTGCAGCGAGAGGAACAGGTTCCGGAGCTGGGTCTGGACCGCGGCGTAGCTAGGCGATCCGGCCAGGTTGACCAGCTCGTACGGGTCCTTCACCAGGTCGTACAGCTCGCGCTCGTTCGTGGCCGGGTACTCGGCGTAGACCCACCGATGGGTGCGGACCCCCTCGAACTGGGCGTTCGCCGCAGTGTCGATGCCGCTGCCGATCAGGATGGGCCGGTCGACGTCACGTCGCACCAGCCACTCCTGCAGGCCGGTTCCATCCATCGTCCGACCGGACTTCGCCCCGGCCAGCCGGAGGAAGGTCGGTGCGACGTCCGGGAACATGACCGGGGTGATCACCCGGGCGCCCTGCGGGAAGCCGGGACCGGCGGCGTAGAACGGGACACGGATCGAGGGCTCGTAGATCACGCTCTTGCGGAACGCGATGCGATGCTCCCCGTGGGTGTAGCCGTTGTCGGAGGTGAACACGAACACGGTCTTGTCGAGCTCGCCCGCGTTGGCGACCGCCTGCACGATCTGGCGGATCCCCTCGTCGACCGACGCCAGCGAGGCGAGCTGCGTGCGGTACTTGCCGGTCAGCACGTCGGTGCGGCTCGTGCCGATGTTCCCGAGCGCCTGGACCCAGGACGGCTTGTCCGAGACGTCCTTCTCCGCGTAGCTCGGATCCTGCGGCATCGGTGCCGTGGCGTAGGCGTTCGCGTGGCGGGGAGCCGGCCGGGGCGCCTGGTCGTCGTGGTTGCTGCCGCGGCTGTCGGTCCCCAACTCCACGTGGGGGGCCGTGTACCAGACCTGCAAGTAGAACGGTTGCGCGCTTGGGCGCGGCGCCGGTCACGAACTCGCGGCTGATCCTGGTGATCACGTCGGTCTTGTAGTCGCTCGGCGCGAACCCGAAGGGCACCTCGGTGCCGTTGTGGTTGAGGGTGTAGTCGTACATCAGGAAGGGGTTCCGAGAGGTCGCCCACCACTCGTCCCACCCCAACGGGATGGCGCTCCCCCGGCCGTAGCCGTTCATGTACTTACCGACGTGGCCGGTCCGGTACCCGGCGTCGTGCAGCCACTTCGCCAACGTGTTGGTCTGGTCGAGACCCGCGAACCCTCCGCCGGACGAGTTGTTGTTGGAAATGACGCCGTGGTTGTGCGGGTACTGCCCCGTGAGCAGGCTGGCGCGGGCGGGGCAGCACAGCGGGATCGGCACGATGGCGTTGGCGAAGGTCGCGCCGCGCGCGGTGATGAGCTCGCGCACAGCGGGCAACGCGCTCATCTGGTCCGCGGACTGATCGTCGGTCATGAAGAAGACGATGTTCGGCCGGGACCCGTCCGCCGACGGCGGCGGCGGCGGCGGCGGCTTCGGCGTTGGCTTTGGCACGCAGGCGGTAGCCCCGAACGCCAGCACGAGCACGCCCGCGATGAAGGCCCTTCGCACCATGTCCCGCTCCTCTGCTCTGCCGCCCGCTCCTGGCCGTCGACCGCCATCGACGCGAGCAGTTTACCGGCACCGGCCGGCGCCCGCTGGGCGGACAGTCAGGCCTTGACCGGCGCCGGGGCCTCCTCGCCGAGCTCGAACTGCAGGTACTCCTCGCCGGTGTCGGCCCAGTCCTCGAACTGGATCACGCCCATCTCCTCGAAGCGGCGGCGCAGCCAGGCCTCGTTGCGGTCCAGCAGGCCGAGCTTCTTGCAGTTGGGGACGATCTTGGAGAAGAGCATCTGCTGGAAGAGCCCGCGCATCGGGTCCTGCATCACGAGGGGCACGATCTCCTTGGGCGCCACGCCCATGCGCTCCCACACCTCCTGCTGGAGGAAGCGGTCCCGCATGCGCACGGCGGCCTCGAAGGCGAACTCCTGGCGGTCCATGATCTCGGCGTCCGTCATGCCGTCATAGACCTCCTTCAGGCTGAGCACCCCGAAGGCCACGTGGCGGGCCTCGTCGCTCATCACGTAGCGGAGCATCTGCTTGAGCAGGGGCTCGCTCGTGATCTGGTGCATGAACCCGAAAGCGGCGAGGGCCAGGCCCTCCACCATCACCTGCATGCCGAGGTAGGTCATGTCCCACCGGCTGTCGTTGACGATGTCGTCCAGCAGCATCCGCAGGTGGGCGTTGATCTGGTAGTGGCCGCCCAGCTTCTCGTCGATGTAACGGGCGAAGACCTCGACGTGACGGGCCTCGTCGACCACCTGGGTGGAGGCGTAGAGCTTGGCGTCGTACCACGGCACGGTCTCGACGATCTTGGCGGTGCACAGGAGCGCGCCCTGCTCGCCGTGCATGAACTGGCTGAGGCTCCAGCGCCGGCCCTCCATGCCGAACTCGACCCACTGCCGCTCGTCCCACTTCTCCACCGGGGTGCCGATGTAGATGCTGGGATCGATCCCGGCGCCGATCGCCGCCTGGTCGGCGGCGACAGTGGCCTCGAGGTCCACCTCGGTCTCCCACGGCAGGTCCGTCGTGGCGTTCCACTGGCCGGTCTTGGCCTTCTCGTAGAGCTTGCGGAGCGCGGGCCGGGCGAGGGAGTAGTCCCAGGTGAAGATGGCGTCGGCGTTGTCCTTGACGACGTGCTCGACGGCATCGACGTCGGTGTTGGTCACGCTCAGGATGGCCTCGATGTCGTCGACATCGGCACGGCCGATCATCTCTTCGTTGCTCGAGATGGTGGTGGACATGGCGGTCACCTCACGTGGTGGGGGTCGGGTCGGAGGACGGGACGGGGAAGGCGGGCAGGACGTGGTTGCGGATGAAACGACGAGCCGACACGGGCTCGCCGAAGTCGACGAAGCGCGATGGGGTCAGGAAGTACGACACGACGAGACGGCTGAGCAGTTCGGCCAGCTCGGCGGCCCGCTCCTCACCGATCCAGCCGGCGACCAGCGGGGTGAGGTAGGCGGTGGCCGTCTCGAAGATGACCGGCAGGCCATCGAAGTTGAGCGTCATGGCCACTTCGCCAGGGCGGGAGGCCAGCATCACCTGGAGATGCTCGTCCGAGCGGAGCTGGCGGGTGGCCTCGACGACGATGCGCACCAGGAGCTCGTCGAGCGAGTCGACCGCGGCGACGTGCGCCTGGAGCTCGATGAAGAAGTCGTTGCTGTCGCGGCGCCGCAGGGCCTCGTAGAGCACCTCCTTGCCGCCGGGGAACAGGCGGTAGAGGGTGGCCCGGGAGATGCCGGCCTCGACGGCGATGTCGTCGACCGTGACCTTGGCCATGCCCCAGCGCTCGCAACAGCGCTTGGCCGCATCGAGCACCCGGTCCTCGCTGCTCGCAGGACCGGCCAGGGGCGGCGACGCGGGCGCGGCGAGAACGGACATTGGTGAGACGATAAGACAGAAACTGTCTCACCGTCAACCACCCTCGCGCGTCACATTCGGTGCACAAATCGCGCTGCGCGTGGCCTCCGGCGGTCACCTGTCCGCGATTTGTGCGTGGAAAGCGACCAGTCGCCGCGGTCGCGGTCGCCTCGCGGGCCGGCCTCCGCGGGCCGCCTTGGCCGGATGTTGCGGTTGCATTACAAGGTTGCGGTTGTGCTACAACGGGAGCCGCCACGCCGGGCGGGCAGGGGAGCACCAAGCGGGACGCGGAGCGGAAGTCCGGCGGGGTCCAGGGGCGGACCGAACCACCTGGAGGCAAACCATGATGCGCCGATCCTTGGCTGTCATCAGCGTCGCCGTCGCTGCCGCGCTCGTCGGGGCGGTGGCGTGCGGTCCGCCCCCGGGCGGAGGCGCCCGCCGACCGGGGCGCCCGGCCGGACCGAGCGCCGGGAGCGCGTCGAACGGGCCCGGTGGCCCGCAGGATGCCGGCAGCTCGGGAGGCGGCGGGCTGGCCACCTTCCGGATCCTCTGCGGCTCCAGCCACCTCGCCCCCGACGACCCGATCGTCCACCCGAACATGGCCGGCATGTCGCACCTGCACCAGTTCCTCGGTAACCGGACGACCAACGCCGCCTCGACGGCCCAGTCGCTCGCGGGGCAGGCGACGACGTGCAGCGCCGCGGCCGACAGCTCCGCCTACTGGGGCCCGATGCTCTACCAGAACGGCGTCGCGGTCCCGGCGCAGTCGGCGCTCATCTACTACCGGGGTGGCTCGCACCGCGATCCAGCGACCATTCGGGCCTTCCCGGCCGGGTTGCGGATGATCGCCGGCAGCGCGACCGCCACCGCCCCGCTGCCCACCGACGCCGTGGCCTGGATGTGCCAGGGGATGGGCAACCGGTCGGCCACGCCGCCGAACTGCGGCGGCGGCACCCTCGTCCTCCAGATCCGCTTCCCCGACTGCTGGGACGGCAAGAACCTGGACTCGCCCGACCACCGGAGCCACATGGCCTACACGGTGAGCGGCATGTGCCCGAGCAACTACCCGGTCCCCGTGCCATTGCTCGAGTTCAACTTCCGCTACAAGACGTTCGGCAACACCGGACTGACGCTCGCTTCGGGAGCGCCGTACACGTACCACGCCGACTTCTTCAACGCCTGGAACCAGACGGCGCTGTCCAACTTCATCGGCTCCTGCCTCCACGCCGGGGGGGAGTGCGGCACGGTCTCGTAGCGCCCACCACCCCGGACCTGCCCGGGTGGGCCCGCGGGCGGCGACGGTACGATCGACCGATGGCCGAGCCCGCCGAGCCTGCCGAGCTGCCGGGGCCGTTGCCGCCTCCGCTGGGCCAGCCGGTCACCGCGCCGCCGCCACCGGCCATGCCCCGCGCCGCGGTGCGCCGCCTCGTCCTCGTGGCCGGCCTGCTCCTGTACGTCGCGGGCACCATCGGCTCGAACATCGCACCGGCGGTCATCGACGAGCACCCGGTGGGCATCCTGGCGCTGTCGTCGCGCAACCGGAACCTCCTCGGCTCGGTCCCCTTCATCGACCCCCTCCCCTACGCGGTCGTCGGGTTCCTCCGAGTCCTGGCCGCCGCCGTGGTGCTGTACCTCATCGGCCGTTGGTACGGCGCGAGGGGAATCGGTTGGGTCGAGGGCCAGGTCGGCGAGTTGCCGGCCACGATCCGGTGGATCCAGCGCGGCGTGGACCGGGGCGGCCGTCCGCTGGTCGTCCTGATGCCGGGCAGCAACATCGTCTGCCTCATGGTCGGGCACCGGCGCATGGCTCCGCGGACCTTCCTGCCCCTGGTCACGCTGGGGATCGTGCTGAAGCTGATCGTGCTGTGGGCGGGCGGGAAGCTGCTCGAGGACCAGATCAAGGCCTTCCTGGACTTCATCGAGCGCTACCAGTGGTGGGTCGTGATCGGGCTCTTCGCGCTGACCTTCTTCCAGTCCGCCGGGCGGGCCCGGAAGTCCATTCCCGAGGTCATCGAGGAGATCGAGCGGCCGGAGGAGTCGCCAGTCGCACCGCCGGACCCGGCGCGCTACGGTGCGGGGATGGACGGGGGCCCAGACACCAAGTGAGCGGTGTCGCCGTGGTCGCAGGCGCTTCGAGCGGGATCGGAGCGGCCCAGGCCCGGCGGTGGGTGAGAGAGGGGCCCGGGGTCGTGGCGATCGAGCGCGGCGCCGTACTGGTCGACAACGCCGGTGGCACCCTCGGCTCCGATCCCGTCGAGCGCGCCCATCCCGAGGCCCCCCAAGGATTGCACTGGCAGAACCACGAGGAGGTTCCATGAACCCGAAACCTGTGTTCACCGGCATCGCGGCAGCACTCGTCACCTTCTTCGACGAACACGGCCACGTCGACACCGAAGCGACGGCCAAGCATGCCGCCCACCTCTCGACCCGGGGAGTCCGGGCCGTGGTGGTCGCCGGAAGCACGGGTGAGGCTTCCCACCTCGCCATGAAGGAGCGGCTGCAGCTCCTCAAGGCGGTCAAGGCCGCCGTGCCGGCGCACGTGCCGGTCATCCTCGGCACGGGCGACCTGGCGGCGGGGGTCAGCGTCCCGCAACTGACCCGGCGGGCGGCCGAGGCCGGTGCCGACGCCGCCCTCGTCCTGTCACCGCGCCACGGCGACGTGCGGGAGTTCTATGGCGAGGTGGTCGGCGCCGCGGGCTCGATGCCCATCATCGCCTACCACTGGCCCAAGGTGTCGCCCCCCGGCATCACGATGGAGGAGCTCAAGGCGCTGAGGGTCGCAGCCATCAAGGACTCCACCGGCGACACCGAGCGAATGCTCGAGATGCTGGCCTGCTTCCACCGGCCCATCTACGCCGGCAACTCCTCGGTGGTGGCCTACGCCGGCATGCTCGGGCTGACGGGCGCCATCCTGGCCGCGGCGAACATCGAGCCCGAGCTCTGCGCCGACGCCTTCGCCGGCCAGGTCGCCGCGCAGAAGGACCTGCTCTTCGCCCACCGCATCGTGAGCCACTACGGCGTGAAGGGCATCAAGGAGGAGCTGGCCCGCAAGTTCGGCACCTCCACCGTCTGCCGCGACGGCGCCTGATCGCCGCCCAGGCCCGCGGCCGGATGGGTGGGGCTCGTCCCGAGGGTCAGAGCCCGAGGTAGGCGTCCAGCCCGACGGTCACGCCGGGGTGGTCGGCCACCCGCTTGACGGCCAAGAGGACGCCCGGCATGAAGCTCTCGCGGTCGTAGCTGTCGTGGCGGATGGTCAGGCTCTGGCCGACCGTCCCGAGCAGCACCTCCTGGTGGGCCACCAGCCCGCGGAGCCGCACCGAGTGGACGTGGATGCCCGCCGGGCCGGTGCCGCCGCGCGCGCCGCCGACCACCTCGCGGGTGGTGGGATCGGGCGCCCAGTCACCGGACGCCGCGGCCATCCGCTCGCGCCGTCATCATCGCCGTCCCCGACGGCGCGTCGGCCTTGCCGTCGTGGTGCAGCTCGATGATCTCGGCCGTCTCGAAGAACGGCGCCGCCAGTTCGGCGAAGCGCATCATCAGCACCGCGCCGATGGCGAAGTTCGGTGCGATCAGGCAGTTGGAGCGGGTGAAGGCGACGCGCAGCGCCGCGTGGTCGTCCTCCGTGAACCCGGTCGTGCCGACGACGGCGTGGGTGCCGTGCTCCGCACACCAGGCCAGGTTGGCGCGGGCCGCGTCCAGCATCGTGAAATCGACCGCCACCTCCGCTCCGACCTCGGCCAGCGCGGCGATGTCCCCGGCGATCGCGAGGCCGGCCACGTCGCCGCCCGCGCCGTGCGGATCGACCGCGGCCACCAGCTCCAGGCCGGGGTCCCCATCGATGGCGAGACAGGCGGTGGTGCCCATGCGGCCCGCGGCCCCGAGGACGCCGACGCGGATCGGCTCGGCACGGGTCACGGGCCGGCACCGTACCGGGTGGGTCCCGCCGCACCGGGTGCGACCTCGTGGGAGGAGGCGGACCAGCGGAAGCGAACCTCGGCGCCCGGACGAGCCTGCGCGCAGGCGTCCACGTCGCGGTCGTCCACGACGGCGATCACCGGGTAGCCGCCGGTGGTCGGGTGGTCGGCCAGGAAGACGAGCGGCTGACCGTCGGCCGGCACCTGCACAGCCCCCAGCACCAGCCCCTCGCTGGCGAGCTCGGCGGTCACGGTCCGATCGAGGGTCGGACCCTCGAGGCGCAGGGCGATGCGGTTCGAGTCCCGGCTGACGCGGTAGGGGCTGCTGACCAGCGTGGCCAGCGCGGCTGCCGTGAACCAGTCGTTCCGGGGACCGGGCGTGACGGCCAGGACGATCGGTCCCGCCGGCCAGGCACGACTCGGCACGGGTCGCGTCCCGGCGGCTCCCGTTCGCGAGGAACCCAACGGCAGGACGTCACCGGCCCGCAGCGGAGGCGGACCGAGCCCGGAGAGCACGTCGGTCGAACAGCTCCCGAGCACCGGCTCCAGCGCGAGGCCACCCTCGACGGCCACGTACGACCGGACGCCGGTGCGGGCGGTGCCGACATCGAGCACCGCGCCGGCGGGCACGACAACCGGCTCCGCCATGGCGACTGGGTGTCCCTCGACCCTGACGTCTGCCGGTGCGCCCGTCACCGCCGCCACCACAGTCGCGCTGGCGCGGAGCGCGACACCGGTGAGGGTGGTCTCCAGGCCCGGCCGGTCCGGCCCGTTGCCGACCAGGCGGTTCGCCTCGGCCAGCGCGGCCCGGTCGAGCGCGCCGGACCGGGGGACGGCCAGATGGGCGTGGCCGGGCCGCCCGAGATCCTCCACGACGGTCAGCGCGCCCGCCCGGACGACCACCAGCGCTCGCCCCGGTCCCGTGGTCACGGCTCGACGGCGACGAACCGCACACCGGTGCCCGGCGCCACCAGGGCCGGCTCGGGCCGCGACGGATCCCACATCGCGCGTCGTCGTGCGGCCGATGAGGTGCCAGCCGCCCGGCGACGGCCGCGGGTAGACGCCGGTGAACTCTCCCGCCACGGCCACCGCGCCGGCCGGCACCTCCGGACGGGGACGGGGTCGCCGGGGTAGGTGGCACCGCTCGGGCAGGCCGACGAGGTAGGCGAAGCCCGGGGCGAAGCCGCAGAAGGCGGCCCGGAGCGTGGCGCCGCTGTGGAGTGCGACGGCGCCGGCGACGGTCGTCCCCCACTGGTCGGCGACCCACGCCAGGTCCTCGCCGTCGTAGACGACCGGGATCTCGACCACCGGCCCCACCGCGGGCGCGGGCGCGGTCGCGATCGTGAGCGGACACGCGGCAACGGCGACGGCCATCGCGTCGAGATCATCGACGCCGTCGAGGAGAACCGTGCGGGCAGCAGGGACGATGTCGATCACGGTGGGGAGGTCCCCTGCCGCCTGCCGCCCGACGAGCGCGGCGTGGAGACCCTGCACCTGCGCCAGGTCCTCCAGCTCCACCAGGAGCGCGTGCGCGCCGGCCGGCCTGATCCTCATGCGAAGGGCGCGACGGTCACGCCGCCGGCGACGAGCGCATCGCGCACGACCACCGCCAAGCCGGCCGCCCCGGGGGTGTCGCCATGGAGGCAGAGCGATCGGGCGCGGACTGGGAGCACCTCGCCGCCGACGGTGACCACCTCACCGGCCGTGGCGAGCCGTACCGCCTGGGCCACGACCGCCGACTGGTCGGTGAGCACCGCGCCCTCTTCGCTGCGGCTGACCAGCCCTCCGTCGGGTGCGTAGGCGCGGTCGGCGAACGCCTCGCCCACCACGGGGAGTCCGGCCGCGGCGGCCACCCGGAGCAGCTCCGATCCTGGGAGGCCGAGCACGGCCAGGTCGCCCCCGGCCCGCCGGATGCCCGCCACCACCGCCCCGGCCTGGGCCTCGTCGTGGACGACGCGGTGGTAGAGCGCGCCGTGGGGCTTGACGTAGCGCACCCGGTCCCCGGCGGCGGTGGCGAAGACGCTCAGCGCGCCGATCTGGTACGTGACCTCGTCAGCCAGCTCGTCGGGCGGGACGTCCATCGACCGGCGCCCGAAGCCGGCCAGGTCCCGGTAGGACACCTGGGCGCCGATGCTGACGCCCGCGGCCACCGCCAGATCGCAGACCGTGCGCATGGTCGACGGGTCGCCGGCGTGGAACCCACAGGCCACGTTGGCGCTGGTGACGACGGCCAGCAGCGCGGCGTCGTCCGTCAGGGTCCAACGCCCGAACCCCTCCCCCAGGTCCGCGTTCAGATCGATCGTCGCCACGCTGAACCTCGCATCAGGCCACCAGTGCGACCGCCGCCAGTGCGAGCAGGCCCAGGTTGCGGAGCACGCTCAACACGCTGATCGGCTCGCGGGAGCGGGCGCCGAAGCACGCGCACGGCGGCCGCCGGCCCTGCGCCAGGTTGACCACGACCAGGACGGTGAACAGCACGAGGAGGATCGCCGCCAGCACGAGGGCCAGCGGTCGGACCAGACCGGAGATGAGCACCGCCCCGAGCCCGATCTCGACCCACGGCAACGGCGCAACCGTCCAGGCCGGCACACCGAGGGCCGCGGCCGCGGACGGCCAGCCCCGGTCGGCCCGCTTGGCGCTGCCGGCCACCAGCAGGACGACCCCGAGCACAGCGCCGGCCAGCCAGCCGGCGAAGGTGTCCCCCATCACGCCGGGGGCGAGGAGTAGCCGCCGATCTTCCCCCGGTAGAACACCATGGGGTTGGGCCACGGGTCCGCATGGTCGAGCGCCAGCACCCGGCCGACGACGAACCAGTGGTCACCGATGTCGTGGACCTGCTCGACCTCGCAGTCGATCCATGCGCCGGCGCCGGCGAGGATCGGGCAACCGGTGGCGGGAGCCGGCGTCCATTCGACCCCCTCGAAGCGATCGTCGGCTTCCTTGGCGAACCGCCAGCACAGCTCCACCTGGTCGTCGGCCAGCACGTTGACGCAGAAGACTCCGGTGGGACCGATCTCCTGCCAGCTGTCGGAGGTGAAGGCCGGCAGGAACCCGACCAGCGGCGGGTCCAGGGAGACCGAGGTGAACGAGCCGATGGTGAGACCCGACGGCTTGGGAGCCAGATCCGAGCCCGGGGGCGTCGGCACGAGCCCGGTGACCACCGTGACGCCGGTGGGAAAGTGACCCAGCACCTGCCGGAAGCGGAGCGCATCGAAGGGCACGACGGGCACACTATGAGACATGGCGCTTCACTGGTCGGTCCGGCAGGTGGTGAGTCGGGTCGCCGGTCCCGTAGACTGCCTGGCCGTCTCGAAGTCCGTTCTCCCGCCGCGTGTCCTGCCGCGGCCCCGCCATCGTTCCCGCGTGGAGGCCCGCGCCATGACCGACATCACCCTCACCGCTCACACCGGTCGCATCACGGGCAGCAGCGCCAGCCGCCGGTTGCGGTCCGAGGGCCAGATCCCCGCCGTGCTCTACGGCCACGGCATGGACTCGTTGAGCATCGCCGTCGACCGCCGGGAGCTGCGTCACGCCCTCACCGGGCCCGCGGGGGTCAACGCGCTCATCAACCTCGACATCGACGGCACCACGCATCCGACGATCGTCAAGTCCCTCCAGCGGGACCCGTTGAAGCGCAACGTCGCCCACATCGACTTCGTGGTCGTGAGCCTCGACGAGGTCATCGAGATCTCCGTGGCCTTCCACCTCGTGGGCGAAGCCAAGGCCGTGCTGGCCGAGGGTGGCCTGGTGGACCCGGCTGTCGACACGATCACGGTGCGCACCACGCCCCGCAACGTGCCTGGAGCCTTCACCTACGACGTCTCCGACATGGAGGTCGGTGACGTCGTCCGGGCGGGCGAGCTCACGATGCCCGAGGGCGTGGAGCTCATCGACGACCCGGAGATGGCGATCGTCACCGCGCTCGCCGCACAGGTGGAGATCGTCGAGGAGCCCGAGGAGGGCGAGGAGGCGGAAGGTGCCGAGGGCGAGGCCGCCGAGGGCGAGGCCGGCGGCGATGCCGCTGCTGCCGAGGGCGACAGCTCCTCCGAGTGATCGCCCGGCGGGGCAGGTCGGCCGACCTGCTGGCGCTCGGGCTGGGCAATCCGGGCGCGGAGTACGCGCGCTCGCGCCACAACGTCGGTGCCGAGGTGATCGAGGAACTGGCTCGGCGCCACGGCGCGCGCCTGCGCAAGGGGCGCGCCCGCGCCTTCACGGCCGAGGTCACCATCGGGGGCCGGCAGCTGGCGCTCGCCGTCCCGACCACCTACGTCAACCTGTCCGGTGACGCGGCATCCGGTTTGGTGCGGCGGTACGGCGTCGACGACCCCCGCCGGCTCGTGGTCGTCCACGACGAGCTCGACCTGCCGCCCGGCGTCGTGCGGATCAAGGAGGGTGGCGGGCTCGCCGGGCACAACGGCCTGCGGTCGGTGACCCAGCACCTGAAGACGCAGGACTACCTCCGCGTCCGCATCGGCGTGGGCAAGCCGCCGAGCAAGGAGCGCGGCGCCGACCACGTGCTGCACCGGATCCCCAAAGCCGAGCGGGCCCTGCTGGACGTGGCGGTGCAGGACGCCGCCGACGCCGTCGAGTCGATCCTCACCGATGGCACCGCCGCCGCCATGAACGAGTTCAATGGTCGTGCGCTATGAGCGAGCGGAGCGAGCCCCATGTCACGGTGCAGCGGTCACCACAATCTCCCCGCCGGCTCGTGATCCTGGGCCCGCCCGGCGCGGGCAAGGGCACCCAGGCCAAGCTCCTGGCCGGCCGGCTGGGCGTCGTGCACCTCTCGACGGGAGCGATGCTCCGGCGGGCGATGGACGCCGGCACGGAGCTCGGTCGCTTGGCGCGGCCGTACGTCGAATCCGGCGAGCTCGTCCCTGACGACGTCATGCTCGGGGTGGTCGAGCACGCGCTGCAGGCCCCCGATGTCGTCGAGCGGGGCTTCCTGCTCGACGGGTTCCCGCGCACCGCGGAGCAGGCGGAGGCGTTCCTGTCGGCGAGTCCGGGCCGCCTCGACGCCGCGGTCCAGATCGAGCTCGGACCCGAGGAAGCCCGCGAGCGCCTACTGGCCCGAGGGCGAGGCGACGACCGGCCGGAGGTGGTCGACCACCGGCTGGCCGTCGACGCGGAGGAGTCCGGGCCCTTGCTGGCCTACCTCCGCGAGGCCGGGCTGCTGATCGAGGTCGATGGCGCCGCCGACGTGGATGAGGTGGCCGACCGGATCTTCGAGGCCCTGTTCCGCCTGGGAGACACGGCCTAGCTGAACGATCAGTCAGCATCGTCAGCTCCGCACTACGTTGGGCGAACCCGCCGGGCGGCGCGGGTACGGCATTGATCGTCACGAACCCTGCCCACGATTCCTGCCCAAGATCGACGGAGACCCCCCGGGCGGAATGTCAAGAGAGGACTGAACATCACCATGTCGAACACCCCCCTTGCCCGTGCGCGCGCCCGGATCCGTACCTGGGCGGGCGTGATGGTCGTGGCCGGCGCCGCCACAGCCGGACTCGCGCTCGCCACCAGCGGGACAGCCGAGGCCCTGGCCAACTGCGGCGGGAACAACGACGTGAAGGTCGCCCCGCTCTCGTGCACGAACAGCCGGACGATCGACGGCACGACGTTCACGATCGTGCTCGACGTCGACGCCAACGGCGCCATGACCATTGCGTACACGCTGGACGCGCCCCGCACGACCGACACCCCCATCCGGGTGCGGGCCCACCGCGGCATCTCGTCGAACCCCGACACCAACGAGGTGGCCGGCACGATCCCGGCCGGCGCGACGACCGCGGTGCTGACGATCCAGTCCAACTGCGGGCAGGTCGACGTCAAGGCTGTCTTCACCGGCAACGGTGACGCCCGCGGCCGCGTGGCCGGGCCCTACATCACGACGGCCGACAACTGCACGAGCACGCCCACCACAGAGGCGACGACCGTACCGCCGACCACAGGCCCGACCACGAGCACCGGCGGCGGCTCCACCACACCGAGCTCGGAGGGTGTCACGACGCTGCCGTCCGGCTCCACCACGCCTTCCAGCGGCTCGGCGCTGAGCAACCGCGCCCTGCCCGAGACCGGCTCGCATGCCCCGCTGCTGCTCGCCCTGAGCGCCGCGCTGGTCGTGGCCGGCGTCGTGCTGGTCACCAAGGGCCGGGATCGCAGCTCCTTGCCGGAGTAGACCGCGAGGAAGGGCGGGCCGGCCGCGGTACGGTGCTCGGCCCGCCGATGAGTCTCCAGTCGCTCCCCCAACTCCTGCGCGACGAGCCCGCCCTGGCGGCCGTGCTCGGTCGCCGCAGCGCGGTCCTGGCCGTCACCGAAGCCGCCCGCCCGCTGACGCTGGCCGGGCTCTCTCGGCTGTCCAGCCGCGCGCCGCTCCTGGTCGCAGTGCCGACGGGGACCGCGGCCCAGCGGCTGGTCGACGACCTCCAGCGGTACCTGCCGCCCGACGACGTCGAGCTGTTCCCGGCCTGGGAGACCCTGCCCTTCGAGCGGGTCAGCCCGAGCGTCGAGACGATGGGGCACCGCCTGCGGGTGCTGTGGCGGCTCGCCGACGAGGGCGGCCGACCGCCCCGCATCGTCGTCGGCGGCATTCGCGCGCTCCTGCAGCGCCTGGGGCCGGGCGATGACCACGTCGATCCTGTCGTCGTGCACCCCGGCGACGTCCTCGACGCCGAGGAGCTCCTGGCCCGGCTCGTGACGTCCGGCTACCGGCGCGAGGAACTGGTCGAGCATCGCGGCGAGGTGGCCCGACGCGGGTCGATCATCGACGTCTTCCCGTCCACCTCCGACGCGCCGGTCCGCATCGACCTGTGGGGCGACGAGGTCGACCGCCTCACCGAGTTCTCGGTGCACGACCAACGCTCGACCGACCCGCTCGAAGAGGCCCACGTCTTCCCGGCCCGGGAGCTGCGGATCACCGACGACGTCCGCCACCGGGCCGAGGAGCTCGTCCGGCAGCAGCCGTGGGGTCGGGACCAGTGGGAGCGGTTGGCGGGCGGCCTCACGTTCGACGGCATGGAGAGTTGGCTGCCCTGGCTGGTCGACGGTGACCGGCTGCTCACCGACCGCCTGCCGGACACGGCGCAGGTCATCCTGGTCGAGCCACGGCGCCTGCGGGACCGGGCGGCGGACGTCCTCGCGGAAGAGGCCGATCTGGCCGCCACCCTGGCCCGCACGTGGGGCGCGAACGAGGACGAAGGGCTCCCCCGCCTCCACCTGCCGGCCGAACGGCTGCTGGAGGGGGTCTCGGGCGGCGCGTGGTCGCTGGTGGCCACCCCGGATTCGCCGGACACGCCCACGGTGGCGACCCGCGGGTGGGCGGCCACGCCGGGGGACGCCGACGCCATCACCGGCCAGCTCGGCGACGCTGCTCGCGGACGGCTACCGGGTGACGGTGGCCGCCGAGGGAGAAGGGTCCGCCACGAACCTCTCGCGCATCCTGGGCGAGCACGGGCTCGATCTCGTGGTGCACACGAGCGAGCCGCTCGACGAGCGACTCACCCGCAGCGGCGGGCGGATCGTGGTGGCGCCGCTCCACTTCAGCACCATCTTCCCGGAGGCCAAGCTGGCCGTCCTGGCCGAGGCCGACCTCACCGGCCGCCGCCGGGCCCACCGTGCGCCGCGGCCCCGCAAGCGGCAGTCGGTCAGCGTGTTCGAGGACCTCAAGGCCGGCGACTACGTCGTGCACTACCACCACGGCGTCGGTCGGTACGGGGGCATGGTCAAGCGGACCATCGGTGGGGTCGAGCGGGACTACCTGCTGCTGGAGTACAAGGGCGGCGACAGGCTCTACGTCCCCTCGGACCAGATCGACGCCGTTCGCCACTACGTCGGCGGCGAGTCACCGACCTTGCACCGGCTCGGTGGCGCGGACTTCGAGAAGGCCAAGAGCCGTGTGCGGTCGGCCGTCCGGGAGATCGCCCAGGAGCTCGTCGTGCTCTACCAGCGCCGCCGCCACGCGCCTGGCTTCGCCTTCGGCGACGACACACCGTGGCAGCGCGAGCTCGAGGACGGCTTCCCGTTCGTCGAGACGCCCGACCAGCTCCGCGCCGTCATCGACGTCAAGGCGGACATGGAGGCCGGCTTCCCGATGGACCGGCTGCTGTGCGGCGACGTCGGCTTCGGCAAGACCGAGGTCGCCATCCGCGCCGCCTTCAAGGCCATCCAGGCCGGCAAGCAGGTGGCCGTGCTCGTGCCCACCACCCTGCTGGCGCAGCAGCACGGCAACACCTTCGCCGACCGCTTCCGCGGCTACCCGGTGCGGGTCGAGGTGCTGTCACGGTTCCTCAGCCCGGCGCAGGCTCGGGACGTCGTCGCCGGGCTCAAGTCGGGTGAGGTCGACTGCGTCGTCGGTACCCACCGGCTGCTGACCGAGGGGATCGAGTTCAAGGATCTCGGCCTCCTGGTGATCGACGAGGAGCAGCGCTTCGGCGTCCAGCACAAGGAGAGCATCAAGAAGCTCAAGACCGACGTCGACGTGCTCACGATGTCGGCCACGCCCATCCCCCGGACGCTGGAGATGAGCCTGACCGGCATCCGCGACCTCTCGCTCATCCAGACGCCACCTGCCGACCGCCAGCCCATCCTCACCTTCGTGGGCGAGTACGACGAGCGGGCAGTCGCGGAGGCCATGCGCCGCGAGCTCCTTCGGGAGGGCCAGGTCTTCTACGTCCACAACCGGGTCCAGTCGATCGACCACTGCGCGGCCCGGCTGCGGGAGCTGGTCCCGGAGGCCCGCATCGCCGTGGCCCACGGGCAGATGGACGAGGGGACGCTCGAGCAGGTGGTGGTCGACTTCTGGGAGGGCGAGTACGACGTCCTCGTCTGCACCACGATCATCGAGTCGGGCATCGACATGCCGACCGTCAACACGCTGGTCGTGGAGCGGTCCGACCTCCTCGGCCTGGGCCAGCTCCACCAGCTGCGGGGACGGGTCGGCCGCAGCGGTCAGCGGGCCTACGCGTACCTCTTCCACCCCGCCGACCGCGTGCTCACCGAGGAGGCGTACGAACGCCTGCGGACGATCGGTGAGGCAACCGAGCTCGGCAGCGGGTTCAAGATCGCCATGCGCGACCTGGAGATCCGCGGGGCCGGCAACCTGCTCGGCGAGCATCAGAGCGGCCACATCGCCGCGGTGGGCTACGACCTCTACGTGCAGATGGTCAACGAGGCGGTGGCCGAGATGAAGGGCGAGGCGCCGCGGGAGCCGGCCGAGGTGAAGCTGGACGTGCCGACCGACGCCTACCTGCCGCTCGACTACGTCACCAAGGAGGAACTGCGGCTGGAGGCCTACCGCCGGCTCGCCGCCGTCACCGACCACGCCGAGGTGGACGACATCGAGGCCGAGTGGCAGGACCGCTACGGCCCGGTGCCCGAGCCGGCCGCCAACCTCCTGGCCGTCGGGCACCTTCGGGCGGAGTGCTTCCGCCTCGGTCTGCGCGACGTGTCGATCACGTCCGACAGCGCCCGCCTGGCCCCCATCGAGTTGCGGACGAGCGAGTCCATGCGGCTCCGGCGGGTGGCCCGCGACGCCATCTACAAGGAGCCGCTGCACCAACTCGTCCTGCCGCTGCGCCGCGGCCAGGAACCGACGCGCCACCTCCTGAGCGTGCTCGGGGAGCTGTTCCCGGACGGCACGTCGCGCCCGGGGGCGCCGCTGCCGGCCGGGGTAGGGTCGCCGCCGTGACGCGGACCCCTCGCACGGTGGGCGCCGGCGCGCTCGCCCTCGGCCCCGTCCTCGTCCTGGCCGGGCTGACCGGCCTCACCGCCTGCACGACGGTGCCGGCGCGCGCCGCGACCGTCGGTGACTCCGTCGTCCGCCGGTCGGACTTCGAGCGGGACCTGCAGGAGCTGGCCGCCCACCCCGGGCTCATCAACCTGACCGGCGGCACCGCGTACTCCATGGACGGTGACAGCGCCCGGGGCTGGCTCAACCAGGTGATCACCTGGACGGCCGCCGAGGACCTCCTGGACGAGGCCGGCCTGGAGCCGACCCAGGAGGCCCTCGACGGCATCCAGGCCCAGATCTCCGCCAGCCCGGACGCACAGGACCTCTCCCAGGGAATGCAGGACGACGTGGTGCGCGGGGCGGCGTCGGTCGAGTCGCTCTCGCAGCTCCCCGCGCCGACCGCCGACGAGCTGGAGGCCGTGTACGCCACGGAGCCGGCGGCCACCGGTGCGCTGTGCGTGCGCCACATCCTCGTCGACACGGAGGCCGAGGCCCGCGACGTGCTGGCGGAGCTGGAGGCGGGTGCCGACTTCGCCGAGCTGGCCAGCGAGCGGTCGACGGAACCGGCCGCGGCCCAGACCGGTGGTGCGCTGGCCGCCAACGACGGCAACGCCTGCCTTCCGGTGGACACCTTCCAGACCTCCTTCGACCCTGACTTCAGCGCCGGGGCCCTGGCGGCCACCGCCGGTGAGCCCACGGAACCGGTGCAGTCCCAGTTCGGCTACCACGTCATCCTCGTGCGCCCCTTCGACGAGGTGGGTGAGGACCTGGCGGCGCTGGTGAGCACCGCCCCTGGCGATGCCGCGCTGAGCGGCCGGCTGGCCACGGCCGACATCGACGTGGACCGGCGCTACGGCCGCTGGGATCCGGCCCGGGGCGGCGTCGTCTCCCTCCGCTGACCGATGGCGGCGCCGCTGGTCGTCGTGGTCGGCCTCGGCCCGGCTGGGCCGGAACTGGTCACCGCGGCCGCCCTCGAAGCACTGAGTCGCCCGGTCCCCCGGTTCCTGCGGACCGCCCGTCATCCGTCAGCCGTCGTGGTTGAGGATGCAACCACCTTGGATCATCTGTACGAGGACGCCGACACCTTCGCCGAGGTGTACGGGGCCATCACCGAGCAGCTCGTCACGGCCGCCACGCAGGACGGCGAGGTGGTGTATGCGGTGCCGGGCTCGCCCTTCGTCCTCGAGCGCAGCGTCCGCCACCTGCTGGCCGATCCCAGGGTGACCACCCGGGTCGTGCCGGGCCTCTCGTTCCTCGACCTGGCCTACGGACGGCTGGGCATCGACCCGGTGGAGGCCGGCGTGCGCCTGGTGGACGGGCACCAGTTCGCCGAGGCCGCGGCCGGCGAGCGGGGCCCGCTGCTCGTCGCTCACGCCCACGCCCGCTGGGTGCTGTCCGACATCAAGCTGGCCGCGGACGGTTCCGGCGACGAGGAGGTCGTCGTCCTGCAGCGGCTGGGCCTGCCCGACGAGCAGGTGACGTCGGTGCCCTGGGCCGAGCTCGACCGGAGCATCGAGCCGGACCATCTCACCTGCCTGTACATCCCGCGCCTGGGCGAGCCCGTCGGTCACGAGCTCGTCCGTTTCCACGGCATCGTTCGGCGCCTGCGGGAGGAGTGCCCGTGGGACCGCCAGCAGACCCATGCCAGCCTCACCCGCTACGCCATCGAGGAGGTCTACGAGCTGGTCGAGGCCATCGGCGCGCTGCCGCCCGATGGGCCGGTCGGCGACGCGGACGCCGCGATCGAGGAGGAGTTGGGCGACGTCCTCCTGCAGGTGTTCCTCCACGCCGCCATCGCCGAGCAGGACGGCCGCTTCAGCGTGGCCGACGTCGCCTCGACCATCAGCGAGAAGATGATCCGCCGCCATCCTCACGTGTTCGGCGACGTGGCCGTCTCGAGTGCCGAGCACGTGGCCCGCAACTGGGACGCCATCAAGGCGGCCGAGAAGGGCGGGGGCGCGAGCGCTTCGCCGTTCGACGGGGTGCCCGGGGCCTTGCCCGCCCTCGCCTATGCGCGCGAGCTGACGGCCAAGGCGGCCAAGGCCGGGTTCGACTGGGACGACCCTGCGGGAACTCTCGACAAGGTGTCGGAGGAGCTGGGCGAGGTCCGGTCCGCTTGGGATGATGCCGAGGCACTCCGCGGGGAGCTCGGCGACCTCCTGCTCGCCATCGTGAACCTGGCCCGCCATCGCGGCGTGGACCCGGAGTCGGCGCTGCGGGTGGCGACGGTGAAGTTCCGCAGGCGGGTCGAGGCCTGCCAGGCCCTGGCCGCCGAGCGGGGCATCGACACCGGCACCGCCGGCCTCGTCGTGCTCGACGCGCTCTGGAACGAGGTCAAGCAGGGCGAACGCCAGCCGCTCACGGATCGTTGAGCCAGAACGGCGAGGTACCCGTAGCCTCGGTGGGCATGTGTCGCAACATCACCGAGCTGCGGGGATTGCAGCCGCCGGCCACGGCCGAGGAGATCACCGCCGCCGCCCGCCAGTACGTCCGCAAGGTGAGCGGCCTGACCAAGGTCCCGGCCACGGCCGAGCACGCCTTCGAGGACGCCGTCCGCGAGGTGGCCGAGATCACCACGCGCCTGCTGGCCGGCCTGCCCGCCCCGACGCCAGCCGCCCGCCACCGTGCCGCCGCTGCGCCGTCCCGAGGTCCAGGCCCGCATCCAGGCTCGCGCCGCCGCCTCCTGACGTCACCGGTGAGGTGACGGTCACGATCGACGACGTGCGGGAGCTGGCGTCGAGCCTGCCCCGCAGCTACGAGGTGCTCGTGCGCGACCGGGTCAAGTTCCGCGTCGGGCGCCTGGTCTACGTGGCCTTCTCACGGGACGAGACCTTGATGGGCTTCGGCTTCCCCAAGGAGGAGCGCGAAGCGCTGGTCGCCTCCGAACCCCACAAGTTCATGCTCCCCCGGCCATCGGACATGCGCTACCAGTGGGTGGTCGTGCGGCTGGCCGAGCTCGACCTTGACGAGATGACGGAGCTGGTCCTCGACGCCTGGCGCATGGTCGTGCCCAAGCGGGTGGCCGCCGAACACCTCGGC
This sequence comes from uncultured Acidimicrobiales bacterium, assembly GCA_963813375.1. GTDB lineage: Bacteria > Actinomycetota > Acidimicrobiia > Acidimicrobiales > Ilumatobacteraceae > DASTFY01. The sequence continues at coordinate 96,447 of CAWEYT010000015.1, read as the reverse complement.
GAGTGACCAGCCGTCAGACGGTGAGCCAGACGTAGCCGTACGCGGGGAGGAGGACACCGGCGCCGTCGAGCAGCGCGCCGCTCCCAGCCAACGCCAGCCGGTGCGGGTGCTCCCGCCACGCCGGCAGCTCCGAACGGGGCACGGCGATCTCGCGCTCGGAGAAGTTGGCCACCATCCAGAACGGCAGCTCGCGGCGATGCTTGCGCCGGAAACAGAGGAGCTCCCGAGCGAACGACGGGAGCACCGTCGTCCTCGCGCCGCCGTGGAGCTGGGGCAGCCCGGCACGAGCGGCGCCCAGCCGCTGCACCGCACGGAACACCCGGGCCTCGATGGTCCCCTCCACCGACCGTCGGGCCGCGGAGGCCCAGTCCATCCACGGCCGGTGCAACCAGCGGCTGTCGTCGGCCAGTGCCGGATCGGCGAGGTACGAGTGGTCGTTGGGCAGCGCGATCTCGTCGCCCATGTACACGAGCGGGACGCCGCCGTAGGAGAACGCCACCGCGTACAGCAGCTCCAAGCGGGCGACGGCGAGGTCGAGCGCGGTCGGATCGTCGAGTTCGAGGGCGCTCTCGATGCCGCACAGCGACGCCGCCGACCCGGAGATGCGGGCGTCGCCCGTCGCCTCGTTGTGCTGGAAGAGCGACCCCCGGGCGAAGGAGTACGGGAACGCTCCCCGGTAGAACTCGTTGAGGAAGGCGCGGTGCGCGGCGCCACCCCACCCGACGGACGCGGCATCCTCGTCGGTCACCGCCCACCCGATGTCGTCGTGGCAGCGGACGTACGTGACCCACGCGGCATGAGCCGGGATCTCCCCCATCCGGGCCAGCGCGTTGCTCATCAGCCCGGCCTCGCCCGTGGCCAGGCTGCTCCAGAGCATGACCATCAGCTGGTTGTGGTACGCCAGCTCGCACTCGACGCGCTCGGGGTCGCCGGCGCCGAGGTACCGGACCAGTGGCTCGGGCGGCACGATCGCCTCCGCCTTCAGCACCACGGCCGGCGCCACCACCGCCAGGAGGGCGCGGAACGCCACCAGCAGGTCGTGCACCTCGGGCTGGTTCTCGCAGTCGGTGCCGAGTCGCTTCCAGATGAACGGAGCCGCGTCGAGGCGCAGGATCTCGATTCCCCGGTTGGCCAGTTGACACATGATGGCGAACATGGCGCCGAAGACCTCGGGGTTGGCGTAGTCCAGGTCCCACTGGTACTCGTGGAAGGTCGTCCAGACCCAGTGCTCGATGTCGGCCAGCCACGTGAAGTTCCCCGGCGCGAACTGGGGAAGACCTCGCGCAGCGTCCGCTCGTAGGCGTCCGGGAGCTCGCGGTCGGGGAAGACGTGGTAGTAGGCGCGGCACGTGGGATCGCCGGCCCGGGCCGTCCGGGCCCACACGTGCTCGCGCGCCGTGTGGTTCATGACGAGATCGATGCAGAGGCTCATGCCCCGGCGACGCAGCTCGGCGGCGAGCGCCTCGAGGTCGTCCATGCTGCCGAGCGCCGGCTCCACCTCGTCGTAGGCCTGCACGGCATACCCACCGTCGCTCTCACCCGCCCGCGTCCGCAGCAACGGCATCAGGTGCAGGTAGGTGACCCCCAACTCGGCCAGGTAGTCGAGCCGCTGCCGGAGTCCGCGCAGATCACCGGCGAACCGGTCCGCGTAGCAGACATAGCCGATCATCCGCGGCTGCTGGTACCAGTCCGGGACCGCCTCGCGCCGGCGGTCCAGGTCTCCGAGGTCCGGGCTCCGAGCGGCCAGCGCGGCCACCATGACCTGTCCGAGGTCGCCCGCCAGCGCGTCGAGCTCGGCGCCGTAGACCCGACGCAGGGCGGCCTCCGCCTCCGGCCAGCGCCGCTCCAGGCGAGCGACCACGACGTCCGCGGCTGGGCCCAGCGCGGATCGGACGACCTCCGCAATGCGGTCCAAGAGGGGAGGCTCGCCGGTGGACGGCACGGGCTGCGGAGGATACACGCGCTTGACGGGCCGGACTTGTAAGCGCTTGCATGCGAACGGGACGCGCGACATCCGGGGAGGCGCCCGCATGGGCAAGCGCCGAGAACTGGCCGGAGGCGCCACCATCGGCGACGTCGCTTCAGTGGCCGGCGTGTCGGTGGCGACGGTGAGCCGAGCGCTGCGCGGCCTGCCCAACGTCTCGCCGGACACACGGGCGCGCGTCGCCGACGCCGCCGCCCGTCCTCGCTACCAACCCGACCCCCACGCGTCGCGCCTCGCCACCGGGCGCACCAACACCATCGGCATGGCGGTGCCGCTGCTCGACCGCTGGTACTTCGGCAAGGTGGTAGCCGGCGTCGAGTCCGTCCTCACGAGCTCCGCCAAGGACCTGATCCTCTACGAGGTCGACGGCGAGGCCGCGCTGCGTCGCTTCCTGTCCGAGCGGGCGCCGTACCGCAAGCGCACGGACGGGTTGATCCTGGCCGAGCTCACCGTGCCGCGCGATCTGCTGACCGGCCTGGTGGCGGCTGGGGTGGTGATGGCCACCCTCGGGGATCGCACGGACGAGTTCCCCTCCGTGTGCATCGACAACGAGGCCGCGGCACGGCTCGTGGTGACCCATCTGATCGACCTCGGTCACCGACGGATCGGCGTGATCGGAGGCCAGTCCTCGGCGCCCATCCACTTCGACGTCCCGGATCTCCGCCTGCGGGGGGCCATCGCCGCGCTGCAGGACGCGGGCATCCCTGCCGCGCCGGCCCACGTCCAGAGCGGCGCGTTCACGGTCAGTGGCGGGTTCGAGGCCATGACGAGGATGCTCGAGCACCCGGAGGCCCCCACCGCGGTGTTCGCGTTCTCGGACGAGATGGCGATCGGCGCCATCCGCGCTGCGCGCGACCACGGACTCGAAGTGCCCGCCGACATCTCGGTCGCGGGCTTCGACGACCACGACGTCTCGTGGGCCTTGGACCTCACGACCGTCGCCCAACCGGTGGTCGGTCTCGGCGAAGCAGTGGCGCGGCTGCTGCTCGAGCGCCTCGACGACCCCCGCATCCCCGCTCGGCACCTGGTCCACGACGTCACCCTGGTCGAGAGGGCCACGACTGGTCCGGCGCCGGCGGCCGCGGGTGTGGGGACCTAGTCGTCCTGGGACAACGAGCGCGGCTCACGACCCCGACGTCACGGACGCCGTCTACCGTGGCCCGGGTGCGCATCCGACGCGCTCGAAGCCGGCGATCGCGACGCGATCTACGACGTGTGTCTGCGCACCGCGGACGCCGGCGGCGACGCGTCCGCGCTCTATGTCGAACATGACCTGCCGGGCGACGTCTGGGCCGGGCCATACCTGGAGCTGCGCCCACACCTCACCTTCGTCGCCGAGTACCACACCGGTGTCGACGGCTACATCGTCGGGGCCGAGGACACGGTCACGTTCGCGGCCGAGTGCGAGGCGCGGTGGTGGCCCGCGCTGCGCGCCCGCTACGTCGACCCACCCGATGATCGTGACCTGACGCCTGACCGACGGCGCTGCCGCGTTCTACGCCCGCCTGGGGTTCGTCCCCGTCGGCCCACCACAGGCGTCCGGTGCGGGGCGGCTGCTCGGTCGACGCCTCACGACGCTCGGTGGCGACCGCATGGAAGTTCCCGACTAAGGTTCCATGTCGTTCCACACCATCGCGAGGACTCCTGGAGCCATGGCGACGATCTCCGACATCGCGGCGAAGGCCGGAGTTGGCATCGGCACGGTGTCGCGCGTCCTCAACGGAAGCCACCAGGTGCGCCCGACGACGAGGGCCAGGGTCCAAGCGGCAATGGAGGAGTTGGACTATCACCCGACGCGATCTGGTGCTGGCAGGGCCGGGCGACACCAACGCTTCGTCGGCGTGCTCGTCCCGCACTTCGATGAGCCGTCGACGTACCAACGCTTGCGCGGCATCGTTCGGGCACTGCAGCCGCATGGCCTCGAGGTCGTGCTCTACAACGTCGACGCGCCCGATCGCGCCCGTCAACGCCTGTTGGAAGTTCCACGGCATCAGCTCGACGGGCTGATCATCGTCTCGCTGCCGTTGCGATCAGACGAGGGCGACCGGCTCGCTCAGGCACAGTTCCCGATCGTCTTGGTCGACACTTCGCACCCGGCGTTGCCGAGCGTCGTCGTCGATGACCGCTACGGGGGTCGGATCGCGACCGACTACCTGCTGTCGCTGGGCCACGAGCACATCGCGTTCCTCGGCGAACCGGAGCGGAATCCGTTCGGCTTCGTGTCGAGCCGCAACCGGGAGGCCGGCTATGCGGGCGCCATCGCCGACGTCGGCTCCGTGGTGCAGCCGCGGTACGTGAAGCATGGCCCTCACGTCCGGACGGCAGCGCGCCAGCTCGCCTCCGAGCTGTTCGCCATGTCCGAGCCGCCGACGGCCGTCGTCGCCGCGTCGGACGTCCAGGCGCTCGGCGTCCTCGAGGCGGCGCGTGCCGCTGGCAAGCGGGTGCCGCACGATGTCTCGGTCGTGGGCTACGACGACATCGACATCGCCGCGCACAGCCTCTTGACCACCGTCCGCCAGCCGCTCGAGGCGTCGGGGGAGCGAGGGTCGGAGATCCTCACCGGTGCGCTCGCCACCGGGATCAGGCCCATCCCGTTCGTCGAGGAGCTGGCGCTCGAACTCGTCGTGCGCGGCACGACGGGAGCTCCGCCGGGGCCGTCCAAGAACGGTCGGAGCGGTCGGGAGGACGTCCGATCGTGATCGGTGCGTTCGCCGCGCCAACCAGGAGCAACAGGGGCGAAGGTGCACCGGTGTGGTGGGAGACGGCGGTCGTCTACCAGGTGTACGTGCGGTCCTTCGCCGACTCGAACGATGACGGCGTCGGCGACCTCGCCGGCATCCGCAGTCGCTTGCCGTACCTCGCCGCGCTCGGCATCGACGCGATCTGGCTCACCCCGTGCTACCCCTCGCCGCAGGCCGATCACGGGTACGACGTCGCCGACTACTTCGACATCGAGCCCGATTACGGCGACCTCGGCGAGTTCGACGCGCTCGTCCGGTCGGCCCGAGCGATCGGCATCCGGATCATGATGGACGTGGTCCCCAACCACTGCAGCTCCGACCACGCGTGGTTCCGCGAGGCCCTGGCCGCCGGGCGCGGGTCGAGGGCACGCGAGCGGTTCTACTTCCGCGACGGCCGAGGCACGCGCGGGGACGAGCCGCCGAACAACTGGCAGGCGATCTTCGGCGGTTCGGCCTGGGCCCGGGTCGACGAGCCGGACGGCTCCCCTGGGCAGTGGTACCTCGCCCTGTTCACACCGGCCCAGCCCGACTTCGACTGGAACCATCCCGATGTCGTCGACCACTTCGACCGCTGTTGCGCTTCTGGTTCGACCGCGGCGTCGAAGGCTTCCGCGCCGACTCCGTGACGGTCGTCGGCAAGGCACCCGGGCTCCCCGACCACGAGGCGCACCAAGGTGCCCGCCGGTCGGAGCCGGGAGCGTCGACATCACCGTTCGTCTTCCGGCCCGAAGGCCATGCGGTGTGGCGCCACTGGCGCCGCGTGGTCGACGCCTACGAGGCTGAGCATCCCGAGCGGCAGATCGTGCTGGTCGCCGAGGCCTACACAGCACGTCGTCCCGACGTGATGCGCCTGTACGCGAACGACGAGGAGTTCCACCAGTCGTTCGCGTTCGACCTGATGCTCGCCCCGTGGAACGCCGCGGCATACCGCGGCGCGACGAGCGCGACGGTCGAGGCGCTCATGCCGGCCGGGCTCCTGCCCGCATGGACGCTCAACAACCATGACGCCCAGCGTGCCGTCACCCGGTTCGGGCGTGCTGACGCCGCGACCCACGGCTCGGAGATCGAAAGCGTGCTGGAGAGCTCCCAGGCTGCGGTCGACATCGACGTCGGCACGCGGCGGGCTCGTGCGGCGGCCCTGTTCCAGCTCGGGTTGCCAGGGTGCGTCTACCTCTACGCCGGGGAGGAGCTCGGTCTCCCCGAGGTGCTCGACCTGCCCGACGAGGCCCGCCAAGACCCCGTCTTCGCCCGCTCGGGCGGCGCCGAGCTCGGCCGCGACGGATGCCGGGTACCACTGCCGTGGACCGACGACGCTGGCACGTCGTTCGGGTTCTCGCCGCGGGGCGAGTCCGATCCGTGGCTCCCGCAGCCGAAGGACTGGGCGCGCTGGAACGCGGCCGACCAGGAGTCCGACCCGCGCTCGATGCTCGCGCTCTACCGTCGCGCGCTCGCCGTTCGCCGGGCGACGCCCGACCTGACGTCGGCCGGATTCGAGCTGCTGCTGCCCGACGATCCCGACCTCGTGGTCTACCGGCGCGGCCAGGTCGTCGTCGTGCTCAACATGTCCGACCAGGAGCGCGTCGGTGCCCGACCAACTCGTCGCCGGCCTGCGCGTGCTGATGGCGTCGGTCGACGACGCTGGCACGGACACCGTGCGAGCGGACTCGGCCGTGTGGTTCGGCCGTGAGGACGGGGCCCGCACACGGTTGATCCGGCGAGGGTTCAGTTGAGCGACAGGCCGGTGTCGAGGTCGAACAGGTGGAGCCGACTGGTGTCGACGCCCAGCACTGCCCGCTCGCCAACCTGCGCCTTCGTGTACGGCTCGACGCGGGCCACGACGACGCGGTCCGACGTCTCCACCTTGTTCTCGGCCGCCGCAGTGTCGACGCCGACGGCGTCGGTGGTCATGTGGAGGATGACCTCGGAGCCGAGGCCCTCGCGGACGTCGATGACACCCTTGATGGTGTCGGGCGCGCCCTCGGCGGCGGTCGACAGGTGCTCGGGACGGATCCCGACGGCAACTCGCCTGCCGTCGTAGCCGGCGAGCGACGGGCGGGCCGCCAACACCGACGCCGGCACGGTGAGCGTGCTGCTGCCGACGAGCAGCGTCGTGCCGTCGCCGTTGCGCGACACGGTGGCTTCGAGCAGGTTCATCTGCGGCGAGCCGATGAAGGCGCCGACGAACAGGTTGTTCGGGTGGTCGTAGAGGTTCTGCGGCGTGTCCACCTGCTGCAGGTACGCCAGCGCGAGAGCACAGCCACCCGGTCGCCCATCGTCATCGCCTCGATCTGGTCGTGGGTCACGTAGACGGTGGTGACGTTGAGCGAGTGCTGGATCTTGGAGACCTCGGCGCGCATCTGCACGCGCAGCTTGGCGTCCAGGTTCGACAGCGGCTCGTCCATCAGGAACGCCTGGGGCTGGCGCACGATCGCCCGCCCCATCGCCACCCGCTGACGCTGGCCGCCCGACAGCTGGCCGGGTCGCCGGTCGAGGTTCTCGGTGAGCTCGAGGATCCGGGCGGCCTTCTCGACGCGCTCGTTGATCTCCTCCTTGGGCATCTTCTTCAGCTTCAGCGCGAAGGCGATGTTGTTGCGCACCGTGAGGTGCGGGTACAGCGCGTACGACTGGAACACCATCGCGATGTCGCGGTCCTTGGGCTCGAGGTCGTTCACGACCCTGTCGCCGATGCGCAGCTCGCCGGACGTGATCGACTCGAGGCCCGGCGATCATGCGCAGCGCGGTCGACTTGCCACAGCCGGACGGGCCGACGAGCACCAGGAACTCGCCGTCGGCGACATCGAGCGTGAGCTTGTGCACGGCGTGGAACCCGTTCTCGTACACCTTGTCGATCTCGTTGAGCATGATGCTGCCCACGGCGGCCCCCGTTCTCTGCCGTTGCTGACGCGGCCGATTCTTGCTGACGCGGCCGATTCTTGCCGACGCCGTCGATTCTTGCCGACGGCGTCTTCCCCTTTGCCGAACCGACTGCTATGGTTCCGCTCGGAATCTTCCATGCGATTCCACACCATTTCCATAACGCAACGCAAGCGCACGGCGGTGTGGGGTGGACCAGCCGATCGGGTCGTCAGCCCGCCTGGACCGTGCGCCTGAAGGGGGAGAACTCAGTATGAGATACGGCAAACGCGTCGCAGCACTCGGGGCCGTCACGTCCCTGGTCCTCGTCGCCTGTGGCTCCGACGACGACGGCGGGTCCGCTGACACCACAGCGGCCGCTCGGGACCGAAGCGCCCGCTGGCACCGAAGCGCCCGCTGGGACGAGCGCCCGGGACCACGGCGGGCACCGAAGGCTGGGGCCGCCGGCGAGGGTCTGGTCAACGGCGAGATCCCGTGCGACCAGCAGCACGAGGGCAAGACGGTCAGCGTCCTCTCACCGGTCCGCAACAGCGAGAACGATCCCGACGCCATCCAGCGCTTCACCGACTGGTGGGCGCCGCTCGTCGAGTGCACCGGCGTCACGATCGACTTCCAGGGCACGGACCAGTTCGAGGTCCAGGCCCCGGTGTTGCTCCAGGGCGGCAGCCCGCCTGACGTGATCGACTTCCCGCAGCCGGGTCTGTTGCGCACGCTGGCGGACAGCCTCATCACCTTCCCTGAGAACGTCGCCGAGCATGCCAGCGACGACTTCATCCCAGGGCTGGGAGGACCTCTACACCGTCGACGATGCGATCAAGGGCATTCCGTGGCGCGCCAACGTCAAGTCGATGGTGTGGTACAGCCCGGCGGCCTTCGAGGAGGGCGGCTACGAGGTCCCCGAGACGCTCGAGGAGCTGACCGCGCTGTCCGACCAGATCGTCGCCGACGGGGGCACCCCGTGGTGCGCCGGCATCGAGTCGGGCGTGGCCACCGGCTGGCCGATCACCGACTGGTTCGAGGACTTCATGCTGCGCATCAACGGTCCCGAGGTCTACGACCAGTGGGTCGCCCACGAGATCCCGTTCAACGACCCGCAGGTCAAGGCCGTCGCCGACGCGGTGGGCGGCGATCCTCAAGAACGCCGACTACATGGGCGGCGAGAACAACGTCAAGGCGATCGCCACGACGAAGTTCCAGGACGGCGGCGTGCCGATCACCACGGGCGACTGCTACATGCACCGCCAGGCGAGCTTCTACTACGGGCTGTTCCCGGAGGGGACGGTCGTGGGCCCGCCCGACGACCCCGCTGCGGACGTCACGTTCTTCTACCTGCCCGTCGCCGAAGAGGGTGACCCGCGGGTGATGCTCGGCGCCGGCGACCTGCTCGTCCGCAGGCACCGACAAGCCCGAGACGTGGGACGTCATCCTGTACGCCACGTCGGCCGACTATGCGGTGGAGATGGCCAACGCATCGCCCCCGGAGCTCTCGCCCCGCAACGACATCGATGCGTCGCAGATCACCGACCCGCTGAACTGGCGTCGTTCGCCGAGCTGCTGGCGAGCTCGGAGGTCTTCCGCTTCGACGGTGCCGACATGATGCCCGGCGCGGTCGGGTCCGGCACGTTCTGGACGGAGGCGACCGCCTGGATCGTCGGTGGCAGCACCGAGGACATGCTCGACAACATCGAAGCGAGCTGGCCCGCCAGCTGATCACACAGCAGACTAGTCGAGGGGGTCCGGGGCTTCGGCTCCGGGCCCCCTCGCACACGTTGGGGTAGGTTGACGTCCACCACTGGTCGACAGGGGCTAGGGGCGGAGAGGGGATCACATGGCCAGTGCGTTCCTTCAAGTGATGATCATGCTGGCGATCCTCGGCGCCGTCCTGCTCGGGCTGTATGCCCTCACCAAGTACCTGCCCGGCGCGTGGCGCGAGCGGGGGCAGGTGTTGGTGTTCGCAGGCCCGGCCGTGTTCCTCGTGTTCGCCGGGCTGTTCGTGCCGGCGGTCCGCACGATCTGGGTGAGCTTCCGCGACGACGGCGGCAAGAGCTGGGTCGGGCTCGACAACTACGACGAGATCTTCTCCGGCAAGGGCACCCGGCTGATCTTGTTCAACACCTTCACCTGGGTGGTCGGCGGCACCCTGTTCGTGGTCATCGTCGGGCTCGCCATCGCCCGCTTCGCCGACGGGATGCGCGGCGAGAAGGTGGCGAAGTCGCTGATCTTCATCCCGGCGGCGATCTCGCTGGCCGGCGCCGGCATCATCTGGAAGTTCATCTACGCCGGCCCGCCGTTCGAGGTCGGCCTGGCCAACCAGGTCGCGAAGGCGATCCCGGGGCTGCCGGCCAGCCTCGGGGGCGACGGCGACAAGATCTGGCTCGTCGATCGCAACATCGGTGCGTCTCAACCCCCCGAGCTCGGCGCCGGGCATGAACACGTTCCTGCTGGTCGTCATCTTCATCTGGGCGGCGACGGGGTTGGCGACGGTCTTCTTCTCGGCGGCCATCAAGGGCGTGCCCGAGGCGCTGATCGAGGCCGCCAGGGTCGACGGGGCGACCAAGCGCCAGGTCTTCTACAAGGTGACCCTGCCGTACATCACCGCCACCGTCGTCACCGTCGCCACGATCACGGCGATCGCCGCGCTCAAGGTGTTCGACATCGTGGCCGCGACGACCGGCGGCAACTTCGGCACGAGCACGATCGCCAACGAGTTCTACCGGGTCTACTTCGTGCAGGGCCGCAGCGGCTTCGGATCGGCGTACGCCGTGCTCTTGTTCGTGTTGGTGATCCCGGTCGTGGTCATGAACCGGCGGGCCCAGCGACGGGCGGAGGAGCGGTCATGAGCATCGTCAACCCGAGCATCGGCAGCCGAGCGTGAGCTCGAGCGTGGTCGCCGAGCCGGTCGAGGCCACCACCATCGGGTCCGGGGCGCTGCCGGACGACACGACGGTCGAGGCGGCGATGGGAGGTGAGCCGATCGGGCGGTCGGTGAGCGCTTCGCTGTCGAGCCGCGGCGGGCGCTACATCGTCATCGCCCTCGTGCTCCTGTGGACGATCCCCACGTTCGGCCTGCTCGTCTCCTCGGTGCGGCCCGAGGAGGAGGTCAAGACGTCGGGGTGGTGGGAGGCCTTCATCCGGCCCAAGTTCACGCTCAGCAACTACGACGCCGTGCTCTCGTCGTCGCCGGGCAGCGCCAACCTCACCCAGTTCTTCTTCAACTCCGTGAAGATCACGGTGCCCGCGGTGATCCTGTCGGTGGGCATCGGTGCGATGGCCGCGTACGCGTTCTCGTGGATGAAGTTCAAGGGCCGCGACTGGCTGTTCGTGGCCGTGGTGGCGATGCTCGTGGTGCCGCTGCAGATGGCGTTGATCCCGTTGCTGCGCCTGATCACCGGCGGCGCCCACATCGGCGACGTCACGATCTTCCCGTACCTCCACCTCAACAACAGCGTCGCCGCGGTCTGGGTGGCGCACGTGTGCTTCGGCCTGCCGTTCTGCATCTTCATCCTCAAGAACTTCATGTCGTCCTTGCCCAGGGAGATCATCGAGGCGGCCCGGGTCGACGGGGCCGGTCACCTCACCGTGTTCACCCGCCTCGTGCTGCCGCTGTCGGTGCCGGCGCTGGCGTCGCTGGCGATCTTCCAGTTCATGTTCATCTGGAACGACCTGCTGATCGGCCTCGTGTACGGCGGCGCCAAGAACAAGCCGATCATCGCCAAGCTGGTCGAGGTCGGCGGCACGTTCGGTCAGTCGTGGCACCTGCTCACGGCCGCCGCTTTCGTCTCGATGGCCGTGCCCCTGCTCGTGTTCTTCCTCCTCCAGCGGTACTTCGTCCGCGGCCTGCTGGCCGGCGCCGTCAAGGGATGACGGCGGGCCTCGCCAGAGGAGCTGGTCGAACAACTCACGCTCGCCGAACAGGTCTCGCTGCTCGCCGGCGTCGACTTCTGGCACACGGCCCACGTCGATCGCCTGGGCATCCCAGCGCTGCGGGTGAGCGATGGCCCGGTCGGGGCGCGCGGTACCCGCTTCGACGGCCCGGCGTCGCTCGATGTGCCGTGCAGCACGGCGCTCGCTGCGACGTGGGATCCCGACCTCGTCGAGCGGATCGGGCAGGTGCTGGGCCGCGAGACGAAGGCCAAGGGCGCCGGTGTCCTGCTGGCGCCGACGGTCAACCTCCACCGCACTCCGACCGGGGGCCGCAACTTCGAGTGCATGAGCGAGGACCCCTACCTCACGTCGCGCATCGCGGTGGGGTACGTGCGGGGTCTGCAGTCCGAGGGCGTGGCGGCGTGTGTCAAGCACTTCGTCGGCAACGACACCGAGTTCGAACGCATGTCGATCGACTCGCAGATCGACGAGCGAACGTTGCGCGAGCTGTACCTCGTGCCGTTCGAGGCGGTGGTCAAGGAGGCGGGCGTGCTCGCCGTGATGACCGCGTACAACCGGATCAACGGACCGTTCGCCGCGGACAGCGAGCCGATGCTGCGCGGCGTGCTCCGCGGCGAGTGGGGCTTCGACGGCCTGGTGATGAGCGACTGGTTCGGGCTGCACTCGACCACCGAAGCGCTCACCGCCGGGCTCGACCTCGAGATGCCGGGCCCGACGCGCTGCCGTGGCCAGGCGCTGATCGACGCGGTCGAGCGCGGCGACGTCACCGCCGAGCTGGTGCGCGGCGCGGCGCTCAACGTGCTCACGCTGATGGACCGGGTGGGCGCGCTCGCGGGTGAAGGCCCTGGGCCGGAGCTGACCCGTGACGACCCCGACGACCGGGCCTTGATCCGCCTGGCCGGCGCCAGAGGGATGGTGCTGCTGCGCAACGTGCCGGACGCGTCGGGCACGGCCGACGTTGCCGCTCGCGGCGGACGGCACTGCGGCGGGTGGCCGTGATCGGCCCGAACGCGGCGATCGGCCAGATCATGGGTGGGGGCAGCGCCCACGTCACCCCGACGCACGTCAGCCACCCGCTCGAGGCGATCGTCGAACGGTTGCGACCGCACGGCGTCGACGTCACCCACGCCGTGGGGTGCACCATCAATCGAAGGCTTCCCGAGCTCGACCTCCGGCTGTGCGGACCGGTCACGGTCGACTACTTCGTCGATCCCGACGAGCTCGATCAAGACGGCCGCCGAGCCGGACGCGGACCACGACCACCGGCACGGTGCGGATCAAGTGGGTGGCCGACCCCGTCGGTCGCGACGACGCCAACCCTGAGTTCGGCGCCAGGCTCAGCACGACGTTCACCCCGGACGTCTCGGGCGGCTGGGCCTTCGGTGTCGAGTCGGTGGCGACGGCCCGAGTGCTCGTCGACGGCAACGTCCTGCTCGACAACGCCGACGCCCCGGCCGGCGGCTCGTTCTTCGGCCTCGGCCGGGACGAGGTCACCGGGACCGTCGAGCTCGAAGCAGGACGCGTCGTACGCGCTGTCCGTCGAGGTTCGCCATCGCCGAACCGGCATGGGACTGGGAGGGGTGAACGTCGGCGCCCAGGCTCCCCAGATCGGCGATGCGATGGCCGACGCCGTGGACACCGCGGCGGCGGCCGACGTGGCGATCGTGATCGTCGGCACCAACGACGACTGGGAGAGCGAGGGTTGGGATCGCGCCGAGCTCGGACTCCCCGGTCGGCAGGACGAGCTGATCGCTCGCGTCGTGGAGGTGTGCCCCCGCACCGTGGTCGTGGTCAACGCCGGTTCCCCCGTGGCGATGCCGTGGGTCGAGTCGGTCCCTGCGGTGCTCATGGCCTGGTTCCCGGGCCAGGAGATGGGCGACTCGTTGGTCGACGTCCTCCTCGGCGACGTCGAGCCGCAGGGCCGGTTGCCGGTCACGTTCCCGCGCCGCCTCGAGGACACCCCGGCGTTCGAGCACCATCCCGGCCGCAACGGCGTCGCCGCCTACCGTGAACGCCGCCTCGTCGGCTACCGCTGGTACGACACCGTCGGGCGGGAGCCGCTGTTCGCGTTCGGCTACGGCCTCGGGTACGCCGACGTGGCGATCACCGGCGCGCGTCCGATCGACCCGTTCTCCGTCGAGGTCGACCTCTCCAACACGAGCACCCGCGACGGCGTCGGCGTCGTGCAGGTCTACGCACACCGCAGCGCCCACGAAGGTTCCGGCGACGAGCCCGATCAGCGCCTCGCCGGGTTCACCAAGGTCGGCGTGCCCGCCGGGGGTTCGACGACCACCCGGATCGAGCTTGACCCGCGGACCTACCAGACGTGGGACGTCGGCACCCACGCCTGGATCGAGGTGCCTGGCGCCTACGAGCTTCGCGTCGGCACCTCGTCACGCGATATCGCCGAGCGCCTCGTCCAGATGCGCTGATCGGCTGGAGCGCGTCGACGCAAGGGCTCGTTCGGGTTCGCAGTACAACGGGAGCTCGTCAGCGCCGTCGCTGCCGGTCCAGAGGTCCGGCGTCGGCGAAGCCGTCACGGCCGGGGTTGATATGGCCGCGCTCACGAACCGGTGAATGAGCTCGTCCCGAGCCTTGATGACATCCGGCATCTCGATCGCCGCGCTGCACCGGTACACGGTGAACGACAGATCACGCAGCTCCCGTATCATCCGCCGCCGGCACGACCCCGAACACCAGCGCCGACGCCGTGACCAACAGTGCCGCGGGACGTATTCGCGCCCGCATTCCGGGCAGATCATCACCGAGGGAACAGGTTAGGTCCCACTTTCCTTGATGACCGGCAGCTCGCGGGTGAACACATCGAGGATGCCCATCGTGGCGGCGGAGCCGTCAGGGGCCCGGCGACGAGCCAGGGCTTCGAGGGCGGGTCCGTCGCCCACGTCTTCCCCTGCCTGCTCGCTCAGCAGCCAACGGACCTCGAGGAGGTCGCAGTAGGCCTGGACCGGGTCGCCCAGCAGGCCGACGGCGCGGTGGGCCTGCTCGACGCCCGGTGTGTACACGTCGTGCATCCAGAACCGCGCCGCCGCCGGCTCTGGCACCTCCTCGCGCCACTCCTCCCGCAGACGGTCACGGTGAGCCCTGAGATCGTGCATCAGCACGGTGGCCTGGCCCTCCCCCACCTCCAGACCGGTCAGCAACCGGAGCCGGTCGGCATGGAACGTGCGTCCGGCGACCGCCGTGCGCAGCCGGGCCCGCTCGCCGGCACCGCCGGCCGCCTCGAGGCGAACCTCGTCGACGGCGAAGCCCAGGTCGTTGAGGCGACGCAGGCGGGCGCCGACCTCGTCGGCATCGCTCAAGCCGATGAGGGGCTCGTCGTGCAGCAGGGTCCACAGGTGCTCGTAGCGCGAGACCACCCCCTCGGCCTCGGCCACCAGCTGATCCACGATGTCCTCGGGTGCCTCCAGCCGGGCGGCGACGTCGAGCAGTCCCCCGAGCACGTTCTCGACCATGATCTCGAGGTCCAGTTGGCGCTGTCCGTCGCTCAAGAGTCCGTGGCATTCCGCCGTCTCCGCGTCGACCAACCAGGCCCGGATCTCCTGACCGTCCCGCATGAACAACGAGTTGTTGAGAGAGCAATCACCCCAGAACACGCCGTTCCGGTGGAGATCCACGAGGAGCCCAGCGACCGCGTCGAAGAGGCGGGCGCGATGCGCGGTGCTGGTGAACGGGACCCGCAGCAGCAGGCGCCGGTACTGCCAGGAGCGCTCCAGGAAGTGGGTGACCAGGATGGCCGTGTCGTCGAACGGCTGGATGACCAGCCCCGCGGCCCGGACGGCGGTCATCGATCGCTGCTCCAGCTCGCGCAGCATCGTGTACTCGTGCAGTGCCGTGCGCCTCGGCAGCTCCTTCAACGCCCAGAGGCGGCCGTCGGCCTCGACGAAGCGGACGAGGTGGCGGCTCAGGCCGACAGCGATGTCACGGAACTCGACCACGGCGGCATCCCACTCGCCCAAGGGCTCCAACCAGGGGAGGGCGAAGAGCTCGGTCGAGCCGGCTCGCAACCGGAGGTCCAGACCAGGCACGCCCGGAGAGCGTAGGAGTACCCGACACGGAGCGTCGCCTGAAACTGGCGGGTCACGCGTGAGCTGAGGGTGCCCCGGTCTCCGGACCCCCGCCCACTACCGTTTGAAGTAGTGAGTGAGATCGAGGTGATCGAAGGGCGCGAGGTCCTCGATTCGCGCGGGAACCCGACCGTCGAGGTGGTCGTAGGCCTCGACAGCGGCGCCATCGGTCGCGCCATCGTCCCGTCGGGCGCCTCCACCGGTGAGCACGAGGCCGTCGAACTGCGCGACGGCGGCGATCGCTACGTGGGCAAGGGCGTCCAGCAGGCCGTGGACAACGTGAACGGCGAGATCGCCGACACGATCGTGGGCCTCGACGCGCTGGAGCAGCGGTTGGTCGATGCCGAGATGATCGCCCTCGACGGCACCGACACCAAGGGGCGGCTGGGCGCCAACGCCCTGCTCGGCGTGTCGCTGGCCGTGGCCCACGCCGCGGCGGCCGAGCTCGAGCTGCCCCTGTACCGGTACCTGGGCGGGCCCAACGCGCACGTGCTGCCTGTGCCGATGATGAACGTCGTCAACGGGGGCGTCCACGCGGACAACAACGTCGACCTGCAGGAGTTCATGGTCATGCCGGTCGGCGCTCCGAGCTTCTCGGAGGGGCTGCGCTGGGGCGTCGAGACCTACCACGCGCTGAAGGCCCTCCTGCGCGAGCGCGGCCTGTCGACCGCGGTCGGCGACGAAGGCGGGTTCGCTCCCGATCTCGACAGCAACGAGGACGCCATCCGGATCCTCGTGGAGGCCATCGACCGGGCCGGCTACACGCCGGGCGACGACATCGCCATCGCCCTCGACCCGGCCACGAGCGAGCTGTACGGCGATGGCGCCTACCGGCTGGCCAGCGAGGACCGGACGCTCGGCCCCGAACAGATGGCGGAGTTCTGGGTCGACCTCGCGGACCGCTATCCCATCGTGTCGATCGAGGACGGGATGGCCGAGGACGACTGGACGGGCTGGGCGGCGCTGACGGCGGCGATCGGCGACCGTGTGCAGCTCGTGGGAGACGACCTGTTCGTCACCAACAGCGAGCGACTGGAGCGCGGCATCAGGGAGGGGGTGGCCAACAGCATCCTGGTCAAGGTCAACCAGATCGGCACCTTGACCGAGACGCTGGAGACCGTCGAGCTGGCCACCCGCCACGCCTACACCAGCGTGATGTCGCACCGCAGCGGCGAGACGGAGGACACGACGATCGCCGACCTTGCCGTGGCCACCGGGTGCGGTCAGATCAAGACCGGCGCGCCGGCCCGCTCGGACCGCGTGGCCAAGTACAACCGCCTCCTGCGCATCGAGGGTGACCTGGGCGAGGCGGCGGCGTACCGCGGCCGCGGCGCGCTCGCCCGTGGTGACCGCTGATGGACGACTCGACCGGCCCCGCCGACGGTCACGAGGATCCGTCCGACGGCAGTCACGGTGACCAGGACGAGTCCGGCGAGCGGAAGGACGCCACCGGGCCCCGGTCGGCGCATGTCAGCCGGCGGGAGTCGAGTGGCGAGGCGGGGGGACTGCGCCGACCCGCGGCCGAGGGGGAGCCGGCCAGTCGGGACGACACCCCGCCGTTCGGGCGACGCCGGCGCGGTCGGCTCGCCGTCGGGGGTGTGGCCGTCCTCGTCGTCGGCGCACTGGTGGCCGCGCTGTTCGTGCTGCCGGTCAGGGCCTGGTTGGGTCAGCGCCGTGCCCTCGCCGAGACCGAGGAGCAGCTCGACGTGATCTGGAGGGAGAACAAGCGCCTGGAGGGCGTCTACGACGAGCTCCAGACGGACGAGGTCATCGAGCAGCAGGCCCGGGAGCAGTTCGGCCTCATCAAGCCGGGCGAGCAGGCGCTCTCCGTGCTGCCGGCCCCGGCCGCGACGGCGCTGCCCACGGGGTGGCCCTACGACCAGGTGCAGGCCATCCTCTGGATCAGGATCGCCGCAGCCGCCGACGGCGGTTGAGCCCTCCGAGGCGAACCACGGCCCGACCCGTTGCGTAGGAAGTACCCTCCGCGACGAGACAGGGAGGCCGCACATGACGGCGTACGCCACCGAGTTCACGGCGATGGAGTGGGGCATCGACAGCCCCACCACGACGGTCTTCGACTTCGACTACGAGGCAGGCCGCGAGCAGCTCCTCCGCCTGTACGACAAGGGCACCCGGCGCCAGTGGATCGGCAGCGATCGCATCGACTGGTCGGTCGACATCGATCCGACCAACCCGACGGGCATGCCTGACGAGGCGATCGCCATCAACGGTTCTCCGTGGTGGGAGAAGATGAACGACGCCGAGAAGGGCGAAGTGCGACGGCACCTCGAGGCATGGCGGTTCTCGCAGTTCATGCACGGGGAGCAGGGGGCCCTGATCTGCGCGTCGAAGATCGTGCAGACGGTGCCCGACATCGACAGCAAGTTCTACGGCGCCACCCAGGTGATCGACGAAGCTCGGCACGTCGAGGTCTACAGCCGGTACCTGCACGAGAAGATCGGGCTCGTCTACCCGCTCAACCCCAACCTGAAGTCGCTGCTCGACGACGTCATCAGCGACAGCCGCTGGGACATGACGTACCTCGGCATGCAGGTGCTGATCGAGGGGCTGGCCCTCGCCGCGTTCGCCCTCATCCGCAACATGGCGCAGGACCCGTTGGCCAAGGCCATCAACGCCTACGTCATGCAGGACGAGGCACGCCACGTCATGTTCGGGCGGCTGGCGCTGCGGGACTACTACCCGCAGCTCACCCAGCCCGAGCGCGACGAGCGCGAGGAGTTCTGCGTCGACGCGTGCTACCGGATGCGGGACCGCTTCCTCGCCGACGAGGTGTGGCAGACGCTCGGTCTGCCGCCCGCCGTCACGGAGTGGGTGAACACGAGCGAGCTCCAGCTCACCTTCCGCGGCTTCCTCTTCATGCGCATCGTGCCCATCCTCAAGGACATCGGCCTGTGGGGGCCGAAGATCCAGAAGGCCTTCACGGACATGGGCGTGATCGCGTGGGCCGACACCGACATCGACGCCGCGATGGCCGAGGACGAGCAGGTCGCCGAGCAGATCGATCGGGAGCAGGACGTCCGGCTCGGGCACGTGAAGGCGGTGGCGGATACCATCCCGCCGCATGCGGGTACTTAGGGGCAGGAGGTGTTCCGAGCGCTCCGGCAGGCCGAGCAGGACGCGGTGTGCGCCGCGCTCGCCTGAGTAGTGTCGCCGCCGCAACAGGCTCGACCACAGGGGGCGACGTGACCGGCAGCATCCTCGGCAACCGCGTGATCCGCAAGGAGGACCCGAAGTTCCTCACGACGGGCGGCGTCTACGTCGACGACATGGATGAGCCGCTGCTCGAAGGCGCCCTCCACGTCACCTACGCCCGCTCGACCATGGCGCACGCCCGCATCACCGCCATCGACACCGCGGCCGCCGCCCAGGCTCCGGGCGTCGTGGCCGTCTACACCGCCGCCGACCTCGGCTTGGAGCCCGTGCCGGCGGCGTTCAACCCCGCCGCGGCCCGCACGCTGCTGGCCAGCGACGTCGCCCGCTACGTCGGGGAGCCCCTCGCCGCCATCGTCACCGAGCGCATGGACCAGGGCGAGGACGCAGCCGAACTGGTCGAGGTCGACTACGAGCCCCTCGAGGTGCTGCTGGACGTCGAGAAGGCTGCGGCCAGCTCGACGCACCTGTACCCGGCCGCCGGGAGCAACGTGGTGTTCGACTCCACCGCGCTCGGCATGCCCGGCCTGACCGACGAGTCCTTCTTCGAGGGCTGCGACGTCGTCGTGAGCGAGCGGCTCGTCAACCAGCGGCTCGCGCCCTGCCCGCTGGAGGTGCGGGGTTCGGCGGCCACCTGGGTCGACGGGCGCCTGTACCAGTGGGTGTCCACCCAGCACGCGCAGGGCGCGCGCGAGGCACTGGCCGCCGCCAACGGCGTGGAGGGCGCGGACGTGCGGGTCATCACGCCGGACGTCGGCGGCGGGTTCGGGGCCAAGATCGGCACGTACTCCGAGGAGCAGCTCCTGGGTCGGATCTCGAAGGAGCTCGGGCGACCGGTGAGCTGGCGGGAGACGCGCAGCGAGTCGATGGTCGCCCTCGGCCACGGGCGGGCGCAGGTCCAGCACATCACCCTGGGCGGCACCCGCGACGGGCAGGTGCTCGCCTACCGGCTGCGCGTGTTCCAGGACTGCGGCGCCGTGGTGGAGATCGGCACGGTCCTGGCCACGTTCATGACGCGGCCCATGTCGTCGGGCGTCTACGCCATCCCCAAGATCGAGTGCCACACCTCGTCCGTCGTCACCAACACCACGCCCATCGTCGCCTATCGCGGCGCAGGGCGCCCCGAGGCAGCGGCGGCCATCGAGCGGGCCATGGACCTGTTCGCGGCGGAGATCGGCATGGACCCCGTCGACGTGCGCCGTCGCAACCTGATCCCCAAGTTCGAGGAGCCGCACACCACGACCATCGGCCAGACGTACGACGTGGGCGACTACGAGACGGCGCTGGACAACGCCCTCGCCGCCGCCGGCTACGCCGACCTGCGCGCCGAGCAGGCGGCCCGACGGGCCAGCGGCGACCCGAAGCAGCTCGGCATCGGCGTCAGCGTGTACGTCGAGATCACCGGCGGCGCCCCCCAGCTCCACGAGGACGCCCGCATCGAGCTGCGCGAGGACGGCGGCGCCGTCGTCTACACCGGCACCTCCCCGCACGGCCAGGGTCACATCACGGCGTGGTCGATGATCGCGTCGTCCGACACCGGCATCCCGATGGACCAGATCGACGTGATCTGGGGCGACACGGACCTCGTGCCCGCCGGCGGCGGGTCGATGGGCTCCCGATCGCTCCAGCAGGGTGGCTCGGCCGTGCACGTCACCGCCGAGGCGCTCGTCGAGGCCGCCAAGCAGATCGCGGCCGGGCTGCTGGAGGCCGATGTCGCCGACGTGGTGCTCGACACAGAGCGGGGCGCCTTCCACGTGGCGGGCACACCGGCCGTCGCCCAGACCTGGGCCGACGTGGCAGCCGCCGCCGCGGCAGAGGGAGGGCTCAGCGCGGCGGAGACGTTCACCGCGGCGAGCGCCACCTTCCCGTTCGGCTGCCACGTCGCCGTGGTCGAGGTCGACACCGAGACCGGCAAGGTGCGTCACCTGCGCCAGGTCGGCCTGCGACGACGCCGGCCGCGTGCTCAACCCGTTGCTCCTCGAGGGCCAGATCCACGGCGGCATCGCGCAGGGCGCGGCGCAGGCGCTGATGGAGGAGGTCCGCTACGACGAGGACGGCAACCCCGTCACCTCCAACCTGGCCGACTACGCCTTCATCTCGGCGGCCGAGCTGCCCAGCTTCGAGGTCGTCCACATGGAGACGCCGACGCCCGTCAACCCGCTCGGCGCCAAGGGCATCGGCGAGTCCGGCACCATCGGTTCGACCCCTGCCGTGCAGTCGGCCGTGATCGACGCGCTCCTGCCGTTGGGCGTCCGCCACGTCGACATGCCGCTGACCCCCCAGCGGGTCTGGGAGGCCATCCAGGCCGCCCGCACGAACGCCTGATCCCGCCCAGCCGGAACGGCACGGTTCCGGTTCCATCGGCGGCGCCGGATGGGGCATGATGACGCCGCACATCGAGGGCTTTCACACGGGGGTGGTCCATCTTGCGGATCCAAGTCACGGTCAACGGCACCGCGCACGAGAGCGAGGTCGAGGACCGCACGTTGCTCGTCCAC
The DNA here is from genome assembly GCA_963813375.1 of uncultured Acidimicrobiales bacterium. Classification (GTDB taxonomy): domain Bacteria; phylum Actinomycetota; class Acidimicrobiia; order Acidimicrobiales; family Ilumatobacteraceae; genus DASTFY01. The sequence goes on along the minus strand of CAWEYT010000015.1, from coordinate 75,210 downwards.
TACCTGAGGGACGGGCTCGGCCTCACCGGGACGAACATCGGGTGCGACACCTCCAGCTGTGGCGCCTGCACGATCCACGTCGACGGTGAGTCGGTCAAGAGCTGCACGATGCTGGCGGCCCAGGCCGACGGCACGTCGATCACCACCATCGAGGGTCTGGCCACCGACGGTGAGCTGCACCCGATGCAGAAGGCCTTCCAGGAGAACCACGGGTTGCAGTGCGGGTACTGCACACCGGGCATGGTGATGGCCTCGGTCAGCCTGCTCGAGGAGATCCCGGACCCTTCCGAGCAGGACGTCCGCATCGGGCTCGAGGGGAACCTGTGCCGGTGCACCGGCTATCACAACATCGTCCAAGCGGTGCTGGCCGCGGCCAAGGCGGGCTGAGCCATGACCGTCGTGGACGAGACCCGTGTCATCGGCACACCGATGCTCCGCCGCGAGGATCCAGCGCTCCTCACCGGTGAGGCCAAGTACACGAACGACCTCCTCATCCCCGGTGCCCTGCACCTCGCCGTGCTGCGCAGCCCGTACGCCCACGCCCGCATCACCAGCGTCGACGTGAGCGGTGCGCTCGACCAGCCGGGTGTGGTGGCCGCCTACTCCGGCGCCGACCTGCAGGACCAGTGGGGTGCGCCCGATGCCCTGCGCGTGGCCGGTGACGGCGGACATGAAGAACCCGCCGCACTATCCGGTGGCCGTGTCCAAGGCCTGCTACGTGGGCGACGGCGTGGCCGTGGTGCTGGCCCGGAGCGAGGCCGAGGCCCAGGACGCGCTCGGCGCCATCGACGTCCAGTACGAGCCGCTCGACGCCGTGATCGGCCTCGAGGACGCGCTGTCCGACCGGGTCGTCATCCATGACGACGCGGGCACGAACAAGACGTACACCTGGGAGCTCAAGATCGGCGAGGAGGCGGTCGACGCCGCGTTCGCGGCCGCCGCGCACACCGTGAAGGAGCGCTACGTCCAGCAGCGGCTCATCCCGATGGCCATGGAGCCACGTGCGGTCGTCGCGGTGCCGGAACCGTACGGCGGGGGCACGACGCTCTACTCGGCGACACAGATCCCGCACATCCTCAAGATCATGACGGCCATCACACTCGGGATCCCCGAGCACCAGATGCGGGTCGTGGCCCCCAAGGTCGGCGGCGCGTTCGGCTCGAAGCTCAACGTCTACGCCGAGGAGCTGCTGTGCGTGGCGCTGGCCCAGCAAGCACGGCGTGCCCGTCCGGTGGAACGAGGACCGCACCGAGAACGCCCTCGCCACCATCCAGGGCCGCGGGCAGATCCAGGACATCGAGCTGGCGGCCGACGAGAACGGCCGGCTGACCGCCGTCCGGGTCCGGCTGCTGTGCGACATGGGTGCGTACCTGCAGCTCGTCACCCCGGGCATCCCGTCTGCTCGGCGCCTTCCTCTACGCCGGCGTCTACGACATCCCGGCCGCCTACGACTTCAGCTGCACGTCGGTGTTCACGAACATGACGCCGACCGACGCCTACCGCGGCGCCGGCCGGCCCGAGGCCACCTACGCCATCGAGCGGGCCATGGACTCGCTGGCCGCCAAGGTCGGGCTGGACCCGATGGAGCTGCGGCGGCGCAACTTCATCCAGGCCGAGCAGTTCCCCTACACGGCCTTCAGCGGGCTGGTGTACGACTCGGGTGACCACCAGGCCGCGGCCGACAAGGCGGCCGAACTGGCCGACTACGCCGGTGTCCGGGCCCGCCAGGAGACCCAGAACGTACCGGGATCGACGAAGCGGCTCGGGATCGGCATCTCCAGCTACTTCGAGATGTGCGGCCTGGCGCCCTCGCGGGTGCTGGCGTCGCTCAACTACGGCGCCGGTGGCTGGGAGACCGCGACGGTCCGGGTCCTGCCGACCAACAAGGTCCAGGTGGTCACCGGGACGGCACCGCACGGCCAGGGCCACGAGACGTGCTGGTCGATGATCGCGGCCGAGAAGCTCGGCGTCCCGCCGGAGGACGTCGAGGTCCTCCACTCGGACACCGCGATCAGCCCCATCGGCCTCGACAGCTACGGCTCCCGCTCGCTGGCCGTGGGCGGGGTGGCCATCGACATGGCCTGCGACCGGATCATCGACAAGGCCCGGAAGATCGCCGCCCACCAGCTGGAGGCGGCCGAGGACGACCTCGACTTCGCCAGCGGCGCCTTCGCGGTGCGGGGCACGCGGGACAAGGCGACACCGCTGGCCGCCATCGCCTTCGCCGCCTTCACGGCCCACGATCTGCCCGAAGGGCTCGAGCCCAACCTGGAGGCCACCGTCACCTACGACCCGCCCAACTTCTCGTGGCCGTTCGGGACGCACATGTGCGTCGTCGAGGTGGACACGGAGACCGGCGGCGTCGACGTCCTCAAGTACGTCGCCGTGGACGACTGCGGGGTCCAGATCAACCCGCTCATCGTCAACGGCCAGGTGCACGGCGGCGTGGTCCAGGGCATGGCGCAGGCGTTGTTCGAGGAAGCTGTCTACGACAGCGACGGCAACCTCAAGACGAGCACGCTGACCGAGTACCTGGTGCCGGCGGCTTCGGACGTGCCGGCCATCACGACCGACCACACGGTCACGCCCTCCCCCACCAACGCCATGGGGGTCAAGGGCATCGGCGAGGCCGGCACCATCGGTGCTGCACCCGCCGTCATCAACGCCATCGTCGACGCCCTCTCGGGCCTCGGCGTGACCGACGTCCCCATGCCCGCTTCACCCCACAACGTGTGGAAGGCCATCCAAGCCGCGACCGGAGGTACCCAGTGATCCCCGCCAAGTTCGAGTACAAGAGGGCCTCCTCGGCCGAGGAGGCCATCAGCCTGGTCGGCGAGCACGGGGACGAGGCCAAGTTCCTGGCCGGCGGCCACAGCCTGCTGCCGCTCATGAAGCTGCGCCTCGCCTCCCCGGCGGTGCTGGTGGACATCGGCCGGCTGCGCGACCTGTCCTACATCCGGGACGCCGGTGACCACCTGGCCATCGGGGCGCTCACCCGCCACCGCGACATCGAGACGTCCGACGTCGTGAAGCAGCACGCGCCCCTTCTGGCCCACGCCACGTCCCACGTGGGTGATCCCCAGGTGCGCCACCGCGGCACGATCGGCGGGTCGCTGGCCCACGCCGACCCGGCCGCCGACCTGCCGGCGACGACGCTGGCCCTCGGCGCCACGTACGTGGCCCAGGGTCCGGGCGGGACCCGCGAGATCGCGGCAGCCGACTTCTACGAGGGCTTCCTGGAGTCGGCGCTGGCGCCGGACGAGTTGCTGACCGAGATCCGCGTACCCAAGATGGGCGGCGCCGGATGGGGATTCCAGAAGTTCAACCGCCGGGCCCAGGACTGGGCCATCGTCGGCGTGGCCGCCTGGCGGCGCAACGGCGACAGCGGCGTGGCACTCGTCAACATGGGCTCGACGCCGGTGCTGGCCTCGGCGGTCAGCGCGGCGCTGGCGGGCGGCGCGTCGGTGGGCGACGCCGCTGAGCAGGCGGCGGCCGATGCCGACCCGCAGGCCGACCTCAACGCCAGCGTCGAGTTCCGCGTCCACCTGGCCAAGGTGCTCGTCCGCCGCGCCCTGGAGGACGCCAGCGCCTGACCCAGCCTGAGCCGCCGTCCCGCCCGCGGTCACCTTTCCCGCACAAATCGCGCTTTCGTGACCGTGCGGGGCCACCTGGCGCGATTTGTGCGGGATTTCGACCGCAGCGATGACGTGAACGGGTCTGGACGCGCCACCCGTACGATGAGCTCAGTGAGTCGCGCCTCGTACGACGCCGTCGTCGTGGGAGCGGGGCCGAACGGGCTGTCGGCGGCGGTCACGCTCGCGGAGGCCGGGCGTTCGGTGCTGGTCGTCGAGGCCGCCGAGACCGTGGGCGGCGGCACCCGCAGCGCGGAGCTCACGCTGCCCGGCTTCGTCCACGACGTCTGCTCGGCCATCCACCCCCTCGGCGCCGGCTCGCCCTACCTCTCGCGGCTGCCCCTGGAACGCCACGGGTTGCGCTGGTTGCAGCCCGAACGACCGCTGGCCCATCCGCTCGATGGCGGCCGGGCGGCGGTCCTCTGCCGGTCGGTCGACGAGACCGCGGTCCGGCCTCGGGGACGACGCCGCGTCGTACCGCCGCTGGGTCGGCGGGGTGGCCGAGCGCTGGGACGAGCTGGCCCCGATGGTGACCGGTCCCCTCGTCCGGGTGCCCCGGCACCCGCTGGTGCTCACCCGCTTCGGTGTTCCCGCGCTGGCGCCGGCCTCCCGGGCCGGGCGCATGTGGTTCGACACCGACGAGGGCCGGGCCCTCTTCGCCGGCTGCGCCGCCCACGCCTTCCTGCCCCTCGACCACCTGTTGACGTCCTCGTTCGGCCTCGTGCTCATGGCGGCCGGCCACGCCGTCGGCTGGCCGGTGGCCGAGGGCGGTTCCCAGACGCATCGCCACCGCGCTGGCCGCCTACCTCGAGGAGCTGGGGGGCGAGATCCGCACCGGCGAGACCGTCACGTCCATGGACCAGCTGCCCGGCGCGCGGGCCGTGCTCTTCGACCTGGCACCGCGCCAGGTGGCCGCCATCGCCGGGGACCGGCTCCCCGACCGCTTCCGGGACCGCCTGCTCCGCTACAAGCACGGGCCGGCGGCCTTCAAGGTGGACTACGCGCTGTCCGGGCCCGTGCCGTGGGCCGACGAGGAGTGTCGCCGGGCCGGCACCGTCCACCTGGGTGGCACGGCCGAGGAGATCGCGGCCAGCGAAGCGGAGACAGCGGCCGGCCGGCATCCCGAGCGCCCGTACATGCTCGTGGCCCAGCAGAGCCTCGTCGACCCGAGCCGGGCACCGGCGGGGAAGCACACGCTGTGGGCCTACTGCCACGTCCCCAACGGCTCGACCGTGGACATGACCGAGCGCATGGAAGCCCAGCTCGAGCGCTTCGCTCCCGGGTTCAAGGACCTGGTCCTGGCCCGCCACGTCGCCGGACCGTCGTGGTTCGAGGCCTACAACCCCGCGTACGTCGGCGGCGACATCGCCGGCGGCTCGCATGGTGGACTGCAGCTCGTGCTGCGCCAGACATTCCGGCTGCAGGCCTACCGCACGCCGGATCCCTCGATCTTCCTGTGCTCCGCATCCACCCCCCCGGGTGGTGGCGTGCACGGCATGTGCGGGCACCACGCAGCCAACGCCGTGCTGCGCGGTGTCCTCGCCTGAAGCCGCTGATCACTCCGGGCGACGCTGCTGACCCGACAACGACTGGATGGCGGTCATCACGTCATCGGTGATCTGGCGGCGGCGGGTCCGCCGACCACCGCCATAGCTGCCGGGGTCGATGGGCGGCCCGAAGCGGATCGCCGCGGCCCTGAACGGTCGGGGACGCGCGCCCCGGGGGGCTGGATGCCCGCCGTGCCGACGATGCCGGCGGGGATGATCGGCGCCCCGCTGGCCACCGCGATGTGGGCCACGCCAGTGTGGCCGGGCGCGAGGTCCCCGTCGCGGGAGCGGGTGCCCTCCGGATAGATGGCGAACAGCCCCGACCGCGCCAGCACCCCTGCGGCCATCTGCAGGGCGCCGAGGGCCTGGCGACCCGACGTGCGGCTGACCGGGATCATCCCCAGCGCGGGCAGGAGGTGGCGGGTCCTCCAGCTGTCCAGGTACTCGGCCTTGCCCACGAAGCTCAGCGGCCGCCGCACCGCCATGATCAGCGCGACCGAGTCGAAGAACGAGATGTGGTTGGCGGCGATGATGGCGGGGCCGCGCGCGGGGACGTGCTCCAGCCCGTCGATCCGGATGGGCCACAGCAGCCGGTACAACGGCCCGACCGCCACCCGCGCCGCCCCCGCCAGCCATCCCGCCCGGAAGCGACCCGCCTCGGCCGCTGGAGGGCGACGCGACCTCACCCAGCCCCGCGGCCTCGTACTTGAACGAGACCTTCAGCCGGGCGCGGTAGGCGAGGGCGCCATCAGGCCCCGGGGCCATGTCGAGGCGGACCACCTGCGCCACGCGCATGTCCCGCAGCGAACGCGCCGCCGACTCGATGGCGGCACAGGCTGCCCGCTCCCACGACTCGTCGCTGGTGCCGACCAACTCGACGAACGCGTAGACGTTCACCCCGGGGTCGCTCACGCTCCGTCACTCACAGCAAACCACCCGGCCGCCGGACCCACGCAGGCGCGGTGGGTCAATCGGCGCCTTCGAACTTGAAGGAGACCTTGACCTTGGCCCGGTAAGCGACGACCTGGCCGCCCTCGAGCTGCAGGTCGAGCTGTGACACCTCGGCGATGCGGAGGTCGCGCAGTGACTGCGACGCCCGATCGATGGCGGCGGACGCCGCCTTCTCCCAGGACTCGGTGCTCGTACCGACCAGCTCGATGATCTTGTAGACGCTGTCAGCCATTGTCAGGCTCCCATCTGATGCAGGGCATCGCTCCGCATCAGTCTCGCGCCGTTCGCACGACGGCTCCGGCGGGTGCCGGGTCGGCCGCCCACGCAGCGTGGCCGCCGCCACCCGACGGGACCTCTGCCGGCTGCGGATTCTTCATCGGACCTATCGGGTCGATCAGCACGGTGGTTGACTCGCCCCGTGGAACCCGTTTCTCCCCCGGCCACGGTGCACATCGCCGGTCTCGAGCTCCCCGACGAGGACATCGAGGTCACCGAGGTCAAGCGCGTCCCCCACGCGCTCCGGCTGGTCTACTTCGTGCTCGGGCTGTTCCTGTTCGTCACCGCCCTCGGCCTGATGAAGGCCGGCGCGCAGGCCCTCGTGCCGACCCTCGAGGGCTCGATCTTCACGGACAACGCGTGGAGCACGCTGGGCCTGGGCTGGCTGGGCGCGTGCATCGTGCTGTCGGGCTCCCCGATCGCCGCCTCTGCGCTCACCCTGCTCGACGGCGGGGCGATCAACCAGATCCAGGCGTTCACCATGCTGACCGGATCCCGCCTCGGCGCGGCCTTCGTGGTCCTGGTCGTCGGCGCCATCTACGCGGCACGGCGGCGCGGTTCGGCGGGACGTCGCGCTCCGATCTCGATCGGCATCCTCTCGCTGCTGATGACGATGGTCGTCTACGTCCCGGGAGCGCTGTTCGGCTACTTCCTGCTCGAGCGGGGCACGTTCGACGGCCTGACCTTCGGCACCTCCCCCGAGCTGACCTCGCTGACCGACACGTTGTTCGGCTGGTCGGTCGACCTGCTGAAGGACATCCTCCCCGGGTGGACGCTGTTCCCGATCGGCCTCGCGGTCCTGCTGCTCGGCTTCTCCATGTTCGACCGCGTGCTGCCGGCCGTCAGCAGCGACCGGCTCGATCACCGCGACGACGCCTGGTACACGCGCAAGTGGCCCATGTTCCTGGCCGGCTGCGGCGTCTGCCTGCTCACGCTGTCGGTCTCGGTCGCGCTGACCGTGCTCGTGCCGCTGGTGGCCAAGGGCTACCTGCGCCGGGCCAACACGCTGCCGTACATCGCCGGCGCCAACATCACCACGCTGGCGGACACCCTCGTGGCGGCCATCCTCCTCGGGAACCAGGAGGCCGTGCAGGTGGTCGTCGTCGTCACGCTGACGGTCACCATCTGGACGCTGATCGTCCTGCAGTTCTTCTACCCGGCCGTGCGGCGGGGTTGCCTGGGCATCGCCCGCTTCGCCCTGCGCTCGCCGGCCCACCTGGCCGGCTTCGTGGGTGGGCTGCTCGCGGTGCCGATCACGCTCATCGCCATCTGACCGTCACCAGCGGGGCAGCAACCCCGCCCGGACGTCAGAGCAGGCCGGCGATGGCTCCACCGTCGACCGGCAGGTGGACGCCGGTCACGAAGCGGGCGTGCTCCGAGCAGAGGAAGGCGACCACCTGCCCGAAGTCGGCGGCGTCGCCGACGAACCCCGCTGGGATGCCCCGCGCCAACGACTCGAGGTCGCCGCCGTAGAGCTGCGTCATCCGGTCGGTGGCGTGCACGCCGGGCTGCACCGAGTTGACGGTGACACCGTCGCCCGCCACCTCCCGAGCCAGCGTCTTGAGGAACGCGGTGGCGCCGGCGCGGGCGGTGTTGGAGAGGATCAGGTTGGGCACCGGCTGGCGGACCGAGAACGACGTGATGGCGACGACCCGGCCCCACCCGCGCTCCTGCATCTCCGGGACGGCGGCCTTGCACATGGCCACGACGGACATGAGGTTCAGGTCGAGCGCGGCCGGATACGCGTCGACCGGTGTCGTGGCGAAGTTGCCGGGTGGCGGTCCGCCGGCGTTGGTCACGAGGATGTCGATGCCGCCCAGCGCGTCCCGGGCCTCGGCCACGAACGCCGCCGCGCCCTCGGGCGTCCCGACGTCGACCTGCAGCGGGACACAGCCGTGGCCGATCTGCTCGGCCGCGTCCCGTAGGCGGGCGTCGTCCCGGCCGCAGATGGCCACCTGCACCCCCTCGGCGGCGAGAGCAGCCGCCGAGCCCAGGCCGAGGCCGGCCGATCCCGCCGCCACCGCGGCCCGCTTCCCGGTGATGCCGAGGTCCATGGCCGCCGAACCTACTGCCGTAGTCTCACCAGACTCATGAGCGAGCGAAGCGACGCGTACCTGGATGCCATCGCCGACGCCTACCCGCATCCGTACTGGTACGACGACGCCGACAAGCCCGAGTCCAACCCGATGCTGGTCCGCACCGAGACCTGCGACCTCTGCGTGGTGGGCGGCGGCTACACGGGCCTCTGGACGGCGATCATCGCCAAGGAGCGGGATCCGTCGCGTGACGTGGTCCTCGTCGAGGGTGCCAGCGTCGGCTCCGCGGCCAGCGGCCGCAACGGCGGCTTCATGGAGTCCAGCCTCACCCACGGCGTCGGCAACGGGCAGGAGCGCTTCCCCGACGAGATGCCCGCACTGGAGCGCCTCGGGCTCGACAACCTCAACCAGATCGAGTCCGCCATCGAGCGCTACGACATCGACTGCGACTACGAGCGCACCGGCGTCATCGACATCGCCATCGACGAGCCGATGGTGGCGGAGCTGCGATCGGACGCCGAGCACCTCCACGCGCTCGGCCAGGACGTGGAGCTGCTCGACGAGGCGGCGATGCAGGCCGAGGTCCACTCCCCCACCTATCGCGCCGGGCTGTGGCGCCGGGACCGCGCCGCGCTCGTCGACCCCGCCCGCCTCGTGTGGGGGTTGAAGGCGGCGGCCGAGTCGCTCGGGGTGCGCATCTACGAGGACACCAAGGTCACCGGCCTCGAGCACGACGGCGTCGGCGTCATGACGACCACCCCGCTCGGCCGGCTGCGCGCGGGCCGGGTGGCACTCGGCACCAACGCCTTCCCGCCGTTGCTGCGACGCATGAAGCACTTCATCGCGCCGGTCTACGACTACGCCCTCACGACCGAACCGCTCACGCCCGAGCAGCGTGCGTCCGTGGGTTGGCCGCGGCGCCAGGGGCTCTCCGACATGGCCAACCAGTTCCACTACTACCGGCTGACCGAGGACGACCGCATCCTCTGGGGCGGCTACGACGCCATCTACTACTTCGGCGGCAAGGTCACGCAGGAGCTCGAGCAGCGGCCCACCACCTGGGCCCGGCTGGCGCGGAACTTCTTCACCACCTTCCCGCAGCTCGAGGGTGTGCAGTTCAGCCATGCCTGGGGCGGTGTCATCGACACGTCCACGCGCTTCTGCCAGTTCTGGGACACGGCGCTGAAGGGAAAGGTCGCCTACTGCCTCGGGTACACGGGGCTCGGGGTGGCCGCCAGCCGCTTCGGGGCGGAGGTCATGGTCGACCTGCTCGACGGCCGGCGCTCGGAGGCGACCAGCCTGGACTTCGTCCGCAAGCGGCCGCTCCCGTTCCCGCCCGAGCCGATCCGCTACGCCGGGATCCAAGCGACGCGCTGGTCGCTCGACCGCGCCGACCGCAGCGGCGGGCGCCGCAACCTGTGGCTCCGCACGCTGGACCGCCTCGGTCTCGGCTTCGACTCGTAGCATCACGACCATGACCAGCGCTCCTCCCGCCGTCCGCGATGTGGCCGAAGCGCTGGCCCGGCACGGCTACCTGCCGGACGAGGGTCTGGCCACGGCGGTGTACCTGGCCATGAAGCTGCGACGGCCCCTGCTGCTCGAAGGCGAGGCCGGAGTCGGCAAGACCGAGGTGGCCAAGGTGCTGGCCCGCTGGACGAGCGGCGAGCTCATCCGGCTGCAGTGCTACGAGGGCATCGATGTCGGCCAGGCGGTGTACGAGTGGGACTACTCCCGCCAGCTCCTGCACCTCCGGGCGGCGGAGGCCAGCGGCGAGGCGGCCGACGCCGGTACCGAGGCGCTCGAGCACGAGCTCTACAACGAGCGCTTCCTCGTGAAGCGGGCCCTCCTGCAGGCCATCGCGCCCGCCGAGGGCCCGTCACCCATCCTCCTCATCGACGAGGTCGACCGGGCCGACGACGAGTTCGAGGCGTTCCTCCTGGAGGTCCTGTCCGACTTCCAGATCACCATCCCCGAGCTGGGTACCTTCCGCGCCTCCCGGCCGCCGTTCGTGATCCTCACGTCCAACCGCACCCGCGACGTGCACGACGCGCTCAAGCGCCGCTGCCTCTACCACTGGGTCGAGCATCCGAGCTTCGAGCGGGAGGTGGCGATCGTCCGCCTGCGGGTGCCCGAGGTCCAGGAGGGCCTGGCGCGGCAGGTGGCCGCGGCGGTCGAGGCGATGCGGGGGCTCCAGCTCTACAAGCCGCCCGGGGTCGCCGAGACCATCGACTGGGCCGCGGCGCTCGGCGTGCTCGGGACGACCGAGCTGACCGAGGCGACCGTCGCCTCCACGCTCGGCACCGTCCTCAAGTACCGCGAGGACCAGGAGCGGGTGCGCCAGCACGGCGTGGCCGACCTCGTGAAGCAGGCCTTCGAACGGGGTCTGCTACCAGGGTGACCACCGCGGAGGATGCGGCCGACCACACCGCGACGACACCGCCGACGGCCGCGACCGCCGGAGCCACTGGCCGCGGCGGACCGGCTGGCCGTGGCCTTCGCCGCGCGTGCTGCGGGGTGGCGGCCTCTCCGTGCCCATCGGCTCGGTGCTGATGTTCGGCGAAGCCCTGGGAAGCCTCGGCCTCGAGAACCGGGCCGCGGTCTACTGGGCGGCGCGGACCACCCTGGTACGACGGCCGGAGGACCTCCCGTTCTTCGACCGTGCCTTCGCCGTGTTCTGGGAGCAGCGCGCCCCGGGGGCCGAACCCGCCCCGGAGGAGGTGTTGCACCTGACGCTGGCCGTCGACACCGACGATGGCGACGACCGGCAGGACGAGGCGGAACCCGCCGGGGACGACCCCATGCTCACGTTGCGCTTCTCGGCCGTGGAGACACTGCGCCAGAAGGACTTCGCGGCGTACTCGCGGGACGAGCTCCGTCAGGCGCAGCAGCTCATGGCCGATCTCCGCCTCGTCGGCTCGCCCCGGCGCTCCCGCCGGCTCGTGAAGTCGAAGGTCGGCCGCCGCTCGGGGCAGGCCCGTCCGGACCTGCGGCGCACGGTCCACGCCGCGCTCCGGGCCGGCGGCGAGCCGATCAGCCAGCGCTACCGCGAGCCGGGCGAGCGGCTGCGCCGGCTCGTGCTGCTCCTCGACGTGTCCGGCTCCATGGAGCCCTACGCCCGCGCGCTGCTCCGGTTCGTCCAGGCCGCCGTGGCCGGGCGCCAGCGCGTGGAGGCCTTCGCCCTCGGCACCCGCCTCACGCGGGTGACGCGCGAGCTCAGCTCGCGGGACCCCGACCGCGCGCTGGCCCAGGCGGCCGGACAGGTGCAGGACTGGTCGGGCGGCACGAGGCTCGGCGAGTGCCTCCGCCGCTTCAACGACCAGTGGGGCGTCCGGGGGATGGCCCGGGGCGCCATCGTCGTGATCCTCTCGGACGGTTGGGACAGAGGCGAGCCGGAGGTGCTGGCCGAGCAGATGGCCCGCCTGCAACGGGTGGCGTACAAGGTGGTGTGGGTCAACCCCCTGAAGGTCACGCCGGGCTATGCCCCGCTGGCCCGGGGAATGGCGGCGGCCCTGCCGTATGTTGACGACTTCGTGGAAGGCCACTCGGTGGTGGCCCTCGAGGAGCTCGCGGAGGTGATCTCGCGGTGAAGGAGATCCTGGACGACGTCGAACGCTGGCGCGCCGCGGGCAAGCGGGTGGCCGTGGCTCGCGTGGTCGACATCGAGGGCTCGGGACCGCGGGATCCGGGCGCGGCCATGGCCGTCAACGAGGAAGCCGAGGTCTCGGGATCCGTCTCCGGCGGCTGCGTCGAAGGCGCGGTCGTCACCGAGGCGCTGGACATCCTGACCGAGGGCAGCCGCGGTCGCATGGTCAGCTTCGGCTACTCCGACGACGAGGCCTTCGCCGTCGGGCTCACCTGCGGCGGCACCATCCACCTGTTCATCGAGCCTCTCGACTGGTGACCACCGTGTCGGTCTACGAGACGTTGCGGGACCGCATCCGGGCCGAGCAGCCCGTGGCGCTGGCCACCGTGCTGGACGGCCCGCACGTCGGCGCCAAGCTCCTCGTGTCGCCCGACACCGAGCCGGAGGGCGACCTCGGCCACCCCGAGTTGGGAAGGGTGGTCGCCCGGGACGCCCTCGCCGAGCTCGAGGCCGGGCGCACCGGTGTCCGGCACTACGGGCCCGAGGGCCAGAACAACCCGGACGACCCCGCCATCGGCCGGGTGAGCGTGTTCGTGGAGAGCTGGGCGCCCCCGCCGCAGATGCTGATCTTCGGCGCCGTCGACTTCACCGCGGCGCTGGCCAAGGTGGCCAAGATCCTCGGCTACCGCGTCATCGTGTGCGACGCGCGCGAGATCTTCGCTACGAAGCGCCGGTTCCCGATGGCGGACGAGGTGCTCGTCACCTGGCCGGGCCCGGTGTTCGAGGAGCGGGGCGGGGGCTTGGGTCCGCGCGACGCCGTGTGCATCCTCACCCACGACCCCAAGTTCGACGTCCCCGCCATCGAAGGCGCGCTGGCCACGCGGGTCGGCTACATCGGCGTCATGGGTTCGCGCAAGACCCACGCCAAGCGGCTGGAACGGCTCGCCGAGGTCGGGATCGCCGGCGACGAGCTGGGCCGGGTGCTGGCGCCGATCGGCCTCGACATCGGCGCCCGCTCGCCGGAGGAGACGGCGGTGTCGATCTGCGCGGAGATCATCGCCCGCCACACGGGCCGCCATGCGCCGTCACTGCGCGACGGCTCCGGCGCCATCCACGGCTGACGCCGCGGAATTGGGCGGGTCAGGCCGAGCGGGTTGCCGGCGCGGAGCCGGCGATGCCCGGCCATCGTCTTGACCTCGACGACGTTGCCCGAGTTCGGTGAGTGGACCATGGCGGCGCCGATGCCCAGCGCCATCATCACGTGCCCTGGGTAGTACAGGAGGTCACCGGGCTGCACCTGCTCCAGCTCGATCGAAGCTGCGCCCTCGATCTGCCGGCCCGACTGGTGGGGCAGGGTGACCCCGGCCTGGGACCAGGCCCAACTCGTGAAGCCCGAGCAGTCGAAGCCCTGACCCGGGGTGTTCCCCATGCTTCGGTACGGCACCCCGAGCTGCGTCAGCCCGGACAGCAGGGCCGTCATGCGAACCGGATCGGTCGCGGCTCCACACCGTCGTCGAGCTGCAGCGGGTCGACGCCGGCCGGCGGCGCCACCTGGGCGGCCAGGCGCTGGCGCAGGAGGGCGAAGCTGGCCCGGTCGACCCTGCGCGGAGCGCGGCGAGGGCCTGTCCGGCGACCGTGACGGGGGAGGCGCCGCGCAGGTCGTCGGCGACGTAGACCGTCCGCTGGCCGGGCGCCGGCCGGCGACGCGGTCAGCGCACCGGCGACGAGGCTGAGCGGCAGGACGGCGGCCAAACCGATGCCGGCCCGCTTGACGACTGAGGCGCGCGCCAGAGTGGGACGGGGGATGGACATGAGTGATCGAGCACCTTCCTGGCCGGGGGTTCCGCCGCACCGGACACGGGCCTCATCGACCGCGCTCGGCACCAGCCCCAACCCTGATGTGTTGCGAATAGGTTACGTTCTAGCGCAACGGTTCCGACACCTCGTGACATCCCTGCGTGTGACGTTCGTCACTCTCCGTGGCGACATCAGGAGCGGCGCTCCACAGCAGACTGCCGGCTGTGACCCCGCAGTCGACCGTCGGCGCCGTGCTCCTCGCCGCCGGAGGCGGCACTCGGTTCCACGGGGAGGGCGGCGTGCACAAGCTGGCGGCCGTGCTGCGCGGGCGGCCGCTGGCGGACTGGGCCATCGAGCAGGTGACGGCCGCAGGCCTCGACGAAACGGTCGTCGTCACCGGAGCCGTGCCGCTCACGCTGCCGGAGGGTGTCGTCGGGCTCCACAACCCACGCTGGGCCGACGGCCAGGCGACCTCCCTCCACCTCGCCGTCGCCCACGCCCGGGCACAGCGGCACGGGGCGATCGTCGTGGGCCTGGCCGACCAGCCGTTCGTCGTGAGCGATGCGTGGTGTGCCGTCGCCGCCGTCGATGCTCCGATCGCGGTCGCCACCTACGGGGGCCGCCGCGGCAACCCGGTTCGGCTGGGCGCGGCGGTGTGGGATCTGCTCCCGACCGACGGTGACGCCGGGGCGCGGGTGGTGATGGCGGTGCGGCCCGACCTCGTGACCGAAGTAGCGTGCCCCGGCAACCCCGCCGACATCGACACCCTCGAGGATCTCCAACGATGGAACTCGTCAACGACTTCACCGTGAAGGCCCCTATTGACGAGGCCTACGCCACCCTGACCGACGTCGAGCGCATCGCGCCGTGCCTTCCGGGCGCCCAGCTCACCGAGGTCGAGGGCGACACCTACCGCGGGCTGGTGAAGGTGAAGGTCGGCCCGATCACGGCCCAGTTCAAGGGGCAGGCGAGCTTCGTGGAGCGTGACGCCGAGCAGCACCGAGCGGTGCTCAAGGCCGAGGGCCGGGACACCGGGGGCAAGGGCAACGCATCGGCGCTCATCACGGCACAGCTCGAAGAGGTCGACACCGAGATGACGAAGGTGACCGTGAGCACCGACCTCACGATCACCGGGAAGGTCGCGCAGTTCGGCCGCGGTGCGCTGGCCGACGTCAGCGAGAAGTTGCTGCGCCAGTTCGTCAGCAACCTGGAGACGACGGTGCTGACCAACGGCGATGCGGCATCACCCGCTCCCGCCGAGACGGCGCCGGCCGCCGCGGTCGCAGCCGATGTCGCAGCATCTGATGTCGCAGCATCTGATGTCGCAGCATCTGATGTCGCGGTCGCCGAACCCGAGGTCGCGAGGGCCGCACCGGCGGCGGCCGGGCCGGGCGTGCGCAAGGTGGAGTCGGCGCCCGTCGAGCCCATCGACCTGCTGGAGACCGCCGGCGCGCCGATGCTCAAGCGGTTGGCGCCCCTGCTCGGCGGCATCGTCGTCCTGTTCGTGGTGTGGCGCCTGGTCCGCCGCCGGCGCTGAGCCCCGACCGGGACGCGGTCCGAGAGCTACTCGGACGGGAACCGCAGGGAGCGTTCGACGTCGTCGTGCGGGACGACGACGGCCGGCCGGTGGTCATCCGCAACGCCCCGCTGCTCGACGACGGCACGCCGATGCCGACCCGCTACTGGCTCGTCGGGAGCGACCTGGCGGCTGCCGTGGGCCGCTTGGAGGCCGCGGGAGGCGTGCGGCGAGCCGAGGCAGAGGTGCCGGCGGACGCCATCACCGCCGCCCACGCGCGCTACGCGGCCGAGCGCGACCGGGCACTACCGCACGGCCACGTCGGTCCCCGACCGAGTGGCGGCGTCGGGGGCACCGCCCGCGGCGTGAAGTGCCTCCATGCCCACTACGCCTGGTTCCTGGCCGGCGGCGACGATCCGGTGGGCCGCTGGGTGGCGGAGCAGCTCGCCCCATGACGGCGCAGGCCGTCATCGACGTCGGCTCCAACGCGGCCCGGCTGCTCGTCGCCGACGGCGGGCGGACGGTCCTGCGGCGATCCCGGATCACCGACCTGGCCGAAGGCCTGGGAGCGAGGGGCGTCCTCTCGACGGCCGCCCTCGCCCGCACGGCCACCGTCCTCGAGGACTACCGCCGCGCGCTCGACGAGCGAGGGGCGACGCTGGCCCGGGTGATCGGGACCGCCGCGGCGCGGACGGCCGCCAACGCCGGCGAGCTGGCGGGGCTCGTGGCCGACGTGCTCGGTCGTCCGCTCGACGTGCTCCCGCCCGACGAAGAAGCACGCCTGACGTTCCTCGGGGCGGTCGGCGGCGACGGAGGCGGTCGACGGCTGGTGGTCGACATCGGTGGGGGGTCGACCGAGCTGGCGGTGGGGAACGCGGTGCCCGAGGCCGTGGCGTCGCTCGACCTGGGCAGTGCGGCCTTGACCGCGGCCGAGCTCCCGTCGGACCCACCTCGACCGGAGGAGCTGTCCAACGCGATCGCGCTCGTCCAGGAACAGGTCGACGAAGCGCTGCGGGCGTTGGCCGCGGTCGACGAGTGGACGCCGGTGATCGGGACCGGCGGGACGATCATGACCATCGCGGCCGTCGAGATCGGCCTGCCCTTGGCCGAGGGTCCCGGCCTGGACCCCGATCGTGACATCGAGGCCGATCCCGCCGCATGACATCGACGCCGTTCCGGCGTTGCACGGCTTCGTGCTCTCCGCGCCGCGGCCGAGGACGTCTTCCGCACTCTCGCCGGTGAGGCCCTGCGCGACCGGGTCCACAACCCCGGGCTGCCGCCGGGCCGGGCGGTCAGCATCGTCGGAGGCTGCTGCATCCTGGTCGGCCTGCTGCGGCGCCTCCAGGCGCCGGCCCTGACCGTCTCGGTCACCGACCTGCTCGACGGCATCCTGCGCGAGGCGCTCTGAGTACGATCCCGCCTCCGTGACACGGCTCTACGGACGACGGGTGCTCCTGCGGCCGCTGGTCCCGGCCGACTTCCCGTCGTGGAGCGAGGTCCGCGTCCGCAACGAGGGCTGGCTGCTGCCGTGGGAGCCGCGGCGCTCGGCCGGCCACCCTGACCCCACTCGAGACCGGGACGCCTTCACCGTCCGCTGCCACGCTCGCGAGCGCGAGCGCCAGCTCGGGACCGGCTACGGCTTCGGCATCTTCCTCGACCAGACCCTGGCGGGCGAGATCAACCTGAACGCCATCCAGCGCGGTCCCTTCCAGAACGCGTACGTCGGGTACTGGGTCGACGAGGCCATGGCGGGGCGCAGCCTCGTCCCCGAGGCCGTGGTGATCCTGACCCGCTTCGCGTTCGAGGAGCTCCGCCTCCACCGAGTCCAGGTCGCCATCATCCCCCGCAACACCCGCAGCCATCGCGTCATGGAGAAGCTGCAGTTCCGGGATGAGGGCGTGGCCCAGCGTTACCTGGAGATCAACGGCGTGTGGGAGGACCACGTGCGCTACGCCATCACCGTCGAGGAGTGGGCGCAGCGCAAGGACGAGCTGGCCGCCGCCTGGCTCACCTGACCAGGGGGCTCGTCGAGCGCGGGAAGCCGTGCGGTCAGGCGGGCGCGGTCAGCGGCGTGGTCAGGCCAGCGGGAAGGGTGCCACCTGCACCAGCGTGTCGCCGTAGGCCACACCGCCACCCCAGTCGGTCAGGGTGTCGCTGGTGAGCGAGTTGGCTGTGCCCTCGCCGCCGTGCTGGTCGCTCCACCAACCGAACGGCACGGCGACGACACCGGGGCGCAGCCGCTTGGAGAGCCGGGCCGTGAGGGTGAGCGCACCGCGGTCGTTCCAGACGCGGACGGTGTCCCCGTCGGCGATGCCTCGCGACGAAGCGTCGGCCTCGTCCAGCTCCACGAACGGCCCGCCCTCGAGCGGGCCGTGCTTGGGGAGGTGCGAGTACGAGGAGTTGAGGAAGCGGGTGTGGTGCTTGGGCGTGAGCAGGGCGAGCGGGTACTTGGCCAGCAGCTCCGGGTCGCCGGCCAGGCCTTCGCGCGCGGCGGTGTAGGTCGGGAGCGCGGGGTGCCCGGCCCGGACCAGCGCCTCGCTCGAGAGCTCGACCTTGCCGCTCGCGGTCGGGAAGCCGCCCTCGGCGTAGGGCCGGAGGTCCTCCGGGCAGGGAGAGGCGCAGGACGCCGCGCTCCCTGAGCTGCTCGACGTCCATGTCCGTGAGCGCCGATGCCAGCAGCGACTCGTCGGCCTCGTACAGCTCGGGCTCGGCGAACCCCATGGCGCGGGCCAGGCGCCGCCACAGCTCGGTGTTGGGAACGCTCTCCCCCAGCGGCGCGATGGCCGGCTCGTTCCAGCCGACGTACAGATGTCCCCACGAGGTGACGACGTCGAGCTGCTCGATCTGCGTGCAGGCCGGGAAGACGACGTCCGCGTAGCGGGCGGTGTCGGTCAGGAACTGCTCGCTCACGACGCAGAACAGGTCCTCCCGCTCGAGACCCTCACGGGTGAGCGCGGCGCTGGGCACGGTCACGGCTGGGTTGCCGTTCCACACGAAGAGCGCCTTCACCGGCGGATCGTCGAGCGCGGTGAGCGCCCGGCCGAGGTGGTTCATGCTGATCCCGCGGCGCGAGCGGCCGCCGGCCAGGTGCTCGGCCTCGAACACCGAGTCGTCCACGTTGACGTCGCTCCACGATCCCACGCTGCGCGCCAGTCCCCCGCCCCGGTCTCGCCAGGCGCCGGTCAGCGCGGGCAGGCAGGCCAACGTGCGGAAGAACATGGCGCCGTGCTCGTGGTGCTCGGCCCCGATGAGGGTGCGGATCATTGCCGGGCGGGTGGAGCCGTAGGCGCGGGCCAGGCGCTCGATCTCGGCCACCTCCAACCCGCAGACCGCGGCCGCCCGCTCGGGGGGCCAACCGGCCACGTGCTCGGCCAGGTCCTCGAAGCCGGTCGTGTGGGCCTCGACGTAC
Source organism: uncultured Acidimicrobiales bacterium (assembly GCA_963813375.1). Taxonomy (GTDB): domain Bacteria; phylum Actinomycetota; class Acidimicrobiia; order Acidimicrobiales; family Ilumatobacteraceae; genus DASTFY01. Next base: position 56,463 of record CAWEYT010000015.1, on the reverse strand, counting down.
TCGCGATCGAGGAGGTCGTCGCGGATCAGCACGTGCATCATGGCCAGCATCAGGGCGACGTCGGTCCCGGGCAGAGGCTGGACGAACCAGTCGGCGGCCTCGGCGGTGGCGGTGCGGAGCGGGTCGACGACGACCACAGTGGCCCCGGCGGCCCTCGCCTCCTCGACGAAGGGCCACAGGTGGCGGTTGGTCAGCTTGGTGTTGGTCCCCCACAGGATGACGAGGCGGGAGAACCGGACGTCCGCCGGGTCGGCGCCGCGCGGCGTCCCGTTGGTGGCGGCGACCCCGAAGCCGGCGGTGGCGCCGCAGAGCGACCCGGTGCAACGCGACGAGCCGAGACGGGCGAAGAAGCGCCGGTCGAGCGAGCTCATCTGGAGCAGCCCCTGGGTGCCGGCGTCCCACCAGGGCAGGACGGCCTCGCCGCCGAACCGGTCGACGATCTCGTGGAGGCGGGTCGCGACGATGCCGAGCGCGTCGTCCCACGACGCGGGCTCGAAGCGGCCCTCGCCCTTGGCGCCCACCCGCACGAGCGGGGTGAGGATGCGCTCGGGGCTGTACACGCGGTCGAGGAACCGGTTGACCTTCGGGCAGAGCTCCCCACGCGAGTAGGGGTGGTCGGGGTTGCCGCGCAACTTGGTGGCCACACCGTCCTCCACCGTCACCTGCCAGCCGCAGGTGTCGGGGCAGTCGTGGTGGCAGGTGCCGAGGACCGTCCGTGCGCTCACAGACGAAATCTACCCGGCCGGTCTCAGCGCTCGCCGGGGGCGCCGGCGACGCTGAGGGACGCCAACAGCCGGTCAGCGGCCTCTGAGAAGCGCTCGGGATCGGCGTGCAACCGGGCCACCAGCATGGCGCCTTCGAGCGCGCCGACGATCATGCGGGCCGCGTCCCTCGCGTCGCCGTCGTAGCGGACGGTGCCGGCGCGACGACCCTCCTCGAGCACCGCGGCCAGCCACGCCTCGTTGTCGTCGAAGAAGCGCACGACGGCCTCCTGCATCGGAGGCGGGAGCGTCTGGTACTCGGCGGCGAGCATGCCGCACAGGCACATCCGCTCGTTGCGCAGCACGTCTCCGTACAGCCCGGCGTACGCACGAAGCTTGACCATCACGTCGGGGGTCCGGGCGTCGATGGCCTCCAGCGCCTGCGCGAACCGCTCGGCGTACCGAGTGATCAGGGCCTCCCCCAACTCGGCCTTGCCGGCGAAGTGGTAGTGCAGCGCCGCCTTGGTGATGCCGAGCTCGGCGGCGGCGTCCGCGTAGCTGAAGCCGTTGAAGCCTCGACCCTGGACGAGCCGCTCGGCCACGTCGAGCACCCTCGATGCGGACTCGCTGCGCTCCAGGGGGTTGCTCGCCATGCGGTCGACCTCGCTTGACACTGACTTACTAGTAGGTCAGACTGACCTACTAGTAAGTAAGCATACCTGAGGGAGGGTCGACATGCAGCAGACCGAGCATCGCAGCTTCGAAGAGGCGGACGAGCTCCGGGAGTTCCCGAACGGGCGGGCCGAGATCCTGAAGGTCGGCGGCGCCGAGATCGGCCGGCTGGTCTTCGAGCCCGGCTGGCGGTGGTCGAACGACGTGCAACCGATCGCCCAGACCTCGAGCTGCGAGGCGCCGCACTTCCAGTACCACGTCAGCGGTCGCCTGGCCATCCGCATGGACGACGGCCAGGAGCTCATCGCCGAGCCCGGCGATGTCACGTCGCTGCCGAGCGGTCACGACGCCTGGGTCGTCGGCGACGAGCCGGTCGTCGTCGTCGACTGGTTCGGGGCCAGCAGCTACGCCAAGTAGCGCGATGGACGCCATCGAGCTCATCGAGCGGTTCGGTGCCACCTGGCGAGCCCACGATCTCCCCGCCGCGCTGGCCATGCTCACGGAGGACTGCGTCTTCGACGCCACCGGCCCGGTGCCCGACGGCACCCGTCACGTCGGCCGGGACGCCATCGGCCTGGCCTGGCAGCCCATCTTCGACGATCCGGACAGCCTCTTCGAAGCCGAGGAGACCTTCGCGGCCGGCGATCGCGTGGTGCAGCTCTGGCGCTACTCGTGGGCCGGCGGTCACATCCGCGGCGTCGACGTGTTCCGCCTGCGCGACGGTCTGGTCGCGGAGAAGCTGTCCTACGTGAAGGGCTGAGGCCGGCCGGGCGTCAGCGCTTCGAGATCTTCGCCTGGAGCGCGGCGATCCGCTCGGCGAACCAGGGCTGCTCCGCGCTCCACACCTGCGGTTCCAGCTCCCGCTCGACGGCGGCCGGATGATCCGCCACGGTGCGCATGTCCCGCAGCGTCTGCTTGGTCACGATGCTCAGCTCCCGGGGCGCGTCGGCGGCTCGGGCCGCCATCTCCTGGGCCGTCGTCAAGAGCGCGTCGTCGTCCACGCAGCGATAGGCCAGACCGACCCGCTCGGCCTCCGCGCCGTCGAGCACTTCGCCGAACAGGACCGCGGCGGCCGCGGCCTGGGGGCCGACGATGCCCGACAGCAACCACGTGTGCCCGCCCCCGGGATGCAGGCCGATCTGGAGGAAGCGGGTGTCGAAGCGGGCGCGGCGGGCGGCGAGGCGGACGTCGCAGGCCAGCGCCAGGTTCATCCCCGCACCCACCGCGGCACCGTTGACGGCGGCCAGCGTGGGGAGCGGGCAACGGGCGATGCGCAGGAACCCCTCGTAGATCGTGCGCAGCCCGGGCCCGTCCGACTGCTGCAGGTTGCCCAGGTTGGCGCCGGCACAGAAGGCGGGCGGCGCGCCGGTCACCACGAGGGCCCCGATGTCGTCGTCGGCCTCGATGCGCTCCACGGCGGCCACGATCTCCTCGACCATCGGCGCCGTCATCGTGTTGCGCTCCCCGGGGTTGTCGAGCGTGAGGGTGGCGACACGGTCGAGGACGCTGAGCTGCACGAGAGGCATGGCGCGGAGTCTGCCAGCCCGATCCGGGGCATCGGGCCGGCGGCGGCGGTCGGCGGTAGCCTCCCGTCTCTTGCTCGACCACGTCTTCACCGACGCCATCGAGCGCGCTGCGAGACGCCTTCGAGGCCTCGCTGCTGGAGCGGCAGGCCTTCGAGGAGCACTTCCAGGTGGACGTGCTGCTCGGCGACGTGGTCTGGGAGACGAGCTACGGCCTGCCCGGCGAGGGACAGCCGCCACGCGTCGTCGCCCACATCACCTTCGATTGGCCGACGTGGAGCCAGACCGCCTACCGGCGCTGGTACATCGAGGAGGCGCTCGAGGAGCACCCGGCGATCGAGATGGAGATCGTGTTCCGGGTGCAGCGCCTCGCCGATCAGCCCGACCCCGGGGTGTTCGAGACGGTCCTCCCCGAGACCAGCCCGCCCATCGGCAACGAGCGGCTGGAGCGGGCGGGGTCGACGGTCGAGATCGGCTACCTCAACGGCGCCGGATCGACGGCCGACTTCGCCCTCGAGCTGACCTACGAGGGCCTGTACGAGCTGGCGGAGGAGACGCTGGCCGACGGCGCCAGCAAGCTCCTCGACGAGCACTTCTCGGCGCTCGGTGGTTGGATCGCGTCGATGCTCGTGCGGCTCGGCGACGTGCGCGTGCCGTTCCTGCCGCCGGACGACTCCGACGGCTGAGAGCTCGCGCGCCAGGTCAGAGCTCGGCGCCCAGCCCCTTCAACGCCTCGACGACCTTCTCGTTGATGGCGCTCGGCCAGCAGGTCGGCCCCGGCCTGGTTCAGGTGAAAGCCGTCGTCGGCTCGCACCAGCTTGAAGTCACCGTTGATGTCCACGTAGTCGGCGTAGCCGCCGTTCACGCCCGAGAACATCGGCCACGAGTCGACGAGGACGACCTGGGGCCGCTTGGCCGCTTCAGCCAGCACGGCTTCACGCTGAAACGTCAGGCGACTGGTCAGTTCCGCGGACTGGGCGTTGGGGATGCCGACCCAGATGAGCGTGCGGCCCTCGGACGACAGGTAGTCCATCATCGCCCCGACCCGCCGGGCGTACTCGGCCGACCACTCGGGCGCTGACACGTCGTAGCCCTTGCCGTCCACCTTGATCGGCTGCGCGTCGTTGCCACCGAACGTCACGACGACGATCTGCGGTCCGACCTCGGCCATCTTGGCCTGCATGCGCCGGGGCCAGTCGAAGAAGTCGGGGCGGGTGAGGCCCGAGGAGACCTTGTAGTCGAGGACGGAGTCGACGACACCGGTCTCGCCGGCCAGGCGCTGAAGGCTCGGTCCGATGGTCCCGGCGTCGGAGTCCCCGGCGATGTAGAGGACGGCGGGGTTGTCGGGCGTCGGCGGACCCGGCGGACGGTTGGCCACCACGACGGGCGGGGTGGTGCCGGCCACGGGCGCCGCCGTCGTGGTCGCCGCGGGGTCGACGGGTAGCGCCGGATCGGCCGGCACCGTGCTGGCGGCGGTGGTCGTGGTCAGCGCGTCGAACGACCCATCGCCCCCCTGGTCACTCCCCCGCAATGCATCGACCCGCTCACCGGGCCGGTCGAAGCGCAGCGCGCGACTGACCTCGTAGATCGGGTCCGTCAGCCGCAGCCCCACCGACCGCACGGTCGAGCCCTGCGGCATGCGATCGAACGTGGACCGGAGAGTCTCGGCATTGAGCAGCGCGGCGACGGCCAGAGCGACCGCACCGACGGCGATGACCTGCGCTGCGGCCAGCGGACGATCGCCGTTGGGCAGCAGCCGCGGGGACCGGCGGGGTTCGGGCAGTTGGGACACGATGAAGGTGGCTCGGCTCGTGCGGTGCGAAGGGCTCCGTCCCCAGTCTGGCCGCGCAGGTCCCCCTAGCAGCGGCACCGGGTCCGAGCCGCGGGCGGGGGGCTGCGGGGGGCAGAGCCTCCGGCGGAGCCCCCCGCCGGCGGCCGATCCGGCTCCGCCGGTCGGTCGCCCGACAGAAGACAGCGCCGCCGAAGGCGGCACCAAACCGATGGGGGGATCTCAAGGGGGGAAGGTCCCCTTCCCCCCTTGACCGAGTCAGAACTGGAAGTAGATGAACTCCGCCACGCCCTGCGGGCCGAGGACGTCGAGGAGGAAGAAGCCCACGGCGAGGGCGGCGGCCTGCGCCAGCAGGGGCAGGTACGAGAAGCGCCGGGTCGCCTCGTCGACGGCCGGCTGCGGCACCCACTGCGCCGCCAGCATGAGCACGATCACGGCCAGCAGGAGGGGCGTCACGAGCTCGGACGGCGTGCCCCAGCCCGTGGCGATCTGGCCCAGTACGTCGAAGGCCACGTCCATGTTCGGGGCCCGGAAGAACACCCAGGCCAGGCAGACCACGTTGAACGTCACGAACCAGCCCACGACCCGGCCGGTCGGCCCGACGGGCCCGAGCCCGGCCGCCTCGCGACGCAGCAGCCAGACCCGCTCCAGCACCAGCCAGGCGCCCTGGATGGCGCCCCAGATGACGAACGTCCAGCTCGCTCCGTGCCAGAGGCCCCCGAGGAACATGGTGAGGAAGAGGTTCAGCGCCGTGCGACTCTCCCCCTTCCTGTTCCCGCCGAGCGAGATGTAGAGGTAGTCCCGCAGCCAGCGGGACAGCGTCATGTGCCAGCGGCGCCAGAAGTCCTGCAGGGTGGCGGCGATGTACGGCGAGTTGAAGTTCTGCGGGAACTTGATGCCGAGCAGCAGCGCCAGGCCGATGGCGATGTCCGTGTAGCCGGAGAAGTCGGCGTAGATCTGGATGGCGTAGGCGTAGACGCCGACCAGGTTGTCGATGGCGCCGTACTGGGTCGGGTTGTTGAAGACCGGCTTGACGATCCAGTTGGCGAGCTGCTCGGCGATGATCACCTTCTTGGCCAGCCCGAACATGATGAGGCGGAAGGCCCGCGCCGAGTCGATCTGGCGGGGATCGGCCCGTCGCTCCAGCTGCGGGCACGAACTCGCGGACGCGCACGATCGGGCCGGCGACCAGGTGGGGGAAGAACGACAGGTAGGTGGCGAAGTCGAGCAACGCCACCGGCTGGAGCTGCCGGCGGTAGGTGTCGACGACGTAGCTGATGGCCTGGAAGACGAAGAAGGACACCCCGATCGGCAGGATCACGTCCACCAGCGGCAGCGTCCCGTCCCAGAGCCCGTTGACGCCACCGACGACCCACTCCGCGTACTTGAACCAGGCGAGCACGGCCAGGTTGCCGGCGACCGCGCCGAGCACGAGCACCCGCCGGAACCCGCCGTGGGCGCGCCAGATGGCGTGCGCAAAGGCCTGGTTGCCGACGGTCGAGCGCGGCGAGAAGGAGGCAATAACGACCGTGGTAGACGTCGAAGCGCCACCAGCCGTAGAACACGTAGCTGGCGACGAGGAGGAAGACCTTCCAGCTCGTGGAGAACGGCCGCAGCAACCAGGCCACCACGAAGACGACCGGGAAGAACAGGCCGAACTGGAGGGTGGGGAAGACCACAGCGGCGCCGAATCTAGGGGTCGCCGCGGCCGCGATCGCGGTCCGTGGTGACGGCCCCGATCCGACAGGCCGGACGGCCACCGGTCCTTGCTCCGATGGGGCCCGGCCTCGTAGCGTGCCGGAGCACACATTCCACAACGAAGGGGGAGGGCATGCGTTTTCGACGCAACCTCATGGGCGTCTGCCGCGCTCGCAGCCAGCCTGGCGCTCGTAGCTGGCGCTTGCGGCAGCGATGACGACGGCGGTGCCGCCGACACGACGGCCGCCGGTGCGGAGACGACAGCGGCCGGCGCGGAGACGACGGCTGCCGGTGGCGAGACCACCGCGGCGGCCGGCGGCGACACGACGGCGCCGGCCGCCACGGGCGAGTGCCAGCCCGGTGAGGGCACGGTCGAGCCGATCGCCACGGCCGAGGCCGACGGCGCCGGCAAGACGGTCGGCCTGCTGTTCGACGTGACCGGCCGAGGCGACAAGTCGTTCAACGACGGCGCCGCTGCGGGCATGGACAAGGCGGCTGAGGACTTCGGCATCGACGACCGAGGAGTCCGAGCCGACCGCGCAGGACGGCAGCGACCGCCCGGAGCGCATCGCCGGCTTCGTCGGGGACGACCTGATCGTCTCGGTGGGCTTCCTGTGGGCCGATGCCACGACCGCGTCGGCCGACGGAGAACCCTGACCAGCTGTACGCCATCATCGACTCCGTCGTCAACGTGCCCGCGCGGATCCCGACCTCGGATCCGCGACGCTTGCCCGAACGTGCGCTCGATGGTGTTCGCCGAGGAGCAGGGCTCGTTCCTCGTCGGCGCGGCTGCGGCCTGCGCCTCGCCGAGCGGCAAGCTCGGCTTCATCGGCGGCGTCGAGATCGACCTCATCAAGAAGTTCGAGGCCGGCTTCACGGCGGGCGCCCAGCACGTCAACCCGGACGCCACGGTCGAGGTCCAGTACATCACCCAGCCGCCGCGACTTCACCGGCTTCAACGACCCGGCCAAGGGCAAGGCCATCGCCACGGCGATGTACGACAGCGGCATCGACGTCATCTACGCGGCCGCCGGCGGTTCCGGCGACGGCCTGTTCGAGGCCGCGCTGGAGTCCGGCAAGGAGCCCGGCGAGATCTACGCCATCGGCGTGGACTCCGACCAGTACGAAGCGGTGGCGCCGGAGCTGCAGCCGTACATCCTCACCTCGGCGCTCAAGCGGGTCGACGTCGCCACGTACGAGGCCATCACCGACATGCTGAACGGCGAGCTGACGGGCGAGACCAAGGTGTACGACGCCGCCAACAACGGCGTCGGCTACGCGGTCTCCAACGAGGCCATCAACCAGTACGCCGGCACGCTCGAGGAGCTGAAGGCGCAGATCATCGACGGCACCATCGTGGTGCCCGACGATGCCGGGCGGCTGAGCCCGGACGGACCTGACGTAGGAGAGGGCGCCGGTTCCCCGGCGCCCTCTCCCGTCCGGCTAGACATTGCAGCCGTGACGGCGACCGGGGGGCAGATCGCAGCCATCGAGCTGCGCGACATCGTGAAGCGCTTCCCGGGGGTCGTCGCCAACGACGGCGTCAACCTGAGCGTGATGCCGGGCACGATCCACGCCATCGTGGGCGAGAACGGCGCCGGCAAGTCGACGCTGATGAAGATCCTCTACGGCGCCCAGCGGCCCGACGAGGGGCGCATCCTGGTCAACGGGCTCGAGCAGCACTTCCGCTCGCCCCGCGATGCCATCGACGATCGGCATCGGCATGGTGTTCCAGCACTTCATGCTGGCCGACAACCTGACGGTGTGGGAGAACGTCGATCCTCGGCGACGAGCCCGGCACCTCGTTCCGGCTCGACATCGGCGCCGCCCGCAAGCGCATCGTCGAGCTGGGCCGGAACTACGGCCTGCAGGTCGACCCCGACGAGCTGGTGGCCGACCTCGGTGTCGGCGAGAAGCAGCGGGCCGAGATCCTGAAGGTGCTCTACCGCAACGCCCGCATCATCATCCTCGACGAGCCGACGGCCGTGCTCGTGCCCCAGGAGGTCGACGAGCTGTTCGACGTCGCTCCGCGAGCCTGGTGGCCCGGGGCGTCACGATCATCTTCATCTCGCACAAGCTCGACGAGGTGCTGCAGGGTGGCCGACGCCATCACCGTCGATCCGCGCCGGCCGCACGGTGGCCGAGGTCGTGCCGGCCGACGTCACCGCTCGGGACCTGGCCGAGCTGATGGTCGGCAGCGAGCTCCCCAAGCCGGACACCCGCGAGTCGACCGTGACCGACCGAGGTGCGCGCTCGCGGGTCAGCAACCTGCACCGTCACGGGCGAGGGGCCGCGCTGCTGCTCGACGACGTCTCCTTCACGATCCACCGGGGCGAGATCCTCGGCGTCGCCGGCGTCGAGGGCAACGGCCAGAGCGAGCTGCTCGAGGCGCATCATCGGGGATCGAGCCGCAGGAGTCCGGCACGGTCGAGCTCGACGGCGAGCGACCTGCGACACGGATAGGCACGAGGGACCGGCGCGAGCGGGGCATCGGCTACATCCCGCGAGGACCGCCAGCAGCGACGGGCTCGTGCTCACGGCGCCCCTCTGGGAGAACGTCATGCTCGGTCACCAGACGCAGGCGACCGTTCGCCAACGGCCCGTGGATCGATCGGGGCGGCGCGCTCGAGCGCACGGAGGAGATCATCGACGAGTTCGACGTGCGCACGCCGGGCCCCGACGTCGCCGCGCTGGCGCTCTCCGGCGGCAACCAGCAGAAGCTGATCGTCGGCCGGGAGATGACGGCCGAGCCGAAGGTGCTCGATCGCCGCCCACCCGACCCGCGGCATCGACGTCGGCGCCCAGGCCGACATCTGGGACGACCTGCGCCAGGCCCGGGCCGCCGGGCCTCGCCGTGCTGCTGGTCTCCGCCGACCTCGAGGAGCTGATCGGCCTGTCGGACACGCCTCGTGGTCCTGCTGCGGGGCCGGCATCGTGGCGACGCTCGACCCGGCCACCGTCACCCCGGCCGACCTCGGCTCGTACATGACCGGAGCCCGCGAAGAGCAGGGCGCGGCATGAAGCGACAAGGTGCTCTACGCCGCTCGCCGCGCCGGTCCTCGCCGTCGCTCGTGGCGGTCGTCGTGTCGTCGATCGCGCTGCTGGCCATCGGCGAGAGCCCGCTCGACGGCGTTCGAGGCGATGTGGCAGCACGATCGACTCGGCCGACTGCGGTCGTCAACATCATCAACCGTGCCGCGCCGTACTACGTGATGGGCCTCGCGGTCGCCCTCGGCTTCAAGATGGGCCTGTTCAACATCGGCGCCGACGGCCAGTACCGCATCGGCGCGCTGCTTCGCCGCCGCGGCCGGGGCGGCGGTGACCCTGCCGGCGCCGCTCCACGTGCTGTTCGTCGTCCTCGTCGCCATGGTCGGGCGCCGGCGCGTACGCCGCGATCGCCGGCGTGCTCAAGGTGACCCGGGGCGTCAACGAGGTCGTCTCGACCATCATGCTCAACTTCATCGCCACCGGCATCACCGCCTACCTGCTGTCCGAGCTACCTGCGCGACGAGAACGTCGAGCTCGCAGGCCGAGACGAAGCTCCTCCCGACGTCCGGCCTGGCTGCCCGTCGCTCAACCGGGCCCTCGACGCTGGTCGGCTACCACCTCGCCCAGCGGCGTCGTCCTCCAGGGCTTCCTGCTCGTCGCCATCCTCACCGGCATCGCCTTCTACCTCATCGTCTACCGCACCCGGTTCGGCTTCGACCTGCGGCGCCACGGGCGCCAACCCGCGCGCCGCCCTGGCCAGCGGCGTCAACCCGAAGGCGATGATCATGAAGACGATCATCCTCAGCGGCGCCATCGCCGGGCTGGCCGGGATGGGACCGCTGCTCGACCGAGATCCACAAGTACGGCGACACCTTCCCCACCGCGCTCGGCTTCACCGGCATCTCGGTGGCGCTGCTGGGTCGCAACCACCCGGCCGGCATCGCCGTCGCCGCGATCGTGTGGGCCGCCATCGAGCAGGCGGCCCGCGGCCTGCCCGACGTCGGGCATCCCCCAGGAGATCGGCCGCATCCTGCAGGGCACCCTGCTGCTGTCCGCCGTCATCGCCTTCGAGGTCGTCCGCCGCTACGGCCAGGCCGCCGCGGTCCGTGAGGCCGCCGCGAAGGCCGAAGCGCTCGAGCGCCGGGCCCGCCTGGGGGTGGCGGCGTCATGACCGCGACCACCGTCCCCCGGCAGCGCCGCCCCCAAGAGCATGACGGGCTTCCTCGACGACAGCCCGTCCTACGTCCGGCCGATCCTGCTTCGCCGTCGGCGGGCTGGCCCTGCTGTCGCTCGTCCGGATCCTCGCCGACGCGCCCGACCTCACCGCCGGGGACACCTTCATCGCCGCCATCGGCGCCATGTCGCCGATCGTGTTCGCCGCCCTCGGCGGCCTCTTCGCCGAGCGGGTCGGCGTCGTCAACATCGGCCTCGAGGGCATGATGATCCTCGGCACGTGGTTCGCGGGCTGGGCCGGCTGGCAGTGGGGACCGTGGGCAGCCATCGTGGGCGGCGCAGTCGGCGGCGCGCTCGGCGGGCTGCTGCTCGCGCTCGCCACGGTCACCTTCGGCGTCGATCACATCGTGGCCGGCATCGCCATCAACCTGCTGGCGCCCGGCGTCACCCGCTTCCTGTCGAGCCAGATCTTCGCCGACGCCGGCGACGGCAGCATCACGCAGTCGCCCCGCATGACGGCATCGATCGGCCGCTTCACGTTCCCGTTCCTCGCCGGCGGCGAGCCTCTTCGGCTGGCAGACGCCGGACCTCCTCGGCTGGCTGGACGACAAGCGCTGGTTCTTCATCTCGGACGCCGCCGGCCTGGGTCGCGGGCTTCACCAGCCGGCCTGGCCTTCACCACGATCCTCGCGCTCGTCCTGTTGCCGTTCTCCGCCTACGTGCTCTGGCGCACGCCGTTCGGCCTGCGCCTGCGGTCGATCGGTGAGAAGCCATCAGCCGCCGACTCGCTCGGTGTCGCCGTGTACCGCATGAAGTACATCGGCGTCACGATCTCCGGCGCGCTCGCCGGGCTGGGCGGCGCGTGGCTGGCCATCGACATCCGGGCCTACAACCAGGACCAAGTGGCCGGCCGCGGCTTCCAGGGCCTCGCCGCGCTGATCTTCGGCAACTGGCGCCCGGCCGGCATCGGCGCCGGCGCCGGCCTGTTCGCCTTCGCCCAGTCGCTCACCCAGCGGATCGGCTCCGAGCCGGTGCGGGCCCTCTTCCTCCTAGGAGCGCTCATCGCCGGCGGCATCGCCATCTCGCTCTTCTACCGGCGGCGCGCCCCGCAGGCCATCGGCGCGCTGATCATGGGCGCACTCTCGCTGATCTACTACCTCGCCGCCGAGGAGGTGGACACCCGGCTCGTCTTCATCACCCCCTACCTGGTGACACTCCTCGTGCTCGCCTTCGCCTCCCAGCACCTGCGCCCGCCCGCCGCCGAGGGCAAACCGTGGCGCAAGGGCGACATCGCGTGATCGACTGGGACGCGCTGCGCGCCGCTGCCCTGGCCGCCGCGGAACACGCCTACGTCCCGTACTCGCACTTCGCGGTCGGGGCCGCGGCGCTGGTCGACGACGGGCGGGTGATCACGGGCTGCAACGTCGAGAACGCCTCGTACGGGCTCACCCTGTGCGCCGAGTGCGGCCTGGTCTCGGCCCTGCACGGCACCGGCGGCGGGAGGCTGGTCGCGGTCGTGACCGTGGGCAACGGCGAGCCCGTCATGCCGTGCGGGCGCTGTCGCCAGCTCCTGTGGGAGCACGGCGGGCCCGATTGCCTGCTCGACGGTGACGGCACGCCGCGGCCGCTGCGGGAAGTGCTGCCCGGCGCCTTCGACGCCAGCCAGCTCCCGTCGCGCTGATGGATGCCGCGCACGTCATCCGGGCCAAGCGCGACGGGCGGGCACTGACCGACGAGGAGATCCGCTGGTTCCTGTCGTCGTACACGGCCGGTGAGGTCGCCGAGGAGCAGGCCGCGGCCCTCCTGATGGCCATCGTGTTCCGCGGCCTGGACGAGCGCGAGCTCGACACGTGGACGACGGCGATGATCGACAGCGGGGAGCGCCTCGACCTCTCCGCCGTGACCAAGCCCACGGTCGACAAGCACTCGACCGGAGGGGTCGGGGACAAGATCAGCCTGCCGCTGTGCCCGCTGGTCGCAGCCTGCGGGGCCGCGGTGCCCCAGCTCTCCGGCCGGGGCCTCGGCCACACCGGCGGGACACTCGACAAGATGGAGACCATCCCGGGCTGGCGAGCCCACCTGAGCCCGGCCGACATGGTCTCCCAGCTCCAGGACGTGGGGGCGGTCATCTGCGCTGCCGGATCCGGCCTGGCGCCGACCGATCGCAAGCTCTACTCGCTGCGGGACGTGACCGGCACCGTGGAGTCGATCCCGCTCATCGCCAGCTCGATCATGTCGAAGAAGCTCGCCGAGGGGACCTCAGCGCTCGTGCTGGACGTCAAGGTCGGCTCCGGCGCGTTCATGAAGGACGCCGCCTCGGCCCGGGCGCTGGCCGAGGCCATGGTGCGCCTCGGCGGCGCGGAGGGCGTGCCCACCACCGCGGTGCTCTCCCGCATGGACACGCCGCTCGGGCGGGCCTGCGGCAACGCCATCGAGGTGGTCGAGTCGGTCGAGGTGCTCCAGGGCGGCGGCCCGCCCGACGTGGTCGAGCTCACCGTCACCTTGGCCCGGGAGATGCTGGCGTTGGTCGGCCTGGGCGACGCAGACCCGGCCGCGGTGCTCGCGGCCGGGGGCGGCCTGCCCGTGTGGAGGGCGATGGTCGCCGCGCAGGGTGGCGACCCCGACCGGCCGCTGCCCACCAGCACGGGCACGTACGAGGTGCGGGCGACGGCCAGCGGCTTCGTCACCCGGCTCGACGCCATGGCCGTCGGCCTCGTGGCCTGGCGACTCGGAGCCGGGCGGGCACGCAAGGAGCACGCGGTGTCGCCGTCGGCCGGGGTGATGTGCCTGGCCAAGGAGGGCGACGCGGTCGAAGCCGGGCAGCCCATCCTCGAACTGCACCTCGACGATCCAGGCCGCTTGGACCACGCCCTGGAGGCGCTCGACGGCGGGATCGAGATCGGCCCGGAGCCGCCGCCGGCCCTGCCGCTCGTCATCGACATCCTGCGGCCCTGAACGGGCCGGTTCGGCAGGACGGGGATCCCGGCCGTGGTGGAAGCGACCGTCCTCGCCCTGACGGCAGCCGTGCTGCACGCCGGGTGGAACCTGGCCGTGAAGGTGCGAGCCGACCGCCTGGCCTTCCTGTGCGCGCAGTTCCTGATCGGTGGCCTGCTCGGGTTCGCGCTGCTGGTGGCGCTGGGCGACGTCGACGCCGTGGCGTGGCGGTGGGCGGTGGTCTCCGCCACCATCCACATCCCGTACTTCCTGCTCCTGGCCCTGTCCTACCGCTACGGGGACTTCTCGCTGGTGTACCCGCTGGCGAGGGGCGGGGGTGCGCTCATCGCTGCTCTCGGCGGCGCGCTGCTGCTCGGCGACGACCTCACGCCGCTGGCCTGGCTGGCCATCGCCATTGTCTCCGCCGGCCTGGCCTCGCTGGCCGCGCCGGCGGCCAGAGGCCCTGCCGCGGCGACCGCGCTCGCGCTGGCGGCCGTCATCGGGGCCTACACGTTGGTGGACTCGCACGGCGCCCGGGAGTCCTCGGTCGCCACCTACGGGCTGGCGACGTTCACGGCCGACGCGGTGGGCGCGGCACTCGTGCTCACCGCGACGCGCCGCTGGCGCGTCGCGGGCCGGGTGGTCCGGACCTCACCGGCCGTCTGCGCCGGCGCCGCGGTGGCCGCGCTGGCCGCGTACGCGCTCGTGATGGCCGCGGTCCGCCAGGCGCCCGTGGGCTACGTGACCGCGCTGCGGGAGTCGTCGGTCGTGATCGGCGCGTTCGCCGGTTGGAAGGTCCTCCACGAGCCCCCCGGCGCGGCGCGCGTCGCGTCCGCGACGGTCGTCTTCTGCGGTCTCGTCCTCCTCATCGCCGCCGGCTAGCGACCGCACCAGCTCACGCCCCCAGCTCGTTCTGGTCACCGAACAGCGCGGCGCTCGGCGGTCCGGAGACGGTGACCAGAACGATGGGCGCGGTCATGCCGGGCTCAGTCGCCGGTGGCGCCGTCGATGGCTTCGCGCAGCAGGTCGGCGTGGCCGCAGTGGCGGGCGTACTCCTCGATCATGTGGACGATCGTGCGCCGCAGGCTGTGACCGGGATCAGGCTCGCCGATCGACGCATCGTCGAGCGACGCCGTCGGCGATGTTGCCGTCGGCGATCTCGATCTCGGCCCAGTACGTCGCCAAGGCCTCGGCCAGGGTGGCGTCAGGCGGCGGGTGCAGGCCCGTCTCCCAGTCGCCGTAGATCAACGGCACGTCCTCCGCCAGCAACGAACGCCGGAACCACAGGCGCTCGGCGTCGGCCATGTGGCGGATCAGCCCGAGCAGCGTCAGGTCGCTCGGCGGACAGGCCGCCAGCCGCGCCTGCTCCTCCGTGATCCCCTCGGCCTTCCGGGCCAGCACCGCCCGGTGGTAGTCGAGGTAGCCGATGAGGACCGACCACTCGTCGTTGCCGTCGTCCCGGGCCTTGGTCCGCGGCAACTGGGTGGTGGGCTCGGCCATCAGGCCCGCAGACGCAGGAAGGACGTCGACGTGTTGCCCTGCTCGTACAGGATGATGTGCATCACGGCGTTGATGAGCGCCAGATGGGTGAAGGCCTGCGGGAAGTTGCCGAGGTGCCGCCCGCTGCGGGGGTCGATCTCCTCGGCGTAGAGGTCGAGCGGGCTGGCCAGCGACAGCAGCTTCTCGCAGAGCTCACGGGCGCGGTCCATGTCGCCGATCTCGACGAGTGCGGACACCAGCCAGAACGAGCAGATGAGGAACGCCCCCTCCTCGGTGCCCAGGCCGTCGTCGGTCTCGTCGACGCGGTAGCGCAGCACGAGCCCGTCGACGGTCAGCTCGTCGGCGATGGCCCGCACGGTCGCCATCACCCGCGGGTCGTCGGCGGGCAGGAAGCGCACGAGCGGCATCAACAGGAGGGACGCGTCGAGCGCGTCCGACCCGTAGGACTGGGTGAACACCCCGCGCGTCGTCGATGCCGTGCGCGCAGATGTCCTCCCTGATCTCGGTCGCCGCGCTGTCCCATTCGGCGGCCAGCTTGTCCTCGCCCTTCAACGTGGCCAGACGAGCGCCGCGGTCGACGGCCACCCAGCACATCAGCTTGGAGGAGGTGAAGTGCCGGGGCTCGCCCCGCACCTCCCACATGCCGCTGTCGGGCTCCCGCCAGTGCTCGAGGGCCGCCTCGACGAGCCGCCGGAGGATCGGACCACAGCCGCTCGTCGAGCCCGTCGCGGGTCTTCGGTGTGGAGGTACACGGAGTCGAGCACCGCGCCCCACACGTCGTGCTGACGTTGGTTGTAGGCGCCGTTGCCGATGCGGACCGGGCGCGCCCCCTCGTAGCCCTCGAGATGGTCGAGGATCTCCTCGGTGAGGTCGGCCCGCCCGTCGATGCCGTACATCACCTGCAGGTCGGCGTCCCGCTCGGCCACGTCGGCGATGAACCAGAAGAAGTCGTTGGCCTCCCAGTCGTACCCGAGGGTGTACAGACCCCAGAGGGCGAACGTGGCGTCCCGCATCCAGCTGAAGCGGTAGTCCCAGTTCCGCTGTCCACCCGGCGTCTCCGGCAGCGAGGTCGTTGCCGCAGCAACCAGTGCGCCGGTCGGTGCGAAGGTCAGACCCTTGAGGGTGAGGGCGCTGCGCTGGAGGTAGCGCCTCCAGGGATGGTCGGGGAAGTGCCCGCGGGCCAGCCAGTGCTGCCAGTGGTGGGCCGTCCAGACGAGCCGGCGCTGAGCCTCGCCGTAGGTGGTCGGGCCCCCGTGGTCGCTCCACGACAGCGCGCAGAAGCGGGTCTCGCCGTCCTTCAGCAGGGTGCGGGCCGATGGCCCGGCCGCCCTCGAAGCCGAGCCGAAGGTCCGTGGTGAGCGTGAGCTCGACGTCCACGCCCTCGGCACGGGCCACGCCCTGGTGGTAGCCGTCACCGCCGTAGGACCACTCGACCGGCCGGCGGCCGTAGTCGAGCATCGGCTCGCAGTCGAGCACCAGCTTGGACCTCGCCGTTGACGCACCTCACGGTGCGCAGCAGGACGTGATCGGCGTCGTAGTCCGTCGGCGCCCGTCGATGGGTGTGGGAGCGCTCGTCGTCGTGGTGCCACGGGCCCATCAGCAGGACGTCTCGGACGACCATCCAGCCGCTCGGCGTCCCCCAGCTCGTCTCCAGCACCATCGTGCCGGGGAGGTAGCGGCGGCCGACCGGCACCCGTTGCTCGACGGGACCCAGGCGGAAGCCGCCGGCGTCCCGGTCGAGGAGCGCACCGAACACGCTGGGCGAGTCCACCCGGGGCAGGCACATCCACTCGATGTTCCCGCTCGGCGCGACGAGCGCCATGGTCTCGGTGTCGGACAGGAAGCCGTACTCCGCGATCGGCGGGAACGGGGAGCGTCCCATCAGCGGCTCGTAGGGCGAAACGGCCATGGCGGCGGTATCAGTAGGCGGGCCGCAACGGGAAGCCGCTGCGGCCGTCCTCGGTCCGGCTGGCCAGCATCTGGTGGACCTGGATCCGTCCGTCCTCGAAGCCGACGGCGCTGGCCGCCGTGTAGAGGCGCCACACCCGCGCCCGGCCGAGCCCGGCCAGTCGCACGGCTTCGTCCCAGTTGGCCTCGAGGTTGGCGACCCAGGCCCGCAACGTGAGTCCGTAGTGCTCGCGGAGCGTCTCGCTGTGACGGACCTCGAAGCCCTGCTGTTGCATCGAGGAGAGCACCGTGCCCAGCTCGTGCAACTCCCCGTCGGGGAAGACGAAGTGGTCGATGAACGTCCGCCGGGCCAGCGGCGTCTTCGGGATCGTGACGGGCAGGGCGTCACGGGCGACGGGCGGCCGGCAGATGCCGTGGTTGAGCAACCGGCCCTCCGGACGGAGCAGCTCGCGCAGATGGGCGAAGTAAGCCGGCCAGCCGCCGACGACCGACGTGCTCGAACATCCCGATCGAGCTGATGGCGTCGAACGGGCCGTCGTCCACGTCGCGGTAGTCCTGCAGGCGGATGTCCACCTGGCCGGCCAGGCCGGCCTCCTTCGACCCGCTCGCCGGCCGCTTCGACCTGGCGGCTCGACACCGTGACCCCGACGACCTCGACACCGTGGTGCTCGGCGGCGTGCAGGGCCATCGAGCCCCAGCCGCAGCCGACGTCGAGGAGCCGCATGCCCGACTTGAGGGCCAGCTTCTGGCAGATGAGCTCGAGCTTGGCCGACTGGGCCGCCTCGAGCCCGACCGCCCGGTTCTCCCAGAGCGCGCACGAGTACGTCATCGAGGGGCCGAGCATGAGCCGGTAGAACTCGTTCGACAGGTCGTAGTGGTACGAGACGGCCGCGGCGTCGCGAGCGTGGGAGTGCCGCGACCCGTGCATCCGGGCCTCCTCCGGCGGCGGGGGGAGTGGCTTCAGCCCACTCGGTCCCACCGCCTTCACGAGGTCGGTGAGCAGCGCCCGGTCGAGGTGGAGATCGATCCGGGCGAACGCGTGCATCGCGCCGAACAGGTCGCCCTCGACGTCCAGGTCGCCCGCGACGTAGGCCCGGCCGAGCCCGAGGTCGTTCGGCGCGAAGAGGAAACGGTTCAGCGCATCGGGTGAGCGCACCAACACGGTGGCGACCGCGCCGGCGGGTCCCGCCGAGCTGCCGTCATAGGCCTCGATGGCGATGGGGGCCCCTTGCAGGGCCCGATGGATGAGATCGGCGATGCCCATGGCCTTCGTCTAGCACGTCACGGCGGACGGCGAGGGCAGGCGATCGCGGCGGCCGGGTACCGTGGGTTTCGTGACCCTGGCCCCGAGCGTCGCCGACGACTTCCACCGGGACGGGTTCGCGGTCATCGAGGGCTTCGCCAGCCCGAGCGCCTGTGCCGAGGCCAGGGAGCGGGCGGAAGAGATCGTCGAGCGCTTCGAACCGTCCCACCGCACCGTGTTCACCACGAACGAGCAGGAGAGAGTCAGTGACGACGCTGTTCCTCTCCTCGGGCGACCGGATCGTGTGCTTCTTCGAGGAGGAGGCCCTCGCGCCGGACGGGTCGCTGAGCCGTCCCGAAGGAGCGCTCGATCAACAAGATCGGTCACGCGCTGCACGACCTCGATCCCGTGTTCCAGCGTTTCAGCTACACCCCCGAGCTGGCCGAGGTGGCGACGGCGATCGGCCTGACCGACGCCCTCGCGCTCCAGAGCATGTACATCTTCAAGCAGCCGAGCATCGGTGGCGAGGTGGGCTGCCACCAGGACGCCACGTTCCTCTGGACGGATCCGGTCAGCGTGGTCGGCTTCTGGTTCGCGCTCGAGGACGCCACCCTGGAGAACGGCTGCCTCTGGGCGGCCCCGGGCGGGCACCGTGGTCCGCTGCGCAAGGTGTTCAAGCGGGCTCCTGGCGGCGGGACCGAGTTCGAGGAGCTCGACCCCACGCCCCTGCCCCGGCCCCCCGACGAGCTGGTGCCGCTGCCCGTGCCGGAGGGGACGCTGGTGCTGCTCCACGGCCTGCTCCCGCACTGGAGCGACGCCAACCGCTCCCCCCGCAGCCGCCACGCCTACTCGCTCCACTGCATCTCGGCCACGGCTCGGTACCCCGAGCGGGAACTGGTTGCAGCGGGGCCCGACCATGCCGCTGCGGCCACTGGCGGGGCCGGCGGCGGCGCCGGCCGGCGCCCGATGAGGCGCGCCCGGTGATCGACCCCGTCCGCATCCTCCGGGCGCCGAAGGTCGTCCTTCACGACCACCTCGACGGCGGCCTGCGCGCCTCCACCGTGGTCGAGCTGGCGGCGGAGTACGGCTACTCCCGTCTGCCGACCACGGACGTCGACGACCTCGGGACCTGGTTCCACCGCGGCGCCAAGCGCAACGACCTCGTCCTCTACCTGGAGACGTTCGCGCACACCATCGGCGTCATGCAGCATCGGGACGCCATCGTCAGCGGTGGCCGCCGAGTGCGCCGAGGACTTCGCGGCCGACGGTCTGGTCTACGCCGAGGTGCGCTTCGCTCCGGAGCTCCACATCGAGGCCGGGTTGACCCTGGACGAGGTGCTCGACGCCGTCCTCGAGGGCTTCCGGATCGGCTCGGCGGGCACCGATCTCACGATCTACGCCATCTGCTCGGCCATGCGGACGGCGGCCCGCAGCCTGGAGATCGCCGAGCTGGCGGTGCGGTGGCGTGACGCCGGCGTCGTGGGCTTCGACATCGCGGGCGCCGAAGCCGGGTACCCGCCGACGCGCCACCTCGACGCGTTCCAGCACGTGCAGCGCGAGAACTTCCACGCCACGATCCACGCCGGCGAGGCGTTCGGGCTGCCGTCGATCTGGGAGGCCGTGCAGTGGTGCGGCGCCGAGCGCCTCGGCCACGGGGTGCGCATCGTCGACGACATCCAGGTCGTCGACGGCGAGCATCACCTGGGCCGGCTGGCCGCCTACGTGCGTGACCGACGCATCCCGCTCGAGCTGTGCCCGACCTCCAACGTCAACACGGGCGTCGTCGACTCGATCGCCGACCACCCGATCGGACTGCTGGGACAGCTCCGCTTCAGGGTGACGGTCAACACCGACAACCGCCTCATGAGCAACACCTCGGTCGGCAACGAGCTGCTCCAGCTCCACGAGGCCTTCGGCTGGGGCTGGGACGAGTTCGAATGGCTGACCGTCAACGCCATGAAGAGCGCGTTCGCACCCTTCGACGAGCGCCTGCGGATCATCAACGGCCGGGTCAAGCCCGGCTACGCGCTGCTCAAGGCGGAGCGCGTCGGAGTCACCGCCATCGGTTCCTGACCGCGCCCATCATCGACGCCCGTCGGCGGGCGCCGGAGGGCTGACGCTCGTCAGGCGGGGAGGCCGTCCAGGATCTTCTCGGTCGACGACGTGCCGATGCGGTTGGCGCCGGCGTCGATCATGGCCAGCGCCTTCTCGGCGGAGCGGATGCCGCCGCTGGCCTTCACGCCGAGCTCGGCCCCCACGGTCGCCCGCATCAGACGCACCGCTTCCACCGTCGCCCCGCCGGCCGTGGCGTGGAAGCCGGTAGAGGTCTTGACGAAGTCGGCGCCGGCGGCGACCGATGCCTCGCAGGCCTTGACGATCTCCTCGTCGCTGAGCAGTCCCGACTCGATGATCACCTTGAGCACGGCCGGGTGGGGCGCAGCCTCCCGGACCGCCTCGATCTCGGCCCGGACGCCGCCCCACGCCCCCGACTTGGCGAGGCCCAGGTTGATCACCATGTCGACCTCGTCGGCCCCGTTGGCCCGGGCCTGGGAGGCCTCCGCCGCCTTCACCGCCGCGTGGTGGGCGCCCGACGGGAACCCGACCACACAGGCGGTCAGGATCCCCTCCGGCAGCCAGTCCGGCCCGAGGGGCAGCATGTTCGGGGAGACGCAGACCGCCACCACGCCGAGGCGCCCGGCCTCCAGGCACAGCTGCCGCACCTCATCGGGCGTGGCCTCGGGAACCAGCAGGGTGTGGTCGATCATCGCGGCCACCTCAGCCCGACCGAGCGCCCCGGCCGAGCTGGGCGCCGTCACCTGATCAGACGCCGTCATGCCCCAATCCTGCCACGACCGAAGCCGTGCTCCGCGAGGGCGGCGAGCTTGCGTGGGTCTGGGCCAGCGGCGTCATGCCAGAACCGTTCGTTCGTCTGGTTGATGAGCGCCCGTAGCGCCCCTACGCACACCGGAGGTTGCACCGCAACGATGACCACGAGCATCACCACCGAAGAAGAGATGGGACAGCGATGAGAACCCGAGCCCTAGCAGTGGCTCTCATCGGTGCAGCCAGCTCTGTCGCGGTCGCCTGCGGTCCGCCGGCCGCCCCCCCTGTCGGCTTCTCCGGCGTGGTGGACCGGGTGATTGACGGGGACACCGTCGAGATGTCCACCGGACAGACGATCCGGATCATTGGTGTCGACACCCCTGAGGCCGGCCAGCCCTGCTATGCCGAGGCCACGGCAGCACTTCGGGCCATGGTGCAGGAGCCAGCCGGTGAGGCTCACGCCTGGTGCCCGTGACGAGGTGGACGGCTACGGGCGGCTCCTCCGCTACGTCGACTCCGCGCGTGGCGTCGACGCCGGCCTGCAGATGATCAACCAGGGCTGGGCCATCGCCCGCTACGACAGCCGTGACGGCTACGGCCGGCACGCCCGTGAGGCGAGCTACGTCGCCGCCGACGCCGCGTCGCCGACGCGGACCTGCACGAACGCGGGCAGTGGCGGCGACGTCAACTACGCCAACTGCGCCGCCGTCCGCGCCGCAGGCAAGGCGCCCTTGTACCGCGGACAGCCCGGCTACGCCTCGCACCTCGACGGCGACAGCGACGGGGTGGCGTGCGAGTGACGAGGCAGACCGGCCTCCTCCGACGGGTTTGATCACCCGGCAGGGTGCGTCCTGCCACGATGGGCGCCGTGGACATCACCGTCATCGACCATCCGCTGGCTGCCGAGCGCCTGACGATCCTGCGCGAGGCCAGTACGCCGAACGCCGAGTTCCGCGCCGCGCTCGACGGGCTGGCGGGGATGCTCGTCTACGAGGCCACCCGTCACCTGCCGTCCCAGGAGGTGCAGGTCACGACCCCGCTCGGTCCCGCCTACGGGCGGCGGCTGTCCACCGTGCCCATGCTGGTGCCGATCCTGCGGGCCGGCGTGGGCCTGGTCAACGGCGCACTCCGGCTCCTCCCCTCGGCTGAGGTCGGCTTCGTCGGACTGGCCCGGGACGAGGAGACGTTCCTCCCCTCCCCCTATCTGGCCAAGCTGCCGGACCGGTTGGAGGACCGACCCTGCTTCGTCCTCGATCCGATGCTGGCCACGGGCGGCTCGCTCGAGTACACCTGCCGCCTGCTCGTCGAGCGGGGTGCGCCCCAGCCCATCACCGTCGTCTGCGTGCTCGTCGCCCCCGAGGGGCTCGACCGCATCCGCCGGTCGGGCATCCAGACCCGCGTCATCACCGCCGCCATCGACAGCCACCTCAACGACAAGGCCTACATCGTCCCCGGCCTCGGGGATGCCGGCGACCGCCAGTTCGGCCTCTGGTAGCCAGTCCAATTGCGCGGTCACGCCGCGTCACCCGACGTGCACAAATCGCGCCGGTGAGCGCCCCAGCGGTCACATCTCGCGATTTGTGCGCCGAAAGTGACACCTGTGGGGCGAACCCCCACACCCACCAGGACGGGCGTCAGCCCCGGAGCCAGGTGAGGACGGCCAGCACGCGGCGGTGCTCGGTGTCCGTGGGGGCGAGGCCGAGCTTCCCGAAGATGGACGAGATGTGCTTCTCGACGGCCCCGTCGGACACGACGAGCGCCTGGGCGATGCCGGCGTTCGACCGGCCCTCCGCCATGAGCGCCAGCACCTCCCGCTCGCGCGGCGTGAGCGTGTCCAGCGGTCCGCTGCGGCGCCGGGCCAGCAGCTGCGCCACCACCTCGGGGTCCAGCACCGTTCCGCCGCCGGCCACGCGGTGGACGGCATCGACGAAGTCAGCGACGTCGGCCACCCGCTCCTTGAGGAGGTAGCCGACCGCCTCCGTGTCGGCGGAGAGCAGCTCGCTGGCGTAGCGCTCCTCCACGTACTGCGAGAGCACGAGCACCGGCGTCCCCGGTCGCACGCGGCGGAGCTCGATGGCGGCTCGCAACCCCTCGTCCGTGTGGGTCGGCGGCATGCGGACGTCGGCGATGACGATGTCGGGCGCGGTCGCCTCGACGGTCGGAACCAGGTCGTCGGCCGTGCCGAGCGCGGCCACCACCTCGTCGCCGTACTCGGCCAGGATCCGTCCCAGGCCCTCCCGCAACAGGACCGAGTCCTCGACGATCAGGACCCGCACGGCAGTTCCACCAGCAACGTGGTCGGTCCACCCGGTGGGCTGGCCAGGCGCACGGTGCCCTCGACGGCCTTCACCCGATCGGCCAGCCCCGCCAGCCCGCCCGACGCATGCACCACCGCGCCACCCACGCCGTCGTCCGTGATCTCTACGACGACGACCGGCCCTCGCCGGGCCACCCGCACCCACACCTGGCGGGCGTCGCTGTGCTTCGCCACGTTGGTCAGCGCCTCCGCGACCACGAAGTAGGCGGCCGCCTCGACGGACGCCGGTGGGCGCTCGACGAGATCGACGCTCAGCTCGACCGGTACCGGGCAACGGGCGGCCACGGACGAAAGGGCGGCGTCCAGGCCGCGATCGGCCAGCACCGCCGGGTGGATGCCGCGCACCAACTCCCGGAGCTCGACGATGGCCCGCTTGGCCTCGTCGTGAGCGTGGCCGACCAGCTCGACCGTCTCGGCCGGGTCGTCGCCTCGCTCGAGGCGCTGCCGAGCCAGCCCGAGATCCATGGCGAGGGCCACGAGCCGCTGCTGGGCGCCGTCGTGGAGGTCGCGCTCGATGCGACGGCGCTCCGCTTCCGCCGCGTCCACCGAGGCCTCCCGGCTCTCGGCCAACTCCTCGACCCGTTGTTGCAGTTGCACCGTTCCGCTCGGGCCCAGCAGGGCCCGGACGAGCGCCCGGTCGACGGCCGCCAGCCCTCGCATCACATGAGGGGTGACGAGCAGGACGATCAGCCCGGCGACGCCGATGACGACGCTGATGATCGCGCGTTCCATGACGCCGAGGTCGAGGCCGCCCGAGCCCGAGCCCGAGCCCAGAGCCCAGCCGTACAGCGGGAACGTGACGCCGGTCAGGCCGACCGACCACAGCACGACGGCGGCGACGAACGACACGATCCCGAGCGGGAACAGCAACAGTCCGAAGGCCAGTGCCTTCCAGGCCGCGCCGTCGCCCACGAGCGCCTTGATCTGCGCCCACAGTCCGCTCGGCGCGGAGAGGGACCGGAAGGGGGACGGGACCTCGACGTCCAGGAGCAGCCGGGCCCGCGCCCGTTCCACGGCGCTGAGCACGCGGCTGAACAGGAGCAGCAGCAAGAGGACGGGGATGCCGATCAGCGTGACGAGCGTGCCGACGCCGACCGACAGGCCGGTCACGATGATCGTGAACCAGGCGACCCCGAGCGGCAGGTTGACGATCGCCTGCAACGTCGCCTTCCATGTCCTCGCCTCCACCACCGGCCGGAACAGGCGGGCCAGCGTGCTGCTCCGGCCTCCCGGGGACGCGGGTGCGGCGGCGGGCGGCGCCGGGAGGGAAGGCGGCGGGGGCGGCGGCGGCAGGGTGGTGGTACCGGTCATCGCCGTGCTCCGACCGGCTCGCCGCCGACCCGATCCACCGGTGCGGGCGGCGGGAGGGGCGCCGTCCCCGGCACCGTGGTCGGGCCCTCGACCCGCAGTTGTGGGAGGCGGCGAGCCAGCCATCGGGGCATCCACCAGTTGGCCCGGCCCAGCAGCTCCATCGTGGCCGGCACCAGCACCATCCGAACGAGCGTGGCGTCGATCAGCACGGCCACGGCCAGCCCGAAGCCGATCAGCTTGATGGCCCGCTGGTCCGCGACCACGAAGCTGCCGAACACGCACACCATGATGGCCGCGGCCGCGGTGATCACCCGTGCGGTCGAGGCCAGCCCCTCCACCACGGCGCGGCTGTTGTCGCCGGTGCGGTCGAACTCCTCCTTGACCGACGAGAGGAGGAAGACCTCGTAGTCCATCGACAGGCCGAACACGATGGCGAAGAGCATCATCGGGGCCCACGGCTCGATGGGGGCGCCGCCGTCGACGCCGAGCACCGAGCCCAACCAACCCCACTGGAACACCGCGACCATGACGCCGTAGGCGGCGGCGATCGACAGCAGGTTCATCACCACGGCCTTGAGTGGGACGAGGACGGATCGGAACACGATCAACAGCAGGATGAAGCTGAGCAGCAGGACGGCTCCGATGAACCACGGCAACCGGGCCGACAGCACCTGGGCGAAGTCGACGCCAGAAGCGGTCTGGCCACCGACGTGGGCGACGAGCCCCGAACCGTCCGAGGCGGCCGGCAGGACGTCGTCCCGCAGCGTGCGCACCAGCTCCTCGGTGCGCTCCGACTGCGGCGAGCCGTCCGGAAAGGCCTGGGCCACGGCGATCGCACCCGACGGACTGCTCACCGGCGGCGTGACCAGGACGATGCCGGGCGTCGCCGCCACGGCACCGAGCACGCCGGGCACGGCGGCCGCGGCCGCGGCGTCGGGCGTCTCCAGCACCAGGGTCAGCGGACCGTTGACCCCTGCCCCGAAGCCGTCGGCCAGCCAGTCGTAGGCCTCGCGGGTGGTGGAACCGGCCGGATCGTTCCCGGCGTCGGCCACGGCCAACCGCATGGACACGACGGGCGCGGCGAGGGCCAGCAGGACCGCGGTCCCGCCGACAGCGGCCACGACGGGTCGCCGTTGGACCGCCCGGGCCCAGCGGTGGGCGGTCGTCTCCCTCGTCCGCACGCCGCGACGCCGGCGGTGCACGCTGAGGCTGTCGATGCGACGGCCGGCGAAGCCCAGGAGGGCCGGGAGCAGCGTGACGGCCGCGGTCACCGCCACCAGGACGGCCGTCGAGGTGCCGAGGGCCAGACCCTGGAGGAAGCTGAGCCGCATCAGCAGCAGGCCCAGCAGCGAGATCATCACCGTCCCGCCGGCGAACACGACCGCACGGCCTGCGGTTCCCATGGCCTCGACGGTGGCCGCGTGGGGGTCGAGTCCGCGGCGCAGACCGGCCCGGTAGCGGGTCACGATGAACAGCGCGTAGTCGATGCCCACGCCGAGGCCGATCATCATCGCCACCTGCGTGGTGAAGTCCGGCGTCGGCACGACGGCCGCCCACAGACCGAGCGCGGCGATGGACGCCGCCACGCCGGCCAGCGCGGTGACGATGGGCAGGCCCATGGCCACGACCGAGCCGAAGGCGATGAGCAGGATCACGGCCGCGGCGAGCAGCCCGACCACCTCACTGGCCGGGATCTCGACCTCCTGGAACAGGTCGCCGCCGAAGGCCACCTCGACGCCGGCCTGTTCGAGGGCGGCGGCCTTCTCGGCCATGGCCGCGGCCGCCGTCTCCAGGGGCACGTCGCCCTCCGGCGTGAAATCGACCGCGGCGAAGGCGACGGACCGGTCGGCGGCGATCTGGGCCGCCGAGTCCACCGGTGAGCTGACGGACGCCACACGCGGCAGGGCCCGCACGTCGTCGAGATACGAGCCGATCGCCGCCTTCGCCTCGGGACGGTCGATGCCGGCGGGATCGTGGAACACGACGGTGGCCGACTCTCCCGACCGCTCGGGCATCTCGTCGCCGAGCAGGTCGTAGGCCCGCTGTGAGTCGGTGCCCTCCAGGCGACCACTGTCGGAGAAGGCTCCGCCGAGGGAGCCGCTCAGCGCGAACACGCCCACGAGCGCGACGGCCCACAGGGCGACCACCCGCCAGCGGTGACGGAAGCAGGCAGAGGCGAGACGTTCCAGCACGGCAGTTCCTCCAGGGGGTTTGGGGGGCAGGTCCGACGGTACGGATCGGGCTCCACCGCGCCCATCCCGCCTCCCGGCGAAGTCGACCGGGGGTTGTCCCCACCCCTGCCCGGGGGTCAGCGGCGGAACGTCAGGTCAGGGTCAGGACAGGAGGAGGTCGGCGACAGCGTCGATGAGCGGCTGCGGGTCCTCGTCCACGCCCTCGCCGTAGATCTTCACCTTCGGCTCGGTGCCGCTCGGCCTGACCTGCACCCGCGAGCGACCGCACACCAGCCGCAGGAGGTTGGCCTCCGGGTACTCGAGCACCTCGTCGACCGGGCGGCCCGCCAGCGCCGCCGGTGGAGCGGACCGCAGCGTCGTGACACGGGCCGCAGCCACCGCTGGTTCCATGCGCAACGACCGCTCGGCCGTGACGTACCGCCCGAACCGATCGGCGAGGTCGTCCAACCGTTGCTGCAGGGTGACGCCTTCGGCCCTGGCGAGCGCCGCAACCTCCGCCATCAGCACGGCGGCGGTGATGCCGTCCTTGTCTCGCGGCAGGGTCGTGACGAGATAGCCGAGCGCCTGCTCGTACCCGAAGACGAACCGTTGGCCCGGACGGTCTCGCATCGTCTTGGCGATCCATTTGAAGCCGGTGAAGGTCTCGGCGTGGTGGACACCGGCGGCGGCGGCCATGCGGGCCAGCAGCGACGACGAGACGAGCGTGGTCACGACCATCCGGTCGTCGCCCACGGTGTGGCGGAGGATGTGGTCGGCCAGCAGCCAGCCCAACTCGTCGCCCGTCAGGCGGCGCCACCCTCCGTCGGGCGTGGGGATGGCGGCACCGAGCCGGTCGGCATCCGGGTCGTTGGCCAGCGCGAGGTCGGCATCGGCCTCCCGTGCACAGGCCACCAGCAGATCCATGGCGCCCGGTTCCTCCGGGTTGGGGAAGGACACGGTCGGGAAGTCAGGGTCCGGCGCGAACTGCTCCCTGACGACCCTCGGGCGCGGCCACCCCGCTCGTGCGAAGGCGGCCAGCAGCGTGTCCCCGCCCACGCCGTGCATCGGCGTGTACGCGACCGTCACACGCTCGAGCTCCGGCACGAGGCGCACCGCGGGCACGGCGTCGAGGTAGGCCTCGACCGGTGAGGCGTCCAGAGGAACGACGAGCGGGTCGTCGGCGGCCGCCAGCACGATCGCCGCCAGGTCCACGGCGTCGATGCTGGCCGCGATGTCGACGTCGACCGGTGAGACGATCTGGGACCCGTCGTCCAGGTACACCTTGTACCCGTTGTCCCGTGGTGGGTTGTGGCTGGCGGTGACCATCACCCCGGCCACCGCCCCGAGGTGAGGGACCGACCACGCCAGCACCGGCGTGGGCCCGGGCCCGGGCATCACCATCGCTCGCATCCCGAGGCCGGCCGCCACCGCGGCGGCGTCACGAGCGAAGGCGTCGCTCTTGTGGCGGGCGTCGTAGCCGATGACGATGCCCCGCTCGGCCGCCTCGGGTTCGCGCGCCAGCAGGTAGCGCACGAGGCCCGCCGTGGCCCGCCGGACCGTCACCCGGTTCATGCGCATCGGCCCGGCGCCGAGCTCGCCACGGAGCCCGGCGGTGCCGAACTGGAGCCGCCCGGCGAAGCGCTCGGCCAACGGTGCGGCGTCGCCCGCGTCCGCCGCGGCGACCAGCTCCTCCAGCTCGGCGCGGGTGTCGGCGTCGGGATCGACGGCCAGCCACGCCCTCGCAGCGTCGAGCAGAGCGTCGATCAGTTCGGCGGACTGGCCGGCGGGCTGGTCGGTCATCAGCCCGGCAGGCAGTCGTCCTGCAGGTAGCCCAGGATGTTCTCGTTGGCTTCGCGGAACTCGCTGGTGGTCAGGGCCGACGCCCCCTGCACCACTCCCTCCTCGGCGATGGTACCGAAGGCGTCGGCGATGACGGTCAGGTCGTCCTGCAGATCTTCGGGCAGCTCGTCGGCCAGGCCCTCCAGTGTCTCCCGGGCGTTGGCGGCGGCGTCCTCACCCTGGACCGCGGTCGCCGCGAGGTTGCCGTAGGCCCGCAGGATCTCCCCGCACCGCGCCAGCCCGCCACCGCCGCCGAGCCAGTGCCGTCCGAGCCGGTCCCGCCCGGTTCACCACCCGAACCGGAGTCGCCCCGCTCCCCGTCCCCGGCACGCCGATCTGGACGTCCGGTCGATCGTCACCACAGGCCACCAGGCCTCCGGCGGCGACGAGAGCGAGCGCGATGGCGAGATGGCGGAGCCGTGGGGCCATGGGGGCGATGGTACCCAGCGACCGCCGTCGCCCGAACCTCAGACCAGGCGGCGTAGCGGCACCGACGGTCGAGCGCCGACGTGGCTGATGACCTCGGCCGCAGCCACCGATCCGAGCCGCCCGCACTCGGCCAGATCCGCCCCGCTCGTGTAGCCGAACAGGAAGCCGGCCGCGTAGAGATCGCCGGCGCCCGTCGTGTCGACCACCTTGGCCACCGGCTCTGCCTTCACCGCGATCACGTCCTCCGCGGTCACGACGAGCGAGCCCTCGGCGCCCACCGTCACCACCGCCAGCTCGCAGTCCCGACGCACCTGCCGGACGGCCTCGTCGAGATCGTCGACCTCGTACAGGGCCAGCACCTCGTCGTCGTTCGAGAACAGGAGGTCGACCTCGTCCCGCACGAGAGCCAGGAAGTCGTCGCGGTGGCGGTCGACGCAGAACGAGTCCGACAGCGTGAGCGAGACCTTGCGCCCGGCCCGGTGCGCCACCTCCGCCGCCTTGCGGTAGGCCAGCTTGGCCTCGGGTCGGTCGTACAGGTAGCCCTCCATGTAGACGACCTGGCCGGAGGCCGCCACCTCGGTGCTGACGTCTTCAGGTCCCAGCAGCGAGGACACGCCGAGGAAGGTGTTCATGGTCCGCTGCGCATCCGGGGTGACCACGATGAGGCAGCGGCCGGTCGGCACCTCGGCCCGCGACGGCGCGTTGGGGAAGGCCACACCCTCGGCGTGGAGGTCGTGACGGAAGGCCTGTCCCAGGCCGTCGGGCGCCACCTTCCCGATGTAGGCCGCCGTCCCGCCGAACGACGCGACACCGCACATGGTGTTGGCCGCCGAGCCACCGGACATCTCGATCGGGGCCACCATCGCCGCGTGCAGCGTGAGCGCCCGCTCGGCCTCGATGAGGGTCATCGAGCCCTTGACGAGCGTGTGCCGGTCGATGAACTCGTCGTCGTGGTGGGCGATCACGTCGACCAGCGCGTTGCCGATGCCGACGACGTCGTACCGGGCCGGGGCCGCCGCCCCCCGCTCCGCTGCCCGACCCGATCCGGGATCGTCCGCTGGGGCTGGCACGACGGGTGAGGCTAGATCTTCTTGGGGTCGGAACTTGAGACGTTGTGACAACTTTCGTGGGACTTGCGGGGTCCCCGCCGGAAGCTCTGCTTCCGGTGGGGTGCTCTCGTGCCGCGGCCCGGCGACGGGGCGGTCGGTGAGGCGCCGTCGAGATCGCCCGAGGCTCTGCCGGGAGGCCTGACAGGCGTCGCCGCTACGCTCGACCGCCATGTCGAGCAACCCCCACCGCCTCCCGCGCGCCGTGCATCCCGAGCGGTACGACATCGTGCTGGAGCCGGACCTGGCGGCAGCGACGTTCCGGGGCACGGTCGACATCGCTCTCGTGGTGGACGAGCCGGTCGAGGAACTGGTGTGCAACGCCGCCGACCTGGTCCTCGAGCAGGCCACCCTCGAGGTCGAGAGCGCGTCGATCCCGCTCACCTGGAGCCACGACGACGCGTACGAGAGGGTCGCCTTCGCGCTGCCCCAACCGTTGCCGGCGGGCGCCGAGGCGCGGCTGTCGATCGCCTTCACCGGAACCCTGAACGACAAGCTGCGCGGCTGGTACCGCTCCCGCTTCAAGGACGACGACGGCGTCGAGCACACCATCGCCACCAGCCAGATGCAGGCCACCGACTGCCGGCGGGCCTTCCCCTGCTGGGACGAGCCGGACTTCAAGGCCGTGTTCGCGGTGACGATCATCGCGCCCGGCGAGCTGCTGGCCATCTCGAACGGCCCCGAGGTCGGGCGGGAGGCAGCGTCCCGACGGCCGATTCGCCGTCCGATTCGCCGACACCATGCCGATGTCGACGTACCTCGTGGCCTTCATCGCCGGGCCGTTGGAGGCCACGCCGCCGCGCGACGTCGGTCACGTCCCGATGCGAATGGTGCACGTCCCCGGCAAGGACCACCTGACCGGGTTCGGCCTCGAGGTCGGGGCGTTCGCGCTCCAGTGGTTCCAGGACTACTACGGCATCCCCTACCCGTCCGACAAGGTCGACCTCGTGGCCCTGCCGGACTTCGCCGCCGGCGCGATGGAGAACCTCGGCTGCATCACCTTCCGCGAGAGCGTGCTGCTCGTCGATCCCGACCGAGCCACCCAGGGCGAGGAGCAGCTCGTCGCCGATGTGGTCGCCCACGAGCTGGCCCACATGTGGTTCGGCGACCTGGTGACGATGCGGTGGTGGAACGGCATCTGGCTCAACGAGGCCTTCGCCACGTTCATGGAGGTCGCGGCGTGCGACGCCTTCCGGCCGGACTGGAAGCGGTGGGAGACGTTCAGCCTCGAGCGCACGGCGGCCTTCGAGACCGACAGCCTCGCCAGCACGCGGCCGGTGGAGTTCGAGGTCGTCTCGCCGGAGGACGCCGACGGCATGTTCGACGTGCTCACGTACGAGAAGGGCGGCGCGCTCCTCCGCATGCTCGAGCAGTACCTCGGGGAGGTGCGGTTCCGCGACGGCATCCGCCACTACCTGGCCAAGCACAGCTACGGCAACACCGAGACGTCGGACCTCTGGGATGCGCTCGAGGCCACGTCAGGCGAGCCGGTCCGGCGCATCATGGACAGCTGGATCTGGCAGGAGGGCTACCCGCTGGTGAGCGTCTCGCTCTCGGCCGACGGGACCTCGATCGTGCTGAGGCAACGCCGCTTCCTGTTCGGCGACGGGCTGCGGGAGGACGGCACGCCGGCACCGGAGGCCCGCTGGGCCATCCCCGTCCAGGTCCGCCAGGTGGTCGCGGGTGACAGCACGTCCGCGGCGCAGGAGGTCAAGGTCCTCCTCGACGGTGACGAAGCCTCGGTGCCGTTGCTCGATCCGGACGCCGTCGTGGTCGTCAACAGCGGCGCGCACGGCTTCTACCGCGTGTCGTACGACGACGCCCTCCGGGCCCGCGTGGCCGGCGCGGCACAGGGCGAGCTGTCCACCGTCGAGCGCTACAGCCTCGTCGACGACACCTGGGCTGCGGTGGTGGCCGGCTCCGCGGATGCCGCCGCGTTCTGCGATCTCGTGGCCAACTTCTCCGAGGAGCCCGACGTCGCGGTCTGGCGCACCATCACGGCCGGCCTGGCGTGGTGCGACCGGCTGCTCGACGGCGAGCCGCGGGAGCAGTTCCGTGCGTTCGTGCGCCAGCTCGTCGAGCCCCGCCTGGCCGCGGTCGGCTGGCAGGCCGAGCCGGATGAGGACGATCTCGTCGGCGAGCTGCGGGGACTGCTCATCCGCACGATGGCAGTGATGGGCAACGACGTACCCACCCAGGAGCACGCGGCGGACGTGCTCGACCGGCACCTCCGGGACGGGGAGGCCGTCGACCCGCCGGTGGTGGCCGCGGTCGTCACCGTCGCTGCGGCGACGGGGGGCGAGGAGCGCTACGAGCAGTTCGTCGAGCGCTTCCGGCAGGCCGACACCCCGCAGGACCAGTTGCGCTACCTCTACGCCCTGGCCGACTTCGACGACGAAGCGCTGATGACCCGCACCCTCGACTTCCTCCTCGGCCCCGAGGTGCGCACCCAGAACGCGCCCTACGTGCTCGCTCGTTGCATCCTCAACCGTGAGCGGGGCGACCAGGCCTGGCGCTTCGTGCGAGAGCACTGGGACCACGCCAACGCCGCGTTCCCCAACGCCTCCATCGCGCGCATGGTGGACCCGGTCAAGACGCTCACCCGCCCGGATCAGCAGGCGGACGTGGCGGCCTTCTTCGCCGAGCACGACATCCCGCAGGCCGCCAAGACGCTGCAGCAGGTGCTCGAGCGCCAGCGGGTCAACGTCTCGCTCCGGGAACGGGAGGCGGCGACGCTGGCCACCCGCTTCGGAGCGTGAGGAGCACCGCCGACCCCAGGGTCGAAGTCTTCGCCGTCGAGCCGTCCGCGGTCCAACTCGTCGTCCGCTCCAGGTACGACGGGGATCACGCCCTGTCGGTCGGCACCAGATCCGCGCTGGTCAGCGTGCGGGACGGGGTCGGCGCTGCGGTGCTCGACGGGCTGGAGGACGACACCGCCCACGCGGTGGCGATCGACGGCCGTCCGGCGACGAGGCTCCGCACATTGCCCGCCCCTCCCGGGCGGTTCCTCGGGCGCTTCGCCACTGTCTCCGACATGCACATCGGGGAGACCGGTTTCGGACGTGCGCCCCGACTCCACCTGTCGGCCGACGCCAGCCGCGCCCATCCCGTCGTGTGCCTGCGCGCGGCCCTGTCCGAGCTGGCCGCCTGGGGCGCTGAGGGCCTGGTGGTCAAGGGCGATCTCACCCACGACAGCCGCGCCGCGGAGTACGACCTCGCGGGCGAGTTGCTGGCGGCGAGCGGTCTGCCCCTCTGGGCGATACCCGGCAACCACGACGGCGGCAACCATCGCCACGACGACGGGGCCGAGCACCTCGCTCGCCACCAGATCGTGCTCCACGAGACGACGACCGCCGTCGAGCTCGCCGGCCTCCAAGTGGTGCTGGCCAACACCGTCCATCCCGGACGCGAGCACGGGTTCGCGCCGCTCGACGACGCCCATCTGTTCGAGGTGCTGGGACGTCGACGTCCCACACTGCTGGTGCTCCACCACCAGTTGATGACGACGCCGTTCCCCTACTACCTGCCGCCGGGGATCTACGGCCCGGCCGCCAAGGAACTGCTCGACCGCGTCGCCGCCGTCAACCCGGCCACGATGGTCACCACCGGCCACACCCACCGGCACCGCCGGCGCGGCCACGGCCCGGTCATGATCAGCGAAGTCGGTTCGACGAAGGACCATCCGGGCACCTGGGCCGGCTACCTGGTCTACGAGGGTGGCATCGTCCAGACCGTCCGCCGGATCATGGACCCCGAGGCCCTGGCCTGGACCGAACGCACTCGCCGCTCAGCGCTCGGCGCCTGGGGGCGCTGGTCCCCCGGCCGCCTCACCGACCGCTGCTTCACCCACCCCTGGCCGTCGGGTTGAGTCGCCGGCGAGGGCGGGAAAGACCTTGCCGACCTTGCCCAGCAGGTAGTCGCCGTACGTCCCCTCCCAACGGTGGACGCTGGCGCCGTCCCAGCGAGTTCCCGCGTCGTCGGACGGCGCGCCGCCGACGAGCGGCACCGGCCGCACGAGGGCATCCCAGCCGGGATCGAAGAAGAACGGGAACGACAGGCGATCCTGCCCGCTGGTGTTGCGGACACGGTGGGGGGTGGACCGGTAGCGGCCACCGGTCATCCGATCGAGCATGTCGCCGATGTTGCAGACCAGCACGCCGGGGAGCGCGGGGACGTCGAGCCAACCTTCCGGGCCCCTCACCTGCAGCCCGCCGCAATGGTCCTGGGCGAGGATGGTCAGCAGCCCGTAGTCGGTGTGCTCCCCCACCCCCCAGCCGCCCTCGTCCGTGGGCGGGTAGCGGAAGATCCGGAAGAGCACGGTCGGCTCGCGGGTCAGGTCGTCCTCGAACCAGGCCGGTGCCAGACCGAGTCCCATGGCCACGCCCCGCATGACGACACGGGCCAGCTCCGTCATCTCGACCATCCAGGCCGACACGACGCGCCGCAACTCCGGCATGTCCGCCGGGAAGAGGTTGGGGCCGTGCAGCGGTCGCCCGGACCGCACGCGGGCGTCCGTGGCGTCGAGCTCCTCGCCGAAGTACAGGCCCTCCTTGCCGTCGGGCCGGCCCGAGGTGAGCTCGCCGCCCAGCGGGAACCAGCCCCGCCAGGCCGCCCCGGCCAGGGCCATGGCGATCTCCGCCTTCTCCTGCTCCGGGCGGGCGAAGAAGCGCCGGGCCTCCTCGTCGAGCGAGGCCAGGACGTCCAGCGAGGCGCCATGCCCGTCGATGCAGAAGAAGCCGACCTCGCGGCAGGCGCGGTCGATGGCCGTCGCCACGACCTCTGCTCCTCGCCCGCCGGAGCGCAGCGGCGCGATGTCGATGACGGGCACCGTGCTCATGGTCGGCTCATGGTCGGTTCACGTCGGTGGCGGGGCGATCGGAGCACGGGATGACGGCGGGAGGAACGGGTGCGGGGGGAGGTGGCGGAGAGACGGGTGCCGCAGGCGAGGGAGGGGGAAGCGGTGCGGGCACGGGTTCGAGGTGGGTGCGCCGCCACGCGGCCGCGTTGAGGACCGGCGCCGCGGCCATGATGCGACCGATCACGTACGACCAGAGCAGGATCGACAACGACCCGCCGATGGCCCCGAACGCCTCCGACTTGCTCTCGAACGATCGCGAGATCCAGACGACGGTGAAGATGTGCAGCGCCTCGACGCCGACGCCCACCATGATCGCTCCGGGGAGGAAGTCCCGCCATTGCGCGCCGTCCGGGTGCGGGAAGACCTTCCACGAGGCGAAGAGCCACAAGCCGGCGGGCACGGCCATGTAGAGCGCCGTCCCCACCACCCAGGCCACGAAGGAGTAGTCCTCGAGCACGCTGAGCACCTGCACGAGCACGAGGCTGGCCAGGACGGCGAGGAGCGTGCCCCCGACGAGCCTGGCCTGGTTCCGGCGCTTCGTCCGGGGCAAGAGCCAGACCAGTTGGTGGACGACCACCAGCACCTTGATGAAGCTCCGCGTGCCGGACAGCAGCGCGAAGCCGCTGACGCCGAGAAGGGTGAGTCGGGTCCACAGGGACTGGTTGCCGACGTCGGTGATCGTGCCCGCCAGGAGCCCGCTGATGCCGGCCTCGTCGAGCATCTCGGGCGCCGACCGCCCGAGCGCCTCCGCCACGAACCCGGCCGCGGCGACGATGAAGAAGACGAACGGGACCACGAACAGGAAGACCCGGAAGGCGACGGCCCCGGCCAGGATCCCCCCTGCCACCCGGGCGTCCTGCTCGTACGAGCGAAAGGCCACGTCGATGATGGCCGAGCCCGGTCGTCGCGCCTCCGCCTGGGTGAGCAGCTCCTCACCGCGGGCCTTGGCCTTGTTGATCGCCTCCGCCCCGCGGTCCTTGAGGCCGCGCTTGCCCTCGGCTTCGCCATCGCCCATCTCTCGTCACGGTAGCCCCAGGCTCCGCTGATCGCCCCAGGGCGTCCTCCACGGCCATCCCCCAGGCCACCCGCGCTTCGGCGCTCGCCACCGAGAAGACCGGCACGGCGATCGAGGTCACGCCCGCCGCCCGGCCCCGTGCCGCCACCGCCTGCGGCTCGGCCTCGGGTCCGCGGAGCACCAGATCTCCCAGCACGGCGTCGGGGACGAGACGCCGAGCCCTGTCGCGGTCGCTCGGCGACGACCGCGCTGCGGATCTGCTCCAGCACCTCGCCGTCGAGGCCCCAGCGGTCGACCACCCCTGGGCGCGCGTTGAGCACCGCGTAGACGGCCACGTCGGTCACGTCGGCCTCCGGGTCGTCGGGCAGCGCGGTGAGCGGCGCCCACACGACCTCAGGGCCCCCGTCTGCCCGCGCCGATGGCACCATTGCGGATGACCTCGCTCACCCGCCCCAGCTCGCTCCCGGCCGTCGCCCAGATCAGGGCCTGATCGGCGTGACGGCCGGCCGTGCGGAGCATCCCGTCATGGCCCCCGGCCACGAGGACGGGCAGGGACGCCAGCGGCACGTCGAGGTGGCGGCCGCTGTCGACGTCCAGGGGCTGGCCGGTGGCCACCCGCCGCACCAGCTCGATCAGTGCCGCGGTCCTGGCCGGCGCGTCGCGACGATCGACCTTGGCGGCCAGCCGGGCCTCGCTGCCTCCCGCCGCCAACCCGAGGAACACCCGGGGACCGGCCAGCTCCTGCAGCGTGGCCAGCGCGGAGACGGTGGAGAAAGGGTGGCGCAGGTAGGGGTTGGTCATGGCCGGTCCGAGCCACAACCGGTTGGTGGCGCCGGCGGCCACGGTCAGCAGGACCCACACGTCCCGCCACCAGAACGCGTCGGCCAGCCCCAGCCAGTGCGCGCCGGCGCTCTCTGCCGCGCCGGCCAGCTCCACCACCTCGGGCACGCTCGGGTTCTTCAGATGACCGATCACCCCAGGCATCGGACCCCCCATCCAGTTCGCTGCCTGTTGCATGCGAGCATTGACGGCGTGGTCTGGATACGAACTATCCCGTGGGACGAGAGCGAGGGCGTCCTACGGGCCGCGTACGACTGGCAGGCGTCGCGGCTGGGCGAGCCGGCCGAGTTCACGATGCTGGGCAGCCTGTACCCCGAGGTGGTCGAGGAGCGGCTGCGGCTGTACCGGGTGGTCGAGGGCTGCCCGAGCGGCCTCACGGCCGAGGAGCGTGTGCTGGCGGCCTTGATCACGTCACTGCTCAACGGCACCGCCCACTGCGCGTCCGGGCTCCGCCATCGCCTGTCCGGCACTCGGTTGGAGCCCGACCGCGGTGGCCGCGATCGAGGAGAGCCCCGCCGACGTGCGGACCGGCTCACCACGCCTCGACGCCGTCGCCGCCCACGCAGGCAGGCTCACGACCGAGCCGTCCACGATCACCGCGGACGACATCGACGCGCTGCGCTCGGTGGGTCTGGGCGACCTGGAACTCCTCGATCTCAACAATGTCGTTGCCTACTACAACTACATCAACCGTGTGGCCAACGGGCTCGGCCTGACCACGACGCTCAACCCGCACGACGCGCTCCACGCGCTGCCCGGCGACCAGTCCTCGTGACG
Source organism: uncultured Acidimicrobiales bacterium (assembly GCA_963813375.1). Taxonomy (GTDB): domain Bacteria; phylum Actinomycetota; class Acidimicrobiia; order Acidimicrobiales; family Ilumatobacteraceae; genus DASTFY01. Next base: position 18,848 of record CAWEYT010000015.1, on the reverse strand, counting down.
TCCGGACCGGTTCGCCGCGCTCAGCCCAGGACCCCCTGGCCGGCCAGCGCCGGAACGACGTGCTCGACCAGCGCCTCGACCGTGGCGCGGGACGTGTGGTCGTCCTGCCCCGGCAGCAGGGAGACGTCGGCCACGCCGAGGTCCGCGTAGCGGGCGAGCTCCGCGGCGAGGAAGTCGACCGGTCCGGTCAGCGCCTGCCAGTCCACCCCGTCCGCCCGCGAGGCCACGCGGTCCAGCCCGACACGGATCCGGACGCCGAGGAGCCCGCCGCCACCGTCCTGCCAGCGCCGGGCAATGGCGCCAGGTCGTCCGGCGAGATGCGGGAGGCCTGGAACGGCAGGCCGCGGTCGAGCGCGCGATCCATGGTCGCACGGGCTCCGGCCAGCCAGACGGCCGGGCCACCCGCCGTCAGCGGTCCGGGCGCGAGGGCCGCGGGCACGTGCACGAACGGGCCGTCGTGCGCGTGGCCGGCGAAGGCGGCCAGCACGCCGTCCAGACCGTCGTCGAAGCGGGCGCCCCGCTCGGCGTGGTCGAAGCCCCGAGCGGCGGACTCGACGGACCAGAACCCGGGGGCGACGGCGAGGACGAACCGACCGCCGCTGACGTGGTCCAGCGTCATGGCCTGCTTGGCCAGCCACGTCACGTCGCGCAGCGGGAGGACGGCCGCGCTCAGACCCAGGCGAGCGGTCGGGAACCTGCCCGCCAACCACGCCAGCTCCGTGCAGGGCTCCATGGCACCGGACCAGGTCGGGAAGTCGGGGTTGTGCAGGAGCCCGTCGCCCAGCCAGAGGGTGTCGATGTCGCCCTCCACGGCCAGCGCGGCCAGTGCCTCGGCACCGGCACGGCTGGAGGCGAACGGTGACAAGCCCAGGCGCACCCGGCCATCGTGGTCCAGCCGTAGGCTCGCCCGCCATGCCCGCGCCGCCGGCCCCATCGGCCCAATCGGCCGACAAACCCGGCTTCGGCCTGTGGCTGTTCCCCGACCACGACGCGGGCACGATGGCGGACGTGGTCGTCGAGGCGGAGAACGCCGGCCTCGACGAGGTGTGGTTGGGCGACGAGGGCCCCGCCCGCGACCCGTTGGTGACACTCGCCGCGGCCGCGCCCCGCACGACCCGCATCGGGCTCGGCGTGGCCGTCACGAACCCCTACCTGCGCCACCCCGCGGCAACAGCATCGGCCTTCGGCACGCTGGCCGAGCTCGCTCCGGGCCGGGTCGTGCTCGGCCTCGGCGCGGGCGGCGGCCTGGCGCTCGGACCGGTCGGCCTCGACCGCCCGCAGCCGTTGACCCGGGTGGCCGAGGCCGTGCGCATCGCCCGCGCTGTCCTCTGCGGCACGTCGACCGAGGGGTACCAGGTGCCGCCGCACGCCATCCGGGCACCGGACGTCCGGATCTTCATCGGGGCCCGCGGTGAGCGGCTCAACCGCCTGGCCTCCGACGTGGCCGACGGTGTCTTCCTCGGCGGCGTCCCGCTGCCCATGACGGCGACGACGCTGGGCTGGGCCCGCTCCCGACGCCCGGTCGCGGCCGCGCTCTATCCCAACGTGGCCTTCACCACGGACGAGGCGGAGTCGATCCGCCCCAAGCTCGTCTACGCATTCACGGACGGCCCCCCGCGGACGTCGTCGATGCTCGGCGTGGATCCGGATGCCGCCGCTCGGGCGGCCAAGGCGCTCTCCGAGGGCGACGACGGTCCCGCCCGTGACGTGATCGACGACCGCGTGCTCGCCGCCCTCCTCGTGTCGGGCACGGTCGACGAGATCGGCCGGCAGCTGGCCGAGCTGGCCCGAGGCCACGGAGCCACCAGCGTCGGCGTGGCCTACATCGGGCAGGACCCCCACGGCGTCATGGAACCGGTGGCCGCCGCGGCGTGGGCCTTCCGCCGGGCTCTCGGCTGACGGTACGTTGCCCCCAATGAACGCCGGGATGGACGCCGACGATGGACAGGGGCATCGCGGGAGCCTCGCCGGAGGGCTTCGGGTTCCGCACCCGGTCGGTACACGCCGGCGGACGGCCCGATCCGGCCACGGGCGCGCGGGCAGTGCCCATCTACCAGACGACGAGCTTCGTGTTCGAGGACGCGCTCGACGCCTCGACGCTGTTCGCGCTCCAGAAGTTCGGCAACATCTACAGCCGGATCGCCAACCCGACGGTGGCCGCGTTCGAAGAGCGCATGGCCAGCCTGGAGGGCGGCCTGGGCGCGGTCGCCACGTCGAGCGGCCAGGCCGCCGAGCTGCTCGTGTTCATCGGCCTGGCCGGCGCCGGCGAGCACCTCGTGGCGTCGTCCCGGCTCTACGGCGGAACCCGGACCTTGCTGGACGTGACGCTGCGCCGCCTCGGCATCGACACCACCTTCGTCGACCGTGATGAACCCGACGCCTTCGCGGCCGCGGTCGGCCCGACCACGAAGGCCATCTACACGGAGGTCATCGGCAACCCGTCCGGGTCCGTGGCCGACCTGGCCGGCCTGGCCGAGGTCGCCCACGAGCACGGCATCCCCCTCGTGGTCGACGCCACGCTGGCCACGCCGGCCCTCTGCCGGCCCATCGAGCACGGCGCCGACATCGTCGTCCACTCCGCCACCAAGTTCCTCGGCGGCCACGGGACGTCCATCGGCGGCGTGGTCGTCGAGTCCGGCCGGTTCGACTGGGCCAACGGGAAGTTCCCGCTCATGACCGAACCGGTGGCCTCGTACGGCGGGCTGTCCTGGTGGGGGAACTTCGCCGAGTACGGCTACCTCACCCGCCTGCGGGCCGAACAGCTCCGGGACGTCGGGGCCACGATGTCCCCGTTCAACGCCTTCCTCTTCCTGCTCGGCCTCGAGACCCTGCCGCTGCGGATGGAGGCCCACGTCGAGAACGCCCGCGTCGTGTCCGCGTTCCTGGAGGGGCACCCGGCGGTGAGCTGGGTCGCCTACCCCGGGCTGGCCTCTTCCCCGTGGTACGACCGAGCGCAGCGCTACCTGCCGGCGGGGCCGGGCGCGGTGTTCTCCTTCGGCGTCGAGGGCGGTCGCAAGGCGGGCGAGCGCTTCATCGAGGGTGTGCAGCTGGCCAGCCACCTGGCCAACGTGGGGGATGCGAAGACGCTCGTGATCCACCCGGGCAGCACGACCCACGCCCAACTCGACGACGCCGCGCTGGCCGGCGCCGGGCGTCTCGCCCGAGCTGATCCGCATCTCGGTCGGGATCGAGGACGCCGACGACATCTGCCGTGACCTCGACCAGGCGCTACGCACGGCGACGGCATGAGCGAGCGCAGCGAGCGAGGGCCGGCCGGCCGGGCGAGCGGTAGCGAGCCGGCCGGCGATGGGGTCCGGGGGCGCAGCCCCCGAGCGGTACCGGCATGACGCACTCAATCGGCGACCATCTGGGTCAACCCCGGCGCGCCCGAGCGCCAGCGCATCCTGCAGCGCACGGGCTCGGTGGCGATGCTGGGCGCCTCGCCGAACCCGGCCCGGTCCAGCTACTTCGTGTTGACCTACCTCCGTGCCGACTCCGACTTCCGCCTGTACCTCGTGAACCCCACGCTGCCGGAGGGCAGCGACATCCTTGGGCTGCCCGTCTATCCGCGGCTGGATGCCCTGCCCGAGGTCCCCGATCTGGTCGATGTCTTCCGCCGGGTCGACGATCTCCCGACCGTGGCCGACGAGGCCATCGCCGCCGGCGCCGAGACGCTCTGGTTCCAGCTCGGGCTCCGGCACGACGGCGCCGCGCAGAAGGCCCACGACGCCGGGCTGACCGTCGTGCAGGACCGCTGCCTCAAGATCGAGCACGCCCGCTTCCACGGTGGGCTGCACCTGGCCGGCTTCGACACCGGCGTCATCAGCTCCCGCCGGCGGTAGCTCCCTCGGTCGCCCACCGCAGGCCCCGCCGCAGGAGCTCGTAGAACTCGGGCCGCTCCCAGGCCCACCGATCGACGGTCGGCCACCAGCTCCCCCGGTGCGGCGGTGCGACCATGTCGTAGTGCCCTCGGCAGTGCCCGAGCGTCAGGTAGAGCACGCACCCCTGCGCCAACGGCCGCCGGTACATGACCAGGCGGGGCTCGTCGTCGGGCCAGGACGCTTCGGCGAAACCACGGGTGGTGCCCGTCCAGCGGGTCTCCAGGAGCGGCTCGACTTCGCCGTGGTACTCGCAAAGGTAGAGCTCGTCGGTGATCTCGAAGGTCCCGATGCCGACCACCAGTGGGTCCTCCTCGGCCCCGGGCGAGACCGTGACCGTGTACGGCCCGATCTTGGGATGGGAGAGGAACTGGCTGCCCAGGGTGTCGGCAAACATCGGGAAGGCTCGCGGTGTGGTGAACGGGCCCTGCCCGAGCTCCGGCGGCGGGTCGATGGCGTTGTTGGTCCCGTGCAGCGCAAGCCAGTGGCCGCCTGCCTCCACCCACGCGCGAAGCGCTTTCTGTTGGTCCTCGCTGGGTCTCACGTCGCACGTGTAGGTGACGAGGAGGTCGCCCGCGCTCAGGGCCTCGACGTCCCGGTAGTCGGATGCCACCTGCACGCGCACCCTCTCGTCCTCGGCCAGGAGCTTGAGGAGCTCCAGACGCGCGAAGTCGAAGTCATGCCACTTGCCCCCACAGACCAACAGGGCATCGATCCGGCCGCTCGCGTGCTTCATGCGTCTCCTTCCCCGCAGTGCTCCTCCAGCAGTCGCTCCACCACCGCGGCCACCCCATCTTCGTCGTTGCTGGCCGTCACCTCGTCCGCCACCGCCTTGGTCGCCGCACCGGCGTTCCCCATGGCGACGCCGAGCCCGGCCCAGGTCAGCATCTCGTGATCGTTGAGCCCGTCGCCGAACGCCACGACCTGCTGCCGGGCGATGCCGAGCCGCTCGCTCAGCTCGACCAGACCCCGACCCTTGTGCACGCCGGGTGCGGTGAGCTCGACGCTGCCGGGCAGCCCCGACGGCGTGGCCGCCACACCCTCCGGCAGCACCGGGGTCAGCTCGGCCAGGAGCCCGAGCGCGTCCAGGTGATCGACGAACAGCACGACGCTGTGGACCGCCGCCGTCGGATCGGGCAGGGCGTCGGCCACGACGACGCCCTGCGTCCGCGACAGCGGGGCCAGCGTCTCGAACCCGGCCTCCCGGAAGAAGCCCGCGGCCGTGGTGACGGCCAGCCCCAGGCCGGGGACGGCGCGTCGTGCCCGGAGGATGGCGTCGACGGCCACCGGACCGGGCAGGCTGGCCTGGTAGAGCACCGTGCCGGTGCTCGTGTCGGCCACCGTGGCGCCGTTGGCCGCCACCACGTAGCGGCCGAGGCCGAGGTCGTGCACCACCGGCAGGGCGATCGGCAGCGGGCGGCCGGTCACGAGGGCCACGTGCCAACCCGCGTCCTCGGCCCGGGTGAGTGCCCGCCGGTTCCGGTCGGTCAGCTCCTCGGCCGAGGTCAGCAGCGTCCCGTCGACGTCGAGGGCGAGCAGCCTGGTCACCGCGCCGGTTCAGCCCGTCGTCCTGGTATCATCCTCAGCGGCGGCGGCGAGGGCGGGGGCGAGCCGATCGGGCAGCGCCAGCCAGGCCTCGGGGCTGTCGATCTCGGACCAGAAGTTGGCGTCGAGGATGACGGCGACGACACCGGCGGCAGCCGACGCCGCCACCTGCGCCGCCAGCTCGTCGACGGTCAGCGTGCGGAGGTTCCCGACCTCCACGGGCGGCTGCACGAACAGGTTCCGGTACATCTGGAGCGGGGGCAGGTGGCCAGGCCGCATCCCGGCCAGCCGGGCCAGGATCTCCACGTGCTCGTCGAGGGTGCCGGACGCCGGCGTCCAGATGTCGAACCGCTCGGCCGTGCGCCGCAGCCCGGCCTCCGAACGCATGCCCGACATCAGGCGCGGGCGAGGGTCCTGGAACGGCTTGGGGCGGACGTCGGCCTCGGGGATCGAGAAGAAACGACCCTCGAACGACACCGGATCCGGCCCCCAGCAGGCCACCAGCGCGTCGACGCAGCTCGTCGCAGCGCGCGCCTCGCGTCCGGGGGTCGACGTCCATCTGCGCGTGCTCGTCGTCCGACCAGCCGACGCTGAAGCCGACGACGAGGCGGCCCTCCGAGAGGATGTCGAGGGTCGAAAGCCGCTGCGCCAGGTCCACGGGACGGTGGTAGCCGGCCACCAGGACGCTCGTGCCGAGGGTCGCCTCCGACGTCCAGGCCGCGGCGGCGGTGAGCGTCTCGAGCGGCGCCATGATGCTGCGGTACCGCTCCGGGATGGCGAGACCCGGACGAGCGGCGTACCCGGAGACCGGGTGTCGTGGGTAGAAGAGGTGCTGCTGCACCCAGAACCCGCGGAACCCCAGCTCTTCGGCGCGCTCGCAGAACCCCTGCAGGACACCCCGCGTGACCTGGCCCCCCAGCTGCGGCAAGCTCAGGCCCACCTGCATCACCGTCAAGTTACTATAGTCGGAGAACAGTTGTTGACCCGCAGGAGCAGCCCGAGTGCAGGTGCAGGATCACGTGCCAGAGCAGATCGAAGGCCCCCAGCAGATCGAGGACATAGCCACCTTCGCGGCGCGGGCCGAGAAGTGGTTGTGCTCGGTCCGGCCACCTCGGGCGGCCCGTACCCGTCGGTGGGGTGAGGGCGAGTTCGACGTGACCGTCTTCCACGACCTCGAGCCCGACGTCGAGCTGGCGCTCCTCGCGGAGCACGTCGCCTGGCACCACCAGAAGCTGGACGCGGGCTTCGGCGCCATCGCGGCGCCGGTCGAGTACGGCGGCGCGGGGCTGACGCCCGCCCACGATCGCGCCTTCACCGAGCTCGAGGTCGGCTTCGAGGTGCCGAACGATCACGAGCTGTTCGCGGTCACGACCCACCTCGTCGCCCCGACGATCGCCGTGTTCGGGACGCCCGAACAGAAGGAGCGCTTCGTCCGGCGCTTCCTGCGCGCCGAAGAGTTCTGCTGCCAGCTGTTCTCCGAGCCGGGCGCCGGGAGCGACCTGGCCGGCCTGGCCACGCGCGCCACCCGCGACGGCGACCACTGGGTGCTCGACGGCCAGAAGGTCTGGACCTCCAACGCCCGCATCTCGCCGTGGGGCCTCGCCATCTGCCGAACCGACCCGGACGTCCCCAAGCACGCCGGGCTCACGGCGTTCCTCGTACCCATCCCCAGCCCGGGGCTGGAGGTACGACCCATCAAGCAGATGAACGGCGGGGCCTCCTTCAACGAGGTGTTCTTCGATCACACCCCGATCGCCGACGACCTGCGCATCGGTGATGTCGGGGACGGATGGAAGGTGGCGCTGACGGTGCTCGGCTTCGAGCGGGAGACGAGCGGATCGTCGGGCCGCCGGGGCGGGGACTTCGAGGATCTGCTCGGCCTGGCCCGGGCGATGGATCGCACGGACGAGCCCGCCGTCCGCCAGGACCTGGCCCGGATCTACAGCCGCGAGAAGAACCTCGAATGGACCCGCGCCCGCACGGCCGCCGAGGCCGCAGCCGCGCAGCGGGCCGTGGGACCGGAGGGTTCGGTGGAGAAGCTGCTGTGGACGCAGTCGATGACCGCCGTCTCAGCGGTCGCCGCCCGCCTCCTCGGCCCTGCGCTCACTGCCGACACCGGCGACTGGGGCACGTTCGACTGGAACGACCACGTGCTCGGCGCCCCGGGCTACCGCATCGCCGGCGGGTCCGACGAGATCCAGCGCAACATCATCGGCGAGCGGGTGTTGGGCCTGCCCTCGGAGCCTCGCGTCGATCGGGGCGTCCCATTCAACAAGATCAAGGACATCGCGGCCCTCAGCAAGCGGTGACGACGCTCACGCGACGTGCTGACCGTTCGTGACGTCCAGGATCCGGGTCGAGACGTCGATGAGGCCGGCGAGCAGGGCCCGCTCGGAGTGTCCGTGCAAGGGACCCTCACCGGCGCGCATCGGATGGACGAGCGTGGCGAGACCGATGAACGTGCGGGCCGCGAGGGTCTCGCTGGCGTGGCGAGCCGCCGCCGAGCGCCGGCTGCGCGGTGGGGTGGGCGGCGCGATGTAGGCGAAGGCGCGCGCCACGTGGATGCCCTCGAACTCCTCCTGGAGCGCGCGAGCCCGGGTGGTGGCGCCGGGCAGGTGGTGGTTGACGAGCGCGCCGGCCTCCGGGTTGGTCTCGAGCCAGCGCCAGACGGCCGTGATGACGTGACCGAGGATCTCCGGATCACCCGGCTCGTCGTCGGCGCGGGCCGCGACCACGACGTCCGACATCGACGTCAACACCTGGCGAAGAGCCGCCTCGAACAACTCGTCCTTGCCGGCGAAGTGGTAGTAGACCGCGGTCGGTGCCACACCTGCCTCGGCGGCCACGGTCTGGATGCTGGCGTCGGCGAAGCCCTGCCTCGCGAACACCCTGATGGCGGCATTGACGATCGCGCTGCGGCGTGACGGACGGTGGGCGGACCTCTGGTGTTCGTCGGTCATCGCTGTCCTTCCCGCCCCAGCCGGACGCGGTCGAATAGTCTGGACCGGATCGCGACCGTGAACAACTCACCTCGCCGGCCTGCGCACCGGCCGTCCCGCCGATCGTCGGTCATCGACGCCGCCATCGGCCTGTTCGCCACCTACCCGGCCGAGGCGATCACGGTGGCCGACATCGCCGCGGCCGCCAACATGACGGCGGCGGCGGTCTACTACCACTTCCCGTCGAAGGAAGCGGTGCTCCTGGAAGGGCTGCAGTCGTTCACCCGCGACTACCTGACCGAGGTGCGGCGGCTGACGCGGGAGACCGCCGATCCTGAATGGGTCTCGGGTCTGGTCACCGAGAGCATGGAATGGCTGGAGGAGCACCGGCTCGGCGCCACCGTCTTCTTCGCCCGCTCGTCCGGGCTCGACATGACGATCGAAGCGCTCCGGCGCGAGACGCGCATCGAGCAGGTCAGCATCTTCACCCGCGCCATCCGGTCAGGCGCCCCCCGCCGGCTGGCCGCGGCGGACGTCGGCGTCATGGCGGTCGGGCTCGTCTCCCTCCTCGAGACGGCGGCGGCCTGCTGGCTCACCCAGGACGCGGTGTTCCGTGGTCTCGGGAGGGCACGGTTCCTCGCCGACGCCGCCGTGCTGGCGGAACGGATCGTCGCCCCCGCCGCGCCGGACGCCACTGCGGCGGGCGTGGCTGCGGACGCCGTCGGCCACGTGTGACCGCTCCTGTAACCAGTCCTGAGCCACCGCGCGAGACTGCCCCGACCGCATCAGCGCCCACCGCATCAGAGCGCACCGCATGAACAGAGGAGCCCGTGCCATGACGAGCACCCGACCGTTCCGCTTCGGGCTGCAGGCCTTCACCGTCAGCTCGGGCAAGGAGTGGCTGGACATCGCCCGCCGGGCCGAGGACCTCGGCTACTGCACCCTCTTCACCACCGACCACTACTTCGGGCCGGGTGAGATCTCGGACGCTACGGGTCACCGACCCGTCGACATCGCGCCGATCGCCGCCATGATGGCGGCCGCGGGCGTCACGACCGAACTGCGCGTCGGATGCCGCGTGTTCGCCGTCGACTACCACAATCCCAACGTCCTGGCGAAGGAGCTGGCGACCATCGACTTCCTCACCGAGGGCCGCCTGGAGGTGGGCCTCGGCGCCGGTTGGGTGGCGGCCGAGTACGACGGCCTCGGCATCCCCATGGACCGTCCCGGCGTTCGCATCCAGCGACTGGCGGAGACGGTGGAGCTCGTCCGGGCGCACTGGAGCGGAGAACCGCTGGACATCGACGGGCAGTACGTGCACGCGTCGGGCTTCGCCGGCCGGCCGCTCCCCGTCCAGGCATCGCCGCCGATCATGATCGGCGGGGGTGCTCCCCGGGTCTTGCGCACCGCCGGGCGCCTGGCCGACATCGTCAGCCTGAACTTCAACAACTCCGCCGGCACGCTCGGGTCGGCCAGCGTCGCCAGCGCCACCCTCGAGAAGACCCAGGAGAAGATCGGTTGGGTCCGCGAGGGCGCCGGTGACCGCTTCGACGACCTCGAGCTCGAGGTGGCCGCCTACTTCGCGGCGGTCACCGACGAACCCGAGGAGGCCACGGCGGCCATGGCCGGCCGGTTCGGTGTCGCCCCGGAGGAGCTGGCCGTCCATCCCCATGCCCTGATCGGCACCGTGGACGGGATCTGCGAGGCCCTCCAGCAGCGCCGGGACGAGCTCGGTATCAGCTACGTCACCATCGCCCAGCGCAACATGGAGGAGTTCGGGCCGATCGTCGCCCGGCTGGCCGGGACCTGACCGAGTCCTCACCGAGTCCTCACCGAGTCCTCCTGATGGACGAGCAGGTGCTCCAGCGGCTGGCCGACCGCCAGGCGATCGTCGACGTCGTCGTGCGGTACGCCACTGGGGTCGACCGGCGCGACTGGCAGCTCTACGCGACGTGCTTCACCGACCCGTGCGAGTTCGACTTCTCGGGCTGGCGCGGTCAGCCCGCGGTGTCGATGTCGCCCCACGAGTGGGCCGCCAAGGTCCGGGCGACCAACGGGAACTTCGACACCACGCAGCACCTTTCCACCAACCACGTCGTGACGTTCGAGTCGGACGACCGAGCCACGTGCGTGAGCGCCATGCACGCCCAGCACTGGTTCAGCGCCGACCGGCTGGCCGAGCTCGGTCAGCCGGCAGGGACTTCCCAGCCTCCGGGCGGGCCGCGCTGGTGCACCCTCGGCGGGTTCTACACCAACACCGTCGTGCGCACCGACGACGGCTGGCGCATCTCCCGGTGCCAGCTCGACGTCACGTGGACGACCGGCGATCCATCGGTGTTCGACCTCGCCCGCTCGCTGGGCGACCCGGCGGGCCGTTCCTGAGCCGTCGTTCCTGGTCCGCTCCTGGTCCGCTCCTGGTCCGTTTATAGAGTCAGTATCCATAAAGTAGGCTCGCGAAGCCGACGACGGGAGGAGAGACCGTGGGCGTTCCTATCAACATCCCGAAGTTGGGGGTCTCGATGTCCGAAGGGACGCTGGTCGAGTGGCTCGTCCAGGACGGCGAGCAGGTGGCCGAGGGCCAGGTGCTCTACCGCATCGAGACGGACAAGGTCGAGAACGACGTCGAGTCGCCCGCCAGCGGGGTGATCCGCATCACCGGCGAAGAGGGCGAGACCTACGACGTCGGCGCCTCGATCGGCGAGATCGAGACCTGACGCTGAGCTCATGGCCCTCACCGCGTCCCGGCTGGCCGTCGAGCGCCCCGACGAGGTGGCGCTGAGAGACGATCGGGTGGCGCTCGGCTGGGCCGAGGTCGACGAGGCGTTGAACCGGGTGGCCAACGGCGCCCACGCCATCGACCTGGGGCCGCATCGTCGCTATGCGGTGTTCGCCGAGAACAGCGCCGAGACCGTCCTCGCCCACCTGGGCGGGCTGCTGGCCGGCGTCTCGACCGTGCCGGCGAACTTCCACCTCAACACCGACGAGCTGGCCTACATCCTCTCGGACTCCGGCGCAGCTGCCCTCTTCGTCGGACCCGAGACGGCGACCACCGGGCTGGCCGCCGCGGAGCAGGCCGGCATTCCGCTGGTCATCGGGTGGCGCTGCCCGGAGCTCCCCGGACTCACGCCCTGGGAGCAATGGCTGGCGGAGGCAGACACCGACGAGCCACCCGTCGATCTCCCGCCCCGCCCCAACCTGATGTACACCTCGGGCACGACCGGCCGTCCGAAGGGTGTCGAGCTCCCGCCGACGATGTTCGCCGGCGGCTCCAGCATCACCGAGCACGTGGAGGCGCTGGCCAAGAACGCCTTCGCGGCCTACGGCACCCACCTCGTCATCGGGCCGATGTACCACACGGGACCGCTGTCGGGTGTCCGGCTGCTGGCCGTCGGGATCCCCATCGTCGTCCTCGGTCGCTTCGACGCCGAGAACGTGCTGGCCACCATCGAGACGTACGGCGCGGAGACGAGCGTGATGGTCCCCACCCACTTCGTGCGCCTGCTGGCGCTGCCCGACGAGGTGCGGGCTCGATACGACGTCAGCTCGGTCAAGTGGGTCGGCCACACCGGCGCCGCCTGCCCGGTGGACGTGAAGCGGCGGATGATCGAGTGGTGGGGTCCCGTGTTCTTCGATGCCTACGGCGCCACCGAGGTCGGCACGACCTGCATGATCACCAGCGAGGAGTGGCTCGAGCACCCGGGCTCCGTCGGCAGGGCCATCCCGCCCTTCTCGTCGATCGTCGTGGACGACGACGGCAACGAGGTGCCGGCCGGCACCGAGGGCCGCATCTACTTCGAGGACTCCACCGGACGAGGCGTCGTCTACCCCAACGACCCCCAGAAGACGGCCGACGCCCACCTCCGCCCGGGCGTGTTCACGCTGGGCGAGATCGGGTACGTGGATGACGACGGCTACGTCTACATCACCGACCGCTTCAGCGACCTGATCGTCTCCGGCGGCGTGAACATCTATCCCGCGGAGGCGGAGCAGGTGCTCATCGAGCACCCCGAGGTGGCCGACGTCGCCGTGATCGGCGTGCCCCACGAGGAGATGGGCGAGGCGGTCAAGGCGCTCGTCGTGCCCGCCGACCCGTCCCGGCCGCCGGCCGAGGCCGACCTCGTCGCGTACTGCCGGGAGCGGCTGGCCGGTTACAAGTGCCCGCGCACGATCGAGATCGTCGACACCGTCGGCCGAACCACGATGGGCAAGATCAACAAGCGGGCCTTGAGAGCGCCCTACTGGGACTCCGCCCGCACCATCGGGGGCTGAGCAGACCGTGGCCGCCGAACGTCTGGTGTCGCTGGCGGCGGGCACGGTCCTCGACATCGGGCCGGCGGAGACGGTGGATGTCGCGGCGCTCAGCGGCTACGGAGCTGTTGGGCTCTGGTTCGATCCCGACACCTGGACGGACGGCACCACCCGGGCGGTCGGCGCCCGGCTGGAGGCGACCGGCCTGATCGCCCTCGACATCGAGCCTGTCATCCTCGGCCGGGACGTCGACCCGGGCAACGCGGTGGTCGACACCGCGGCTGAGCTCGGCGTGCGGCACGTGCTCCTGGCCAGCGGTCCGGCGTCGCGCGCCGCGGTGGTGGAGCGCTACGGCGAGCTCTGCCGGCGGGCGGAGCCTGCAGGCGTCCGGGTGGTGCTCGAGTTCCTCCCGATCTTCACCATCGCCACGCTGGGCGACGCCCTCGGCGTGGTGCAGGAGGTCGACTCCCCCAGCGCCGGCGTCCTCGTCGACACGCTCCACCTGGCCCGCTCGGGCGGGGGGCCGGCCGACCTGGTCGAGGTGCCGGCGGAGCTGCTCCCCTACCTGCAGCTGGCCGACGCTCCGGACCGGCTCGACGACCCGACTCCGGCCCGCCTGCGCGACGAAGCGCTGCACGGGCGGCTCCTCCCCGGGCAGGGGCAGCTCCCGCTCGGCGAGACGCTGGAAACGGTCCCGGACGTGCCGGTGTCGGTCGAGCTGCGGTCCCAGGCGCTCATGCAGGCCTTCCCGGACCCGACCGACCGCGCCCGCGCGGTCCTGGCCGCCACGCACCGTCTTGGAGGGCTGAGCCTCTTGGGCGGCTGAGCCTCAGGTACCGGCCAGCTTGGCGACCACGGGTGCCAACGGGACCGTCCCGTCGTTCTGGAAGAGGATGTAGCTGATCCCCCAGCGCTCCCGGATGGCCTGGATGTCCTCGGTGATCTGCTCCACCGTGCCGACTTGGTAGAAGGGCGCGGCGAGGATCACCTCGGGGGGCAGCCCGAAGGCCGGGCCGAGCTTCTCCGCCACGCTCTGCGGATCGTCGGTCACCGCGGTCACGAAGACCTGGAGCTGCAGCTCGAGATCGTCGGCCCGGTCCCCCGCAGCTTCCCGCACCCACGCCACCTTGTCGTCCATCGTCTCCGCGGCGGTGGTGGCCATCGAGCGGGGGTTGATGGCCCGGCCGACGATCTTCGGGTTGATGCCCACGATGTCCGCTTGCTGCGCGGCGAGGCTCAAGATCTTCGGCCCGCCCCCGCCGATCATCACCGGGATGGGTGACGCGGGCTTGGGGACACCCTCGTTCTCGGCCACCTGGTAGTGGCGGCCCTCGAAGGAGAACGGGCCTTCACCCCAGAGGCCCTTCATGATCGTGACGGCCTCGCCCAGCCGCTCGATGCGGGTGCCGGCATCATCCTGGGGTATGCCGGCGGCGGCGTAGTCCTTGGCCGACCAGCCGGCGCCGATGCCCAACGTGAAGCGGCCCCCGCTCAGCAGGTCGATCGTGGCGCACTCCTTGGCGAACAGCACCGGGTTGCGGAAGTCCACGCCGGCCACATGGGTGCCGACCAGGATCCGCGACGTGGCGTCGGCCGCGGCCATCAGCGCCGGCACCGGGGCCAGCTGGTTGCCGAAGTGGTCGTCCATCGCGAAGCTGGCGTAGCCGAGGTCCTCGGCCTGGCGGACCAGATCGGTCCACTCCTTGGCCGATGTGGCCCTCACCGCCTTGGCGCCGAACCGGAACGGTCGCACTGTCATGGTCCTCCTCTGACCTTGGAATTCCCAGCCCTCGGGACTAGCTGACCTTGGGCTCGCTCTGCAGCCGGTGCTGGGCCTTGGGGCCACCGACCCAACCACACAGTTGGGGATCGACGTCGAGGAGCTGCCCATCGATCCACGAGCCGTCCCGGCGGTAGCGACCGACGGCGCCGTCCTTGGTCGTCACGAGGACGTTGCCCTCGCCGTCCTGCTCGTAGAGCGCCTGGCTGAACGGATGGATGATCCCGTACATGCGCTCACCTGCCCTTGCTCGGCTCGTCGTCCATCCACTCGTCGAGGAGTTGGTGGGACCAGCGGACCTTGCTCTCCTGGTAGTTGGCCAGGGTGATACCGGGCTTGCGGGTGCTCTCCAGACCGAGCTGCACGCGGGGCATGTTGAACGTGTCCTGCTCGAACACCTTGGCCAGCACGCCGAGCTCGGGGGCTTCCGTCCACGGTTCGTCGACGCCGAGCCGGTGGATCGGCGCCGGCGGCGGACGCTCGCCCTTGAAGGGTGCGAGGAAGAACACCTCCATGATCGCGGAGCGGTGGTCGTCTCCGTTGGGGCGGAACCGGTAGACGATGCGGTTGAACGCGCCCCACGGATGGAAGTTGGGGAACAGCGTGTAGTCGAGGTTGTCGACCATCTCGGCGTCGGACCACTCGTCGATCAGCGAGCCGACCACCGGCCGCCAGCGGTCACGGGTGGCGTCCGCCATGGCCGCGCGCGCGGTCTGGCCTTCCTTGATGGTGATGAACAGCTCCTCGTCGACCCGCACGTCGAGGGCGTAGCGCAGGATCGTCTCCTCGTCCGGCGTCCAACCGAGCAGCGGGCTCGGCGTGGCCGCGGGGGTGATGACGCGGCTGAACGTGTCCCACACGTCCACCTGGCTGTTGGTGTCGCCGATGTACGGGAGGATCTGCGGGTGGGTGGCGTTGACGTGGAAGGCCTCGCAGAACGCCTCCTGGGCGATCTTCCAGTTGGCCCGGATCTCCTTGGCCACGTGCGCCTGCACGTAGCGATCGGTGAGGTTCCACCGCTCGAAGTGGTCCGCCAGCCCGCCGACGAAGTCCTCGAGGGGACCGGCGTCGGGATCGGGGTTGATGAACACGAAGCCGGCCCACGTCCCGACCTTCACCTCCGGCAAACCGAAGGTCTCGGGCGTCACGTGGGGCAGGTCCCAGGGGGCGGGCACGTCCTTCAGGCTGCCGTCCGTGTTCCAGGCGAAGCCGTGGAACGGGCAGCGGATCTCCTCGCACCAGCCGTCGTACTGCTTGAGCTGGCGGCCGCGGTGGAGACAGGCGTTGGGATAGGCCTTGATCGTGGTCTCGTCGACCCGCACGATCAGGAACGACTTCCCGACGATCTCGTAGAGCGTGTAGTCGCCCGGCCTCGGGATGTGCTCCTCCCGGCAGGCGAACTGCCACACCCGTCCCCACAGGCGCTCCTTCTCGCGCTCGAACCACTCGCGTGAGATGTATCGGTCGATGGAGACGTCGTGGTCGCCGAGGAAGCGCGGGGACTGCTCTCGCAGCACCTTCGGCACCTCGTGGGTGTCGGCGTCCAGCAGCTCCTGGTAGCTGAGGCCAGGAGATCGGGCAAGACCGGGTTCCTGCGCAGTAGCCATGGCCACCTCCTGCCCGAAGGGTATCGCGGGTATAGACTGTGTCAAGTAACTGTCGCGAGATGGAGGGACCCATGCCAGGTCGACTCGAGGGCCAGGTGGCGGTGATCACGGGATCGGCCGGCGGAATCGGCAAGGCGACCGCCCAGCGCTTCGTCGAAGAGGGCGCGCGAGTGGTCATCGCGGACATCCAGGCCGATGCCGCCAAGGCCACCGCCGACGAGCTCGGTGACGCCGCCACGGCCATCGCCACTGACGTCACCGACGAGGAGCAGGTGGCAGCCGCGGTGGACCTGGCGGTCGAGACGTGGGGCCGACTCGATTGCATGTTCAACAACGCCGGCATCATCGGCGCGGTCGGCCCGATCACCGAGACGATGGCCGACGACTGGGACCGGACGCTGGCGGTGCTGCTCTCCTCCGCGTTCTACGGGATCAAGCACGCGGGCCGGGTGATGATCCCCGCCCGCCGGGGCGTCATCCTCTCGACCTCCAGCGTGGCCGGTGTGGTCGCCGGACTGGGCCCGCACGCCTACACGGTGGCCAAGACCGGCGTGCTCGCGCTGACCCGCTCGGCAGCCTGCGAGCTGGCGCCCCACGGCATCCGGGTGAACGCCATCGCTCCCGGCACCATCCCGAGCCCCATGACGGCGGCCGCGCTGACCGGCGATCACACCCGGGTGGACGTCGCCGCCGAGCACGCCCGCTCGACGAACCCGCTCGGCGTGGCCGCCGATCCGGTCGACATCGCCAACGCCGCGCTCTATCTGGCCAGCGACGAGGCTCGCATGGTCACCGGCCATACGTTGGTGGTCGACGCCGGTCGGAGCATCGACGGCGGTTCGAGCCGATTCAACAAGAAGTCGGCGGGCATGGTCGAGGTGAAGGAGGACGCCAGCTCATGATCATCATCGCCGGAACCATCGAGTTCGCCTCGCAGGCGGAGAGGGACAGCGCCGTCGCGAAGGCCATCCCGTACCAGGAGGCGACGCGGGCCGACGAGCCGGGCTGCGGCGGCTACTCCTTCGCTCCGGACTCCGGATCGCCCACCACCGTGCAGGTCTTCGAGCTGTGGGCGGACGAGGCCTCCCTGGCCGCCCACTTCGAGCACCCCAACTTCATCGCCATGGGCCAGGTGCTGCGCAGCACGGGCCGCGTCGGTGGCTCGGTGGCCAAGTACCGCAGCGATCTCAGCGAGCCCGTCAAGGACGCCGACGGCCGCTACCGACCCGACTTCTTCACGGCCTGACGCGTGGCCGGGAACAACGATCGGGCCGGCCATCGAGCGTTCGACGCCGTCGTCTTCGACTTCGGCGGGGTGATCATCTCGCCGATCACGGGCAAGGTGGAGGCGCTGGCCAGCAGTCGTGACATGGAGCTCAGCGCGCTGCTCCACGTGCTGCTCGGGCCCATGGACGTGTCCACGCCCGACCACCCCTGGCATCAGGCCGAGCGGGGCGAGCTGGCGGTGGCCGATCTGCAGGACGGTGTCGCTCCCTACGCCGCCGAGCACGGACTCGAGCTCCAGGGCGACGAGATGGAGTACCTGTTCAACCTGGAGTACACGTTCAACGAGCCGGTCCTCGAGCGCATCGCCGCACTGCGCGACGAGGGCTACCGGACCGCCCTGCTGACCAACAGCGTGCGCGAGTTCCGACCGACGCTCGAGAGCCAGGTCGACATGAGCCTGTTCGACGTGGTCGTCGACTCGTCGGCCGAAGGCTGCCGCAAGCCCGAGCCCGCGATCTACGAACGGACGACCGGAAAGCTGGGTGTGTCCCCCGAGCGGATCGTCTTCCTCGACGACTTCGGTCCGAACGTGGAGGGCGCTCGCGCCGCGGGTTGGACGGCCATCCACGTCACCAGCGCCCAGCAGGCGCTCGCCGAGCTCGACGAGGTCCTCGCCCACTGACGGCCGACGCGAAGTGTGAGGCAATCGCGCCGTCGGTCGTTCACCGGGCTCACAGCTCGTCGGGTATTCGGCGTCGACTGACGCCGATCGCAGCGGGCACCGCTACCCGCAGGCGCCGCCTGCGTACGCTCCGGCGATGCCGATGATCGTGGCCAACGGGATCTCGCTCTACTACGAGCGGTCGGGCTCCGGGCCACGCCTGCTCTTCTGCAACGGCACGGGATCGACGCTCGCCACGAGCGGCCCGCTCATCAACGTCTTCGCCCAGCGATTCGACGTGGTCGCCCACGATCAGCGGGGCCTCGGGCGCACCGAGATCCCACCGGCGCCCTACACGATGGCGGACTACGCCGCCGACGCCATCGCCCTCGTCGACGCGCGTCGGGTGGGACCGGTTCCGTCTGGTCGGCATCAGCTTCGGCGGCATGGTCGCGCAGGAGCTCGCGGTCACCTGGCCGGAGCGTGTCGAACGCCTGGCGCTCCTGTGCACATCGGCGGGAGGCGCGGCCGGCGCCTCCTACCCCCTGGACGAGCTGGCGCAGCTACCCGCCGAGCAGCGCGTGGCGATCGGCCGGCAACTGCTCGACACCCGCTTCACCCCTGAGTGGCTGGCCGGCCATCCGAGCGACCAGGCGCTCGTCGAGATGGTGACCAAGAGCCAACTCGCGCCGAAGACCGATGACCAGCGGCGCGGAGAGACCGCGCAGCTCGAAGCCCGGTCTCGCCACGATGTCGCCGACCGCCTCGGGCGTGTCACCTGCCCGACGCTCATCGCCTCGGGTCGCTTCGACGGCATCGCGCCTCCCGCCAACGGCGAGGCGATCGCCACGCGCATCGCTGGGAGTGAGTTCCGGGTGTACGAGGGCGGCCACGCGTTCGTCGTCCAGGACCCGGCCGCGTTCCCCGAGATCCTCGACTTCCTCGCCTCTCGCTCGCCGCGAG
>CAWEYT010000014.1:0-44041 GCA_963813375.1 uncultured Acidimicrobiales bacterium | reverse complement strand
CGATCTCGCCGTCGAACGCCGCCCTGCCTTCGAGGTGCTTGAAGCCGGGCAGGTCCCAGACGACGTCCTCGGTCAGACACCCCAGGATCTGCTCGTGGTCGGACCGGCGGAAGCCGTCGAAGTAGCGCGCCACGACGGCGTGGTGGGAGGGCAACGGTCAGCTCCTTCTCGAGCAGCCTCTGGTCGACGCCGCCGGCGGCGCGGCAGCGCCACCACGGCGAGATCCGATCCTAGGAGAACCAGCGCGCGTGGCTGTCGGGTGCGGCGTGCTCGTGCACGCGATCACGACCGCTCGGCCTGGCCGGAGTCAGAGTCGCGCGGACCGCGGCCTCCAGGTCGGAGGTCTCCGGGTCGAGGAGGCGGTACTCCGCTCCGACCGACGTGGCCAGCTCGACGGCCAGCGAGAGGCGTGACGGCCCGGTCTCGGTGTCGATCACCACCAGGCGGGCGCCCGTGCGGGCCAGCGCCTCGAAGGAGGTTCGGGCCGCGGTGACCGGATCGGGTTCGCCCACGGTGGCCCGCCCGTCGGTCACGAGCACGACCGTGCAGTCGGTGTCGCCGCGGCCCGTGAGGTGCGCCACGACTCGCCGGGCTTCGTCGAGGCCGGCCGCCAACGGCGTGCGGCCACCGGTCTCGAGGTCGGCCAGCCGGGCACGCGCGATCTCGACGGAGCCCGTGGGCCGGAGGACGACTTCGGCGCTGTCACCGTGGAACGTGATCAGCCCGACGGTGCCCCGGCGGCGATAGGCGTCGCCGAGAAGACCCAGCACGGCTGACTTCGTCGCCGCCATGCGCCGTTCCACCCCCATCGAGGCCGAGGCGTCAACCACGAAGATCACCGTGCTCGTCGCTCTGCGCTCGTGCAGACCGGAGCGCAGGTCCTCGGTCGTGAGCGGGGCGGTGTCGTCACCAGTTGCCGCCCGCCGGGTGGCCAGGGCCACGGCGGTGCCCCTGGGGTCGACCGCGGCCTGGGCCGTGCCCTCGAAGGGCGCCTCGCGGACGAAGCGACCGCGCTGGGCCTCGCTGCGGCCGAAGCCGCCGGCCGAGGAGGACGCCCGCTGGCGGCGGGGCGGATCGAGTGCGTCACTGCGATCAGGGCCGGGAGCATCGAGGCGAGGGTCCAGGGACGGGCCCGACGCGCTGGCACCGTCGTCAGGAGGAGGCGGCTGCTCGGCCGCGTGCCACGCGTCGTCGAGCTCCTCGGGGCTGATCCCGGGTTCGTCGAACGGCCGGCGGCGCCGGCGGTGGGCCAGGACCAGGCCGGCGACGGTGCGGACGTCGTCGAGCTCCGCTGTCGATCGTCCGTCGAGCGCCGCCGCGGCGGCTGCGGCCCGGCACAGCATCAGGTCGGCTCGCAGCCCTTCGGCCCCCACCTCGAGGGCCAGCCTGGTGGCCCGCTCGATCACGTCGTCCGGGACGGTCACGGCCCGGTCGCGCGCCGCCGCGACTCCGTCCCGCCACCGCTCGTCGGCGGCCGCGCCTTCGTCGGCGGCGGCTCCCTTGTCTGGGGTGGCTGGGCGCTCGGCGTCCAGCTGGCGCCGGACGGCGACGGCCCGTTCACGGGACTGGCGCGGTGCCGTCACGTCCGCCGCCAGGCCGAACCGGTCCAGGAGCTGCGGTCGGAGCTCGCCCTCTTCGGGGTTCATCGAGCCGACGAGGACGAATCGCGCCGGGTGGGTGTGGGAGAGGCCGTCGCGCTCGACGCGGTTGACCCCCGAGGCGGCGACATCGAGCAGGGCGTCGACCAGGTGATCGGCCAGGAGGTTGATCTCGTCGACGTAGAGCACGCCGCCGTCGGCCGCGGCGAGGAGGCCGGGGCGGAACCGGGCCGTGCCCGCGGTGAGGAGCTCGGGCAGGTCCAGGGATCCGAGGACCCGCTCCTCCGTCGCGCCCAGGGGAAGCTCGACGAAGGGCGCCTCGCCGGGGAGCAGCGCGGCCAGCCCGCGGGCGAGGGTCGTCTTGGCCGACCCCTTCTCGCCCCGGAGCAGCACCCCGCCGAGCCGCGGCTCGACCGCGGCGTAGAGCAGGGCCGCCTTGGCCTCGTCCAGGCCGACGACCGCCGAGAAGCGCAGCCTCACCGACCCTCCTCCCAGCCCTCGGCTTCGAGCACGGCGTCCCGCAGGGCGGCGACCGCGTCGGCGTCGGCGTGCCACATCCCGCGCTCGACGGCCTCCAGCAGTCGCTCCGCGATCGACGTGAGGGCCCAGGGGTTCGAATGCTGGAAGAACTTGCGCACGTCGGGATCGCGGACGTACGCGTCGGTCACGCGCTCGTACATCCAGTCGTCCACCACGTGCGCGGTCGCGTCGTAGCCGAAGAGGAAGTCGACCGTGGCCGCCATCTCGAACGCGCCCTTGTAGCCGTGGCGCTGCATGGCCTCGATCCACTTCGGGTTCACCACCCGGGTGCGCACCACCCTGGCCGCCTCCTCGGCCAGCGATCGCACCACCGGCCGGCCGGGATCGGCCGAGTCGCCCACCCAGGCCCGCGGGTCGCGACCGGTGAGCGCGCGGATGGTGGCGACCATCCCGCCGTGCTCCTCGAGGTAGTCGTCGCTGTCGAAGATGTCGTGCTCGCGGTTGTCCTGGTTCTTGACCGCCACGTCGATGACCGAGAACCGCCGGCGCATGGCGTCCTCGTTCGGGACGCCGTAGCCGTCGCGCCCGTACGAGTGGCCTGACCACGCGGTGTAGATGGCGGCCAGGTCGTCGTCGGAGCGCCAGGACCGCTGGTCGAGGGCGTGGCGGATGCCGACGCCGTAGGCGCCCGGTGGCGGGCCGTAGATCCGGGGGTCGCCGGCGCCGGCGGCCCGTACGGCGTTCTGCTCGGGCGGCTCGTCGAGGGAAGCGGCCAGCGCCACGGCCTCGTCGACCAGGTGGACCAGGTGGGGGAACGCGTCACGGAAGAAGCCGGAGATCCGCAGCGTCACGTCCACGCGGGGTCGGCCCAACTCGGCCAGCGGGATCGGCTCCAGCCCCACGACGCGGCGGGACTCGGCTTCCCAGACAGGACGGATGCCGAGCAGGGCCAGCACCTGCGCCACGTCGTCGCCCTGCGTCCGCAGCAGAGCCGTCCCCCACAGGACCAGGCCGATGGTGCGGGGGTGCTCGCCGGTCTCCCGCTGATGGCGCTCGATCACCGCGTCGGCCAGGCGCCGCCCGACGTCCCACGACAGCGGCGTGGGCAGGGCCTTCGGGTCGAGGGCGTAGAAGTTCCGGCCCGTCGGCAGGACGTGCGCACCGCCACGGGTCAGGGTCCCGCTCGGTCCCGCGGGCACGTAGCGACCGGCCAGGCCGAGCAGCAGGTTGTCGATCTCGTCGGTGGCCCGGGCGAGGTTCGGCACCAGCCAGTCGCAGACCCACTGGAGGGTCGGCAGGGCGTCCGCCGCGGCTCGCCAACCGTCCCGGGCCGCCGCCTCCACCAGCTCGCGGCAACGAGCCTCGACGGCGTCCAGGTGGTGGGGTTCGTCGAGGTCGAGCCCGAGCTCCTCGGCCACCGAGCGCCGCAGCGAGGCCACCTTCCCGTGGCCCAGGCGGGTGATGGCGAGCACGAGATCGATGAGCTCGTCGCCCTGCGGCGGGAGCCCCAGCGTGTGCAGGCCGCCCCGGATCTGGGCGTCCTTCAGGCTGCACAGGTAGCCGTCCACATCGACGATCAGATCGTCGAACCCGTCGTCACCGGGTGCGTCACCCAGCCCGAGGTCCTTGTCGATGGCGGCCTCGGTGAGCGTCTCCCAGATCCGGTTGCGCAGCGCGGGCAGCTTCGTGGGGTCCAGGCTCTGGAGCTGGCTGTACTCGTCGAAGAGCTGCTCCAGCCGCGCCGTCTCGTCGTAGGTGTCGGCCCGGGTCATCGGGGGCAGCAGGTGGTCGATGACGACGGCGTGGGTGCGCCGCTTGGCCTGCGCTCCCTCCCCGGGATCGTTGACGACGAAGGGGTAGAAGAAGGGCACGTCGGCGAGGGCGGCGTCGGGCCAGCAGCCCGCGGAGAGGGCCAGCGCCTTGCCGGGCAGCCACTCCAGGGTGCCGTGCTTGCCGAGGTGGATGATGGCGTCGGCGCCCCAGACGTCGTCCAGCCAGCGGTAGAAGGCCAGGTAGTGGTGGGCCGGGGGGAGGTTGGGCGAGTGGTAGACGGCGACCGGGTCGTCGCCGTAGCCCCTGGGCGGCTGGATCGCCACCAGCACGTTCCCGAGCTCGATCCCGCTGAACACGAGCCGGCCGTCGTGGATGCGGTGCTGCCCTGGCGCGGGACCCCAGGTCTGCTCCAGCTCCCGGCGGGCCTCGGCGGGCAGCGCGGCGAACCAGCGGCAGTAGTCGGCCACGTCCATGCGCGCCCACGGCGCGATCGAGCTGGGCTCGGGTGAGCGAGTCGGCGTCGTAGGTGAGGCCGTCGGCCAGCTCCGCCATCAGCGCGTCGCCGTCCGCCGGCGGATCGGCCACGCGGTAGCCGGCCTTGGCCAGCGCGTCGAGCAGCCGCATGGCGCTGGCCGGCGTGTCGAGACCGACCGCGTTGCCGAGCCGGCTGCGCTTGGTGGGATAGGCGCTGAGCACGATCACGATCCGCTTGTCGCGCGGCGGGGTCCGGCGCAGGTGGGCCTGGCGCAGGGCCAGGCCCACGAGGCGGGCCCGGCGGTCGGGCACGGTGCGGTAGGCCCGCACCATGCTCCCGAGCTCGGCGCCGTCGTCGACCACCTCGTTGAAGGCGAACACCGGGCCGATGATCCGACCGTCGAGCTCGGGGATGGCCACGCCGGCGGTGGCGTCGTAGGGCCGGAGACCGCCGTCGTTGGCCAACCACTCGTCGATGGACTGCCCGGACGAGGGCGCCTGCAGGATGGGCACGCCCAGGGCGGCCAGCGCCGACGCGTCCCACTCGTCGCCGTCGAGCCCGCCGGCCGCGCCCGTGGTGCCCGCTCCCGCCACCGCGCCGCCGGTCGCCAGCACGGTGGTGACGAGGACGTCCACCTCCCGTTCGGCGAGCAGTTCGAGGACGGGCCGGGCGGCATCACCGCGCAGCGAGTAGCACCAGACGGCCACCACCTCGGCGCCCCGACCCTCGATCTCGTCGCACAGGTCGGTGACGAACTGGGTGTTCCCGGCCACGAGGTGGGCGCGGTAGAAGACGACACCGATGCGGGGTCGGTCGGCGCCGCGCCCGGTCTCCCGCCAGACGCCGTGGGCCGGGATCTCCATCGGTGCGCCGAAGCCGAAGCCTTCGAGCAGCACGGTGTCGGCCACGAATCGGAGAAGCTCGGCGAAGTTCTGCGGTCCGCCGTTGACCAGGTAGGCGAAGGCGTCCGCGACGGTGGCGCTCGGCACCGTCGACAGGGCCGTCAGCTCGGCGTCCGGGACGGCCTCGCCGGCGAAGGCGAGAAGCGGGATGCCCCCACTGATGCAGCGCCGACGGAGCGAGTCGAAACCGTCCTCCCACGCCCTCCGCCCCCCGAGCAGCCGGACGAGCACGCAGGACGCACCGTCGAGGTCGCGCTCGACGTCGTACGACCACGGCTGCGCAGCCCGCACCGGTGGGAAGCCGTCCGGCAGGGTGTCGACAGCCACCCGCAGGGCGAGGATCTCGGTGTCGACGTTGGTGAGGTACCAGATCACGGCCGATCGCTCCCCGCCAGCGCGGCAGCCCGCGACGCGTCCAGCTCCGCGCGGTCGTGGAGGCTGCAGTCCTCGCAGTACCACCCGCCGTCCGTCTGGTACCAGAGGCAGCAGCTCGTCCGGGTCCAGTACCAACCGAACGCGCCCGGTGCCTCCAGCTCCGACCACTCGCCCAGGCCCCCCAGCCAGGGTTGGGCGGCGGCAGAGAACGTCGCCGCCCGCTGACGCACGGCCGGATCACCACACGGGCCGGTGGCGTGCACAGCCCCGAAGATCGAGGCGAGAGCACTGGCCACGTTGCCCCACAGGAGCCGCTGACCGATGCGGGTCGACTCCCGGACGGTGGCGATGAAGGGACGGAGGTGGCCGTCGAGGAGCTCGCGGGCCAGCGTCGACGCGTCGACCGAGCGGCACACGGGATCGAGCACGGCGATGCGGGCCGGCCGGTGCCGCTGGACCTGGATGGCGAGCGCGTCGGGGTCGCAGGATGGGGAGGGCAGTTCGAGCGCGTAGGCGGCGACCGCGAGGCTGGCCACCCGGTAGGCGTAGGACTGGACGTAGAGCGAGGCCGCCACCTGCATGTCATCCGTGCGCCGCCCGGGGAGCGTCGCCTCGATCTCACGCCGGACCAGCGCGGGGTCGGCCACGAGCTCGGAGCACCTGATCCAACCGTCGGCGGCAGGAGCCTCCGTGGCGCAGGTCAGGTACGAGACCCGCTCCTGCACGGCGGCGGCGACGCGTCCGAGCTCGCTGCCGCTCACGCCCGGCTCCCCGCCACCGGCGCACCGGCGCTCTCGATCAATCGCTCCAGCGCGACGAGGTCGACGTGCTCGGCGATGGCGTCGGCCACCGTGTCGACGGCCGCCGCCCGGGCGGCCGCGAAGGACTGCCCGGCGCTCACGAACCGCTTGCCGCGCTCGGAGGCGACCCAGGCCAGGAACGACCGCCGGAACTCGTCGTCCTCGAACAGGCCGTGCAGCGTCGTGCCGAGGTACCGGCCGACCCGGACACCGTCGACGGATCCGTCCTCCAGCACGACGAAGGGCTCGCCGCCGCTGCACCTGAACCCGGCCGTGGTGGATCTGGTAGCCGTGCACGGGCAGACCCATGGCCGTGCCCGTCCGCAGGCGGGTCACCTTGTCGGCGTCGAACCGGGTGTCGACCGGGAGCAGCCCGAGCCCGGGCACGCCCGTGCGTCCGGATTCGACGGGGTCGTCGATGGTCCGGCCGAGCATCTGGTAGCCGCCGCAGACTCCGAGCACGACGGCCGGCGTGCGGCCGAGGGCCTCGGCCAGGCCTCGCCGGCGCAGCCACTCCAGGTCGTCGACCGTGGCCTTCGAGCCCGGCAGGATCACCAGGTCGGGCGCGCCCAGCCCCGCCACGTCGTGGACGAACCGCAGCCGCACGCCGGGCTCGACGCGGAACGGGTCGAGGTCGGTGAAGTTCGAGATGCGGGGCAGCCGGACCACGGCCACGTCCAGCTCGTCCGCCAGAGCCTCGCCGGCCGGCCCGGACGGCGAGTCGAGGGCCATCGAGGCCAGCGCCATCGAATCCTCGGCGTCGAGGCCGGTCGAGGCCAGCCAGGGAAGGACCCCGAGCACCGGGAGGCCGGTGCGGGCCTGGAGCTGCTGGCAGCCGTCGAGCAGCAGGGCCGGGTCCCCCCGGAGCTTGTTGATGACGAAACCGTGCACGCAGCGCCGGAGGTCGTCGGGCAGGAGCGCCACGGTCCCGTACAGCGCGGCGAAGACTCCTCCGGGGTTGATGTCGCCGACCACGATCGCCGGGATGCCGGCGTCCCGGGCGACGCGGAGGTTGACGATGTCGTGGTCGAGCAGGTTGATCTCGGCCGGGCTGCCCGCGCCCTCGCAGATGACGACGTCGTAGCGGCGGCGGAGGTCCTCCAGGGCTTCCAGCACCACCGGGAGCAGGGAGGGCTTGGCGGCGTGGTACTCGCGGGCCGACATCGTCTGCCAGGGTCGGCCCCGCACGACGACCTGGCTGGCCTGCTCGCCCGTCGGCTTGAGCAGGATCGGGTTCATGGCCCACTCCGGCTCCACGCCTGCGGCGTAGGCCTGGATGCCCTGGGCCCGCCCGATCTCGTGACCGCTCGGGGTCACGACCGAGTTCAGGGCCATGTTCTGGGCCTTGAAGGGGCTGACGCGCACCCCGCGACGGGCCAGCAGGCGGCACAGGCCGGTGACGATGGTGCTCTTGCCGGCGTCGGAGGTCGCGCCGCACACCATCAGCGCGCCGCGCAGCCCCGTCACCGGCCCGCCCTCTCGAGCAGCGCGTCGTCGAGCCAGACCATGGCGTCCGCCGGTGTCGACACCGTGGGACCGTCAGGCGCGGGCGGCCGCTCCACCATGACGACGGGCAGGCCGAGGTCGCGAGCCGCCACCAGCTTGGCCTCGGTGGCCGCTCCGCCGGCGTTCTTGGACACGACGAGGTCGATGTGGTGCCGGCGCAGCAGCGCGACCTCGTCCTCGACGGAGAACGGGCCCCGAGCGAGGATGATCTCCGCCCGGTCGAGCACGCCATCGTCCGGCGGGTCGATGCAGCGGGCCACCAGCCGGGCGCGGCGGCAGGCCGCGAACGGCGCCAGCTCCTGACGGCCGATGGTGAGCAGGACATCGCGCGCGCCCGAGGCCTCGACCGCGGCCGCGGCCTCCGTGACGGAGGAGACGGCCGTCCACCGGTCGCCGGCTCTGGGGCGTCCAGGGTGGCCGCAGCACCCGCACCCTCGGGACGCCCGCGGCGCCGGCCGCCGCTGGCGGCGCTGAACGGCATGCGGGCGCTGAACGGATGCGTGGCGTCGACCAGGGCAGCGACGGCGTTCGTCTCGAGATGGCGTTGGAGCCCCTCTGGCCCACCGAACCCCCCGACGCGGACCGCCACCCCGTCGGGCATCGCGGCGCGCGCGGCGGTCCGCCCCGCGAACGAGACGGTGAGCGCGATCTCATCGGCAGCCGCGATCAGGCGGGCGAGCTGCGTCGCCTCCGTGCTGCCACCCAGCAGGAGCACCGTGCGGGCTCCCGGCGCCATCGTCGCCACCCGAAGTCAGGCCGAGATGGCGCTCATGTCCGGCTGGTCCGGAGCGCGAGCGACGGCGCGATCGCCGAGCCAGCCGAAGACCGTCCCGATCACGAGCCAGAGGATGGCGTTCTGGACGAACACGTCCACCCGGAAGTGCCAGATGAGGTTGGCCGGCACCTCGATGGGATCGCGGTTGGCCGGCATGATCAGGTACAGCAGGCCGATCACCACCGCGTAGCCGCCGGCGACGGCCGCGAACCGCGGCGCGCCGTCGATCCCCCGCTCCGTCAGCGCCCGCCACGCCTGCCAGGCCAGGAAGGCGACGATGAGGGACATGCCGATGAGGAGGAGGTACCACGTCGTCCGGTCACCGACGGTGCCCGGGTCGCCGACCGCCGGCGGGTTGCCGGGGTACTTCAGGTTGGGGACGACGAACCACACGCCGTACACCACGGTGGCCAGCCGGATGGCCCGACCGAAGACGCCACGGCCGGGCAGCATCGTCCAGAGCACGGCGCAGCCGATGGCGAAGACGACACCGAGGAACAGCCCGTAGATCCCGGTGGCCAGCATGCCGCCGATCACCTGCTCGGTGCGGTCGAACATCGGCGCTTCACCGCCCGGCGCGGCGTTGGCCTCCTCGATGGCCAGCGCGACCCGGATCTGGTCCTCGGTCACCGCCCACTGGAAGAGCGCGGCCGAGCAGTCCGCCGATCAGGCCCCCGAGCGCGCCGCGCCAGAGGAATGCCTTGATGTCGGTCATCGGAGCCGCCCGCGGTCAGTGGCAGGGGAAACCGAGCGAATGGCGCCCGTCGTGGAAGAACTCGTGGAGGGTCTCCCACTGCGCGAGGAGGAGGCCGTTCTCCTGGAGCATCAGGTACGAGCCGAGCAGGGCGGCCACCAGGACGAACCATGTCCACCAGGGGATGGGGATCGAGGGAGTCCCGGTCGTCGGGTGCGTGATCGCTGTCATCGCTGTGCTGTCTCCATGTCTCGTGGTGTGGAGCGCAACCGGTCTCCTGGCTCCGGGATCATCGCTCGCCCCGCCTTCCCGGGCTCACGCCCAGTGGCTTCGTGGGGTCTGCTCCTCCGTCACAGTGGCGGCACCGCGCCGGCCTCTCACCGGCTTCCCGACATCGCGCGTGGCGACGGTAGCACCGCACGACGTCCAGGGAGAACGCCGGCCGCCGGCGCCATCGTCAGGCCGGCGCCGGCGGCTCGTCGTACGTGCGCGGTGTGTAGACGGACGCGGTGAGGGGGCGGTCGAGGACGCGGGTCTGCGACGACCCGATCAGGACGACCGTGCTCATGTCGACGGTGCCGGTCTCCACGGTCTGGAGCGTGACGACCTCCACGGTCTCGTCGTGTGCGCCGACGCGACGGGCGACGACGACCGGGGTCGACGGCCGCCGGTGTTCGCCGACGACGCCGAGCGCCGCCGCCAGCTGGTCGGGGCGGTGGCGACTGCGGGTGTTGTACAGCGCGATGACGAAGTCGGCCGAGGCCGCGGCGGCCAGTCGCCGCTCGATGACCGACCATGGCTTGCGCACGTCGGAGAGCGAGATCACGCAGAAGTCGTGACCCAGGGGTGCGCCGACGCGGCTGGCCGCGGCGAGGGCGGCGGTGATGCCCGGCTGGACCTCGACGTCGACGTCCCGCCAGCGGTCCGGGTGGAGCTCGAGCTGCTCGAGGACCGCGCTGGCCATCGCGAAGACACCCGGGTCCCCGGACGAGACCACGACGACGTCGCCACCTGCCTCCCCGAGGTCGAGGGCCAGCTCGGCGCGGTTGGCCTCGACCCGGTTGCCGGAACGGTGCCGCCGGCCTGGCGCGGTGGGAGCCACCCGGTCGAGGTACGGGCCGTAGCCGACCAGGTCCGTGGCCCGCTCCAGCAGCGCGGCTGACCGCCGGTGTGCGCCACTCGTCGGGACCGGGGCCGAGACCGACGACGGTGACCCTGCCGGTCACCGGCCCGCTCGCCGACCCAACGCTCGCCCCGGCACCAGCACGAGGGAGAAGTAGGGCGCCTCGACGCCGTCCGTCTGGTCGACCGGCAGGATCCGCTCCTCCGTGCAGCTGGCCCGCTCGACGTAGATCGCCTCGCCGGCCCGACCGGCGGCCGTGAGGGCCTGCCGGACGGCGCCCAGATGCCGGCCGACCTTCATGACGACCGCGGCGTCCACACCGGCCAACGTCTCGGCCAGCTCCTCCTGGGGCAGAACGCCGGGCAGCACGGTCAGGGTCTCGCCCATCGAGACCAGTGGCGTGCCCGCGGCGGCGCAGGCCGCGGAGAACGAGGTGATGCCGGGCACGACCTCGATGTCGTACCGATCGGACAGCCGATGGTGCAGGTGCATGTAGCTGCCGTAGAAGAAGGGGTCGCCCTCGCACACGATCGCCACGTCCGAGCCGCCGTCCAGGTGCGCGGCGACCTCCGCGGCAGCGTGGGCGTAGAACTCGGCGATGCGGCGCTCGTACTCGTCGTGGCCGGCCGCCTCCGTCGTCAGCGGGTACTCCAGGCGCAGCACGATCTGCTCCGGGTGGAGGAGTGCCCGGACGGTGGACCATGCGTTGCCCTCTCGCCCCCGGGCCGCGAAGTGGGCCACCACCGCGCAGCCGTCCAGCACCCGCGCCGCCTTGACGGTGAGCAGCTCCGGATCGCCAGGACCGACGCCCACACCGAACAGCCGGCCCGTCCCTCCGCTGCCTGCCACCGTCACTCCTTCGGGCTGGCCACGGCGTTGACGGCGGCGGCGGCCATGGCGCTGCCGCCGCGCCGGCCGTGCACGGTGAGGAAGGGCACGCCCGGCGAGCGGTCGACCAGCGCCTGCTTGGACTCGGCGGCGCCGACGAACCCGACGGGGATGCCGATGACGGCGGCCGGCCGGGCCCGCCCGTCGAGCATCAGCTCGAGCAGGCGGAAGAGGGCGGTCGGTGCGTTGCCGACGACGGCCAGGCCACCGTCGAGGTCATCCAGCGAGGCATCGACGGCCGCCGCCGAACGCGTCGTGCCGGCGGCGAGTGCCCGCTGCGCCATCTCGGGGTCGCCCACGCGGCAGCGGACGTCGTTGGCGGCCGGCAGCCGGCTGCGGGTGATCCCGTGCGCAACCATCTCCGCGTCGCACCAGATCGGGCGCCCGGCCCGCAAGGCCGCGCCGGCGGCCGCGGCGAAGCCGTCCGACGCTTCGACGAGCGGCACGATGCCGACGTCCCCGCAGGCATGGATCATGCGCACCACGACGGGTTCGAGGTCGGCCGGTACCCCGGTCAGATCGGCCTCGGCCCGGATGGTGGCGAAGGACTGGCGGTAGATCGCGGCGCCGTCGCGCTCGTACTCGAGGGAGATCACACCGTCACCGTCCGCTCCTCGAACCGCCCGGGCCCGACAGCGACGAGGTGCGTCACGTCGCGCGGCGCGCCACACGCCTTCTCGCAGCCGGACAAGTGCATCCGGCCGGCCCCGGCCCCCGCCAGCCGTTCCGCCTCGGCCCAAGTGTCCGCCCGCGCCGCCTCGCAGCCTCGGCTGCCGACGCAGGCGGAGAGCTGCGCTCGGGGATCGGTGGCGGTCGTGAGCAGCCCGAGCGCCTCGAGGTCGGCCCGGACAGCATCGAGGCGGTCTCGGCGGATCCCGCAGAAGGCCACGGATCGGGCGGTGGTCAACCTCACGGCTGTGACGTCTGTGGCGTCGCGCTCGGCGAGGCCGGCCAGCGCGCGGAGCGTCGTGGCGTCGAGCCGGCCCAGGAAGGGCGCCGCCACCAGCGAGCAGCGTCCGGCCTCGGGGTGGTCGCGCTCGCCGGGCCGGTCGTCGGTGGTCGCGCCCCGGCCCGTCCGATCGGACGGCGCGACACCGAGGGCACCGAGCACCGACGGGAGCCCGTGGGCGTCGATGACGCCGTCGACTCGCTGCCGGTCGGTCGCGCAGAGTCGCGCGGTGGCGATCGCGACGGAGAGCGGATCGTCCGCCTGCCCCAGCCATCCCCGACCACGCAGGCCGACGCACCAGCCGCCGGCCGGCACGGGCCGGAGGCTGCAGGTCGGCGTCGAGGTGCTCGAGCGGCCAGCTCCCCCCGTCGTCGACGACGACCCCGAACTTGCTCGGCGCCGGACCGTCGACTTCGGTGGGCAGACGTTCTGCCAGCTCGGCCACGAGGGGCACCGGTGTCGACCACGCGCCGCCGGGTCGTGACCGGCCAGGGGGCTGGCGACGATCGCCCGCCAGCCGTCCGTCCGGCGCATCGGCGGCGGCCAGCCCGGCACCGACCAGCGCCCGGCCCGTGGCGTCGAGCGCCCCCTCGCGCAGCCCCCGGAGCTGCAGGTTCGCCCGCGACGTCAGCTCGATCTGGCCCGAGCCGCCGCCGGCCGCCAGATCGGCCACCAACCGCAGGCCCGCCGGCGTGATCACCCCCCCCGGGCAGCGGACCCGCACCAGCCAGCCGTCGCCCGTCAGCAAGGGGTCGAACACGCCCGGACACCAGCCGCGGACGGCGGGCGCACCGGTACGGGGCACGGCCGGAAGGTACCACCCGAGGTAGGGCACCGCACCCTACGTGGCTAGGGTCCCGGCGATGCCGCAGCAGTCGAGGTTCCTCATCAACACCGGGACCGGCAAGGGGAAGACGTCCGCCGCGATGGGGGTGATGGGTCGGGCGTGGGCCAGGGGCTGGACGACGTGCGTCGTGCAGTTCGTGAAGAGCGAGAAGTGGAAGGTCGGTGAGCGCAAGCTGGCCGAGCACCTCGGCATCGAGTGGTACACCCTCGGCGACGGCTTCACGTGGGAGTCGACCGATCTCGACGAGACGGCGGCCAAGGGACGGCACGCCTGGGCGGTCGCCGCGGACAAGATCAACAGCGGGGAGTACGACCTCGTCATCCTCGACGAGGCGACCTACGTCGTGAAGTACGGCTGGCTGCCGGCTTCCGACCTGGCGGACGTCATCGCCGCCCGGCCGGCCCGGACCAACGTCATCATGACCGGCCGCTACGCGGCGCCGGAGCTGATCGAGATCGCCGACACGGTGACCGAGATGACCAAGGTCAAGCACGCCATGGACGCCGGGATCATGGCCCGCAAGGGCATCGAGTACTGACCCGTGCCGGAGCTCCCGGGCCGCATCGTCGTCGCCGGCACGCACTCCGGTGTCGGCAAGACGACGGTCGCCACGGGCTTGATGGCTGCGCTCCGTCGCGCCGGGCACCGGGTCGGGGCGGCGAAGGTGGGCCCGGACTTCATCGATCCGGGCTACCACGCGCTGGCCGTGGGCCGGCCGTCGCGGAACCTCGATCCCGTGGCTGAGCGGGGTCGACCTCGTCGGCCCGTTGGCGGCCCGGGCCGGGCAGGGCACCGACCTCCTCGTCATCGAGGGGGTCATGGGCCTGTTCGACGGTGCGGCCGACGGCAGCCCGTCCTCGACCGCCGATGTCGCCGCCCTGCTCGGCGCGCCGGTCCTGCTGGTGGTGGACGCCTCGGCCATGAGCCAGTCCGTCGCCGCCCTCGTCCAGGGCTTCACCCAGTCACGATCCCCGGCTCGCGGTGGCCGGCGTCGTGCTCAACCGGGTGGGCAGCCCCGGCCACGAGCAGCTGCTCCGTGAAGCGCTGGTCCGCGCCGGCGTTGCCGTCCTGGGTGCCATCCCCCGGGACGAGCGGCTGACCTGGAGGGACCGTCACCTCGGCCTGGTGCCCGTGGTGGAGCGGCGGGGCCAGGTGGAATCCGCGCTTGGATGGCCTGGCCTCGCTCCTCGCGCAGCGGTGCGATCTGGCGGCCATCGCCGCGCACGCCGCCGCGGCCCCGCCCCTCACGGTCGCCGACGTGCCGTTGCCCAACCCCGTTGCGACCGGGGTGCGCCTGGCCGTGGCCGGGGGGCCGGCCTTCAGCTTCACCTACCCCGACAACCTCGAGGCGCTGGAGGCGGCCGGCGCGGAGCTGCTGCCCTTCGACCCGTGCTCGGACGCTGCCCTGCCCGAGCATTGCCACGGGCTCGTGGCCGGCGGGGGGTTCCCCGAGGTGTTCGCGGAGCAACTCGGCGCCAACGAGCCACTGCTCGTGGATGTGCGACGGCAGGTCGGCGGTGGCCTGACGACCTGGGCCGAGTGCGGTGGGCTGTTGTGGTTGTGCGACGAGCTGGACGGGCGACCGATGGCCGGCGCCATCGCGGCGCGCGGCCGGATGACCGACCGGCTCTCGCTCGGGTACCGCGAGGCCGTGACGACCGTCCCCACGCCGCTCGGCCCGGCCGGCACGCGCCTGCGCGGCCACGAGTTCCACTACTCGGTCACCGAGCCTGCCGGGGACCTGTTCGAGCTGATGGGGCGGCACGGTGCCGCCCGAGGCGGGTTCGGTTCGCCCTCGTGCGTGGCCTCGTACCTCCACGTCAACCTCGCCGGCCGGACGCAGTTGGCGGAGGACTTCGTTCGTTCCTGCTCTGCCCTACGTGTGCCCTATACGGGCTAGCGTCGCGCGCGGTGCACAAGTCCTCGATCTACCTGCCCGAGCCGCTGAAGGCCGAGCTGGCCGGCCTGGCCGCTCGGAGCGGCCGGTCGGAGGCGCAGCTGGT
Organism: uncultured Acidimicrobiales bacterium; assembly: GCA_963813375.1. GTDB lineage: Bacteria > Actinomycetota > Acidimicrobiia > Acidimicrobiales > Ilumatobacteraceae > DASTFY01. The sequence goes on along the minus strand of CAWEYT010000014.1, from coordinate 28,853 downwards.
GCGCCAGGCCATCGAGCGACTCCTCGCCGGAGCGGGGACCCAGGCTCACGACGACGCGCCGCCCGCCGTCCTACGACCGTCCGTCGCTGGTCGGTGTCGGTGTCGGTCCGGGCGATCCCGGGCTCGTGACGCGGCGCGCCCATGCGGTGCTGCGCGAGGCCGACCGGGTCATCGTCACGACCACCGACGCGCACTCCGTCGGCCGGGCGGAGATGGTCGTGCGGGCGGTGGCCCCGGCCACCCGCATCCAGCGGGTGCCGTTCATGATCAGCGGCGACGCCGGCGGACGGCGGCGCTCGCTCACGGAGCTCACCGAGGTCGCCGTCGCCGCGGTCGATGCCGGCGAACTGGTGGCTGTCGCCGTGCTGGGCGACCCCTCGCAACGCACGGTCTTCCCCGACCTGGCCGACGAGGTGCGGCGGCAGCGGCCGGGATTCCCGGTGGCGACGGAGCCCGGCATCGCCTCGTACCAGGCGGCTGCGGCGGGAGCGGGGGCGAGGCTCGGTGATCCCGGTCGCGCCCTCATCGTCGTCGACCGGGTCGAGGACCTCGAGCGCCATCTCGCCGGCGGCGACGCCGTCGTCCTCTACAAGGCGTCGACGGACGCGGCCAGCGTCCAGGCCGTCGCGCGGGACCACGGCCGCGAGGACGGCGTGGTGGCGGAGCTGGCGGGGATGCCGGGCGAGCGCATCGTGCCGGTGGCCGAGGCCGGCGACGGGCCCATCGCCTACCTGGCCACCGTCGTGTTCCCGTCGCCCGGTCCGAGCCTGGTCGGCGGCGGCTCGTGATCTCCTTCGTCGGCGCGGGTCCGGGTGCTCCGGACCTCATCACCTTGCGGGGCGCGCAGCGGTTGGCGGCGGCCGACGTCGTCGTGTGGGCGGCGTCGCTCGTGCCGGAGGCCGTGCTCGACCACTGTCGGGACGGGGTCGAGTTGCACGACTCGAAGTCGATGACGCTGCAACAGGTCTGCGATGTCTTCGCCCGCCACCCCGACGACACGGCCATCGTGCGACTCCACTCGGGCGACCCCACCGTCTACAGCGCCGTCGCCGAGCAGGTGGCGTGGTGCCGGGCCCACGACCGGTCGTTCGAGATCGTGCCGGGCGTTTCGTCCGTGTCCGCCACGGCGGCCGCCGCCGGTTGCGAGCTCACGGTGCCCGGCGTGTCGCAGTCGGTCGTGCTGACCCGTCTGGCCGGCGGCACGCAACGCTCGGTTCCGGACCGGGAGACGATCCGCCTGTTCGCCGCCGCCGGGGCGACGATGGCGGTGTTCCTCTCCGTGGCCCACGTGGAGCGCCTGGCTGCCGAGCTCCTGGCCGAGGGCTCGGGCTACGACGTCGACACTCCGGTCGTGATCGGCCACCGGGTCTCGCAACCGGGCGAGCAGCTGCTGGTGTCGACGATCGGCGGCATGGCCGACGCTGTGCGAGCGGCGGGACTCGACGCGACCACGATGTTCCTGATCGGGCCGGCGCTGGACGGCGCGGGTGATCTGTGCAGCCACGTGTACTCGGCCGGCTACTCCACCCGCTTCCGCGCCGCGACGGGCACCGAGTCGTGACCACGGTGGACCGGCCGCCGCTCGCCGTCGTGGGAGTCGTCGGGGGTGAGGTGTTCGGCGTCGAGGCGCGCCGGCTGGTCGACGGCGCCGACCTCCTCGTCGGCGCCCGTCGCCACCTCGACCGGTTCGCACCGATCGCCGCGGCCCAGGAACGACTCGAGCTCGATGGCTCGCTCCGTGCTCTGGACGCCGCGCTGTCGGCCCGCGATGCCGGCCGCAGCGTGTGCATCCTGGCCTCCGGCGACCCGGGCTTCTTCGGCATCGTGCGCGCGCTCGGCGAGCGGTGCGCGCCGGAGGACCTCGAGGTCCACCCCGCCCCGTCGTCCGTGTCGCTGGCCTGGGCGGCGGCGGGCATGGCGTGGGACGACGCCGACGTGGTGTCGGCCCACGGCCGGCCGTGGGAGGCGGCGATCGCCGCCGTCGTCGGGTCGCCGAAGGTCGCCGTGCTCACCGCGCCCGCCAACCCTCCCGAGACGCTCGGGAAGGAGCTCGTGTCCCGCGGGTGTGGCGACCGGTCCGTCGTCGTGGCCAGCCGGCTCGGCGAGGCCGACGAGCGGGTCGTCCGGACGGACCTCCAGGGCCTGGCCGAGGGGAGCTTCGACCCGCTCTCGGTCGTGCTCGTCGTGGCCGCCGAGCCGAGTAGCGATGGACCTTCGATCTCCTGGGGCCGGGACGAAGCGACGTTCGATCACCGCGACGGCATGATCACGAAGTCCGAGGTCCGCTCCGTCGTGCTCGGCAAGCTCGAGCTCCCCCGCGGCGGCGTGCTGTGGGACGTGGGCGCGGGCAGCGGTTCGGTCGGCATCGAGGCGGCGACGATCGCGCCCGAGCTGCGGGTGTACGCCGTCGAACGCTCGGCCGCCGACGCCGCACGCGTGGCGACGAACAGCGCCGCGGCCGGTGTGGCCGATCGCGTCGAGGTCGTGGAGGCCGAGGCACCGTCGGTCTTCGATGTGCTGCCCGACCCGGATCGGGTGTTCGTCGGCGGCGGCGGGCTCGACGCCGTGACGGCCGCGTGGGACCGGCTGCGCCCGGGGGCGTCCTCGTGGCCACGTTCGTGCTGCTCGACCGGGCGGTGGAGGCCTTCGCGCTGCTCGGCAACATGTGCCAGGTCCACGTGGACCGAGCCGTCGCGGTGGGTGACTCCGGGTTCCGCCTGGCGCCGTTCAACCCCGTGCTCATCTGCTGGGGTCGGCGATGACTCGGGCCGTGGTGGTCGGTGTCGGCCTGTCCTCGAAGGCGACGGCCGGTGAGGTGCGGGGTCTCGTCGACGAGGCTCTAGCAGCGCATCGCCTGGGACTCAACGACGTTGAAGCGATCGCGACGCGGGTGTCCCTGGCGGGCGACCCGCGACTGCAGCTCGGTCCTCCCGTGGTCGGGGTGGCCGACGACGTCCTCGTGGACCGCTCCGAGCCCGCCGAGCGCTCCGTCGGCATTCCGGCACGCGTCGCCGAGACCGCAGCCCTCGTCGCCGGCGGCGCGGAGAGCTGCTCGAGCCGGTGCGGCGGTCGGCCGGGGCGACGGTGGCGCTTGCCCTGGTGGCACGAGCGGTGGAGGGGGCGCGGTGACCGTCTATCTGGTGGGCGCCGGCCCTGGCGATCCCGGGCTGCTCACCGTGCGGGCCGCGGAGCTGCTGGCCCGAGCCGACGTGCTCGTCCATGACCGCCTCATCCCGGCCGCGACGGTCGAGCTCGTGCCGGTTGGTTGCCTGCGCATCGACGTCGGCAAGCGGGCCGGCCACGCGGGCGTGTCCCAGGACGAGATCAACCGCCTGCTCGTCGAGCACGGCCGCGCCGGCCGCGAGGTCGTGCGGCTCAAGGGCGGTGACCCCTACGTGTTCGGGCGGGGCGGTGAGGAGGCCGCCGCGCTGCAGGCCGCGGGCGTCCCGTACGAGGTCGTCCCCGGCGTGAGCTCGGCCATCGCCGCGCCCGCCGCGGCCGGGATCCCGGTCACCATGCGCGGGCACGCCGGCGCCTTCACCGTGATCACCGGCCACGAGGACCCGGCGGGCGACACGAGCATCGACTGGGAGGCACACGCGGCCACGGGAGCCACGCTCGTCGTCATGATGGGCGCCGGGCGCATGGCCCTCATCGCCAAGCGCCTCATGGCCGGAGGCCTGCCGCCCGACACCCCGGTGACGGCCGTGCACTGGGGTTGCACCGAGCGGCAGGCGGTCATCCGCACCCGCCTGGACGAGGTGGGCGACCACGACCTGAGCGCGCCGAGCACGGTCGTGATCGGGGACGTCGCCGGCCTCGACCTCCGTTCGCCGGGGACGGCCGGTGATATCGGTCGCTCTCACGGAGGTGGCCGTGACGGACGTCCTGATCCGAGACGTACCTGACGAGGTGCTGGCTGCCATCGATGCCAAGGCAAAACGCCTCGGTCTGTCGCGATCGGCATACCTCCGGCGGGCCTTGGAGCGCGAGCGTGCCCAGGATGCCGGCCCGGTGACGGTCGACCAGCTCGAGCGAGTCGCGAAGCTCGCCGCCGACCTTGACGATCCCGACGTGAGTTCCGACGCCTGGTCGTGACGACCTGGCTCATCGACAAGTCAGCGATCGGGCGGCTCCACCTCGCCGACGACGCATCGGCGTGGGCCCGCAGAATCGAACGCGGTCTGATCCGGATCTGCACCGCAGAACTCACCGGCCAGCCGGTCGAGCGCCTCCACATCGCCTGACCACGACCGGGCGATCACGGACGACGGCCGGCGGCGTTTCGGGCGTCGCCATCATGGCAGTGTCGGCCCGGACCCGCCGTCGCCCGTGGTCTGCCGTCGGAGCAAGTAGATGTCGAAGATCCACCCCTTGCGACGCCTGGCGTCAGAGCGCACTCGCACGATGTCGTCGGCGACGTCGTCGAGCGGTCCGGCCATCAACATCTCGTCCGCCATCCCCAGGTACGCGCCCCAATAGATGTCGAAGCCCTGGCCCACCAACGTGGTGAAGGCCGTGCCGCCGTCCAGCATCACGACCGCATCGTCCACGCCCTCGGGGAGGCCGTCTTCCCGAAGGCGCCGGCCGGTCGTCACCAGCACGCCGCGACCGACCCGGTTGACCGGGATCCCGTGCCGGGCCGCCAGCACCTCGATGCTGCTCACGCCCGGGACGACCGTGCAGTCGAGTGCTACGACACCCCGCTGGCGCAACCGCTCGACCAGGCGCAGCGTGGAGTCGAACCAGGCGGGATCACCCCAGACGAGGATGCCGGCGCACTCGCCGGTATGGACCTCTTCGGCCATCGCCCGCTCGATGCGCTCGACCCGCTCGTCGTGCCACGCATCGACCGCCTGCTCGTAGGGCCCATCGCCGTCGCGGACAGGATCGGCGATCTCGACCACCCGGTACCCGCCATCCGGCACCCAGCGGGCGAGCACGGCGCGACGTACCTCGGCCAACTCGGCCTTGGCCTCGCCCTTGTCGAGGAGGAGGAAGACGTCGACCGCTCGGAGCGCGTCGGCCGCCTGCGCCGTGACGAACGACGGGTCGCCGGGGCCGATCCCGATACGAACAGCCGCACGCCACCACGTTGCCAGACCCGCGCCTCGGCCAGGTCGTCCGCCGCCGGCGGCGGGGGGCACCGCCGGCGGGCGGGCGGCCATTGCCGCCGCCCCACACGTTCATGGCCGACCTGACCGCGACGAGTACGGCGAGATCGGCCAAGAACGGTTGTGCGGGTGGCGGTGGCGGGCGGGGATCAGGGCTCGGCCGGCAGCCCCAGGGCGAGGCGGCCCACCTGGTGGAGGGTCGTCTCGGGCGTCCACGGGTGGTACTTGGCCGCCCGCAGGTCACGCCAGCACTGCTCCAGCGGGCGGGTGCGGAAGTAGCTGGGCCCACCGGCGAGTTCCATCGCCAGGTCGGCCACGGCCAGACCCCGCTCGGCCACGATCCGCTTGGCCAGCATCACGGCGGCCAGGTTGTCCATGGTGTCGTGGGGATCGGGGCCGAGATCCTGCAGCAGTCCGAGCATCGCCCAGCGGATCGTGGCCCGCTCGGCCTCGATGGCGCCGGCCAGCCGAGCCGTCGGGGCGCTCGCGCTGCCGTTGGCGGCCTTGGTGCGCGCCCCCTCGAGGGCCAGGGTCGCCGCCTGCTCGGCGACGCCCCAGTACGCACCGGCCACGATGGTCATGGCATTGATGTACGATGAGGCGGAGCAGAGGGTCGAGCTCGCCGTAGGGCCGGCGCGCCGGCCACCTGCTTGTCGGCGACGAACACGTCCGTGAAGACGAGGTCGTGGCTGCCGGTGCCCCGCATGCCGAGCGTGTCCCACGTCTCGACCATCTCGACGCCCGGGGCGCTCAGCGGGATGCCCATGCCCAGGATCTCCCGATCGTCCTCACCTTCGGTCGGGAACCAGGTGGAGACGACGTCGCCCACCGGAGCCTGGCTGGCGAAGGTCTTGCGGCCGTTCACCTTCCAACCGTCCTCCACCCGCACCGCGGTGCCGGACGGGAAGGCACCGTCCGTGCCGCCGGTCGAGACGACGACGATGGCTTCGTTGGCCACGCGCTTGAGCATCGGCTCGCCTGCGGTCAGGCCGTGCCGCCAGCGGTGGGCGTTGGTCGCCACGACGTGGAGGTGCATGGAGGAGGCCAAGCGCCGTCGAGCCGCAGTGGCGGCCCAGCTCGGCTTGAGCACGGGTGACCTCGGCCACGGTGGCGCCGTGGCCACCGAGCTCCGTGGGGACGGGCAGCGCGAGGTAGCCGGACGACCGTAGGAGGTCGAAGGCCTCGGTCACGAACGTCCCGTCGCGGTCATGGCGGGCACTGTGCTCGGCGATGGTGGCGCCGAGCTCGCCGGCCCAAGGCACGAAGCGGTCGCTGGAGTTGTGGGTGCCGGTGGCGGCGATGGGGTCGTCGAGGATCGTCATGCTTGGGAAGGTACGGACAGTCGTCCCGCGCGACTAGTACAAGTTCGGTACTGGTCCCCGGCGTGCCGCCGCGACCATGATTGGCCCGTGGAGTCCAACGGGCAGTACTGCCCGATCGCGGTGGGGACCGAGGTCATCGGCGACCGGTGGACGCCGCTCATCGTGCGCGAGCTGTTCTGCGGGTCGACCCGGTTCAACGACATCCAGCGCGGGATCCCCAAGATCTCACGAACGTTGCTGGCGCAACGACTGCGACGGATGGAGCGCATGGGCATCCTCGAACGCCGCGTCGAGGACGGGATACCGCACTACATGCTGACCCCGGCGGGCAAGGAGCTCGGCGAGGTGGTCTGGACGCTGGGGGAGTGGGCCGTTCGATGGAGCTTCGGCGACCCCGAGCCCGACCAGATCGATCCGCCGCTCCTCATGTGGAGGATGCGCCAGCGCGTCCGCCACGAGCAGGTGCCGGCGAAGCGCACCACCATCCAGTTCGACTTCACCCCGCCGCACCGCTTCCGGGCCTGGTTGGTCTTCGACCGCTCGGACGCCACGGTGTGCACGCAGGACCCCGGCTACGAGGTGGACATCTGGATCCGGGCCGACGCCATGGAGCTCGAGCGGGTCTGGATGGGTCGCGCCTCGCTCCACGACGCGGTCGCCGCCGGGACGGTGACGATCGACGGCCTGCCCCGCGGCCTGCGCACGTTCGAGCGCTGGTTCGCATGGAGCCCGTACCGCGACACGGTCATCGCCGCGGCAGAGGAGCGGTCCTAGACCTCAGCGGGGCTCGTCGGACGCGTCGGCCCAGCAGGTGGAAGGCGATGGCCGCCGCGTGCCCGACGTTGAGCGAGTCGACGCCGGCCCGGATCGGGATGCGCACGCGGAGATCGCACGAGGCCAGCGCAGCAGCGGAGAGTCCCGGACCCTCGGTGCCCAGCAGGAGGGCCATCGGACCGGACGGCCCGGAGGCGACGAGCTCGTCGATGGGCATGGCGTCCGGCGCCGGGGTCAGGGCCACGAGCGTGATCCCCGCCTGCCGCAGCTGGTCGAGTCCGTCGGGCCACGGCGAGATGCGGGTCCACGGCAGGAACAGGATCTCCCCCATCGAGACCCGTACGGCCCGCCGGTAGAGCGGGTCGGCGCACGTCGGGTCGAGCAGCAGCGCGTCGACGCCCAGGGCGCGGGCGCTCCGGGCGATGGCGCCGAGGTTCTCGTGGTCCGTCAGCCCTTCCAGCACCGCCAGCAGACGGGCGCCGGGCAGCACCTCCTCGACGGTCGGGAGGGCGGGGCGCTCGGCGATGGCCAGCGCCCCGCGGTGGACGTCGAACCCCGCGTGGTGGCCAGGAGCTCCCGGGACCCGATGTAGACGGGGACGTCCCGCCCGGCCAGCGCTCCGCTCAGTCGCCGGGCCTGCGGCGCGAGCAGGAGGAGCGAGCGCACCCGGTGATCCGAGCGCAGCAGCCGTTCGATGGCGGTCACTCCCTCGACGACGAAGATCCCGTGCTCGGCCTCCAGCGACCGGCGGGCATCGGCGTCGGTGAGGTGCCGGTAGAGATCGAGGCGCTCGTCGTCGCCATCGGTGATCTCGACCACGCGACGAGGGTAGAAGCCCCTTGCGCGGCCCGACCCCGGTCGTTACGCTCGAACACATGTACGGCGAACAAGCGTTCGACACCGCCGAGTACAGGACGACGAGCGGTGCAGGCTCGGACACGGTCACCGCGCTGCCGCCGGAGTGGCAGGCCAGCCTGTTCGCAGCGGGCGACCCCGAGGCCGACCCCACGTTCGCGGGCCTGCGCCGCCTCCCGCTGGACGACTCGTCGTGGATCGACCACCTGCCCCGCTGGTTGTCCGGGTCCGATCACGTCTTCGCCGAGCTCGTGGCTCGCCTTCCCTGGCGCCAGCGGACGGTGCCGATGTACGAGCGCCTGGTCCGCGAGCCCCGGCTGGTGTGGTGGTGGTCCGAGGATGACCCGCCGCCGCCGCTGCCTGTGCTCGACGAGCTTCGTCGCGCGCTGACCGCCCGCTACGACCGCGCCTTCGACTCGATCGGATGCAACTACTACCGGACGGGGGCCGACAGCGTGGCCTGGCACGGGGACCGCCTGCGCCACACGCAGGTCGATCCCATCGTCGCCATCGTGAGCGTCGGCGCGCCGAGGCCCTTCCAACTCCGGCCGCGCGGTGGCGGCTCGTCGCTGTCGTTCCTCCTCGGGCAGGGCGATCTCCTCGTCATGGGCGGTGCCGCCCAGCACGACTGGGAGCACGCCGTCCCCAAGGTGGCGGTGGCCGGTCCCAGGATCAGCATCACGTTCCGCCACGGCGCGCCGGCACCTGACGCCACCGTCCGTGGCGTCACCACCCATCCGTCGGCGGGCGCGCACAACCGTCACGTCTCGGCAACCGGCTCGCCGCGGGAGCCGGGCACCCTGACGACGGAGGGGCGGAAAGACCGACAGCCACGGCCGGGCTCGACCGGGCCGCACACGGAAGGACCCCCCTCATGAACACCCTGCTCACGATCGGCACCGTGCTCGGCATGGTGATGCTCCTGCTGCTCGTCACCGCCACGGTGGCCTCCTCCCTGTTCGACCCGTAGCCGTCGACCCGGCGCCGGCCGCCGTCTGCCGTGTGGCAGGGTGCGCCGGTGGAACGGGGCGTGGTGGTGGTCGGTGCGTCGCTGGCCGGACTCCGCGCCGTGGAGACCCTGCGGACGGAGGGCTTCGACGGTCCGGTCACCCTGGTGGGGGCCGAGGACCACCTCCCGTACGACCGCCCGCCATTGTCGAAGAAGGTGCTCTCCGGGGAGTGGGAGCCCGACCGCATCGCGCTGCGTCGGGACGGCGGCCTCGACGCGCTCGGGCTCGACGCCCGGCTGGGCGTGCGGGCCGTCGGGCTCGATGTCGCCGAACAGATCGTCCGCCTGAGCGACGGCAGCGTCGCGACGTATGACGCGCTCGTGATCGCCACCGGCTCGGAGGTACGCCGCCTGCCCGGGCAGCCGGAGCTCGAGGGCCTGCACGTGCTGCGGACGCTCGACGACAGCCTGGCCCTGCGGGCCGCCCTCACCCATGGATCGCCGCGGGTGGTGGTGGTCGGCGCCGGCTTCATCGGGTCCGAGGTGGCGGCCACGGCCCACGGGCTCGGGTGTGCGGTCACCGTGGTGGAGGCGCTCCCCGTGCCTCTGGTGCGGGCGCTCGGGGCCGAGATGGGTGCCGCCTGCGCCGCGCTGCACCGGGATCATGGGGTCGACCTGCGTCTGGGTGTGGGGGTCGAGGGATTCGACGGCCGCGATCGGGTCGAGGGCGTCCGCTTGACGGATGGCGCGGTCGTGCCTGCCGACGTGGTCGTGGTCGGTGTCGGCGTGGCTCCGGCCACGGGATGGCTGGAGGGCTCGGGGCTCGCGCTGCGCGACGGGGTGGTGTGCGACGCGTCGCTGGCTGCCGGTCCGCCGGGGGTCTACGCCGCCGGCGACGTCTGCCGGTGGCCGAACGAGCTCTTCGGCGAGGAGATGCGGGTCGAGCACTGGACGAACGCCGCCGAGCAGGGCGCGCATGCCGCCCGGGCGATCGTGGCATCGGCGGCCGGCAACCGGCCGTCCCCGTACGCTCCGGTGCCCTTCTTCTGGAGCGACCAGTACGGCCTGAAGCTGCAGTTCCTCGGCCGAGCGGCACCGGACGACGAGGTCCGGGTGGTGGAGGGATCCACCGAAGACCACGGCTTCGTCGCGCTGTACGGCCGCGCCGGCCGCCTCCGAGGCGTGTTCGGGATGGCCCGCCCCAAGCTCGTGATGGGCTACCTGAAGCTGCTGACGGCCGGGATCACCTGGGACGATGCCCTTGCCCACGCCACCAGCACACCATGAGTGACGACCGTCACCAATCCTGAGTCCTCCACACTCAACGTAATGTTGTAATCACCGTTGTCGGGCGTAGCCTGGCGCCATGGCTGACACCGACACCGCGCCGACCGCCCCCGGCGCGCCTGGTTCCCCCGGCATGGTCATGCTCCCGGTCGTGCCGCTCTCCGACGCCGTGCTGCTCCCCGGCACCGTCGCCACGCTGACCCTCGACACCGAGGAGTCCCGCGCCGCGGTGGCTGCGGCGCGAGCAGGCGAGGGTCGGGTGGTCGTGGTCCCCGCACTCCCCGGTCGCACCGCCCGCGTCGGGGTCATCGCCGAGATCGAACAGGTCGGCCAGCTCCCGACCGGTGCCGAGGCGGCGATCCTGCGCGTCGTGCAGCGGGCCGCGCTGGCCGCCGAGGTGGTCGGCGAGCGCAGCGGCCGCTGGCAGGAGGTCGAGCCGTTGACCGACGGCCGTCCCTCGCCGCGCGTCGACGCGCTCGTGCGGGAGCTGCGGGTGGTCCTGGAAGAGATCGCCGCGCTGCGTCGGTCCCGTCGTCTGCCGGAGATCCTGCGCAGCGCCGGCGACGCCGGGGCGCTCACGGATGCCGTCACGGCGTGGTCGGAGGTGTCCGACGACCACCGGCTCACCGTGCTGGAGGCCACCGAGGTGGGGGCCCGGGTGGAACTCGTCCTGGCCTGGGCCAAGGACCACCTGGCCGAGTTGAAGGTCAACGAGCAGATCCGCTCGGACGTCACGGAGGGCGTCGAGAAGCAGCAGCGGGAGTACCTGCTGCGCCAGCAGCTCGCCGCCATCCGCAAGGAGCTGGGCGAGGACGACGGCGATCCCGCCACCGACTACCGGGCCCGACTCGCTGAGCTCACGCTGCCGGCGAAGGTGCGCGAGACAGTGGAGAAGGAGATCGACCGGCTGGATCGCACGAGCACGCAGAGCCCCGAGCAGGGTTGGATCCGCACCTGGCTGGACCGGGTGCTCGACCTGCCCTGGGGCCGGACGACGTCCGACAACCTGGACCTGGTGGCCGCCCGCGAGGTGCTCGACGCCGACCACCACGGGCTGGACGACGTCAAGGACCGGATCGTCGAGTTCCTCGCCGTGCGCAAGCTGCGGCACGAGCGAGGCCTGGACGACCTGCCGGCCGCCCCGGAGGACGGCGACCGCCGAGCCCGGGACCCCGCCGGCGGCCCCGGCCCCGGCCCCGGCCGAGGTCACGGTCGCGGCCGCGGCCCGTCGGGGCGGTGGCGCCATCGTCACCCTGGTCGGTCCGCCGGGCGTCGGCAAGACCTCGCTCGGGGAGAGCGTCGCTCGTGCCATGGGTCGCCGCTTCGTGCGCGTCGCCTTGGGCGGCGTCCGGGACGAGGCCGAGATCCGAGGTCACCGGCGCACGTACGTGGGCAGCCAGCCCGGCCGCATCGCCCGTGCCATCACCGAAGCCGGGACCATGAACCCGGTGGTGCTCCTGGACGAGGTGGACAAGCTGTCGGCGGGTGCGTGGTCCGGCGATCCCACCGCCGCGCTGCTGGAGGTGCTCGACCCGGCGCAGAACCACACGTTCCGGGACCACTACCTCGAGGTCGACCTCGACCTGTCGGACGTGGTGTTCCTGGCCACGGCCAACATGATGGAGACCATCCCCGCTCCCCTGCTCGACCGGATGGAGCTGGTCCGGCTCGACGGCTACACCGAGGACGAGAAGGTCTTCATCGGCCGCAAGCACCTGCTGCCGCGCCAGTTGGCGGCGGCCGGGCTCCGTGAGGACGAGGTGGCGCTGAGCGACGACGCCATCCGGGCCATCATCGCCGACTACACCCGGGAGGCCGGGGTCCGCAGCCTGGAGCGCGAGCTCGGCAAGTTGGCCCGCAAGGTGGCGACGACGGTCGCCATGGACGAGGTCGCCGGTCCGATCCTCGTCGAGCGGGACGACGTCGTGACCCACCTCGGGCGGGCTCGCTTCCACGACGAGGCCGCCGACCGGGTGTCGGTGCCCGGCGTGGCCACGGGTCTCGCCGTCACCGGCATCGGGGGCGACGTCCTCTTCATCGAGGCCTCGGCGTCGGAGGGCGAGCCGTCGCTGACCCTGACCGGCCAGCTGGGCGACGTCATGAAGGAGTCGGCGCAGATCGCCCTCTCCTACGTCCGGTCCAACGCGGCCACGCTGGGTGTCGATCCCGACCGCCTCAACCGGCGGTTCCACGTCCACGTGCCCGCAGGCGCGGTGCCGAAGGACGGCCCGTCCGCGGGCGTGACGATGACGACGGCGTTCGTGTCCCTCCTGACCGGGCGGACGGTGAAGCCCACCGTGGGCATGACCGGCGAGGTCACGCTGCGGGGCAAGGTCCTCCCCATCGGTGGCGTCAAGCAGAAGGTGCTCGCCGCCCACCGCGCCGGGCTGACCGAGGTGGTCCTGCCGAAGCGCAACGGACCCGACATCGAGGATGTCCCGGAGCGCGTGCGGGAGGCGATGACCTTCCACCTCGCGGACTCGGTCGGCGACGTGCTGGACGCGGCGCTGGCGTAGCGCCCGCGGCGCGGGCCGAGGCCCGACGGCGACCGCGTTCGTTGCACCACGAACGGTGAGCGTCCTCGCTCGTTCCCCGAGCAACTGAGTGGCCCGTCGGCGGCCTTGGGCGGCCACGGGCTGTGATCGAACCGTCACATCAAGCGGCCCACCGGGAGTGCGTCGCGCGCATACGCTCAGCACATGACCACGCCGTCACATCTCTCCGACGTGTGGTTCAAGGTCACCGATCTGCAGGTCGAGTCCGGGCAGGGCTGCTGGGTGACCGCGGTCGACGGAACGGAGTACCTCGACTTCACGGCTGGCATCGCGGTCGTCTCGACCGGGCACTGCCATCCGCACGTGGTCGAGGCGATCCAGCGGCAGGCGGCGCGCTTCATCCACGCGCAGGTCAACGTGTATCGCCACGATCTGCTCGAGCCGTTGGCGGCCCGGCTCGCCGAGATCGCGCCGGCCGGCATCGAACGCTTCTTCTATGCCAACAGCGGCGCGGAGATCACCGAGGCGGCGGTGAAGCTGGCGAAGCAGGCCACCGGTCGTCCCAACGTGATCGTGTTCTCCGGCAGCTTCCACGGCCGCACGCACCTGGCCATGGCGATGACCACCTCGAAGACGGGCTACCGGTCCGGGCACTCCCCCCTGCCCAGCGGCATCTTCGTGGCGCCCTACCCCGATCCGATGGCCGCGGACGCGGAGGCCGAGGTAGATGCCGCTTTGGCGGGCCTGGCGCACCTGCTGAAGGCCATGACCGCGCCCGACGAGACGGCGGCCATGATCCTCGAGCCGGTCCTCGGGGAAGGGGGGTACATCCCCGCGCCAGCCCGCTTCATCGACGGCGTCGTGGCGTTGTGCCGGGAGCACGGGATCCTGTTCATCGCCGACGAGGTGCAGTCCGGCTTCGGGCGCACCGGGCGGATGTTCGCGGTCGAGCACTACGGCGTGGTCCCGGACATCATCTGCATGGCGAAGGGGATCGCGTCCGGGTTCCCGTTCGCCGCGCTCGGCACCACCGAGGAGCTGTCGGCGCGCTGGCCGTCGGGAAGCCACGGCGGGACCTACGGCGGCAACGCCATCGGGTGCGCGGCGGCGCTCGCCACGATCGAGGTGATGACAGAGCCCGGCTTCATGGAGAACGTGAACGCCCGCAGCGAGCAGTTGATGGAGGGCCTGCGATCCGTCGAGGAGCACGACGCCGGGTTGCTCCAGGTGCGCGGGCTCGGGCTCATGGTTGGTACCGAGTTCAACGACGCCGCGCGTGTCGCGGCGATCCAGGCGCGTTGTCTTTCCGAGGGTCACCTGATAGTCATGAATGCGGGTACGTACGGACGCACCCTCAGGTGGATGCCACCCCTCGTAGTCAACGAGCGAGAGATCGACCTGGCCCTGGCGGCGTTTGGCGGCGCCGTCAAAGCGACAACCTAAGCACCCCGAGGCGGAAGGGGAAGTGCAATGAAGGAAGTACGGCCGTGAGCCGGCGTCAACCCGACGCCGAGCGTCTGGCGGTCTGGCGGGCGTTCCTCGAGGCCCATGCCAGCATCATCCACATGCTGGAGCACGAGCTACAGGTGGAGCGGGAATTGCCGCTCGCCTGGTACGAGGTGCTGCTCCACCTGAGCGAGGGCGGGGGCCGGCTGCGCATGGCCGAGCTGTCCGAGCGGCTCCTGGTCAACAAGTCCAGCCTGAGCCGCATGTGCGACCGGCTCGAGTCGGCCGGGCTCGTGCGCCGCGACGCGGTACCCGAGGACGCACGGGGTGTCTACGCCGTGCTCACGAAGGATGGCCGGGAGGTGCTGCGTCGAGCGGCGCCCACCCACCTCCGTGGTGTGTACGACCACTTCGCGTCGTACCTGACGGACACCGACGTGACCGCGCTCCAGCGGGTCTTCGCCAAGCTGCCGTCGGTCGCGGCCACCTGAGGGGCGGCGGAGCGGCCACGATGGGGTGATGTCCCCGTTCGAGGTCGTCGTCAGCGTCCTCGTCGCCGCCATCCCGATCGCGTTGAGCGTCTGGGCGATGCTCGACGCGGCTCGGCGCCCGGAGTGGGCGTTCTCGTTCGTGAACCGGAGCCGGACGGTCTGGGTCGCGGCGTGCGCCATCGGCGTGCTGTTCTGCGTGCCCGGCCTGCTGATCTCGCTGTGGTACCTGCTGCGGGTCCGGCCGCAGGTGGCGGGCGTCGAGGCGGGCCGGCTGGCCGACTAGCGGCAACGACGAGGCGGTTGCGGGCTCTGCGCGTCACGCCCAGCTCACGCGCAGGGGGAGGCGCTTGATGCCGCTGATGAAGTTGGAGCGCAGACGATCGACGGCCCCGTCCACCCGGACGTCGGCAAGGTGGGGCAGCAGCTCCTCGTAGAGCACCTTGAGCTCCATGCGGGCGAGCTGGGCGCCGAGGCAGAGGTGGGGGCTGAGCCGTCCGAAGGCGACGTGGTCGTTCGGGCTCCGGCGGATGTCGAAGCGGTACGGATCGGCGAACTGCGCGTCGTCGAAGTCCGCCGAGATGAACCAGATCACCACCTTGTCCCCGGCCTTGACGGCCCGGCCGGCCAGGTCCGTGTCCTGCGTCGCCGTGC
Organism: uncultured Acidimicrobiales bacterium; assembly: GCA_963813375.1. Lineage (GTDB taxonomy): Bacteria > Actinomycetota > Acidimicrobiia > Acidimicrobiales > Ilumatobacteraceae > DASTFY01. Next base: position 13,469 of record CAWEYT010000014.1, on the reverse strand, counting down.
GGCGGAAGTGCATGGTGACCGTGCCCCAGCGGAGGATCTCTTCGACCGCGGTGTCCATGTCGGCCGCGCCGTCGATCAGGGCAGCCATCTGATCCGGGTGCTCGATGAGGGCCAGCATGCCCTGCGTCATCGTGTAGCGCGTGGTGTCGTTGCCGGCCGCGACGAGCAGGGTGAAGAAGTTGTCGAACTCCTGGTCGGTCAGATGGTCGCCGTCGACCATCGGAGCCAGAAGGTCGCTGATGACGTCGTCGGTCGGGTGCTCACGCCGGCGCCGGGCCTGCTCCTCCGCGTAGGTGAAGAGGTCGATGCCGGCCGGGCTGCGGAACGGGACGAGTCGGAACTGGTCGGTGTCGACCAGGTCGACCGGGTGCGAGGTGAAGTCCGGGTCCGTGTTGCCGAGGAGAGCATCGCCCCGCTCGACCAGCCACGGCCCGTCCTCGTCCGGTACCCCGAGCAGCCGGCCCAGCATGCGCATCGGGAGTTGCTTGGCGATGGCCTCGACGAAGTCGAACGACGTGGTCCCGGCGATCCGCACCTCGTCGATGACGAGCCGCGCCAGCATGCGGATGGCGTGCTCGTAGGCGTAGACCTCGCGCCGACTGAACGGCCTGCTGACCAGGCGTCGATAGCGCGTGTGCTCGGGCGGGTCCATCTCCATCATCGTCCGCCGCGACGCCGTCTCGTCCTCCGACATCTCCTCGAGGCGAATGCCCTGGGTGACGGTGAAGCGCTGGTGGTCCCTGCTCACCTCGAGCAGGTCGGCGTAGCGGGTGACGGCCCAGAAGCCCGAGCCGTCCGCTTCGTCCCACCAGGAGACCGGGTCCTCGCGACGCAGCCGGGCGAACGTGGCGTGGGGTACGCCGTCGACGTACGTGTCGTGGCTCGTGATGTCGGCGTGCGCGTCGCCGAGATCCAGGTTCCCCACGCGCCCGGACTGTAATCGTTCGGGCCTGTAACTCGTTCGGGACCGAACGGTTTCAGGCGCCTTCTCGGCTGGCCTCCTGGACGAGCCAGACGAACGCGGGGTCCAGATCGTCCAGCAGCTCGGGGTGCCACTGCACGGCCACCATCCGGTGGCGCTCGTGCTCGATCATCTCGATGATGCCGTCGGGCGCCCGCCCCACCACCACGAGTCCGTCACCCAGCTCGTCGATGGCCTGGTGGTGGTAGGTGTTGACGCAGATCTCGCCCGGGTAGAGGCGGCCGAACGGCGTGGCCGGGTCCACCTTCACGTCGTGGACCCGCTCGGCCGGCGGCCGGTCGAGCTGGAGGTGCTCCGGTACGTGCTGGTGCAACGTCCCGCCGGCCCAGATGTTGATGACCTGGAGGCCGCGGCAGATCCCGAGCACCGGCCGGCCCGCGGCCGCCACGGCATCCAGGAGCGCCAGCTCGAAATCATCCCGCTCGGGCTCGACGACGCCCAGGTTCGGATCCGGCTCGGCGCCGTAATGAGCCGGGTCGACGTCGGATCCACCGGTCAGCACCAGCCCGTCGAGCCGTTCGGCCAGCGCCTCGATGGACGCCGCGCTCGTGAGCATCACCGGCAGGCCGCCGGCCGCCGTGACCTGGGCCGAGTAGTCGCCGAAGTGCACCTCCACCGGCACCTCGTCCCACGCCGACGGCAGGCCGTGGACCTGGTGGGCCCGCCGTCCGCGCCCGGTGAGGCCGATGAGCGGGGGTGCCTGCTGTCCGCTCGTCATGGCGAACCGTCCTGATTCATCGGATGCGTCTCCTGCCTGCCCGCATCACGGGCCTCTCACGCGTACATGGCCTCGATCTCCGCCGCGTACCGAGCGTTGACGCCCCGCCGCTTGAGCTTGGAGGTGGGTGTCAGCATGTCGGAATCGGGCAGCCATTCCTCCCCGACGAGGGTGAACTTCTTGATCTGCTCCACCTGGGCGAACTGGCGGTTGACCTCGTCGACCCCGCGCTGCACGTCGGCGACGACGTCGGGATGGGTCGCGAGCTCGGGCAGGCTGGTGCCCGCGAGGCCGTGCTGTCCGGCCCACACCGTGGCTGTCTCGGGATCGAGGACGAGGATGGCCGACACGAACTTGCGGTTGTCGCCGATAGCGGCCGCCTGCCCGACGAGGCCGATCGTCTTGAGGGACGCCTCCAGGTTCGCCGGACTGATGTTCTTGCCGCCCGAGGTGATGATGAGCTCCTTCTTGCGGTCGACGATCTTGAGGTAACCGTCCTCATCCATCTCGCCGATGTCACCGGAGTGGAGCCAGCCGTCGATGAGCGCCTCATCCGTCTTGTCCGGCTGCTTGTAGTACCCCTGGAACACGTTGCCGCCGCGGCAGATGACCTCACCGTCCTCGGCGATGAGCACCTCGCACCCGGGGATGGCGCGTCCGACGGTGCCCGGCCGGATGTCCCAGGCGTCCCAGGTCATCGGCCCCGAGCACTCCGACATGCCGTAGATCTCGCTGAGCGGGATGCCCACGGCGTTGAACCACTCGAGGATCGACCGGGGGATGGGTGCGGCGCCGGTGATGGCCACCTGGCAGGCATCGAGCCCGAGCAGCGCGCGGACCTGTGAAAAGGCGACCGCGTCCAGGAAGGCCCAGGTGTCCTTCTGCTCCTGGGTGGCCGTCCCGGCCCGCTCGGCGGCCTTGATCTCCAGGGCCGCCGCGACGCCTTCCTCGAACTTCTGCTTGCGTTCGGGGTCGGCGGAGAGCGCGGCGTTGACGCCGAGGTAGATCTTCTCCCAGACCCTGGGCACGCCGAAGATGAGCTCGGGGTGCACCTCCTTGGCGTACGCCGCGATCTGGGTGGGATCGGGGCAGGACGTGACCGCCAGGCCGCGGAGCATCCCCTGGTAGTGGCTCGTCATCCGCTCGGCGATGTGAGCCATCGGGAGGTACGAGATCGTCCGCTTGCCCAGGAAGTCGAGGTCGGCGCCGAAGCACAGGCGGAGCTGCTCGGCGGTGTAGACCACGTTGCCCTGGCTGATCATGACGCCCTTCGGCGGGCCGGTGGTGCCGGACGTGTAGATGAGGGTGGCCAGGTCGTCGGGGGAGGTCTCGGCGGCCAGCTCGGCCAGGTCCAGGCTGCCCTGGCCGAGCAGCTCGGCCGCCGGCAGCACCCCATCGGGCAGGGCGTCGGCCGGCGGGTTGATCACGAAGATCTTCTTGAGGTCGGGCAGCTCCTCGCGCACCTTGAGGATCCGCTCGAGGAACCCGCTGTCCTCGACGACCGCGATCTCGGCCTCGGCGTGGCCGGCCAGGTACTGGATCTCCTCGGGGGACGAGGAGTTGTAGATGCTCACGGGCGTGGCCCGCAGGAACTGTGCCGCGGCGTCGAACCAGTGGAAGTCGGGCCGGTTGCGCATCATCAGCAGTATCCGCTCCCCGGCCTCGAGCCCGTGGTGCCGCAGCCCTGCGGCGGCCTTGGCGGTCAGGTCCGCGTACTCCGTCGCGGTCCACTCGTCCCATTGCCCGGGCTCCTCGCCCCGCATCGACCGCAGCATCACCAGATCGGGGTGCTCCGCCACGATGGCCAGGAAGGCCTTGGGCGTGGTCATCCCCTCGACGGTCCTCGCGAGGTCCTCCACCGGCACCCAGTTCGGGTTGGTCGTCGTCATGTCGTACCCCCAGTGACGCTCGTGTGCGCGCCATTCTGACTGGTCGGGCGGGTTGGCGCGCACCCTCCCCCCGGGCCAGACTTGACCCGTAGGTCAAGTCTCGTCGCAGGGAGCCCCACCATGCCCACCGCCGTCATCGTCGACACGATCCGCACCCCGCTCGGCCGGCGCAACGGGCGTCTCAAGGAATGGCACCCGGTCGACCTGGCGGCCGAGACCCTGAAGGCGCTGGCGGAGCGCACCGGGATCGACCCGGCCGTCGTCGACGACGTCGTCATGGGCTGCGTCATGCAGGTCGGCGAGCAGAGCGTCAACATCGCCCGCAATTCGGTGCTGGCCGCCGGCTGGCCCGAGACCGTGCCGGGCACCACGGTCGATCGCCAGTGCGGCTCGTCCCAGCAGGCCGCCCACTTCGCGGCCCAGGGCGTCATCGCCGGCGCCTACGACGTGGTCGTGGCCGGCGGGGTCGAGGTCATGACCCGTGTGCCGATGGGCGCCTCGATCGCCGACGGCAAGTACGGCTTCCCGTTCGGCCCGCGCGGTCGGCGCCCGCTACGAGCCGATGGGCGGGCTCGTCCCGCAGGGCATCTCCGCCGAGATGATCGCCGAGAAGTGGGGCATCACGAGGGAAGAGATGGACGCCTTCGCGGTGCGCAGCCAGTCCTACGCCGCCCGGGCCCGCGACGAGGGTCGCTTCGAGCGGGAGATCCTGCCGGTGCTCGACGCCGAGGGCGCGCTGATGACGACCGACGAGGGCATCCGGGAGTCGACCGTCGAGAAGCTGGCCTCGCTCAAGCCGTCCTTCAAGGAGGACGGCCGGGTCACCGCGGCCAACAGCTCGCAGATCACCGACGGCGCGGCGGCGATGCTCATCATGAGCGAGGAGAAGGCGGCCGCCCTCGGGCTGACCCCGCGGGCGCGCTTCGTGGAGTTCGCCCTCGCAGCCGACGATCCGCGGCTCATGCTGACCGCTCCCATCCCCGCCACGACCAAGGTGATGGAGCGGGCGGGCATGACGCTCGACCAGATGGACCTGGTGGAGATCAACGAGGCCTTCGCTCCTGTGGTGCTGGCGTGGGAGAAGGAGCACCACCCGGACATGGAGAAGGTCAACGTCAACGGCGGGGCCATCGCCCTCGGCCATCCGCTCGGCTGCTCCGGCGCCCGCCTGATGGCCACCCTGGTCAACGAGCTCGAGCGCACCGGCGGTCGCTTCGGCCTGCAGACCATGTGCGAGGGCGGCGGCATGGCCAACGCCACCATCATCGAGCGCCTCGGTTAGGGGTCATCGCCAGGTCGGGTCGCCAGGTCGGCGTCGAGGTCGGGTGTCGCCAGGTCGGGTATCGATAGCCTGCGACCGTGGCCTTGGCGACGCTGATCTGGCTCCTCGGGGCCATCGTCGTCACCTTCGTGATCGCCAAGGTCGGGTTGGGGATGCTGCGCAGCGTCACCACGCCGCTCCCGGCGCCACCCCCGTCCGGGGAGTTGCGCAAGGTCGATCTGCGCTATCGCTGCAGCGTGTGCGGGATGGAGATCCGCCTCACGAGGGCCAGCGAGGAGGATCCGGAACCCCCTCGGCACTGCCAGGAGGAGATGGATCTGGTCGCCCCGGTCGAGTGAGCCCTCACGCGGGTCTCGTCCACAGCCTGTGGACAACCCTGTGTGAGGTCACAACGATGTAACTCGGTGGCAACCGGACCGTCGTCACCCGGCCGGGACCCGTTCGCCGGCTCGGGGAACAGGCCCTTCCGTCGGCCCCTTCAGCCGTCAGCGGTACTGGGTGGCGACCATGATGCCGCCGAGGATGCTGCCCAGGCCCAGCAAGAGGTACAGGTTCCTCGGGGCGCCCGGCAGCAGCTCCATGTAGTTCAGCATGATGAGCAGCGCGCCCACGATGAGCAGGCCGAACAGCAGCACCGGGATCCAGACCGGGCTGGGGCCCTTCACCTTGGCCGGGACCGGCGGGGTGTAGCGGGCGGACGCGGCCACCGAGCTGTCGGACTTCGCCGAACGGGAGGACTGGGCGCGCGCCACCTGCGGGGTGCCGGCGGTGGGGACCTTGCGGGGGTCCGCCGCGCCCGCCTTGGGCGTCACCCGCCCGCCCTTCTTCTTCGGAGGAGCCACGGCCGGGCAGTCTAGGGTCGCGGCCGTCATGGCCACCCGCGTCCTCGTGATCGACAACTACGACTCCTTCGTCTTCAACCTGGTCCAGTACCTGGGCGAGCTGGGAGCCGAGCCGATCGTCCACCGCAACGACGCCGTGACCGTCGACGAGGCCATGGCCATCGGCGCCGACGCCATCCTGCTGTCGCCCGGCCCGGGCCGGCCGGAGCACGCCGGCATCATCTGCGATCTGATCCCCGCGGCCGCCGAGCAGGGGGTGCCGGTGCTCGGCGTCTGCCTCGGCCACCAGGCCATCGGGCAGGTCTACGGCGGCGAGGTCGTGGCGGCGCCCGAGCTCATGCACGGCAAGACCTCGTGGATCACCCACGACGGGCAGGGCGTCTTCGCCGGCCTCCCCGATCCGCTGGAGGCCACCCGCTACCACTCCCTCGTCGTCGAGCGGTCCACCATCCCCGACGAGTTGAGCATCACGGCCGAGACGTCCGACGGCACGGTCATGGGCTTCCGCCACCGGACGCTGCCCGTCGAGGGCGTCCAGTTCCACCCCGAGTCGATCCTGACGACGGGCGGCCACGACCTCCTGGCCAACTTCCTCAGCGCCACGGCCATCGCCACCCGTTAGGCGGCCCGGCGGGCGAGGCCTAGGTCGTCGGTGGCGCTTCGGTGGTCGTCGGGTTGGTAGGCGGCGGTCCGGGCCGGCCGATGCGGATGGTGACCGTCGTGTTCGGTGCCACCTGCTCGCCCGCGGCAGGGGTCTGATCGATCACGACGTTGGCCTGCGGAGAACCGAACGGGACGTCCACGTTGACCACGCTCGAACGCAGGTTGGCGTTCTGGAGGTCGTCGCGAGCGGCGGACTCGCTCTTGCCGACGACGTTGGGCACCGCGACCGGCGCGGCGCCGCTCGACACCACGAGCACGACCTGTGACTTGGCATCGACCTCGGTGCCCGCGGGTGGCTCGGTGCGAATGATGTTGCCCGCGGCGACGGTGTCGCTGGCCTCGGCCTGCTCGGTCGTGACCAGCCCGAGGCCGCCGAGCTGGTTGGCGGCCGCCGACGAGCTGAGGTTCACGACGTTGGGGATGACCACCTTGGGCAGCCCCTTGGACACCGAGAGCTTGACGACCGTGCTGCCCGGTACCGGACCGGGTGGCGGCTCCTGGGAGAGCACCTCGCCGGCCGGCCGGTCCGACTCGACCTCGGTGATCTCGTACGGCACCTTGGCGTCGTCGAGCGCGGCCGTGACGTCCGCGATCTGGGCGCCGACGAAGTTGCCCAGGTTGAACGGCGCCTTCGGGGGGTTGAACACGAGGGTGATCTGCCCGTCGATCGGGACCGTGGCTTCGGCCGCCGGGTCCTGCCGGAACACGATGTTCTCCGCGACCGCGTCGTTGGTCTCCGGCGTCTGGGTGATCGTCCCCGTGAACCCGAGGTCCTCGAGTTCCTTGGTGGCCTCGTCGAGCGGGACGTTCACGAGGTCCGGCATCGTGATGGTGGTCGGCGCGTTGGGCTCGTCCTCGTTCAACGCCTGGAAGAGCAGGAAACCACCGACCGCCAGCACGAGCAGGGCCAGCACGATGCCGGCCCACAGCCAGCCCGTGCGTCGGGGCTCCTCGTAGGTGGGTGGGGGCGGCATGGCGACGGGTGGCCTGGCCGCGGCGGCCGGCAGCACCTGGGTGCCGGGGGAGGCGGCCACGACGGTGGTCGGCTGGCCGTAGGTCGGTGCCACGGGTGGCGTCGCGGTGGTGGCCGCGGCGGCCGCGACCACGCCGGCCGCCGCGGCTGCCTGGGCGAGGGCTTCGGGGCGCTGGCCGTCCCGGAAGCGGGTGAGGTCGAGACGCAGGTCGTCGGCGCTGGCATACCGAGCGGCAGGGTTCTTCGCCAGCAGCTTGGCCACGATGGCCTCGTAGGCGACGGGGACGTCGGGCGTCAGGTCCCGGAGGCGGGGCGGCGCCTCGTGCACCTGCTTGTAGGCGATGGAGACGGGGTTCTCGCCGTTGAACGGCGCGCGGCCGCCCACCATCTCGTACATCACGATGCCGAGCGAGTAGAGGTCGCTGCGGGGATCGGGGACGGCGCCCTGGGCCTGCTCGGGCGAGAAGTAGGCGGCGGTCCCCATCACCGAGCCGGCCTGGGTGAGCCCGGCGTCGGTGCCGGCGTTGGCGACCCGGGCGATGCCGAAGTCGGCCACCTTCACGTCGCCCGATTCCGTCACGAGGATGTTGCCGGGCTTCACGTCCCGGTGCACGACCCCGTTGCGATGGGCGAAGCCGAGCGCGGCGGCGACCTCGGACGCCACGTTCGTCGACCGGACGGCGGGCAGCTTGTGATCGGTCCGCAAGACGTCGGCCAGGGTCTGGCCGTTGACGTACTCCATCACGATGAAGTACGTGCCGCCCTGCTGCCCCCAGTCGTACACGGCCACGATGTTCGGGTGGGTCAGGTTGGCCGCGGCCTGCGCCTCCCGCCGGAAGCGGGCCACGAAGCTGGGGTCCGTGGCGAACTCGGGGAACAGCACCTTGACGGCCACCCGCCGCTCCAGCAACCGATCGCGCGCCAGGTAGACGTCGGCCATGCCGCCACGACCGAGACGGGTCTGGATCTCGTAGCGGTCGTTGAAGACCGTGGTGTCACCCAGCGACATGGCGAGTGAAGGTTAGTGAGGGGTCGGCGCGGAGCCGGGTCACCTGTGGATGCTGACTGGTCATGACGGGGTGTCCGGCAGGGCGAGCGCGGCGTCGAGCACCTGCTGGGCGATGGGACCGGCGACCGTGCCGCCTGTGCCGGCTGTCACCTCGGGGGTGGCCTTGACCATGACCGCGATGGCGTAGCGGGGCGCTTCGGCGGGCGCGAACGCGATGATCCACGCGTGGCTGGCCGGCGGCTCGCCCTTGGGGTTGAGCTGCGCGGTGCCGGTCTTGGCTGCCGCCTGGATGCCACCGGCGAGGCTCATGCAGCATTTCGCGGTCCCGTTGTTGACGACCTCGACCATCAACCCGGTCATCGTCGATGCCGTCGCCGGCTCCATCGCCCGTCGCCACGCCTGGGACCGGGTTCGGGTGAGGGTCTGGCCGTCGCGGCTCACCGTCCGGTCGACGACGTGTGGGGTCATGATCTCCCCGCCGTTGGCCACCGCCGAGGCCACGAGCGCCATCTCCAGCGGGGTGGCCTGGGTGTTGCCCTGGCCGAAGCCGGCGATGGCCAGCAGCGGGATGTTGTCCTCGAAGTCCTCGACGGTCCCGAACACGGACTCCGCCGGCCGAGGGAGGTCGAACGGGGGAGCGGCGTTGAAGCCGAACGCTTCGGACGTCGCCACCATCGTCGGCGCGCCGACGGTGACCGCCATCTCGGCGAACGCGGTGTTGCAGCTCCGGCGGAACACCTCGACGAAGTTGCCGCCGCAGGTCGTGCCGCCGTAGTTCTCGATCGGGTCGGTGGTCTGCGGCGGCAGGTAGGTCTCGACCGGAGGGAACTCCGACGCCAGTGTGTACTGGCCGCTCTCGAGCGCGGCCGTCGCCGTCACCACCTTGAAGGTCGAGCCGGGTAGGTAGCGCTCCTGGTAGCTGTTGGCCAGCAGCGGCTTGCCGGGCACGGCGTCGTAGAACGTCTTGACCGCCGTCGCCTCGTCGAAGTCGTGCGACGCGATGAGGTTCGGGTCGTAGCTCGGGTAGCTCCACAGCGCCTTGACGGCGCCCGAGCGCGGGTCCAGCAGCACGACGCTGCCCTCGCGCTCGCCGAGCGCCTGCTTCGCCACCTGCTGCAGGTCGGCCCGCAGCGTGGTGACCACGTCGCCGGTGTTGACCTCGTCGCTGAAGAGATCCTTGAGCCCCTCGAGCTGGAGCTGCGCGGTCTGCCCGCTCAGCGTGTCGTTCTGCGACTTCTCGAGCTGCGTCGAGCCGAGCGTGAACGAGAAGTAGCCCGACGTGTGCGCGAAGAGGTCGTTGGTGGGGTACACGCGCTGATAGCGGTAGCGGTCCGCCGACGGGACGCTCTCGGCGATGACCACGCCGTCCGCGGTGAGGATGGAGCCGCGCGGTCGTGTGAAGTCACGGACGACGCTGCGGTTGTTGCCGGGGTCGGTGTCGTAGTGGTCGGCCCGCACGACCTGCACCACGTTGAGTTGGATGAACAGGGCGGCGAAGAGGACGATGAGCCCTGCCCCGAGTCCGCGGATCTGGCGGTTCACGACGCACCCGCCGCCGCAGCGGCTGCATCAGCCCGATCGGCGCGGCGCTCCGCCCGCCGCTGGCGCCAGGTGATGCGGCGGGGGATGTCGCCGCTGAACTGCGCGCTGGAGTCGGCGATGCGCATGAGGAGCGCCAGCAGGATGTAGTTGGCCAGGAGGGACGAACCGCCGTAGCTCACGAACGGCAGGGTCACCCCGGTGAGGGGCACGACCCGGGTGACGCCCCCGATGATGACGAAAGCCTGGACGCCCAGGATGGTGGTGAGGCCCGTGGCCAGGAGCTTCTCGAAGGTCCGCTCGGCCTGGATGGCGATGCGCAGCCCGCTGCCCACCATCAGCAGGTAGGCGACGATGATCGCCGTCCCGCCGAGCAGCCCGAGCTCCTCACCGAAGGCCGCGAAGATGAAGTCGTTCTTGACCTCGGGGATGCGACTCGGATCACCGAGCCCCAGTCCTGTGCCGGTGATCTTCCCCCAGGCGAGGGCGAAGGTGCTCTGCACGAGCTGATAGCCCTTGACGTCGCGCTGGCTCCACGGGTCGATCCAGATGTCGATGCGGTCCTGCACGTTGCTCAGGACCTTCCAGGCCACGAACGAGCCGATGGCGAAGAGCACCGTTCCTATGGCCAGCCAGCTCACGCGCTCCGTGGCGACCCAGAGCAGGACGACGAACAGGGCGAAGAAGAGGAGCGACGAGCCGAGGTCCTTCTGCCCGATCATCACGACCAGCGACGCCCCCCAGGCGATGAGGAGCGGGCCGAGGTGGCGCGGCTCGGGGAGGTGGAAGGGCCCGACCTTCCAGGTGCCGGCCGCGAGCAGCTCCCGCCGCTCGGTGAGGTAGGCGGCGAAGAAGAGGGCGAGGGCGAGCTTGGCGAACTCGCCGGGCTGGAAGTTGATCGGGCCGAGGCTCACCCACAGGCGGGCGCCGTCGGGTGCGGCGAAGCCGAGACCGGGCACGAACGGCAGCATCAGCAGCACGATCCCGAGGAGCGCGAACGTCCACTTGTAGCGGGCCAGGTCGGGGACGCGGCGGACGACGAGGAGGGTGGCCGCGTAGGCGCCGATGGCCACGAACGTCCACGTGGCCTGCAGCCCGGCCAGGTCGGTGTCGACGCGGGCGATCATCACGTAGCCGAGCCCGTTGAGAAGGGCGGCCAGCGGGAGGAGCGTGCCGTCGGCGCCGGGGGCGAACATGCGCGTGGCCAGGTGAGCAGCGACGAGCAGGGCGAGGATCACCACGAGGAACGGCGCCAGGTTGGCGGGCAGCGTGGAGGTGCGGCCCAGCGCCGCGCAGCGCGTAGGCGCCCGCCGTGATGATGGCGGCGAGCACGATGAGACCGAGCTCGGTGGAGCGGCGTACCTGGGCGATCACGGCGCGGCGGTGCTGGTGGTGGCGCGGGCTTGGGTCGTCGGCACGTCGGTGGTTGAGGTGGTCGGAAGGTCGACCGTTGTGGTGGCAACGACAGCGCGCTCGTCGAGCGCCAGCTGGTCGAGGTAGCGCTCGGCGGCGGCCAGCGACGAGAACTCGGGGTTGCTCGAGATGCGAGTCTGGAACTCGGGCGTCAGATCGTCGCGTTCGAGCCGGCTGGTGGTGGCCAGCGTGGGCTGGAACCACAGCACCCCGCCCGGGCGGCCCTGGAACACCGCCACGGTGTCGTCCTGGTAGCCGACGAAGTAGCCGTTGCGGCCGAACGCGGCAGTGACGGCGAAGGCCACGACGAAGACCGCCAGCACCAGCGCGGTGAAGATGATGGTGCGGGCGGTGACGAGGCGGCGCTTGCGAGGGCGGGGCGTGGCGGCGGAGGTGTCGGCCCCGGCCGCCGTGCCGGTGGACGTCACGGTGGCGAGGGCGGTCGCCGCGGCCCGGGACGTGCCACCCGTGTCGTCGGACCACTGCGCCTGTTCGTCGGAGAGCCAGCCGCCGACCTGCGGCGAGCCCGGCGTTGTCGGCGCCGGGTTCTCGGCCGTCCGGTCCCGGTCGCCGCCTGCCGCCACGGCCGGGCCCCCGGTGGCGTCGACCACCTCGATGACGACGACCGAGATGTTGTCCCGGCCCCCGGCGGCGTTGGCCGCGGCCACGAGCGACTCGGCGGCCGCCTGCGGGTCGGCGGAGTCGAGGATGAGGCGGGCGATCTCCTCGTCGGCCACCTCGTTGATCAGGCCGTCGGAGCACAGCAGGTAGCGGTCCCCGCGCTCGGGGGTGAGCAGCCACGTGTCGACGGCCACGGACGGCTCCACGCCGAGGACCCGCGTCACGACGTGGCGGTGCGGGTGCTTGCGGGCCTCCTCGGCGGTGATCTGGCCCGCGGCCAGCATCTCCTCCACGTAGCTGTGGTCCCGGGTGAGCTGGCGGAGCTCGCCGTCAGCCAGGAGGTAGGCGCGGCTGTCACCGACGTTGGCCAGCACGAGCCGGTCGCCGTCGCCGCCGGCCGCCGGGGCGATGAGCGTGAGCGTGGTGCCCATGCCCCGCGTGGCCGGCTCCTCCAGCGAGCGCCGGTGCACCGCTTCGTTGGCTGCCCGGACCACGTCGGTCACCGAGGCCATGGTGGCGACCTTGGGGTCGAGGCGGGCCTCGACGGTCTGGAGCGCGACCGCGCCGGCCACTTCCCCGGCGGCGTGGCCGCCCATTCCGTCGGCGACCGCGAGACGCCTGGCGCGGCGAGCACGCCGTCCTCGTTGGCCTTGCGGACGCGGCCCGGATCGGTGGCGGCGCCCCACCGGAGCTCGGCCATCAGCCGTCCCCGATGGCGGGCGGTCATGCGGCCTCCATGACCGTGTTGCCGACCTGCAGTTGGTCGCCGGGCCGGAGCACCGCGGGAGCGCCGAGGCGCATCCCGTTCAGATACGTGCCGTTCGTCGACCCCAGGTCCTCGACGTAGATGGCCCCGTCACGGCCGTACACGCGGGCATGGACCGTGGAGGCGAACGTGTCGTCGGGAGCGAGACCTGACAGCCCGCGGCCCGGCCGATCGTCACCTCCCGCCGGTGAGCTCGAACCTGCTGCCCCTCAACGCCGGGGGCTCGGTCACCGTCAGCCGGTGCGGGAGGCCGGGGACGCCCCGGCGGGCCCGACGAGGGTCATGGCCTCGGCCTGTTTGGCCAGGCCGGCCGGCCCCGCGGCATCGGGCTGCGGCCGCACCGCTTGCACCTCGGTCCACACCGCCCACAGCACGCGGGCGAAGAAGAGGTACAGCAGCACGAGGAGGCACAGCTTCAGGAGGCCGAGGAGTGATTCGGGCACGATGAGGGGTCCCGCGGCTAGTCGGGAACGGCCACGACGGACCCTCGAACCGGACCGTGGTGGCGCCGATGCTGATGTTGTCCCCGGAGCGGAGCGTGTGCTGGGACACGGCCGCGCCGTTGACCTTGGTGCCGTTGGTGGAGCCGAGGTCGACGATCACGAAGTTGGGCCCGATGGGCCGGATCTCCGCGTGACGGCGGCTCACGTTCGGGTCGGAGACCACCAGGTCGTTCTCCGGCATTCGACCGAAGCTGAAGGGGACGTCGCCGAGCTGTCGCCGCTCGCCGCTCGGGAGCACGAGCGCACCCTGCGCTTGGGCTCGACCATGC
>CAWEYT010000013.1:0-91896 GCA_963813375.1 uncultured Acidimicrobiales bacterium | reverse complement strand
CGGGCTGAGAGGATTTGAACCTCCGACCTCTTGACCCCCAGTCAAGCGCGCTGAACCAAACTGCGCCACAGCCCGTGGACGTGAGGCTCCGAGCCTAGCGGTCGGCTGGCTGCGCTGCCAGAGGCGTGCACGTGTGGTTGCGGAATGCGCGACGAGGGGTGCACGCCTCGGAACTGTTGCGGGATCGGTCGCGATCCGGCCGCCCGCAGCCGCAGGCCCGTCAGAAGGCCATGCCGACCAGCTGGACGATGCGCCACCCCAGGTAGAGGCCCACGAGCCCGATGAGGAGCTTGAAGTGCCACGGCGCCTTGGCGTCCTCGCCGGCCATCTCGCGCACGTTCACGTCCTTGGCCGTGAGCGGCGCCTCGGCCGGAGCGCTCGCGACCGGCAGGGTCCGCCCGCAGGTCGGGCAGGAGCCGTCGACCTTCATGCTGGACGGCGTCCAGAACTTGGCGCAGTGCTCGCACCAGGGCATGCGAGGTCCGCTCCCGCCTCAGCTCGAGCGCTTGCGGACACGGAGCTTGATCGGCACCGAGCCCAGGTCGAAGCGCTCGCGGAGCTTGCGCTCCAGGTAGCGCATGTAGGTCGGCGGCAGCTCGCGGTTGACGAACAGGGTGAAGGTGGGCGGGTCGCTCGCGCCCTGCAGGGCGTACAGCACCCGGGCACCGCCCGGAGCGGGCTGGGCCTGCTGCGCGTCCGCGAGGACGGCGTTGACCTCACGCGTGGGAACTCGGCGGTGGTAGCGCTCGATGGCGTCGGCCAGCACGGGGAGCAGCCGGTGCACCCCCTTGCCGGTCAGCGCCGACACCTTGAGCACCGGAGCGTCGCCGATGAAGTGCAGTTTGCGGGCCATCTGCGCCAGCAGATCGGCGCGGTCGTCGGGATCGTCGAGCTGGTCCCACTTGTTGAGCAGCACGACCACCGGGCAGCCGGCGGCGTCGATCCGCTCGGCGAGGCGCTGGTCCTGGGCGGTGACGCCGTCCGTGGCGTCGACCACCAGCAGGGCCACATCCGACTCGTCGACGGCGCGGAGCGCCCGGACCAACGAGTAGTACTCGGTGGGATCGTCGATGCGGCTCTTGCGGCGCATGCCGGCGGTGTCGACGTAGCGAATGGGGCCCTCGGGCGTGTCGACGACGGTGTCGATGGCGTCGCGAGTGGTGCCAGGCATGTCGTGCACAACGGAACGATCGTCGCCGATCAACCGGTTGAAGAGCGTGCTCTTCCCGACGTTCGGTCGCCCGACGATGGCGACCCCGGGGATCGAGGGACCCGACTCACCGTCCGCCTCGTCGCTCCCGTCCGTCTCGCCGTCACGCGGCGTCAGCACCGTCGGCCGACGATCCGGGCAGCCGGGCCACGACCTCGTCGAGGAAGTCGCCCGTGCGACGACCGTGGAGGGCGGAGATCGGGTACGGCTCGCCCAGGCCCAGGGACAGGAACTGCCACCGCTCGTCTTCCCGCTGGTTGTTGTCCGCCTTGTTGATGCCGAGCAGCACGGGTTTCCCAGCCCGCCGCAACCACGACGCGACGGCGTCGTCATCCTCGGTGATCCCGACGGCCGCGTCCACCAGGAAGACGATGAGGTCCGCGCCCCGTACCGCTTCCTCGACCTGACGGCTCACCTTCTGGTCGAGGTCGCTCCCCGACGGCAGCCAGCCTCCGGTGTCGACGAGCAGGAACGGCCGCCCCAGCCACTCGGCCTCCACCACCTTGCGGTCGCGGGTCACGCCTGGGTGGTCCTCGACGATCGTCACCCGCTTCCCCACCGCCCGGTTGACGAACGTCGACTTTCCGACGTTCGGTCGCCCGACGACCGCGACCACGGGGAGCCCGGTCACGCCGCTACTCCCACCGTGAGGGCTCGCCGCAGCGCGATGCCGTCGGTCGGAACGACTTCGACCGGCCGCGGCAGGTCGGCGGGGGTCGCACCGTCGAGGAATCGGCCCTCCGACAGGCACACGTCCGGGAGCAGGTACCGGTGGCCCTCGGGTTCGGCGGCCAGCACCCGCGACAGGTCCTCCCCCACCATCAGGCCGGCCACACCGGTGTTCCCGCCGAAGAACTCGTTGCCCACCTCGATCACGCGCACGTCGTCCCTATCCAACGTCGCCAGCAGCGGTCGCAGCACACCGGCGCCGTAGTGCCCGGTCAGCACCCCGATCGGTGCCCGCCGCGACGGCAACAGCGCGACCGTCGCTACCGCCGGACCCGAGGCCGCCTCCACCCGTAGGCCGGTCGAGCCCGCCGGGTTCCGAGGCGCCCGGTAGCCGGCAGCCGGCGCACCGTCCACCCAGGCGAAGAACCCGCTCTGCACGCCCGCCGCTTCCGTGGCCCGGCCCGTGAACTCCAGCTCGAACGTGCGGGCCATGCCCACGCCGTCCTCGTGCATCGGGAAGCCCTCGTAGGCGTCGGCGGCCGGGAACGGCCGTCCGGCCAGCAGGTAGTACTCGTCCGCCGCGAACACGAGGCGCCGGCCGAGTACGGAGAGGAAGCAGTCCTGCCAGTGGTGCACGGTGTCCACCACCGCCTCGGCCTCGGCCGTGGTGTGCGGTCTCATGGCCCCCTCACGGTTGAACTTCGACACACCGAGGGGCACGACGCAGAGCGTGGCCAGCTCCGGGTACTGGTCGAGCACGCCGGTGAGCGTGTCTTCCAGCACCGCGCCGTCGTTGACCCCGGGGCACACCACGACCTGGCCGTGCACCGCGACGCCATGGTCGAGCAGCGCCCGCAGCCAGCGCAGGCTCGTCGCGCCCCGCCGGTTGCGCAGCATTCGTGCCCGCACGTCCGGATCGGTGGCGTGGATGCTGACGTTGAGCGGCGACAGGCCCTCGTCGATGACTCGCTCGAGATCGGCCTCGGTGAAGCGGGTCAGCGTCGTGAAGTTCCCGTACAGGAACGAGAGGCGGTAGTCGTCGTCCTTCAGGTACAGGCTGCGCCGGAGTCCGGGCGGGAGCTGGTAGATGAAGCAGAACTCGCAGTGGTTGTCACACGTGCGCACCTGGTCGAAGAGCGCGCTGGCCACCTCGGCGCCGAGCGGCTCCCCGGCCGCCTTCTCCACCGTGACCGTGGCCTCGAGGCCGCCCCGCCGCAGCTCCACCTCCACCTCGGGCTCGTCGGTCAGCCACCGCCAACGGAGGATGTCCCGCGGCACCTCGCCGTTGAGCCGCAACACCTCGTCGCCGGCCTCGAGCCCGGCCCGATCGGCCGGCGACCCCGGCGCGACAGCAACGACACGGGGCGGGCTCATAGCCCAGCCAGGGTACCGATCGGCTCATCGGTAGCCTCGACGACGTGGACGTCGACCGGGTGCTGCTGGCCTCGCCGCGGGGCTTCTGCGCCGGCGTCGAGATGGCCATCAAGGCCTTGGCCTGGATGGTCCGCGCCTTCGAGCCGCCCGTCTACTGCTACCACGAGATCGTCCACAACAAGCTGGTGGTGGACCGGTTCCGCGCCCTCGGCGTGATCTTCGTCGACCACATCGCCGACGTCCCCGACGGAGCGCCGATCATGCTCTCCGCCCACGGTTCAGCCCCCTCGGTGGTCGAGGCCGCCCGGGCCAAGGGCTCGTACGTCGTCGACAGCGTCTGCCCCCTCGTCACCAAGGTCCACCACGAGGTCCGGGTGCGGGCAGGCAAGGGCTACCAGATCGTCTACGTCGGCCACGAGGGCCACGAGGAGGCGGTCGGCACGATGGCCGTGGCGCCCGACGCCATCCACCGTGTGGAGTCGGTGGGCGAGGTGGCGGCGCTCCCGCCTATGGACGGGCCGGTAGCGCTCCTCGCCCAGACCACGCTCTCTCACCGGGACTGGGCCGGCGTCCTGGACGCCACCCGGGATCGGTTCCCGGAGCTCTGGACCCCCGGTCGATCGGACCTGTGCTTCGCCACCACCAACCGCCAGTCGGCGCTGATGGCGATGGCCCCCCGCTGCGATGCCATCGTCGTCATCGGCTCGGCCAACTCGTCCAACACTCGTGCGCTGGAGAAGCTGGCCGGCGAGGCCGGCTGCCCGAAGGTCTTCCGCATCAACCACATGGGCGAGCTCCCGGACGACCTGCACGGCACGGTCGGAGTGACGGCAGGGGCGTCAGCGCCCGAGGAGCTCGTCGATGCCGTCATCGCCCGGCTCGCCCCGCGCGAGGGCGTCGAGCTCGTCACCGTGACGGACGAGGACGAGTACTTCCCGCCGCCACGCAACATCCGCGAGCTGCAGGCCGCGGTGGGGATGGCGGCCACGGTCATGGCCGGCGGAACGGCCAACGGCGCGCCCACGATGGACGACCGCGCGCTCGCCGCCAGCGACGTCCTGACCGCGCTGCGGGCCTGATCTCCACCGCCCACCGTGGAGCGCCGCCTACCGTGCGTGCGCGCCCGTCTCGCTCGTTCCCTGGTGGAGCGCCGCAGCCCACGATGCCCGCGCCGGACTCCTCGGCGTTGACGGCGCCTTCGGGTCTACAGTCGCTACGTCAGGGCAACCGACGGCGTGGCAGGCGCCGGACAAGGGGCGGAGATGGCACGGCGGGCGAAGATGTGGACGGCGGCAGGCGCGGTCATCGCCGCGAGCGCGCTCGGTGCGGTGGTCGCACCAGTGAGCGCACACGCGGCGGGGGGCAGGAGGCGGCCGTCGAGGCGACCAGCCAGCCCCCGACGGAGGCCAACGGGACGAGCGGGGAGGCTCTCGGCCTCGGTGCCGTCGTGGTGTTCTTCGCCGTCGCCACCATCCGCCGCCTGCGCCGGGCGGCGTGATCCGGATCTCCTGACGCGGCGGCGAGCCGAGCCCGCGGCCCGGCTACACGTCGATCAGTTCCGCGGGACCTGGCTCCACGGCACGTCCCGGTCGACCCGGACGTCGCCGGGAAGTCCCAAGACCCGCTCGCCCAGGATGTTCCTCATGACCTCCGACGTCCCGCCCTCGATCGAGTTGGCCCGGCTGCGCAGGAAAGCCTTCTGCAGGGTGTCGGCACCCATGGCGATCTCCGGCCGCACCATCTCGTAGGAGCCGTAGAGCAGACCGTCGGCTCCCATCAGGTCGACGCACAGCTCGTACACGTCCTTGTTGACCTCGGCCCCGGCCAGCTTCCCGATCGAGCCTTCGGGCCCGGGCACGCCGATCTTGCGGTTCTGGGCGGCCCGGATGTTGGTCAGGCGGCCGACCTCGCTGCGGATCCACAGCCTCATCAGCTCGTCCCGGGCGATGGGGTCCCGCCGTTCCTCGGGCAGCGACTTCCAGAGGTTGACGGCGACCCCGATGGCGCCCGAGCCCTTGGGGGCCACGGACCCGCCGATCGACACCCGCTCGTTCATGAGGGTGGTCAGCGACACCCGCCACCCGTCGCCGGGTCCGCCGAGCATCTCCGCATCGGCGATGCGGGTGTCGGTGAAGTACACCTCGTTGAACTCGGCCTCGCCCGTCATCTGCCGCAGCGGGCGCACCTCCACGCCGGGGGCTTCCATGTCGACCACGAACGCGGTGAGGCCGGCGTGCTTGACGGCCTCGGCGTCGGTGCGGACGACCAGCAGGCCCCACTTCGAGACGTGGGCCAGCGTCGTCCACACCTTCTGGCCGTTGACGATCCACTCGTCACCGTCCCGAACGCCTCGCGCCGACAGACCGGCGAAGTCCGACCCGGAGCCCGGCTCGGAGAAGAGCTGGCACCAGACCTCCTCTCCGGTGAAGAGCGGCCGCAGGTAGCGCTGCTTCTGCTCCTCGCTCCCCCACTCCACCACGGTCGGACCGCACATGCCGTACCCGATGGGGTTGCGGTAGTAGGGGTTGGGCGCGCCCGCGGCGAACACCCGCTCGTTGATGACCGTCTGGAGCTTCGGCGACAGGCCGAGCCCGCCGTGGCCCTCCGGGAAGTGCACCCAGGCCAGCCCGCGATCGAATTGCGCGCCCAGGAACTCGGACGGCTTCGTGTCGGCCGGCGGGTGCTCCCGCAGCAGCTCGTCGATCAGATCACCGACGCGCTGTTCGTCGGTCCGGCGCTCGGTCACGGTCATCCCGGCAGGCTACTGACGGGGTCTGTCGGCGGAAAGCCGGCCTCGGACCGGGATCGGCAGGTCAGTGCCGCTCAGTTCAGTGGGGCCATGGCCCGGGCGAACGCCTCGGGGTCGTCGCCGTAGGGGGCGGGAAGCGAGGCCCGGAGCGCCATGACCCAGCGCAGCGCGGCCAGGTCCTGACGGCGGGCGTAGATGATGCGGAGGTTGTTGAGCATCCGGCCGACGATCGTCAGGTTGCCCACCGGGTCGAGGTACTCCTCGGACCACGTCGAGTCCGGGCCGGTGATCTGGTGGAACAGGGCCCGGCACCCGCGTTCGTCGAGGAGCCGGCCGCCGTGGAAAGGATCGATGAAGACCGTCGGGTCGACCTTGTCCCGGAGCAGGAAGTGGCCCGGCATCCCGACCCCGGCCATCGGCACACCGACGCGCCGCCCGACCTCGAGTGCCAGCACCGACAGGGTGATCGGGATGCCCACGCGGCGCTCGAGGACGTGGTTGAGGAGCGAGTTGCGAGGGTCGTAGTAGTCGGACCGGTCGGGCCCGAAGCCACCCCGCCCGAAGAGGTGCGGGACCAGGGAGTCCAGGGTGTAGCCGGGGCAGGTCTCGGCCAGGGCGTCGAGCTGGGCCAGCACCGCTCCGGTCCGCAGCTCCGGTTCGGCGCTCTGGGCGATGAGTGCGGCTGCCTCGTCGAGCGGGACCTGCTCCCCCCGGGCCGCCACCAGCTCGGCGAAGCGCTCCGCGGCCTGCATCAGCCGACACGGTATCGGCCGTGGGGGCTCGGCTACGTTCGCCGGTCATGTTCCCAGGGGCCCATGCCGCGACCACACCGGACAAGGCCGCCGTGATCATGGGCGAGACCGGCGCCGTGACGACCTACGCCGAGCTGGACGCCGGCGCCAACCGGTTGAGCCAGCTCCTCCACGCCGCCGGCCTGCGACCGGGCGACCACGTCGCCATCTGCATGGAGAACCACCCCCGCTACCTCGAGGTCGTGTGGGGCTGCCACTACGCCGGGCTCGTGTACACCGCCTGCTCGTCCCGCCTCACCCACGCCGAGCTGGCCTACATCGTCAACGACTGCGCCGCCCGCGCCTTCATCACCTCCCGCGCCAAAGCCGAGCAGGCCGCCGAGATCCTGCCGGAGACACCCGATGTCGAGTTGCGGCTCATGCTCGACGGCGTCATCGACGGCTACCAGTCCTACGAGGACGCCGTCGCCCGCCAGCCGGCAGAGCCGCTCTCCGACCGCATCGCCGGGACCGACATGCTCTACTCGTCGGGCACCACGGGACGCCCCAAGGGGGTGAAGGGCGCGACGCCCAGCAAGCCGCTGGGCGATGAGCTGTCATCGGTCGGAGGGCTGATGGCGCTGCTCTTCGGGGTCGACGCCGACGCCGTGTACCTGTCGCCGGCCCCGCTGTACCACGCCGCACCGCTGCGCTTCTGCCTCGGAGTCCACGAGCTCGGGGGCACGGTCGTCGTCATGGAGCACTTCGACCCCGAGCAGGCGCTGCTGCTCATCGAGCGCTACCACGCCACCCACAGCCAATGGGTGCCGACCATGTTCGTGCGGATGCTGAAGCTCCCCGACGAGGTGCGCGAGCGCCACGACGTCAGCTCGCTGAAGGTGGCGGTGCACGCGGCCGCGCCGTGCCCGGTGCAGGTCAAGCAGAAGATGATCGCCTGGTGGGGCCCCGTGCTCCACGAGTACTACGCGGGCACCGAGGGCAACGGCTTCGTCTACTGCAACAGCGAGGGGTGGCTGGCCCACCCGGGGACCGTGGGCAGCCCGCTGGGCTGCACCCTCCACATCGTGGGCGAGGACGGCGAGGAGCTCCCGGCCGGCGAGGCCGGGACGGTCTACTTCGAGGGGGGCGCCACCTTCGAGTACCACAACGATCCCGACAAGACGGCCGCCTCGCGCTCCGAGCGGGGATGGTCCACGCTGGGCGACGTGGGCTACCTGGACGAGGACGGCTTCCTCTACCTGACGGACCGCAAGGCGTACATGATCATCTCGGGCGGCGTGAACATCTACCCGCAGGAGGCGGAGAACGTCCTCGTGAACCATCCGGCGGTGGTCGACGTCGCGGTGTTCGGGGTCCCGAACGAGGACTTCGGCGAGGAGGTCAAGGCGGTCGTGCAGCCGGTCACCATGCCCGCCGACGAGGACGCGGCGGCCGCCCTCCAGCGCGAGCTCATCGCCTTCTGCCGTTCGGAGCTGGCCGACGTCAAGTGCCCCCGGACGATCGACTTCCGCGAGGAGCTCCCCCGCCACCCGACCGGCAAGCTCTACAAGCGGCTGCTGAAGGACGAGTACTGGGCCGGCCACCAGAGCCGCATCATCTGACGCCGTCCAGAAGGGGCGGTCAGTGATCGAGCACGATCTTGACCAGCGCGACGGCCATGCCGAGGAGGAGCGCGGTGAGGCCGAACACGAACGCCGGCCACCGCCGTTGGCCCGCCAGCCGCGCCACCAAGTAGCCGACGATCCCCAGCTCGACGCCCAGCACGAAGGGCACTGCACGGTGCTCGACATCATCCGGAAAGACCAGCACGGGCAGCGACGCGACGATGGCGACCACCGCGGCGCCGGCCAGTTGGGCCAGCGCCACCTCGAGGTCCGCCCGACCCGTGCCGCCGGCGCCGAACGCCCTGGCGGCCAGCCGGAACGCGAACCAGTGGGCCAGCGCCAGTCCGATCGTCGTGCCCCAGATGATGGCGAGGAGCGCCTCGCTGGACACGGCCGCCTCGTTCCCCCGCACCCGCGAGGGCAGCACCGCCAGCTCCGCCAGCAGGACGATCGTGATGTAGAGGACCATGGTCGTGGCCTCCCGCCAGAGCTCGCGCGCGTGCGCGTGACCGTGCACGTGGTGCTGCTCCACGAGTTCGACGCCGTCGCTCAGGGGTTGATGACCACCATGCGCAACTCGGTCATCTCCTTCACGGAGTAGGCCGGGCCCTCGCGGGTGTTGCCGCTGTCGCGCAGACCGCCATAGGGCTGTTGGTCGGCCCGCCACGTCGGCACCTCGTTGACCAGCACGCCGCCGTAGTCGAGCGTCTGGAAGGCCTTGAACGCCTTGCCGATGTCGGAGGTGAAGATGGCGGCCTGCAGGCCGAAGTCGGAGTCGTTGGCGAGGCGCAACGCGTCGTCCAGATCGTCGTAGGCGGCCACCCCGACCACGGGACCGAAGACCTCTTGCGCGCACACCTTCATGTCGGGCGTGACGTCGGTGAGCACGGTCGGTTCGAGCACCCCGTCCGCCGTGAGCCGACCACCGATCGCGACCTTGGCGCCGGAGGCCTGGGCCTCCTCCACCCACGCCGTGACCCGCTCCCGCTCGCCCTGCGAGATGAGGGCCGACACATCCGTCGCCTCGTCCATCGGGTCCCCGACGACGAGGCTGCGGACCCCTTCGACCAGGGCGGCCGTGAAGTCGTCGGCGATCGCGCGGTGCACGTACACCCGCTGCGTCGAGATGCAGCTCTGCCCGGCGTGGGAGAAGCCGGCGACACGGATCTTCGTTGCCGCGGTCCTCCAGTCGCCGTCCGGTTCGATCACCACGGGGGCGTTGTTCCCGAGCTCCAGCCCGACGCGCTTGCGGGGCGCACGCGCCCGTATCGCCCAGCCGACCGGCGGCGATCCGGTGAACGTGATGAGCGCCACGTCGGGATGGTCGACCATGGCGTTCCCCACGGTGCCACCACCACCCGTCACGACGTGGAGCTGCTCGGCCGGCAGGCCGCACTCGTCGATCAACAGCTCGGCCAGGGCGATGGAGGAGAACGGTGTCTGGCTGGCCGGCTTCAGCACGACGGGGCAGCCGGCGGCGATGGCCGGCGCGACCTTGTGCGCGACGAGGTTGAGCGGGAAGTTGAACGGCGCGATGGCACCGACGACGCCGATCGGCACCCGCAGGGTGAAGCCCAGCTTGCCCTCGCCTGCGGCGCCCGCGTCCAACGGGATCATCTCTCCAGCCAGCTTGCGAGCCTCCGCGGCGGCGAACGAGAACGTCCCTGCGGCCCGCTCGGCCTCGACCCGGGCGGTCTTGATGGGCTTGGCCGCCTCGCCGGCGATGGTGCGGGCGAAGTCCTCGCGGCGTTCCGTCAGCAGGCGTGCCGCGGCGTCCAGGACCTCGGCGCGCTTCCACAGTGGGAGGGGGCCGGAAGCGAGCGCGGCCCGCGCCGCGGCGACGGCGCGGTCGACGTCCTCCCCGGTGCAGGCCGGCACCTCCCCCAGCACGGCCCCGTTGTAGGGCGACTGGACGGTGATGGTCTCGGAGGAGGTGTGCCGTTCCCCGGCCAGCGGCAGCGCACGGACGTCAGCCATGGCCCGACGATACTGCCGGCGTGCCGTACGCGTTCCTGGACCATCCCGGGCCCATCCCCTTCGCCCACCGCGGCGGTGCACTCGAAGGCCTCGAGAACACGATGCCCGCGTTCGAGGCCGCGATCTCGCTCGGGTACCGGTATCTGGAGACGGATGCGCGGGTCACCGCCGACGGCGTGCTGGTGGCCTTCCACGACGACGACCTGAGCCGGACCTGCGATCGGGCCGGGTTGATCACCGAGCTCCCGTGGTCCGAGGTGCGCAAGGCTCGGGTGGGCGGCAAGGAACCGATCCCCCTGATGGAGGACCTGCTGGGCGCCTTTCCGCAGGCGCGGATCAACCTGGACGCCAAGAGCGACGGCGCGGTGGCTCCGTTGATCGAGGCCATCCGCCGCACGGCGAGCGTGCAGCGCGTCTGCGTCGGTGCCTTCAGCGGCAAGCGCGTCGAAGGAGATCCGGTCGGCCCTCGGTCCGACGCTGTGCACGTCGATGGGGCCGCTCGAGGTCGCACGGTGGATGGCCGCCAGCCTGCTGCTGGGCGGCCGGGGGACGCCGAACGTTCCTGTGGCCCAGGTGCCGGTCAAGCAGAGCGGGATCCCGGTGGTGACCGGCCGATCGGTCCGGGCCGCGGAGCGACAGGGTGTCCAGGTGCACGTGTGGACGATCGACGAGCCGGCGGAGATCGAGCGCCTGCTCGATCTCGGCGTCCACGGGATCATGACGGACCGCCCCCAGGTGCTGAAGGAGGTCCTGCAGCGCCGGGGGCAGTGGTTCGAGTGACCTGCCCGGCCCGCCCGCTCGACCGTGCGAGCGGACGGGCCGGAGATCGGGTCAGCCGGCGACGCGGACCGGACCGGCGGCGTCCCGCAGTCGCTGGCGGACGGCTGGGGTGGCCACCCCTGCGGCGGCCTCGGCGCTCGCGGCCGCCGTCGCCGCGGCCCTGGCCGGGCACCGGCTGGGGCAGCGGCGGGCAGAAGGTATCGGCGCGACGGCCCGGCTGGCGAGGTGGCAGCACGCCGCTCGCGAGATAGGCGGCGACCTGGTCGTCCACGCACGGGTTGCCGGACAGCGACGCCGCGTGGGTCGTGCCGCCGGGGCCGGCGATCAGGCTGGACGCGGGGAACCGGGCCCTGACCTCCAGGCTGCCTTCGAAGGGCGTCGCCGCGTCCTTGGTCTCGCTGATGAGCAGGAGGCCGGGCACGTGCGCGCCGTCGACGTTGACCGGGTTCTCGGACTTGGCCGGCCAGGTCAGGCACGGCGCGTTGAACCAGGTGTTGTTCCAGGCCATGAAGGGCGCCTTGGCGTAGATCCGCCAGCGTCGTCCCGCCACGTCGACCACTGCGGCGGCCAGTGGGCGTCCGTGCACTGCACGCCGAGGTACACCGCGAACCCGTTGTCGTCGCCGACGCCCACCGCGGCGTCGTACAGCTCCTTCAGCGGCCGCCAGTCCTTGTTGTGGACCCAGCCGGCGAAGGCGTTGGCGATGTCCTCCCAGCCGAAGATGTAGTACGCGGCGCCGACGAAGATGTCGTTCCACTCGGACGGGCCGATGACGCCGCCCGCCGGCTTGGCGTCCAGCTCGGCCTGCACCTGGTAGTAGAGCTTCTCGACCGCCTGGCCGGTCCGGCCCAACCGGTACACGTCCCGGTAGCGGGCGATCCAGTCGAAGTAGATCTTGATGTTGGCGTCGAAAGCGCGGTCCTGATCGAGGTTGGCCGGCGTACCAGATCTTGCGCGGGTCGACGTTGGCGTCGAGCACCATGCGCCGCACCTTCTCCGGGAACAGCGTGGCGTAGACCTGGCCGAGGTAGGTGCCGTAGGAGAAGCCGTAGAAGTTGATCTGCTTCTGGCCCAGCGCCTTGCGGATGCTGTCCATGTCGCTTGGCGACATCCGGCGTCGTCAGGTTGTCGAGCAGCGCCGGGCGGTTGCTCGCCGCGCACGCCTGGGCATAGCTCTTGGAGCGGTCGAGCCACTGCTTCTCGATCTGCGGCGTCCTCGGCACGTAGTTGGGCCGGTCGTAGCCGAAGTAGTCCGGGATGCAACTCAGCGCCGCCTGGCTGGAGCCGACGCCGCGGGGATCGAAGCCGATCCAGTCGTAGAACTCGCCGGCGCCACCGGGCACGAACGCCGCCGAGGACCGCACAGATCAGGCCCGAGCCCCCGGGCCCGCCGGGGTTGACCAGCATGATGCCCTGGAACTGCGAGTCGGGCACCGTGTGGCGGATGCGGGAGACGGCGATGCCGAGGGTCTTGCCGTTCGGCTTCGAGTAGTCGAGCGGGACCTGCACCGTGGCGCAGCGGGCGCCGAACTCGACGAGCAGCGGATCGCTGCAGCGCCCCCAGCGCACGCTGTCGGCCTGCGCGGCGGCGGCCACCGCCTCCGCGCCGACGGTCTCCGCTGCGGTCGGGGCGGGCGCCTGAGCGCCTGCTCCCCCTCCGATGGCGACCCCGCCGGCGACCACCGCGCCGAACGCCACCGTCGCTGCGAGCATCTTCCGCATGACACTCCTCGCCTTCAGCCGGTCGGGAGCCCCACACACCTCCCGCAGTGGCGGTCAGCAAACTCCCGATCGCGACCGCCGTCAAGGGCCGTAGTCCGGTCTCACCGGCGCCCCACAGCCGTTCATGGCCGATCGCTGCCGGCGACTGGCCGCCGTGATGTCGCGCCATGAACGCGGAGGGGCCGCCGGGGCGACCGGTGAACCTACGGTGCGGGGGTGACCACGCCCGCTGTCCCGTTCACGACCGTGCGAGCGCCTCGGCACGTCGTGGCCAGCGCCGACGGGTCTGGCCACGCAGGCCGGTCTCACCGCGCTGGCCCGCGGCGGCAACGCGGTCGATGCGGCGATCGCCACCAACGCCGCCATCGCGGTCACCGCCCCGCACCTGTGCGGCCTCGGCGGCGACCTCTTCGCGCTCGTGCACGAGCCCGGCTCGTCGCCCGTGGCCCTCAACGCCTCTGGGCGGGCCGGGAGTGGCGCCGACCCCGACGCGTTGGCGGCCGAGGGACACGCGGTGATGCCGCTGCGCCACGACGTCCGCACGGTCACGGTCCCTGGCTGCGTGGACGGATGGGTCGCGCTCCACGGCCGCTACGGACGCCTCCCGTTGTCCGACGTCCTGGCTCCGGCCATCGCGCTGGCCGAGGACGGCTTCCCGGCCTCGCCCCTGCTCGTCGGCTCGCTGGCCACGATCGACGAGCGGGCCCGCGGCCGGCTCGACGAGCTCGCCCGGCAGGCGACGCGCCCGGGCGCGTCGGTCCGCCGGCCGGGAGCGGGTCGCGCGCTGCGCGCCGTCGCCGGTGGTGGGCGCAGCGCCTTCTACGAGGGTGAGTTCGGCGAGGGTCTGCTGGCTGTCGGCGGCGGGTACTTCACGGCCGACGACCTGGCCCGCGGCCAGGCCGACTGGGTCGACGCCCTGGCGCTCGACGCCTGGGGCCATCGCCTGTGGACGGTGCCGCCCAACTCCCAGGGGTACCTGGCCCTGGCCGGAGCGTGGATCGCCGAGGGGCTCGACCTACCCGGCCGATCCCGATGACCCACGGTGGGCGCACCTGCTGATCGAGGCTGCGGTGGCCGCCGGCCACGACCGTCCGGACGTCCTCCACGAGGACGCCGACGGACCGTCTCTCATCGACCCGGCGCGCATCACCCCACGTAGAGACGCCATTTCCACCGAATCGATATCGATTCGGTGGAGACGCGGCCCGGCCGGGTCGGGGGACACCACCTATCTGTGCGTGGTGGACGGCGACCGGCTGGCCGTGTCGCTCATCCAGTCCAACGCCGCCGGCTTCGGGAGCTGGCTGGTCGAGCCGGCCACCGGGATCAACCTCCACAACCGCGGCCTGGGCTTCTCGCTGGAGCCCGGTCACCCCGGGCGGTACGGGCCGGGCCGCCGCCCACCGCACACGCTGAGCCCCCTCCTGATCACCCGTCCCGACGGCCAGTTGGCGGCCACGCTCGGCACGATGGGCGGGGACGCCCAGCCCCAGATCCTCCTGCAGCTCCTGGCCCGACTCTTCCTCCACGGCCAGCATCCGGCCCAGGCCATCGCCAGCGGGCGCTGGGCGCTGCACGGAGAGGCGACCGGCTTCGACACCTGGACCTCGGCCGGTGAGCCCGGGTGTGCTCGTCGAGGGCCACGCGCCGACCGCCTGGGACCAGGGCCTGCGCGACCGGGGCCACCGCGTCACCCGCACCGCGGCCTTCGACGCCGCCTTCGGGCACGCCCACACCATCGTCGTCGAGGACGACGGCAGCCTCGCCGCCGCGGCCGACCCGAGAGCCCGCATCGGCAGCGCCGCCGGCGGCTGACGGTTGTACCGTTCTCCCATGCGCGTCGACACCAACTTCTTCGGCACCGTGCCCATGCCGGACGCCGGTGATCCCGCGATCGCGCCCGACCGCTCGCCGCTACGGGAACAGCGACGTCATCGCCTGCTACGAGAACATGCTCCACTGGTCCAAGACCGCCGACGCGTTGGGCTTCGACACGGTCTGGCTCACGGAGCACCACTTCCAGTACGAGGGCTACGAGGTCCTCCCGAACCTCATCATGTTCGGCGTCCACGCCGCGGCCCAGACGAAGGCGCTCCGGTTCGGGCAGATGTTCAACGTCGTCCCGCAGTGGCACCCGCTGCGGCTGGCCGAGGACTTCGCCCTCGCCGACGTGCTCACCGGCGGGCGGATGGAGTTCGGTGTCGGTCGGGGCACGGTCCCCCGCGAGGCGTGGGCGCTCGGCACCGTCGTGGCCTCGCGGCGACAACGAGATGTCCGCCGAGCACGACCGCATCAACCGCGAGGTGTTCGAAGAGGCCATGGAGGTCATCAAGCTGGCCTGGGCCCAGGAGCGCTTCGACTACCGCGGCAAGCACTTCGTGTTCCCACCCGACGACGTGCCCGACCGCGGGTCGTACGTCGAACGACCTCACCCTCATCCCCAAGCCCGCGCCGGACGATCGACATCTACCAGCCGGTCACGTCGCCGGAGACCATCGAGTACGTGCCCCGGGCCGGGCACAAGGCCGTGTACTGGCTGCAGAGCGCGCAGAGCCAGAAGGACAAGTGGGACCGCTACGCGGCCATCCGCGAGGAGATGGGCAGGCCGGTCGGGCCCGGCGAGGACCGTTGCCTGGTCCTCAACGTCCACGTCGGGCGGACCCGCGAGGAGGCGCTCGTGCGCGGCCAGCCCGGCCATGACGAGTTCTGCAAGTTCCTGGCGCCCTACGGCCGCTTCTCGAGCTACCGCTTCCCGGACGGCTCCAAGGTGCCCTTCGACTTCCAACCGACGCTGGACGACTCGATGCGGCTCAAGATCCAGATCGTCGGCTCCATCGATGACGCCGTCGACGCCATCGGGTTCTGGCGGGAGCTGCTCGACCTCAAGCACATCTGCTTCTTCTTCGACTACCCCGGCATGCGCACGGAGGACATCGACGAGCAGATGCACCTGATGGTCGAGGAGGTCTTCCCCCGCCTCGGAGAACCGGTGGAGCGTCGGCCGCTCCCGGACCTGCCCGCCCTGGGCTGACGGCCGTGGCGGCAGGAGCGGGCAGCCTCGTCCTCCGGCGGGTCCGGCTGGCCGACGGCCGCACGACGGACGTCGCCATCACCGCAGGCGTCATCTCGGCCGTCTGCGCCGACCTTCCCACGTCAGCGGACGGACACGGTGCTCGACCTCGACGGCTACGTGCTCCTCCCCGCGCCCGTCGAGCCCCACGCCCACCTGGACAAGGCCTTCCTGGCCGAGCGCATCCTCAACCCGCAGGGCCACCTCCTCGGCGCCATCGAGGCGATGGACGCCAACCGCGACAGCCTGACCGCCGAGGACATCGCCGACCGGGCCGAGCGGGCCGCCCGGCTGATGGTGGCCAACGGCACGACCGCCATCCGGTCCCACGCCGACATCGTGACCGGCCACGGTCTGCGGTCGGTGGAAGGGCTGGTGGAGGCCCGGCGGCGCCTCGGCGACCTGGTCGACCTGCAGATCGTGGCCCTGATCAGCTGGCCCGTCACCGGGCTGGCGGGAGCCGACCACCGGGCCCTCGCCCGCGACGCCCTGGCCGCCGGAGCCGACGTCGTCGGCGGCTGCCCGCACCTCGACGACGATCCGGTCGAGGCCCACGAGGTGCTCCTGGAGCTGGCGGCCGGTGGCGGCCACATGGTCGACCTCCACACCGATGAGACCCTCGACCTCGCGGTGCTCGGCCTGCGGGACCTGGCTCAGCCGGGTGGGTGCCACGCGGGTTCCCCCATCGCGTCACGGCCAGCCATTGCGTCAGCCTCGGCATGCAGCCGCGCGAGGTGCAGCAGGCCGTGGCCGACGAGGTGGCCGCGGCCGGCGTCGGCGTGGTCACCCTGCCCCAGACCAACCTGTACCTGCAAGGACGGGACGCCACGACTGCCATGCCTCGAGGACTGACCGCCATCCGGCCGCTGCTGGCCGCCGGCGTGAGGGTGGCCGGCGGCGCCGACAACCTGCAGGACCCGTTCAACCTGGTCGGCCGGGGCGATCCGCTGGAGACGGCTGCGCTCCTCGTGATGGCCGGCCACCTGCTGCCCGACGAGGCCTACGACGCGGTGAGCACGGCGGCCCGCGACGTGCTCGGGCTCCCGGCCGTTCGCATCGAGGCCGGCTCTCCCGCCGAGCTCCTCGCCGTGAAGGCCGGCGGGGTCCGCGAGGCCGTGGCCATGGCTCCGGCCGACCGCGTCGTGATCCACCGGGGCCGGGTCGTCAGCCGCACGAGAGTCGTGTCAGACGCGTGAAACACAGCGTGCACACTGGCGTCACGGCCGGACAGAACCGGTGGCCTAGGGTCGGGAGACGATGATGTCCGAGCCCGAGACCGTCTCCGATCTCGTCGACCCGGAGACCATCCAGGCCGGGGCCGCCCCGGTGCCCCAATCACCCGCAGCCGTCGCGCCCAGCATCACTGACCACGCCCTGCGCTTCGACCACGTCTCGATGGTGTTCCCGGACGGCACCCACGCCGTCGAGGACGTCAGCCTCGACGTGCGACCGGGCGAGTTCGTCACCATCGTCGGCCCGTCGGGCTGCGGCAAGTCGACGCTGCTGCGCATCGCGTCCGGGCCTGGAGACGAACACGTCGGGCACGGTGTTCGTGCTGCGCAAGAGCCTCGGCTACGTGTTCCAGGACGCCACGCTGCTGCCGTGGCGGACGGTGGGCAAGAACATCGAGCTGCTGGCCGAGCTGCAGGGCGTCGACAAGACCGCCCGCGCCCGCCTGGTCAAGTCCACGATCGACCTCGTCGGCCTGCAGGGCTTCGAGGCCAAGTACCCCAAGCAGCTCTCGGGCGGCATGCGGATGCGAGCCTCACTGGCGCGCTCGCTGGTGCTCGAACCCAAGGTCTTCCTGTTCGACGAGCCGTTCGGGGCGCTCGACGAGATCACCCGCGAGCGGCTCAACAGCGAGCTGCTCCGGCTGTTCCAGCTCGAGGGCTTCGCCGCCCTCTTCATCACCCACTCCATCACCGAGGCGGTCTTCCTCTCGACGCGGGTGGCCGTGATGTCGGCCCGGCCGGGGCGCATCCTGGGCGAGTTCGACGTGCCGTTCCCCTACCCCCGCACGCACGACCTGCGCTACGACCCCGAGTTCGCCAAGCTGTCCGGCGAGATCTCGCACGCCCTGCGAGGAGCCCACGAGTGAGCAGCGTCATGGCGTCGGGCGGTGGACTGCGCACGGACGAGCTGACCCCGCCCAGCAGCCGGGCGCCGGACGTAGGGACGGCGGAGGGTGCGGCCAAGCGCAACCGGGTGGCGGAGATCCTCGGGCCGATCGTCGTCTTCGTCGTCTTCCTCGCCATCTGGTACCTCCTTGCGGAGGTCGTCCTGCCGCAGGAGAAGCGGTTCCTCCTGCCGACCCCCCACAAGGTGATCACCGACGGGTTCCTGATCTGGGAGGACGGCAACCGCGGCCTCAAGCCCATCCTGGACTCGCTGTGGCTGACGGCCCGCGTCGCCATCGTGGGCCTCGTGATCACGATCATCCTCGGCATGGGGCTGGCGACGGCGATGAGCATGGCCCGTTGGGTGGAGCGGGCTTCCTGGCCCTACCTCGTCGCGCTCCAGGCCGCGCCGATCCTGGCCCTCACCCCGCTCATCAGCGGGCTGCTCGGCTTCGGCTTCAACAGCCGGGTCCTGGTCGTCGTGCTGATCGCCTTCTTCCCTGTCGTCAACAACACGCTGTTCGGGCTGCTGTCCGTCGACAAGAGCCAGCACGAGCTCTTCACGCTCCAGGGCGCCAGCCGGGCCACGCGCCTGTGGAAGCTGCAATACCCGGCCGCCATGCCGTCCATCTTCGTCGGGCTGCGCAACGCCGCCGGGCTGGCGGTGATCGGCGCCGTGGTCGGCGACTTCTACTTCCGCCAGGGCAACCCGGGGATCGGGGCGCAGATCGACGTCTACCGCCAGCGTCTCTACGGGCCGGAGATGATCACCGCCATCATCCTGTCCGCGCTCCTCGGCCTCGTCGTGTTCATCTTCTTCGGCTGGCTCGGCAACCGGGCCATCGGCAAGTGGCACACGACCACACGGTCGCCCTGACGCTCGACCCACCAAGACCCACGCAAATGCAAGAACCACAAGGGGGAGGACCCAACACATGAGGATGAAGACCTGGCTCGGCGTGCCATTCGCCGGCCTCCTGCTGCTCGCCGCGTGCGGCAGCGACGACGACAGCGGAAGCGACACGACCGCAGCAGCGGGCAGCGACACGACTGCCGCCGCGGGCAGCGACACCACTGCCGCGAGCGGCGGCGACACGACGGCCGCCGGCGGCGGAGCGGCGGCCGGTTCACTGGCCGACGTGTGCCCCGAGACCGTCGTGTTCCAGACCGACTGGAACCCCGAGGCCGAGCACGGCCAGCTCTACAACATGGTCGGTGAGGGGTACGAGGTCGACACCAGCACGTTCCGCGTGTCCGGCCCGCTCGTCTCCGGCGGTGAGGACACCGGCGTCAAGATCGAGGTCCGCTCCGGCGGGCCCGCCATCGGCTTCCAGACCGTCACGTCGCAGCTCTACGCCGATCCGGACATCCTGCTCGGCTACGTCTCGACCGACGAGGCCATCCAGAACTCGGGCGAGTTCCCGACCAAGGCCGTGGTGGCGCCGTTCAACATCAACCCGCAGATCATCATGTGGGACCCGGCGACCTACCCCGACGTCCAGGCGATCGCCGACCTGAAGGAGCCCGGCGTCAAGGTCCGGTACTTCGGGGGCGCCGCCTACATGGAGTTCCTGATCGCAGACGGCCAACTCGACAAGGCGCAGACGGACGGCTCCTACGACGGCACGCCGGCCAACTTCGTGGCCGCGGGCGGCAAGGACGCCCAGCAGGGCTTCGCCTCCGCCGAGCCGTACTTCTACGAGAAGGTGCTGACGGACTGGGGCAAGCCGATCGCCTACCAGCTCATCCACGACGCCGGCTGGACGGCCTACGCCCAGTCGCTGGCCGCGACGGCCGAGAACTTCGAGGCCAACAAGGAGTGCTTCGCGGCGCTCGTGCCCGTCATCCAGCAGTCGCAGGTCGACTACATCACCGACCAGACGCGGGCCGACGCCATCATCCTCGACCTCGTGGAGCAGTACAACAACGGCTGGCAGTACGACGAGGGGCAGGCCAAGGCGTCCGTGGAGCTGCAGCTCTCCAACGAGCTGGTGGCCAACAGCCCGGACGGCACGCTCGGCAGCTTCGACACGGACCGGGTCACGGACTTCGTGGCCACCGCCGTCCCCGTCTACGAAGCCGCGGGCGCCAAGCTCAAGGAAGGCTTGACGGCCGAGGACCTCGTCACGAACGAGTTCATCGACCCCAGCATCTCCCTGTAGCCGACTCGTCGCAGCGACGCGTCACATTCCACGCACAAATCGCGCCCGGTGACCTCGCGGCGGTCGCTTGGCGCGGTTTGTGCACCGGATGTGACCGTCGCGAGCCCGCGGCGGGCGTGGGTTCAGCGGCCGAAGTCGAAGCGGGCGATCTCGCGCAGCGCGCCGGTGAAGGCCTCGACCGCCCCTTCGAAGAGGGTCTTGCCACGCTCGGCGGTGGCACCCGTCGGATCACCGATCACGCCACTCGGCCCGAAGTCGTCCGACAGCCAGCCGAACGACACCGCGCCACCGAAGCGGACGTAGCGGTTCGGGGCGAGGCCTTCGGGCACGTTCCGCGCCGCCGCGGCCAAGTCGACGAGGTCGGGTCGAAGGTGGAGCATCATCGACGTCTCGTCGAGCCCGCCGTGGATGCCCATGCCGAGCTCCTCGGCCGGGCTCGTCCCGCCCTGGTCAGGCGGCAGGCCCGGGTGGGCCAGGAACGTCATGAGGCCGTGGTGGAGGCGGAGCTCCCGGGAGGCCACGTTGAGGAGCGACGAGTTCCCCCCGTGACCGTTCAGGAAGACGAGGCGCCGGGCCGGTGTGGTGGCCGCGCAACGACCCACGTCGTCCAGCACGGCCATGAGCGTCGAGGCCGACAGCCAGAACGTGCCTGCGGCCCAGGCGTGCTCGTTCGACTTGCTGTAGGCGAGGGTGGGCAGCAGCCACGCGTCGACCTCCTCGCCCACCTCCTGGACCGCGGCGCGGGCGACCGCGTCGGCGATGACGGTGTCGGTGCTGAACGGCAGGTGCGGGCCGTGCTGCTCGGTGGCGCCGACCGGGAGGACGAGGATGGAGCGCTCGTGCAGCCGCGACGCCAGATCGGTCGCCCGGAGATCCTCCAGTGCTCGCTCGCTCACCCTCCGCACCGTACTGCGGACCGGGGAGGGGCCACTCGGTGGCGGGCCGGACGCGGTGCGTGACTGAGCGTGGGGGCGCAACTCCAATCGTTGCGTTTGCACCGTCTCCGGCTCGCGTCCCGCGTGGGTCATGGTCAACCATGGGGCTCCGTGCGTCCCAACCCCCCTGCGGCCGCGCTGGCCGGAGCCGCGCTGGCCGCGGCGCTCAGCCTGTTCGGATGCGTCGGACCGGAACGTCCGGCGCTCCCGACCACCACGACGTCGCCGCCGGCCTTCATCGAACGAGCCAACACCACCACCATCGCCCCCCCGCCCGTTCCGGCCCCGGGGAACTGCCCTCAGTGGCCGCTCCTCGCCCAGCCCGCCGTCGCCGCGCCGGGCCTGATCGAGACGTCCGGCCTGGCCGGCGGCCGCCGCAACCCGGGGGTCTGGTGGACCCACAACGACAGCGGCGACACCCCCAGGGTGTTCGCGCTCGAGGGCGACGGGCGGCTCCTGACGACGGCCACCGTGACCGGCGCGATGGCCTGGGACTGGGAGGACATGGACATCGGCCCGGGTCCCGGCGGCGTGTCGACGCATCTATGTCGCCGATGTCGGGGACAACCGCAAGGCCCGCCAGGGCACCTTGGGCTACCAGCTCTACCGCTTCTGGGAGCCGGACCTCGGCCGCACCGTACGTTCGACGATGACCGTGGCCGCGCAGCGCATCGACGTCACCTACCCGGACGGCAGGTCGCACAACGTCGAAGCCACGTTGGTGGATCCGGTCACCGGCGACTACTTCATCATCACCAAGGAACGCCTCAGCGAGGTGTTCCGCATCCCGGCCGCCGCCCTCGTGCCCGGTGCCACCGTCACCCCGCTCAAGGTCGCCGAGCTGACGCTGGACGACCCCGCGTCCGACCGTGACCGCCCGGTGGCCGCCGACATCAGCGCCGACGGATCCATGATCGTCATCAAGACCATGGAGCTCACGTGGTTCTGGACCCGGTCCCCGAGCCAGACGGTGCCCCAGGCGCTGGCGGGCACGCCATGCCCACCACAGCCCCTCGGCTCCGGCGAGTCGATCGCGTTCAACGCCAGCGGTGGCCAGCTGGCGACGCTGGCCGAGGGACACGGCAAGCCGCTGTTCCGGTACCGCCGGACCTGAGCCCGCGCTCCCTCGGGCGAGAATGCGGCGGTGCCGCCGCCCGCCGATCACGACGCCATCGTCGTCGGCGCCGGGCACAACGGCCTGATCTGCGCCGCCTACCTGGCCCGCGCCGGCCTCGACGTCCTGCTGCTCGAAGCCCGCCCTTCGGTGGGCGGTTGCGCCTCGACGGTCGACGCACTCGGTGCCCGCGTCAACATCTGCAGCTGCGACCACACCGTGTTCCGGACGACGCCGGTCATGGACGAGCTCGACCTGGCGACGCACGGCCTGCGCTACCTCGACGTCGACCCGGCACAGCTGTCGCTGCTGCACGGACGAGGTCCGGCCTGGCCCGTGTTCCACGACACCGAGCGGACGCTGGCCGCCCTGGCACTGACCTACCCGCACGAGGTGGAGGGCTACCGGCGCTACCTCAGGGCCGCGCTCCCGCTCGCGGAGCTGGTGGTCGAGCTGGCCAACGAGGCACCG
Organism: uncultured Acidimicrobiales bacterium; assembly: GCA_963813375.1. GTDB lineage: Bacteria > Actinomycetota > Acidimicrobiia > Acidimicrobiales > Ilumatobacteraceae > DASTFY01. The sequence continues at coordinate 69,190 of CAWEYT010000013.1, read as the reverse complement.
TCCGCCGAGCTCGGCGCTGCGCACGCTCGCCGGCCGCCGGGCCCGCGGCGTGACCACGTTGCTCCGCTGGAGCCGGCGCAGCGTGGCCGACGTGCTGCGGGGGTTCTTCACGGAGGACGCCATCATGGGGCCGGCCATCGTCGTCGGTCCGGGGGTGTGGGGGCTGTCCCCGTACACCCCGGGCACGGGGCTCGGAGCGTTGACGCTGGCCATGAAGCACGTGGCTCACGTGGGCCGCCCCACCGGAGGCAGCGGGGCCGTGCCGCTCGCGGTGGCCGGCGCGTTCACGTCGGCCGGCGGACGCATCCGCACGTCGTCGCGGGTGGTGGCGATCCTGTGCGAGGGCGAGCGCGTCCGTGGCGTCGAGCTCGACGACGGCACCATCGTGGAGGCACCGATCGTCGTGTCCGCCTGCGACCCTCACGCCACGTTCCTGAGCTGGCTGCGGAACCCGCCGGCTTCGGCGCGGGCGCTCGTCGACCGGTGGAGGGCGATCCCGCGCCACGACGGCTACGAGAGCAAGGTGGATGCCGTCATCTCCGAGCTCCCCGCCTACCGCCAGCTCGACCCCGCGCTGCCCGACCGGCTCGGCTTCGATCCGCTCCACGCCACGGCCATCGTCGCTCCCACGGTCGACGCGATGCACGCCGCGCACCGCCTCATGGCCGAGGGCCGGGTGGCTGACGAGCCGATGTTCTTCGCCAGCGTCCCGTCCGTCCTCGATCCGACGCTGCAGGTTGGAGGGCGGGCGAGAGGCCGGCACGTCTTCAGCCTCGAGGTGCTCTTCACCCCCTACGCCCTGGCCGGAGGTTGGTCCGCCAGCGCGGAGCCCGAGCGCTGGCTGAGTGTCTACGCGCGGCTGGTGCAGCCCGGGTTCGCCGGCGGCATCCACCGGTACCGCACCATGACGCCCGAGAGCTACGAGCGCGAGTTCTTCATGCCGAGGGGCTACGCCACGAGCTTCGCGGGCGGACCGGTGGCCGCGCTGCGGGGTCGGGACCGCGAGCTCACCCGGTACGAGACACCGATCCGCGGGCTGTACCTGACGGGGGCCGCCACCTTCCCCGGGGCAGGGGTGTGGGGGGCCAGCGGGCGCAACGCCGCCCGGGTGATCCTCAGGCGTCCTTGACGATCCTCATGCGTCTTTGACGATCCTCATGCGTCCTTGACGACGGCCATCCCCTGCGGCACCACGATGGGGTCCTTGTCGCTCCAGGGGAAGTTGATCCACCGGTCGGTGCGTCGCCAGACGTACTCGCACTGGACCACGGACCGGGGCTTCTCGTAGAGCACGGCGCACCGCACCTCGGCCACCTTGCCGGTGCAGAACTCCTTGACGAGGGCCAGCGTGTGGCCGGTGTCGGCGACGTCGTCGGCGATCAGCACCCGAGCCTGCTCCACGTCGACCAGCTCGGGCGTCGGCGGCAGGATCATCGGCACCTCGAGGCGCTCGTCGACGCCCGTGTAGTACTCGACGTTCATCGTGTAGAGGTTCTTGACGCTGAGCGCGTAGCCCATCGCGCCGGCGATGAGCAGGCCGCCACGGGCGATGGCCAGGATGATCTCGGGCTGGTACCCGTCGTCGGCCACCTGCTGGGAGAGCTCCCTCGATGCGGTTCCGAACAGGTCCCAGCTGAGGATCTCACGCTCGTCGGCCATGGACCGACGGTAGACGATGGCGGCCGCCGGGCGCCGCCTCAGGAACGGGCCGGGACCGGCGTGCCGATGACGGCCTCGACCTCGATCTCGACCTTCCACGCCGGGTTCAGCAGGGCCTTCACGACGACGGTCGTGTTGGCGGGCCGGATGTCGTGGAAGTGCTCGCCGTGGACGCCGCTCACCGCATCGAAGTCGGCGCTGTCGACGAGGTAGACGCGCGTGCGCACGACGTCGGCGAACGTGGCCCCGGCCTGATCGAGCGCGGCGCCGATGATCTCGAAGCAGCGCCGCGCCTGCACCGCCGGGTCGGGGTCCACCGTGTCGTCCGGCCACTGCGGTGCCGTACCCGCCACGAACACCCGGTCACCCGACGCGCACGGCGCGGCTGTACCCGACGATCAGCTCCCAGGGCCCGCCGGACGAGATCAACTGGCGATCGGTCACGGCCGGCGACCGTACCGTCCCCCGTGCGCCCCAGCGTGCGCCCGACGACGTTGCTGGCGCCGGTCCGGTGACGTACGGTGCCGCGCCGCGGGACACGATCGGGCATCCGGCCCGCTCGAACATCACTTCAGGGGGAACACTCATGGGACATCGGCCTCGGCGACGCTCGTTCGTCATCGTCTCGGCGCTGGCCGCGCTCGGCCTGCTCGCGGCGGCGTGCGGCGGCGGCGACTCGGACAGCGGGACCACCGCGGGCAACGACGGAGGCGCCCAGCGTCGACAGCAGCGCCCCGGCGGGCGAGCGAAGCGCCGTCTACGGACAGCGCGCCGGCCACGGACGCACCCGCCGCCGAGCCCCAGACCGGCGGCACGCTGGTCTGGGGCATCGAGGCCGACAGCTCGCAACCCGTGGCGGCCGGCCGAGGTGGCCTGCGCCACGTCCTGCTACCAGGTGCTCGTCAGCGTCTACGACACGCTGACCGCGATCGCCGACAACGAGCACAGCTGGGCGCCGTACCTGGCCGAGAGCGTCACGCCCGAACGCCGACTACACGGTCTGGACCATCAAGGTACGGCCCGGCGTCACCTTCCACGACGGCACCCCGCTCGACGGCGCCGCCGTCGCCGACAACCTCACCCGGGCCAAGAACGGCATCCTCACGGGCGCCGCTCTGACGGATGTCACCAGCATCGCCGTCAACCCGAGCGACCCGCTGGCCGTCGATGTCACGACGAGTCGCGCCGTGGGCGTCGTTCCCGCTCTTCCTGGCCGGGCAGATCGGCCTCATGGCCTCGCCCACGTGGCTGGCCGCCAGCGACACCGACGAGTCGCTGCAAGTCCAAGCCGGTGGGTACCGGCCCGTTCGTGTTCGAGTGCTACGCACCCAACGAGTCGTTCAAGGCCACCCGGAACCCCGACTACTGGAACTCAGCCCTACCCCTACCTCGACGCCGTCGAGTTCCGCCCGATCGCCGACGCCCTGAACCGGCGCGACGCACTCAAGAGCGGCGCCATCGACATCCTCCACACCACCAACGGCGAGACCATCGACGAGTACCGCGACAACGACGACGTTGGTGCTCGACGAGCGGACGTACAAGGGCCCCACGAACTACACCCTGCTGCACGTCACGCCAGACCCTGCAGGACGGCACGCCATCCCCGCTGACCGACCAGCGCGTCCGGTGCGCGCTGGCCAACGCCTACGACGCCGAGACCGTCATCGCCACCATCAACGCCGGCGTGGACAAGCAGGCCAACGGCCCGTTCTCACCCGACCAGATCGGCTACCTGGAGGACACGGGCTACCCGGTGGCAGCAGGACATGGACAAGGCCCAGGAGCTGATCGCCGAGTACAAGGCGGAGCACCCGGGTCCGCTCAACCTCTCACTCGCCACCACCCAGGACGAGACGAACCTGACGATCGCGCAGTTCCAGAAGCAGTGGTGGGAGGAGGCCGGCGTCGACACCGTCACGCATCGACCAGCTCGACCAGGGCAGCTACATCGTCGCCGCACTACTCGGGAACTTCCAGGTCTTCCAGTGGCGCAACCACGGCGGCGTCGGCCATGGACGAGCAGTACATCTGGTGGCACTCGTCCACCGCGCTGCCCGTCGGGCAACTGGCCATCAACTTCGGCCGCATCAAGGACACGGTCATCGACGAGGCCCTCGATGCCAACCGCGGCGAGACCGACCCGGCCAAGAAGCAGGAGCTGGCCGAGACGGTCAACCGGCGCTTCGCCGAGCAGTGCTACAACGTCTGGAGCAGCTGGACGACCTGGGCCGTGCTCCACGACCCGACGGTGCACGTCGCCCGACACCAACATGCTGCCCGGACGGGTCCGAGACGCGTCACCTGACCAGCGAGATCGCCGACGTGCGGACGACGTGGATCGAGCAGTGACGACCTGAGCGGTTCGAGCGGCCGGACACGGACACCCGTCCGTGGCGAGAAACCACGGACGGGTGTTGTTGACGAACTGTCGATGAGACCGTACCGTGCCGCCCGGGGGCTGTGGCGGGCGTCACAGTTGTCCCGGCACGACACCGGAACAAGGGGGAATCACGTGACACGTCCTAGGGGCCGATCCCGGCGCCACCCGATGGCGCTGTTCGTCGCCAGCCTGGCCGCCTTCGGGCTCGTGGCCGCCGCCTGTGGCGGAGGCGACGACGAGGGCACCGACACGACGCCGGACACCGTCGTCGCCGAAACCGCGGCACCGGGCAGCGAGGCACCGTCGTCGGAGGCACCGTCCTCGGAGGCGCCGGCCACCGAGGCACCAGGACCGACGCCCACGCCGGGCGGCAAAGTCGTCATGGGCATCGAGGCCGACACCAGCAACCCGTGGATGCCGGCCGAGATGCTGTGCGCGATCGTCGTGCCACCAGGTGATGTCAAGAGCGTGTTCGACCCGATGGTCGATCCCGACCGAGGACGGCGGCTGGTCGCCCGTACCTGCTCGAGAGCCTCACGCCGAACGACGACTACACGGTGTGGACCATGAAGGCCCGCCCGGGCGTCACGTTCCACGACGGCACGCCACTCGACGGCGCGGCGCTGCTCGACAACATCAAGCGGTTCCAGAACGGCCTCCTCACCGGCACCTACTTCCGCAACGTCGACAGCGCCGCAGTCAACCCGACCGATCCACTGGCCGTCGACGTGACGATGAAGTCGCCGTGGCCCAGCTTCCCGCAGGTGCTCCTCATCGGCGCGGGAATCAACTACATCGCGCTCGCCGACGTGGATGGCCGCCGCCGACGCCGACGACACGCTGAAGTCCAAGCCGGTCGGCACCGGACCGTTCGTGTTCGTCGACTACAAGCCCAACGAGTACTTCCAGGCCACGAAGAACCCCAACTACTGGAACCAGCCGTACCCCTACCTGGACGAGATCGAGTTCCGGCCCATCCCGGACTGCCCTCAACCGCCGGGACGCGCTGCTGAGCGGTTCCATCGACCTCCTCCACTCCGACAACGGCGAGGTCATCACCGGGTTCCGCGACAACGACGACTACGTCGCAGGAGGAGATCGACAACAACGCCGAGGTCGGCTACACGCTGCTCCACGTCACGCAGACGCTGCCCGATGGCACGCCGTCGCCGCTCACCGACCGGCGTGTGCGCTGCGCGCTCGCCAACGCCTACGACGAGCCGACCGTCAACGACGACCATCAGCCAAGACGTCTTCCCGATCGCCAACGGGCCGTTCGCGCCCGGCACGCCCGGCCACCTGGACGAGACCGGCTATCCCGCAGCAACAGGACATGGACAAGGCGAAGGAGCTCATCGCCGAGTACAAGGCCGAGAACCCGGGTCCGCTGAACCTGTCGCTGGCCACCACCCAGGACGAGACCACCTGCCATCGTCGCCCAGTTCCAGAAGCAGTGGTACGAGGAGGCCGGGGTCGACAACGTCACCATCGACCAGATCGACCAGGCCAACTACATCCTCACCGCCGCTCCTCGGGAACTTCCAGGCCTTCCAGTGGCGCAACCACAGCAACTTCGACCTGGACAACCAGTACATCTGGTGGCACTCGTCGCTCAGCGGCGCCCGTCGGCGAGCTGGCCCTCAACTTCGGTCGCATCAAGGACCCCCGCATCGATGAGCTGCTCGACAAGAACCGGGCCGAGACGGACCCGGCCAAGAAGCAGGAGTACGCCGAGGAGGTCAACCGGATCTTCGCCGAGGAGTGCTACAACCTCTGGACCACCTGGGACATCTGGGGCATCGCGCCACAAGCCCACCGTCCACGGGGTCGAGAACTTCGAGCTGCCCGACGGCGACGACGAGCCAGTTCGGCCAGGGCATCGCCGGCACCTTCTACCCGATGACCCTCTGGACGGAGCAGTAGCCGAACCGTCGCGACGAGGAAGGAGGACCGCACCATGGCCAGGTACGTCGGACAGCGGGTGATCCAGCTGTTGATCGTGCTGTTCGTGGTCACCTTCCTCGTCGCCATCGCCCTCCGCTTCCTGCCCGGGGGCGCCGACGTCGTGGTCGCCCTCAAGACCGGCCCCGGCGCCACCCCCGAGCAGGCGGCAGCAGATCAAGCACGAGCTCTACCTCGACCGCAGCATCCCGGAGCAGTACGCGCTCTGGCTGAAGGACCTGGTGACCCTGGACTGGGGCACCACCTTCCAGACCAACCAGCCCATCAGGGAGGAGCTAGGGCGGGCGTTCCCCGTGTCGATCCGGCTCATGATCTACGCGCAGCTCCTCGCCCTCGGCTTCGCCATCCCGATGGGGATGTGGTCGGCCTACAAGCAGGGAACGGGGGTGGACCGGGCGAGCACGACTGCGTCGTTCGGGTTGCTGGCGATGCCGGAGTACATCGTGGCGCCGCTGCTCATCTACCTGTTCGCGCTCCGCTTCCGATGGTTCGACTATCCGGCGTCGAACATCAGCTTCTTCGACGATCCACTCGGGCACTTCAAGGCCTTCGTCCTGCCCACGCTCACCATCGCGCTGCCGCTCTACGCCACCTACATGCGGCTCCTGCGGGCCGACCTGGTCGCCACGCTCCAGAGCGACTTCATCACGACCGCGCGGGCCAAGGGGCTGAGCACCAAGAGGATCCTGTTCGGCCACGCCCTGCGCCCGTCGCTCTTCTCGCTCGTCACCGCCGCCGCCGTGAGCACCGGCGCGCTGATCGGTGGTGTGGTCATCGTCGAGCAGGTCTTCCAGCTCAACGGGATGGGCCGGGTGTCGGTGGAGAGCATCTTCCGGCGGGAGTACCCCACGGTGCAGTACGGCGTGGTGATCCTGGCCCTCGTGTACGTGTTCGTGAACTTCTTCGTGGACCTGGCCTACGCGTGGATCGACCCACGCGTCCGCCACGCCCGGATGCTGGGCTGAGCGCGGGAGGCGACCGATGGCAGAGCTGACCGAGCTCCAGGACGCCGAGACACGCGAGGCCATCGCGGTCGCCGCCGGTGCCCCCATCGACCAGGGCGCGCCCGACGACCCGCAAGTTCAAGCGCCGCGGTCGAGTCACGATCTGGCTGGCCATCGGCTGGCTGTTCTTCATCGTGTTCTCGGCCGTCGGCGCCAACTGGCTCCCCTACGTCAAGCACTCCTGCAGACCAGTACGCCGAACCAACTGGAGTGCAGCACCCACGTGAAGGGCACCCCGCTCAAGATCGAGCGCCCGCCCGTGTGGGCGGTGTGGGCCGAGCCCGAGCGAAGTCTGCCCGGCGCGCCCGAGCGAGCCGGCTGGTTCGGCACCGACCGCAACGGCTACGACGTGTTCAGCCGAGCCATCTTCGGTGCCCGCGTGTCGCTCGTGATCGGCGCCCTGTCGATCACGTTCGGGTTGGCCATCGGGGGGATGATCGGCCTGATCTCCGGCTACAAGCGGGGCGCGGTGGACCGGGTGACGGACAACGTGATGAACATCATGCTGGCCTTCCCGGCGCTGCTGCTGGCCATCTTCGTGGTCAGCTTCTTCAACTCGCCGAACTCGACCGGTGAGGCGACCACGCGGCCGATCTGGCCCATCGTGCTCGCCTTGTCGATCCTCTCGATCCCCCCACTCACCCGTCTCGTGCGGGCCAACACCATCGTGTACGCGCAACGCGAGTTCGTGCTGGCCGCTCGCGGTGTGGGTGCCAGCAACCGGCGGGTGGTGTTCCGGGAGATCCTTCCCAACGTGGTGCCGGCGATGGTGTCCTTCGCGCTCACCGGACTGGCCATCCTCATCGTCGCCGAGGGTGCGCTGGCCTACCTCGGCCTGTCGGTGGAGGCGCCCACGCCCACGTGGGGGAAGATGATCTTCGCGGGCAAGGACCGCCTCCAAGAGGCGTGGTGGATCTCGATGATGCCGGCCATGGTGCTGTTCCTCACCATCTTGTCCATCAACCTCATCGGCGACGTCCTGGCCGAGAGGTTCAACATCCGGGACTCCATCGGGTGAGCCGCTGATGTCCCGCACCCGGCGTCATCTGCAGGCCGGTACCCGGCCCGAGTCGGGCGTCCTGCTCGAGGTGGAGGACCTCAAGACCTACTTCGAGACCGCGCTCGGGGTCGTGAAGGCGGTCGACGGGGTGAGCTTCTCGCTGGCCCGGGGCCGGTCGCTCGGCATCGTGGGCGAGTCGGGGTCGGGCAAGACCATCCTCTCCCGCTCGATCATGGGGCTGCTGCCCAAGCGCAACACCATCCGCGAGGGGACGGTGCGCTTCGAGGGCCAGGAGCTCACCACCATGAGCCTGCGCGCCCGCCGCGACATCTGGGGCGCGGAGATGGCGATGATCTTCCAGGACCCGATGACGTCGCTGAACCCCGTGATGAAGGTCGGGAAGCAGATCGCCGAGCCCCTGCGCATCCACCTGGACATGAGCCGGGCCGACGCCAAGGCGACCTCGTTGCGCCTCCTCGAGGACGTCGGCATCCCGGAGCCGGACAAGCGCCTCGACCAGTACCCGCACGAGCTCTCCGGCGGGATGCGCCAGCGGATCATGATCGCCATGGCCCTGGCCTGCGGCCCCACGCTGCTGTTCGCCGACGAGCCGACCACCGCCCTCGACGTGACGGTGCAGGCGCAGATCCTCGACCTGCTCCAGGCCCAGCGCCAGGACCGCAACATGTCGGTCATCCTCGTGACCCACGACCTCGGTGTCGTCGCCGGGCACACCGACGAGATCATCGTGATGTACGCCGGCCAGATCGTCGAGAAGGCCCCGACGCCCGTGCTGTTCAGCGAGATGCGGATGCCCTACACGGAGGCGTTGCTGGAGAGCATCCCCAAGCTGGACCAGCCGAGCCACACGATGCTGCGCGCCATCCCCGGCCGGCCGCCCGACCTCATCAACCCGCCGAAGGGTTGCCGCTTCAGCCCTCGGTGCCCGTACGTGCAGGACCGGTGCCGCGAGGAGGCCCCACCACTCGTCGAGGCCGAGACCCCGGGCCACACCTACGCCTGCTGGTACCCCGTCGGCTCCGACATCTGGAAGGAGACGAAGGCGCGCCTGGCCGAGGCGGGGGTGGCCACACTCCCTGTGACGCCGGCGGCGGCTGAGCCGGGCGATGTGGTAGCAGAGACCACGGACACCGACGCGGCGGCTGGAGCGGAGGCCGTGACGCCCGAGGCCGAGCGAGAGCCCGGCATCGTCGCCGGGAGGCGCCGGCTGATGGCCGGGACCGGGACCGCCCACCTGAACGGTGTCGGCGACGCGCTCCTGCGGGTGGAGAACCTGGTGGTCGAGTTCCCCGTCGGCCGGACCGGGCTCAAGGTCAACGCCGTGTCCGGCATCAGCATCGACGTCCTCGCCGGCGAGACGCTCGGCATCGTGGGCGAGTCCGGCTGCGGCAAGTCGACGACCGGGCGGGCGATCATGCAGCTCCCGCGCCCGACGAGTGGATCGATCACGTTCGAGGGCCAGGAGCTCACGACGCTCCACGGTGACGACATGCGCACCGTGCGCACGAACATCCAGATGATCTTCCAGGACCCCATCTCGTCGCTGAACCCGCGACGCAAGGTGCGGGACATCGTGCTCGAGCCGCTGAACATCTGGAAGATCGGCACCAGCGCCGAGCGGATGGCCAAGGCGCGCCAGGTGCTCGAGGACGTGGGCCTCGACCCCGACGTGGCCGCCGATCGCCGGCCGCACCAGTTCTCGGGTGGCCAGTGCCAGCGCATCTCGATCGCCCGGGCCCTCGTGCTCGAGCCCAAGCTCGTCATCTGCGACGAGCCCGTCTCCGCCCTCGACGTCAGCGTCCAAGCGCAGGTGCTGAACCTGCTCGAGGAGCTGAAGCGGCGCTATGGCCTGACCCTCATGTTCATCGCCCACGACCTCGCGGTCGTCAAGAACGTGAGCGACCGGGTCGGCGTCATGTACCTCGGCAAGCTGTGCGAGGTCGCCTCGTCGGACGTGATGTACGCGCGGCCGGCTCACCCGTACACGGACATCCTGCTCAAGTCCATCCCCGTGCCCGATCCGACCGTGCGGCCGGACCTGAACGCCAGGATCGAAGGCGAGATCCCGTCCCCCGTGTTCCCGCCGTCGGGGTGCCGGTTCCGCACGCGGTGCCCGCGGGTGCAGGAGCGGTGCGCGATCGAGGAGCCGGTCGTCCGGGCCGTCGAGCCCGGTCACTTCGTGGCCTGCCACTTCCCGCTGATCGGCGAGGTCGCGCCGCCGGTGTCCGCGAACGGGGCGGGATGAGCGCGCGGGCCACGACCGATCGGCCCCGCACGCGCCTGGCCCGCGAGGAGCGCCGCGAGCTCCTGGTCGACGCCGCGGCGCAGGTCTTCGACGGCCGGGATCCCGCGGGAGTGACGTTCGAGGAGATCGCCGACGCCGCCGGTGTCTCCCGCGCCCTCGTCTACAACTACTTCGGCGACCGGCAGGGCCTGGTCGAGGCCGTCGCCCGCCGGGCCAGCGAGCGGCTGTCCGAGCGCGTCACCGTCGCCCTGGCCAGCACGCGCGGCCTGCGGGACGCCCTGGCCGCCGCCATCCAGGTCAGCCTCGAGTTCGCGCACGAGGATCCCGCGGCCTACCGCTACGCGATCGGGTCGACGGCGCCGCTCGTGCCCGGTCTGCACGACGAGCAGGTCGCCGACATGGCCCGCCTGTTCGGTGAAGGCGAAGAGGCGCGGCTCGTGGCCCACGGGGTGCTGACGTCGCTCCAGGCGATGGTGCTCCTCTGCGTCGAACGCGGGACCAGCGATCTCGAGCGTTCGACGGAGATCATCACGGCGTTCGTGGCCGGCGCGTTCGTAGGCGTCGACGCCATCGGCTTCCACCTCCACCCCACCTGGCCCGTCCCCTCCTGATCGGCCGGTCCGCCTGATCGCGGCGCGCCCGCGGTCGCCATCCACGCACAAATCGCGCCGGACGACCGTCATACGGTCACCAACCGCGATTTGTGCGGGAGAAGTGACCCTCGGCCGGCGGCTGCCCGCACCGCGCTTTCGCAACAGAGATGTCCTAGAGCGCGGTCCGAGTGGCACTTCGCGAACACTCCGTTCGAAAAGCGCGGTCGGGGCGGCCACTTCTGGAGCACCTCGCGGAGGCACGAGCGGGTACCGTCGGCCGGGTGGGGTGGCCGGTCGCTGGAACGCTCGACCTGCGCCAGACACTCGGGGCCCTCCAGAACGGACGCCACGACCCGACCACCCGTGTGACCAGCCGAGAGGTCTGGCGGGCTACGAGAACACCGGAGGGCCCGGGAACCTTGCGCCTGTGGTGGGAGGGCGCCAGCCTGCGCGCTCATGCGTGGGGCCCCGGCGCCGACTGGCTGCTGCACCGCGTTCCCCACCTGGTCGGCGCCGGCGACCGGCCGTACGACCTGCCGACGCCGGACGACGTGGTGGCGACGGCGCTGGCCGCCGCTCCCGGCCTGCGCATCGGGCGCTGCGACACGTTGCTGCACGTGCTGGTGCCGACCGTCCTCGCCCAGCGGGTGACCGGGGGTGAGGCGATGCGGGCCTGGCGGCAGCTCTGCCAGCACCTGGCCGAGCCGGCGCCCGGCCCGCCCGGCCTGGTGCTGCCCCCGCACCCTGACCGCCTGGCCGCGCTCCCCTATTGGTGGTTCCACCGCCTCGGCGTGGAGCGCCGGCGCGCCGACACCATCACCCGCTGCGCCCGGCGCGCCGCCGGGCTCGAGCGGCTCACGGAGCTGCCCGCCACCGAGGCGGCGCGGCGGCTGGCGACGGTTCCCGGAGTGGGTGCGTGGACGGTGGGATCGGTGATGGGCCCGGTGTTCGGCGATCCCGACGCCGTCCCCGTGGGCGACTTCCACCTCCGCCACACGATCTCGTGGGCGATGGCCGGTGAGCCCCGGGGCACGGACGAGCGGATGCTCGAACTGCTGGCTCCCTACGCGGGCCAGCGAGGGCGGGTCATCCGAGCGCTGCTCCTCGCCGGCTGGACGGAGCCCCGGCGCGGCCCCCGTCAACGCATCCAGCCCATCGCTCGTTGGTGATCCGCGGCCGCCACGACGTGCCCGGGAGCGATCACGACCCGGTGGTACCGTCGCCGGGAGCACCATGGCCGTGACCACGATCGAGCAGCCCATCGACGCGCCCGAACCCCGGCCGGAGCCGGAGGTCACGCCGTACCCCTGGCGTCGAGCGCTGCTGTGGGGGGGCCTGGCCTACCTCCTCTCCCGCCTCGCTGTGCTGGCCGGCGCGGGCGCGGCCAGCGCCGCCGAGCAGCCCCGCCCGCCGTCCGGGCTCGGTCCCATCGTCCAGGTGCTGACGTCCTGGGACGGGCTCTGGTACTTCGAGGTCGTCCGGACGGGATACCCGCGCAGCATCCCTCCGGACATCACGTTCAACGAGCTCGAAGCCCGAGCGGCGTTCTTCCCGCTCTATCCCCGCATGGTGTGGGCGCTCGACAAGGTGATGCCGGGCGGCGAGGTGCTCGCCGGCCTGATCCTCAACCTCGTGCTGGGAGCAGTCTTCATCCTGCTCGTCGGTCTCATGACCCGACGCCTGTTCGGCACCAAGGTCGCCTCCCGGGCCATGGTGCTGACCGCGCTGTTCCCGGGCAGCTTCGTGCTCAGCTTCGCCTACAGCGAAGCGCTCATGCTGGTGCTGGTCGCCGGCTGCCTGTTGTTGCTGATGGAACGACGATGGCTGCTGGCCGGGATCCTGGCCGGTTTGGCCACGGCGAGCCGCCCCAACGCCATCGCCATCGTCGCCGCCTGCGTGGCCGCCGCGGCCGTGGCCATCGTGGAACGCCGCGAGTGGAAGTCGCTGCTCGCTCCCCTGCTGGCCCCCATCGGCTGGCTCTCGTTCCAGCTCTTCCTGGCCCACCACACCGGCGAGCAGGGAGCGTGGTTCCGGGTCCAGCGGGAGGCGTGGGACGAGGGCACCAGCTTCGGACTCCGGGCGATCAAGGACATCGGCAACGCCATCGTCCACCCCTGGAACTCCCCGAAGAACGTGCTGACGCTCCTCTGCGTGGCGGCCATGCTCTTCGGGCTGTGGGCCATGTGGAAGCGACGCCTGCCCCTGCCCGTCACCGTCTACACGCTGGGCATCCTGGCCCTCATGCTGCTCCCGCAGACGGTGACCGCCCGACCCCGCTTCCTGTTCACCGCGTTCCCGCTCCTCATCGCCATCGCCGCCATCTGGCCCGATGACGATGACGAGCTGTGGCCCCTGCTGACCGCGGCGTGCGGTGCCGGGCTGGCCGCCGTCACCGCCCTGTACGGCGTGTTCGGCGCCATCCCCTGAACCGGCCAGCCCGAGCAGACAACTTTCAGCCCGCGGCCGCCACCTCGCGACGGAGGGCGTCGATGGTGCGCTGCAGGCCCTCGCGCAGCCCGGTGACCGGCGCCCAGCCGAGCAGCTCCCGGGCGCGGGTGATGTCCGGTCGTCGACGGACGGGATCGCCCTCGCGGCCGGGCGGGATCGGGACGGTCGTGATCGGCGACGAGGAGCCGGTCAGCTCCACGACCAGCTCGGCCAGCTCGCGCATCGTCACCTCGTGCGGGTTGCCGATGTTGACCGGTGCGGACAGCGGGCCGGGCAGGTCCGCCAGGGCCACCAGCCCCGCCACCTCGTCCTCCACGTAGCAGAAGCTGCGGGTCTGGCTCCCGTCGCCGAACAACGTGAGCGGCTGGCCGGTCAGGGCTTGGACGACGAAGTTCGTGACCACCCGGCCGTCCTGGGCGTGCATGCGGGGGCCGTAGGTGTTGAAGATGCGGGCGATGCGCACGTCCATGCCGTGCACGCGCGCGGTCGCCATCGTGAGCGCCTCGGCGAAGCGCTTGGCCTCGTCGTAGCAGGAGCGGGGCCCGATGGGGTCGACGTGTCCCCAGTACGACTCGTGCTGCGGATGGACGAGCGGGTCGCCGTAGACCTCGCTGGTCGAGGCCAGGAAGAAGCGGGCGCCATCGGCTCGGGCGACGTCGAGGAGGTGGCCCGTCCCTGCCGAGCCCACGGCCAGGATCTCGAGCGGGATGCGGTCGAAGTCGTCGGGTGACGCCGGCGAGGCCAGGTCCATGACCAGGTCCACCCGCGGCGCCAGCGCGCCGGTCCGCTCCAGCGGCTGGCAGACGTCGTGCTCGACCAGTGCGAACCGCTCGTGGCCGAGCAGGCCGGCGACGTTGTCGGGCCGCCCCGTGACGAGGTTGTCGATGGCGACGACGTGGTCGCCACGGTTCACGAGGGCCTCGCACACGTAGCTGCCGATGAAGCCGGCGCCGCCGGCCACCACCACCCGAGCCATCAGGCGCGGCCCACCCCGCGGTAGGTGAACCCCGAGCGTACGAGCGACGTCCGGTCGAGGAGGTTGCGGGTGTCGACCACGCGCGGACTGGCCATCACGGAAGCCACCTTGTCGAAGTCCAGCCAGCGGAGCTCGTCCCACTCGGTCAGCACCGCGAGCACCGCGGCGCCCTCGCAGGCGGCGTAGGGGTCCGGGCGGACGTCGATGCCGTCGAGCGACTGCACCGTGGGGTCGTAGGCCTGCACCGTCGCGCCCCGATCGAGGAGTCGCTGGACGATGGCCAATGCCGGCGAGTCGCGCAGGTCGTCCGTGCGGGCCTTGAACGTCAGCCCCCAGACGGCCACCGTGACCCCGTCCAGCGGGGTGCCGACGGCGTCGGCCAGCTTGTCGACCATGCGGTCGAGCTGCTGCTCGTTGACGTCGATCGTCGCCTTGAGGAGGTCGAACCGGTAGCCGGCATCGTCGGCGATGCGCAGCAGTGCCCTTGTGTCCTTGGGCAGGCACGAGCCTCCCCAGCCCGGCCCGGGGCGCAGGAACTCGCGCCCGATCCGGTCGTCGTACCCCATGCCCAGGACGACGTCGTTCACGTCGGCCCCGACGGACTCGCAGATCGCGGCGACCGCGTTGACGAAGGAGACCTTGGTGGCCAGGAACGCGTTCGACGCGTACTTGATGATCTCGGCCGAGCGCGGATCCGTGACGACCAGCGGCGCGGCCACGCCCAGGTAGAGGCTGGCCACCCGGATGGCTGCGGCCTGGTCGTCGGCCCCGATGACGATGCGCCCTGGGTGCAGGAAGTCGTGGACGGCCGAGCCTTCGCGCAGGAACTCGGGGTTCGACACGACGTAGACGTCGGGTCGCCTGAGGGCCCGCTGCACGATGCGGGTCGAGCCGACCGGCACCGTGGACTTGTTGACGACGATCGACTCCGAATCCAGGAGCGGCCCGATCTCCGCCGCCGCCGACTCCACATAGCTGAGGTCCGCCGACCCGTCGTCGCGCTGCGGCGTCGGGACGCAGAGGTAGACGAACTCCGCGCCGGCGACGGCCGCGGCGGCACCGATGACGAACCGCAACCGGCCGTGGCGCAAGCCGTCGCGCACGAGCTGCTCGAGGCCCTCCTCCACGATGGGCAGGACCCCTTCCTCCGTGGCGGCGCGGCGCAACCGCTCGACCCTCGCCACGTCCACGTCGGCGCACACCACGTCGTGTCCGAGGTGGGAGAAGCACGCCGCCGTCGTCAACCCGACGTACCCGGCACCGACCACCGCGATCTTGCTCACGGCACCGCACTCTACGAGCGCACCGGCTCGTTCGGGGTGCTGGCGTGCGGGTGCCGCGGGACCGTCCCGACCCACGACTACGCTCTCGGCTCCGTGCCCGTCGGTGCCCCGCGACCATGCCTGAGCGTGGTCATGCCCTGTTACAACGAGCGCCCGACGGTCGAGACCGTCGTCGAACAGGTGCTCGCCTCGCCCTGGGTGCAGGAGCTGCTGATCGTGGACGACGGCTCCACCGATGGCACCCGCGAGGTGCTCGCCAAGCTCACCGACGACCGTGTGCGGGTGTTGCTCCAACCCGAGAACCGGGGCAAGGGAGCGGCGCTGCGAAGGGGGTTCGAGGAGGCGGTGGGCGACTACGTCGTGGTGCAGGACGCCGACCTGGAGTACGACCCCGGCGAGTACGGCCTGCTGCTGGGACCGCTCGAGGACGGCAAGGCGGACGTGGTGTTCGGCTCCCGCTTCCAGTCCGGGCGGCCCCACCGGGTGCTGTACTTCTGGCACTCCCTCGGCAACCGTCTGCTCACGCTGGCCTCCAACATGTTCACCAACCTGAACCTGACGGACATGGAGACCTGCTTCAAGGTCTTCCGGCGGCACGTCATCCAGTCGATCGAGCTCGAGGAGGACCGCTTCGGGTTCGAGCCCGAGGTGACCGCCAAGGTGGCAGCCGGCGGATGGCGCATCTACGAGGTCGGGATCTCCTACAGCGGGCGGACGTACGACGAGGGCAAGAAGATCGGCTGGCGGGACGGCGTGCGGGCCCTGTACTGCATCGCGCGCTACTCGTCGGTCGGGGTCCGGCTGCGCCAGCGCTCCACCCGCTGACCGCGACGCCGTCGCAGCCGATGACGCATTCCCGCACCTGGTACCGGTGGGCGCTGCTGGCCATCGTCCTGGCGTCGCTGGCCTTCCGGGTCGCCTACGTGCTGGGGGCCAAGTCAGGCGACGAGCTCAAGGGCGACCAGTTCTACTACTCGATACAGGCCCGGATGATCGCCGACGGCCGTGGCTTCGAGGAGCCGTTCAACGACGGGGCCGAGGCGGCCGACCACCCACCGATGACCGTGCTGGTGGTAGCCCTCGTCTCCTGGGGCTCCGATCCGGTGATGCGCCAGCGCCTCCTGATGGCCTTCCTCGGCGCGGGCGTGGTGTGGCTGGTCGGGCTGCTCGGCATGCGGGTCGTGGGGCGCCGGGGCGGCCTCATCGCCGCCGGCCTGACCGGCCTCTATGCGGCGTTCTGGATGAACGACGGCCTCGTGATGTCCGAGACGTTGTCCGCGCTCTGCATCACCGGGCTGTTGCTGGCCATCTACCGGTACCTGGACGAACCCGGTCCCGGCCGGGCCGCGCTCGTCGGGCTGCTGACCGGCCTGACGGCCCTGGCCCGGGCCGAGATGCTGCTCGTCATCCCGCTCGTGGTGGTACCGGTGATGCTGTTCCGCCGGTTCGGCGCCCCTCCGGAACGGCCCGCGCGCTGGGCCCACCTGGGTCTGGCCGTCGGCGTGACCATCGCCGCGCTGGCGCCGTGGACGATCTACAACCTCGGTCGGTTCGAGCGGCCGGTGCTGCTGTCGACCAACGAGGGCCTCACCATCTACGGCGCCAACTGCCCGGAGACGTACGGCGGTCCGGCCATCGGGTTCTGGAGCATCAACTGCGCGCTCGCCTACCCGATGCCCGAAGGCGTCGACCAGTCGGAGGAGTCGGTGATCTTCCGGCGGGCCGGGCTCGACCACCTCCGAGAGAACCTCGACCGGCTCCCGGCCGTCTTCGTGGCCCGCCAGCTCAGGGCGTGGAGCCTGCCGTGGCGGCTCGATCAGACGGTCTTCTTCAACACCGGCGAGGGCCGCGAGCGGTGGGCGTCGTGGGTCGGCATCGTCCAGTTCTGGCTGCTGGTGCCGGTCGCCGTGGCTGGCGGTGTGGTGCTCCACCGCCGTCGCGTGCGGCTGCTGCCGCTGGTCGCCATGCCCGTCCTGGTGTTCATCGTGGTGACCCTCTTCTACGGCCTGCCTCGCTTCCGGCTCCCGGCCGAGATCGCCTTCGTCGTGCTCGCCGCAGCGGCGCTCGACCAGGCCTGGACCTGGTGGCGACCGGCTGGTCGGCCCGGCTCCGAAGTTGGCGCATCACCCGATCAGTCGTCGTAGCGCATCGTAGTGCACCTGCGTTACAATCGCCCTCGTGGCGACGTCGACCTCGTACCGCTTGGACCCCGAACTCAAGGGACGGCTGGCGCGCCGGGCCGCGGCGGAGGGCGTCTCGGAGACGGCGCTGGTGGCACGTCTCCTGCAGCAAGGGCTCGCTGCGATCGAGCATCCCGGGATCGTGTATCGCGTCGGGCCGAGTGGGTGGCGTGCGGGGCTCGCCGGTGGACCTGACGTGGACGAGGTCGTACGAGCCGTCCGCTCGATCGGAGCTTCCGGCGATGAGGCCGTGTCGGACGCCGCGGACAGCTTGGGTATCGATCCTCGACTGGTACGCATCGCCATCGACTACGCCGCCGAGCACCTCGAGGAGATCGAAGAACGGCTCCGAGAGAACGACGAAGCTGTCGATCGTGCTCGCAAGTTGACCGCGGCACGCTCGTCCGTTCTCGCTGGATGAGGTTCCTGCTCGACGAGATGTATGGCGAGCAGGCAGCCGAGATCCTGTGCGATCGAGGCCACGACGCGGTTCACGTCCGCGCCATCGGTCTAGGCGGCGCGCCGGATGCAGATGTGCTTGCCCGGGCCGTCGACGAGGGACGAACGTTGGTCACCGAGAACGCCCGCGACTTCCTTCCGCTGCTCGACCAGCGCCAGAGTGCTGGCGTGTCGACGACGCCAGTGCTGGTCGCCTTGACCGCGGGCCGGGGTGTCGGCGGCACGCTCCATGCCCGCCTTGCGGACGACATCGACAGCTGGGCCGCTGACAACGCCACGCCGTACGCCCACGCCCACTGGCTGCCCTGACCGATCGCTGCGCTCGTCAATCCACCGGCTCTGGAGCCCGACGTGACGTCAGCAGGTCCCGAACTCCCCACCGGGTGACCAGCAGCATCGACTCCACGATGATGCGGCTCGACATCTTGGACTCGCCGTAGCGCCGGTCCCGGAAGACGATGGGCGTCTCCATCACCCGGTAGCCGGAGCGGACGAGCCGCCGGACCAGTTCGGTCAGGAAGGCGTACCCCTCGGCCGTCGTGCTCGACGGTTCGATGGCGGCCAGCGCGCTGGCCCGGTAGGCCCGGAACCCCGAGGTGCAGTCGCGCACCTGGAGCCGCAGGACGAGCGAGGTGTAGCGGTTGCCCCACCGGGACAGGACGCGGCGGTGCAGCGGCCAGTCGACGGTGGCGCCGCCGGGCACGTAGCGCGAGCCGATGACGGCGTCTGCGCCGGCCTCGAGCAGCGCCAGCAGTTCGGGGAGCGACGTGGGGTCGTGCGAGAAGTCGACGTCCATCGAGACCACCGCGTCGTATCCCTCGTCGAGGGCGACGGCGAAGCCCTCCCGGTAGGCGCTGCCCAAACCGTGCTTGCCGGGCCGGCGCAGCAGCTTGATCTGCCCGAGGTCGGCCGCCACCTCCTCGACGATCGACGCCGTCCCGTCGGGGCTGTTGTCGTCGACCACGAGCACATCGGCGGCCGGAAGCGTCGCTCGCACCGCCGTCAGCAGAGCCGCCACGTTCTCGCGCTCGTTGTAGGTCGGGAGCACCACGATCGTTCGCACGGTCCGACCACGCTACCTGGGGCGACCCGTCGCCACGCTAGCTGGGGCGACCCGTCGCCACGCGGTGGAAGACCCTGAGCACGCCCAGCGCCGACGCGTCCCAGGTGAGGCTGCGGGCGCGGGCCAGCGCCGCATCACCGAGACGCTGGCGCAGGGTGCTGTCTCCGAGGACGCGCGCCAGCGCGTCACCCAGTCGGTCCGGCGGCGCCAACACCCCGGTCCGACCGTCGACCACGGAGCAACGGTGCCCGCGTATGTCGGTGGCGACGGCCGGCGTGCCGCACGCGGCGGCCTCCGTCATGGTCAAGCCCCACCCCTCGGCCAGCGAGCCGCTGGCCACGACCCACGCTCGCCGGTACTCGTCGCGCAGCGCGGCACGGTCGAGGTGACCGGGCAGGTCGACCCAATCCTGTGCGCCGTGCGCCCGCACCCAAGCCTCGAGCTCCGCACGGAGCGGCCCGTCGCCGATCAGGCGGACCTGGAGGTCGGGCACCGTGAGGCGGGCCTCGGCGGCGGCCTCGAGGAGGAGACCGAAGCGCTTGACCGGCGCCATGCGACCGGCGGCCACGACGAGCGGGATGGGGCTCTTGGGGCTCGGCGGATCGCCGGGGCTGAAGAAGGGATCGACCCCGTTGTCGACCGCAGTGACCCGCTCCGGTCGCAGCCCGAGGCCGAGGAGCTCGTCGCGTGTCGCGTCGGACGGCGTGACGACCTCCGAGGAGCGGTAGAAGGGCGGAGCGAGACGCGCCTCCAGCAGCCGGCCGGCGCCGGCAAGCGGGCCGGGCATGATCTGGTCCCACATCGGGCCGTGGACGTGGTGGAGGATCGTGATGTGGGGCCGTCGGTACCAGACGGGCGAGAACCACGGCACGCCGTTCCACACCTCGACCAGGCCGTCCGAACGCCCCATGCGCCCCGTGAGCTCGGAGACCGCCGTCCGCGGGAAGACCGTGTAGCGGCTGCCCCGCCGGACCACGTCGTAGCCGTGGCGGCGATCGGTGGGCGGCAGGCCGACCGCGGCCGAGGTCCGGTGCAGGACGTCGAGACCGGCGGCCGCCCAGCGCCGCATGAACTCGTCGGCGTGGACCTCCGAACCACCGGCGTCCCGATCGTCCAGGTCCCGCCAGGCCAGCACGTGCACCCGCCGCACGCCGCAGGCCATGACCTCCCCGACCAGCCGGTCGATCTCCGCCAGCGCGACGGCCGGCTCAGCGGACGGCCGGTCGGGCATCCCGGCCACGGTAGCGGTGGGTCCCCCGGCGGCCGCGTCACACCGAGGGTGCCCCAGGGGGAGCAACGTCACCCCACTACGCTCCACCCTCCGATGCCTGCCTCCCGGGCTCCCGCCTTCCCGCCCTCCCGGACCCCCGCCTTCCCGCCCTCCCGGACCCGCGCCTTCCCGCCGCCGGGGTCGATCGCCCGCTTCAGCGACCACGTCGTCGCCCACGATCTGCCCGCGCTCCCGGCGGACCGGCGGGCCGAGACCGTGGCCTTCGCCGGGCGCCGCCTCGCCGTGCTGCCGTCGCCGATCAAGCTCGGCGTGGGCGCCGTGGCGATCGCCGTCGACGGACTTGGCCGGGTGTTCGGCCTGCGCCGGCTGGTCGGCCTGCTCGCCGCCCGTCCGTTGCCGGTGCTCGGCGAGTACGTCCGGCTCGTGCGGTCGTTGGTCTACGCCTACGTCTGGGACACGTGGCCCGACACCGAACCTGACGGCGCGCCGAGCCGCGTCCCCGCGCCACGGTGAAGCTCGACGCGGACGTCCTCGTCGTGGGTTCGGGCGCGGGCGGCGCCCCGACCGCGGCACTGCTGGCCGAGGCCGGCTTCGACGTCCTCGTGCTCGAAGAGGGCGAGATGGTGCGCCAGGGCGACGTGGTGCCCTTCTCTCTCGAGCAGATGGACCGGCAGTACCGGGCCGGCGGGGTGACCG
Source organism: uncultured Acidimicrobiales bacterium (assembly GCA_963813375.1). Lineage (GTDB taxonomy): Bacteria > Actinomycetota > Acidimicrobiia > Acidimicrobiales > Ilumatobacteraceae > DASTFY01. Next base: position 47,987 of record CAWEYT010000013.1, on the reverse strand, counting down.
CGGCGCTCGGCCTCCCTTCGATCGCCTACACCGAGGGCTGCTGCGCCGGCGGCGGGACAGAGGTCAACAGCGGCCTCTACCGCCGCCCGCCCGAGGCGGTGCTGGAGCGCTGGCGGCGCGAGCGCCAGCTCGTCGACTTCGAGGCCGACGAGCTCTTCCGCATCTGCGACGAGGTGGAACGGGAGCTGTCCGTGCAGACCGTGCCCGGCGAGCAGACGCCGGCGAGCGAGGCGCTGCGGCGCGGTGCGGCCGCCCTCGACTGGCGCCACGACGAGATCCCGCGCTGGATGACCTATCCCGCCGGGGGCGACGCCCGTTCCGGCCAGCGCCAGAGCATGACGGAGACCTATCTCCCACGCGCCACGACGGCCGGCGCCCGCCTGCTGACCGGCCACCGGGTGGACCGCCTCGTGCTCGACGGGAAGCGGGCCATGAGAGCGGCTGTCACCGGACCCGACGGCGAAGCGGGCACGGTCGACTTCCGCGACGTCGTGATCTGCGGCGGCGCCATCCAGACGCCGGCCCTGTTGCAGCGCTCGGGCCTGCGCCGCAACGTCGGCGGGGCGCTGGCCGTGCACCCCACCGTCAAGCTGGCCGCCCGCTTCGACGAGGCGGTCAACGTGCCCGATGACGTGCCCGTGCACCAGGTGAAGGAGTTCTCTCCCGACCTGTCGTTCGGTGGCTCCGCGTCGTCGGCTGGGCTGGTGGCGCTGGCCCTGAGCGACGAGTGGGAGCGCTTCGGTCCCGCCATCGTCGACTGGGAACACCTGGCCGTCTACTACGCCGCCATCACCAGCGAGGGCCGAGGCCGGGTCCAGGCCATCCCCGGCCTCCGCGATCCCCTCGTCACCTACCGGCTCACCGGGCGTGACAAGGCGCTGCTCGGGCGGGGTCTGGCCCGGTTGGCGCTGCTCATGCTGGAGGCCGGCGCCACGGAGGTGTACCCGTCCTACCGGGGCGCGCCGATCGTGCGCCGCCCGTCCGATCTCGCCACGCTGCAGGGCACCTTCGGGGTCTCGAAGGCGGCCGTCATGACCGTGCACCTGTGCTCGACGGTGCCCTTCGGCGAGGACCGGCGCGCCGCCACCGACAGCTTCGGCGTGGTGCGGGGCACTGCCAACGTCCGGGTCAACGACGCCTCGCTGCTCCCCGACGCGCCGGGCGTCAACCCTCAGGCATCGGTGATGGCGGTCGCCATCCGCAACGCCCGACGCTTCATCGAGACGGTCAAGCCGTGACCGCCGGGCCGCAGGAGCGGATCGCCCCGCCGGACGTCACCGTCGTGACCGGCGCTGCCGGTTGGCTGGGTCGGGCCCTGGTCGACCACCTGAGCCGGCCGGAGGGCCCCTTCACCCGGCCGGGGACCGTCCGGGCGCTCGTGCGCGACCCCGAGGACCTCGCCCTCTTCGAGAGCGCAGCGCGGGTCGAGGCGGTCGTGGGCGACATCAGACGTCCCGATGGCCTCACGGCGCTCTTCGACGGCCTCCGCGATGCCGGCACGGTCGACGTGATCCACACGGCCGGCGTCATCCACCCGGCCCGCATGGACGACTTCGAGGAGATCAACGTGCGGGGCACGGCCAACGTCATGGCCGCGGCCAAGGCCCACCGCGCCCGGCGCGTCGTGCACGTCTCCTCCAACAGCCCCTTCGGCACCAACCCGCACCCGGGCGACGTCTTCCGCAACGAGGAGCCCTACGACCCCTACTACGGCTACGGGCGCTCCAAGATGCAGGCCGAGCTGCGGGTGAAGGAGGCCGCCGCCGGGAGCCTCAACGCGGTCATCGTCCGGCCCCCCTGGTTCTACGGTCCCTTCCAGCCCGCCCGCCAGACCACGTTCTTCCGGATGGTCCGCACCGGGCGCTTCCCGGTGTTCGGCGACGGGCAGCAGCGGCGATCGATGGTGTACGTCGACAACCTCGTCCAGGGCGTCGTGGCGGCCGAGCTGGTCCCGACGCCGGCCGGCCGCGGCTGGTGGATCGCCGACGCCCGGCCCTACACCGTGAACGAGATCGTCGAGACCGTGGGACGGGCGCTCGAGGCGGAGGGGTTCACGGTGAAGCCCAACCGCGTGCGGCTCCCGGCCTTCGCCGGCCGGATGGCCGAACGGGCCGACGCGCTGGCCCAGCGGGCCGGGCGCTACGTCCAGGCCGTCCACGTGCTCGGCGAGATGGACAAGACCATCGCCTGCGACATCTCCGTGGCCCGTGAGGAGCTCGGCTACGACCCGCAGGTCGCGCTCGAGGAGGGGATGCGGCGCAGCATCCGCTGGTGCATCGAGGAGGGGCTCTCCCTGTGACGAGCCTGGTCACGGGCGGCAACGGGTACTTCGGCCGGCTCCTCGTGGAGCGGCTGGTGGCCCGAGGTGAGGTCGTGCGCGTCCTCGACATCGATGTGGAGGGCGCCGGCGGCCCCGGGATCGGCGTGGTCGAGGGAGACATCCGCGACCCTGCCCGCGTGCGCGAGGCGGTCGACGGGGTCGACGTCGTGTACCACAACGTGGCTCAGGTGCCCCTGGCCCGGGACCCCCACCTGCTGCGGTCGGTCAACGTCGACGGGACGTCCGTGCTGCTGGAGGCCTGCCGCGACGGCGGGCGTGGCCAAGGTGGTCCACACGTCGTCCAGCGCGGTCTTCGGGATCCCTGAGACCAACCCGGTCCTGCCCACGACCGTCCCCAAGCCGCAGGAGGCCTACGGCCAGGCCAAGCTGGCCGCCGAGTGGGCCTGCCTGCGGGCCGCGGCCGGCGGGCTCGACGTGACCATCGTCCGGCCGCGGACGATCCTGGGCCACGGACGGCTGGGCATCTTCGGCATCCTGTTCGACTGGATCGCCGACGGAGCCGATCCGGTGGTCCTCGGCGACGGGACCAACCGCTACCAGTTCGTCCACGCCGACGACCTCGCCGACGTCTGCGTGCTGGCCGCCGGCCGGCCCGGGCCGGCCGTCTTCAACGCCGGGACCGACCGCTTCGGCACCATGGGCGAGGCTCTCACGCACCTGTGCGAGCACGCGGGGACGGGGGCCCGCGTCCGGCGCCTGCCGGCCGCTCCCGCGGCCGCGGCCATGCAGGTGAGCGCCCGTCTCGGACTGTCTCCCTTCGCTCCGTACCACTGGCTGATGTACGCCCGCTCGATGTGGTTCGACATCGACCTCGTGCGCGAGCAGCTCGGCTGGCAGCCGCGGTGGTCGACGGACGAGATGTTCGCCCAGAGCTACGACTGGTTCCTGGCCCACCGTGGCGAAACCACCGGAAGTCCTGGGGACGGCACGTCGCCGCACCGCCGTACGGCCAAGGCCGGAGCGCTCGGCGCCCTCAAGCACCTCACCAGGTTCCTGCCCGCGGTCCCCTGATGGCCGTCCTGGAGGTGCTGCGCCGCCGGGCCGTGTGGCTGGCGGTGGGTCTGCTCGGCCTCCTGGCCTACGTGCCGGCGCTGGCGTCGTCGCCCGGCCGGATGCCGGCCGACACCAAGCTCTACCTCTACCTGGACCCCGGACGCCTGATCGCCGACGCTCCGTTCACCTTCGACGCCCGGCAGTTCGCGGGCTGGGTCCCTCACCAGGTCATCGCCTACCTCTGGCCGCAAGGCCCGTGGTACTGGCTGGGCGACGCCGGTGGGCTCCCGGACTGGGTCGTGCACCGGCTGTGGATCGGCACCCTCGCCGTGCTGGCCGGGACCGGTGTGCTGTGGGCGGCCCGCCGCCTCGGGCTCGGCGTGGTAGCGGCCCTGACCGCCGCGCTCGTCTACCAGCTCTCGCCCTATCTCCTCCCCTACGTCTCCCGCACCTCGGCGATGCTCCTGCCGTGGGCCGGCCTGGGTTGGATCGTCGGCCTGACGGTGGGCGCGGCGACGCGCACGAAGTGGCGGGACGCCGCGCTGGCCGCGCTGGTGGTGGCCAGCGTCGGCGCCGTCAACGCCACGGCGCTCCTCATGATCGTCCCCGCGCCACTCCTTTGGCTCGCTCGTCGCCGCGGCCGAACGGCAGATCGACTGGCGGCGGGCCTGGCCGCCGGGGCCCGCATCGGTGGCCTGTCGCTCGGCGTGTCGCTGTGGTGGATGGCGATGGTCGTGCTCCAGGGGCGCCTGGGCGCGGACGTGCTGGCCTACTCGGAGTCGCTGGAGGCGGTCAGCTTCACGTCCACCTCACCCGAGGTGTGGCGAGGGCTCGGGTACTGGCTGACGTACATCCGCGACCCGTACGCGGCGACGACCACCGCCGGGTACGACTACATGGCCTCGGTCAAGATCATCGCCGCCGGCTTCCTCGTCGTGCTCATCGCCGTCGCCGGGCTGACGTTGGTGCGCTGGCGGCAGCGGCGCTACGCGATCGCGCTCGTCGTCGCCGGGGTCGTGCTCGGCGTCGGTGTGCACCCGATCGACGACCCGTCACCGCTCATGGACGTCCTGCTCGGCGACGGCGAGTCCGGCATGGCCCTGGCCCTGCGCTCCAGCACCCGCGCCGTGCCCGTCCTCGTGCTCGGGCTGGCGTTCGGAGCGGCCATGCTGGTCGAGGCCCTGCCGGCCTGGGCCGGCGCCCGGGGGACGAGCCGGGTGCCGTGGCGGGCGCTGGCCGCTGTGGCGCATCGGCGGCTTGGCGCTCTACAACCTGCCCGTGCTCACCGGCGCCAACCTGGTCGACCCCGCTCTCGAGCGGGACCAGGACCCGCCCGAGGCCTGGACGGCGGCCAGCGCCGCGCTCGACGCCGCGCCCGAGGGCTACCGGCTCTGGCAGCTGCCCGGCGCGGAGTTCGGGGCCTTCCGCTGGGGCTACACCGTCGACCCGCCGCCGCCCGGCCTCACCAACCGACCGCTCGTCACCCGCGACCTCCTGCCGCTCGGGAGCGCGGGCGCCATGGACCTGGCCTACGCCATGGACGACCGCTTCCAGGCCGGCGTGGCGGAGGTCGACGCCGTCGCCCCGGTGGCCCGGCTCCTCGGTGCCGACACCGTGTGGCTGACCGGGGATGCCGCCTTCGACCGCTTCCGCACGGCGCGGCCCGAAGTGACCGAGGCTCTGTTCGGGCCGGGGTCCGCCGGGAGCGCACCCGACCTCGGAGAGCCGGTCCCCTACGGCACCCCGCAGATGAACGCGCCCGACGTGCCCATGATCGACGAACAGTCGCTCTCCGACCCGCGCATCGGGCAGCCGGTCCCGCCCGTCGAGCTCGTCCCCGTCAACGAACCCGTGCCGGTCATCCGGGCCAAGGACCGCGAGGTGGTCGTGGCCGGCAGCGGCGACGGGGTGATCGATGCTGCCGCCGCGGACGTCCTCGAGGGCACGGAACTGCTGCGCTACGCCGCCTCGCTCACGGAGGACGAGTTGGCCGAGGCGCTGCGCACGGCCCGGCGGGCGGTGGTGACCGACTCGAACCGTGACCGCGCCCACCACTGGCGGGGCTCGCAGGACGTCTGGGGTTTCACGGAGTCCGGAGGGCCGGGCACGGACGTCCTCGATCCCGACGACAGCGACGAGCGCCTCCCCGTGTTCCCCGACGCGCCCGACCGGGCGGCGGCGCAGACGGTCGCCCTGCAGGAAGGACCGGTGCGGGCCACGGCCAGTGCGTACGGCGAGCCGTTCGCCTACCGGCCCGAGGATCGGGCCGTCATGGCCGTCGACGGCGACCCGACCACCGCTTGGCGGGTGGCCGATCGGGCACCGGCCGAGGGCCATCGCATCCGGTTGGAGGTCGACGAGCCGATCGACCACGTCACCCTGCGCCAGCCGTCCGGCGCCGCCGCGGTCCGCCACATCGGCGCGGTCACCATCGCCGTCGACGACCGCGAGCCGGTGCGGGTCGAGCTGGACGAAAGCTCGCTCAGCGACGGGCAGCGCATCGACCTCGAGCCGACCAGCGGACCGTCGACCGTGACCATCACCATCGACTCGGTGGTCGTCCCCGACCTCACGCCCGGGCCGGCGTCGGCCGCGGTCGGGTTCTCGGAGATCGACTTCGGCCTCGGACCCACGGTCGAGGTGGTGCGGGTGCCGACCGATCTCACGACCGCCCTTGCCGCGGAGGGCGAGGACGGTCCGCCGCTGTCCTACGTCCTGACCCGCCTGCGCACCCGCCCGACGGACCGCTGGCGCTCCGACCCCGAGCCGGCCATGGTCCGCGAGATCGAGGTGCCGGTGACGCAACGGTTCACACCGGAGATCACCGTCCGGCTCGACCAGCGGGCCGATGACGCCGTGCTGGCCGAGCTGCTGGGCATCGAGGGCGCCCAGGCCAGTGCCCGGCTGACCGGCGTGGCCGGCGCCGCCGGGTGGGCGGCCACCGACGGCGATCCGGCGACGGCGTGGATCACGCCCTTCGGCCAGGCGGTCGGTGCCCGCTTGCAGGCCACGCTGGAGGCCCCGGTCACCGAGCTGACGATCACACAGCGGACCGGCGGCGACACCTCACCGATCACCGGGCTGCGGTTGACCGCAGGCGCGACTCCGATGGACGTCGCCGTCCCCCCGCCGGACGAGAGCGGGCAGAGCCGCATCCCGCTGCCCGAGCCGCTCCCCGCCGGACCGGTCGAGATCGAGATCACGGCCATCGAGCCCCGCACCACGATCGACCGCCGCTTCGGCGAGCCCGTCGTCTTGCCCGCGGCCATCACGGAGCTGTCCGTGGGGCCGCCGACCAGCATCCCCTCCGAGCTCGCCAGCGGCTGCCGGGACGACCTGATCACGATCGGTGGCGAGCCCTTCCCGGTGCGCATCGAGGGCACGCCGGCTCAGCTCCTGGCCGGGGAGGCCGTGCGCGCCGAGCCCTGTGACGAGTCGGCCCTCCTGCTCGACGCCGGCACCCACCGCATCGAGACGACACCCGGCGCGCAGACCGGGCTCCAGGTCGACCGCATCGTGCTCGACGTCCCCGGCCCGGATCAGGGGGGATTCGCCCCCTTCCCGCTGGCCACCGTCACCTCGTCCGACCGCCTCGACCGCACGGTGACCGTGGACGGCTGCCCGGACGGCTGCTGGTTGGTCCTCGGGGAGGGCTTCCACGACTCGTGGTCGGCCCGCACCGACCAGGGTGACCTGGGCCCGCCGACGATGGTCGACGGCGGCTTCAACGGCTGGTGGATCCCGCCCGCCGACGGTCCCACGGTCGTGACCGTCGAGTGGACGTCGCAGCGGCCGCTCACCATCGCCCTCGCCCTCTCGATCATCGCCGTCGTGGCCTGCATCGTCATCGCCGTGCTCGACCGCCGCCGCCGTCCCGAAGGGCCGCGCGTCCGCCCGGCCCGCTTCGAGTTCCCCGGCCGGCCCGCGGCCCGGCCGGCGTTGGTGGCGGGGGCCGCGGTGTGGATCGTGGCCGCCGGGCTGCTCGTGGGCCCGGCGTGGGCCCTGGTCGCCGCCGCTGGCAGTGCTGTGCTCTTGGCGCTGGCCCGGCGGCCCCGGCTGGCCGGCCTGGTGACGCTCGGGGCGCTGGCCTTCATCGCCGCCGCCATCATCTGGATCCAGCGCACCGCAGCACACCGCGGCCAACGCCGCTTGGCCGGCCCGCTTCGATCGGGTCCACAGCCTGGGGCTCTTCGCCGCCGTGTCGCTCCTGCCCGCAGCCGCCGGCTGGCCCCGGCGCCGGGCCCGACCCCAGCCGCCCGACGATCCCCCGCTGGACGCTCGACCGTGAGCGGACGACGGGGCTGGCTCGTCCCCACGGTGGCGCTCGCTCTCGCCGCGCTGCCGATCGTCGTCGCCGTCGTGCGCACCCTGTCGGGCGGCTGGATGGCCATCGGCGACAACGGGCTGATCCTGCTGCGGGCCGAGGACGTGGCCACCGCGCACCACCCCCTCCTCGGCACGTGGACCTCCGCGTCGCAGGCGGCGGGACGCACGATCAGCAATCCCGGGCCCCTGTGGTTCGACGTCCTGGCTCCCTTCGTGAAGGTGGCGGGGCCGAGCGTCGGGCTGGCGGTCGGCGGTCATGGTGGCCAACCTGGCCGCCATCGCCGGAGCGGCGTGGGCGGCGCAACGGGTCGGCGGGCAGCGGGCCATGGTCCTGACGACGGCGCTCTCCGCCGGCCTGGCCTGGAGCATGGGGAGCGAGCTGCTGTTCGATCCCTGGCAGCCCCACGCCATGCTGCTGCCGTTCTGGTGCCTCCTGGTGATGTGCTGGGCGCTGGCCGCCGGCGACCTCCTCATGGCCCCGTTCGTGGTCGCCATCGCCAGCCTGCTCGTCCAGACCCACCTGAGCTTCGTGTACGTCGTGGCCATCATCGGCGCGGCGACCGTGGTGATGACCGGTGCCGGCCTGGTGCGCATGGCTCGCGTGGGCGGCGCGACCTGGGACGCCGAGCGGTCGTGGCTGCGCCGCATCGGTTGTGGACAGCGGGGGTGGCGGTGCTGGCCTGGTGCCAGCCTCTCGTGGGACCAGTTCTTCGGTGAGGGAAACCTGGGCAGCCTGCTCGGCAGCAGCGGGAGCGGCGGTGACAACGAGCGGGTCGGCCTCGCCCTCGGGGCGCGGTTCGTGGCCTCCGTCGTCGCCCTGCCTCCGTGGTGGACGCGGTCCGGGCTTCAGCTCGATCATCCGCGCCACCGGCGTGGTCGACGATCCCAAGGGCCGCACCCTCGCGGAGGGGAACGTGGCAGGGGGCGGCGCCGCGCTGGCCGGCCTGCTCGCCGTCGCCGTCGTGCTGGTTCTCGTCATCGTCGCCGGACGGCGGTGGCGCTCCCGGCCGATCCTGACGCTCGGTGTGCTGGCCGCCGTCGCGGTGGTGGCGGCCCTGATCTCGATGGTCTTCATGCCCATCGGGGTCATCGGCATCAGCCCCCACCAGATGCGCTGGCTGTGGCCGATCTCCGCTCTTGTCCTGCTGGCGGCGGTGGTCGCGGCCGCCGAGTGGAGCCCGCTGCGACGCTTCGCTGTCCCCGCCGGCCTGGCCGCGACGGGACTGCTGGCCGTGCTGAACCTCCCGACCCATGCCGCACCGGAGGGCCCGACGGCCGACCGCGCCGACACCGGCACGGCGATGGCGCTGGTCGACCAGCTCGACGGGTACCGGCCCGACGAGCCCGTCCTCTTCGACATCTCCGTGCTCCGCTTCGCGGAGCCCTACAGCGGGCCGGTGCTCGCCGCGCTGGCCCGCAACGGCGTGGACGTGGTGGTCGAGGACGACGGGATGGTGCGCCAGCTCGGCGAGCGACGGCGCGCCTCGGGTGACGAGCGCCGGCGGCTCGTGCTCCTCGAGGGTGGGGCGGCCGAGCAGCCACCCGAAGGGGCGCAGACGGTCGCACTCGTGGAGGGGCTGGACCCGACGCAGGTGAGCGAGCTGGCGACCCTCTCGGCCGAAGTGGTCGACCTAGCCGCTGAGCGCGGGTTGGAGCTGTCCGGCGCAGGGCGGGACGCGGTGCGGGCAGGTCGCATCGACTTCGACGACGTCGTCGTCCCTGTCGGGGGCGACGCCGGGCCGCTGGAGGCCAGCGGGGAGCTGGCCGGCCTGGTCAACGACGGCTACCTCGCGCTGGATCCCGAGGACGCCGACCGCTTCGAGCGCTACGCCGAGCTGCGCCGGCGCCAGGACCGCCAGACCGTCGGCCTGTTCGAGCTGCCGGTCAGCGACGGCTGAGGGCGATGCGGGCCAGGTCGGCCGACCGCCCGGAGCCGCGCTACGCAGGCCGAGCTTCGTGCCGTGGACGTCGTGCCACTCGTTGAGCGGCACCTCGAGGAAGGCGGAGGCGGGCAGACCGGTGACGCCGCCACTCCCCCGGTGCAGCCGGCTCAGCAGTTCGACGTCGAACACCCATCGACTGGCGAAGGGCTCGGCGAGCTGCGGCGGCCAGCGACGGACCGGATCGGAAGACCTTCGCCCCGCACTGGGTGTCGTAGACGTCGAGGCCCAGCACGATGCTGCTGGCGGTGGCGAACACCCGGCCGAGGTAGTGGCGGACCATCGAGCGCTCGATGGCGTGGCCGAGGAGGCCGACGCGCGCGCCCATGACCACGTCGAGATCGGGCCGCTCGTGCAGCGTGCTCACCAGGCGGGCCATCTCCGCGGGGGCGTGGCCAGGTCGGCGTCGTAATAGCCGACGACCGCCGCGCCGTCCTGCAGGGCCCGTCGCATCCCGAGCCGCACCGTCTCGCCCTTGCCGAGGTTCGACGTCTGCAGGACCACCTCGAAGCGCTCGGGGTCCGACTCGGCCAGGGACGACAGCACGGCTGCCGTCGTGTCGGTGGAACCATCGTCGACCAGGAGCAGCCGGGCACCCGCCCGCTTGGACAGCTCGGTCAGGCCGTCGGGGTCGAGCCGGCCGGCCTCGTCGTAGCACGGCACGACGATCACGACCGATGGAGCGCCGGCGGTCATCGCGTGACCACCGCCCACGTCGACAGCCCCGGCAGGCGGGCGCCGGGCACGAGGCGCTGACGGGCCAAGCGGCGGCCGACGGCGGCATCGGCGTCCAGCACCCCGGTCAGCGCGGCGGTCAGCGCGGCGCCCCCGTTCCACGCACCCACGCCCGTTGTGTCGTTCCGGCGGCCGGCCCGCTCCATGGCGACGGTCACCGCCCTCGGTGCGAGCAGCGTCGTGAACAGCGAACCGAAGGCCACGATCCGCAGGTGACGGGCGAGGAGGGCGCGCAGGTCGGCCGGTCGGTACCGGCGGTGGTGCTCCAGCATCCGGTCGTGCTCGCAGTAGAGGCGCGGGTACGCCGGCACGCTGACGACGGCCCTTCCTCCCTCGGCCAGCAGGGGCACCACGTCGTCGGCCAGGAACGCGTCGTCGTCCTCGACGTGCTCGATGACATCGAGCAGGAGGATGAGATCGAACGGACCCTCGGGCCGCTGCGCCGTGCGGGTGATGCGCTCGCCGGCCGGCACCGCGAGGTCGGACGAGCGGTAGTTGATGTCCCAACAGACCAGCTGCGCCCCCGCCGGCAGGTCCGGGAGGAGCTCGTGGGCGAACCAGCCGTCGCCGGCCCCGACGTCGAGCACCCTCGTGACCGCGGCGCGGTCGATGTGGTCGGCGATGACGCCCCTGAAGAACCGGGCCCGAGCCACCTCCCACGGGTGGCGATGGGCGTCCCCGGCGCCCGGCTCGGCGGCACGACGTTCCCGCAGGTCCATCAGAGCGCGTCCGGGTCGAAGTCGGACGGCGGCGGAGCGATGAACACGACCATCGGCTGGCCGAGGTCGATCAGGCGGGTCAGGTCGGCGTGGTCGGCCTCGGTCAACCGGGGGTCGACCGACATGCCGAAGAGGTTGGTGTCGACCAGCGGCACCAGGTCCGCCGAGCCCTCCGCTTCCAGCCGGTCGATCAGGCGCGCGCCGCACGGCCGCGGACTCCTCCTTCTGCTCAGGCGTCCGGGAATCGAAGCTGGCCACCTCGACGGCCTCGGGCACCTCCCGCCAGGCGTCGATGTACCCGCCCGTGGCCAGGTGGATCTGGGCGACGGCATCGGCACGCGGTCCGACGCGATGGTCGGTCACCGGCACGTGGAAGTACTCGTCGGCGAACACGTCGAGGCCCCGCCGCTCCAACTCGTTCAGCAGGCCGAAGCCCGGGCTGCCGATGTCCGCGGCGTCGCTCCACCGGACCACGTAGCGGGCGTCGGGCCCCGTTGCCGCGCCCGACGCCCTCGACCACGGCGTCGTAGGTGGGGGCGGCCAGCGTGCCCACGGCGCTGCTCAGCCGCTCCTCTGGGTGGTGGGCGTCGGCGAACGCGACCGCCGTGGCCAGCGACGTCACCACCGCGACGCCGGCCGCCACCACCGCGACGGTCACGGCCGACCGCTCGGCCCGCTCGGGGCGGCGATGCTGCCACCAGGCCAGCGCGGTCCACAGCACCGCGCCGACCAGCACCGTCGTGATGCCCCACGCCCAGAGGGTCAGGTAGAACCAGGGGCGACCGAAGATGCGGGCCATCGAGGCGGTGCCGAGGACCAGCGCCACGGCCACGACGACGTGCAGCGATCGCAACGCGGCGCGTGCCGATGCGCCAGGCCAGCACCGCGGACGCCAGCCACAGCGACCAGCACCACCGCACCGCGGCCGGCCGAGGCGTTGGTGACGAACCGGGCTGTCCCGGTCACCTGCTCCGCCAGGCCCGACCACACGTCGAGGTGGCGCAGCGCCAGCCGGATCCCCTCGCCGAGGCCGATGGCGGCTTCGGGGGGCGAGCCGAAGTGGTCGATGAGCTCGCGGATGTTGCCCGGCTCGTTGGTGAGCTGGTCGGCGACGGGGGGCAGCCACAACAGGACGCCGATGCCCGCGGCCCAGGCCATCAGGCGGATGGGTCGGCGCCGTCCATCGCCGCCGGCGCGCACGGTGCGGACGATGACCGCGCCGAACCCCAGCGCGACCAGGCCCACGGCCAGCGTCAGGTACGGCACGTGGGTCTGGGCGCACAGCGTGGCGAAGGCCACCAGCGGGATCAGCATCAGGTCGTCGCCGCACAGCACGGCCCACGCGGCGAGCAGGACGACGATCCACGGCGAGGACCGGCAGGTACGGGTTCCAGGGCTGCGTGAGGATGACCTGGCCGTAGCCCCGCACGACGATCGCCAGCAGCGCAGCGACGACGGCGACGCCCTTCCAGCCGCCCCTGCGCCAGCCGATCCACAGCGCGACGGTGATGGCGGCGAGGTGGACGACGACGGTGCCCATCTCGAGCGACCACGACGTCTGGCCCAGCAGCCGGTACGTGGGGGCCAGCAGGAAGAAGCTCAGCGGACCGGGGTGGCTGCCCTGGTCCGGGTACTCGCCGATGCGTCCCGGGAGCCCGATCAGCGGGCTGTGCGATGTGCCGACGTCACGGACCCGGAACTCGGTCATGGCGAGGTCGAGGACCGGGTACCACTGGTCGGCGGAGAGGGCCACGACGGCCACCACGAGCGGGAGACCGACCACGGCGACGGCCACCGGCAGCAGCCAGCCGGGGCGCTCCCACAGGGGACGGGCCGCGCGGACCGCCGGCGCCTGGTCCAGATCGGTCACGAGGGCGAGAGCGTATCCCGGGTGCACCCATGCCTCCGGGCACCACCACTACGTTGTGCCCCTCGTGGACGCCACCGTCGAGGCCCCCACTGGGCCGCGCCCGCCCGGCAGCTGGTGGTCGACCAAGGCGCCGGTCCGGGACGACGGCCGGGCCTTCGTGCTCGGCGGCTCCGGAGGCCTGCGCCGCCGCGCCGATGGTGCGCTGGGGACCTGGGCGGGCATCGCCGCCGTCCTCGTGCTGGTGGCCATCCCGCTCCGGGGGCTCTACAAGTTCACGGGCGGGACGATGGAAGAGGGCTTCATGCTCTACTTCCCGGAGCTGTTGCGGCGGGGCTTCGTGCCCAACGTGGACTTCCTGCACCTGTACGGGCCGGGATCGATCCAGGCCCTCATGGTCTGGTACGAGGTCGTCGGCAACACCCTGGCCGCCGAGCGCACCTTCGGCCTGTTGCAGCACCTCGGCATCATCTTCGGCCTCTTCGCCCTGGCCCGGCCGTGGGGCCGGCTGGCCGCCACCATCGTGGCCGCGTTCGCCGTCTTCTACGTGATGACGCCCATCGCGCTCACCGCGATGGCCTGGAACGGCGCCCTCGCCCTGACGCTGTGGAGCGGGGTCGCCGTGCTGCGAGGGCTGCACCTCGAGGACCCGCGCCGCCAGCGGCGGTGCTGGGTGGTCGGCGGCGTCCTCGCCGGTCTGGCGCTCACCTTCCGACCTGACCTGATCGTGGCCATCGGCCTCCTGTTCGGCTGGCTCCTCCTCACCCGCCCCGCCACCCGGCGCCCGGTGCTCGTCGGTGGCCTGATCGGGCTGATCCCGATGTGGATCCACCTCGTCATGGCCGGCCCGGCGGCCGCCGTACGGGGGATGGTGCTGGATCCCGTGTTCGAGCTGCGGGCGGGGCGGGAGCTGCCCCGCCCACCTTCGTGGAGCCGGCTCGACGGGGCGCTCCAAGCGGTCGCCGAGGAGATCCCGCCCTGGTGGCGCCTCCCCCACCTGCAGGCCTCCCACGCCCTGTTCCTGTGGTTCTGCGCGATGGTGCTGGGAACCGCTGGCGCTGCTGGCTTTCGCCATCTGGCAGCGACGCCGGCCCGACGGCATCACCGGGCGTTCGACCGCGCTGCTCGCGGTTGCGCTCGTCAGCGCCGGCATCCTCCCCCAGGCGTTGCAGCGTCCGGACTCCGCCCACCTCAGCTGGGTCACGTGCGTGTCCTGGCCGTTCGCCGTCGTCGCGGTCATCGAGGTGCTCCGGCGCTGGAAGCCATCCGTCGACCGGCGAGCGGCGCTGGCCGCCGGCACGGCTGTTGCATTTGCAATCACCTTCGTCTTCACGTCCCTGTTCACGTTCCGCTACTACCTGCTGCACACCCGCGTCGGTCTCGGCCAGGTGCCGAGCGCCTTCCCGGTCGAGCGCGACGGCCGCCGCTTCTACCTGGGCGACTACGGCGCCTATCTCGCCGTCTCGGCGGCCGTGCGGGATCTGGCCGAGCAGGCCGAGCCGGGCGATCGCCTGCTGGTGGGCCCGAGCGACCTCCGCCGCACCTGGTACAGCGACGCCTTCATCTACTGGCTCTTCCCCGAGCTCGACCCGGCCACCTACTTCATCGAGATGGACCCCGGTCTGGCCAACGAGGAGGACTCCGGCCTGGCCGAGGACGTGGCCTCCGCCGACTGGGTCATCCTCACCGGGCTGTGGGACGGCTGGCTGGAGCCCAACACCTCGGGCGAGTACGGGTCCGACGAGCCGAACCAGGTGCTCCGCGACCACTTCTGCGAGGTCGGCTCCTACGAGGACGGCCTGGCGGTGCTCTACCGCCGCTGCCGCTGACCGGGCCGATCCGGCCGCCGACCGGCCCGCCGAATCGTTCCGTTCGCAAGCGTGTCTCACCTGGCTGCGGAAAGCGCAATCCCAGGTGCATGCTTCCGTTTGCAACAACTTCCGCTGGGCGCCGAGGTTCAGCCGAGCGGCATGCGGCGCCAGACGGCGCCCGGCAGGTGGCGGAAGCCCGCGAAGACCGGCCGGAGGGTGCGCTGGCACCCAGACCGTGCGCCGGCCGTGCTGGAGGCCCCGCACCGTCGCCTCGGCCACCGCAGTCGGGGTCGTGGCGAAGGGCGCGGCCTTCATCCCGGCGGTCATGCGGGAGTGGACGAAGCCCGGCCGCACCACGAGCACGCTGGCCCCGGTCCCGGCGAGCGCGTCGCCCAGGCCCTGGGCGAAGCCGTCGAGACCCGCCTTGGACGACCCGTAGACGAAGTTGGCCTTGCGGACCCGCTCCCCCGCCACGCTGGACAGCACGACCAGCCGACCATGGCCCTGGCGACGGAACTGCTCGGCGACCGCCAGGCCGACGCTCACCGCCCCCGTGTAGTTGACGGTGACCATGGCGGCCGCGGCGACCGGGTCGTCGTCCAGCTCGATCTGATCGACGAGCTGCCCGAACGCCACGATGACGACGTCCAGGTCGCCATGCCGGGCGACCAGGTCGGCGACGAAGGCCTCGTGGCTGGCGGCGTCCGTCGCCTCGAAGCGCACCACGTCAACGTTCAGCCCGGGGCGCTCGAGATCGCCCACCGCCACCTCGTCCGGGTGACGGGCGGCCAGGACGACCGTGCGGGTCGACGGCGACGTCAGCGCGGTCACGATGGCGCGACCGATGTCGCTACTGCCGCCCAGCAGCACGATGGTCTGCGGTTCGCCCAGCGCGTTGTCCATGTCCCTCCGTTCCGTTCTCGCCGAGCCCCAGGAACAGGCTCCGCTCAGTCCTCGAGCAGGCGCAGGCGCCGGCTCTGGTCGCTGGCCCACACCCCGGCGGGATCCACCCCGGCCCGGACGGCCCGCCACTCCTCCAGCCGCGGGTAGCCCCTGCGCACCGCGGCCGGCGTGGTGTGACCGTCCTTGGCGAGGTAGTGGCGCCCGCCGGCCCCCAGAACCAGGTCGTCGAGCCCGTGCAAGAGCGCAGCCGAGGCCCGGCGCGCCCGCGGGGAGGTCGAGGGCGAGGGTCCAACCGGGGGCCGGGAAGCTGAGTGGGCCCGGGTTGGCGGCGCCGAAGCGCTTGAGGACGGCGAGGAAGCTCGTGGTCCCGGAGGCCGCGAGCCGCTCGACGACCGTCCGCAACGCCGCCTCCTCGCCGAAGGGCACCACGAACTGGTACTGCAGGAAGCCCCGCCGGCCGTACAACCGGTTCCACGAGCCGACGGCGTCCAGCGGGTGGAAGTACCCGGGGATGGACATGATCTGCCCCACTCGCCGCTTGGGCGCCTTCCGGAACCAGAACTCGTTGAACGCGGCCACGGACAGGTGGTTGAGGACGCCGGGCGGTGGGACCAGCGGCGGCACGGCGACCACCTGGCGCGGGTCGTAGGCCAGCGGCTCGACGGCGTCGCGGGGCAGCAACTGGTCGGCCCGCGCGTGGTCACCCCTGGTCAGCACGCCGCGGCCGAGGCGTGCGCCCTTGGCCATCAGATCGATCCAGGCCACCGAGTACCGGTGGTAGCGATCGCCCTCGTCCATCAGGGTCAGAAGGGTGTCGAGGTCCGGGGTGCGGGTGGTGTCCACGGCGATGCGGCTCGTCTCCACCCGGAGGAGCTGCACGGTGGCATCGAGGATCACGCCGGTGAGGCCCATGCCGCCGACCGTCGCCCAGAAGAGGTCGGGTCGGCGATCGGGCCCGATGTCCACCACGCTGCCGTCGGCCAGCAGCAGTGACAGCCGCCGAACGTGGTTGCCGAACGAACCATCGAGATGGTGGTTCTTGCCGTGGATGTCGCTGGCGATGGCGCCGCCCACCGTCACGAACCGCGTGCCCGGCGTGACCGGCACGAAGTACCCGCGGGGGACGATCGTGCGCAGGAGCGCGTCGAGGCTGACGCCCGCGGGTGCGGTGGCGGTGCCGGCGACATCGTCGATGAGCACGTCGTGGGCCCGCGCCTCCAGTTCGATGACGGCACCGCCGCCGTTCTGAGCCGGGTCCCCGTAGGAACGGCCGAGCCCGCGCGCGATGCCTCCACGCGGGGGCAGGTCCTTCACGGCGCGCGCGAGCGCGTCGACGTCACCGGTCCGGCCCGTCACCACCTCGGCCGCGGACGGCGACGTGCGGCCCCAACCGGTGAGGAGCCGGCGTTCAGGCACGGATGAGCCCCACGCCGAACAGCACCACCCAGATGACGCCCATGAGCTGCAGCAGCCGGTCCCGGAGGAACAGGTCCTCGGGCGTCGCGCCCTCGCCGACCTCGACGGCCAGCGCGTAGCGCAGCAACCCGGTGACCACCGGGATGGCGGAGAGCTGGAACCACACCGCGCCCGGGCCGCCGACCTCGGCCTTGTCGAAGCTGAAGATGCAGTACGCGACCGCGGTCCCCGCGCAGGCCACACCCATCACGAAGCGCAGGAACGGGACGGTGTAGTGGTCGAGGGTCGGACGGACGTTGGCCGCCTCCTCCCCCAGCTCCTCCAGCTCCGCGAGGCGCTTGCCCGTGACGACGAACAACGAACCGAAGCCGGTGACGATCAGGAACCAGCTCGACACCACCACGTTCACGACGACCGCGCCGCCGATGGCCCGCAGCAGGAACCCGGAGGCGACGATGACGAGGTCGAGGATGGCGACGTGCTTCAGCCAGAGGCTGTAGGCGATCGTCGTGACGACGTACAGCGCCAGGACGGCGACGAAATCCCACTCCGTCGTGGCGATGGCGAGCGCGAACGCGACGACCGCCAGCACGACGGACACCGCCCGTCCGGTGCCGACGGAGATGAGGCCGGCGGCCAGCGGCCGGTTGCACTTGGTGGGATGGCGACGGTCGGCCTCGATGTCGGCCAGGTCGTTCAGCACGTAGATCGAGCTCGAGGCGGCGCAGAACGACGCGAAGGCGAGGGTCAGGCGCCACCACGTGTCCAGCTCGGTCAGCACCTCGGCGCCCGCCGGCGCCGCCACGACGAGGAGGTTCTTGGCCCACTGCCGGGGCCGCATCTCGGTCAGGATCGGCCGCAGGCCGCCGGCTGGCCGGGCGACCACGGTGGCCGTCTGGGGTCGCACGTCGCTCCGCTCGGTCACGACGGCACCGCCACCAGCGGCTCCGCACCGACGTGGACCGGGTGGCGGGCCAGCCGGAGCATCGGCGCGTCGTCGGGGCTGTCGCCGTACGCCCAGGCGAGACGGGGCGGATCGCCGTAGATGGACGCCAGCCGGCGCACCTTCTCCTGACCGCGGCAGTTGGCCCCCGCCAGCCGGCCGGTCAGTCGCCCGTCCCCGTCGGCTTCGAGCTCCGTGGCCACCACCCGCGACGCGCCGAGGTGGGCGCCCAGGGGTTCGGCGTAGGCGGCGAGCGACGCGGTCACCAGGACGACGTCGTGCCCGGCCCCTGTGTGCCAGCGCAGCCGGTCGACGACGTCAGGCCTCATCCACTGGTCGACGACCTGGGTGGCGAAGGCCCGGCCCTCGTCCTGCACCTCCGCCGCGGGCCGGCCGGCCAGCACGCCCGCCAGGAGGGCCTTCACGTCGTCGCGCCGGTCGCGGTCGCGAGCGGCGGCCACCAACAGGTGCGGGCGCCGGGCCAGCGCGCGGGCAACGCTCCTTCGACCGGCCACGCGAACCAGGAACGGCAGCACACAGTCCCGCCGGGTGAGCGTCCCGTCGACGTCGAAGGCGGCGATGTCGCTCGAGACCACGGACGCGGGATCGTACCGGCCGACCTCCCGGCGGCGACGGCAACCTGTCACCACGGGCGCAGCCCCCGTCACCAGCTCGTCCCGAGCGGACGGCCCTCCTCGTACCCCGCTGCGCTCTGGATGCCGACCACCGCCTTCTCGTGCAGCTCGGCGATGGAGCCCGCGCCGGCGTAGGTGCACGCACTGCGGACGCCGGCCACGATCTGGTCGATGATGTCCTCGACGCCCGGCCGCTCCGGATCGATGTACATGCGCGACGTGCTGATGCCCTCCTGGAACAGCTCCTTGCGGGCGCGGTCGAACTCGCTCTCCTGGCGGGTGCGGTTCTTGACCGCGCGGTGCGACGCCATGCCGAAGCTCTCCTTGTAGAGCCGGCCGTCGCTGTCGCGCTGGGCGTCGGCCGCGCTCTCGTAGGTGCCGGCCAGCCACGAACCGAACATCACGCTCGACGCGCCGGCGGCCAGCGCGAGGGCCACGTCCCGCGGGTGGCGGACACCGCCGTCGGCCCAAGTACGGCGCTCCAGTCGCCGAGCTTCCGCCGCGCACTCCAGCACCGCCGAGAACTGGGGCCGCCCAACCCCCGTCATCATCCGCGTCGTGCACATGGCGCCGGGTCCGACGCCGACCTTGACGATGTCGGCGCCGGCCTCGACCAGGTGGCGCGTGCCCTCCTCGGTGACGACGTTGCCGGCGACGATGCGCACCGGCCGGTCACCGGCGAGCTGGTCGACCACGGCCCGCACCTCCTCGATGGCCTGCAGCGTGCGGGTCTGGTGGCCGTGCGCGGTGTCGATCACGAGCAGGTCGATGCCGAGGTCGAGCACGGTCTTGGCCTTGACCGCCGGGTGGCCGTTGATGCCGAGCGCCACGCCGACCCGCAGCCGTCCCTGGTCATCGACGTTCGGCCGGTACAGCGTGGAGCGCAGCGCACCCTTGCGGGTGATGGCGCCGATCAGCCGGCCGTCCTCGACGACCGGCGCCGCGCTCACCCGGTGGTCCGCCAGGCTGTCGAAGATCTCCGGCAGCGGGGCCGCAGCCTCCACCACGACCAGGTCGCGGGACATCACGTGGCGGAGTTGCGTGAAGCGATCGAAGCCCGCCGGCGTCGGTCTCGGTGAAGACCCCGACGGGCTCGTCCCCCTCCACCACGATGACGACGCCGTGAGATCGCTTGTGGATCAGGGAGAGCGCCTCCCCCACGGTGCCCGTCGGCGGGAGCGTGATGGGCGTGTCGTAGACCGGGTGGCGGCTGTGCAGGTAGTCGACGACCGTCTCCACGATGTCGATGGGGATGTCCTGGGGCAGGACGGCCAGACCGCCGCGCCGGGCGACCGTCTCGGCCATGCGTCTCCCGGCCACCGCCGTCATGTTGGCCACCACCACCGGGATGTTCGTCCCGACACCGTCAGGCGTCGTCAGGTCCACGTCCATGCGCGACGGCACCGCCGAGAGGCTCGGGACCATGAAGACGTCGCTGTAGGTCAGGTCGTAGGGCGGCAGGTTGTCGTCGAGGAAGCGCATGGTCGGTCGTACCTTCTGATCGGGCCGTTCGATGCTAACGGCGGCCCGCCCCGCGGGGCGTTGGTCCGTTTCCCCGCACAAATCGCGGTCCGTGACCACTGGAGGGTCACCTCACGCGATTTGTGCCTGGGAAGTAGCGTCGCCGGACGTGCCGGCAGCCGTCCTCCTCGTCCACGGCTGGGGCTCGTCGTTCCAGCGGACCTGGGTGGCGACGGGCATCAGCGCACTGCTGGAGGATGCCGGGCGCACCGTGATCGGCGTCGACCTCCTGGGCCACGGCGAGGCCGACAAGCCCCACGATCCCGAGGCCTACCGTGACCTGACCGCCCGGCTCGCAGACGCCCTGCCGGCCGACGGCACCGTGGACGCCGTCGGGTTCTCGCTCGGAGCCCTCACGCTGTTGGAGCTGGCCTGCGCGCAGCCCGGACGCTTCGGGCGCATCGTCCTGGCCGGCGTCGGCGACACGATGTTCGATCGCGACCCCGCGCCGACCCGCCGCATCGTGGCCGGTGTGAGGGGCGAAGCTCCGGAGGACGACGTCCAGGCCCAGGCCTTCCGGCACTACGCCGAGCAGCCCGGCAACGACGCCGAGGCGCTGGCGGCGGTGCTCGAGCGTCCAGCACGGGAGCTCACCGAGACCGACCTGGCCGCGTTGACCGCCCCGGTGCTGGTGGCGCTCGGCGACCGGGACTTCGCCGGGCCGGCCGATCGCCTGGTGGCCGCCCTGCCCGATGCCGCGATTGGTCGTGCTCCGCAACACCGACCACTTCGCCACCCCGGAGTCGTTCGCGTTCATCGACGCCATGCTCGGGTTCCTGGACGCCGTCCCGGCGTGACCGCGCCCCGGCCAGACCGGCCGACGCCGCGCCGGCGACGATGACCGTGTGGCCGAAGCGGTGCGGGTCCTCCGCGACGGTGGGCTGGTGGCCGTGCCCACCGAGACCGTGTACGGCCTCGGCGCCGACGCCGCCAACCCGGAGGCCGTCCGGCGGGTCTACGCCGTGAAGGGCCGGCCTCTGGACCACCCCCTCATCGTGCACGTCGCCTCCGGCACCGCTCTCGCCCGCTGGGCGACCGCCGTGCCGCCGGCCGCGGACGCCCTGGCCGCGGCGTGCTGGCCCGGCCCGCTGACCGTCGTGCTGCACCGGCGGCCTGACGTCGATCCGACGGTGGCCGGCGGGCGCGACACCATCGCCCTGCGCGTGCCCGCCCACCCGTTGACGCTCGCCGTGCTCGAGGCGTTCGGCGGCGGCATCGCCGCTCCCTCGGCCAACCGCTTCGGCCACGTGAGCCCGACCACGGCCGATCACGTGCGGGCCGACCTCGGCGACGACGTCGACCTGGTCCTGGACGGCGGGCCGTGCACGATCGGGGTCGAGTCGACCATCGTCGATCTCACCGTCGAGCCTCCCTCCGTGTTGCGTCCGGGCGGCATACCGCTCGAGGCGCTGGCGGCCATCGTCGACGGGCCGGTCCGGGGCGAGGACACCGGCCCGCGGCGGGCACCGGGGATGCTGGCCTCCCACTACGCGCCCCGCGCCCGGGTCGAGCTGATCGAGGACGGGGACGCGGCGGTCGGCGAGGGTCGAGGCCCTCCGGGCTGACGGCGTGCGCGCGGGCCTGCTGGACCCCGGCCCCGACCCGGACGCCTACGCCCGCCACCTCTACGAGTGGCTGCGGGGTGCGGATGACGACGGCCTGCAGGTCCTCGTCGCGGTCCCGCCGGCCGCCACCGGCCTGGGCTGGGCCGTACGGGACCGACTCCGCAAGGCCGCCGGCCCCCGCTGAGACTCGCCCCCGCTGAGACCGCCTCCGGCAGTGTCAGATCACTCCGGGGACGCGCCCAACTGGTTGAGGTTCTCGATCCAGCGGTCGCGCACGGCCTCGATCGGCGGCGCATCGCCCTCCGCCGCGACGACGGTCAGCATCACCGTGCTGGCCCCCGCCTCCGGGAGCAGCTCGAGCCGGCACCAGCACTCGGCGGGGTCGTAGAGGTGGGCCTCCAAGAGGTACGGCGGATCGTCGACCATCACCTCGCCCATCCAGTTGGCCACGATGAGGAGGGCTTCGAAGGCCTCCGCCGGCAGGGCCTCGATCACGAACGACGGGTCGTCACGCTGCACGCGCCCGCCCGGCCGGAACTGCCGGGGATCAGGCCCTGACTGGCGGGTGGACGGGCTCGGACGGGGCCGTCGGCGTACTGGGCGCGGGCTGGTCGGCCGGTGCCGCCCGGTCGGCGAGCACCAGGGTCATCGCTTCGTCGAAGGCCACGTTGATGGCCTGCATCTTCGCCGCCGATCCGCCGCGATCGGGGTGCTCGTCCAGGGCCAGCCGCCGCCGGGCGGCCCGGAGGGTCTCCACGTCGGCCGAACGCGGCACGCCGAGGAGCGCGAAGGGGTCCGGCGACCGTTGGCCGGCCATGTGGCGGTCAGCCCTCCCGGTCACGGCGGGCGTGGTACGCGGCCCGGATGTCGGCCGTCGCCGACGCCGCTGGTCCCGGCTCGACCACGTCACCACCGCCGAGACCCCACGCCCCCGCCACGTCCACGGCCTCCCGTTGCAGGAGCACGGACGCCGCCTGGACGCAGGCGCCGGTGGCGACCGCCTCGTCGACGTCGGCGATGGTGACCGCTCGGCCCGACAGGTCGGCGAGCAACTGGCGGTAGACCGCCGACCGCGCCCCGCCCCCCGTCAGCAGCAGCCGCCCGCTGGCGGGCACCAGGGCGACCAGCGCGTCGTAGGCGTCGAGCAGCCCGCAGACCACGCCTTCGAAGGCCGCACGAGCCAGGTCCGCCCGCGTCACGTCCGAACGCAGGCCGGCGAGCACGCCCGTGGCGTCCGGGCGGTTCGGTGTCCGCTCGCCGTCGAGGTAGGGCAACAACGTGAGGCCGCCCGCACCGGGACGCGCCTGCTCGGCCAGCATGTCGAGCCCCTCGTGGTCGACCGCCAGCAGGTTGCGCACCGCCTCGGTCACCTTCGTGGCGTTGAGCGTGCAGACGAGCGGGAGGAAGCGGCCGGTGGCGTCGGCGAAGCCGGCCACGGCGCCACTGGGGTCGGCGGTCGGCCGGTCGCTGACGCCGTAGACCGTTCCCGAGGTCCCGAGCGACACCACGACGTCGCCGGTCCGCACGCCGAGGCCGAGCGCGGCGGCCATGTTGTCGCCCGTCCCCGGCGCCACCACGGCGGCGTGCCAGACGCCGGCGTCGTCCAGTGGGCCGAGCACCTCGGGCACGGCTGTGTACCAGTCCCGATCACGGTCGATGACGCGGAGCAGGTCCCACCGGTAGCTGCCGTCGGCCGGCGACCAGTAGCCGGTGCCCGAGGCATCGCCGCGGTCGGTCGTGAGCCGTCCGGTGAGCCGTGACGTCAGCCAGTCGTGCGGGAGGAGCACCCTGGCGACCCGGGCCCAGTGCTCCGGCTCCTTGCGGTGGAGCCACGAGAGCTTGGTGATGGTGAACGCGGCGACGGGCACGCTGCCGCACGCGTCCGCCCACGCCGCGGGGCCGCCATCCAGTTGCTCGAGCAACCACTGCGCGTCGGGGGCGGATTCGGTGTCGTTCCAGAGCTTGGCCGGCCGCACCACCTGCCCGGCGTCGTCGAGCGTGACCATCCCGTGCTGCTGGCCGGCCACGGCGATCGCCGCCACGGCTGGCTCCCGCAGCTCGGCCCAGCAGTGGCGGAACGCCGTCCACCAGGACTCCGGATCCTGCTCCGAGCGGGGCGGCTGGGTCGGCGGGTGCGGTGCCGTCGCCCGGCCGCGCAGGGCGCCGGTCTCCGCGTCCCGGAGCTCGACCTTCGTGGATTGGGTCGACGAGTCGACCCCCGCGACCAACGGCATGGCGATCTCCTCCCCGGTGGTGCGTGGGCGCGTCGCTCGTCGTCGGCGGCCATCGTAGGGGGACGGTGCGCGCCGCGGCCGCCCGTCCGACGGTGACCGGCCGACCCCGCTACGCTGGCCCCATGGGCGACACCTCCGGTCCAGATACCTCCCGGCTCCGTGAGCAGCTGTGGCGCCTGCTGTTCGTGTCGGCCGCCGCGCTGCTCGTCGTCGGCCTGGCCTTCGACGGGTTCTCCGATGGCGGGAGCGAGCTCGCCCGCAGCATCGTGGTAGTCGGCGGGACGGTGATCGTCCTCGCCGCCCTCTTGCTGCTCCTCGCCCCCCTCCTGTACCGCCGCCCGACCGCCGGCGGGGGCTGGCGTGCGCTCCAGGTGGCGGCGCCCGTCCTCGTCGTCGGCGTCGTCGGGCCGGCCATGGTCGCCGCGGCGTCGGCGACCACCCGCCCGGAGCGCCCGGTCAGCTCGCCCACGACCGCCGCCGCACGGCGGCCGGCACGATCGACGAGTCGCAGCCGCACGAGCACGATGCGGCGACCGGCGAGAACGTGCCCGTCGGCCAGGGGGCCGAGAGCGCCGGGGGTCTGGCGTCGGAGATCACCGGCAACTCGGGCGGGGAGCCCGATCACGGTCACGGCACCGCGGTGCCCGAGCAGCCGCTCGACCGGCCCACCCGCAACGCACTCGGCATGGAGCTGTCCGTCGCCCGTCAGACCGCGCTGAAGTACCCGACGGTGGCCGACGCCGAGGCCGCGGGGTACCGCATGGTGACGCCCTACGTCCCGCTGATCGGCGCCCACTACCTCAACTTCGGGATCGTGGACACCACGTTCGAGCCCACCAAGCCGGAGATGCTGCTGTACGACGGCACCAAGCCGGACGATCGCATCGTCGGTCTGTCGTACTTCGTCGCCGCGCCGGGCGGGAAGCCCCCCGCGGGCTTCGTCGGCCCCAACGACCACTGGCACCAGCACATCGGCCTCTGCATCAAGAACGGTGTCGTGGTCGGCGGCGAGACGACCACCCCGGAGCAGTGCAAGAGCCGTGGGGGCAACAAGGTCGGCCTC
Source organism: uncultured Acidimicrobiales bacterium (assembly GCA_963813375.1). GTDB lineage: Bacteria > Actinomycetota > Acidimicrobiia > Acidimicrobiales > Ilumatobacteraceae > DASTFY01. Next base: position 22,975 of record CAWEYT010000013.1, on the reverse strand, counting down.
AACGACATCTGGATGGTCCACGCCTGGGTCGTGCCGGGATGGGACAGCCCTCAGGGCGTGTTCTCCCCGGAGCACCTCGGCCTGGTCTAGTCAGCCCGCACGCGCCGACGGCGGCCCGCTCAGGCGGGCCGCAGCACGAGCCTGGCTGTGACGGCCGTGCCGCCCGGCGCATCCAGCGTCCAGCGCACGAGGCCCGCCCCGGCGTCGTGCTCCGCTGAGCCTCCACTCACGTCGATCGTCACGCCGTGCGGGTAGTGGGCCGCCGGAGCCACCACCTCGGTCGGGCCGGCGGCGAGCCACGACGCGTCCAGCACGAGCTCGAACGTCCCCGACCCGGGCTCGAACTCCATGCGCACCGGCCGTCCCTGGCTGTGCCGCGCGTAGGGCCGGCTGAACCCGCCCTCGGCCCGGCCGCCGCCATCGTCCGCGCAGAACACGGACAGGTCCTCGTGGTTCCACTGGTCGCCGTGGGTGTGGTCGTTGTCCGGCGTGTAGTTCCACTGCGTCCCGCTCATCGCCAGCCGGTCGAGCGCGCCGTACATGGCGTGCAGCAGCCGCTCGTGCAGGGTGAAGTCGCCGGTGCGATAGGCCTCACCGCCGTTCATCTCGTACGGGATGCCGAACTCGCCGATCAGCATGGGGAGACCGCCCGCCTGCTCGTCGTTGCTCCGCTGCAGCGCGCCGAGCTCGCCCACGTACACCTCCGTCAGCCCGGCGACGTCCGTGGTGCCGCGGTACTCACCCTGCGACACCTTGCGCGTGCCGAGGGCCACGATGTCGTACCAGTGGCGGGCGTTGACGACGAGCGGATCAGGATCGTCCCACGGCATGTCCCGGTCCCACGGTGAGCCCTCGATGAACAGCAGGCAGTCCGGGTGCACCGCCCGGAGGCGCTCCCGGAAACGACGGATGAAGGGGACCTGGAAGTCGGCGAAGGCGTTGATGCGGACGCCGTCGCGCTCGGCGAAGCGCAGCGGGTCGGCGAGGACCGGCCGGCCGCCCTCGTCCAGGTCCCACACGCCGGCCCGCTGCCACGGGCAGCCGTCCCGCCAGATCGAAGAGGCCGTCCGGGTTGAGCACCTCGCCGCCCTCGCGCCGGACCGCCACGCCGGCCGCAGCCGCCATGTACTCCAGCGGGCTCCACGGTGCCGGGCCGTCCTGGTCGAAGATCCGCCAGCCCGTCGTCATCGACCGCGCGCTCCGGCCGATGTAGCCGTTGCCGGGCTCGTTGAGCGTGTCGTAGCCGAGCACGTTGTCGAGATGGGCGACGCGCTCGGCCAGGGCGGCGACGGCGCCGATGTACCGGTCCTGCAGCTCCTGCTGCACGCCGGTCAGCTCGGGGCAGAACGTGTCGCCGCCGTAGAACAGCGTCCACATCGTGGCCACCGGCGCCCGCTGGTAGTTCTCGGGCCAGTCCTGGGTGTCGAGGGCGACGGCCCCCGCCGGCACGAAGCGCTCCGGCACGAGCCCCGCCAGCTCGAAGCACCAGAACGGCGCGCCGTCCCCACCGGTCCACCGGCTCCACACGTCCTGGTGGGGGTCGACGAAGACCCACAGCCCGCGGGCGCCGGCCCGCCGCACCACCTCGGCGTAGTACTCGAGGTAGGCCTCGTCGTACACGCCCGGGCCGGCGTGCTCGATGGCCTCCCAGGTCGTGAGGAGGCGCAGGCAGTTCATGCCCCACCCCGCGATGCGGTCGAGGTGACCGTCCAGCTCGTCCAGGGGCGCGGGCCGGCCGACGAACGACACGTCGGCCCATCCGTCGAACGACACCCCGAGGTGCGTCGCTGCCGGCGGGGTGACCGGCACCTTGGTCGCGCCGCTCAGGTTCACGCCTCGCAGCAGCGTGGGGCGGCCGAGCCGGTCGATCAGCCAGCCGCGATCGGTCGTGAAGCCGTGGCCCATCGTCGGCCCGGTCAGCGGCCGGTGAACCGGGCCGGTCGCTTCTCCATGAAGGCGGCCACGCCCTCCTGGAAGTCCTGTGTGCGGAACAGCGGCAGGAGCTGGAGGAACACGTGGTGGACGTTCTGCTCGAACGTCTCGGTCTCCGCGGCGCGCATCATGCGCTTGATGGCCCGGACGGCCAGCGGGGCGTTGGCGGCGATCTCGCCCGCCAGTTCCGCGGTGGCCGCGGGCAGGTCGGCGTCGGGCACCACGCGGTTGACGAGCCCGAGTTCGAGGGCCTCCTTGGCCAGGAGGGTCCGCCCGGTGAACGCGACCTCGGCGGCCTTGGCGTAGCCGAGCATGCGGGGCAGCAGCCACGTGCCACCGCTCTCGGGAAGGATCCCCCGCTTGGCGAAGCCGGGGTTGAGCTTGGCGGACTCGCCGGCGATGCGCAGGTCGCAGCCGAGCGCCAGGTCCAGCCCGTACCCGGCGGCGCCACCGTTGAGCGAACAGATCGTGGGCGTGTCGAGGTTGTGGAGCACGATCGGCGGGGCGTTGCGGAGGTCGATCTCGCCGGGGTTGGCGTCGAGCGCCCCCAGGTTGCCGAGGCTGCCCTTCGGACCGGCCATCTGGGCCTGGAGGTCGAGTCCGGCGCAGAAGGCCCGGCCGGCGCCCGTCAGCACGATGACCCGCACGTCGCGGGCGGCGTCGGCCTCCAGGAGCCGGGCCGACAGCGCCTCGAGCATGGCCGCGGAGATGGTGTTCATGCGCTCAGGAGCGTTGAGCGTGATGGTGGCCACGTGGTCCGTGACCTGGTAGAGGACCTCGCGGGTCCCTTCCTCCGAAGTGGCTGGCGCAGGCACGCTGCGCACCCTACGTGAAGCGTTTCCGGGGGTGCTTGCCCCTCGGCGACGAGACCTCCTAGCCTGTCGGCCTTAACCTCGGACACCGAAGTCCGACCTCGAAGGGGGAGTATCAGTTATATGGCCAAGACCACCGTGCGCCGCGTGGAGCGCGTTCGTCGTGGGCTTGTCGCTGTTCGCCGCTGCCTGTGGCAGTGACGATGACGGCGGCAGTGCCGACACGACGGCTGCAGCCGGCACCGAAGCACCCGCGACCGAGGCTCCCGCCTCGGAAGCGCCCGCCACCGAAGCGCCGACCAGTGACGCGGCCAGCGGCGGCACCGCTGGAGCTCTCGCCGGCTTGAAGGGCACCACGCCCCTCCTCGAGCTGTCCACGGAGTTCCAGGACAAGCTCCTGGCGATCGACCCGGAGCTCGGCACCACGTTCAACTACGCGGCCGAGACGTACGACGCCATCAACATCATCGCCCTGGCCGCCGAGAAGGCCAAGACGGACGGCATCGACTACGCCAAGGAGATCAACGGCATCACCCGTGACGGCGAGAAGTGCACCGACTTCGCGACGTGCAAGGCCATCATCGATGCCGGCGGCGATCCCGACTACGACGGCCAGTCCGGCCCGCTCGAGTTCGCCGGCAACGGCGAGCCCCTGGAGGCCAGCTATGGCCTGCTCGTGATGGGCGACGACAACCGCATCGACAACGCCGCCACCACCTACATCGACGGCGTCCGCCCCGCCTGAGGCCGACGTGGCCCAGGTCCCCGTCGAGGGCACCCGGGCCGGCGACGGCACGCTCGTCATCGGCTCGATCCTGCCCCAGACGGGCTCGCTAGCGTTCCTCGGCCCACCGGAGTTCGCCGGCTTCGACCTCGCCATCCAGGAGATCAACGCCGCTGGTGGCGTCCTGGGCCAGCAGGTCCAGGGCATCCCCGGTGACAGTGGTGACGCCACGACGGACACCGCCAACCAGACGGTTGACCGCCTGCTGTCGCAGAACGTCGACGCCATCATCGGCGCCGCCTCCTCGGGCGTGTCGCTGACGGTGATCGACAAGATCACCGGCGCCGGCGTGGTGCAGTTCTCACCCGCCAACACGTCCAAGACGCTGTCGGACTACCCGGACAAGGGCCTGTACTTCCGCACCGCCCCCTCCGACATCCTGCAGGGCGCCGTGCTCGGCGGTGTCATCGCCGATGACGGCCATGCCACGGTCGGCATGATCGTGCGCAACGACGCCTACGGCACGGGCCTCCAGGAGGACACCAAGAAGGCACTTGAGGAGGCCGGGGTCGAAGTCGTGGTCGAGAAGGTGTACGACGAGAAGGCCCAGACCTTCGACGCCGAGGTGGACGAGGTGGTGGCGGCCGACCCGGACGCCATCCTGCTCATCGCCTTCGACGAGGCGTCCCGCGTCCTGACCACCATGGTCGAGAAGGGCATCGGCCCGGCCGACAAGGCGGTCTACGGCACCGACGGCTTCATCGGTGACCCGGTGGGCGAAGCCTTCGACGCCGGCACCTGAGCCTTCCGGCTCGCTGAAGGAGGACGGAGCCCCGGCCCCACGGCCGGGGCTCTGTCGCGTCTGGCGGCCGGCCCAGCGAATCCACCCGTCTTCCGGTGGCGGCTCCTGCCACGCTGTCCGCCATGCCGTCGGTCATGTGGGGGAAGGACATCGCGGACGTCTACGACACGACCGCGGCGGCGATGTTCGACCCCGCGGTGCTCGATCCCGCTGTCGACCTGCTGGCCGAGCTGGCCGGCGATGGGCCGGCGCTCGAGCTCGCAGTGGGCACAGGCCGGGTGGCGATGGCCCTCGCCGCCCGCGGGGTCCGGGTGCATGGCATCGAGCTGTCGCCCGACATGGTCGAACGCCTGCGGGCCAAGGCCGGTGCCGACGCCGTCGAGGTCACCGTCGGCGACATGACGTCGACCCGACTGGACCACTCCTTCACGCTGGTCTACCTGGTGTGGAACACGATCATGAACGTCACCACCCAGGACGAGCAGGTGGCGGTGTTCGTGAACGCGGCGGCCCACCTGGCGCCCGGAGGGTGCTTCGTCGTGGAGGTCATCGTGCCCCAGCTCCGGCTCCTCCCCCCTGGCGAGGTGGGGAGGGTGTTCGCGCTGGATCCGGACCACGTCGGCATCGAGACGTTCGATGACCTGGCCGGCCAGATCACGTGGTCCCACCACTGGACCGAGCTCGACGGCCGGCTCCTCCGGCACTCGGCGCCGTACCGCTACGTCTGGCCGTCGGAGCTCGACCTGATGGCCCGCTTGGCCGGGCTGAGGCTCCGCGACCGCTGGGCAGGCTGGTCGAAGGAGCCGTTCACCTCCGCGAGCACCAACCAGGTCGCGGTGTTCGAGAAGCCCTAGTGCTGTGCCAGGTCCTGCGCGCCCGGCACAGCCACGAGCCCCTTCCACTCGTACCCGCAGAGCGCGGCGGCTGGTGTGATCCACGCCGATCAGATCGGTCGCCGCCCAACGCTGGCGGCGTCGTTAGTCAGGGCAGACCGAGGACCGTGATCAGTGCCTCATCAACGCTCCACATCTCGGAAGCGCTGAGCAGCCCGACCCGCTTGCCCAGGCGTTCGACATCGACGGCGCCCAGCTGTTCGACGAGAACCCTCGTGTCCCGACCGGCCACGCTGATCTCCGGTCGGAACGAGGCTGGCCGGGCGCTGCTCGACGTCGGAGCCACGAGGACAACCGAACGTGGCAGGAGCTCGTCCGCTTGCACGACCACCCCGTAGCGCTCGCCGTGCTGTTCGTGACCTACGCCCTTCGGGAGCCGGAACCGGTAGACCTCACCCCGGCGCACGCAGCGATTCCATGAGCGCAGCGACCGACGACATCTCGGCGCGGTCGGCCTCGTCGGCCTCCAACGCCGCCGCCTCGGCGGCAAGAGCGCGACCGCGCCGCAGCCGCTCGGCCGAGGCCAGCAACGACGAACGAATGGCGTCGGACTGGCTCAGACCCGACGCCTCAAGGGCGTGGAGCGCACGCTCGGCATCGTCGTCGAGCCGGACCGAGATCGCCTTCGCCATGAACTCAGTATGACGAAATGTGATACCGATCGCAACCGCCTATGTTGCCCGATCCCGCACCGTGGCGGTGTTGCGCCCGATCGATCAGGCAGAAGTGGGTGGGGTGCTGTCGGCTAGCGGGATGGGTTGATCGGGCGGCGTGGTTGTTGACGGTTCCGGGCGCCTTCGTAGCGCTCCGCGCCTTCGACGCCGACCGGAAGGGTGTTCGTGGGCGGGTAGTCGAGTGTGGCGAAGTCGGGGTCTGGCATTCGGCGGTCGAAGCCGATCGCCTTGTGGGTCATTGACAGCGAGAGGGCGACGGCGACGTCGGCGCGGATGATGCCGAGCTTGCGGGCGGCGACGGCGACACGGGTCTGGCATCGGCAGTCGATGGAATGGATGGCGGCGGTCTTGGCGGCAGAGCCGACCGCGATGCCAAGGTCGATGTCGCGCAGATTGCAGGTAGGCCCGACGAACTCCAGCTCGGCGGCGTCATCCCGGAGTGGTTTGGTGGCGTGCAGGAACTCGGCGCACGTCGAGTAGCCGCATGCGCCGCAGTCGTAGTTCGGCGGGTACCAGTCGGCGATCCCGATGAAAAGGATTGCGTCGACCGCTTCGGCGACCTCGGCGTCACGCAGCCAGATGGTCTCCCGCCGTTCCTTAGCGCGGGCGCGCATCCATTCCGCAAGCCGATGACGCGTCGGGCCGTCGGACACGACGACGGTCTCGGTGAAGTTGTGCTTCCCGGCCAGGAACAACTGCCCGCCAGACTTCGGCGCGGTGATCGCGGCGGCCGCCATCAACTTGGCGACCTGCTGGACCGTCTCGGCGCGGATGGCGCCATAGTCGAGGTGCTCGCTCACGTCGCCGCGCGGACCTGTTGCTGGCACCAGGCGTACAGCGCGTCGTACACGAAGCTGGCGCGCTCGAGGAGCCGGTGGTCGTCGGCTTCGACGTCGAGACCTCCCACACCGATGGCCAGCAGTCCCGGACCGGCGGGATCGGTGTCCAGCTCGGTGTCAATGTCCGCGGCGTGCACGATCCGGGCCAGCCGCCCGAGAGCGGGATCCCGCAACCCGTAGTGGTCGATCAGCACCTCGAAGGTGCATTTGCCGTCGCGATGATCGAACTCGGCGTCGGGCGCATCGAAGGAGTGCGCTCCTTCGCGCTCAGCGGTGGCGAGCACTTCGCTGCGCGGCACGTACAGGAACTCAGCGTCGAGATCGATGAAGCGGCGGATGAGCCACGGACATGCGATCCGGTCCGTCTTCGGACGAGCGTGGGTCACCCATTTCATTCTGATTCCTCCAGCGTCGGGTCGGCCTCTGCCAGTCCGTCGAGGTTGAGGTAGCCGCCGACGCGTCGCAGCGGCTGATCGATCATTGCGCCTCCGCTTCCTCACCGACGTGCCGTGAGAACACTAGGCAGGGTTAGCCCGTGGCGGCACCGACTGCCCTCGGGCACTGTGTGCGGGTGGCGGATGCCACGAGACGGCCCATGGCTGCCTGGATCGGTTGGTGCTCGCTCGCTGGTGCCGGCCGTGCGGATCGGGCGTCGGGACGACCGATGCGACCAATGGTGCACACCGGGATCATGGCTACCTTGGCCCGCATGGGTACCGAAGCAGCGATGGAGCAGAACGCGTCGGGTAGATGTGAGTGTGGCGGCATCAGCTACACCGTCGTTGGCCCTTTGCGGTCCGTGTGGAACTGTCACTGCCACAGGTGTCGCAGGTTCACCGGGCACCACATGGCGGCCACCGCATCGTCGCCAGGCAGCGTTCGATTTGCGAGTGACACGACCTTGACGTGGTACTCGCCCGACCCCAGCGTCGCGTACGCCTTCTGCTCCAGGTGTGGTTCGTCGCTGTTCTGGCGTGCTGCGGCGCGGCCGGACCACCTGTCGATCTGCGCCGGCACACTCGACGAGCCCACAGGCTTACGGACCTCCCACGCTTGGTGGATGGCTGAGCACGGCGACTACCACACACCCGAGCCGAACGTCGAAGAGTTCGCACACGACGCCTGAACCGAGGGATGCCGAACTGCCGAGCGGGCGCGGTCCCACCGGGCCCGACCGTTCGCTGATGCGGCACTGGCTCGTCCGGTGCGAGTCCGGGCTCGCCGCTCCGAGGCGGCCGGCGGGCTACTCGACCTTGGCCAGCGTGCCGAGATAGAGCTCGATGACCTTGGGGTCGGCCAGCAGCTCCCGGCCCGTGCCGGTGTAGGCGTTGCGGCCCTGGTCCAGCACGTACCCGCGGTCGCAGACCTGCAGGCAGCGGCGGGCGTTCTGCTCGACCATGAGGATGGCCACCCCGGTCTCGTTGATCTGCCGGCACTGGATGAACACCTGGTCCTGCAGCGCCGGAGAGAGGCCGGCCGAGGGCTCGTCCAGCAACAGGACCTTGGGATCCAGCATCAGGGCCCGGCCCATGGCGACCATCTGTCGCTCGCCGCCCGACAGCGACCCGCACCGCTGGTCGGCCCGCTCCCGCAAACGTGGGAACAGCGTGGTGACGTACTCGAACCGGTCGTCGTACACGTCGGGGTTGAGGAAGCACCCCATCTCCAGGTTCTCCGCCACGGTCAGGCTGGGGAACACGTTGTTGGTCTGGGGCACGAAGCCCACACCCCTGGCCACCAGCTCGTAGGGCTTGCGGCCGGTGATGTCCTCGCCGTCCAGGCTGACGGTGCCGGAGCGGATGTGCACGAGGCCAAGGACGGCCTTGAGCAGGGTGGACTTGCCGGCGCCGTTCGGCCCGATGATCCCGACGAACTCACCGTTGGCCAGCGTCACGTTGCAGCCGTTGAGGATGTTGACCTCGGGGACGTACCCGGCGACGATCTCGGTGGCCTCGATGACGCCCTCAGCCATCGCCGTTCCCCAGGTCCATGTCGTGGTGGGCGCCCAGGTAGGCGTCGATCACGTTCGTGTTCTCCGCCAGTGACTCCGGTGGTCCCTCGGCGATGATGGCTCCCTCGGCCATCACCACCACCCAGTCGCTGATGTCCCGCACGACGTCCATGTCGTGCTCGACGAAGATCACCGTGCGCCCCTCGTCGCGGAGGGACTTCACGTGACCGAGCAGACTCTGGGTGAGGGCAGGGTTCACGCCGGCCATGGGCTCGTCCAGCATGATCAGGTTGGGATCGGCCATCAAGGCCCGGGCCATCTCCAACAGCTTGCGCTGGCCACCCGACAGGTTGCCCGCGAACTCGTCCCGCATGTGGATGAGCTTGAAGCGCTCGAGCAGGCCGTCCGCCTTGGCCTCGATCTCCTTCTCCTGCGCGCTCCAGATCGGCTTGAACAGCCCCCGGACGACGCCCTCGCCCCGCTGATGGGTGGCGCCCAGCTTCATGTTCTCGATGACCGGTAGGCGAGTGAGGCTCTTGGTGAGCTGGAAGGTCCGCACCATGCCCAGCCGTGCCGTCTTGTGGGCGGGTATCCCGTTCATCTCGGTGCCGTCGAACATCCACCGCCCGTGGTCCGGCTCGTCGAAGCCGGTCAGCAGGTTGAAGAACGTGGTCTTGCCGGCCCCGTTCGGACCGATGAGCGCCGTGATGCGGCTGCGCTGGAACTCGACGTGGTCCACGGCGACAGCGGTGAGGCCACCGAAGTTCCTCCGGATGCCGTCGGCCACCAGGATCGGGTCCGGCTTGGCCACGCCCGGCTCCCAGGCCAGGCCGGCGAACGGGGAGGGCGACGCGGTGTCAGCGGACATCGAACACCTGCTCGCGCTTGTCCCCGAAGATCCCCTGCGGCCGGTACACCACCAGCAGGACCAGCCCGATGCCGACCAGGATGAACTTGACCTGCCCGAAGTTGTTGGCGTTCAGGATGATCCAGTTTGGCATGGTGTACTCGCGGGTGACCTCGGACAGCACGTTGTCCACGAAGGCGATCAGGAACCAGAAGATCATCGCGCCGATGATCGGCCCCTTCACCCTCGCGACGCCGCCCAGGATGAGGATGGTGTAGGCGAAGAACGTCGAGCGCGGTGCTGTAGTTGTTCGGCTGGGCCACGCGGTTGCCGACGGCGATCACCGCGCCGCCGAGGGCGCCGATGATGCCGCCGATGATCAGGCTCTGCATCTTGTAGGAGAAGATGTTCTTGCCCAGGCTGCGGGCCGCGTCCTCGTCCTCCCGGATGCTCTTGATGACCCGGCCCCAGGGGCTGCGCATCAGGTAGTAGACGTACGCCGAGGCCAGGGCCACGAGGATCCAACCGGCGACGATGATGAAGAGGTCGTACTCGTTGAAGGTCTGGGTCCGGTTCCCGAAGACCTGCGGCAGGAGCCGGTACCGCTCGGGATCGAGTGGGTTCACCCGTTCGACATCGCCCGTGAACCGCTGGAGACCGTCGTTGCCGCCGGTCAGCCAGGTGAACCGAACAGAGTTCAACCCGATGCGCACGATCTCGGATGCCGCGATGGTGACGATGGCCAGGTAGTCGGCGCGCAACCGCAGCGTCGGGATGCCGAGGAGCAACGCCAGCAGGACGGCGGCGGTGATCAAGACAGGGATGCAGGCCCAGAACGACCAGCCGTAGGTGCTCACCGGGATGGCGATGGCGTAGGCGCCGGCGGCGGCGAACGCGGCCTGGCCGAAGTTGAGCAGGCCCGTGTACCCGAAGTGGACGTTGAGGCCCTGCGCGATGAGTGCGTAGGCGATGGCGTTGATGCTGATGGCGGTGTAGATGGCGTTCGAGAAGATCAGCGACCAGTTGAGCGCGCCCATCTAGCCCACCCGTTCCTTCCTGCCCAGGATGCCCTGCGGGCGGATGAGGAGGATCAGGATCAGCGCCAGCAGGGCGCCGATGTTCTTCAGCTCGATGACCCCCGGCAGGAGCCACGTCCAGAGCTCGACGAAGACGCCGATGACGATGCCGCCGACCAGCGCGCCGAAGGGGTTGCCGAGGCCGCCCAGGGTGATGGCGGCGAACATGAGCAGCAGCAAGCTGAACCCCATGTCCCAGCGGACCTGCTGCTCGAGGCCGAGCAGGATGCCACCGAGGCCGGCCAGTGCGCCGCCCACGACCCACACGATGAGGATGATGCGGTCGGTGTTGATGCCGGTCGAGGAGGCCAGGTCCGGGTTGTCGGACACGGCCCGGATGGCCTTGCCGGTGCGGGTCCTGAGCAGCCAGAGCGCCACGCCGATGGCGGCGATCACGCTGATGGTCATGATCGTCATGGACCGTGGGGTCAGCGAGAACGGCCCCAGGTCCTTCGCCTCCTGTACGACGAACTGCCGGTAGGCCCGGGAGCGGCCGCCGAAGATGAACTGGAACACATAGCGGGCCGAGATCCCGACGCCGATGGTGATGATCATCAGCGAGGTCAAACCGACGCCCCTGCGCCGCAGAGGCCTGAAGATGCCGCGTTCGAAGGCCGCCGACGCCAGCGTGGCCGCGGCGATGCCGACGATGGCGGCGAGGAGCACGTGGAACCTGAACCAGTACTGGTTGGCGTACCAGGCCATGATGGCGCCGAGGGCCACGATCTCGCCGTGGGCGAAGTTGGACAGCCCGGTCGTGCCGTAGATGAGCGAGAGGCCCACGGCGCAGATGGCGATGATGAGGCCGAACTTGACCCCGTTGGCCAGCGTCTGGGGCAGGATGCTCCACCGGCTGTCCTGCTGGCGAGTGTCCTCGCCGAGGAAGAAGTTGAGGGACTGCTGCTCGCCGGGACGGACGTTGACGGGCCGCTCGCTGGGGCTGTCCTCGCGAGGCGTGACGTCGTCGGGCAACGTGGACTCGTCCATGGTGACCACGTAGTTCCCGGGACCGGGGAGCGGGATCTCGTAGCGGCCCTCGGCGTCGGTCACGGCCTCGCCGGCGGCCTCCCCGCCCTCGGCCGCGACGGTGATCGTGACGCCTTCGACCGGATCCCGCACGCGGTCGCCGTCCACCTCCTGCTCGTTGAAGACCCGACCCCGGACAATCTCAGTGGCCTGGGCCGACGCCTGGGGGGCGGCGAACGACCAGAGGACGAGCAGACCAAAGGCCAGCAACAGCAGCCGGGCGGCTCTGCTCTGCACCAGCGCCTCCAACTCCGCGGTTCCCCCTGGGCTCCCCCCTCCGCCCCATGCGGAAGTCGGGCGCACCCTAGCCACTCGGCGAGCGGACGGTGAGCGATCCTGCTCATCACCATAAGGTGCGGGCATGGACACCGGGCCGATGAACGTCAGGGCGGCGGTGCCCCAGCCGACCCTCCTCGAGCACGGCGGCGAGTCGTGCGAGCTGCTCCTCATCCGGCACGGCCGCTCGGCCGACGTCGTGCCTGGGACCGAGGAGGCAGCCGACCCGGGCCTGCATCCCGAGGGACGCCGGCAGGTGGAAGCCCTCGCCGCCCGCCTGGCCCCGAAAGCGCTCGACGCCGTGTACGCCTCCCACCTCCGTCGAGCGGTGGAGACGGCGGCGGCGTTGGCCGACCCGCGCGGCCTGGAGGTGCAGACCGACCCGGACCTCCAAGAGGTCCTCCTCGGCGACTGGGGGCAGGGCGAGTTCCGGCGGCGGGCCGCGGCGCGCGACCCGGAGTGGGTCGCCTGGTCGCGGACGCGGCGCTGGGACGGCATCCCCGGCGGCGAGGGTGACGACGCCCTCCGGGCGCGCGTGGTCCAGGCCATCGACCGCGTGGCCGAGCGTCATCCCGGCGGTACCACCGCCGTCGTCGTCCACGGTGGGGTGATCAACGCCTACCTGGCCGAGGTGTTCGGCGTGCACCACAGCCTGTGGCTCACGGTGGAGAACACGAGCATCACGGTGGTTCGGATCACCGTGGACGGAAGCGAGGTCGCGCACCACGTGGTGGTGGCCAACGACTGTCATCACCTGTACGACCCCGTGCTCGGCCCAGGGACGGCCGTGCCCGCGCCCAACCGGTAGCGTCCGGCCGTGGCCAGCGCGCACCCGAGCCCCACCCCGAACCCGGACGCCCTGAAGTTCACCCTGGACGTCACGCTCGGTTCGATGATCAACGTGGCCAGCGCCGACGAAGCGGACACCGACTTCGCTCAGGCCGTGTTCGCGGCGCCGGGCGTGGTGAACCTGTTCGGGGTCAACGACTTCGTCACCGTGACCCGCGAGCCCGGAGCCGACTGGGACCCCATTGTCGCCGCCGTCGAGGCCGCGGCCGCCGAGCACCTGTGAGCGAGGCCGCACCGGCGGAGGGCGCCGAGTCCGCGGTGGAGCCACCGCCGCCGATCCGCACGCGCGTCAGCGAGCTGCTGGGCATCAGGTACCCCATCGTCCAGGCACCGATGGGTTGGATCGCGCGGGCCCAACTGGCGTCGGCGGTCTCCAACGCCGGCGGACTGGGGATCATCGAGACGTCGTCCGGCGAGCTCGACGTGGTGCGGGAGGAGATCCGCAAGATGCGCGATCTCACGGACCAGCCCTTCGGCGTCAACATCGCCCAACTCTTCGTGCGCGATCCGTCCATCGTCGAGTTCGTGGTCGACCAGGGCGTGCGCTTCGTCACGACCTCCGCCGGTGACCCCAACCGCTACACCCGTCAGCTCAAGGACGCCGGCCTCACCGTCTTCCACGTGGTCCCCACGCTCGCTGCGGCGCGCAAGGCGGTGGACGCGGGGGTCGACGGTCTGGTGGTCGAGGGTGGTGAGGGTGGCGGCTTCAAGAACCCTCGCGACGTGGCCTCCATGGTGCTGCTGCCCCTCGTCACATCCCACCTCGACGTCCCCGTGATCGCGGCCGGCGGCATCTGCGACGGGCGGACGATGGCGGCCGCCATGGCCCTCGGTGCGGAGGGTGTCCAGATGGGGACCCGCATGGTGTCCGCGGCAGAGTCGCCGGTCCACGACAACTGGAAGCAGGCGATCGTCGCCGCCGCAGAGACCGACACGGTGTTCCTCAATCGCTTCTCCCGTCCCGGACTGCGAGCCCTCCGCACGGCCCGTACGACCGAGCTGGAGCGGGCGGACCACGTCGGCTTCGAGGTGTTCGGCTCGGCGACGGATCTCTACTTCGGCGGGGACATGGAGGCCTCGATCGCGCTCGGCGGGCAGGTCATGGGGCGCATCGACGCGGTCCGGCCGGTGGCCGACATCATCCACGACACCGTGCGGGAACTGGTGGCCACTGCGGGTGCGCTGGCGGGGGTCGTTGCGGCGGGACGAATCCCATCAGTAGGATTTGCCGCAAGCGGAGACGAACGGCCCCGTGCCGCGCGGGAGGTCTCCAGACGATGAAAATCACGCTCAGGCAGGTTCTGCTCTGGCTCATCATCGCGTTCATCATCCTGTTCATCTGGAACGACCCGGCTGGCGCGGGCGACGCGATCGGCAACTTCTTCACCGAGGTGGGCAGCTTCTTCTCCGACCTGTTCAGCAAGTTCGCCGACTTCGTCTCTTCCTGGTCGGACGAGAGCAAGTAAGGCGACGGCGCCATGGCCGCGTCCTACACGCCGCCGCCGCCTCCGGGGCGATCCAGGTTCGACCTGCTGTCGATGCTGCTGCCGACGCCCGATCAGATCGTTCGCTCGTACCTCACCACCGACGAGAGCATCGTCCTGATGGACCAGCCCTCGACCAACGCGTTCGTGGTGGAGGCGGCCAAGGAGCTCATCGGCATCGGCCTCCTCCTGCTCCTGTTGGTGGCCTGGGTGGGTGGCGGGGGGAGCACCACCGTGGCTGCCGTCGGCTTCGTGCTCCTCGACGTCCTCCTCATCTACCTCATCATCAAGCGAATGCAGTTCTGGTACACGCGCTACGTCCTCACCGACTTCCGCGTCATCCGCTCGTGGGGCATCCTCCGCCGGCAGATGGCATGGATCCCCTGGGCCAAGGTGACGGACATCTCGATGACCCAGACGCTGATCGGGCGGATGCTGGGCTACGCCACCGTGCGCATCGAGTCCGCCAACGAGGCCTCGGGCTTCAAGGAGATCAAGGACCTGCGCCAGCCGCACCGCTTCCACCGCGTGATCGGCGAGATGGTCGAGGCCAAGCAGGGCAGGACCGTGCCGTTCTGGATGCTCGGTGCCGACGAGGCGCCGACCACGACGACGAACGTGCCGCCGGATCCAGTCCTCAACGATTGAGCACGCGGTCGGCCGGGGTTGGCCCGGTCGCCACCCGCGACTCCGGCACACGGGTGGCGAAGGTCAGGCGGCAGGTCAACCACCAGACGACGACCGATCCCGTCACGTGGAAGGCGACCAACGGCACCGGGATGCCATTGAAGTACTGCATGTAGCCGATCGTCCCCTGGACGACGAGTGCCACCAGCACCGCACTGAGGGGCTCCCCGATGATGGACCAGGTCGGCCCTCGGCGGGCACGCCACGCCAACCACAACAGCGCGCCGGTGGCCACGAGCGCCGCCACGCTGTGGACACGGGCGACGTCCGTGACCGCGAACCCGAACCGCCTCGCCTCCTCGTCACCGCCGTGTGGCCCGGTCCCGGTCACGACCGTGCCGGTCACGATGGCCAGGCCGACGAGGGCGGACGCAGCCAGGACATCACGGCGCAACGGCCGGTCGGCCGCGGGTCGGTAGGGCCCGGGTTCCTCGGAGGCCCGCTGGTGGAGGACCAGGGCGTCGGTGAGGATCACGATCGAGAGCACGAAGTGCGCCTGCACCGCCGCGGGGTGCAGGTTCGTCAGCACCGTGATGCCGCCGAGCACGATCTGGCCGATCACGCCCGCGACCAGCCCGAGCGACAGCCAGGTCAGGTCGCGGCGCCGGGGCCGGCGCACCAGCGAGCCCAGGACGGCCAGCATGACGGAGACGGCGACGATGCCGGTGAACAGCCGGTTGACCTGCTCGATGGCGCCGTGGGTGCTGGAGACGTCGACAAAGCGCGCCTCGTTGCACTGCGGCCAGTCCGGGCAGCCGAGACCGGATCCCGTCAGCCGCACCAGGGCCCCGGTGACGATGATGACGGCAAGCGCGAGAGCGGCCAGCAGCGTCAGCCGCCGGTAGGCCGACGGAGACAGCGACCACCGGCGGGCGCGGCCCGGGCGGCTCGGGCTCTGTTCCTCGCCAGCCATCGGCGTCGAGGGTATCCACCTACGCTCCGGCGGTGCTCAGTCCCGCCGACGACTACCCGGTCCACCAGACCCCCGACCCGCTGGCCCACCCGGCGTCCTCCGACCCCAACCACTACGACCGCTACTTCTTCAACGGGGGCACGGCCGACGGCGCGCTGTTCTTCGGTGTGGCGCTCGGCCTGTACCCGAACCGCGACGTCATCGACGCCGCGTTCAGCGTCGTCAGCGACGGCCAGCAGGTCAGCGTGCACTCCTCCGGCCGGTGCCCGACCGACCGTTCGACGGCGGTCGGGCCGGTGACGGTGGAGGTGATCGTGCCGCTGCAGTCCCTCCGCGTCGTCGTCGACGCTCGCGACCAGGGCCTGGCCGCGGACCTCGTGTTCACCGCCCGCACCGCCCCGGTCGAGGAGCCGCGGTTCACCCGGTGCCACGGGACGCGGGTGGTCTTCGACTACACCCGGCTCACGCAGTGGGGCGACTGGTCGGGCTGGCTCGAGGTCGACGGCCGGCGCATCGAGATGCCGCCGGGCCAGGTACGGGGCTGCCGTGACCGCTCATGGGGCATCCGCCCGGTCGGCGAGCGCGGCGGGGGCGCGCCCGGTCCGGCACCGCAGTTCTTCTGGTTGTGGGCGCCTACGAACTTCGACGACGTCTGCGTGCACTTCGCCTCCAACGAGGAAGCCGACGGGACGCCGTGGCACCGGAGCGGTTTCGTGGTCCCGGTCGGGACCGGCGACGCCGGAGCCGGTCCAGGCCGTCGCCCATCGCGTCGAGTGGCGCCAGGGGACCCGCCGCGCCGCCTACGCGGAGATCGACCTGGTACGGGCCGGCGGCGACTTGCTGACGCTGCGCCTGGAGCCGCTGTGGGAGTTCCAGATGCTCGGTCTCGGGTACCTGCACCCGGAGTGGGGCCATGGGGTCTGGAAGGGCGAGTCGGCCGTGGCCGGGGAGCGCTGGGAGCTGCCGGTACCCGATCCGCTGGCCCTCCACCACCTCCATGTGCAGGCCGTGTGCCGGGCCACCCTCGGCGATCGGACGGGTACGGGTGTGCTCGAGCAGCTCGTGATCGGGCCCTACGAGCCGGCCGGCTTCACGGATCTCTTCGACGGCGCCAGCGCGCCGTCCGCCGATCGTCGCGCCAGCTCGCGGCCCAGGTAGCCGGAGGCCACCATGGTCACGAAGTGGTACACGGCGTCCTCCGAGCCGCTCAGGATGCCGGGGAGGAAGCGAGGTGAGGCCACGCCTCGCTGCACGGACTCCACCGCAGCCCAATCCTGGCGGTTGGTGATGTCCCAGAAGTCGACCGCGTAGCTGGGGTCGAACCCGGGCTGCTCCAGCGCTTCGGGCGGGAACAGCCACTGGCACTCCACATGGCTGGTCGCCGGCGTGAGCGGCCCGATGCGGTGCGTCATCACGTAGTCGGGGTGGAGGCTGACCAGCAGGTTGGGGAAGAGGTTGAGGTACAGGACCTGACGGCGCTGGCGCTCGTCCAAGCCCCGCAAGACCGTGCCGCTGGACCGGCCATCGAGGCTCATGGTGTCGGCGTCGTCGGCGAGGTCCATGTCGCCCCCGACCCAGGAACCGGCCGCGTCCTGGAAGTTGTCTCCCGAATCGCTGGGCGAGACCTGGCAGAGCTGCGGGTGGATGAGCGGGCAGTGGTAGCACTCGTGGTAGTTCTCGATGGCGATCTTCCAGTTGGCCTGGAGGTCGTACTCGTGGGTCGCCGCCACGACCAGCCGCTCGCATTCCCAGCCCGCAGTCAGCGCGCCGAAGGCACCCAGGTGGTCCTCGAACGGACCCGCGCGGCCGTCGACGTTGACGAAGACCCACCCGCCCCACTCGGCGTGGGCCAGCCGCTGCAGCCCCATGGCGGCGGGCTCGAAGTTCGGGACCTCGCCGAAGTGCGGCGCGAGCCGCAGTTCACCGTCGAGCTCGTAGCTCCAGGCGTGGTACGGGCACTGGACCACGCCACGAACGGTCGACGTGCCACAGGCCAGCAGCTCATGACCGCGGTGGCGGCAGATGTTGGCGAACGCGTGCAGCGCGCCGTCGCCGTCCCGGGTCAGCAGCACGCCGGTCGTGCCGATCCGCACGGCCTTCTGCGACCGGGGCTCGGCGAGGTCCGCCAGCCGGCCGGCGCAGACCCAACTCCCGTCGAAGAAGTTGAGCTGCTCCCAGGCCAGGACGTCGGGATCGGTGTACGCGCCGCGCGGCAGCATCCGCGAGTGACCGAAGGGGCGGAGGCAGGCCTCCAACTCCTCGACCGGGAGGGGTGCGGGGGTGCGGGCCATCTTCAGCGTCTCCTCGGGATCGGTGGCTCAGACCTGTGCGGGGCGGTTGGCGGCTCGTCGCCACGGGCGGCGTTGGCGGCGCTGGTCGGCCAGCACGGCGCGCGCCGCCTGCCAGCCCGGGATGCCGCACACCCCGCCGCCGCCATGGGTGGCGGAGTGGGCCTGGTAGAGCCCGACGATCGGCGAGCGGAAGTCGGCGAACCCGGCCGCCGGCCGGTTGTGGAACAGCTGGTCGACCGAGAGCTCACCGTGGAAGATGTTGCCACCGACGAGGCCGTAGGTGTGCTCCATGTCGTACGGGCCGATGACCTGGCGATGGATGACGGAGCGGGCCAGGTTGGGGGCCAGCTCGGTGTAGCCGGCCACCACCCGGTCGGCATAGGCCTCGAGCTCGTCCTGATGGGGTTCCTCGCTCCAGGAGGACGGCACCCACTGCGTGAAGAGGCTCATGACGTGGGTCCCCTCGGGGCACAGCGTGGGATCGAGGGTCGACGGGATGCAGCCGTCGCTGAACGGCCGCGTGGCCGGCCGGCCGCTCCGCGCCTCCTGGAAGGCCTGCTCGAGGTACTCCAGCGAGTGGGCGAGCTCGATGGCGCCGGTGTGGTGGGGCTGGAGGTGGGTGCCCGGATGGGAGGTGAAGTCGGGCAGCTCCGACAGCGCGAGATTGACCTTGACCGTGCCGCTGCGGCTCCGCCAGCGCCGGATGGCGGTCACGAAGTCGTCCGGGAGCTCGGCCGCATCGAGGTGGCGGAGGAAGCCGATCTGGGGGTGCACCGCGGAGATCACCGTGTCCGTGCTCAGCTCCTCGCCGTCGACGAGGGCCACGCCCGTGACCTGGCCTCCCCGGGTGAGCACCCGCTCGACCGGCGCACCGGTGCGCACCGTCACGCCGAAGGACTCCGCGGAACGGCGGATGGCCTCGGCGACCGCGCCCATGCCGCCCCTGGGGTAGCCCCATTGCCCGAGGGAGGACCCGGCACCCACGTCACCGATCGAGTGGTGCAGCATCACGTAGGCGGTGCCCGGCTCCTCGGGCCCGGCCCAGGTCCCGATCACGCCGTTGACCGCCATCATCGCCTGGACGGCCTCGGACTCGAACCACTCGCGCAGCAGGTCCCCGACGCTCATCGTGAAGAGACGGGTGACGTCGGCGGCCTTCGTCACGTCGAGCCCGCGCAGCCGCCAGGCCACCTTGAGCTGGTCGAGCAGATCGGCGGGCCGCTTCGAGCCCAGCTTGGGCGGCACCTGCGTGAGGAGCGGGCCGAGCACAGCGGCGATGCCGTCCATCCAGGCGTCCCAGCGCTCGAGCGCGACGGCGTCGCGCTTCGAGAAGGCGGCGACGGTGCGGTAGCGATCGGCAGCCTCCTCCCCCATCACCAGCCCACGGCCGTCGGGCAGGCCCAGGTATGACGGGCCCATCGGATACACGTGATACCCGTGGCGGGCGAGATCGAGCCCGTGCACGATGGCGTCGGGCATGAGGCTCATCACGTAGCTCAGGGCGGTCACCTTGAACTCCGGCCCCCACGGCTGCTCGGTCACGGCAGCGCCGCCGACGACGGGACGCGCTTCGAGCACCGCTACCCGCTGGCCCTCCTTGGCCAGCAGGGCGCCTGCGACCAGCCCGTTGTGCCCGCCGCCGACCACCACTGCATCCCAGCGCTGCGCCATCCTGGCCCCTCCTGTTTCTCCCGGCCCGATCGCTCGCGTCACCGGGACCGCTGTGCGCTCCGCTACCGTTGACGCCTAACTGACTCGTCAGTCAGTATAGCAAGCGGCCGGGGCGCGACCGCCCGACATGGGGTCATCGGCCAGACTGGAGCATTCGGTCCGCTGCGGACAAGGGGAGGAACGACGTGGCCAACGGAATGTCCCGCCGTCAGTTCGTGGAGCGTTCGGCCCGCCTGGCGGTGCTCGCCGGGCTGAGCGGCTCCATCCTGTCGGCCTGCGGGAGTAGTAGCGACAACGGGAGCGGTGGCGGCGGCGGCAGCGGGGACACCATCCCCCTCGCCCGCCTCGACAACCCTGTCACCCTGCCCGACAACGGGATCGAGGCGGTGGCCAGCGGGCAGGAGCCCGAGAGCGGCACGCTGCGGGTCCTGAACTACGCCGACTACATCAACCCCGAGACCCAGGCCGCCTTCGAGGCGGAGATGGGCACGACGCTCGAGATCACCGTCTACGACACCGAGGACAAGCTCCTCTCCAACCTGCGCAACGAGTCGCTGACGTTCGACCTCGTCATGGGCGCGACGACGCTGCAGCTGCCGAAGTTCGTCGTCGGCGAGCTGATCCAGCCGCTCAACCAGGAGTACCTCACGAACTTCAGCAACGTGCTGGCCACGCTGCAGAGCCCGTACTACGACGTCGGGTCGAGGTACACCGCGCCGTACGTCGTGTACACGACCGGCATCGCCTACCGGCGGGACAAGATCGACGACGCAGCCTTCGCCGGCGACGACGCGTGGAAGTTGCTGTGGGATCCCGCCAACAAGGGCTTCGTCGGCGTCCTCGACGACCCCCGTGAGGCGCTCACGCTCGGCATGTACTACCGGGGCGTCACGGACACCAACACCAGCGACCCCGCGATCCTCGACGCCGCCGAGGCCGACATCAACGCGCTGGTGGCGGCCACGGACGCCCGCTTCGACATCCTCGCCTGGCAGCAGATCCCGGAGGGCTCGTCCCACATCCACCAGGCGTGGTCGGGCGACATGATCGCCGCGGAGTACTACCTGCCCGAAGGCACGGACGCCGAGGTGCTGGGCTATTGGAAGCCGTCGCGGACCACCGTCGCCAACGACTTCTTCGTCATCCCGGCCCGGTCCGAGCGGCCGGTGATGGCCCACGCGCTCATCAACTACCTGCTCGACCCCGCCAACGCGGAGTTCAACTTCGAGTTCGTGGGCTACCAGCCCGCGCTGACCAGCCCGACCCCGGACGACCTCATCGCCGCCGAGCTGGTGCCCAGCCACCTCCTGAGCACGCTGGTCAGCGACGAGGACGTCGCCAACGGGTTCCGCCTCGACGCGCTGTCGCTCGACGTCGAGAACCTCTGGACGGACGCCTACGGCCGTATCCGGTCGGGCTGAGCCGGGCCGGCGATGGCTCGGGGCGAGGGAAGCAGAGCAGACCCGCAGGGCCTCTGGGCCTCGTTCACGCTGCCCGGAACCGTCGTGGCTCATCGCGCTGTTCCTCATCCCGTTCTACGCCATCGCCGCCATCGCCTTCGGCGGTGTCGACCCCATCTTCGGCTCCGCGCTCCCCCGCTGGAACCCGCTGACGTGGAACTTCACCGCCTTCAACGACGTGCTCGGCGAGGTCGTCAACGGGTCGCTTGCGCAACGTCTTCGTGCGGACCTTCACCTATGTGGCGATCTCCCTCGTCCTGTGCTTCGCCATCGGGTACCCGGTCGCCTACTACCTGGCCCGCTACGCCGGCCGCACGAAGGGCATCCTGCTCGCCTGCATCGTGCTGCCGTTCTGGATGAGCTACCTGATGCGGATGCTGGCCTGGGTCAACCTCCTCAACCCGGAGGGGGCTGGGCCGCGGACGCGCTCAACGCGTTGCACGCACCGCAGCTCTTCGAGGCGCTCGGTCTCGGCAACGGCGGCGAGGTCTGGTTCGGCCAACCCATCACGGTGATCATGGGGCTGGTCTACGGGTACATCCCGTTCTTCATCCTCCCGCTCTACGCCGCGCTCGACCGCATCGACGGCCGCTACCTCGAGGCCGCTCGCGACCTCGGCGCCAGCGCCAAGGCCACCTTCCTCAACGTGACGCTCCCGCTGTCCGTGCCCGGCATCCTCGCCGCGTCGGTCATCACCGCGCTGCCGATGTTCGGCGACTACTACACGAACACCATCCTCTCCGGCTCGCCCGGCACGGAGATGATCGGCAACCAGATCGAGCTGTACATCACCCGCAGCCGCCAACCGCAGAACGGCGCCGTGCTGGTGCTCATCCTCTCCGCCCTTCTGCTCGTGCTGATGAGCTACTACCTCGTCATCACCACCCGCGCCCAGAGGTCAGCGGAGTGAGCCGCGCCGATCCCTGGACCAGCCGCGGGTCCTTCCCCTCATCACGTGGCTGTACGTGGTGTGGTCGATCGTGCCGGTGCTCATCGCCATCGCCTTCTCGTTCAACAGCGGCCGCAGCCGCTCGACCTGGCAGGGGTTCTCGGTGCGGTGGTGGTGGACGGACCCGGGCTCGGTGGCCAAGGACGACAGCCTCCAGCTGGCCGTGCGCAACAGCCTGCTGCTCGGGCTCGTCACCATCCTCATCGTCGTGCCCCTCGGTGTGCTCCTGGCCATCGGGCTCACGCGCTGGCGGTCCCGGCTCTCCCACGGGGCGAACCTCGTCTCCCTCATCCCGCTGGTGACGCCGGAGATCGTGATGGGCGCCTCGCTGTTCATCGTGTTCAAGGAGCTCTACACCGGCGTGCCCCTCGGTCGGGGCGCCCAGATCCTCGGCCACGTGACGTTCACGCTCTCCTTCGTGGTGGTGATCGTGCGCGGCCGCCTGGTGGCCATCGGCCCGGTCTACGAGGAGGCGGCGCGAGATCTCGGGGCGAAGGCCAGCCAGGCCTTGCGACTGGTCATCCTGCCGCTCCTGTGGCCGGCCATCTTCGCCAGCGTCGTCATCGTGTTCGCCACCTCGCTCGACGACTTCGTGATCGCCTCCTTCCTGTCCTCGGGAGCGGGGACGGAGACGGTCCCCATCCGCATCTACAGCTCGGCGAGAGGCGGAGCCACCCCGGCCCTCAACGCCGTGGCCACCGTCATGCTGATCGTCACCATGGGGGTCATCGGGCTCGGCTTCCTGGTGCTCAGCCGGGCCCGCAAGCGCCGCGGCGGCGAGGGCGACGCCATGGGCGACCTGGCCGGCTTCAGCCTGTA